>CAVXNF010000005.1:0-610630 GCA_963763075.1 uncultured Chloroflexia bacterium | reverse complement strand
ATCGTGCGGGCTGACACGCGTCGGCGTATGCGATCATCCGGGGCGCCGTCCGTCACGGCGCGGAGGAGGAGCATGGGCGGAATCGTTCTCGGGGTCGCCGGCATCGCCCTCGGGACGCTCGTCGCGGCATACGGCACGCGGGTCTTCTACCTGCTGCTGCCCGTGTGGGGCGCGATCGTCGGCTTCCTGCTCGGCGCGGAGCTGGTCGCGATCGTGTTCGCCGAGGGGATGTTCACGACCATCCTCGGCTGGATCGTCGGGATCGGGCTGGGCGTCATGCTCGCGGTCGTCGCCGGCCTCGCGTTCCGGATCGCGGTCGTCATCCTCGCCCTGAGCGTCGGGTACTGGGTCGGCAGCGGGCTGCTCGTCGCCCTCGGGCTCGAGCCGGGGCTGCTGACGTCCGCGGGCGGAGCGGTCGCCGCTGCGGCCCTCGCCATCCTCGCGATCTACGCGGACGGGCCGCGGCTCCTCGTCGCCGCGCTCACGGCCTGGGGCGGGGCGGCGATCGGGATCGCGGGCGCGCTCGTGCTTGTCGGCGCCGTGGAGCCGGCCGGGCTGCGCGGCGTCGGCCCCGTCGGCGTCCTGCGCGGCGATCCGCTCGCGATGATCGCCTGGCTCGTCGGCGGTGGGCTGGCCTTCGTGTTCCAGTGGACCGAGACGGCGCGGCTCGCCGACGAGCAGCTCGACGGGGCTGTCGCGTGAGCGCAGCGCCGCGTCCGGACGCGCCGTTCCCGACGTTCCGCGTTCCGACGGCCGCCGCGGTCGTCGCCGGGGCCGCGATCGTCGCGGCGGGCGTGCTCCTGCTCCTCGTTGCCGAGGCGCTGCCGGTGTTCGTCATCGGCCTCCTGGTTGCCTACATCCTGGACCCGCTGGTGACGTGGCTCGCGGCGCGCCGGGTGCCGCGCGGGCTGGGCACGCTCCTCGCGATGCTGCTGGCCGCGCTCGTCGTTGGCGCGTTCGCGTTCCTGTTCCTCGGCACGCTCGCCGAGCAGGCCGCGGCGTTCCTCGTCGGCCTCCCCGACGCGTTCGCGCAGCTGGAGGGCTGGATCGTCTCGCTCGGGCTGCCGGCGGCGATCCAGGAAGACGTCCTGCGGCTGGTCCAGAACATGGAGATCGGCCGTCGCCGACCTGGACATCACGGCGCTGTTCCAGCCGATCCTCGCCGGGGTCGTGGCGCTGCTGGGCTCGTTCTTCACGCTCATCACGCTGCCGTTCTTCCTGTTCTTCGTGCTTGCGGGCCGCCCCGCGCTTGGACGCCAGGTGCGCGAGGTCCTGCCGCCGCGCTGGCGCGACGACGTGCTCACGGTGATGGGCATCACGCTCAACAGCTTCGGGACGTACATCCGCGCCGAGGCCATCGTGGCCGCGATCCTGGGCGTGATGACGTTCATCGGGATCAACGTGCTCAGCATCTTCGAGCCCCGGTTTGCGGAGTTCGCGCTGCTCCTCGCGGTGATCGCGGCGGTGTCGGAGTTCATCCCCAACTTCGGCCCCTGGATCGCCGCCATCCCGGCGGTGATCATCGCGATGACGTTCTCGGTCGAGGCCGTCGCGGCGACCATCGTCCTGTACATGATCTTGATGTTCACCGAGGGCCAGATCCTCGTGCCCAAGATCGAGGGCGGCGCGTTCTCGTTCCACCCGGCGCTCGTGCTGTTCCTCGTCGTCGCCGGGGTGGCACTGCTGGGCATCCTGGGCGCGGTCCTGGCGCTGCCGGTGACGGCGGCCGCCTGGCGCTCGGTGCGCTATGTCTTCCGCCGGGCGAGCGGCCGGGATCACGACGACGCCCTCAACTGGAGCGGTGACCCGGCGCTTGCGACCGTGCTCGACTCGCCGGTCCCGCCGCGCCGCGGATCGGCCGAGTCCCTGCCGGCGGACGCCGTGCCGGCCGACTCGATGGACGCCCGATGAGCGACGACGATCGGATGACGGCGGCGGCAGCGTTCCCGCCGGAGCAGCCCGAGGCGGCGTCGAAGGAGGATCGGGCCCACGCACGCCGCAACAGCATCCTCCGGGTGGTGCTCGTCGGCGCGTACCTGTACGTCGTGTTCGGGATCCTGCTGCCCCGGATCGTCGACTACGGCGCCGTGCTCGACGCGTTCCGGGCGGCACCACCCGAGTGGCTGGCCGTCGTGTTCGTCGTGGGCATCGCGGCCTGGTTCACCGAGGGCATGGCCCTCAACGCGGTCCTGCCCGAGCTCGGCATCGTCCGGGGCACGGTGACCTTCCTGTCCATGGCCGCCGTCGGCTCGACGGTCCCGGGCCCGATCAAGATGGCGTTCGGGTTCCGGCTGTTCCGCGGCTGGGGCATCAGCGTCGACCGCGCGGCGCTGGGGCTCACGATCAACGGCCTCGCCACCCAGGCGAGCAAGCTCATCCTGCCCGCGCTGGCGGTGCTCCTGCTCACCCTGACCGGGTCGATCCCCACCTGGGGCTTCCTGCTCGCGGTCGCGATCGCGCTGCCGGTCGCGCTGGGCGTCATGGTCGGCGTCTGGATCATGCGCTCGGAGGCGTTCGCCCGGCGGGTCGGGGCGTTCGCGACCCGCGCCACAGACGCCGTCGCGCGGCGGATGAAGCGGCCGGAGCCCGAGGACCTCACCGACCGGCTGATGGGCTTCCGCGAGGCCGCACGGGCGATGCTCCTCGACCGGCTCGTGCCGACCGGGCTCTCGCAGCTGCTGGCGCGTTCGATGGGCTATGTCCTGCTGCTGGTCTCGCTGCGCGCGGTCGGCGTGCCCGCGGATGTCATCCCGCCCGAGATCGTGCTCGCGGTCTATGCGGCCGTCATGGTCATCACGCTGCTCCCCATCGCGCCGGGCGGCGCGGGCCTGCCGGAGCTGCTGTACATCAGCTTCTTCTCGAGCTACGTGGGCAACCCGGCCTGGAACGACGCCATCGGCGCCGGGGTGATGCTGTTCCGCGGGATGTCGTGGTTCCTGCCGATCCCGGTGGGCTACCTCGCGCTGTTCCTCCAGCGCCAGCGCGAGAAGCGCGAGGCCCGGGCGGCGATGCGCGCCGAGTCCTCGCCCGACGCCGGCGGCGCCTCCTGACCAACGCGCCGCGCCGCGACCGTGCGGCGAGCCGTCAGATCCCGGTCGAGGCCTGGATGCGGCCGCTGTCGATCGCGGCCCGCAGCGCCGCGTAGTCCTGCTCGGTCTGGTCCGCGTAGGCCTCCGAGAACTCGAGCATCGCCCGCTCGAAGCGACCGCTCGTCCCCAGGTACGCGGCGATCGCCGCCGGGTTGCCGGAGCGGGCGTGGGCGCGGGCGAGCGCCCAGCCGCACACGCGGGCGTACGAGAGCAGCCCGGCCGGCTTCATCGTCTCGAGGTCGGCCGAGATCTTCGCGTCCCACAGCTGGCGCCAGTAGTAGTGCGGGCCCAGGGGTCCGGTCATCCAGCCCAGGAACACGTCGCTCGCGGCCTGCATCAGCTTCTGGCCGAGGACGACGCGCTGGCCATGGTGCTTCTGGGCAGGACGCCCGAGGTACGGCTCGAGGACCGAGGCCGTCGCCTCCTTCGCCTGGAGGAACAGCGGGTCGCCGCCCGGTCCCTCGAAGTACAGCACCCAGCAGCGCGTGCCGACGCTGCCCACGCCGACGACCTTGTGCGCGATGTCGACGAACCGGTAGCGGTCGATCAGCACGCGCCGCTCGGGGGCGAGGCTGCGGCGGTACTGCCGGAACAGGCCGTGCACGAGCTCCTGCTGGTCATCCACCGGGAGCCGCTCGAGGAGGGGCGGCAGGTTCTTGAGCTGCCGCCGCCCGTCGACGACCGTCGTCAGCTTGTTGAGCGCGCCGAGGTTGTCGCGCTTGACGGCGAGCTTCCGGATCCGCTCGATGCCGGGCGCCTCGTGGGGCAGGATCGAGATCAGGTCGTCGATCGTGATCCGCGAGTACCACGTCTCGAGCGCCCCGGCCCGGGCGTACTCGCCCATCCGGAGCCGGTACGAGCCCATGGCGTAGAGCAGCGCGCGATGCCCTTGGGATCGCGGCCAGCCGAGCGACCGGCCCGCGACGATGAAGCTCGCGGCGAGCCGCTTCGCGTCCCATTCGAACGGCCCGGCGAGGGTCTCGTCGAAGTCGTTGAGGTCGAACACGAGCGACCGCTCCGGCGACCGGTAGATCCCGAAGTTGGACAGGTGCGCGTCCCCGCACAGCTGGGCCCGGAGCCTGGTCTGGGGCGCGGCGCTGAGGTCGGCGGCCATGACCGCGGCCGCGCCGCGGTAGAACGTGAACGGCGACACGGCCATGCGCCCGTAGCGGATCGGCAGCAGCTCCTGGAGGCGGGTCGTCCCCTGCTGCTCGAGGATCGCGATGGGATCCGGCCGGTCGGCGGCGGGCTGATACTGCCCGAGCACGCGGCGCGAGAGGCGCGCCCGCTCGCGGCGGCCGGCGTCGGCGGTGGACTCCACGACCGGCGAAAGGTCGGCCGCTGCGCCATCGGTGGCGCCCGGGTCGTCGCCCGCCTGCACGTCAGGGGTGGTGTCACGAGCCATCGGCGCGGTCTCCTAGAAGAAGGACGAGCACCAGGGCTCGCGAACGGTCCGGAACACGGCGGCGGCCGTGGCGAGGGTGCCCGGCGTGTGCTCGTCGACCCCGGTGCGGATGACGACGTCGCGCAGGTCGTGCGCCCCGAGGAACACGGACCCGAGCGCGGCGACGGGCAGCGTCAGGTCGGGCGATCGATCGGTCGGCGTGCAGGTGGCGCCGTCGGCGGTCGCGTCCAGGAGGAGCCGGTGCGTGCCACCCGGGGCGAGCGGGTCCACGACCTCGAGGACGAGGCTCGCGTCGCGCTCGTAGGTGCGGGCGGCGAGCGCCGCGCGCACGTCGAGCAGGCGGACCCAGAGACCGTCCGCCACGTTGGACAGGGTCGCGGCGCGAGGGTTCGTCACGCGCCACGGCAGCCGGTCGGCGACCGGACGACCCTCGGCCTTGACCTGCGCGACGAGGTCGATGGAGGTCACGAAGCGCCAGAGCGCGGTCTCGGCGGCGTCGTCGAGCCCGACGAGCTCCTGGACCGCGATCTCGGTGCCCGGCAGCTGGCCGTGCTCCTTGTTCGACGCCGTGAAGCGCAGGAACCCGTCGACGCGCCCATCGGCGTCCTTGTGCAGGACGAGGAACCCCTTCCAGCCATCGCCCCAGGGCTCGGGCCGGAGGCCGAGCCGGAACTCCCAGCCCATGTCGCGCCGGCGGATCTCGGCCACCTGGGTCGGGCGCCACGCCTCGAACACGTCGCGGATCTGCGCCATGGTGGCCTCGCCCGGCTCCGCGTACTCGACGGTCCCCTCGTCGCCCGTCGCCGGCACGACGCTGGTGGACCGGACGTCGATCGTCCACGTCCCGAAGCGGGTCGACGGCCCGTAGCCATAGCGCCCGTAGATCCCGAACTCGGAGCAGTAGAGGATCGCGAGCATGTCGCCACGCTCGAGCGCCGCCCGGTGCTCGGTCTCCGCAAGCTGGGTCAGGATCCCGCGCCGCCGATGCGTCGGCAGCACGGTGACCGCCGCGACGGCCGCTGCGGGCACCCGGGCGAGGCCCGGGAGCGTGAGCTCCGTCCCGAACGAGCGGAAGGTCCCGCAGGCCCGTGCGCCATCCCAGGCGAGCCACGACCGGGCCGGATCCCAGCCCTCGCGGACGAGCGCGGCCACGCCGGCCCGATCGGGCCGCTCGAGGAACGCCGCGCTCGTCACCTCGACGGCCGCCTCCGCGTCGTCGGGCCCCAGCTGCCGGATCTCGATCACCATCGCCTCGACTCTAGCAGCCGCTCCACGGGTCGCCACGGGTCGCCGCGCGGCGTCACGCAACGGCGGAGTTGACACGCATCGCGTCCGAACGTCCCGGCCTGACCGATCTCGCCGGGTGACGCCGTCCCTACGGGGTGGCGGCCGCCCGGCCACCCGCCCTCGCGGCCGGCGCGAGGCGGTCCCGGGTCGCCGCGGCGAGCGCCCGGTGGGCGACCGTGCGCGGCATCGTCACCCGCTGCATCCCCGAGAAGGCGAGGTGGGCGCGGAGCGCCTCGGCGAACGCGTCCGCGAAGCCCGGGTTGCGCTCGTCCGACGGGTCGAAGCCCGGCTCCCACCACATGCCGAGGACACGCAGCGTCCGGGCCTGGCCGGTCGTGGCGCAGCTCGATCCGCCCCGCGAACCGGTCGCCGTACAGCATCGGCAGGACGTAGTAGCCCCAGCGCCGCTTCGGGGCCGGGACGTAGACCTCCCACTTGTAGTCGAAGTCCCACAGCCGGAGCAGCAGCTCGCGGTCCCAGGCCAGCGGGTCGAGCGGGGCGAGGAACGCGACGCCGGGCTCGCGCCGTTCGGCCGGCCGATCTGCCAGCCGTCGAGCGATCCCTCCGCGGCGACCTCGGCCGCGGCGGCGTCGAGGATCGGCACCTCGTCGCGTGACGACGTAGCGCAGGCCGCGGATCCCCTCGACCTCGACCGGGACGAGCTCGCCCGCCGCCTCGAGCTCCGCCCGGTAGGCGTACCGCTGCGGCGCCTTGCCGATGCCCGCGAAGATCGTGTACTCCCCCGTCGCGCCGAGCAGCCCGTGGCCGCGGTAGCGCGACAGCAGCCGGTGGCGCTGCTGCTCGTCGACGTCCGGGTGGCGCGCGAGCAGCTCGCCCGGGAACAGCCGCTCGACGAGGTCGTAGACGCGGCGGTTGCCCTCGCGCCGGCTGATGGCGAGGATCCCGGCCTCGCCGAGCGCCTCGAGGATCGCGCGGACCTGGTTGGTCGGCCGCCAGTACCAGTCGATCGCCGCGCGCGGCTCGACGTCGGTCGATGACAGCGCGCCGCCGGTGCGGATCCGCTCGAGCAGCTCCTCGACGAGCGGCGCGTGCTCGTCGAACGTCCCGCCGTCGTGGGCGACCCGGTTCCTGTCCCACGTGATCCGGTACCACGGCAGCTCCGCGGTGGGCACGATCGAGAGCTGCTTGTTGTACGTCTCGTACAGGTCGCGGGTCCCGTACAGCAACGCGTCGGTCCACTCGCGGCGGTAGCCGGCGATGCGCGCGAGGAGCGTCAGGTCGTGGTTGCGGCCGGCGACGTCGATGGGGTCGAACTGGAGCGAGCCGAGGCGGTCGACCACGCGCAGCACCGAGGCGGGCTCGGCCGGCAGCGACCGCGGCGGCGCGAGGAGGTGGCGCGTGACGAGGAACCGGCGCGCGACCTCGCGCGAGACATGGCGGACGGGGGTGGTGGTCACGCGACCGATCCTACGTGGCGTTCCTGCCGTGGCGTGTCAGGTTTGCGGTCCGCACGGCCCTCCGCCCGCGGAACGCCGGGCGTTCCAACCGGAGCGCGACGGGCCCGACTGGAACGGCGGGCGACCCAGCTGAGCCGCGTCGGCGCCGACTGGAACGGCCAGCGCGCCAACCGGCCGCGCTGCCCGCCGCTTGGAACGCCCACCGATCGAGGCGCTGGAGACGAACGCAGGCGCCGCGGGGCGCCAGGCTCAGAACGGCCAGATGACCGGGACGAGGAACACCGCCACGAGGAACTCACCGGGTGCGGGACCTTGTTGCCCGCGACCTCGACGAAGTCCAGCAACCGGCCGACGGCCGATCGCTGGGCCGGTGCAGCGGCTGCGGTCATGTCGACGCCCGGATCAGCTGCCCTTGAGGAAGGCGAGCGTCGTCTTGCCGCCGTCGTCCCACAGCTGGAGCTTGCCGTCGTCGAGGATCGCGACCTTGTCGACCGACTCGAGCGCGGCGAGGTACGCGCCCTCGACCGTCGACATCGGCTCCTCGCAGGCCATCTTGGTCGACATGATCGGGCCGATCTCGATCACGTCACCGGTGACGGTGTAGGTGGAGCTGAACGTGTTGCAGCCGGCGTTGCCGGTGAGGTTGCCGCCCTCGAACGCGAGCAGCGGCGTGACCGCCGCGGGCACCGTGAACACGGCGCCGTCGGGCGAGATGTAGTCGGTGAGCAGCCAGCTCGTGCCGTCGAGCTCGAGCGCGCCCGCGGATGCCGACGCGGCTGCCGATGCCGACGGGGCGGGAGTCGCGGCACCGCCCGAGCAGGCGGCGACGGTCGCGACGACCGCGGCGATGAACACGAGCGACAGGGCGCGGCGCGGGCCGCGGCCGGTGGACAGGCGCATGGGTGGGGTCTCCTCCGGAAGCCCGGTCGTGATCGGACGCGAGCGGCACTGATCCTACCTGCCGAAGGTACTGCCCGGATCACCCTCTCGCGGTGACCGACGCGCGTCGCGGATCCGTTGTATCGTTGCGACCGAATGGTTCGGTAGGACCGAAGCATCAGTCGTCACCAAAGGATTCGGATGCCGCACCCCACCCGGTCGGTCGTCGTCGACGAGGTCATCGCGGGCTACGAGGCGCTCATGCACCGCCTCGCCGACAGCCACGCGCCGGAGTTCCTCGAGATCGCGATCACCATGCCCCAGGCCAAGCTCCTGTACCTCGTCGCGCTGTCCGGCGAGCTCCACATGTCGACCCTCGTCCAGCGCCTCGGCGTGTCGCTGTCCACCGTCAGCGGCCTCGTCGACAAGGTCGTCGACCACGGCCTCGCGACACGCCGCGAGGATCCCGTCGACCGGCGCCAGGTCCTCGTCGGGCTGACGCCCGAGGGCGCGGCGTTCATCGACCGCTTCCGCGAGCTCAACGCGCGCCAGATGCGCGAGCTGCTCGAGGCGCTCGAGGACGGCGAGCTCGAGCAGGTGCGCGTGGCCCTCGGCCACCTCGCCCGGGCCGCCGCCCGGATCGTCCCCTCCCCCGTCCACCCGGCATCCGTCACCGCCGTCCCCGGCGCCGTCACCCGAAAGGACCTCGCATGAGCCGCCTCACCGAGTTCGCCGTCGCCAAGCGCAGCGTCACGCTGCTGCTGGCCGGCGCGCTGTTCGTCGCCGGTCTCCTCGCCTGGGGCAACCTCAAGCAGGAGCTGCTGCCCGACATCGAGTTCCCGGTCATCACCGTCATCGCGCCGCTCCCCGGCGCGGGCGCGGCCGACGTCGCCGAGCAGGTGACGAAGCCGATCGAGCGGGCCATCTCCGGCGTCCCGAGGCTCGAGGCGCTGCAGTCGACGTCCGCGAACTCGCTGTCGCTCGTCGTCGCCCAGTTCGCGTTCGGCACCGACGTCAAGGAGACGCGCGCGGCGATCGAGGCCAACCTCCAGGCCGCGGGCCTGCCGCAGACCGTCGAGCCGACGGTCAACGCGCTCAACATCAATGCCTCGCCGGTGATCATCGCCTCGATCTCCGCGGTCGAGGGCAAGGAGCTGGCGGACGCCGCGGCCGTCGCCCAGGACGAGATCGTCCCGGCGCTGCTCGGGCTCGAGGGCGTCGCCAGCGTCGACCTCACCGGCGGCGAGGTCGAGCAGGTGCTCATCACCCTCGACCCGGAGAAGCTGACCGCCAACAACGTGTCGCTCGCGCAGGTCACGGGCGTCCTCGCCGCGAACAACCTGACGTTCCCGTCCGGGCAGGTCACCTCGGACGACACGAAGATCCCGGTGTCCACGATCGGCCAGATCGAGAGCATCGAGCAGGTCGAGGACCTCGTCGTCGGCGTCGCGGTTCCCGCCGCCGGTCCCCGGCGCGGGCACGCCCGGCGGCCCCACCGCGTCCGGCGATCCGGCCGCCTCGCTCGACCCCACCGCGTCCGCGGCACCGTCGGCCGCGCCGGTCGCGCCCGCCGCCCCGACGCCGATCACCATCGGCGACCTCGGCACGGTCGAGCTCGCGGGCGTCTCGACGACCGGCTACGCGCGGACCAACGGCCAGCCGGCCCTCTCGCTGTCCGTGTCCAAGACGTCGAACGCCAACACCGTCCAGGTCGCCGAAGAGGTGACCGCCACCCTCGACGAGCTCAAGGCCCAGCACGCGGACACCGTGAACATCGACATCATCTCGGACCTGTCGACGTTCATCATCGAGTCCCGCGACGGGCTCCTCCGCGAAGGCGGCCTCGGCGCCCTGTTCGCGGTCCTCACGATCTTCCTGTTCCTGTTCAGCATCCGCGCGACGCTCGTCGCCGCCATCAGCATCCCGCTCTCGATCCTCGCCGCGCTCGTGATCATGCAGGCGACGGGAGTGACGCTGAACATCATGACCCTGGGTGGCCTCGCGGTCGCCGTGGGACGGGTCGTCGACGACTCGATCGTCGTGCTCGAGAACATCTACCGCCACCGCGCGCTGGGCGAGAGCCGCCTCCAGGCGTCGATCAACGGCCCCAAGGAGGTCGCCGGCGCCATCACCGCCGCCACGATCACGACCGTCGGCGTGTTCCTCCCGCTCGGCCTCGTCGGCGGGCTCGTCAGCCAGTTCTTCCTGCCCTTCGCCCTGACCGTCACGTTCGCGCTGCTGGCTTCGCTCATCTGCGCGCTGACCGTCGTCCCGGTGCTCGCGTACCTGTTCATCAACAAGGTCCGCACCAACACCGACGAGGACGGCGAGCCCAAGGGCAGCCTGTGGATCAAGGCCTACACCCCGGCGATCATCTTCGTCCTCAAGAACCGGGTCACGAAGTGGGGCGTGCTCGCCGTTGCGCTCGTCCTGTTCGTCGCGACCGCCGCACTGGCCCCGCTCCTGCCGACCGCGTTCATCAACGCCGGCTCGGAGAAGATCCTGTCGGTGACCATCGCGCCGCCGCCCGGCACCAGCTCCGAGGCCGTGCTCGAGCGGACGATCGAGGCCGAGCAGATCCTGATCGGCATCGACGATGTCGAGCTCGTCCAGACGTCCATCCCGGGCGAGGGTGACGCCGGCTTCCAGACGATCGTCGCCGCGCAGAGCGGCCGGCCCGCGAACAGCGCCCGGATCACCGTCGTCCTCGACGACTCGGTGGACCTCACCCAGGCGTCCAAGGACCTCTCCGACGCGCTCGCGCCGGTGAAGACCGACGGCTATGACGTCGCGGTCTCGCAGGCCGCCGGCTTCACCTCGAACAACCTCAACGTCATCGTCTCCGGCGACGACGCGGACGAGGTCAAGGCCGCCAACGAGGCGGTCCTCGAGGCCCTGTCCGACAACGCCGAGCTGCTCAACCTCAAGTCCGACCTGTCCACCGGCACGCCCGAGATCCAGGTCACGCCCGATCCCAACAAGGCGATCATGGTCGGCCTCACGGCGGCCCAGGTCGCCCAGGACGTCCGCGCGACCCTCGTCGGGACGACCGCGACGCGGATCGTGCTCGATGAGGACGGCCAGGCGACCGACGTGTTCGTCCAGGTCGACCCGGCCTCCGTGCAGAGCGTGGAGGACCTCCGCGACCTGCCGGTCGGCACCGTGACGAAGGTTCCCCTCGGGACCGTCGCCGACCGTCGAGGAGGTGACGACCCAGGGCTCGATCACCCGCATCGACGAGGCGCCCGCGGCGTCCATCTCGGCCGAGATCGCCGACGTCGACACCGGCGCGGTGAGCCAGACGGTGCAGACCGAGATCGATGCGCTCGTCGCCGACGGGACCATCCCCGAGAGCGTCGACGTCCGGCTCGCCGGCGTCACCCAGCAGCAGGCCGAGGCCTTCGGCGGGCTGTTCTTCTCGATGGGCATCGCCATCCTCGTCGTCTACGTGGCGATGGTGCTCACCTTCAACTCGCTGATCACGCCGTTCATCATCCTGTTCAGCCTGCCGCTGGCGACGATCGGCGCGCTCCCCGCGCTGTACTTCACCGGCAAGCCGCTCGGGGTGAGCGCGCTCATCGGGTTCCTGATGCTGATCGGGATCGTGGTGACCAACGCGATCGTCCTGCTGGACCTCGTGGAACGGCTGCGGGCCAACGGCATGGGCACCCGCGAGGCGCTCATCGAGGGCGGACGGACCCGTGTCCGGCCGATCCTGATGACCGCGATCGCGACGATCCTCGCCCTGATCCCGCTCGCCGCGGGCTTCAACCAGGGGTCGATCATCGCGGCCGAGCTCGGCACGGTCGTCATCGGCGGCCTGTTCAGCTCGACGTTCCTGACGCTGCTCGTGATCCCGGTCATCTACTCGCTGGTCGACGGCGGGCGGACGGGGATCTCGCGGCGCATGCGGCGGTCGGACGAGGACGAGCCCGCGGTCGCACCGGTGGCAGCGGCGGGCGAGGCCGGCTGAGCGTCGGGCCGGCTCACGGCCCAGCGTTCACCCGGCACCAATCGGGACACGGGCGGCGCGTCGTGGCGTCGCCCGTGGCACCCTAGCCTTCCGCGGCCACACGAGCCGCATCGCCTTCCCCATGCCCGAAGGAGCCCTGTCTCGATGGAGATCAAGCGCCACGCCGAGGTGACCTGGTCCGGCGACCTGCTGTCCGGCGGCGGCATCATCAACTACGTCACGTCCGGCGCGTTCAGCCGCCTGCCGGTGACCTGGGCGACGCGCACCGACGCCCACAACGGCCGCACGTCGCCCGAGGAGCTCATCGCCGCGGCGCACGCGTCGTGCTTCTCGATGGCGTTCTCGTCGCGGCTCGCCAAGAACGGCACGCCGCCCACGACGCTCGACGTGAAGGTGACGATCACCTACGCGAAGGGCGACGCCGGCTGGAAGATCGCCACGTCGACGATCGCGGTCAAGGGCAACGTGCCCGGGATCGACCTGGAGACGTTCAAGACGATCGCCGAGGACGCGAAGGACAACTGCCCCGTCTCGGTCGCGCTCAAGGGCAACGTGGACCTGGTGGTCGACGCGAAGCTCGTCTAGCGCTCCTCGCCTCTCCATCGGCCGGCTGGGTTCGTCCCGGCCGGTCGTTCGATTCTCGGGTCGTCGGGTCGGGCGCTGCGCGCTCACGAGCGCTGCGCGCCGTAGCTCGCTCGCGCGCCGCTGGGCGGGTCTACCGTGCACGCGCGGCACGGATGCGCCGCCAGGCGGTCGATCCGTGCGCTCGCGAGCGTGAGCGCGCATGAATGCGCCGCTTGGCGGTCGACTGGTGCGCGCGGCGCGCCGTTCACCCGCTCGGCGGTGCGGCGGCGCCACCGTTCGGCGCTCGCCGCGGGGCGGTTCTACGGTGGCGCGGTGCCACGTTTCGACCGCTGCGCACCGCCCGTGTGGCGCGGATCCGCCGGCTGGCGCCACCCGACCCTCGCGGAGCGGCACAGTCGTGGCGGCGCGCCACCGTAGCGCCGCTGGACGAGCGCTCCGAGTGATCCCTAGCGGATCGTCAGGATGCGGCGCGGGTTCGAGATCGTGAGCTGGTCGATCTCGGCCTCGGACACGCCGCGCTCGCGGAGGCGGGGCAGGAACGTCTCCTGGAGGTACGTGTAGCCGTTGCCGCCGTAGCGCCGGAGCTGGCTGTTGTGGCACACGTCCTGGCTGAGCAGGATCCGGTCGCCGTGGCCGCGATGGAGGAGCTCGAGCAGCAGGTCGATGATCCGGCCCTCGCCGTGGACCTCGGTGGGCGTGAACGACATGCCCAGGAAGTCGAACTCGATCGAGGCGCCCCGGTTGATCAGCGACAGGTAGTGGTCGAGGTGCGGGTAGCTGTCCGCGTGGCCGATCACGACGCGCCCCGGATCGACCCCCTCCTCCTCGAAGATCGTCAGCTGCGCGGCGCCCACGTCGGACAGGACGGCGTGGGTCGTGATCGCGAGGCCCGTCCGCCGGCTCGCGCGGGCGACGGCCCGGTGGACCCGCTCCTCGGCCGGCGTCACCCACGGCTTGTCCGTGCCGATCTCGCCCAGGATCCCCGGCCGGACACCCGTGTCCCCGATCCCGCTGGTCACCTCGGCGACGAGCTCCTCCGCCAGCGAATCGACCGACCGGCGATCCACCAGCAGCTCGGGCGGGTAGTAGGCGTCGCGATACCAGCCCGCGCCGATCACGAGATGGAGCCCGCTCTGCTCCGCCAGCCCGACGAGCCAGCGCGGGTCGCGTCCCACGCCCGGCGCGGTGAGGTCGACGAGCGCGGTCCCGCCCGCCGCCCGGTACGCGCCGAGCTCCTCGAGGATCAGCGGCTCGTCGCGGGTGAGCTCCCAGTAGTCCCAGCGGCCCTCGATCTGCCACAGGTGGATCTGCGTGTGCTCGTGCGGCAGCGTGAACCCGAGCTCGGACGGGTCGACGGGTCCGCGGACGGTCATGACGTGCGGCATCCGCGGATCGTAGCGCCGGCCCGCGCCGGGGAATCGGTGCGGCTCGATCAGCGGTGCGGAGCGATCGACGCGGGCAGCCCCGGGAACGAGACGTCGAGCGGCTCCGCCCAGCGCAGGTGGGGCTGTCCCTCCAGCGGCGGCAGCCCGAAGCCCGCGGTCACGTTGAGCCGCTCGAACTCCGCCTCGGCCGCATGCAGTCGCCACGCGCCGTGTCGGACCTCGGCGCGGAGGACGTTCGTGCCCCGGGTGCCGTGCATCAGCAGCCGATCCGTGAGGAACGTGTCCAGCGGCGTGGGCTCGATGCGGGGACCGACCGGGCGGTAGCGCACCTCGAGCGCCGCAGGCGGCGTCCCGTGGCGGCGCATCGTGAGCCGTGTCCCGCCCGGCGACGCGTCGAGCGTCACCGCCGCGTGGTGGTAGGCGATGCCGAACGCCGCCCGGGCCGCCAGCGCGCCCAGCCGATGGTCGCCGTCCAGCGAGAGGAACCACACGGCGGGCGTGCCGTCGGGCCCGCGGACATAGGTGCGGACGTTGACCTCCGCGAACGCGATGGCCTCGCCGGGCAGCGGGACGCCGAACGGCCGGAGCCTGGCGTTGCCGAACGGCACGACCCCCAGCCAGGCGACCCCGTCGAAGGTGTCGATCGCCAGCGACGGGGGCACGAGCGGCCGCAGCAGCGCCGGGTCGATCGGCCAGTGCGCGAACAGCAGGTCCTGCCAGCGCATCGTCAGCAGCGGCATCACCCGCGAGCTCCCAATACATGCTACTTGTCAGTATCAGGATCGCCGGAGTGATCGGCCGCTGTCAATCTGCCGCCCGGTACGCTCGCGGCCATGGACGAGCCTCGATCCGCGGTCCCCGACGTCCTCGCCCCGGACCTCCGGCTCGTGCTCGTGGGCATCAACCCGGGTCGCGCGTCGGCGGCCGCCGCGGCGCACTTCGCCAACCCGCGCAACGACTTCTGGCGGCTCCTCCACGCCTCGGGGCTGACGCCACGTGAGCTCGCGCCGGGCGAGCAGCACGACCTGCCCGGGCTCGGCATCGGGATCACCAACGCCGCCCTGCGGACGACGCCCGGATCGGGCGACCTGCGCGCCGCCGACTTCGCGGACGCGGCCGACCGCCTCGAGCGGCTCGCGATCGAGCTGCGGCCGGCGGTCATCGCGTTCGTCGGCAAGGAGGCATACCGCGGGGCGTTCGGGGAGCGTCCCGCGCTCGGCGTGCAGTCGCGCACGCTCGGCGACGCCCGCCTGTTCGTGCTGCCGTCCACCTCGCCCGCCAACGCCGCCGTGCCCTGGACGGAGCGCCTCCACTGGTTCCGCGAGCTCGCTGCGTTCGTGGACGAGGTCGCGGGCCCGCGAGCCGCGCCATCGGCCTGAGCGCTACGCTGGCACCACCGAACGACAGGAGGAATCGATGACCGAGCGACGGGACCAGCCCGTCACGGGCGACGTGATCGAGAGCGGCGACGTCCGCATGCACGGCTGGGAGTGGTCCGAGGTCCCGGGCGCGCCGTCGCGCAGCCGTCTGCCGTGGTTCGGGATCTTCCTCGTCGTGTTCGGCGCGCTGCTGCTCCTGCGGCAGCTGTTCCCGTCGCTCGAGACGGCCGGATCGCTGCTGTTCCTCGCGATCGGGATCGCGTTCCTCGTCTCGTGGCTGATCAACCGCGGGATGGGCTCGCTCTACCTGGGCGCGATCATCACCGCCCTCGCCGCGCCCGAGCTGCTGGCCGCGGCCGGCGTCATCGATGGACCGGGCGTCGGGACCGCCTGCCTGGGCGTCGCGTTCCTGTTCATCGCCGCGGTCCGCGCGGCCTCGGGCGCGGGCTGGGGCTGGCAGGCGGCGCTCGGCGCGATCCTGTTCGCGATCGGCGCCTCGAACCTTGCGGTCCCGGGCCTGTCCGACCTGATCTGGCCGATCATCCTCGTCGTCCTCGGCGGGATCCTGCTGATCCGCGCGGGGTCGACCCGCCGGGCCTAGGCCGCCTCAGGCGCTCGCGGGCGCCTCGATCGAGGCCAGCGCGAGGTCCAGCGCCTCGGCGAGCCCGTCGGCGATCCGCACCAGCTCCTCGTCCGTGACGACGAACGGCGGGCCGAGCAGGATGACGTCGCCGTCGACGCCGTTCGCGTTGCCCGTCCCCGAGTAGAGCAGCAGCCCGCGCTCGCGGGCGATCCGGACGACCGCCTTCGACGAGCTTCGCGGCGCGCGGCCAGGGCTCGCGCGTCTCGCGGTCGCGGACGAGCTCCACGCCGACCATCAGGCCGCGCCCGCGGACGTCGCCGACGGCCGGGTGCGCGCCGAGCCGGTCGGTCACCAGGGCCCGCAGCCGCTCCCCCTTCGTCGCCGACGCCTCGACGAGCGACTCGGTTTCCAGGATCCGCAGCACCTCGCGGGCCACGGTCGCCGCCACCGGCTGGTGCGAGTAGGTGAACCCGTGGACGAAGCCGCCGCCACCCGTCACCGCGTCGTACACCTCGCCCGACGCCGCGACGAACCCGAACGGCCAGTAGCCGGACGTCGCGCCCTTGGCCGCGACGAGGAGGTCGGGCCGGACGCCGGAGTGGTCCATCCCGAACCAGGTGCCGGTCCGCCCGAAGCCCGTCATGACCTCGTCCGCGATGAGCAGCACGCCGTGGTGGCGGCACACGTCCGCGATGCCCTGCCAGTAGCCCTCGGGCGGCTCGACGGCGGCCAGCGTCGCCCCGACGATCGGCTCGCCCACGAAGGCGCACACGGTGCCGGGTTCGGCCGACGAGATCGCGCGGTCCAGCTCGTCGACGAGCTCCTGCGTCGTGCCCAGCGCCTGGGATCCCGAGTCCCCGCCGCGGTACGGGTAGGCCGCGCTGACGTGCCGGAACCGCCCGAGCCAGCCCTCGTACGGACGGCGGAGCGGGCGGCGGCCGGACAGGTCGAGCGCGCCCAGCGTGTTGCCGTGGTAGCTGCCCCAGCGCGCGAACACGATCCAGCGGTCCGCGTCGCCGCGGGCGAGCTGCGTCGCGCGGGCGAGCTTGAGCGCGGTCTCGACCGCCTCCGAGCCGCCGCTGACGGGGTAGATCGCGGGATCGTCGACCGGGAGGTGCGGCCCGAGCTCCGCCGCGTACCGCTCCAGCGCCTCGGTCGTGAACGCGGAGCCGTGGGCGTACGACAGGCGCGCCGCCTGCTCGGCGATCGCGTCGGCGATCTCGCGCCGGCCGTGGCCGACGTTGACGACGATCGCCCCACCGGCGGCATCGAGGTACTCGCGCCCCTCCGAGTCGACGATGGTCGAGCCGTGCGCCTCGACCGCGACCGGCGGGTTGGGCGACGCGGACCGCCGGAAGACCCGGGCGGTCACGAGGGGATGATCGGCGGCGACGGGGTCCGGCACGGCAGCGATTGTAGGGTCGAGCGACGGGTCGCCCCCGGTCTCGCCGGGCACCGGCCCGAGGAGCGCGACGAACCAGCGGGCACCCTCGAACGGCACGACCACGACCCGCAGCGCCAGCGTGAGCGGCACGGCGAGGAGCGCGCCGACCGGGCCGATGAACGCCGTCCAGACGAGGATCGCGACGATGACGACGACCGGGCTGATGTCGAGATCCGCGGCCATGATCCGCGGCTGGAGGATGTAGTCGAACGCGAGGTTGATGACGACGTACCCGACGACGACGAGCACGGCCGGCCCGAGCCCGAGCTCGAGCAACGCGAACACGGTGGGCGGGACGAGCGCGAGGATGAACCCGATGTTGGGCACGAAGCTGAACAGGAACGACAGCACGCCCCACAGGACCGCGTACGGGACGCCGAGCACGAGCAGCAGGACCGTGTCGGCGACCGCGGCGCCGGCGCCGAGCATCGCCCGGACCTTGATGTAGACGACGAGCTCGTTCGCGAGGGCGTCGTAGCGCGCCACCGACCCCGCGGGCGTGTGGCGGATCATCCGGGCGCGGAGGTTGTCCGCGTCGAGCAGCAGGTAGGTGACGATCAGGACCGACATGAACAGGCTCGTGACCGCCGGCCCGACCGTCGACAGCAGCTGACGGGCACCCGCGATGATCGCGTCGGCGTCGACGGACGGAACCGATCCCGTCGGCAGCCCGGTCGCCGCCGCGAAGGCGTCCGACGCGCCCGCGAGCTGCTCGCGCAGGCTCTCGGTGTCGCCCGACAGCTGGACGGCGATCGCGAGCACGGCAGCGACGGCCGCGGCACCCAGCAGGACGAGGATCAGGATGAAGGCGACGACGGTGAGCGTGAGCGCGAGCCCCCGCCCGAGGCCGCGGCCCAGGAGCCAGCGCTGGAACGCGCGGCTGAGGATCGCGGCGAGCGCCGAGAAGGCGAGCGTCGCGAGCAGGCCCTGGAGCGCCTGGACGTAGGCGAGGGCGACCGCGACCGCCGCGATCGTGAGCAGCGGGACGAGCATCGTGCGCGTCCGGGGCTGGGTCGCGTCGCCGATGTCCATGCGCGGATGCTACCGGGCGGGCGACACCGCCTCGAGCCAGTCCCGGAGCAGCGGCAGGACGACGTCGCTGCGCATGGCGCTCATGTGGTCGAGCCCGGGGAGCACGCGGACGGTCCACCCGGCCGCCTCGAGCGTCGCCTGGTTGGCCGCCAGCGGCTCGCCGATCCGGACGATGGTGTCGCCCCACGCCGGCCCGTACTCGATCGTGTCCCGGTCGCCGGCGAACGCGAGCCGCGGGATCGCGAGCTCGCCGAGCGCGGCCCGGTCATCGAACGTGGCGAGGGCCTCGTACATCGTCACGAACTGCCCGGTCTGAGCCTCGCTCGTCCTGACCTGCACCGAGTCCCAGTCGCCGGGCGTGATCTCGGCCGCCTCGACCGGCGGCGTCGCCGCGGCCGCGACCGACAGCGCATGCGCGGCGCGGGTCACGTCCAGCATCGCGGCGTACGGCCCGTCGAGCGGCGGGTAGCCGCCCATCGCCAGCGCCCACAGGCGATCTGTGCGCAGGGCGACCTGCAGGCCGGTGAGCGCCAGCCACGAGTAGCCGTACCAGGCGAACGACCCCGCGCCGGCCGCGTCGGCGATGGCGAGCACGTCCGCGGCGAGCGCGTCCGGGGTCAGCGTGTCGGGAGCCGGGTTCGCCATCCGGTGGCCCTCGTAATCGGCGGCGATGACCCGGAACCGCGACGCGAGCCCGTCGATGAGGGTCGGACCGACCTCGGGGTCGCCGCCCCACGCGCGCATCGACGCGGCGGTGGCCTCGTCGTACGGCTCGTGGCGGACGGGCAGGACGACGACGGGCCCGTCGCCGGCAATTGAGACCGGGATCCGCGACCCATCGTGCAGGGTGGCCTGGGTGATCGTTCGGGCAGGCATGTGGCGGCCTCCAGCGTTCGGGGCGTGATACTATACACCGTATGGAGATGTGGTGGTGACGAAGATCGCGGCGAGCGGCGACCCGCGGCGGACGATGACGTTGCTGTGGCGCTCCCCCACCGCCGTGGACCCCGGCCGGCCGGGCCCGAAGGCGTCGCTCAGCGTCGACGCGATCGTCCACGCGGCGATCGCCCTGGCGGACGAGGCGAGCGACGGGAGCGTCTCGCTCCGGGCGGTCGCCGGCCGCCTGGGCTGCACACCGATGGCCCTCTACACGTATGTCGCGGACCGGCGCGAGCTGCTCGACCTCATGTACGACCGGGTCCATGCCGGGCTTCCCCGGCCGGCAGGCGACGACTGGCCCGCGAGGGTCGGCGACTGGTCCGCGGCAATCCTCGCGTGCTACCTCCAGCACCCGTGGGTCGTCGAGGTCTCGTTCGCGCGGTCCGTCCTGGGCCCGCACGAGCAGCGCGCGCTGGAGCTGCTGCTCGAGGCGCTCGCGCCGGCCGGGCTCGACGCGGCGCACACGGCCCCGGTCGTCACCGCCCTGTTCGGCCTCGCCCGCGCGACGGCGTCCACGATCGCCGACGCCCGGCGGTCCGCCGCGGCGAGCGATGAACGCGCCTGGTGGGCGGCGCGGACCGAGGCGCTCGCCGAGGTGGCACCCGACTTCGCGCAGCGCTTCCCCTACTCCGTGGCGCTGGCGGCCGGCACGCCGGGCGCCCAGGCGGAGCCAGCGTCCGCATGGACGACGCCGGGGACCGACGACGACGCGCCGTGGCTCGAGCAACCGGCACGCGACGCCTTCGGGCGCGCCGTCGCGATGCTGCTCGAGGGTGCCGCGGCGGCAGGATGCGCGCCGCGCAGGCTAATTCGCCGGGGCCAGCCTCACGCGGCCACAGGCCGCCGGTCGACGCCATCCACTCGGCGATCTGCAGGCATGCGGCCTCGATGTCGCCACCGGTCATGTCGACCTCCAGGACGCGCAGCACCGACTCGTCCGCGAGGCGTCGCAGGAGGTCCTGCTCGCGGCGGAACGCGTCGAGGTCGTCGTATTGCGACGGGTTGCCCGAGACGAGGAGGCGCTCCTCGCGGGCGGCCTCCCACCCGTCGCGCCGCGTGCACAGGACGACGTGGACATCAAGCGCGGCGAGCCGCTCCTCGAGCCAGCCGAAGCTGACGTCGATGCCGTGCGCCTGGAGCTGGTACGCCCGGGCTGAGAGGTGGAAGCGGTCGATGATCCAGGAGTAGTGCGGCTGGAGCTCGATCAGGCGCGCCCAGGCGTCGAACACGGCGAGCGCCCGCGCCTCCTCCTCGGGCCCGTCGAAGGTGATCGGCCCGCGGCCCCACGGCTCCGGGGTGAACCCGCACCACTCCGCGGAGATGACCGGCGAGTGGTAGCGGTACCGGCGCGGCCCGACGATCGCGGGATGCTCGTTGAGGGCGAACGCGAGGTCGGTCTTGTGGGTGAGCCGCGTGCCCTCGAGGATGATCTTGGGCGTGAGCTTCGGCATGGCTGGAGGGTAGCGCGGAGGGTGCGCACGCCGACCATCCGAGTCCACGCAACGAACCGGCGTCGAGGCGGGTTTGCAGGGATGGGTGCCCGATACCATCGCCCGAGCCCGCCGGCCCATCCCGAGGTTGTCGATGTCCCTCGCCGCACGCATTCCCCCCGACCGACTGGCGCTCATCGCCGCCCTCACGACCGTCGTCCTGTGGGCATCGGCGTTCGTCGGCATCCGGGCCGCCTCCGTCGACCTGACGGCGGGCCCGCTCGCGCTCGGCCGCCTGCTCGTGGGGTCGCTCGCGCTCGGCGTGCTCGTTCTCGCGCGCGGTTTCGTGCGCCCGTCGCGCCGGGACTTCCTGCTCATCGTCGCGTCCGGCCTGCTGTGGTTCGCGTTCTACAACGTCGCCCTCAACGAGGCGGAGCGGAATGTCGACGCGGGCACGGCATCGATGCTCACCAACGTGGGGCCGATCCTCGTCGCGCTGTTCGCGGGCCTGTTCCTCGGCGAGGGCTTCCCGCCGCGGCTCATGTCCGGCATCGGCGTCGCGTTCATCGGCGCGATCGTGATCGCGTTCGCCTCGACGTCCGCGCCCGTCCCCGGCGGCGACGCGACGCTCGGGATCGCGCTGTGCCTCGCGGCCGCGGTCGCCTACGCGGGCGGCGTCACGCTCCAGAAGCCGGCGGTCCGCGCGGTGCCCGCGGCGCAGGTGACCTGGATGGCCTGCCTCACCGGCGCGGTCGCCTGCCTGCCGTTCCTTCCAGGCCTCGTCGCCGACGTGTCGGCGGCCCAGCCGCAGAGCGTCGCGTGGATGGTCTACCTCGGGCTGTTCCCGACCGCGATCGGGTTCACGACCTGGGCGTATGCGCTCAGCCGGACGACCGCCGGACGGCTCGGATCGACGACCTACCTCGTGCCGCCGATCGTCATCGTCATGAGCCTGTTCATCCTCAACGAGGTCCCGCCGCTGCTCTCGATCGCCGGCGGCGTGCTGTGCGTCCTCGGGGTGATCGTCGCGCGGTCGCGCGGCGCGCTTCCGTGGCGGCGGCCGGCCTCGGCCGAGGCGTGACAGGCGCGAGCGTCAGACCGCCACCCGCCGCAGCTCGAACGCCGGGCCGGACCCGAGCGACTCTGCCGGCGTGCCATAGCGGAGGATCAGGTCCCGGACAGCGGCGGCGTGCTCCGGACCCTCGAGCGGCATCGCGACAGCGGCCCAGCTCTCGTCGCCGATCGTGACCCGGCAGGCCGGGTCGGTGAGCAGGTTCAGGGCCCACGCCGCGTCCTCCGACCCCGCCGCGACAACCACGGTGTCGGGACCACGATCGACGTAGCCCACCGTGGCGCGTGCCGGCTGGCCGGTCCGGTGGCCGGTCGTCTCGATCCGCAACACGCGGCCCCAGGCGACGAGGTCGTCTTCCATCCGGGTGTCGATCGATCGTTCCCGCAGCGTGCCGGCCGGCGCGGCTATGCGCCGCCGCGGTCGAAGCGGTGCTTCGCGACGAACGCCGCGGCCTGCGCCCGCCGCTCGAGGTTGAGCTTCGAGAGGATGGACGACACGTAGTTCTTCACCGTCTTGTCGGACAGGAAGACCTCCGCGGCGATCTCCTTGTTCGTCTTGCCCTCGGCCACGAGCAGCAGGATCTTCTGCTCCTGGGCGGTGAGGCTCGCCATCTCGTCGGTGTAGGTGCCGGTCGCGATCCGCCGCACGCGCTCGAGGACCTTCTCGGTCACCGCGGGGTCGAGCAGCGACTCGCCGCGGCCGACGGCCTCGAGCGCCGCCACGAGGTCCCGGGCGCGGACCTGCTTGAGGAGGTAGCCCGACGCCCCGGCGACGATCGCCGAGAGGACGGCCTCCTCGTCGGGGTACGAGGTGAGCATCACGACGCGGGTCGCGGGCAGCTCCGCGCGGATCTCGCGGGTGGCCTCGATCCCGGAGCCGTCCGGCAGCCGGACGTCCATCACCACGATGTCCGGCTGGAACCGGCGGGCCTGCTCGATGGCTTCGGCCGCGGTGCCGGCCTCGGCGACGACCTGGAACCCGTCGCGGCGGTCGAGCAGCGCCACGAGCCCCTGGCGGACGACCTCGTGGTCGTCGACGACGAGCAGGCGCAACGGACGGGTTGACTGGTCAGTCATGGGTGGGTTCTCCGGTCGCCGGGACGGGACGAGCGCCGGATGCCGCTGCGGCGGACGGGCCAACGGGCACCCGGACGATGATACGCGCGCCGTTGTCGACCGGCCGCTGAGCGGCGAACGTGCCGCCCATGCCCTCGGCGCGAGCGCGCATGTTGACGATCCCCTGGTGCTGCCCGAAGCCGTCGGGTCCGTCGAGCGCGTCGGGGTCGAACCCCCGCCCGTTGTCCTCGATGACCAGCACGAGGTCATCGCCGTCGGCCCGCAGCGCCAGCGCGGCCTGCGTCGCACCCGCGTGACGCGCGACGTTGGACAGGGCCTCGCGGGCGATGAACAGGACGTCCGACCGGCGGTCCGGGGGCATCGAGCGGAGGCGGTCGGCCCCACCCTCGAGATCCACGTCGAGGTCGACGACGGCGTTGATGCCCAGCTCCTCGGTGAACCGCGCAAGCGCCTCGACCGGGTCCTCCTCGCCGGCCAGGGCCGGCCGGAGCCGCAGGATGTAGGAGCGGATGTCGGAGATGACGAGGTTGAGCGAGTCGATGGCGTGGTCCACGCGCTGGACGGCCTCCGCCCGGCCCGCCTCGTCCTCGACCAGGTCGAGCACCTCCTCCAGCGACAGGCCCACGCCGTAGATCGCCTGGATGATCCCGTCGTGGAGGTCCTTGCCGATCCGCTCCCGCTCCTCCACCACCGCCAGCCGCTGGACCTGGTCGTGCAGTCGCGCGTTGTCGATGGCGATCCCGGCATGGACAGCGAACATCTCGAGCAGCCGCTCGTCGTCGGCATCGAACTCGCCGCCCACCTTGTCGGTGAGATACAGGTTCCCGACGGAGCGGCCCTTGACCAGCACCGGCACGCCCAGGAACGAGCGCATCACCGGGTGGTTGGGCGGGAACCCGAAGCTCGCCGGGTGCGTGGCGATGTCGGCGGTCCGGACCGTCCGCGCGTCGCGGATGATCAGGCCCAGCAGGCCGTGGCCCTCCGGCGCGGCCCCGATCGCCGCCCGTGCCTGGGGCGTGATGCCGCTGGTGATGAACCGCTCCATGTGGCCACGGGCGTCGGCGATGCCGAGGGCCGCATGGGTCGCGCCGATGAGCTCCCGGACGCGGTCCACGATCAGCTGCAGGACGCGCTCGATGTCGAGCTCGGCGGCGATCGCGCGCGTGGCGGCGTCAAGGGCCGCGAGCCGCTCCGTCTCGAGGACGCGGGGAACGGACTCGGTCATCCAGGCCAGCCTAGCAGCGCCTCCCGCGCGACCCAGTTCCGCAAGACCCGCCACAATGGGGCCATTGGTCACTACGCGGATGAGGGTGTCCCGGTGACCATGCGTGCAGCAAGCCGTCCCCACACCGGAGATCCCGTGCCCGTGGAACCCACCACCTTCGAGCCCGTCGAGCCCGCGCCCCCGACCGTCACCGAGGGTCCCGCGCTCACGACCTCCCCGCTGTCCCGCCGCGGGTTCCTCCGCGCCGCCGGCGTCACCGGTCTCGCGGGGGTCGCCGCCACCGTCGCCGCGTGCCAGGCGGCCACGACCCCGCAGTGGAGCTTCGGCGCCGCGCAGCTCCCGGCGTCGCCCGCGGCGTCCGCGTCCGCGTCTGCGGCGGCATCGGCGTCGGCTGCGGCATCGGCGAGCGTCGCCCCCTCGGCATCCGCATCGGCCGACCCGTCGGTCGCGCCGTCGGCGTCCGCCGACCCCAACCTGCCCGCAGGCTGGACCGAGCACGACGTCGCCGCGCGCACCGTCGTCCGGCGGTTCATCGGCAACCTCGCGCCCGCCCTCGAGGGCATCTTCGGCGCCGAGGCGTACGCGAAGATCGCCGACATGCTCGCGGTGGACGAGGGCTACCCCGAGCTGCTCGTCAAGCCCGCGTTCGTGCAGGTGCCGCAGCTGGTCCTCAACGACGTGCTCGACCCGCTCACGCCGACGACCGATGGCGAGTGGACCGTGTTCCGGATCTCCATCGACGAGATCCAGCAGTCGATCGACGAGCTCAAGCCGACGGTCCCCGCCCTCGGCTACAACGGGCAGACCCCGGGACCCACGATCCGCGTCCCGCAGGGCACCAAGGTCCGCGCGATCTTCACCAACAACCTGCAGGAGACGACCGGCGTCCACTTCCACGGCGTGGAGTTCGACGACTTCTTCCAGGACGGCGTGCCGTTCGTGACCCAGAAGCCGTTCGCGCCCGGCGAGTCGTACACGTACGAGTTCACCGCCAACCGGCCGGGCTCGATGATGTACCACTCCCACCACAACGCCACGGACCAGGTCGGCCGCGGCCTCCTCGGCGCGTTCATCGTCGACCCCGCCGAGCCGCGGCCCGTCGACCGCGTCGATCGCGACTACGTCTGGATCTCGAACGACGTCCTGGGCGGGTTCACGATCAACGGCCACGGGTTCCCGGCGGTCGTGCCGATCCTCGCCGCGGTCGGCGAGACCGTGCGGGTCCGGTTCATGAACGAGGGGATCATGTACCACCCGTTCCACAGCCACGGCTACGCGCAGCGGGTGGTCGCGCGCGACGGCTACTACCTGGGCGACGCCGCCTACGACGCCGACACGATCACCGTCGGCCCGGGCGAGCGCTGGGACGTGAACATCGACGTCGACCGCCCCGGGCTGTGGGCGTTCCACTGCCACATCCTGCCCCACGTCGAGGGCGCCGACGGGATGTTCGGCATGGTCAACCTGCTCCTCGTCGTGCCCACCGCGGCCGACGTGGACACGATCGTCCAGGCGCTGCTCGCCTAGGCGGGATCGTGATGGCGGCGATGCACGGGGAGCCCGCGACGGACCGCCCGGTCCCGCCGCGGCCGACCGGGACGCGCGGCTGCTGCTGCTCGCGACCGATCTCGCCGACGCCTCCGCGTCCGCGACGGACGAGGCGTTCGACCTCGCCGGCCGGCTGGGCGCGCGGCTGCTCGTCGTCTCGGTCATCGACCCGGGCTCGCTCAAGCTGCCGGGCGGCCGGTTCCGGGCTCGCGTCGACCAGGTCCGCGAGCGCCGCGAGCAGCTCGCCCAGGCGCTCGTGGCGCGCGGCCGCGAGGAGGGCCTCGACGTGTCGTTCCTCGTCTGGACGGGCGACCCGGGCGACGTGATCGTCGAGGCGGCCGAGGCCGAGCACGCGGACATGGTCCTCGTCGGCAGCCACGGCCGCGGACCCGTCGGGCGGCTGCTCCTCGGGCAGCGTGTCGGAGTTCGTCGTGCGCAACGCGCCGTGCCCGGTCCTCGTCGTGCGGCCGCGGAGGCGCGCCGCTCAGCTAGCGCTGTCGCGCCGCGCTGCACGCCCGTCGCCGAGCCCGGCCCGGATCGCCAGCGTTCCAAGTGGCGCGTACCGGGCTCCATGGAACGCGGGCGCTCCGACGTCGACTGCCGCTCGGCGGAACGCTTGGCATCCAACCGACGCCTGCGCTCCGTTGGAACGCCCGGCGACCCATGCGGCCCGACGGCGCTACTTCGTGTAGACGCCCTCGGGGTCCAGCTCCTCGCGCACGAGGCGCAGCTCCTCCGCCGTCGGCTCGGGCGTCGTCGCGAGCGCAGGGGCTGATCCGCGGCTCCCAGGCGATCGTCGCGCGCACCTCGTCGAGCGTGGCGCCGGGGTGGAGGAAGTCCAGCCGCATCTCCCCGGTCTCGTCGAAGTGCCAGATCCCGAGGTCCGTGACGACGACGCGACGGGCCGCGGCCCTTCCAGCCGCCGGCGCGCCGGATCGCCTCGGCCTGCTCGGCGCCGCCGAGGTTGCCGGGCGAGGTCCGGAAGTCGATCCGCTCGACGAACGAGCGCGACGACTGGCGCATGATCACGAACACGTTCCGGGCGTTGATCGCGATCTCGCACGCCCCGCCCGAGCCCGGCAGCCGCGTCGTCGGCGCGTCGTAGTCGCCGATCACGGTCGTGTTGATGTTGCCGAACTTGTCGATCTGCGCCGCGCCCAGGAACCCGACGTCGATCAGGCCGCGCTGCAGGTAGAACGCGAACAGCTCGAACATCGAGACGACCGCGGTCGCCCCGGTCACGATCGTCGGGTCGCCGATCGACAGCGGCAGGCGCGCCGGCCGCGCCCCGAACACGCCCGCCTCGTAGACGAGCTCGAGCTCCGGCGCGACCGTCCGCTTGGCGAGGTTGACGGCGATGTTCGGCAGGCCGACGCCGACGAAGCACACGTGCTGGCCGGCGAGCTCGCGCGCGGCCGCGACGATCATCATCTCGGACTTCGAGAACGCCCCGCTCACTCGCGTGCCTCGAACAGCTCGATCGCGTTGCCGTCCGGGTCGTCGAGGATGATCTCCTTGCCGCCGGGGCCGCTCATGACCTCGTTGCGGAACCTGACCCCGACGTTCGTGAGCCGCGCGACGAACGCGTCCAGGTCGTCGACCTCGATGACGATACGGCTCCAGCCGCCCGGGCCCGGCTGCCGGCCATCGGGCAGCGGCCGCGCGGCCGACGACGTCGGCCCCGCGAGCCACAGGTCGAGGTCGCCATGGCGGACGCGGGCGAACGCCGGGAACAGCTCCTCGACGACCTCGAACTCGAGCAGGTCGCGGTAGAACGCCGCGGCGCGGGCGACGTCGGTCACGAGGTAGCGGACCGTGGCCATCAGCCGTAGCTCCCGTAGTCGACGGAGCCGGATGGCGCCGGACCCGGCCGCAGGCCCTCGACCCGCGCCGCCCCCAGCTTCTCGACGTACGCCGCGCGGTCCGGGAGGTCGTAGACCCACTCGCGGAGCCACGCCTGGAGCGCGTCCTCGTCGCGGCTGATCGGGTCCCAGTCGAGGTAGAAGCGGTTGTCGCGGTCGTAGGCGCCCTGGACGTACGAGGGATGCGCCCCGAACGGGTCCACCACCACCGCATCGACGATCAGGCCCGGGATCACCGTCCGGTTCGGGTCCGCCCGGACGACCGACTCGTCGACCAGCTCCTCGACGACGACGATGAGCCGGTCCGCGGCGAACGCCGCCTCCTTCTGGCAGCCGAGCAGGCCCCAGATCTGCGTGTTGCCGTTGGCGTCGGCCCGCTGGGCGTGGACGATCGTCACGTCGGGGTTGAGCGGCGGAACCGCGTAGACCGTCTCGTCCGAGTACGGCGACGCGATCGGGCGGATGAGCGGGTTCGCGGCCGGCAGGTCGGTCTCGAAGTACGAGCGCAGGGGCATGAACGGCAGGTTCGCCGCGCCCGCGGTGTACCGGGCGACCATGCCGAAGTGGCTGTACTCCTCGACCTCGAGCGCCGTCCCCTCCCCGACCGAGGCCGGCTCGATCCGCCGCCGGATCGCGTTGAGCCCACCGACCCCGGGGTTGCCGAGCCACGCTGAAGATGAGCTTCTTCGCGACCCCGCCCGCGATCATCTGGTCGTAGATCACGTCGGGGGTCATCCGGGCGAGCGTCAGGTCGCGCTTCTGCTGGCGGATGATCTCGTGGCCCGCGGAGAACCCGATGAGGTGGGTGAACCCCTCGATGGCGACGGTATCGCCGTCGCGGACGAGGTCCGCCACCGCGTCGCGCATCGTCGCCACCTTGCCGGGCATGGGCTTGCCGGACCCTCCACTGCATCAGATCCATGCACCGTGAATGAAGCCCGCCCAGTCTAGCGGAGGGTCAGGACCCGAGGACCGTGACGAGCGGCAGGTGGTCCGACGCCCGGGCGACCAGCGGCGCGTCGAGCGCCGGCGCGCACACCGTCACCGACGGGCAGCAGCTGCGGCGGCACGAGCGCGTAGTCGAGCCGGATCTGCGGTTCGAGCGCCGGCAGCGTGAAGCCGGGATCGTCCGGGTGGAGATGCCGGAACGCGTCGATCCAGCCGGCGGCGGCGAGCCGGTCCTGGACATCGGTGCGGATGCCGCCGTCGAACCGGAGCAGCAGGCGCAGCCACAGGGGCATCGCCGCGACCCGCGGGACGTCGCCGCGCGCGACCGAGTTGAGGTCGCCCATCAGGATCGTGTTGTCGTCGGCCGCGCCGCCCGCCCACTCGAGCAGCGAGTCGACGCTTCGCAGCCGCGCCCGCTCGCCGCGCGCCGACAGCCCGGCCGGCAGGTGGAGCCCGATGAGCCGGATCCGCGGCTCCCCGACCGGCGACAGCTCGAGGAAGCCGCGCGAGCGGCCGGGCCGGTGCCACTCGTGCCCGCGCAACGGCTCGCGGGTCGCGGCCGCCACGCTCCAGCCCGGCCGCCGGTAGACGTGCGGGAGGCCGGCCGCCTTGGCGATCCGGTCCACGGCGACCGGATCCGTCGCCTCCTGGAGCAGGACGACGTCGGGCTCCAGCGACGCGAGGACCGCGCCGATGAACGCGAGCCGGCTGCCACCGCCGAACCGGATGTTGTAGGAGACGAGGCGCAGGGGTCCGCCGTCGGGCACGGGTGGCTCCGGGGTCCGGCGTCAGCCGCCGAGGACGACGTACGGCGTGCCCTGGAGCCCGGAGCGCAGGTCGAGGAACCAGCGCGTCATCGCCTGCAGGGCGACGGGCCGGCCCGCGACCGCCTGCGCCGCGGCGCGGGCCTGCTCGAGCGTCGGGCTCGCGATGTCGCGCGCGTCGTCGTACAGCGGTTGCGTGTTCACCCCCGGAAGATAGAACGCCTCGGGTTCCCAGGCCGCCATGGCCTCGTCGCCGATGAGCACGATGTCGAGGTCGCTCGTGCCGGGCCCGCGCGCGTCGAACGGCTCGCCCGTCTTGTAGCTGCTGCCCTGGACCGACGAGCCGCGGAGCACGAGCCGCGTCCCGGCCGGGACGCCGGCCTGGAGCGCCGCCATGAACCGCGCGAACCGGTCGAGGTCGCCCTCGAACGCGCGGTCGATCGCCCCCGCCAGCAGGGCCGGCTCCTCCGAGCCCGCGGGCCGGAGCGCGGCGACGGCCGCCTCGAGCGCGGGGGCGTGGTCGAACGGCGGGCCCACGTACTGGAGCTCCACGTCCGGGTGCTCGCGCCCGACCTCGTCCAGCCGCCGGTGCAGCTCCAGCAGGTCCGGGTCGCGGAGGCTGCCCTCGGCGTCGTCGACCGCGAGGCCCACCGGCACGACGGCGACCGCGGCGGCACCGTCGTCGATCCGCGCGCGCACCGCCTCGATCGCCTCGTCGGCCGTCGCGGCGTACTGGACCGTCGGGTCGTCGTCGTCCTCGGAGATCGCGGCCGCGAGGACGTCCAGCTTGCCCGGCGTCACGGCGCCGGCGGGCACGTCGCGCAGGTTCGCGACCTCGTCCCGGACGGCGCGCCAGACGTCGGTCCGGCTCGCGGCATCGGCCGCGGCGGCATCGGCGGGGTCGGGTTGCGCGGCGGGCGCGCGCGTCGCCGTCGGCCCGGGTCAACGGGGCGCGCACGGCCTCCAGCACCGACGCGAGGGCGGGTGCCGGGCGAGGCGGGCGCGAGACGACGAGGACGAGGCTCACGGCAGCCAAGGGTCGCGCAATGCGCGATATCGGCCGCCCGTCGTGGGCGTGCTGCCGGGTTATCGGCTGTCTATCGATGCGGACGGCGGCGAACCCGCCGGACGGTCAGCCCGCGGACTCGACGCCCGGCACGGACAGCCCCTGGGCCGCGGACTGCGCGACCTCGCGGACGTCCGCGCCGCGGTTGGCGGCGACGTGGGCGACGCTGTCGATGAACAGCCGCACGGCGGTCTCGGCCTCGGCCTGCGACACGACGAGCGGCGGCGACATCCGCACGCAGTCGTCGCCCGCCTCGAGGACGAGCAGGCCGCGGTCGAAGGCCTGCATCTGGACGGCCTCGGCGGTCTCGCCGGAGTCGAACTGGATGCCGATCATCAGGCCCTTGCCACGGACGTCGCGGACGATCCCCGGGAACCGGTCGAGGAGCGGCGCCAGGCCGTCCATGATCTCGCGGCCGCGGATCTGGGCGTTGGCCATCAGGCCGCCCTCGAGCAGCCGGATCGTCTCCATGAGCGCGGCGAGCGCGACCGGGTTGCCGCCGTACGTCGAGCCGTGGGCGCCGGGGCCCCAGCTCATCACGTCGGCCTTCGCGATCATCGCGCCGATCGGCATCCCGGACGCGATCCCCTTCGCGGTCAGGAGGATGTCGGGCTCGACGTCCCAGTGCTGGATCGCCCACATCTTCCCGGTGCGGCCGGCGCCGGACTGGACCTCGTCGGCGATGAGCAGGATCCCGTGGCGGTCGCACAGGTCGCGCAGCCGCGGCAGGAAGTCGTCCTCGGGGACGACGTAGCCGCCCTCGCCCTGGATCGGCTCGACGATGACCGCGGCGAACTCGTCGCCGGGCATCAGGCGCTTGAAGATCCGGCCCTCGATCTCGTCCAGGCCCTGGTTGCCGAACGGGACGTGGTAGACGCCGGGCAGCAGCGGCCCGAAGTGCGCGTGGTACTTCGCCTTGCTGGCGGTCAGGCTCACCGCGCCCATCGTCCGGCCGTGGAACGCGCCGAGGAACGCGATCACGTTCTGGCGGCGCGTGTGGTACCGGGCGAGCTTGAGGCCGGCCTCGACCGCCTCGGCCCCGCTGTTGCCGATGAACGTGCGCGCCGGGCCGCGGAACGGCGAGATGCGCGCGAGCTCCGCGGCGGCCTGGGCGTAGATCGGCAGGTAGAAGTCGCTGGCCGACATGTGGAGCAGGTTCGCGGCCTGGTCCTGGATCGCCTTCGACGACGTCCGGGTGGCTGTGGCCGGTCGAGTTGACGGCGATGCCGGCGGCGAAGTCGAGGAACACGTTGCCGTCGATGTCCTCGATCGCGCAGCCCTCGCCGCGGACCGGGACGATCGGGTACGCACGCGGCAGGCTGGGGCTCGTCCACGCGTGGTCGAACTCGACGTGGGCGCGCGCCTTCGGCCCCGGCAGCTCGGTCACGATGTGCGGGACGGAACGCGCCTGCAGCGGCGTTGACATGGGCTCTCCTTCAGCGTCGGTAACGCATAGATGTTATGCAGAGTGCATACCGAGAATAGCAGAGCGGCCGTCGGGGATACTGCGCGGATGCAGGCGATCCGGAGCGCGCGACCCGCCGATGCGACGGCGATCGCCGACGTCCTCACGGCCGCGTTCCTCGACGATCCGGGAGCCGTGATCTTCGAGCCCGATCGGGTGCGGCGGGCGGCGATCCTGCCGAGCTTCTTCGGCGCCTGGGTCCGGGCCGCGATCGCCGATGGCGGCGACCTCGTCGTGCCGGATGGCGGCGGCGTGACCGGCGTCGCGACCTGGTTCGGTCCCGAGACGCACGGCCCGAGCGAGACAGGCGATGCAGGCGGCCGGCTGGGACGAGGCCATGGCCACGTTCGGGGACGCCGGCCGCGGCGCGCGTGCTCGCGATGACCGGCGAGCTGGAGCGCCAGCACGGGCTGCTCGCGCCGATGGCCCCACCTGCGGCTCGACTTCTTCGGCGTCCTGCCCGAGGCCCAGGGGACGGGTATCGGCTCGCGGCTCATCGAGCACGGGCACCGGGCTGCCGACGCGGCCGGCCTCCCCTGCTACCTCGAGACGTTCACCGAGCGCAACGTCGCGTACTACGGGCGTCGCGGCTGGGACGTCATCGCGACGTACACCGTCGGCGACGACGTCCCCGTCTACGCGCTCGTGCGCCAGCCGTCGGGCTAGCTGCTGATCTCCTTCACCACCGGCGGGCGGCGAACGCCGCGGACGAGCCACGCGATGCGCGAGCGCGATGAGCGCGCCGGCGATCGCCGCGACCGCGATCCGGCTGCCGTCCATCGGCTGGTCCGAGGCGACCGGAGCCGTCGAGCTTGCCGCCGCCGGCGCCGCGTCGCCGCTGCCGGGGGCGATCAGGGCGGCGCTGTCAGCCCCGACGACGATGGCCCCGACCATGCCCCGATGGAGCGCGCAGGCGTACGGGAAGATGCCCGCCTTGTCGAAGGTGTACGCCACGGAGCCGGTCGCGGCCAGCTCCTCGTCCCGGGAGCCCCACTCCTGGTTGGCGCCGGTGACGAGGTGCGTGAAGCCGCTGCCGTTCTAGAACGTGACGGTCGTGCCGACCGGGACACTGGTGATGGTCGGCGCGAACGCGCAGTCGAGCGCCGTTACCGCGGGCGACGTCGACGCCGTGCGCGCCGGCATGGCGAAGTCGTGGAAGCAGGGATCGCCCGCCAGCGCGACGCCCGGCGCCACGAGGAGCGCGACCGGAAGCGCGAGGGCGGCGATGAGGGGCGCCAGGAGCGCGCGAAGCCAGCGGGTCATGTGAAGCCTCCGTCGGGACGTGTCGACGTGGCTGGTACACCGCTCGCGCCGGGCCGGTTCCCGGCCGACGACCGTCAGTCGACGATCGTGTGGCTCTGCTCGCGGAGGAACTGCGCGACGTAGTACATCGACAGGCCGGACTTGCCGGTCGAGCCGGAGCCCTTCCAGCCGCCGAACGCCTGGACGCCCGGCCACGCGCCGGTCGTCGCGCCGGCGCGCCGGTTGACGTACAGGACGCCCGCGTGGACCTCGTCGAGGAACCGCTGCACCTCGGCCTCGTCCTCGGAGTACACGCCCGCCGTCAGGCCGTAGATGTTGTCGTTCGCGAGGGCGAGCGCCTCGTCCAGCGAGTCGATCGGCGCGACCGCGGTGAACGGCGCGAACAGCTCGTCCTGGAACAGGCGGTGGCTGGTCGGCAGCCCGACGACCGTCGGCTCGACGTAGAAGCCGCGCGCCAGGACGCCGTCGGTGAGCCGCTCGCCGCCGGTGAACACCGTGCCGTCGCGACGCGCCTCGGCGACGGCCTGCTGATGGCGGTTGACCGCGCGCTCGTCGATGACCGGGCCGGTGAACGCGGTCCGCGGCAGCGGGTCGCCCACGGCCAGCTTCTCGGTCTTCTCGACGAGCAGCCGGACGAGCTCGTCGTGGACCGGGCGCTCGACGTACACGCGGCTGTTCGCGGAGCACTTCTGCCCGCTGTAGCCGAACGCGGAGCGCATGATCCCCTCGGCCGCCTCCTCGAGGTCGGCGCTGCGGAGCACGATCGCGGGGTTCTTGCCGCCCATCTCCACGACGCACGGCCGCGGCCAGCGCGTCGAGAACGTGCGGAACAGCTCGAAGCCCACCTCGAACGAGCCCGTGAACACGATGCCGTCGATGCCCGGGTTCGTCTGGAGCTCGTCGCCGACCGTGTCGCCGGGGCCCATCACGAGGTTGAACACCCCGTCGGGCACGCCCGCATCGCGGTACGCCTCGGCGATCGCGACCGCCGTCATCGCCGACGCGGAGGCCGGCTTGAACACGACCGAGTTGCCGGCCATCATCGCGGCCGCCGACGGCCCGACGGCGAGCGCCATCGGGAAGTTGAACGGGCTGATCACCGCGAACACGCCGTGCGGGCGGAGGATCGACCGGGTGTGGACCGCGGCGTCGCCGAGGTTGTCCATCGGGTGGTCGTAGAACGCGTTGTCCTCGGCCGTCTTCGCGTAGTAGCGGATGAGGTCGGCGGCCTCTTCGACCTCGCCCAGCGCCTCGAGGCGGGTCTTGCCGACCTCGACGGCCATGAGCCCGGCGTACTCCATCTGGCGCTCGCTGATGAGCTCCGCGGCCGCCTTGAGGATCTCGAGCCGCCGCTCCCAGCCGAGCCGGAACCACGCCGGCTGCGCGCGGCGGGCGGCCGCGATCGCGTCCTGGACGTCGGCCCGGGTGCCCTTCGCGAACGTGCCGACGAGGATGTCGGTGTCGATCGGCGAGCGGACCTCGAACGTGCCGTCGCCGTCGCGCTCCGCGCCGTCGATGACGTTACGGTGGACCTGGCCCAGCCGCGCCTTCGCCCGCTCCAGCCCGGCCTCGTACTGCTGCTGCAGCTCCTCGTTGTCGGCACGCAGGGTCGCGTACGTGATCTTGATCCGCTCGGCGGTCATTCGGTGGGCTCTCCCGTGCAGGCGCGTCGCGAGATCGGGCGATGCGCGTGAAGGCAAGACGTTGCGGGCCACTCTACTCCCGGCGATCGGCCGAAGGGGCCAGCGACCCACCGGACGCCCGGGGCATCGCGGCGGCCGGCCCACATCCCGCAGACTGCACCCATGCCGCGCATGGCCGCCGCCCTCGCCCTGGTGCTCGTTGCCTCGGGCCTCGCGCTCCCCCGCCCCGCCGCCGCCGCGACCGACTATCCGGCCGGCTACAAGGGATTCCACACGCACGCCGAGATGGTCGCCGCGGTCGACGCGATCGCCGCTGCCCATCCGTCGATCGTCCGGACGTTCTCGATCGGCGACAGCCACCAGGGCCGCGAGCTGCTGGCGGCCAAGGTGTCCGACAACGTGGCGACCGACGAGGCCGAGCCCGAGGCGTACATCGACGGGCTGACCCACGGCAACGAGCCGATGAGCGTCGAGATGACGATCCGGACCCTCCGCTGGCTCGCCGAGGGCTACGGCTCCGACAGCCGGATCACGGGCATCGTGGACCGGACCGAGGTCTGGATCGTGTTCGCCGTCAACCCCGACGGCCAGGCGTACGACTACGGCTCCGGCACCCTCCGCAACTGGCGCAAGAACCGCCAGCCGAGCGCCGGCACGACCGCCATCGGCACCGACCTCAACCGCAACTACGGCTATCGCTGGGGCGGCTCGGGGTCCAGCTCCAGCCCGTCGTCATCGAAGTACCGCGGCGCCTCCGCGTTCTCGGCGCCCGAGACGCGCGCCGTCCGCGACTTCATCCGCAGCCGGGTCATCGGCGGCCGGCAGCAGATCAAGGTGGCGGTCTCGTTCCACGAGTTCGGCCGCTACGTGATGTGGCCGTATGCCGCGACGACCGCCAACCTCCCGTCGGACATGACGAGCCAGGACCGGGCGGCGCTGGTGACGATCGGCAAGGCGATGGCGTCCGGAACGGCTACAAGCCGATGCAGGCGAGCGACCTGTATGTCGCGTCGGGCACGACGGCGGACTGGCTGTTCGGCACCGTACCGGCTCGCCGCGTTCACGGTCGAGCTGTCCGCGGTCGACTATCCGAAGGACACCGCGATCGCGTCCGAGACCGGGCCGCAACAAGGACGCGGTCCTGTACCTGCTCGAGCGGGCCTGGTGTCCGCTGGCGGTCGTGAGCGCGGCCGTGCGCGAGGCCCGCTGCGGCGCGTTCGACGACGACCTGGAGGTCTCGCGAGGCTGGACGGTGAACCCGGACGGGACGGACACGGCACCGGCGTCGGCCCGCTGGGCGCGCGGCAACCCGTCGGGGACGCGCGTGTCGGGCGTCACGCTCCAGCCCACGACGACCCCTTCCGGCATCTCGGCGTTCGTGACTGGCCGCCTTGCCGGCGATCGCCCCTCCGCGTACGACCTCGATGGCCGCACGACGATCCGCTCGCCGCAGATCCAGCTGCCGGGCGCGGCCGGGCAGCGGCTGTTCTTCCGCTGGTTCCTCGGGCACGCGGCGAGCGCGTCCTCCGCGGACCACCTGCGCGCGATCGTCGAGGGACAGGACGGCGGCCAGACGGTGGTCTGGGAGCGGACGGGATCGGCATCGGTCGTGGCGGGCGCCTGGACCTCGGCCTCGGTGTCGCTGGATCCGTGGGCCGGCCAGGCGATCCGGATCCGGTTCGAGGCGGTGGACGCGGCCGGCGCATCGACGATCGACGCGGGCGTCGACGACATCAGGGTCACGCGCCCGCCCGCCTGAAGCGCTACTCGCCGGCGAACCGCTCGCTAGTCAGCGCGCTCGGCGAGCTTGTCCGCGATCTCGTCCTGGACCAGGACCTTGCGCGCGATCGAGCTCGACAGCCGCTTCGCCTCGTCGCCCAGCCGGTCGCCGCGGATCGTGCCGGCCGCCGCCTGCTTCTCGCGCTCGACGGCGATCAGCCGCTCAGCGTCCAGCACGACCGATTCGACGGTCGCGTCGAGGTCCTCCTGGAGGTCGCTCATGCGCGTCCGGCGGCGCTGGCCGTGCCCGATCGGACCCAGCTGCCGTCGCGATAGACGTACCAGGCGTCGAAGTCCTCGTTCGACAGGCCGCGGGCGCGGACCACGACGTGCGGATAGCGGGGTTCGAGCAGGCGCTGGAGGCCCGCGGGGCTCGCGACGCCCGTGGCGAGGGTCGACTCGGCGACGGCGCGGAACGTGTCGTCGTCGGCCGGGTTGCAGACGAGCTGGACCGTCCGCTCGCGCGGGGCGGTCGATCGCTGGCTCGGTGTGAACAACCCGGCGAGCCGGCCGGTGTCTCGATGCTGCTGCATTGGGCAAGGTCCCCGTTGGTGTCCGGTTACCCTCGATTGGACCCAATCGGCGGGCACGGGCGCCAGCACGGCGGCACCGTCCTGCTTGCAGCGGCCTGCCGAATCCGCGCGCCGTACCGAGCGCCGGTGCCGGCCAACCCGTGCACGCGCGCACGGACCGGCGCCGTCCGGTGGCACGCGGTCGGGCATCATGCACGGCTGACACGACAGACCGAGCGAGGAGCCGCTGGATGGGATTGCTTGACGGGCGCAAGGCGCTGATCTTCGGCGTGGCGAACGACCACTCGATCGCCTGGGGGATCGCCGAAGGCCTTCCACGAGGCGGGCGCGACCGTGGGCTTCTCGTCGGTGGAGAGCCTCATCGAGCGGCGCGTCCGCCCGCTGGCCGAATCGATCGGCGCCACGTTCGTCGAGCCGTGCGACATCCAGTCCGACGAGCAGATCAAGGCCGTCATGGACAAGTGGCACGCGGCCCACGGCGAGATCGACATCCTCGTGCACGCCGTCGCGTACGCGAAGCGCGAGGACCTCGACGGCCTGTTCGTCGACACGTCGCGCGACGGGTTCGCGACCGCGCTCGACGTGTCCGCCTACTCGCTCGTGGCGCTCACCCGCGAGGCACGGCCGTACCTCCACCGCGGCTCGAGCGTGCTGACGCTGAGCTACTACGGCGCCGAGAAGGTCGTCACCCACTACAACGTGATGGGCGTGGCGAAGGCCGCGCTCGAGGCGTCGGTCCGGTACCTCGCCGCCGACCTCGGGCCGGACGGCATCCGCGTCAACGCGATCTCCGCGGGCCCGATCCGGACGCTGTCCGCGGGCGGCATCTCGGGCTTCCGCAAGCTCTACGGCCCGTTCAACGAGATCGCGCCGCTGCGCTCGCACATCACGATCGAGGACGTCGGCAAGAGCGCGCTGTACCTCGCCTCGGACCTGTCGAGCGCCGTGACCGGCGAGGTCGTCTACGTCGACGGCGGGTTCAACATCCTGGGCGTCCCGACGATCGAGTAGCCGCGTCGATGGCGCTCCCGCGGTCCGGCCGCGAGTTCGACCGCGACGTCCTCGCCGCCGCCGACGCCTGGGGCGCGGGACGGTGCGGCGTGGCGCTCCTCGACCGTGACGGCCTCGTCGCGGAACGCGGCTCGCGCGACGCGGCGCTGCCCTGGGCCTCGGTCACGAAGCTCGCGACCGCCTGGACGTCGTTGATCGCCGTGGATCGCGGGTTCGTCTCGCTCGACGACCCGGCCGGGCCACCGGGCTCGACCGTGCGCCATCTCCTCGCCCATGCCTCGGGCCTCGCGTTCGACGACGCGACCGTCGTGTCGCCGCCGGCCCGGACGCGGATCTACTCGAACACCGGCTACGACGCGCTCGCCGCGAGCGTCGAGGCCGCGGCCGGCCAGCCGTTCGGCGTGCTCCTGCGCGACTGGCTCCTCGAGCCGCTCGGGATGACCGGCGCGCGGCTCGTCGGGCCGCCGTCACAGGGCCTCGTCGGGACGCTACGCGACCTCGAGGCGCTCGCCTTCGAGCTGCTCACCCCGCGGCTGGTGACGGCTCCGCTCACGGCCATCGGCCGACGACCGTCGCGTTCCCCGAGCTGCGCGGCATCCTCCCCGGGTTCGGGCTGCAGGACGCCAACGACTGGGGGCTCGGGCCGGAGATCCGCGACGGCAAGACGCCGCACTGGACGGGGAGCGGCAACTCCCCGCGGACGTTCGGGCACTTCGGCGGCAGCGGCACGTTCGTGTGGATCGACCCGGACGCGGGTCTCGCGCTCGTCGCGCTCACCGACCGGACGTTCGGCGCCTGGGCGATCGAGGCGTGGCCCCGGTTCTCGGACGCCGTGCTCGAGGCGGCTCGCTAGCCCGCCGGCGCCGCGACCGCTACCAGCCCCAGCTGCCCGGCTCTCCCTTGACCGGCCCGACGATCGGTGCCGTGACCCAGCCGCCGTAGAAGCCACCGGGCTGCGGCGTCGCCCGCTCGTCGCCGACCCAGGCCTCGTCCACCAGCCCGGCGTAGAACGCGAGATGGCCGGCGATCGCCTCGAAGCCCGGGCTCGGATCCTCGTACGACCAGGCGGCGCGCTCGATCCGGCGCCCGGGCGTGACGATCGACCAGTAGCTCGCGACGCCCTTCCATTCGCACACGCTCGAGCCGTTGGCCGGGCGGATCGCGCCGGCTCGGACGTCGTCGCGGGGCACGTAGTAGACCGGCGGGTGGGACGTCTCGAGGACGCGCATCGCGCGGGTCGTGTCGGCGACCGTCACGCCGTCCACGATCACCCGGATCCGTGCGGCGACCGGCTCGACGCGCGGCGGCCGCGGGTAGTCCCAGACGGACTCCTGGCCCGGGACCGGGGATGATCGGCACGACGCCGTCCGGCACGCGGCCGGCGAATCGGTGTGTCGTCTGCATGCCTGTCATTCGCGCCAGGTCAGCCGGCGGATGACTCCGCGCACTCGCGGCACAGCCCTGCGATCGACAGGTGCGAGAGCTGCACCCGGAAGCCGCGTGACCGCTCGATCGCCTCGAGCAGCGGCCCGGCCTCGTCCGGCCCCACCTCCCACGCCCCGTGGCAGTTGGTGCAGTAGAGGTGCCCGTGGTCGGTCACCGGGAACACGTGGAACTCCTCGCGCCCGTCCACGCCGTGCGCGTGGCGCACGACGCCCAGCTCCTCGAGCACGTCCAGCGTCCGGTACACGGTCGACGGCACGGTGGTGGGATCCGCGGCGCGGCAGCGATCCACGAGCTCGGCGCCGGTCACGTGGCCGTCGCTCTGGAGCAGCACCTCGATCAGCGCGCGGCGCTGGGGCGTCCAGCGCAGGCCGCGCGCACGGAGCTGCTCGCGGATGCCGTCCCACGGCACGGCGGCGCGCTCGAGCGCCGCGGCATCGGCGGCTGATCCGGTTCGGGTCATGGCGCGCAGTATGGGTGGAGGAGTTCGTTGTTGCAAGGTCTTGCATCAGCGACGCCGTGCAATTAGCATGCTCCGTACCGCACCACGCATCGCCGGAGTCCGCGTCCCATGCCCTTCCTCTCCGTCGCCTCTGCGCCCGTGACCGGGGGCCTCGAGCCCGCGCTCCACGCGGCCGACCGCTTCCTCAGCGTCCCGATCTCGCTGCTGTTCTGGGCGATCTCGGCCATCGTGATCGGCATCGCGGTGCGCAAGACCAACCGCCAGATCGACGAGAAGATGGTCCCGCTGATGGGCGTGATGGCCGCGTTCATCTTCGCGGCCCAGATGTTCAACTTCCAGGTCGCCGGCGGGACGTCCGGCCATCTCCTCGGCGGCGTCCTCGCAGCGGTCCTGCTGGGTCCGTGGGCCGCCACGCTCGTGATGGCGAGCGTCATCGCGGTGCAGGGCCTCGTGTTCTCCGACGGCGGGCTCGTCGTCATGGGCGCGAACATCTTCAACATGGGGATCATCGGGACGCTCGGCGGGTACTGGATCTACCGCACGCTGGCGACGCTGTTCGGCGGCGAGGACCGGGGCCGCGTGCCGGCCGCGGGCATCGCCGGCTGGCTGTCCGTGATGCTGGCCGCCGTCTCGATGTCGCTGATGCTCGCCGCGTCCGGCACGAGCCCGCTGGAGGTGGTCCTGCCCGCGATGCTCGGCGTCCACGCCTTCATCGGCGTCGGCGAGGCCCTGATCACGGCCGCGGCGCTCGCGTTCATCACGGCCACCCGCCCCGACCTGCTCAACCTGCGGCCCGATCGCGCCGCCCGCGCCTCGGCCGGCGGTTCGTCCGCGACCGGCGCGACGGCCGCCCGCGCCGCGTAGGGCCGACCCATGTCCGATTCGACCAACCCCTCGAAGCCGCAACCCGGCCAGCCCTCGCGCACCCGGATCGGGCGCTGGTGGTGGGTGATCGGGATCGCGATCGTCGCGCTCGTCGTCGTCGTGTTCGCGCCGCTCGCGTCGTCCGACCCGGACGGCCTCGAGCGGGTCGCCGAGGACACCGGCTTCATCGGCCAGGCGCAGAACGTCGTGGGCGGGCTGTTGGGCGACTACGGGATCCCGGGCATCGATGACCCGGCCGTGTCGACGGTCCTGTCCGGCCTGCTCGGCGTCGGCATCCTGCTCGTCGTCGTGTTCCTGGTCGGGCGCGTCCTCGCCCGCCGCAAGGCCTAGGAGCGCCGCGCGCTGGAGCTCGATCGCTACGTCGAGGGCGACAGCCCGTTCCATCGCGCCGACGCGCGGATCAAGTTCATCCTCACGATCGGGACGATCCTGATGATCTCGCTCCTCCCGATCGGGTCGTTCCTCGCGCTCGGCGTCGTGTGGCTCGTCCTCGTCGCGTGCTCGGCGACGGCCGGCCTCGGGCCGTTCCGGCTGTCCCGCAGCGCCGTGATCGCGCTGCCGTTCACGCTGGCGGCGTTCCCGCTGATCTTCACCGTCCAGGAGCAGATCATCGCGACGATCACGCTCGGCCCGCTCGACCTCACGATCTCGGCGGAGGGCATCCGGCGGTTCCTGACGATCGTCATCGGTTCGTGGCTGTCGGTGCAGGTCGCGCTGCTGCTCGCGTTCACGACGCCGTTCCATGACCTCGTCGACGCGCTCCGGGCGCTCCGGCTGCCCAGCATCATCGTCGCGATCATCTCGTTCATGTACCGCTACCTCGCCGTGCTCACCGAAGAGGGCTCGCGGATGCTGCGCGCTCGCGACGCGCGGTCCGCCGCCGGCCCGGCGGGCTCGTCGAGCGGCGGCTCGATCCGCTGGCGGGCGACGGTCACCGGCCGCATGGTCGGCTCGCTGTTCCTCCGGGCGTACGAGCGCAGCGAGCGGATCTACGCCGCGATGCAGGCGCGCGGGTTCGAGGGCACCTTCCGCCACCTCCACGCGCGGCCGTTGCGCCGGGTCGAGATCGGCTGGCTGGTCGCCCTCCTCCTGTTCCTCGTCGCGTTCGAGCTCGTCGCGCTCACCTGGCTGCCGAAGCTGTGACCGACGGCGCGACGCGCGAGGCGGACGAGGCCGCTGACGCCCACGACGCCCACGAGGAGGCGCACGGGCACGCGCACCTCCACGCGCACGAGCACGCCCACGGGGGCTCGGCGCCGCACGCGCATCCGCACGTCCACGAGCACGAGCGCGACGGCGGCACGGCGCCGCTGTCCGGCCGCGGGACGGTGGAGCTCGCCCACGTCCACTTCCGCTACCCCGACGGGTTCGAGGCGCTGCGCGGCGTCGACCTGCGGATCGAGGACGGCGAGAAGGTCGCGCTCGTCGGCCCGAACGGCGCCGGCAAGAGCACGCTCATGCTCCAGCTCAACGGCACGCTCGTCCCGAACCACGGGGACGTCCGGGTCGCCGGCCTGGCCGTGGGCAAGCCGACGATCCGCGAGGTCCGGCGCGAGGTCGGGCTCGTGTTCCAGGACCCCGACGACCAGCTGTTCAGCCCGACCGTGTTCGACGATGTCGCGTTCGGGCCGCTCCACATGGGCCTCGGCGTGGACGAGGTCCACCGGCGGGTGGAGGCGGCGCTCGCCTCGGTCGGGATGGCCGGCTTCGACCGGCGGGTGCCGCACCGGATGTCGCTGGGCCAGCGGAAGCGGGTGGCGGTGGCCACCGTGCTGTCGATGGACCCGTCGATCCTCGTGTTCGACGAACCGTCCGCGGGCCTCGATCCGCGTGGCCGGCGCGAGCTCATCGGGCTGCTCCGGGCGCTCGAGCAGACGATGCTCGTGTCGACCCACGACATGCGCCTGGTGGCGGAGGTGTTCCCGCGGACGATCGTGATGGACGGCGGCGTGATCGTGGCGGACGGCTCGACCGCGACGATCCTCCACGACGAGCCGTTCCTCGAGGCGCACGGGCTCGAGGCGCCGTAGCCGCGCCGGCTCGTCGAATCCGTCACGTCCCCGGCATGCGGCTGTGACGTCGCGACCGGCGCGGGCGGCCCGGCGGCAACGGCGGGCGGCGCAGAGTGCCAGCAGGCGGCGGCCGCCTCTCCCCTCCCCGAGTCGCACGTTCCCCCTCCGGCCGCCGCCGCTCTCCCTCCCCGCCGGCTCCCCGGTCGGCGGCTGCCCGGCGGCGTCGCCTCGACCCGGGTCCCTGAGCAAGCGATCGCGTCGGCGCGTCCGCGGGGGTTCCCTCTCGGCCGGAGCCGGGTGCCCTCGCGGACGCGCGACGCTAGGTGCCGGAGCCCGGCTTCGTGACCGGTGTGCCCGAGGTCGCGACGGTGCTCGCGCCCTCTCCCGGTCCCGGAGTGGTCTCCCTGGAGGTGGTGGCGTCGGCGCGGGCGCTGGACGCCTCGCCGACCGCGCCGGGGTCGGCGGGTCCGCTGGCCGCGGCGGCTGCAGCGGGAACGGACATCGGGAGGAGGGGCGCCGGCGCGGGCCGGAGGTCGGTCGACGCTGTCGGTCGTGGCGGCGGGCGCGCCCGCGGGCGTCTCGCGGCGGAACCGGCGGTCGCGGAACGGGATCACGTCGCTCCACTCGCGCGGGCGGGCCGTGGCCGGGCGCCACTCCCCGCCGGCGGTCGCGACATCCATCCGGCCCTCGAACAGCTCCTCGAACGTCTCGCCATCCACGCGCTCCTCCTCGACGAGGAACGCGGCGATGCGGCGCAGCGTGTCGAGGTGCTCGGCGAGCGTCTCGCACGCGTCGACGTACGCCTGGTCGAGGATCGCGCGGATCGCGCGGGTGGCAGCCGGCTGGACCTCGGACGGCAGGTTCGAGCCCGTGCGCGGGACGAGCAGCGACAGGACGCCGCGGCCGGAGCTGCCGTACTCGGCCGCCTCGGGGTCGCGACCCATGCCGAACCGGGTGACCATCGTCGTCGCGATCTGGGTCGCCTTCTCGAAGTCGTTCGAGGCGCCGCCGGTGACGTCGTGGAACAGCAGCTCCTCGGCGGCGCGGCCGCCCATCAGCGCGATGAGCCGGGCGCGGAGGTCGGACTCGGAGGGGAGGTCGTTGTCCTCCTGGCTGCTGACCGTGACGCCGAGCGCCTCGCCGTGGGCGAACAGGCTGATCTCCTCGACCCGCCGCCGGTCCCCGTGGACGCGGCCGCAGATCGCGTGGCCAACCTCGTGCGCGGCGATGATCGCCCGCTCGCGCTCGTCCATCGAGCGGCGGCGGCCGGTCCCGATCGCGACCTTGAGCCAGCCCTGCTGGAGGTCGGCCATCTCGATCTCGTCGCCGGTCCGGCGGGCCGTGAGGATCGCCGCCTCGTTGAGCATGTCGGCGAGCTGGGCGCCCGAGAACCCGTACGTCTTGCGGGCGAGGATGCCGAGGTCGACCGACCCGGCGAGCGGCTTGTTCCGGGCATGCACGGCCAGGATGTCGTGGCGCCCGCGGACGTCCGGCAGCCCGACGTGGATCTTGCGGTTGAACCGGCCGGGGCGGAGGACGGCCGCGTCGAGGACGTCGAGGCGGTTCGTGGCGGCCATGACGACGATGTCGTCCGCGGGCGTGAACCCGTCGAGCTCGACGAGCAGCTGGTTGAGGGTCGTCTCGCGCTCCTCGTGGCCGTTGGTGCCGCCGCGGGCCTTGGCCAGCGCGTCGAACTCGTCGACGAAGATCACCGCCCGGCCGAGCGCCCGTGCCTGCGCGAACAGGTCGCGGATCCGGCGCGCGCCGACGCCCACGTACTTCTCGACGAACTCCGAGCCCGAGACGTGGAGGAACGCGACGCCGGCCTCGGCCGCGACCGCGCGGGCGAGCATCGTCTTGCCGGTGCCGGGCGGGCCGTAGAGGAGGACGCCGCGCGGGATCGTCGCCCCGAGGCGCACGAACCGCTCGGGCTCGCGCAGGAAGTCGATGACCTCGGTCAGCTCGTGCTTCGCCTCGTCGCAGCCGGCGACGTCCTCGAGCCGGACGTTCGGCGCGCCGGCGGCGCCCGAGGCGCTCGTGGCGGCCGCACCGGCGCGGGGCGGGTGGACGACGGCGAACGACGCCTGCCGGCGTCGACCCGGAAGGCTCGGGATGCCGGGGATGCCGCCGCGCAGGAGCCCCCACACGAGGACGCCGATCGAGATGACGAGCACGACCGACAGGAGGATGCTGACGATCGATCGAACGGGGTCGGACGCCGGGGCGAGCCGCGGGGATGCCTGGGCGCTGGCCCACGCCTCGGCGGTCAGCGTGTCCTCGTAGCCGAGCGCCGCGAGGGCACGGGACGCCTCGGTCGCGTCCACGCCGAGGGCGATGGGGACGAGGCGTCCCGGCGGTCGTCTTCGCGACCATCGCGGCGTCGGGCGCGCCGGGCTCGCCGGTCGTCGTGACGGCCGCGACGTCGCCTGCCTCGAGGTGTCGCTGGAGGTCGAGCAGCGTCCATGCGCCGGCCGGCGTGAACACCGGGCCGGTTGGAGCCGGGGACACCGCCTTCGGGAGGAGGAGGCCGAGGACGAGCGCGGTGACGGCCATCGTGGCGCCGGCGACGACCAGCGCGCGCGGCGTCGGCCGGGGCACGGGGCGGCGGAGCCTGGGACGACGCAGGGGCATGGCGTGGCTCACTGGGGCAGCGGGTGCGCCTGTTCGCACCTCGACTTCCCGGAGCCTACGGGCGCGTTCCCGCCCGGGTCATCCCACGAATTGGTGAGGTCGAGGGACCCATTCGGGACCGTTTCGAGCGTGCGCGAGCCCGCCGATGCCGAACCGAAACCGGCCGCGCCTGATCGCGACCCGGGCGACGTGAGCGGTGTTACGCCACGCGCTGGATCGCGGGCACCTCGAGCGGGGCGAGCCCGTCGGTCCGGCGGAACAGCCGAGCGAACAGCGACGGGACGTACCAGCGGAGGAAGTACATGCGGCAGCCGACGCAGATGCCGGTCACGGCGAGCAGCGTCTGGAGCGCGGCCACGGCGGCGACCAGCAGCCAGCCGAGCGTCGCGGCGCCGAGGAAGAACGACACCCCGGCCAGGGCGAGGAACGTGAAGCCGAGCGCCTGCGCGAACCGCGGCGGGTACTCGTGCTCCAGCTCGGTCGGGCCGAGCTTGAGCGTCCGCTTCACGGCCTTCCAGGGCCGGCCGGGCAGGAAGAAGCGCGTCCCGAAGAAGGACGAGACCCCGAGGTTGAGGCCGACGAGGACCGCGAGCCACGGCAGGTTGAGCAGGAACGCGACGGCGAGGACGATGGCCGACACGCCGGCGCCGAAGCGCTGGCCGCGTGGGTCGATGGATCGGGCAGGGGTGGGCGTGAGCAGGGAGGTCACAGGGGGCTCCGGGTCGTGAGGGGACAGGCGCGCCGGGCAGGTGCGCGACAGCGGATGCGAGGCCCGGAGAGGGGAGGTGCGGAGGTGCCTAGCGGGCGACCTCGTGCTCGACCCTCGCCGACGCTCGCCGACGACAGGAGCACTGCAGGTCCATACAGCCCAGAAGGGCGGCCTCACTCACGGCGCGAGCGTACGGGACGCCGGTTGCCGAGTCAATGAACGTGCCGAACGGCAACCCGCGGCGAGTGCCATGATCAGCGCGACAGGGGCGACCGCCCCGGGGAGGACCCGTGTCTGAAGCGCCGTACCGTCGCGTCCAGGTGATCGTCAACCCCGCCTCGGGCAAGGACGAGCCGGTCCTCAACGTCCTCAACGACGTCTTCCGGACGCACGAGGTGGACTGGGCGGTCAGCGTCACCCACAAGTACGGCGATGCCGCCGCGCAGGCCAGGCAGGCCATCGAGGACGGGTTCGACCTCGTCGCCGGCTATGGCGGAGATGGCACCCAGCACGAGATCGCGAACGCGCTCGTCGAGGCCTCCGTGGCGACGGGGCGCCAGACGCCGATGGGCATCCTGCCGGGCGGCACGGGCAACGGGTTCGCGCGCGAGATGGGCATCCCCAAGACGCTGCGCGAGGCGACCGAGGTCCTGTGCACGAGCACCCGGACCCGCGCCGTCGACGTTGGCCGGCTCAGCGACATCGGCCAGGCGGAGGTCGCCGACCGCTACTTCGTGCAGCGCATGTACGTGGGCGTCGAGCGCGAGGAGCAGACGAGCCGCGAGCTCAAGGACAAGTACGGCGTGTTCGCGTACCTCGTCAACGCCACCCAGCACGCCGGCGAGACGAAGGTCGTCGGCTACCGCGTCGGCCTGGACGACGACACGGTCGAGTTCGAGGCGTCGAAGGTGTACGTCGTCAACTCCGGGATGATGGGCACCGGGCTGCGGATCACCCACTCGTACGCCGTCGACGACGGCCTGTTCGACTGCTTCCTCGTGGACAAGCGCGACCTGTCGACGCTCGACCGCCGCCGCCGTCCGCTTCCTGAACCTGCCGCAGGCGAAGGTCAGCCGCTACCACCGGCAGGCCGCCAGGGTGAAGATCGAGACCACGCCGGACCAGCCCGTGTGGACCGACGGCGAGTACGTCGGGCGCACGCCGGTGACGGTCGAGGTCATGCCCGGGGCGCTGGCCGTTGTCGTCCCCTGAGCCGCCGGAGCTGTCGCGCGCCCACCGGGCCTTCGATCGCCTCTACCCGGTCGATCCGGTTCACCTACGAGCAGCTCCTGAGCCAGGCGTGGTTCTCGCTCAGATCGAGCCACGGCTCTGGCTCGGCGGCGCGCCGTCCTACCAGCGCGACTACGAGGCGATCTCGCAGGCTGGAGATCACGGCGGTGCTCGACACCCGCGCGGAGCGCGCGCTCCGACCTCGCCTTCTACGACACGGCACGGCATCGCGCACCGCAAGTTCCCGTGCCCGACGTGACCGTGCCCGATGCAGGCGTCCTGACCGAGGCGGTCGCCTGGATCGACGACCAGCTCGCCGACGGCCGGACGGTGCTCATCCACTGCGCCAAGGGACGCGGCCGCTCCGCGACGGTGCTCGCCGCCTACCTGATGAAGACCGAGGGGATGAGCTTCGACGCGGTGCGCGACCTGCTGCGCTCGAGGCGGGCGCTGGTCAAGCTCGAGGACCGCCACCGCCGCGTCCTCGAGTCCTGGGTCGCTGGCCCGGACGTCCCGGTTCCGCCTGCGGAGTCCGCCTGACATGCGCTTCGAGACGTCGATCGAGATCGATGCGGCGCAGCAGCGCGTCTGGGACGTGCTCACCGACCTCGAGGCGTGGCCCCAGCGAATCGAGACGGTCGAGCTCGTCGAGCTCCTGACGCCGCCGCCGATCACCACGGGAAGCCGCGTGCGGCTCAAGCAGCCGAAGCTCCCCGAGGGCGACTGGGACGTCACGGCCTGGGACGCGCCATCGAGCTTCGAGTGGACGCAGAAGGGAGGCGGCACCACCAGCGTCGCCGGCCACCGTGTCGAGGCGCTGGAAGACGGCCGGTCACGCCTCACCCTGACGCTCGACATGCGCGGGCTCCTCGTCCCGATCATGATCCTGTTCTACCGGAAGCTCACCGAACGACTACATGCGCCTCGAAGCCGAGGGCATGAAGCGGGCAGCCGAGTCGCCCGATGGAGCTGACAGGTGATCGACGCCTCGGGCTGCGTGGTGCGATGACCGGCGGGCAGGCAGCGGGGCCCGGGCATCGCTCGCTCGCCCGACGGGTCGCCGGCCGCCTCCGGCGGATCGTCCGCCGCCTGCGTCGCCGTGCCGTCAAGCGGTTCCGTCCGGCGCCCTCCGCCTCGGAGCGTGCCCTGCGCAAGCGGCTTCGGCGCCAGGGTGCGTCATTCCAGCCACGCCGGCCGGCCGACATCTGGAGAGAGTGGCCGGACACCGCCCTGCGGACGCACGCCCAGGTCGAGCAGGCCATGGCCGAGATCGCGGCGTGCGGGCTGCCGCCGCATCCGGAACGCACCAAGAACTGGGACCTGCTCATCGCGCTCGGGCTCATCCTCGAGCGGACCACGACTCGTGGCGCGGTGCTGGAGATGGGTTCGACCCAGTACTCGAAGCTCCTGCCCTGGCTGTACCTGTACGGCTATCGCTCGCTGGTCGGGATCGACCTCGTCTATGACGCCCCGATCGTGGCCGATCCGATCGTCTACCGGCCGATGGACCTGACCCGGACGACGTTCGCCGACGCGAGCTTCGATGCCATCGCCTGCCTGTCGGTCATCGAGCACGGGGTGGATCTCACCACCTTCGCCCGCGAATCGGCTCGACTGCTGCGACCCGGCGGGATCCTCGTCGCCTCGACCGACTACTGGCACGAGCCGGTCGAGACCGGTGGCCAGGAAGCCTATGGCGTCCCGATCCGGATCCTGACCCCCGCCGACATCACCGGCCTGGTCGAGGCCGCACGCGCCGCCGGCCTGCGCGAGCTCCGCCCGTTCGACCCGGTGTGCGAAGAACGGGTCGTCCGCTGGGAGCACTACGGGCTCGACTACACCTTCGCCGCGGTCGCGTTCGAGCGGCCCCGCTAGGGACCCTGTCGATCCACGCGCGGAGTGAAGGGAGTGGAGCGGGAGACGAGGTTCGAACTCGCGACATGCAGCTTGGAAGGTTCCGTTCCTCTGCTGTGCCGCTGAGCGTGACGGCGCCCAATCTGCCAGTTTGTCGCTGGACTGAAGGCAAGCGCCGAGTGAATGCCCGGCCCGGGCGGCTACCGGCCCGCCGTCGGACCCGCGTCCCGGTGACGCTCCCACTGCCCGCCAGGTCGGTCAGACTGTCGCGAGCAGCGATTGACGCCCTGCATACGCTTGCGCCAACCGTCACCGTGCGGCGAGGACGCACCATGTCGGTGACGACCGAGCGAGGAGGGAGCGTGATGGGGAGCACCAGCTGGCATGCCGGTCCTCGTGGCCATGCTGGTGCGGGAGCGGCCGCATGCCGCCCGAGCCCGTCGGCCAGTCCGTCGGCGAGGCGGTTACCGCCGCCTCGTGACGAAGAGGTGGAGCCGGGTGTCGAGCGCATCATCAGCGATGGTGCGGGTCACGACCTCGAGGAGCGACACCCGACGATCGCTACGACATGGACGACGTCTATGTGACGCCCGACGGCACCGTCTGGCTGAGCAGCTCGTACAGTGGCGCCGACAACGAGGCCGATCCTCAAGGCAGGCTCGTGTGGGCGCTCGGACAGTCCGGACGTCCCTGTACTCCGCCGAGCGTCGCTGCTTCCCCGGCGAACCGTCGACAAGCCAGAAGCCTCGGGCGTCACGTGCTTCGAGTGGCCGACACCCCCACCAGGTACCTCGTCGCACGCGCATCAACGCCGTCGCGGGCACCGGATGGGACCTTCTGGGCGGTGGGCGGCGACGGCGCCGAGAACGGAGGTCTGTACCACATCACGCCCGAGTGACTCGTACTACGGACGCTCGCAGGCCTCAGGGACAGCACCATGGTCGACGACCGGCAGGAGTCGCTCGAGCTCGGGGCCCTCGGCGTAGAAGTTGGCGACGACGGGCGTCACCGCGTCCCATGACGACTGTATGCGCCGGATTTGGCGCGACTGCTTCTTGCCGCAACCGCCACGTCGGCTCGTCGCCTGTAGTCAGCGCAACGTCATCGGACGTCGATCCGTTGGCTCGAATGGCATCGAGCACGTCGTCGAAGCTGCCGATCCAGAACCGTCGATGACGTACAGGTCGGGCGCCTCCGACTCTGCAGCCGAGTTCTGACAGGCCGAAGACGGAGAACTGGTAGCCCGTCTGCGTCATGAGCATGGCGCGCTGGCCGCGTACGTCGAGCGTCAACTCAGGGCTGACTTCGACAAGCTTCGAGAGGAGCCGTCGAACGACGCCGTGCCCGCATCAACCAGCAGCCAACCCGGCGGCACGTCGACCCGCCAGGTGGCGTCGCTTGGCGTGATCGTCGCCGTCGGCCAATCGGTGGAAGGGTCCCCGTATGTGGCGGTAGCGTCGCGCCCGGCGCGCACACGTTTGCTGGCAATGTCGACGGCCGGTCGACCGCTGCGCAGCCGGCGACGATGAGGATCGCTGCGGCGCACGCTACCGCCGTCCGACCGCGGACTCGGATGTGGACCAAGCGGATCTCCAGTCTGGGCGGCTCAGCGGCCTTGACACGCCGGGGTCAGGAATGTTGCAGAATCGGGCTCGCATCGGGCAGATCAAGCCCGTCACATCGACGATCCGAGTGGTCCCAGCGCCAGGCTGCGTGTCGCTCCACGCACGATCGGAGAGTAGTGGAGCGGAGACGAGGTTCGAACTCGCGACATGCAGCTTGGAAGGCTGCCGCTCTGCCAACTGAGCTACTCCCGCGTGCCGGTGATCGTACCTCCGGGCGGGGCGGCGCATGAACACGAGGCTTCCGACCTCTGACGTACCCGGCCGGTGTCGCCCCGCAGCACCGCCGGCACCGGTGACCGGGGAGATAGCGATGCGCTCCAGGACTCGGTTACCTGTGTTCGGTGCACGGCGACGAACTACCTGCTCCACAACGGATCGCTGCGCCCGGACGAGCTAGCGCAGCCCGAGCGGGAGGCGGTTGTCGGCGCCGCGTCGGCGACCGCCTCTCTCAGCGCCGCACCGGCGCCGTCGGCACGACGGGCAGCAGGACCGCGAGCGCGATGTACACGAGCAGGAACAGGCCACCGCTGAAAATGGTGGCAAGCACGAAAACCGTGCGAACCCAGTCGACCCGGATCTCGGTGTACGCAGCGATCCCGGTGCACACGCCCGCGATCTCCTGGCCCTCCTTGATCCGGGTGAGCTTCCGCTTGGCAGGAGGCGGCTCGGGTTCGCCCCACCGGTCCGCCCCGCCCCCCGTGTCGACAGCCCCGATGTCCTCGAGGATCGCGTCGATCTCCGCGGCGGTCACGATCCGGTCGGCGTCGCCACGCACGGGCCGCCAGCCGATCCCCCACCGACCGTTCAAGGTCGCCCACGATCTCCTCGCGGTCGGGATCGGCCTGCAGCCGGCGAGCCGCGCGGTCCAGGTAGCCCGACAGCCTCGCGTACGCGGCCTCATCGAGCCGGTAGGGCTCGGTGTGGCCGTCGAGCGTGATGAGCATCGTTCGTTGCATCTGTCCTTACCGTCCGAGTTCGTCGATGAGCGACGTCAGTGAGGCCCAGTAGGTCCGGAACGCCGCGAGGTGCTGCCGGCCGAGCGGGGTCAGGCGGTAGTACTTGCGCGGCGGGCCCGCCGTCGACTCCCGCCAGTCGTAGTCGAGGAGGCCGTCGCGCCGCATCCGGCTGAGCAGCGGGTAGAGCGTCCCCTCGCGGGTGGCGAAGTCGGTCCCGTCCAGGCGCTCGAGGATGTCCGCGACGTAGACGTCGCCCGAGGAGACGATGTCCACGATGAGGTACTCGAGGAGGCCCTTCCGGAGCTGGCTGAAGTCGGCGTCCTGCATCTACGTCCACTACCTTGTTGTCGCAAGGTACTAGGCGACGACCCCGCCCGTCAAGCCGCGAGCCCGCGACGGTAGGCTTGGCCGATGCCCGAGCCCGTCCTCTCGCAGCGCACGCTCAACCGGACCCTGCTCGCGCGCCAGCTCCTCCTCGAGCCGGTGTCGATGGACCCGCTCGCCGCCGCCGAGCACCTCGTCGGGCTCCAGGCGCAGCTCCCCACCTCGCCGTACATCGCCCTCCACGCCCGTCTCGCCCGGTTCGACCCGGCCACGCTGTCGCAGGCGATGGAGGACCGGCGCGCGGTCCGGATCGTGCTCATGCGCGGGACGATCCACCTCGTCTCGGCCGACGACGCGCTCCTCCTGCGGCCGGTCATCCAGCCCGTCCTCGACCGCGAGCTGCTCGCGAACCGGACGTGGTCGCGCGGCATCGAGGGCGTCGACCTCGAGCCCGTCCTCGCGCTCGGGCGAGCCCTCGTCGAGGAGCGGCCGCGCTCGCTGGCGGAGCTGCGCACGGAGCTCGGCCGCGAGGTCACGGTCGGCGACCCGGGCAGCCTCGCCTACGCGGTGCGCAACCTCCTGCCGACGCTCCAGGTCACGCCGCGCGGCCTGTGGGGCCGCTCCGGCGAGGCGAAGCTGACGACGGTCGAGGCGTGGATCGGTCGGTCGATCTCGCCCGACACGGACCCGGAGCCCGCCCTGCGGCGCTACCTCCGCGCCTTCGGCCCGGCGACCGTCGCCGACATGCAGGCGTGGTCCCGGCTGACCGGCCTGCGCCCCGTCGTCGAGCGCATGCGTCCGACCCTGCGCACGTACCGCGACGAGCGCGGCCGCGAGCTGTTCGACCTCGAGGACGGCGTCATCGCGGACGGCGACCTCCCCGTCGGCGTCCGCTTCCTCCCCGACTACGACAACGCGCTGCTGTCCCACGACGACCGCAGCCGGATCATCCAGCCGCTGCCGTGGCCGGAGCTCGGCGACAACGTCACCGCGCCGGTGTACCTCGTCGACGGCAACGTCGCGGGCATCTGGAAGCTCGAGAAGGCGACCCGCAAGGCCGAGCCGGCGCGCCTCGTCATCCGCCCGCTGGTCGACCACAGCGCGGACGAGGACGACGCGATCACCCGCGGCGCCGAGGCGCTGGCGGCGTTCCTCGCGACGGCCGATCCCGCGGCCCCCGTCCCCGTCGTCCGGCGCTTCGGCGAGGGCTGACGCGGCCGTTCAGGCCGGTCGGGCTCAGCTCGCGGTCGTCGCCTCGCGCACCGCGCCGATCGCTCGCCTCCAGCCGGTCGATCGAGCGGCCCGCTGGTCGGCGGATGGCCGAGGAACGCCGTGAGCCGCTCGCACCGGCGGCACGAACGCACCCGGCGCGAGCACCTCGCGGATGTAGGCCCGGCCCGTCGCGGCGACAGCCAGCCGCCGCGCGCGAACGCGGCGAGCAGCTCGTCGCGGATCGTCAGAGCGAGTCCACGACCCCGTAGAGCGCGGCGTCATAGCCGCCGGCGATCATCGACAGCACGAACGGCCGGAAGGCTCGCCGACCGGATCCGGGAACGGGCCGTCCGCTGCAGCGCGACGCCAGGACCGTCGTCGAGGTCAACCGGCACCGGACCCGTGGACCGCGAGATCGACCCGCGCGAGCTGCAGATACTTGCGATGTACGGCACGTCTTCGATGGCCTGGACGAGGCGAGCCGCTCGAGCAGCGCGCGGGTACGGGCTCCCCGGTCTCGGGATGTCGGGCATAGGTCGCCATCACGGTCGGCGCGCGGCACCAGAAGCCGATCGAGAACGACGGACCCTCGACCCAGTCGCGTCCCCACCAGCGTCATCCAAGGCGGCGGAGCGCCGGACGCCGATCGTGAAGTCGAGGACGTGGCCGAACTCGTGGAACAGCATCTCGGCATCCCCGACGCCGAATGTGCGCGTGCTCGCCCGGCGCCGGCCTCGGGAACATCGTCACGAGCATCGTGACTCGACCGGCGGGAATCGCGCCATCGTCCCGCGCCGGCGGCGCCTCGACGAGATCCATGAACCCGACCGTGCCGGCCATCTTCCCGGGCCGGTCCCATGGATCCCACAGGCACGTCCCGAGCAGCTCACCGGTCGCATCATCGACCAGGACGAGCGAGCGGACGTCCTCGTGCCAGCCCAAGCCGCCCTCCACCTCCTCCACCCGGATCCCGAACACCTCCCGCGCAAGGCGGAACAGGCCCTCGGCGACGGCGTCGACCGCGAGGTACGGGCGCATCGCCTCGGGGTCGGTGCCGAGCGCAGCGGATATCGCGCCGATCCCCGGAACTGGTCCCACGGCTGAATGCCGTCACCGCCCAACTCGGCATCGAGCGTTGCCTGGCAGGCGTCGATGAACGCATCGGCCGCCCGACGTGAGGGGCCGGCCAGGTCATCGAGGATCGCCTCGGCCGCCGCAACCGAGCCGCACCGACGGTCGCCGTCCGCAGGGCCGCCCACGACTCGAACCCGGCGAGCGCGCGACCTGCCGCCGCACGTCGAACAGCTCGCGCATCGGTTCGAGCGTCGTCGCGAGGCCGCGGTCGTAGAGCGGCGCCAGAACCGCTCGCGCAGGTCGCGACGTCGGACATGGGTCAGAAACGCGTCGCGTGTCTGGTAGTCGACGGGGACGCGCACGGTGCCAGGCGCCGCACCCGGCTCGAGCCGGTCGACGACGTCGGCGGGCAGCCCTTCGATGTCGGCGCGCGAGAGCTCGAGCACCGGCAAGTCGTCGGTGAACGCCGCCTCGATCGCCGATGCGAGCTCCGACGCGCGGCCCTGGAGCCGCCCGAGCTCGTCACGTCCCGGGTCATCGAGATGCGCGCCGTTGACCCGCTGGCTCGCCCGCCACAGTTCCAGGTGGCGGCGCTGTCCGCGCGTCGAGCCTGCGTTCGTCAAGGGCGGCCAGCGCGCGATACAGGTCCTGCCGCGCGAACGCCCGAGCCCGCCACGCTTCAAAGCGGACCAACGCCGCCGTGGCCGCCGCGCGAACGTCGGCGTCGGGGTGGACCGCCCACAACGTGCCGGTCCGCCCGTACCCGCCATGCGCATCGCGCGCCGCTCGGTCCAGGTGCCGAAGGACGGCCGCCGCGTCAGGCGAGGCCGCGACCGCCTGGTCGAGCGCCCCGTCCGCTTGAGCGAGCCGCGCATCGAGCGCGGGACCGAGGTCCGCCGCATGCGATCCCGGCGACACGTCTCACCTCAGCCGTCGAGCTCGCAACCCGCCGCCAGGCAGTCCTCGGCGAACCGCTCGAGCGCGCCATCGTCGTCGGCGCTCGCGGCGATCAGGGTCATCACCCGGTCGACGCCCGTATCGACGTACCGCTTCAGCAGGTCGGATCGAACCGCACCCTCGGGCGCGGAGTGCGGGCGGCCGATGTTGACGGACAGCCGCAGCGTCCTCGGGTCGCGCCCGATCTCCTCGCACCGGCTCGCGATCACCGGCCGCGCCTCGGCAACCTCGTCGGGCGACAGCCAGTCGACGTTGAGCTCGTCCGCGAAACGGGCCGCGAGGCGCCATGTCCGGTTGGGCCCGTTGCCGCCGACCATGATCGGGACCCGCGGCTGCTGCTCGCCCTTGGGCACGTTGATCGCGTCGCGCACCGAAGCCTGCGGACCCTCGTACGTCGCGTGCCCCGGCGCCAGCATCCGGGTGACGATCTCGAGCGTGTCCTCGAGCAGCGCCATCCGCTCGCGGAGCGGCGGGAACCCCCAGCCGTACGCCTCGTACTCGTCCTGCTTCCAGCCCGCCCCGAGCGCGAGCTCCGCCCGGCCGCCGGACACCACGTCGAGGGTCGAGATCATCTTCGCGACGAGGGCGGGGTTGCGGTAGCCCGCGCACAGGACGAGGTGCCCCAGCCGGACGCGGGCCGTCTCGACCGCGAGCGCCGACAGCCCGACGAACGCCTCGAACGTGATCTCGTCCGTGCGGCACGGGCTCGGTCTGCACGTGGTCGAACAGCCACAGCGAGTCGAAGCCCAGCGCCTCGGCCTCGTGGGCGATCGCGACGGATCGCGCCCACGCCCGCGAGGCGTCCCAGCCGTCGTACTCCCCCGTCCAGCCCTGGGGGACGATGATCCCGACCCGCACGGGTCAGTTCTTCTCGAGGATCGGGCGCGCCTTCTCCGGGTCGTCGACGACGAACGCGAACGTCGCCCGGTCGCTCCAGCGCCCGAGGAACAGGTGGCCGTGCACGTTCACGCCCGCGTCCGCGAGCGCCCGCGCGAGCTTCGCCATGCCGCCGGGCTTGTCATCGACCTCGGCCAGCAGCGACTCGCCCTCGATGAACGTCCAGTTGCCCTCCTCGAGGACGCGCCGGGCGGCATCGTCGTCCGCGCTGGTGAGGATGAAGTGCCCGTAGTCGCCGAGCCCGCCACCGCCGATCGCGCGCAGGTCGACGCCCGCGGCCGCCATCTGCTCGGCGAGGTCGGCCATCTGGCCGGGACGGTTGGGAACCTGGACGACGAACTGCCTGGGCATCGGGGCCTCCGGCGGCCGTGGCCGCGGCTGGGGTCGGGATGGTGGCCGGATTCTCGCACGCGCGGCGACCCGTGGGTCACCGAAGTTCGTCAGGGACGCCTCACCCGCCGTCGCGCCGGATCGCGATCGCCCGGCGATACGCCTCGAGGTACGTCGGGCGCGGACCCCGTGTCCCAGTTGAAGTCGACCTGCATGCCGCGTTCCTGGAGCGCGGTCCACGCCCGCTTGCCGGTGCGCAGCGCGGCGGCGCGGGCGACGGCGGCGACCAGGGCCTCGGGCGTCGCGTCGTCGAACACGAAGCCCGTCCCCTCGCCCGGATGCTCGTCCACGTCGAGCACCGAATCCGCGAGGCCGCCCGTCCGCCGGACGACCGGCGGCGTGCCGTAGCGCAGCGAGATCATCTGGCCCTGCCCGCACGGCTCGAACCGTGACGGCATGAGGAACACGTCCGAGCCGCGCGTAGATCCGCCGGGCCATCTCGCGGTCGAAGCGCTCGATCAGCGTCACCCGGCCCGGGTTGGCCGCGACGAGCGCCCGGAACGGGTCGGCGAGCGACGCGTGGCCGCTCCCCTGGACGATGATCCGCGCGCCCGCCTCGAGCAGCGCCGGCGCCCCGTCGGCGAGGAGGTCGAAGCCCTTCTGCGGGTCGAGCCGCCCGATCATGCCGAGCACGATCCCGTCGTCCGCCGGGTCCATGCCGTTGCGCTCGAGCAGGTCGGCGCGACAGGCGGCCTTGCGCTTGAGCGAGGCGAGGTCGTACGGGACGGCCAGCGCCTCGTCCGTCGCCGGGTTCCAGACGTCGGGGTCGATGCCGTTGAGGATGCCGAGGTAGCGGTCGCCTTTCGCGCGCAGCGCGCCGTCGAGGCCCATCCCGAACTCGGGCGTCAGCGACTCGCGGGCGTACCCGGGTGACACCGTGTTCGCGAGGTCCGCGCGATCGATCGCCGTCAGCAGGAGGTCGATGCCGTCGCTGTTGTCGCCGCCGAACGGGTCGCCCGGCCGCAGCCCCAGCTGGTCGAGCTTCTCGTTGCCGGTCCAGCCGTGGTAGGCGAGGTTGTGGAGCGTGACCATGGCGGCCATCCCGGTGAAGAACGGGTTGCCCGCGGCCTCGCCGCGGGCCCGCTCGAGCAGGGCCGGGCCGGTGTGCCAGTCGTGGACGTGGAGCACGTCCAGCGGCACGCCGTCGCGCTCCAGGGCCGCCAGCGCCACGCGGCAGAACACCGCGAACCGCCACGGGTCGTCGGGGAAGTCGTAGTACGCGTCGCGGTCGAACGCGGCGGGCACGTCGACCAGCCGCAGCCGGTAGCCGTCCGCCGGCGACGTCGATGATCCCGGCCTCGAGCGGCGCGCCGCCGCGAGGGTCGGGGACGGTGATCGCGGGCTCGCGCTCGGCCTCGGGGGGGACCGTCATCGCCCGGTAGCGGGGCAGGAACACGTCGACGGGCGTCGCGAGCTCCGTGCCGGCCTCGGGCAGCCGGCCGAGCGCCCTCGCGAGCGCGTCGACGACGTCCGCCAGGCCACCGGTCTTCGCCCACGGCTCGCACTCGGCGGCGAGCAGCGCGACTCGAATCGTCATCGGCCGATGCTACCCGCTGGGGCTCCGTCCACGAGCCCGTGAAGTGCACCGCGAACGGCGGGCCTAAACCGGTTCACATGACGCCATGGTCTCGCCTATGATGTGCCGCTCATGGAGCCCCTCGTTCGCGTTCCCGTGGCGCCCGGCGCGTCATTCCACCTGCCGCCCAAGCTCGAAGGGCTGCGTCGACTCGCCTACAACCTGTGGTGGTCGTGGCACCCGACGGCCCGGATGATGTTCAGCCGGATCGACGCCGGCGCATGGGCCCGCTACCGCAACCCGATCCCCGTCCTGTCCGGTCCCGTGGCCTGGGACCAGCTCCTCAACAACACGGCATTCATGGCCGATTACGAGGAGATCCTGCGCGAGTTCGACGCCTACATGGCCAACGGCGCGGACCACTGGTTCGCCCGCCACCACGGCGACGAGCTCCAGGGCCCGATCGCGTACTTCTGCGCCGAGTACGGCTTCCACGAGAGCCTCGGGATCTACTCCGGCGGCCTGGGCGTCCTCGCCGGCGACCACATGAAGACCGCCTCGGACATGGCCCTGCCGCTCGTCGGCGTGGGGCTGATGTACCGCAAGGGCTACTTCCGCCAGACGATCGACGCGGACGGCCACCAGGAGCACGCCTACCCGGACTACGAGCTCGCGCGGCTGCCGATCCTGCGGGCGCTCGACCGGCTGGGCGAGCCGCTCACCGTCAGCGTGCCGCTCCCCGGCCGCGACCTGTACGCCGCCGTCTGGGTCGCCCAGGTCGGCCGGGTGCCGGTCCTGCTGCTCGACACCGACGTCCCCGACAACGACGACTCGGACCGCCCGATCACCCACATCCTCTACGTCCGCGGCCGCGAGATGCGCCTCCACCAGGAGCTCGTCCTCGGCGTCGGCGGCGTCCGCGCGCTGCGCGAGCTCGACCTCGCGCCCGCCGGTCTGGCACCTCAACGAGGGCCACTCCGCGCTCCTGCTCGCCGAGCGTGCGCGGGAGCTCGTCGCGTCGGGCCGGACGCTGGACGAGGCCTGGACCGCGGTCCGGTCGGATGCGGTGTTCACGATCCACACCCCGGTCTCGGCCGGCAACGAGCGGTTCGATGCGGATCTCGTGCGGCGGGTCACCTCCCCACTCCTGGAGGGCGACGGACGCCCGAACACGGGCGGCGTCCCGATCGACGGGGTGCTGGAGCTGGGCCTGGGCGCCGAGGGCGACGTATCCGCCTTCGACATGACCGCGTTCTCGCTCCGCCTGACCCGCGGTGCCAACGCCGTGAGCCTGCTCCACGCCGAGACCGCGAATGCGACCTGGCAGGGCCTCATGCCGCACGAGATTCTCGGCATCACGAACGGGGTCCACACGCCGACCTGGCTCGGCCAGCCGATGCGCGAAGCATTCGAGCGCTACTCGAATGCGAACCTCGAGCGCATGGACGACATGGTTGAGAAGCGCCGCTTCTGGGAGCGGATCGACCAGGTCCCCGCGCAGGAGCTGTGGGAGGCACACCAGCGCCAGAAGCTGGAGCTCGCGATCTTCGCGCGGGGCCGGCTGCGCAGCCAGTTCGCGCGCCACGGCGAGTCGCCGACGACGCTCGAGGAGCTCGAGGAGGTCCTCGACCCGTCGATCCTGACGATCGGCTTCGCCCGCCGGTTCGCGACCTACAAGCGCGCCGCGCTCCTGTTCACCGACATCGAGCGGCTGGCGCGCGATGCTGTGGGACGAGGAGCGGCCGCTCCAGATCATCTTCGCCGGCAAGGCCCATCCCGCCGACCGGCCCGGCCAGGGCGTCATCCAGGACATCTTCGGCCGGTCGCGCAGCCCGCGGCTCCGGGGCCGCGTGTTCATCATGGAGGACTACGACATCCGGATCGGCCGGTTCCTCGTCCAGGGCGTCGACGTGTGGCTCAACAACCCGCGCCGCCCGCTCGAGGCCTCGGGCACGTCGGGCATGAAGGCGTCCGCCAACGGCATCCCCAACCTCTCGGTCCTCGACGGCTGGTGGGACGAGGGCTGGACCGGCGACAACGGCTGGGCGATCGGCGGCCGGGACACCAACCCCGACGAGGGCGCCCAGGACTGGGCCGACGCGCAGGACCTGTACCGGATCCTCGAGCACGGAGCTGATCCCCGCCTACTACGACCGCACGGACGGCCTGCCCGAGCGGTGGGTCCAGCTGATGCGCAACGCGATCGCCAGCAACATCTGGCGCTTCTCGACGACCCGCATGCTCCACGAGTACGTGGAGCGCCTGTACCTGCCGGACGATGCGCCGGCCGGCGGCACGACGGCCGCCACCCCGCCCGAGGCCGCCGCCGCCGGCGCGACCGCCGGCTCCTGATCGATCGCCGGCGCGCACGCCCCGTGCGCCGGCTCCAGAGAGGTCCGTCCGTGGCCCCCCGCATCTCGCTGGCCCTCGCGATCCACAACCACCAGCCGGTGGGCAACTTCGGCTGGGTGTTCGCCGAGGTCTACGACCGCGCCTACCTGCCGATGCTCGAGGCGCTGGAGCGCCACCCGGGCGTCCGCCTCTCGCTCCACTACACGGGTCCGCTGCTCGAATGGCTGGGCGCCGAGCGCCCGGAGTTCCTCGCCCGGCTCGGTGCGCTCGTGGCGCGCGGCCAGGTCGAGCTGCTCGGTGGCGGCCTGTACGAGCCGGTCCTCGCCTCGCTCCCCGAGCGCGACCGGGTCGCGCAGCTGTCGCGGATGGCGGGCGAGCTCGAGCGGATCACGGGCCGCCGGCCGAAGGGCGCCTGGCTCGCCGAGCGCGTCTGGGAGCCGGACCTGCCCACGGCCCTCGCCGCCGCCGGCTACCAGTGGACGATCCTCGACGACCAGCACTTCCGCGCCGCGGCGATCCCCGAGGAGAACCTGTGGGGCGCGTTCACGACCGAGGACCAGGGCAACCTGCTGACGGTGTTCGGGACCGAGCAGGGACTCCGCTACCGGATCCCGTTCGGCGGCGTCGAGGACGTCATCGACTACCTCCGTGACCACGCGACCGAGGACGGCAAGCGGGTCGGGATGATGGGCGACGACGGCGAGAAGTTCGGCGCCTGGCCGACGACCTTCGAGCACTGCTGGGGCGAGGGCCGCTGGGTGGAGCGCTTCTTCGAGGCGCTCGAGGCGAACGCGGACTGGCTGTCGACCGTCACGCCGTCGCAGTGGCTGGAGCGCGAGCCCCCGATCGGTCGCGTCTACGTGCCCACGTCCTCGTACGCGGAGATGGGCGAATGGGCCCTGCCGCCGGGCGAGACGGTGGTGTTCACGAAGCTGCTCCACGACGCGGTCGCCGAGAAGCGGCCGGACGCGCGCTGGCTGCGCGGCGGGTTCTGGCGCAACTTCCAGGTGAAGTACCGCGAGATCAACGACCTCCACAAGCAGATGCTCCGGACGTCGCGCAAGGTCGCGGCGATGACCGAGGGACCGGCCCGGACCGCGGCGCTCGACCACCTCCACCGCGGCCAGTCCAACGACTGCTACTGGCACGGGCTGTTCGGCGGCATCTACATCAGCCACATGCGCCTGGCGACGTACGAGCACCTCATCGCGGCCGAGGACGCCGCCGACCGCGCGCTGGGCACGCAACGCGTCGCCGAGACGCGCGACCTCGACATGGACGGGCTGCCGGAGGCGTACCTCGCCGACCCGGGGCAGGTCGTCACGGTCACGCCGTCGTCCGGCGCGGGCATCGGCTCGTGGGACCTGCGCGGGGCGTGGCACGCGCTCGCCGCGGCCCTCCGCCGCCGGCCCGAGGCCTACCACGAGACGCTGCGCGCGCACGAGGCGAAGGACCCCGCCGACGCGGCCGCCCCGTCCGACGACGGCGGCGCCCCCTCCTCGATCCACGACCTCGTGATGGTCAAGGAGGAGGGCCTCTCGCGGCGGCTGTTCTACGACGACCACGAGCGCCGCTCCGCGCTGGTCCGGTTCCTCGAGCCGGACGTGACGCCCGAGGCCGTGGCGCGCGCCGAGGACGCCGAGCTGGGCGACTTCCGCGACGGGGCCTTCCGGATCGACCACCTCGTCCCGGGCCAGGTGTCGCTGTCGCGCGAGGGCACGGCGCTCGGCCAGCCGCTCACGGTCACCAAGTCCGTCCGCCTCGGCGGCGACCGCCTCCACCCGACGCTGGCCGTCGAGGTCGAGGTCCACCACCGCGGCGACGCGCCGATCGAGACCCGGTTCGGGCTCGAGTGGTCGCTCCACCTGCTGGGCGGCGGCGGCAACCCGTCGGCGTGGTACGACGTCGCGGGCGAGCGCACCGCGCACGACGGCACGGGCGAGGCCGCCGGCGTCGAGGCGATCGGCTATGGCAACGACTGGGTCGGGGTGGCGATCGAGGCCCGGCCGACGCCGGCCGCGGACGCCTGGTGGGCGCCGATCGAGACCGTCTCGAACTCCGAGTCCGGCTTCGAGCGCGTGTACCAGGGCAGCGGCCTGCTCCTGTCGTGGCCGCTGACGCTCGCGCCCGGCGAGTCGCGCCGGTTCACCGTGGACCAGTCCGTGACCGTCGCCCGCGACCGGACGGCGGCGGAGGCAGGGGTCCCCGCCTGAGCGCCGCGTCCCTTCGCGTCCCCGGCCGCGTGACCGCACCCGTGCCCGCTACCCTGCCCCGATGACCCGCGGCCGGCTCGTCGTCCACGCCCACTTCTACCAGCCGTTCCGCGTCGACCCGTTCACCGACCGCATCCCCGACGACGCGTCCGCCGCCCCGTTCCGCAACTGGAACGAGCGGATCACCGCGGAGTGCTACCGGCCGATCGCGGAGCTCGGCATCCCGGCCCACATCTCGTGGAACCTCGGCGCGACGCTGACCGCGTACCTCGCCCGCGAGGCGCCCGCGGTCCTTGCGCGCTTCGCCGAGCTCGACCGGGCCGGGGGCGGCACCGGGCATGGCCCAGGCGTTCCACCACTCGATCCTGCCGCTCGCGTCGCACGCCGACCAGCGGACCGAGATCCTGTGGGGGCTGCGCGACTTCGCGTGGCGGTTCGGCCGCCCGGCGACCGCGATGTGGCTCCCGGAGACCGCGGTCGACCTTGCGACGCTGCGGGTCGCGGCGGAGGCCGGCGTCAAGGCCGTGATCCTCGCGCCGTGGCAGGCCGACACCGCCCACCTCGATCCCCGCCAGCCGTACCGCGTCGACGTCGGCGGCGGCCGCCACATCACGGCGATGTTCTACGACGGGGAGCTGTCCGCCGCCGTCTCGTTCGAACCCGCCTCCACCGCCGATGCCGACCGGTTCGCCCGCGAGCGCGTCGCGCCACGGCTCGACGGCGCCGTCGGGGACGGCGGCGACCCGACGCTGGTCATCGCGACCGACGGCGAGCTGTACGGCCACCACCAGTCGTTCCGCGACCTGTTCCTCCAGCGCCTCGTCGCGCCCGAGGCCGGGTCCGGCCGCTCGTTCGACGTCGTCGGGTTCCAGGCGGCGACCGCCGAGGCGGACGGCCACCCACACCCCGAGATCCGGATCCGCGACCGGACCTCGTGGAGCTGCCACCACGGCGTCCTGCGCTGGACCGCCGAGTGCCCGGACGTCCCGGACGGCCGCTGGAAGGGGCCGCTGCGGGCGGCGCTCGAACGGCTCGCCGGCGGCATCGACAGCGCGACGGACGCGATCGCGCGCCGACATCCGCGGCCTCGACGACCCGTGGGAGGCCCGCGACCGCTACGTCGACGTGGTCATCGGGGCGGTCGAGGGCGACGCGTTCGCCGCGGCCTGTCTCGGGCGACGGTCGACCGCCGACGAGCGGGCGCGCCTGCTCGCGCTCATGGAGGCACAGCGCTGGCGGCTGGGCATGTTCGCCTCGTGCGGCTGGTTCTGGGAGGACCCGATCCGGACCGAGACGCACCAGGTGCTGCGCGCCGCCGCGCGAGCCGCGCGGCTCATCGACGGCCTCGCCGGGCTCCGGCCTCGAGCAGCGCCTGCTCGCCGACCTCCGCGCGCTGTGGTCGCCATCGACCGGGATCGACGGCGAGGCGATCTACCGCAAGGCGCTCATCGAGGTCGGCCAGCCGCCGCCCGTCGAGTCGTGACCGGGCGCGGCGCCGGGCCGGCATCGCCGAGCACGCGCCGCGCGAACAGCGTCGTCGCGAGCCGCAGCCGCCGGTCGGCGTCGAGCCGGGCGCCGAGGAGCCGCTCGATCCGCTCCAGGCGGTAGGCGACGGTCCTCGGGGCGATCCCCAGCCGGCGCGCCGCCGCCCGCACGTTCTCGCGCTCGCCGAGGTACGCCTCGAGCGTGTCGACGAGGCCCGCGCCCCGGGGCGACTCGAGGAGCGGCCCCAGCTCGCGGTCGACGGCGGCCCGCAGGAGCGCGGGTTCGGCGAGGAGCGCCCGCTCCAGCCCGAGCGACACCGCCGGCACGACCTCGGCCCGGCGCCCGATCCGGCGCGCGACGGCGAGCGCCGCGGTCGCCTCGCGGGCCGCGTGCGATGCCCCCAGCAGCCCATCGGCGGGTGCGGACGTCGCGACCCAGTCGTCCCCCAGCGCGTCCAGCGCGGCGGCCACGTCGGGGCTGCGCGGCGTGGCCGGCACGAGCACGACGAGGCGCCCATGCGTCGCCCCGACGACCGGGCCGGGGATCGGCGCGCCGAGCGCCCGGGGATCGCCGACCGACGGGGCGATGCCCGGCACGAGCCGGCGCGCCACGCCGACCACGGCCGGATCCGCGTCCTCGAGGTCGCGGCCCGGCGTCCGCCACGACGACGGTGAGCGGCCGTTCGACGGGGATCCCCAGCTCGCCGGCCCGCCGCGCCAGGCGCGCGCGGCCCGGCTCGTCGCCGTCACCGAGATCGAGCAGCTCGTCGAGCAGCTCGCGGAGCGCGGACGCGGAGCGGGTCGCGATCTCCCGCTCCGCCGCCGCGTGCCCGTCGGCGATCGCCGCGGCCGCCGCGTCGCCCGTCCGGAGCAGCGCGTCGCCGAGCGCCCGGAGCCCGTCCGCCGTCAGCTCGTGGCGTTCCGCCACCCAGCCCCACAGCACCCAGCCGGCGGACAGCGCCCGGTCGAGGACGGGCTGCATGGGGCGGACGGCCCGTGCCTCGGCCGCCGCCTGGTCGCGCAGCGTGCGCAGGGCGCGGACGCCGGGCACGGCGCCGGTCCGGAGCGACTCGACGAGCCACTCGAGCGCGACGGCCGCGGCCCGGACGTCGTCCGCGGCCGGATCCGCGCCGCGCGCCACGTCCCGCGCGATCTCGAGCGCGAGCGCGTCGCGGGCAGCCTCGTCGCCGGCGAGGACGACGAGGGGCAGCAGGTACGGCGGTGCGGGTCGTTCTTGCACGGTATCGGCAGGATAGCGCGCCATCGACTGCCAAGGTACTGCCTTGTCCTGCCGATGGTCTGCCGCGACACTCTCGCCACGGGCAGCTGCCCGATCACCGCACCGGGTCCGCCCGGAGACAGCTGAGATGCACAACCTCTCGAACACGTTCAAGACCTGGACCCTGATGGCCGCCCTGGGCGGCCTCCTGATCGCGGTCGGCGGCCTCATCGGCGGCCAGTCCGGCCTCGTGATGGCCTTCCTGTTCGCCATCGCGCTCAACGGCTTCGTCTACTGGAAGAGCGACTCGATCGCCCTCCGCGCCAACGGCGCCCGTGAGCTCGCTCCCGGCGAGCAGCCGCGCCTCGTCTCGATCGTCGGCCTGCTGGCCGACCGCGCCGGCATCCCGATGCCCCGCGTCTACCTCGTCGACCGGCCCGAGCCGAACGCGTTCGCGACCGGCCGCGACCCGAAGCACGCGGCGATCGCCGTCACCACCGGCCTCCTCGAGGCGATGGACGAGCGACAGCTCATCGGCGTCCTCGCCCACGAGCTGAGCCACGTGAAGAACCGCGACACGCTCATCGGCACGATCGCCGCGACGATCGGCGGCACGATCAGCTTCCTCGCCCAGATGGGCCAGTTCCAGCTCATCTTCGGCGGCGGGGACGACGACAACGGCAACCCGCTCCTCGTCCTGCTCGGCGTGATCCTCGCGCCGATCGCGGCGATGGTCATCCAGCTCGCGGTCTCCCGCGGCCGGGAGTACCTGGCGGACTCGACGGGCGCGACCCTCACCGGCGACCCCGAGGGCCTCGCGCAGGCGCTCGAGACGCTCCAGGCGGCCCAGCAGCAGGGGCTCCTCGCGCGGATGCGCGGCGGCCTCCCCCGCCGGCGGCAGCCGGCGCCGCAGGGGAACCCGGCGTTCAGCCACCTGTGGATCGTCAACCCGCTGAGCGGCGGCGACGTCGCCCGGCTGTTCTCGACCCATCCGCCGCTCGACGAGCGGATCGCCCGCCTCCGGGCGATGCGCCTCCGCCGGGCGGCCTGATCCCCGACTCCCCCACCACATGAGGCGGGGCCCGCAGGCTCGGCGGGTCCCGCCTTCTTCACCTCATCGACCCTCCCCGGTCCACCCGGTGGAGGGTCGACCACGTGCTGGCCGGTTAACTGCCGCAGCCCCCGGGGGTGGGCCGGGGGCTGCGTGGTGGCGCCGGAAGAGGAGGGTCGGCGCCCGGAGCGTGCGAAGATCAGTCGGTGGCGATCAGGCGATGCCGACCCGGTTGCTCGACCGACGGGTGTCGTCCGAGAGGTCCCGGGAGTCCACGCCCATCCCGTTCGCCGCGACGGCGAAGGCAGCGAGGACGATCATGCCGATCGCGATGATGAGAAGTTCCATGTCGGGAGCGCTCGTTTCTGGGGGTCAACCCGTTGGTTGATATAGTCAACTAGGCCAAGTAATACGATAGTTGGACTAGTCCACTGTGTCAAGTAGTCGAAATGGTCCGCCGGCCGCCGCCGAACGGGCCGCCGTGAGCCCGGATCGACCCGCATCGAGCGTGCCGGCCGGCAAGCACGAGCTCGACATCGAGCGGGACTCCGACGTCCCGATCAGCACCCAGATCTACTGGCAGCTCGCCTACCAGATCGAGTCCGGCCGCCTCCAGCCCGGCACGCGCCTCCCGCCGGTGCGGGAGCTCGGAGCCGTGCTGCGAGTGAACCCCAACACGGTCCGCGCGGTCTATCGCCGCCTGGCCGACGCCGGGTACGTCATCGGTCGGCACGGCGCCGGGACACGTGTCGTGGATCGGCCGCCGGTCCGGCGCGGCTCGGACGCGCTCGCGGGGATCGTCGCGGAGACGCTCCGGCGCGCGGCGCAGCTCGGGTTCACGCCCGACGAGGTCGCCCAGGCGACGTTCACCGCGGCCGCCGAGCGCAAGCGCCCCGGACCCCTCGTGCGCGTCCTGTTCGCCGAGTGCACGACCGCCGATGCCCACGTCGACGCGGAGCGCATCACCGAGGCGTTCCCCGACCGGATCGAGGCGATGGGCGTGCTGCTCGAGGAGCTCCCGGAGCGCCTCGACCGCTACCACTACGACCTCGTCGCCACGACGACGTTCCACGCGGACGAGGCCCAGGCCTATGTCGCCGGCCGGGTGCCGGTCGTCGCGATGATCGTGGGGCCGGGCTACATGGAGCTCGTCCACGAGGTCACGGCCCTGCCGCCGGGCTCGAAGGTGGGGCTCGTGTGCGGCTCGCAGCGGGGCGTCGAGAACATCGCCGAGGTGCTGCTGCTGAGCGGCGCGAAGGGCGTGAAGATCGTGTCCGCGGTCGCGAACACGGAGGAGGAGCTCGACGAGGTCGACCGCGAGGCGGACATCGTCCTGCTGTCGCGCGAGGCGATGGCGCTGGGCCTCGACGCGCGCTTCGACCGGCCGGAGCGGCTCCGCGAGTGGACCTACGAGTTCGACCCCGCCGGCTTCGAGCTCCTGCGCCGCGCGCTCGAGCGCATCGACGCCACCCGGGAGCACGCGCCCGCATGAGCGCGGGCGAGCGCCGCTGCGCCTGACCCACCGCGGTATGAATCGGGCTCGAACGAGCCGTAACGTTCCGCGAACGTCCCACCCCGAAGATCCGGTGCCATGACCGTGTCCCGCGCCTGTCTCGTCCGGCTGGAGGTCGTCTCGACGCGCAGGGCCGCTTCCTGGCCGCGTGCCGCCGGTGAGCGCACGGGACGACATGGGACGGCCGGATCGCTCGCGGGGCCGCGCGATCGCGCTCACGTTCCTCGGCGGAGCGCTCCTGATCGCGATGCTGATCGTGGTCTTCGGCCCGCTGACTGGCGCCCGTGAGGCGGACGATGTCAGCTTCTTCGCGGTCCTGTTCGCAGGGCTGCTGCTGTACTGGGCGCTGGGTGCCGTCGTCGTCCTGCGTGCGGCCGGCCACGCGGTCGGCTGGCTGTTCGCGATCGCGGCCCCGATGACGGCGTGGGTGTTCGGCTGCTACGCGATCGGCTACATGCTCACAGCCCGGGTGCCACCGGAGCCGGCCGGCAGCTGGTTCAACCTCCTCGCCAACCTCCTGTTCGACCCCGCGATCATGCTCCTGCTCCCGGCCGTCGCCCTCGTCTTCCCGACGGGGACGCTGCCGAGTCCCCGCTGGCGGGCGCCCGTAGCGGTCCTCGCCGTCCTGGTCGCGGTGCGGAGCAGTGCCGTCATCCTGCGACCCGGACCCATGAGTGACGACGGTCCCGTGAACCCCCTCACGCCGTGGCTCACCATGGTTCCGCAATGGGTTGTAGACCTGCTCGCCCTGCTCGACACCATCGGCAGCCTGTCGATCCTGATCGGCGCCGCACTGGGCGTGGCCGCGCTCATGGTGCGCGCCCGCCGCTCCCGCGGCGTCGAACGCCAGCAGTTGAAGTGGTTGCTCGTCGCGATGGTGCCCGCCGCGGTCCTGCTGCCGCTCAGCCTGCAGCCGGACATCTCGGCCGCCGTTCCGCTGATCAGCACCCTGAGCGTTGCGACCCTGGCGCTGGCGCCCCTGGCGGTAGCGGTCGCCGTCCTGCGCTACCGGCTCTACGACATCGACCGAATCCTCAGCCGCACGATCGGCTGGGCGCTGGTCACGGTCATCCTCGCGGTCGTGTTCGTCGGCGTGGTGATCGGACTCCAGGCGCTGCTCGCACCGGTGACGGACGAGAACACCTTGGCGGTGGCTGCGTCGACCCTGCTCGCGGCGGCGCTGTTCCAGCCGCTCCGCATGCGCGTCCAGCGGTCCGTCGACCGGCGGTTCAACCGGGCGCGCGTGAATGCCCAGCTGGCGAGCGACTCGTTCGGGGTGCAGCTGCGCGATGAGGTCGACCTCGCGACACTCCAGCGGCAGCTCGTCTCCGTCGCCCGCGCCTCGGTCCAGCCCAACGATGCCGGGCTGTGGCTCCGAGGACCGGCGCTTACCAGCGATCCGGGCAGCGAGCCGTCATAGGGATCGGGAGCAGCCGCGCACACGCCTGCGGGCGCCTGACCTGCGACACTGGCCCCATGCGAGCCCTGCCCATCTCGCGGACCGCGCGCCACCGGTTCGAGCTCGACGGCACGACCCTGGCTGCACCGCGACCGGCACCACCCGCCTGGCCACCGATCTTGCCGTCGCGCGCCGCGTCGCGACCGCGGTCAACGGGAAGCGTGCCCCGGGCGAGCCGAGCGCCCAGGCCGGCGAGCTGGCGGCGCTCGAGCTGCTCCACGAGATCTTCCACATGGTCGTGGCACGGGCCGCGGAGCTCGTGCCGGAGAGCGGCATGGACCGCACGGCCGACGCCGTCGCGACGGCGCTCGGGGCGGCGCAGGCCGGCGGCCTCCTCGACGACGTCGGCGCGGAGTTTCCGGACGTCGACGCCCGCCCGACCCCGGCCCGCCTCGAGGAGCTGCTGCTCATCCGGGTGGCCAACGAGAACCCGGCGGCGCGACCGCTGCGGGCGCTCGTCGACGACACGCCGCTGGTGCCCCCGCGGCGCGACGCGGCCATCGCCGCGGTCGAGCGGTACGAGGCGGGGCTGCCGGGCATCGGCCCCGACGGCTCGACGCTGCTCGAGCTCCTGCGCGCGCCGGCACGCGCCCACCCGACGTCGCTCGCGGGCCAGCTGCGGTACATCCGGGAGCGGTGGGGCGACCTGCTCGGCGATGCCCTCGACACGCTGCTCGACCGGATGCTGCTCACGCTCGACGTCATCGGCGAGGAGGACCGCGCCCTCCACCTCCGCTTCGGCGGCGGCGCCGATGGCGGCGCGGGCGGCGGCCGCGGCGAGGCGCCCGACCTCACCGGGCTGGACGCCGAGCCGGAGCGGTTCTCCAGCGACTCGGCCTGGATGCCGCGGCTCGTCCTGATCGCGAAGAGCACCCACGTCTGGCTCGACCAGCTGTCGCGGCGCTACGGCACCGAGATCCGGACGCTGGACGCGATCCCCGACGAGGAGCTCGACCGCCTCGCGCGGTGGGGCATCACCGGGCTGTGGCTGATCGGCCTGTGGGAGCGATCGCCGGCGAGCCAGCGGATCAAGGTCTGGCGCGGCAACCCGGACGCGGCCGCGTCCGCGTACTCGCTCGACGACTACGTGATCGCCGAGGACCTCGGTGGCGAGCCGGCCTGGGCCGACCTCCGGCAGCGCGCCTGGCAGCGGGGCGTGCGGCTCGCCTCGGACATGGTCCCCAACCACATGGGCATCGACTCGCGCTGGGTCACCGAGCACCCGGAGTGGTTCCTGTCGCTGGCCGAGCCGCCCTACCCGGGCTACACGTTCCACGGCGAGAACCTCGCCGAGCACGACCGGGTCGAGGTCCGGATCGAGGACCACTACTGGGACAACAGCGACGCCGCGGTCGTGTTCGAGCGGCGGGACCGGCACACCGGCGAGCGGCGGTACATCTACCACGGCAACGACGGCACGAGCTTCCCCTGGAACGACACGGCCCAGCTGGACTTCAGCCAGGCGGCCGTCCGGGAGCAGGTGATCCAGACGATCCTCGCGGTCGCGCGACGGTTCCCGGTCATCCGCTTCGACGCCGCGATGGTGCTCGCGAAGAAGCACGTGCGCCGGCTGTGGTTCCCGGGTCCCGGCGAGGGCGGCGGCGGCATCCCGTCACGCGCCGAGCACGGGACGATGACCCAGGCCGAGTTCGATGCCGCGATGCCCGCCGAGTTCTGGCGCGAGGTCGTCGACCGGGTCGCGGCCGAGGTGCCCGACACGCTCCTCCTCGCCGAGGCGTTCTGGCTCCTCGAGGGCTACTTCGTCCGCACGCTGGGGATGCACCGCGTCTACAACAGCGCGTTCATGCACATGCTCCGCGACGAGGACAACGCGGGCTACCGGCGCGTCCTCAAGGAGACGCTCGAGTTCGACCCCGAGATCCTCAAGCGCTACGTGAACTTCATGAACAACCCGGACGAGAAGACCGCGGTCGAGCAGTTCGGCAAGGGCGACAAGTACATCGGCGTCGCGACGATGCTGGCGACGCTGCCGGGCCTGCCGATGCTGGGCCACGGGCAGTTCGAGGGGTTCGCCGAGAAGTACGGCATGGAGTTCCGCCGCGCGCGCTCGCAGGAGACGGTCGACGAGTGGCTCGTCGCGCGCCACGAGCGCGAGATCGTCCCGCTGCTCCACCGCCGCGGGGACTTCGCCGAGGCGCGCGACTTCCTGCTGTACGACGTGGCCCACGACGACGGCGGCGTCGACGAGCACGTGTTCGCGTACTCCAACGGCAGCGGCCCGTCGCGGTCGCTGGTCGTGTACCACAACCGGTATGCCGAGACGTCGGGCTGGATCCGGGAGTCCGCCGCCTACGCGGTCAAGGACGGCGACGGATCGCGGCGGCGTGGTGCAGCGGTCGCTCGCGGACGGGCTCGGGCTCGCCGAGGGATCGGCGGACCATCGCTGGATCGCGTTCCGCGAGCAGCGGACGTCGCTCGAGTACCTGCGCTCGGTCGCCGACATCCGGGAGCGCGGCCTGCACGTCGCGCTGCGCGCCTACGAGACCCGCGTCTTCTGGGAGATCCGCGAGCTGTACGACTCGACCGGCATCTGGCGCGGGCTGGCGGAGCGGCTCGGCGGACGGGGCGTGGCGTCGCTCGAGGGCGCCCTGCGCGAGCTCCAGCTGGCCCCGGTCCACGACGCGTTGCGCGCGGTGATCGACGACCCGCAGCGCCCGACGGTCGAGCGGTTCGTCGCGGCCGTCGCCGACTCGACGGGCACCACGGGCGACGTCGCCGGCACCGTCGACCGGGTCGCGGCGAGCGCGCGGGCGTCGCTGCCCGTCGTCGAGGCCATCGGCGACCCGTCGCAGGAGGCGGCCCTGCGGCTGTGGGCCCTGCTGGCACCGCTCGGGTCGCTGGCACCCGGGGCGCCGGTCGGGCCGACGAGCCGCGCCTGGTTCGAGGAGCTCCGGCTCGGGCCGGTGGTCGCGGATGCGCTGCGCGCCCGCGGGCTCGACGAGGCCGCCGCGTGGTGGGCCGCGGAGCGCGTGCGCGTGCTCGTGGACCTGCCGCTCGCGTCGCAGGCCGGCGGACGGCTGGACGACCGCGCATCCCGCCTCGTCGAGGCATGGCTGGAGAACCCGGCGATCCGCGGCTTCCTGCGCATCAACGCCTGGGACGGCGTGGAGTGGTTCCACCGCGAGTCGTGGGCGGAGCTCGTCGCGTGGGCCGACCGCCTCGAGCGGGTCGTGACGCCGATCGACGAGCGGGCGGTGCGCCCGGTCGAGCGCAGCGTGGTCGCGCGCCAGCTGCTCGAGGCGGGTGAGGCGTCGGGCTACCGCATCGACCGGCTGCGCGAGGCGCTGGTCGCGGGCGTCGCGCCCGGGACGTCGGCCACGCCGCGGCTGCCGCGCGCGACGGGACTGCCGCCCGGGACCCGCGGGCGCGGCCGGATGCGCGCCGGACCGGTCGCATTCCGCCGGCACCGGCGCGACCCTCCGAACCGGCCGATCCTCCCGAGGGCCTGACCCGCCGGCGGTCGTGCGTCGCACGCACGATTGCGGGACCCGATCGACAGTGTCCGTGCGTGCCGCGCACGGAAACGATCGAATCGGACGGCCTCGCGGAGCAGATCCGGGTGCGGATCGGTGCGCGGGACGCACGAACGGTGCCGCCGATGCTCGGGAATCATGCGTCCGGCGCACGGGACGAGGGCGCCGAGGGCTCGGCGACCTGCGCGAGCCGCCCGCGGTGACCGCCGCCGCTACCCCTCGCCGAGCATGATCCGGCGGAGGATCGGGAACGGCGGGGCGCCGTGCGAGATGACCGCCTCGAGGTGCGCGCGCTCGTCGAAGCCCGGCGTCCGCGGGTAGCCGCCGACGACGCGCGGCGCGGGGACCGCATCGGCCGAGGCGCCCGCCGCCACCGCCGCCCGGCGCCGCAGCTCGTGCTCGATGTCCCACATGCCCGAGCGAGCCCGCGAAGTAGGTCGACAGCTGGGTGGACGAGAGGCGGGCTCGCTCGTCCTTCGAGATCGCCTCGCCGCGCTCCTGGAAGGCGCCGTCCACGAGGAAGTCGACGAGCTCCTCGCTCGTCATGCCGGCGGTGTGCACCTTGACGTCGATGATCGTGTTCGCGATCGACCGCAGGTAGAACTTCCAGTGGTTGAGCCACAGCGCCATGTCGTCGGCGCAGTACCCGCGGTCGAGCATCACCTGGGTCACGTACACGGCCCAGCCCTCGGCGAACACGCCGGAGACGAACACCCGTCGCGCGAGCGACGAGCCGTGGTTCGCGTACGCGCCCTGGAGGTAGTGGCCGGGCACCGCCTCGTGGATGACGAGCAGCTGCATCTGGCGGGTGTTCATCTCGCGCAGGTACGAGCGCTGCTGGTCGGCCGGCCAGTCCTCGGGCACGGGCGTGATCGAGAAGAACGACTTCTCGCCGTGGTCGAGCGGCCCCGGCGAGTCGAGCATCGCGCCGCCGAACGAGCGCAGGAACTCCGGCGTCCAGTCGATGACGAGCGGCTCCTCGACGAGCCCGATGACGTCGCGCTCGCGGCAGAACGCCTCGACCCGCGCCAGCTCGTCCTTGCTCCACGCCACGAGCTCGTCCGCGGCGGGGTGCTCGTTCGAGATCTCGTCGAGGACGCGCCGGACGAGGACACCATCGTCGGCCGGGCGCCGGCTCGCCGGGGATCCAGTCGGACCAGATCTCGCGCGCGATCCGGACCATCTCCGCGCGCACGGCCACGAAGTCGCGCTCCGCCCGCTCGAGGATCGCGGCCGCGGTCACGTCCGGGTCGCGGAGGGTGTGGCGCAGCTTGGCCTCGAACAGCGACGGGCCGAGGATCGGGCTGCCCGGTCGCCGACGGCGCGACGTCGTCCTCGAGGTGCCGCCGGAAGCGCGTCGAGCGCCTCCGTCGCGGTCGCGGCCGCCGCCCGGAGCCGGGGCAGGAGCGCGGCGACGTCCGCGTCGCCCGCCTCGGCCGCCGCCTCGCCGGCCGCGACGGCCTCGTCGGCGAGGCTCGCGACGCCGCCGATCCGCTTCGCGGCGGTCTCGGCCATGAACGCCGACACGGGTCGATCCGGGTGGACGCCCAGCGACGCCCGGGCGCCGTCGAGGACCGCCGGGATCCCCTCCAGCCGGCCCGCCACCGACTCGAGCCGGACGGCGAGCGGCGCGAACTCGCGGGCGAGCAGCGGGTGGATGCCGCCGCCGAGCACGTAGACCCACACCAGCGGGTTCCACGTCTCCTCGCGCAGCACGTCGTCGTTGAACCGGGCGTGGTCAAGCTCACCGAGGATCAGGTCGCGGTCGATCCGCTCGCCGGCGTCCAGCTCGGCGTCATCGGCGGCGCGCAGCTCGGCCTCCCAGCGATCGACGAACGCGAGCCGCGCACGGCGGCCGGCCTCGGTGACGTCCGGCCAGCGGCCGTCGCGGCGATGGTCGCCGATGCGGGTCGCGACGTCGGGCTGGAGCTCGAACAGCTCGTCGAGGAAGCGCTGGACGAGGGGCTCGAAGCCGGACACGGACACCTCCGGGTGCTGGGTTGCGCGGACCGGACGCGGCGGCGCAGGACGAACCACCCGAGGATAGCCCGGGTCCGCGTAGACTCGGCCGCCATGGATCCCGACCCGCGGCCGATGGGCCGGACCTCGCCGCCGTTCGACCCCCGCCCGGTCACGCTCGACGGTCGCCTCGTCCGGCTCGAGCCGCTCGCCGAGGCCCACCGCGCGGGGCTCCACGCCATCGCCTTCGACGAGGACACGTGGCGCTGGACCCGGCACATCGTCACGACGCCCGCCGAGTTCGACGGGTACCTCGACCAGGCGTTCGAGGCCGCAGCAGCGGGGTCCGAGATCCCGTTCGTGCAGGTCGACGTCGCGTCGGACGCGCCGGCCGGCATGACCCGCTTCCACTCGATCGAGCGAGCCCACCGGCGGCTCGAGATCGGCTACACGTGGCTCGGCGTCCCGTACCGCGGCGGCGGCCGGAACGCGGAGGCGAAGCTCCTGCTCCTCGACCACGCGTTCGACACGCTCGGCGCGCACCGGGTGGAGTTCAAGACCGACGGCCTCAACGACCGGTCCCAGGCGGCGCTCGCGGCGATCGGCGCGACCCGCGAGGGCACGCTCCGGCGCCACGTGGTGCTGGACAACGGCCGCGTGCGCGACTCGGTCTACTTCTCGATCACCTGGGACGAGTGGCCGGAGGTCCGGCCGGCGCTCGCCGCGCGCGTGGAGGCGGCGGCCGGCGGCTAGGACACCCCGTCGCGGGCGGTCAGGACGACGGGCCCGTCCGCCGTGATCGCGACCGTGTGCTCGACGTGGACGCCGCGCGAGCGGTCCGTCGCTGCGGATCGTCCAGCCGTCCTTGTCCATCCGGATCTCCCCGTTGCCGGCGAGGAACCACGGCTCGATCGCGATCACGAGCCCGGGGCGGAGCTGCGGCCCCTTGCCGGCCTCGCCCCAGTTCGGGACGTCGGGCGCCTCGTGCATCGTCCGCCCCACGCCATGGCCGCCGAACGACGTGTTGACCGCGAACCCGGCGTCGTTGATCACGTGCCCGATCGCCGCGGAGATGTCGCCGATGCGGCGCCCCGCCTGGGCCGCCGCGATGCCCGCCGCGAGCGCCCGCTCCGCGGTCTCGATCATCAGCTGGTCGTCGGGGTGCGGCGTGCCCACCGGGACCGTGACCGCCGAGTCGGCGACCCAGCCGTCGACCTCGGCGGCGAAGTCCAGGCTCACGTTGTCGCCGTCGCGGAGCCGGTAGTCGTACGGCAGCCCGTGGAGCACCGCGTCGTTGACCGACGTGCACAGCACCTTGCCGAACGGCATCGCGCCGAACGACGGGTGATAGTCGATGTAGCAGGACGCGGCGCCGCGCTCGCGGATCATCCGGTGGGCGAGCGCGTCGAGCTCGAGCAGCGAGACGCCGGGCCGCACCGCGGCCGCGAGCGCGCTCACCACCTCGGCGACGAAGCGGCCCACCGGCCGCATCGCCTCCACCTCGTCCCTGCTCCGGAGCTCGATCACCCCCTGATCGTAGCGAAGGCCGGGCGCATCCCCCGAGCGCCCGGCCACCGCCGATGGGCCATGTTCCGGCGGATCGTCGCGGATCCTGCCTCGCAACCGCCTCGGCGTGGCGGCCCGCGCGCTTGCAGTCGCGTGGCCGCGACCGGCCGCGTAGCATCGGGCCATGGCTGCGGATCTCGCGATCGTCAACGGCGTCGTGCTGGGCGCGCCGCACGCCACGGGCGTCGCGGTCGAGGGCGGGCGGATCCTCGCGGTCGGCGGCGCCGAGGTCGCGGATGGCGCCGCGGAGACGGTCGATGCCCGGGGCGGGCTCGTCATGCCCGGCTTCGACGACGGCCACATCCACCTCCGGAGCGGCGCCCGCGAGTCGAACGGGGCGCTCCTCTACCCGCTCGAGACCGTCGCCGAGGTGCAGGCGGCGATCCGGCGCCACGCGGACGCGAACCCGGACGAGCCGTGGGTGCTCGGCCGCGGCTGGCTGTACGCCGCCTTCCCGGGCGCGATGCCCACCGCCGCCCAGCTGGACGAGGTCATCCCCGACCGCCCGGCGTGGATGGGCTGCTTCGACGGCCACACCGGCTGGGCGAACACCCTGGCGATGCGCCTGGCGGGCGTCGATCGCGACACGCCGGATCCGCCGGCCGGCGTGATCGTCCGGGACGCCGACGGCAACCCGACGGGCGCGTTCAAGGAGGACGCCCAGGCGCTGATCGACGACGTCGTCCCGCAGCCGACCGAGGACGAGGACCGGGTCTCCGTCCGGCGCGCGATCGCGGGCCTCCACGCGACCGGGATCACCGCCGCGCAGGACGCCTCGCTCGACCCCGACGAGCTCGCCTTCTGGGGCCGGGTCCACGATGCCGGCGAGCTGGCCCTCCGGTTCCGCGGCGCGCTGATCATGGAGCCGGAGCCAGACGCTCGACGAGTGGCGCGAGCGGCTCGACGCGTACGAGGCCCAGGCGTTCCCGCTGCGCGGCGGCGCGAACCTCGATGCCGGCATCCTCAAGGGCTTCGTCGACGGCGTGGTCGATGCCCGGACGGCCGCCGTCCTCGCGCCCGTACGAGGGCGACACGAGCACGGGCCTGCCGGCCTGGACGCCCGACAAGCTGGACGCGTTCGTGGCCGAGGCCGACCGGCGTGGCTGGCAGGTGGAGCTGCACGCGATCGGCGATCGGGGCGTCCGGATGGCGCTCGACGCGTTCGAGCGGGCGGCCGCCGCGAACGGCCCGTGGACCGGGGATCCGCGCGGGCTGGGCGTCGCACCCGGCACCCACGGGCGGCGCCACCGGGTCGAGCACGTCGAGATGATCGACGACGCGGACGTGCCCCGGTTCGGGCGGCTCGGCGTCGTGGCCTCGATGCAGCCGTACCACGGCGACCCGACGCCGGCCCAGATCGCGCCGTGGGCGGCGAACATCGGTGACCGGGCACGGAGCGGCTGGTCGTGGCGGCGCATCCATGACGGCGGCGGGATCCTCGCGTTCGGGTCGGACTGGCCGGTCGTGCCCTATGACCCGTTCATCGCGCTCAACAACGCGGTCAACCGGCAGACCGTCCGCGGCGAGCCGGCAGGCGGCTGGTCGGCCGAGCGGCTGTCGATCACCGAGGCGCTCGAGGCGTACACGGCGGGCAGCGCCTGGGCGGCGTACGCGGATCACCGCCGGGGCCGGATCGTGCCGGGCATGGATGCGGACCTCGTCGTGCTCGATCGCGACCTGCTCGCGGCCGGTCCATCTGCGATCATCGGAACCGGCGTCGCGCTGACCGTCCTCGGCGGCCGGGTCGTCCACCGCTCGGAGGGAACCGGATGAAGGGCTTTGCCATCGGCGTCGCGGCCACGGCGATCGCGCTGGTGCTGCTCGCCTTCGTGCTGCCGTCGGTCGACTACGGCGGCGACATCGTCGGCCTGATCCTGCTCGCGATCGTGTTCGGCGTCGTCAACGGCCTCATCAAGCCGATCGTGAAGCTGTTCTCGCTGCCGATCACCGTCATGACGCTCGGGCTGTTCTCGATCGTCATCAACGCCGGCCTGCTGCTGTTCGGGACCGTGGATCGCCTACGAGCTGTTCGACATCGCGTTCACGATCGCCGGCTTCCCGACCGACGGGCTGTCGTTCGACGTCCTGTTCTCCGCGCTCGTCGCCGCGTTCGTGCTGTCGATCATCTCGACGGTCGTGGGGCTCGTCGTCCACGACTGACCATCCGGGGGCGCGGGCCCCGGCGGTCCCCGCCGTCCCCGCCGACGCCCTGCGGCGCGCCGCCCGCCGGTTCGGGACGCCCGCGTACGTGACGTCGGTGCCCGACCTGGACGCGGCCGCCGCCGAGCTGGCGTGCCGCGTTCCCGGACCCGTGGCTGCGCGCGTTCTCGCTCAAGGCGAACGACGTGCCGGCCGTCGTGGCGCGCCTCGCGCGCGCGGGCCTCGACGCGAACGTCGTGTCGCGCGGCGAGTGGGCGGCGGCCAGGGAGGCCGGCGTGCCCAACGCCCGGATCACGCTCGAAGGGATCGGCAAGGACGCGGCGGACCTCCGGGCCGCGGTCCGGGCCGCCGCGGCCGGCGATCCGCCGCGCTGGGTGGCCGTCGAGAGCCCCGAGGAGCTCGACGCGCTCGGGCGGATCGCCGCGCGCGCGGGACTCGGCCGGGACGGGCGGCCACCGCTCGACGTCCTGTTCCGGCTCAACCCGGACGTGACCCCGGAGACGCACGCGGGGCTGGCGGTCGGCCACGGCAGCGCGAAGTTCGGGATGACCGAGACCGAGCTGACCGGCGCGGTCGCCCGCCTGCCCGAGGACGGGCCGCTCCGCGCGCGCGGCGTCCACCTCCACGTCGGGTCGCAGCTCGGCGCCGTTGACGCCTGGCGGGATGCCGTCCGGCGCGGGCTCGCGCTGCTCGCGATCGTCGGGGCCGGCCGGCCGGGCTTCGACACGTTCGACGTCGGCGGCGGGTTCCCGGTCGGCGACCCGGGAACGGTGCCACCGCCGTCCCGGTTCGCGCGCGAGGTCGAGGCGTTGCTCGCGGCCCTGCCGCCCGATCGCGTGCCCGCCCGCCTCGCGGTCGAGCCCGGCCGGTTCCTCGTCGCGCGCGCCGGCTGGCTCCTCGCCTCGGTGCTCCACGTCCGGGAGCGGCCCGACACGGAGCGGATCGTCGTGCTCGACGCCGGCATGACCGAGCTCATCCGCCCCGCGCTGTACGGGGCGCATCACCGGATCGTCGCGCTCACGTCGCTCGGGCGGCCGGTCGAGACGTGGCCGACGGCGCGCCGACGACGCGCCCGGACCCGGCGTGCTCGCCAGCCCGCGTCGACGGCCCGGTCTGCGAGAGCACCGACACCTTCGACGTCCACGACCTGCCGGCGCTCCGGCGCGGCGACCTCGTCGCGATCGCGGATGCCGGCGCCTACGCCGCCTCGATGGCGATGACCTACAACGGCCGGCCGCGACCGCCGCAGGTCCTGCTCGAGGCGGACGGCACGCTGACGCTGGGCCGGCGGCGCGGCGCGGCGCGCTAGGCTTGCCCGCGTGAGCCTCCCCCGCGACCGCTTCGCGACCCGCCTCGCCGCGTCCCCGCTCCTCGCCGACGGGGGCATGGGGACGCTGCTGTTCTCGCGCGGCATCCCGCAGCGCGCGTGCCTGGACGCCCTCGCGAGCGAGCGGCCGGACCTCGTCGGGACGCTCCACCGCGAGTACCTCGACGCGGGCGCCGACCTGATCGAGACGCTCACCTTCGGGGCCAACCGGTTCCGCCTCGACCCGTACGGCCTCGCCGCGGACGCCGGCCGGTTCAACCGCCGCGCGGCGCAGGTCGCCCGCGAGGCCCGGGACGTGTCGGGCCGCGACGCGTGGGTCGGCGGGTCGATCGGCCCGCTCGGGCCGCCGACGCGCGAGCTGCGCCACCCCCTGGACCCGGCGATCCGGGCGGCGTTCCGGGAGCAGATCGACGGCCTGCTCGAGGGCGGCGTCGACCTGCTCGTCATCGAGACCTTCTTCGACCTGCGCCACCTGCTGCTCGCCGTGGACGAGGCACGGGCCGCCGGCGACATCCCGGTCATCGCGTCGATGACCTTCGGCGACGACCTGGTGCTCGCGGACGGCACGACGCCCGAGCAGGCGGTCGCGGCGCTGACCGCCGCGGGCGTCGACGCGATCGGCGTCAACTGCGGCGTCGGGCCGATCGCGACGATCGATGCGCTCGCCCGGTTCGGGGCGCCGGAGGACGGCGAGCCGGCCCGCTCGATCATGCCCAACGCCGGCCTGCCGCAGCGGCTCGAGGGCCGCTTCGTGTACGCGGCCGAGCCCGCGTACTTCGGCTCGATCGTCCCCCGGGTCCTCGACGAGGGCGCCCGGATCATCGGCGGCTGCTGCGGCACGACGCCGGCGCACATCGCGGCGATGCGGGCCGCGCTCGACGCGATCGGCACGGCCGAGACACGGCGCGCCGGCGCGCGGTCCGCGAGCCTCGCGGCGGACGTCGAGGTCGGCTCCGGGCCGCGGACCGCGTTCGCCGAGGCGATCGACGTCGCCGAGCCGCCGGCGGGCTCGCGTCTCGCCGACGCGCTGGCCGCGGGCCGGTTCGTCGTCTCGGTCGAGATCGACCCGCCGCGGAGCATCCGGATCGAGCGCACGATCGACGCCGCGCGGCTGCTGCGCGACGCGGGCGCCGACCTCGTCAACATCAGCGACTCCGCGATGGCCCGGGTGCGGATGGGCGCGATGGCCGTCGCGTTCGGGATCCAGCACGACCTCGACCTCGAGTGCGTCGTCCACACGACGACCCGCGACCGGAACCTCATGGCGCTCGAGTCGGAGCTGCTGGGCGCGCATGCGCTCGGCATCCGCAACATCCTCGCGCTGACCGGTGACCCGCCGCGGGTCGGCGACTACCCGACCGGCACCGGCGTGTGGGACGTCGACTCGATCGGGCTGATCGAGATCCTCACCCGGCTCAACCGGGGCGAGGACCAGGCCGGGTCGGCGATCGGCCACCAGGCGTCGTTCACGATCGCGTGCGCGCTCGACCCGACCGCCCACGACAGCGTCACCGAGTGGGACCGGCTGGAGCGGAAGCTCGCCGCCGGCGCGCACCTCGTGATGACCCAGCCGCTGTACGACGTGGCCCAGGTGGAGGCGATGCTCGCCGAGGCGCGGCGGCGGTTCGGCCCGCGCGGCTTCCCCGTCCCGATGCTGCTCGGCGTCCTGCCGCTCGTCTCCGCCCGCCACGCGGAGTTCCTCCACAACGAGGTGCCCGGGATCACGATCCCCGACGCCGCCCGGACGCGGATGCACGCGGCAGGGGCGGCAGGCACGGAGGCCGGCATCGAGATGGCGGATGCGCTCCTCGCCGCGGTCGAGTCCGAGACGAGCGGCACCTACCTCATGCCGAGCTTCGGGCGCTACGAGCAGGCCGCCGAGCTCGTCCGGCGCATCCGCGCGCGCCACCCCGCGGTCGCGACCGCCTGATCGCGCACGCGCGACGGCGCACCGGCCCGGCGCCGGGTTGCGTATCGTGCACGCGTGCGAACGCCCATCCGTCACCTCCCGGCTCGCCCGTCGCGCGCCGCTGGCCATCCCGCTCGTCGTCGGGCTCGCCCTCCTCCTGCCGGTGCTCGCGCCGGTCGCGGCGGCCGGTCCCCCGTTCCCCGAGCCGGTCAACGAGCAGGCGGTGTACGACGAGGCGGGCGTCTTCCGCGAGGCCACGATCCAGCAGCTCGAGCAGACGATCGACGGGATCGAGAGCCGGACCGGCGCGGAGGTCGTCGTCTACACGCAGCTCGTCCCGTCGGGCGTCACGACCGAGGAGGCGGAGGCGCACGCGATCGCCCTCATGGACCAGTGGGGCGTCGGCCGCGCGGGGATCGACGACGGGCTCGTGATCCTGTTCGACCTCCACGAGGGCGATCCGTGCCACGGACAGGTCCAGCTGTATGCCGGGCCCGGCTACCGCGCCACGTACCTGTCCAACGAGGAGCGCCAGCAGATCTTCGACGAGGACATGCTCCCGCTCCTCCGCCGCTGCGACCTCGACGGCGCCGCGATCGTCGCGATGGCCAAGGTCGACGAGAACGCGACGCCCGAGCACGCGGCGACGATCACGTTCTTCCGCCAGGCGAACGCGCTGCTCGGCCTGATCATCGCGCCGCTGCTGTTCGTCCTGGTGCTCGGGTGGGCGATCCTGACCTGGTTCCGCTCCGGCCGCGACCCGATCTACCTCGACGACCCCTCGATCCACATCCCCGCGCCGCCGCCCGGCCTCACGCCCGCGGCCGGCGCCACGGTGCGCGACGGGCAGGTCAGCCGCCGCGCCCTCACGGCCGCCAGCCTCGACCTCGCGGTCCGCGGCCTGATCTCGTTCGAGGCGGAGGACAAGGAGGGCCTGTTCGCGTCGGGCCAGGAGATCGGCATCCACACGAGCGACACCGTGATCGCCGATCCGAAGGAGCAGGCACGGGTCGTCTGGGCCCGCCGGCGGCCGATGGACGAGGGCACGAGCTTCCTGTACCGCCATCTCAAGTCGATCGGCGGCAGCGCGGACTACGTCAAGCCGGAGGAGATCGTCGAGTTCGGCAAGGACGTCCCGGGCTTCGAGCGGCGCGTCGAGGACCACTGCGTCACGCAGGGCTGGTTCAAGGAGCGACCGGCCCAGGTGAAGAACCGCTGGCGCGGGCGCGGCGGCCTGTCGTTCATCGTCGGGATCCTCGCCATCATCCTCGGCGCCAACCTGCCGTCGAGCGGCATCGCGCTCGTCGGCGGGGCACTCGTCGCGACGGGCGTCGGGCTGTTCGTCATCGCCGGCGTGATGCCGGCGGTCACCCGCGAGGGCTCGATGATCCGGGCCATGCTCGAGGCGTACAAGCGCACCCTCGAGAAGACGATGGCGCAGGCGCGCTCGATGGAGCAGGTCGTCGTCGCGTCGGCGATCCCGCTCATCGAATCGCCCGACGACGCCGTCGCGTGGGGCGTCGCGCTCGGCCTCCAGGACGAGGTCCAGCGGGTGCTCGAGCGGACGGCCGACGACGTGCAGGCGGGCCAGGTGGCGTCGGCCTACGTCCCGCACTGGTACGGGTCGCAGGGGAACGCCTTCTGGTCCGGCGGCAACAGCGGCGGCGGGGGTATCGCACCCGGGCTGATGAGCACCTCCGCCATCCCGAACTTCGGCGGCATGATGGCCGCGCTGGGCACGATCGGGAACTCGCCCGCGTCCTCCGGGTCCGGTGGGTCCGGGGTGGCGGCGGGTTCAGCGGCGGGTCGTCCGGCGGCGGTGGCGGCGGGTCCGGCGGCGGGTTCTAGCGGCGTCGTCCGCGACGGTCCCGTGGGCCGGCGGGGCGGGTTTCCCCGCGATCCCGGACCTGCACGGTACACTCCGGGCCATGGGAGCCACGGACACGATGGAGGTCTTCTTCGAGCGCCTCAACGAGGGCGACGTCGAGGGCGCCGTCTCGCTGATGGACGAGCGGACGGAGATGCGGATCCATGTCGGCGACAACGCCCGGACGCTGCGTGGCGTCGAGCAGGTCGGCGGCTGGTTCCTGCGTGCCGACAAGGGCATCAAGATGGTCCCCGGTGACGCCCGCGACCTGGGCAACACCTACCAGGCGGACCTCATCGTCCTGCGCCCGGGCGCCCCGTCGCAGCACCTCGACGCCCAGTTCCGCGTCGAGGCCGGCAAGATCACCTCGATCAACCTGACGCCCTACTCCAGGTAGGGCCCGCGCGGCCGTCGTGCCGCGACGTCAGGAGGACTCCCTTCCTCCTCCGGCACGGGGATCGTGACCTCGTCCCCGATGCTGATCTTGTTCGGGTTCTTGATCTGCGCGTTGGCGGCCAGGAGCTGCTCGACCGTGAGGTCGAACCTGTTGGCGATCTTGCTCATCGTGTCGCCCTTCTTCACGACGTAGATCGTCGGCGTCGGCTCCGGCACGGGCGTCGGATCGGGCGAGGCGGTCTCCTCGGCGATGGGCGTCGACGTCGCGCCTGCCCCGCCGCCCGAGTTGTCGTCGCCGATGCCCAGCAGCATCGGGCCGACGAAGAACAGGGCGAGCGCCGCCACGAACAGGGCGAGCGCCGCAATCCCGACCCGGCCGACGCCGCCCAGGCCGGGCAGCCCGACCCGCGTCCGCAGGGACGGATACGCCTCGTACCGGTGCGGCCGCTCCCAGGCGGGGCCGAACAGCTCGTCGGGATCCTGCGCCTTGCGCCGGCTCACCTGGTCGTGCGGGTTCGGGGCAGGCGGTCGCGTGTCGTCATGGACCGGCGGGCGCGGCGCGGCGCGGCGGCTCGCGGCTCCGCCGGGGGCACGTCGGCCTGCTGGCTCGCCCAGTCCGGCTCGTCGTCGTCGAGGTCGGCGATCGAGCTCGCCGCCCAGATGCCGGCCGCGCCGGCCGCCACCGCCGGCGCGTCGTCGCGGACCTCGTCGTCGAGGTCGTCCCGCGTGCGCGCGGGCGGCGCATACGGGTTGTAGCCCTGGTCGGCACGGGACGGCGCGGACGAGAGCGGATCGGCCGGGTCGGGGCCCGCAAGCCGGTCCGCGGCGCTGCCCGCGAGGCCCGCGCGCCTCGGGCGGCGTGTCCTCGATCGGCGCGGCACCTGCGGCCGCGGCAGCACCCGCCGCGCCGGCTCCGGCGCCCCCGGCACCACCGGCCGCTGCGGCACCGGCCGCCGCGGCGCCGGCGGCGGGCGCCCAGGGCGGAGGCGCCGCCCAGTCACGCTGCTGGCGCCGCGCCGGCGCCGGCGTCAGCTCGTCCGGACCGGCGTAGTAGTCCTCGCGCTCCTGTGCGTGCATCGCGCTAGCTCGGCTGCGGCTCGTCGGCGGGCCGCCCGTCGCGCCCGGGCGGGCCGCGGCGGCCTCGCGGCGGGCCCAGTCCTGGAACGTCGGGCAGACCGGGAACGCCGAGGCGAGGCAGTAGGCCTCCTGGTGCGCGAGCGCGCGCGGCGCCGGCCGGGGTTCCGCGAAGCAGCGGTGGCGGTGATCGGGGGCCGTCGACCTGCCGTCGCGATCGTCCTCGAAGGCGACGAAGGGGCAGGCCGGGGCGCCGTCGACGATCGGGAGCCCTCGGTCGCTCATCGCGGGGATCATACCCGCGCGACGCGGAGGAGTCCGGGACGGGCCGGAGGGTCCCGCGGCGCCGCCGCCGCGCGCTGGTGGCCCGTGCGACGATCGACCCGTGAGCCAGCTCGACGCGCTCGTCGCGCTCGTCCGCGCGGTCCTCGGCGAGGCCGCGCTCGGCGGCTATCTCCACGGCTCCAGCGCGACCGGGCGCCAGCAGCCCACGAGCGACACGGACCTGCTCGTCGTCACCTCGCGTCCGATGACCGACGACGAGCGGCGCGCGCTCGTGGCCGGGATCCTGCCGCTGTCCGGGCGGCGCGCCGCCGGCGGGCCCGCCCGACCCGTGGAGCTCACCGTCGTCGTGCGGGACGATGTCCGGCCGTGGCGCGTCCCGCCCACCGAGGACTTCCTGTACGGCGAGTGGGAGCGTGCGCATACGAACGCGGCGAGCTGCCGGCGCGGCGCCCGAACCAGGATCTCGCGCCGCTCCTCGCGATGGTCCTCGCCGCCGGACGCGCGGCGTTCGGGCCGCCGCCGGCGACGCTCCTCGACCCTGTCCCGCCCGACGACCTCGTGCGCGCCGTGGTCGCCGGGATCCCCGGCCTGCTGGCCGACCTCGACGACGACACGCGGAACGTCCTGCTGACGCTGGCGCGGATCCTGGTGACGGTCGAGACCGGCGAGATCGTCGCCAAGGACGAGGCGGCGGACCGCGTCCTGCCGAGGCTCGGTGCGCGGGAGCGGGCCGTCCTGGAGCGCGCCCGGGACGCCTACCACGGCCCGGACTACGGATCGTTCGCGGACCTCGAGGCGGACGTCCGGCCTTGCGCGGACGCGCTGATCCGGGCGATCGACGAGGCGGTTTCCTCGCGACCCGCCTGAACCGTCCCGGATCGTTTGACAGCCCCCGGTCACCACTCGACACTTCGAGCACGGGTCACACCACGGCCCGCCTCGCGGCAGCTGCCCCGCCGCCACTCCCGGAGGTCCCCGATGTCGACCCTCACCCGCTGGCTCGCTCCGAAGGCCGTCGCACGGGCCCACTGTGACCTTCCGTGCGGCGTCTACGACCCGGAGCAGGCCCGCATCGAGGCCGAGTCCTGCCATCGCATCAACGAGAAGTACGCGGCCAACGAGGACGCGACCTTCCGGACCCGCGCGATCGCGATCAAGGAGAAGCAGGCGGAGCTCGTGAAGCACCACCTCGACGTCCTGTGGCACGACTACTTCAAGCCCGAGCACCTCGAGGCGGTCCCGAACCTGCACGAGCTGTTCTGGAACGCGAACAAGCAGGTCAGCAAGGTCAAGGCGTCCACCGACACCGCCGACTCGCAGAAGCTGCTGGACCTCATCGACGAGGTCGATGCGGCCTGGAAGAAGACGGGCGGCGACACGAAGACCCGCGTCGCCGGCCGCCCCAGCTGAGGCCGCGCCCGATGCACGTCCCGAGGCCCCGTCCGTGACGGGGCCTCGTCGATTCCGGGGCCCGTGGCGGATCGCCGTGGTCGAGGGGTCGATGCTGCCCGCGATCGAGTCGGGTGACTGGCTGCTCGTCGATCCGACGGTCCGTTCGTGGCCCCGCCGCGGGACGCCCGTCGTGTTCCGCGAGCCGGAGACCGGCGACCTCGCGATCAAGCGGGTCGCGGCCCGGCCCGGCGACTGGGTGCCGTACGCCGACGGCTGGCTCCAGCTGGGCGACGACGAGGCGTGGCTCGTGGGCGACGCGAGCGACGAGCGGGTCCAGGAGGCCGGCTACCCGCCGCCGGTCGACTCCCGGCGCTACGGCCCGGTGACGGTCGACGCGCTCGTCGCCCGCGCGTGGTTCCGCTACTGGCCCGTTCGCCGGATCGGCCTGATCGGTCGCGCGCCGGCGGACCTGCTCGAGCGCGGCCGCGAGGGCCGGATCCCGGTCGCGGACGACGGCCCCGGGCCGGAGGTACCGGAGCCGCGCATCCGGTCGGCGGATGGCGAGGAGGATCCGGCACCCGGTACCGTGGCCTGACCGACCCCCCGTGCCGGGGTCGCAGGGGAGACACCGATGCCCGTCCGACGCCCGCTGCTTGCCGCGTCCATGGTCCTGGTCGCGCTTGCGAGCGCCGCCTGCGGCGCCGCCACCGGTTCTGCCGCGCCATCCGCCGCGACCGCCACGGCCGCGCCGACCACTGCGCCCGCCACCGAGGCCCCGAGCCCGAGTCCCGAGGCCACCGAGGCGGCGTCGGCCGAGCCGACGGGCAGCTCCACCGCGGGGCGCACCGGCCGGATCGAGCTGCCGGACGACAAGATCGCGATCACCCTGCCCGACGGCTGGGTCGAGGTCGTGCTCACCGGGGACGACATCGAGACGATCCTGTCGGCGTTCCCCGCGGGCACCTTCGACGAGAGCCAGGCGGAGCTCATGCGGACCGCGATGCAGGCGGGCATGCGGCTGATGGCCTTCGACTCGGAGGGCACCGGCTCCAACGTGAGCGTGCTGGTCCAGGACGCAGCGGTACCCGTCAGCCTGCTCCGGGCGGCGCTCCAGCCACAGCTGGAGACCATCCCCGGCGCGTCCGGGATCGAGATCGAGGACACGACGGCCATGGGCGAGGAGGCGCTCCTCGCGACCTACGACCTCGAGACGCCGCTGGCGGACGGGACGACGACGAAGGGATCCGGCACGCAGCTCTACGTGTCGACGAACGGGAAGCTGTACGTCGTGACCGTCACCCTCACCGACGGCGACAGCGAGGACGCGAAGGCGATCCTCGAGACCGTCGAGCAGCTGCCCTAGGCGATCGGGTCGTCGATCGGACGATCCATCTCCACGCAGGCGAGGTCGACGCCGTCGGGCATCGTGATCGTCACGTCGCGGATCCGCCGGAACCCGAAGCGCTCGTAGAGCAGCACGCCAGGCAGGGTCGCCATCAGGCCGAGCTCCCGGAAGCCCTCCGCCCGCGCGGCGTCCTGACACGCCTCGAGGATCCGCGTCCCGAGGCCGCGCCGCGTCCAGTCGCCGCGGACGAACATCGCGCGGACCCGGGCGGGCTCGGTCGCCGGGTCGAGCAGCCGCGCGCGACCCTCCTGCCCGGCCTCGCCGCTGAACAGCTTGTCGCGCCGGCTCCAGCCGCCGCACGCGACCACCTCCCCGCCCGTCGTCGAGGACGAAGTACGTGCCGTCCTCGAGCAGCATCGGGTCGACATGCGCGATGTGCACGACGGCCGAGGCCGTCTGCCGCTCGTCGTAGAACGCCGGGAAGATCGCTCGCGTCGACGCCTTCATGAGCGCGTCGATCGCCGGCGGCGTCCGCGAGCGTGGCGATGCGGAGCGTCGGCGTCATGGCGCCGGACGCTAGCAGCCACGGTGCGCAGCGGTCGCGGCCGGGAGTTCCGCCTCGGGCGACGCACCGCCGGGCCGCGCGGCCGCTCGCGTAGGATCCGGCGATGGACGACCTCCGCGCGGCGCTCGCGCCGTTCGACGCCGACGCGACCCTCGGCGCGCGCACCCGATCCCGTGGGACTACCTGCCGATGCCCGAGGTCCGCGACGGGCCGCCGTGGGCGATGGCCGAGATGATCGCGGCCGAGCCGGGCCTCGTCGGGCGGATCGTCGGACCGGGTCACGGCCGATGGCAGCGCGGCCGCGCTCGCCGGTGCGCTGCGCGAGGCCGCCGCGGCCGGGCAGCCCGTCATCGTCACGGGCTGCGGGACGTCCGAGCACGCGGCGCTGGGCACCGCGGCGATCCTCCGCGACGCGTGGCGTGAGGCCGGGCTGCCCGGCTGGGGACCCGTCGCGGCGCAGGCGTTCGAGCTGGCCCAGGAGCCGCCCGACGGCGGGCTCGTCATCGGCGTGAGCCACGAGGGCGGCACGGCCGCGACGATCGCGGCGCTCGACGCCGCCCGGGCGGCAGGCGCGCGGACGGCGCTGCTCACCGCGAGCGCCGGGGCGCCCGCCGCCGCGTCCGCCGACGATCGTGCTGGCCACGGTCGAGATGGACCGCAGCTGGTGCCACACGGTGGGCTACGTCTCGCCGATGGCCGCCGCGGTCGCCGTCGGCGCCGCGCTCGCGGGGACCGAGCCGGACGCCGCCGCGCTCGCGTCCCGGCTCGAGGCCGGCATCGAGGCCGCGTGGCGCGGCGGCGACGCACGGCCCGCCGACCACGATCGGCCGGGCGATCGCCGAGGCCGCGCACGTGCTCGTCGTCGCATCGGGCGTCGGACCGCACGACCGCCCGCGAGCTCGTGCTCAAGATCGAGGAGGCGTCCTAGGTCCCGTCCGCGATGCGCGACCTCGAGACGTTCCTCCACGGCCACCTGCCGGCGACCGGCGAGTCGACCGCGCTGGTGCTGATCCTCACCGAGCCCGGCCTCGCCCGAGGCGCGGACCACCCGCGCCCGCCAGGCGCTCGCGGCGGCCGCCGCGACCGGGATCCGCGCCGGGGCGATCCTCTCGGCCGCGCGCCTCGAGCTCGATCCCCGCCGCGCTCACGCCCGCGGGCACGGATCGTCGATCCCGGACGTGGCGCCATCGGCGCCGCCGGCCGCGGCGTGCCTGTTCGGGGCCGCCGGGCCGCTCCAGCTCGTGACCCTCGAGGTCGCCGCCGCGCGCGGCACGAACCCCGACCCGATCCGCCGCGACGACCCCGTCTACCTCCGCGCGGCCGAGGTCGCGGACGACCCCGCGACCTGACGGCAGCCCGCCTCAGGCGGCGTCGAACAGCACCTCGGCGGCGAGGTCGATCATGTCGAGGTCGCGGGCCAGGAAGTCCTGGAGCATGAGCCGCTGGACGCCCGCCTCGGCGAACTGCCGGAGCCGCGACCGCGCCTCGTCCGGCGTCCCGTAGATCCAGCGCGGCCGACGGGCGTCGAGCCACTCCTCGCTGTCCGCGTCCGAGCCCCCGAACGCGGCGAGGACCGCCTGCTCGCGATCCTTGACCTCGGCCGGCGTCCGGCCGATGAGCAGCCCGACCATCGCCGAGTGCGGCGAGCGTGGACGGGTCGCGCCCGATCGCCCGGCAGGCGTCGTCGAGCTTCGCGAACTTCGTCGTCGCCACGTCGGGCGAGGTCGACGACAGGTTGAACTCGTCGGCGTAGCGGGCGGCGATCCGGTAGGCCCGCGGCGAGCCCTGGCCGCCCGTCAGGATCCGGATCTGGCGCCCGTCGCGCCCGGGCAGCGACGCCGGCTTCGGGCGGAAGAACGCGTCATCGACCGTGAAGTGCGTGCCCCGGTACGACCAGCCGTCCGGCCCCTCCCACAGGCCGCGCAGGATCTCGAGCGTCTCCTCGAGCATGTCGGCCCGCTCCTCGATCGGCGGGAACGGGAAGCCGTGGCGCTTGTGCTCGTTCGCGTGCCAGCCCGCCCCGACCCCGACCTCGACCCTGCCGCCGCTCAGCTCGTCGACGGTCACGGCGACCTTGGCGAGGCTGCCGGGCGGCCGGAACGTCACCGGCGAGACGAGGACGCCGAGCCCGATCCGGCTCGTGTCGCGGGCCAGCCCGGCGAGCACGGCCCAGGCGTCGGTCGTCGGCTGGTCGGTCTCGCCCGGGAAGCTCTCGTAGTGGTCGGACCGGAAGAATGTCTCGAACCCGGCCGCCTCCGCCGCGCTGCACGTCGGCCAGCTGGTCGGCGTAGGTGAGACCCATCTGGGGCTCGGTCATCAACGCGAACCGCACGTGCTCTGCTCTCCTCCGCCTCGCGTTGACAATTCCGTTTGACAGAACTATTCGCATGGCGTAAATACTTCATGACATGCGAACCACTATCGACCAGGATGCCCGCGCGGAGCGGGAGCAGGTCGGCCCACGAGGCGTTCTCGAACCTCGGCCGGGCCGTCGGCACCCTTCGCTGCGCGGGATCGCAGCGCCTGGTTCGGCTCGGGATCAGCATGACCCATTTCCACGTGCTCACGCTGCTGCGTCACCACGACGCGATGCCGATGGGCCGCCTGGCCGAGATCCTCGACGCCTCGATGTCGAGCACCACCGGGATCATCGACCGCATGGAGGAGAAGGGCCTCGTCGAGCGCGTCCGCGTGCCCGACGACCGGCGCATCGTCCTCGTCCGGTCCACCGCGGCCGGCCTCGCCCTCATCGACGAGGCCGAGCTCGTGAAGAGCGAGATCATCGTCAGCGCGATCAGCCGGCTCGATCCGGCGCAGCTCGACCGCCTGACGCCTCGCCTCGACCGACCTCGGCGCGGCGATCGCCGACGCCCTGGCCGACAACCCGGGCTACAACGCACTCGCCCAGTGCAGCCACGCCCACGGGCCCGTCCTCGGGTCCAGCCACCTCGGCCATCCGCGCATCGAATCTGCACGGATCGCCAACGCCCACGCCACAGTCGCGCGACACGATCGACGTCGCGCCCGCGCAGCCGACCCTACCGGTCGCGCGTTACGAGCCTGCCCTGAAGGAGGGGTAACGAACGACCATGGAAAGCGTCCCCACGTACCACGAAGGCGATCACCCTCGCTGGAAGACGACCCCGCGCTGGGCCTGAGCCACCGGGCGAAGATGGAAGTCCTCTTCGCCGTCATGCTCGGCCTGTTCCTCGGCGCCCTGGACCAGACGATCGTCGGTCCGGCCCTGCCCACCATCGTGACCCAGCTCTCGGGCAACGAGTACTACGTCTGGGCGATCACGATCTACCTGCTCACCAGCACCATCAGCGTCCCGTTCTGGGGCAAGCTCTCGGACATCTACGGGCGCAAGCCGATCTTCATGATCGGCATCGTCATCTTCCTGATCGGCTCGGCGTTGTCCGGCCTCAGCCAGAACATGGGGATGCTCATCCTGTTCCGGGGCATCCAGGGCATCGGCGCGGGCTCGCTGTTCCCCGTCGCGCTGGCGGTCATCGGCGACCTGTTCACGCCGGCTGAGCGAGGCAAGTACCAGGGCCTGTTCGGTGCGGTGTTCGGCATCGCGTTCGTCGCCGGGCCGCTCATCGGCGGCTGGCTGACCGAGAACCTGTCCTGGCACTGGATCTTCTACGTCAACATCCCGATCGGGATCATCGCCCTCGTCGTCATCCAGCGGCTGCTGCCGACGGTCAAGACGCAAGTCCGCGACCCGCAACTTCGACCTCATCGGCGGCACGATCTTCACCGTCGCGATGGTGTTCCTGCTGGTCGGCCTGACCAACAAGCAGTTCAGCGACTGGACCGATCCCACCGTCGGCGGGTTCGTCCTCATCGGCATCGTCGGGACGCTGCTGTTCATCGTCGCGGAGTACTTCGCGAAGGAGCCGATCGTCCCGCTGGACCTCTGGAAGGGCCGGACCTACTCGGCGACGATGGTGTCCGTGTTCTTCGCAGCGTTCGCCTTCTTCGGGGCGATCGTGTTCCTGCCGCGCTGGTTCCAGGTCGTCGAGAACTTCTCGCCGACGAACTCCGGCCTGGCGGCGCTGCCGCTGATGGTCGGCCTCATCGCCAGCTCGATCATCTCGGGCCTGATCGTGTCGCGGACCGGGCGCTACAAGTTCCTGATCGTCGGCTCGGTGATCGTCATGGGCATCGCCGTGTTCCTGATGACCGGGCTCACGAAGGACACGCCGGTGCGCATCGTGTGGTTCTGGATGTTCCTCGCCGGCATCGGCGTCGGCCCGACGTTCTCGGTACCGACCATCGTCATCCAGAACGCCGTGCCGTTCCGGCAGCTCGGCGTGGCCACGTCCAACCTGACGTTCTTCCGCCAGATCGGCGGCACGATCGCGCTCGCGTTCGTGGGCACGATCTTCGGGACGACGTTCGCCGAAGAGCTCGGTCCGCAGATCGTCGCGGCCGGCGTTCCGCCGCAGGCGGTCGCGGCATTCCAGCAGGGCGGCGGCGCCTTCGACCTCAACCAGCTGACCGGCGTGGGCGACCTCGCCACGACGCTGCAGTGGTGCTGCCGCCACGAGGCGCAGGTGCTGATCCCGAACATCGTCGAGGGCATCCACGGGGCGTTCAGCCTCGCGACCGCCCAGACGTTCTGGCTGGGCGTCGTCGGGGCGGTCGTCGCGACCGTCGCGGCGCTCGCGATCAAGGAGATCCCGCTCCGCACGACGAACGAGGCGCCGGTTCCCACCGTCGCCATCGACGACGCGCAGGCGGCCAAGGCCCCCGCGGCCAAGCCGGCCACCTCGGCCGACTGACCTCCGCTCCTCCAACGACGACCCGGTCTCGAAGAGGCCGGGTCGTTCGCTATCCGGCGCACGCTTGCCGGGCTAGGATCGACACGTGACCACCCTGCTCCCCTACCCGCCCGAGCTCCGCGCCGTCGGCACCGCCGACGCGCCGTTCGTCGCCACCGTCCCCGTCGCCGACCTGCCGCCGGGCGCGATGCGCCGGGTGACGTTCGGCGACCTCGATGTCCTGCTCGCGCACACGTCGCTCGGCATCGCGGCGGTCGACGACCGCTGCCCGCACATGGCGGCCCCGCTCTCGATCGGCGAGCTCGACGGGTGCATCGTCGCGTGCCCGCTCCATCGGGGCACGTTCGACCTCGAGACCGGCGACCCGGCGACGATGCCGACCACCGGCGGCCTGTGGCCCGACGGCACGCTACGAGCCCGTCTGGTGCCCGCCCGGCCAGGAGCCGAAGGTCGACCCGCCCGGCAAGAAGACCGACGCCCGCCGCCTGACCCGGATCCGCCGCTTCCGCTACTACCCGCTGCGGATCGTCGACGGCGTGATCGAGGTCGCCGTCCCGGGCTGAGGGCCGCTCCGCGGCGCCGCGGCTCGTCGGCCGCGTTCGCTTCCAACGCTCTCCCGGGGAGCACTGGACACCGACATTGGCGCCAGACGCTCACCCGGTGAGCGTTATCAGCCGATTCGGGCCCCACGTGGTAGTCATACGCTCACCCGGAGAGCGTTACCGTCCGGCGGACCGGCGATCACGCGAATAGTGCTCACCCGGTGAGCGTATGAGCACCGTCCTGCGCCGCCGCGAGCGTGAGCGCCGCGAGCGGCGGCGATCCGAAGCCCGCCGCTCCTGTCCAACGCTCTCCCGGCTGAGCGTCTGACGCCGACTAGCGGTTGAGCTCCGCCACGAGCACGCTCCCGAGCACGATCGCCGCACCAACGATCTGGATCGGGTGAGCGCCTCGCCGAGCACCAGCCACGCGATCGCCGTCGCGAAGATCGGCTCCGTCATCCCCACCACCGAGGCCTGCGACGCCCGCAGGTGCTGCATCGAGATGACGACGATCGAGAACGGGAACACCGTGCCGAGCACGACCATCCAGGCCGCGAGCGCCGTGGCCGGCACCTGCGGGCCCGCGTCGCCGAACAGGTGGAGCGACCCCGCGAACTGGTCGAACGGGATCGTCCACGGCGGCTGGACGATCGCCCAGAACAGCGCCGCCGCGCCCATGCCCCACATCGTCAGGCTGACCGGGTCGCGTGGCTCCGGGCGGTGCACGGCGAGGTCCGCCGAGAGGTAGTACACGACGAGCGCGAGCATCGCCCCGACCGCGAACGCCACGCCCAGCGGATCGAGCGTCAGCCCCTCCCAGACCTGCGCGACGATCGCGAGGCCGACCAGCGCCGTGACCAGCGCGACCCACACGACCGGCTTCGTCTCGTGGCGCCAGGCGACGCGGAACCAGACCGCGATCACGAGCGGCGCCGTGAACTCGATGAGCAGCGTGATCCCGATCGGCAGCCGCTCGATCGAGGCGAAGTAGAGGACCTGGGTGAGCGCGATGCCGAGCACGCCGTACACGAGCAGCAGCGGCAGCTCGCTGCGCCGGAGACGGAGCGCGGCCGGCCGGGTCAGCGCCACGAACGCGAGCAGGATGAGGAACGCGGCGGTCGCGCGGACCTGCGACAGGACGGTCGCGTCGATCCCGCCCAGCAGCAGCGTCTTCGAGACCGTCCCGTTGACCGCGAACAGCAGCGCGGCCACGAGATACAGCAGGTAGCCGCGGGCGGGGTGGCGGACGCGCGCGGGTGTGACCCCCGGCAGCGGCTCGGCGAGGTCGGTCACGCGTCGATCGCGTTCGCCTTGGCGTACGCCGAGATGATCGCGACCGCCTCGTCGACGTCGTCGGTCACGCGGAGGAGCTCGAGGTCCTGCGGATCGACCGCGCCGGCCGGCACCTGGACGTCCCGGATCCACGCGAGGAGGCCATCCCAGTACGCATGCCCGATGAGCACGACGGGGAAGTCGCGGATCTTGCCGGTCTGGATGAGCGTGATCGCCTCGAACAGCTCGTCGAGCGTCCCGAACCCGCCCGGCATGATCACGAACGCGTCGGAGTACTTCACGAACATCGTCTTGCGGGCGAAGAAGTAGTGGAACTCGATCGACAGGTCGACGTACGGGTTGAGGTGCTGCTCGTGCGGCAGCTCGATGTTGCAGCCGATCGAGAGGCCGCCCGCCTCGTGGGCGCCGCGGTTGGCCGCCTCCATCGCGCCCGGCCCGCCGCCCGTGATGACCGCGAACCCGGCCTCGGCCAGCGCCCCGCCGACGCGCCGCGCGAGCTCGTACGCCTCGCTGCCCTCGGCGTGTGCGCGCAGAGCCGAACACCGTGACCGCACTGCCGACCCCTGCGAGCGCCTCGAACCCCTCGACGAACTCGGACAGGATCCGGAGCGCCCGCCACGTGTCGGTCTCGAGGAACGCGGGCCGCTCGTGCGAGCCGGCGAGAAGCTTCTCGTCCTCGGTCCGGCGGACGCCGTCGTCGCCGTCGAGGTGACGCTCCGTGCCCGGGCGCATGGACACCCGGCCCCGCCGGACCGTGCGCGGCGACACGTTCCGGTCGTGGTCAGGGTCACCGGCGGTGGGCGGCCCGGCGGCCTGGCCGGCGTCGGCGTCGGTGCGGGCGTCGTCGGTGCTCATCGAGAGAGCATGCCATCCGGCAGGTGGTAGCCGCGGCCGCGGCGTCGCACAATGCCGGCATTCGGCGTCACATCGCGGTCAATCGCGCGGGTCACGCTGCCGGCCCGCCAGCCCCGTCACCTCCGGCGGCGTCGCGGAGCTGCGCCCATGGCTGCACCGCTCGGTCGAACCCGGCATCACCGGGGCGCGACCCGCCTCGCTGTCCTCGCCGTCATTGCGATCATCGCGGCCGGCGCGTGCGACGCGGCGCCCGGGCCGACGCCGTCGCCGACGAGCACCTCGTCCGCGGCGCCGACGGCCGCCACCTCGTCCGCGCAACCCAGCGCGCCCACCGCGGAACTGCCTGCCGCGACGCCGACGGCGCCGGTCGCTGGCCTTGCACCCGGCACGCTTGCCGTGACGGTGACCGACGACCTCCGGGTGCGCTCCGCGCCGCGAGTCGCGGACGACTCGATCCGCCACGCCCCGCTGCTCCCCAACGGCACGGAGGTCGTTGTCACCGCAGGTCCCGTCGTTGCGAACGACTACACCTGGTACCGCGTCGCCCCGCTCGGCTTCGAGCTGGACGACGGTGTCGACCAGGGCTGGGTCGCGGTCGCGGACCACGACGGCACGCCCTGGGTCGCACCGGCCGACGATCCCACGCCGGGCTTCACGCTCGCCGCGGTCAAGGCCGACCCGATCGACCCGTCGATGACGGCGGCCAAGGCCCGCGCGGGCGAGATCAACCGGTTCGGGCTCGCCATGTACAAGCGGCTCCGCGCGTCGGAGGACCTCAAGGGCAAGGGGATCGTGTTCTCGCCCTACAGCATCGCCACGGCCCTCAGCATGGCCCGCGCCGGGGCGGCCGGCGAGACGGCGTCGGAGATGGACCACGTGCTGCGCGCGGACGACTGGGCCTCGCTCTCGAAGGGCACGTCCTCCCTGGCCCAGGTGCTCGCGCGACGCGACGGTGCATGGACGGTCGAAGGGTATGAGGACGCGGGGACGCACTTCCTGTCCCTGCGGATCGCGAACATGGCCTTCGCGCAGCGCGACTACGCGCTCGAGCAGGCATACCTCGACCGGGTATCGCGGACGTTCCGCTCCGGCGTCGGGCTCGTCGACTACATCGGGCAGACGGACGCCGCCCGGGAGGCGATCAACCGCTGGGTGGGCGTGCAGACGATGGGCCGGATCCCGGAGCTGCTGGCGCCGCCGAACGTCACCCCCGAAACCAGGCTCGTGCTCGTGAACGCCGTCTACTTCAAGGGCGAGTGGGTCGTGCCGTTCGAGGACGGGAATACCGTCCCGCACACCTTCACCACCACGGCCGGCGCGGAGATCAAGCGTTCCCACGATGGAGACCTTCGGCGGACAGTCCATCCCGCTCGCATCCGGCGACGGATGGCGCGCCACGGAGCTCAGCTACCAGTCGCCCGACGAGCATGCAGCTCGCGATGACGATCGTCGTGCCTGACAACCTCGTCGCGTTCGAGAAGGGCCTCAACGGCGACCGGCTGGCGGCCGTCACGAAGGCCGTTGCCCGCGAGCGGACTAGGATTCAGACGGTGGTCGAAGCCGGCGGACCCGGAAGGGTGCGGCGAGTACGCATACGAAGCTCATGTCTTCCTACCGAACGTTCGGGACCGAGACCCGCGCCGGCCTCAACGACATGCTGATCGCGATGGGGATGCCGCTCGCGTTCGATGCCGCACGGGCGGACTTCAGCGGCATGACCAGGGAGGACGCGCTCCACATCGGGTTCGTCATCCACCAGGCGAACATCGACGTCGACGAGCGTGGCACCGAAGCCGCCGCGGCCACCGCCGTCGGCATGGACACCGGCGGCTGTACGGGCCCCCAGCCGGCGACGGTGAAGACGTTCCGCGTCAACAAGCCGTTCGTCTACTTCATCCGCGACCTGCAGACCGGGGCGATCCTGTTCATGGGTCGCGTGATCGATCCGACCAAGCGGTAGTCAGCCCGACCACGCGGTCGTCAGCGCGGCTTCGCGAGCCAGGCCTTCCAGGTCTCCTCGGCCTTGCCGGCGGTGACCAGCTCGCCGTAGCGGACGAGCGGCAGCCTGAGCAGCCGCGCGTCGGCGAGCAGCCGCGAGATCGTCCCGGACGCGTCCATCGACAGGTAGGCGAGGCCCTGCTCGCGATACGGCTTCGAGGTGTCGTCGAGGAGCGCCGCGGCACCCAGCCGCTCGACGAACCGCTGGAGCTCGCCGCGGGCGATCGGCTTCTTGCGCAGGTCGACGTAGTGGACGACGATCCGCCGCTCGCGGAAGAACCGGAGCGTGTTGCGGGTCGCGCTCGAGTCGTCCATGCCGAACACCTGGATGTTCGGCATCTTCTTCGTCGGGGTCTTGCCCAGCGGCGCCGGCATCAGGCGGGTGCGCTCCGGTCGGCTCGAGGACGATGACGGGGATCCGGCGGCTCGTCCGCTGCTGGTAGCGCGCGTAGCCCGGGAATGACGCGACCGCCTCCGCCCACAGCCGCTCGCGCTCGTCGCCCTCGGCTTCGCGCGCGCGGGCCGGGATGACTCGCTGGCGTCCGACGCGGACCGTGCAGTCCGGCGGCTGCCAGCAGGTTGCCGACCCAGGCCGGCGGACGCTCCTTGCCGCCGTTCGAGCCGATGACGATGAACCGGTCGTCGAGCTCGAGGGCGTACAACGGGACCTCGCGCAGCCGTGCCGGATCGCCGGCCGATCGTCGTCAGCGACGACGCTGCGCATCCCGAAGCTCCTTCCGATGGGCCCCGCGCTGCCGAACCAGCGGTACGCGACCGGATGGAGCCTGGTGACGATCCGGACTCGTGCCCACGGCCCCGATCAGCCAGTAGGCGCCGACCGGCAGGGTTCTCGCCATACGCCTCGAAGCGTAGCGTCACGGCCGGCGGTGGTTCGATGCGACGGCCGCTCCGCGTACCATGGGCGTCAGGCAGGAGGTTCGCGTGACGATCTGGTTCACCGTCCAACTCGACGATCGCCCGGGCGCGCTGGCCGAGGTCGCGAAGGCGCTCGGCGATCTCGGGGTCAACATCACCGGCATCGTCGGCGTCGCCGAGGACACCGACGGCGCCCTGATGCTCACCACGAGCGACGCGACGCTGACCCGACAGGCATTCACGGGGCTCGGGATCGCGTTCGAGGAGCACGACCCGACGAGCGGCTCCGAGCCCGGCAGCATGTCGATCGCCGACATCGTCGCCAGCCGCAGCGGCTGACCGCAGCCGACGAGCCCACACCGATGCCCCGCCGCACGCCCCAGCCGCTGCCGCCCGCGGTCGCCGTCCGCCTCGAGCTCGTCGACGAGCCGCAGGCGATGGCGATCGTCGCTGCCGCCGTGGGCCGGGCCGGGGGCCGCGTCCGCACCCTGGCCACCGTCCGGCGGGCCGGCAAGGCCGGCGTCGAAGCCGACGATCCCGCGACGGTCGAGGTGGAGCTCGAGGTCGAGGAGGCCGACGAGCGGGCGATCATCGAGGCGCTCGAGGGGCTGCGCGAGATCATCGCGATGAGCGTCACCCGGGCGATGGGCAAGGTGTTCGGCAAGCGCGTGATCGTCGTCGGTGGCGGGGCGCAGGTCGCCCAGGTCGCGCTCGGCGCCGTGACCGAGGCCGACCGCCACAACCTGCGGGGCGAGAAGATCTCCGTGGACACGATCCCGCTCGTCGGGGAGGAGAACATCGCCGCGGCGGTGCGCGCGGTCGCGGACCTGCCCCGCGCCCGGATGCTCGTCCTCGCGGGCTCGATCATGGGCGGCGAGATCAGCGTCGCCGCCGAGGAGCTGCGCTCGGTCGGCATCCCGATCATCGCCCTCAACATGGTCGGGCTCGATCACGGACCATGTGGACCTCGTCATCAGCGACCCTGTCCAGGCCGGGACGATGGCGGTGATGGCCGTCGCGGACACGGCGACGCTCGACCTCGCCAAGCAGCGCGGCAGGCGGTACTGACGATGCAGGTGCTGCGGCTCGCAGATGTCCACGTGCCCACGACGCTCATCGCCGAGCAGGCCGCCGAGGCCGCCGCCGCGTGGTGCTCGAAGGCGCTGATGGAGCACAACCACCGCGCCTACCTGTGGGCGGCGGCTCGCGGCAGGGACATGGGCATCGCGTTCGACGAGGAGCTGCTGTACGTCGCGGCGATGCTCCACGACATCGGCCTGGTGACGGCGTTCGACAACGCCACGGTCTCGTTCGACGAGGCCGGCGGCAATGTCGCGTGGATGTTCGCGGCGGGCGCCGGCTGGCCGCTGGAGCGGCGAACCCGGCTGTCCGAGATCATCGTCCGCCACATGTGGGACAGCGTCGACCCGGCGTTCGACGCCGAGGGCCACCTGCTCGAGGTCGGGACGGCGATCGACATCTCGGGCCGCGACCCCTCGCTCTGGGCGCCGGAGCTCCGCGCCGAGGTGCTCGCGGCGCACCCGCGGCTCGACCTCGTCGCCGAGTTCACGGCCTGCTTCGCGGACCAGGCCCGGCGCAAGCCCGACAGCTCGGCCGCCGCCGCGGTACGCAGCGGGATCGGATCGCCGGATGGCCGCCAACGTCCTCGATGCAGCCGCACGCGGCGCCTAGCGCATGCGGATCGCCGCCTGGAACGTCACCTCGCGCAAGGCAAGACCACCTCCGCGGGGCGTCCGCTCATGTCCTGACCTCCTCGAGCCCGGCGATCAGCGCAGCTCGCGAGCCACGGCAGGCACGGGCCCACGACCGAACAGCTGGCGGTACGCGGTCGGTGTCACGCCCACGTACTTCTTGAACACCCGGGCGAAGTACTGCGAGCTCCCGAAGCCGCTCGAGATCCCGATCGACGTCACCGACTCGTCAGTCTGGACGAGTCGCTGGCAGCAGCGCTTGATCCGCACGCGCTGGCGGTAGTCGTTGGGCGCCATCCCGACCTCGCGCCCGAACAGGTCGTAGAGCCGGCTCTTCCCGTAGCCGAGCTGGCGCGCGATGTCCTCGATCCTCTCGTCGCGATCCTCGGCGGCCGAGCCGTCCGCGCTCTCCCGGAGCAGCGTGACGGCCTGGCGCACCAGGTCGCTGTGGCCGTGATCGTCTCCGCCGTCACCCCCGTCTTCCACATCTCGATGACCGACGAGTAGATCTTGGACCGCACGTCGGCCATGATCAGCGCCGACCCGATCAGCAGGCGCTCCTCGGTGAGCTGCGCGCACAGGTCGGCCAGGTTGCTGCATGCAGCGTCTCGGTCAGCGTCGATCGGCGCTTTCGTGGCACGTCGCGAGGTCGAACAGCGCGTCGATCTCCGGTCGAGGGAACAGGCGGGCCTTGGCCGAGGCCGACTCCTTGCCGTCGAAGACCATCCAGAACAGGCGGCAGGGCGTGTACACGCCGTTGGCAGATCCGATGCCGGGTGCCGGCGGGAACGAGCACGGCCTGGCCGCCGGTGCACCACGGTGAACTGGTCCTCGTCACCGATCTCCCAGCATGCCTCGCCCGACCGCATGAGCAGGATCTCGACGCCGTCGTGCTGCTCCCAGCTAGTCCGACGTCGCGACCGCGCTCCGGAACTCGTAGTAGCCGAACAGGGACGTCTCGGGCATCAGGAAGTCCGCGCCCCGGAACGTCGGCTGCTGGCCGAGGAGCGGGAGCCGATCATCGTGCCCGCTCGCACCGGTAGCGGCCCTGGCCGCGTCGCCGGATCGATGGCCCCGGCCGAGCGTCTGGCAGACGGTCCGGCCGAGTGCCACTGATCGTGCAGGCCCGTCGACGCTCAAGCCGCGTGCCGCACCATGAGGGTGACGCCAGTCGAGCCGAGCGGCTCACCGAGCGCACGGTCGACCTCGACCGCGACTGCCCGTGCGCCGTCCATCGAGCTGACCGCCGTCGGGCGATCGGCACCCCGAGCGGCAGGCCGAGCCGGCGCGAGCGCATCAGAGTCCCGCCCAGGACCGTCGAGCGTCGACCGCACCCTCGGCGATGCTCGATGGTGCCGTACGCCGGTCGGCCCGGACCAGAACGATCGCGAAGACGTCGCCATCGCGCAACGAAGGTGCGAACGCCGAGATGCCCGGCGCCGGCATCGACCGCGAAGCCCGCCAGCACGACGACCGCGCCCCAGCTCGCCATCGAGCGCGCGTAGTTGGACCCGCACTCGATCTCGTTCCACGGGTTCCGCTTCGCGCCGTCGTAGCGGTCCCGGACCGCCGCGATACACCCGCACGCCTTCCGTCGAGCCGGCCGTGAGCATGAGCAGCTGGCCGAATGCGTACTCCATGCCGTGCATCGTCTCCTGGGCATACGGCACCGGGACCGCCGGCTTGCGCTCGGGGTCCGGCCAGCTGGCCATGACGTGCCCCGCCTCATCGTCGAGGCCGAACACGCGGCAGGGATTGACCAGGTCCCCCAGCCGCGCGTGGAAGTTGTGGCGGTAGATCGCCTGCAACGGCCGACGCGACCTGCTCGGGGTCGAACACGTCGCCCAGGCCATACAGGCGCGCATGCCACTGCCCCGAGCACCTGGTCGATGAGGCAGCCATCGCCCAGCTGGTACTTGAGCTGGCGGTGCTCCGGGCTCCAGTACAGGTGCTCCACGCCATCGCCGAGCACGCCCAGCTGCGCCTCGCTCGCCGATGAACGGCCGCAGGACCGACCGGTCGGCGAGGTCAAGTCGCTGGACGAAGTACTCGCCGTTGAACAGGTGGTCGCGAGACCCACGCGCGTCCCCGCTCGTGGATCGCGCGCAGTCCTCGGCCGCGGCTCGGCTCCCCGAGCGCGTCCGCCATCGCGGCCGCGGCCTTCAGCGCGCCGAGGTAGAAGCCGGTGAGCCAGCGTTGGGCCCGAACAGCTCCATGTCGAGCGTGTGGTGCTGCCGACCCCACAGGACGCCCGTCCGCTCCGGGATCCCAGCGGTCGGGATTGTCGGGGCTCCAGGCGTACTCGAGGCTGCGCCTCGCCTGCGGGCCAGAGCCCCGCAGCCAGTCGAGGTCGCCCGAGAGCTTCCAGTCGCGGTAGAGCTTGAGGATGTCCCCGAACTGGCCGTCGGCGCACGGGCGCTCGGTCCGGTAGCTGCGTGCCCGAGCGGCAGGCTGAGGCGGAAGCTCATGCCGCCCGCGTCGTCGATGTTGTGGCCGTAGTCCACCGTCGCGCATCGAGCGCTCGAGCGCCGGGAACAGGAATGGCAGTGCCTGCTGGTAGTTCCAGACGTGGGTGCAGCTGCCCTCGCAGCAGCCGGCGGCGGGATGGCATCCCTCCCAGCCGTAGAACGTGCCGTCCTCGAGGCGCAGCGCCGTCGGCGACTTGAGGATGCTGAGGTTGGCCGCCGGCGGCATCGAGCACTGGCACCGGCAGGGTCGAGCCGTACAGCGCGTCGCGGAACCGCAGCGTGTCCGCTCCCGAGGTCGTCCCAGCGCTCGAGCGCCTCGCGCGCGACCTCGTCGCGCCCGGCCACTCGGTCGCGTACCAGTTCTGCCACTGCGCCGCTGCCCCCGACGCCTGGCGGAAGTGCCAGACCGGGGAGACCCAGTACTTGCGGAAGTTCGGGCGCGTACCAGGCGATCGCGAAGCGGACGATCGCGCGCTCGCCCGCGGGCGACCGTACGTGCGCGCGACGAGGCCGCTGTCGCGGTTGCGCCCCATGCCCGCCGGCGAGTCCGCGGGCCGTAGTCGCGCTCGCGCGAACGGCCCGGGCCGTGCGAGATCCTTCCAGTACACCTCGAGCGCGTCGAACCAGTGCCCGCGGTACAGGTGCGTCTGCTGGCTCGTGTCCGGCGGCGTCGGTGGCGAGCACCAGCTCGGCGTGGTCCGGCGCGCCGGGTGGATCGTCTCATCGGTCACGACCCCGACGCCCGGTCCATGCCGTCTGCGGCTGACTCGCTCGCCCGCGGTCGGTGGGCGGAGTCCGTGGCCGAGCACGCCCGACCGCGGTGTAGTCGATCGTCGTCGTCGGTCGGGTTGGCGAACGTGATCTCGAACATCGCGACGGGCATGCTCGAGTCACGCTCGTTCAAGCGGGATGAACGGGTTGAAGGCGAGCAGGTCGACCTGACCCGGGAAGTGCTCGTCGGTGAACGCGCAGCTCGGCGATCGGGAAGCGACCCGTGAACGTGTTGTCCGCGAAATGCGGCATCCCGGCGAGCGAGTCACGGCGTGCGCCGAACCCGAAGTTGCGCGACGTGTCGGCCGGGAAGTCACCCGGTCCGGTCACCGAGGTACGGGCCGTTGAGGATGCGCGCGTCGATGACCCGCCGTCCCGCTCGGCCCGGACGGCGAAATGGGAGATGCCGTTCGTGATGCCCTTGCGGGCCGGTTGAGGACCTCCCAGTCCACCAGTCGCCCGCCACCGGACAGGCCGATGGAGCCCGTCCCGATGCCGCCCAGCGGGAACGAGACCTCCCGGCGCGCGTTCCCCGCTGTAGTCGAAGGCCGTCGCGAGCCGTCATGCCGATCCCTTCCCATCCGTGTCGCCACTGCCTGGCCAGTCGTAGTCGCCGATCGGCTGCGATGACGTTCACGATGCGCCGCTGGACGATCGTGCACATGGACTTCTCGACATCGCCGACGGACTCACTCGGCCAGGAGGCTCCCGGGCGTGCGGCGTGCGAGCACGCGCGCTGGACGCTGGGTCGCGGCGCCGCCATGGCGACGGTGGCCAGGATGACCACGCCGTAGACGACCCGGAGCGCACCCCTGCTCGAGTCGCAGGATCGGCAGCAGCCCGGCGAGCACGGTCAGGATCAGGGCGCCCCGGCGATGCTGCCGAGATAGGAGCCCGTGCCGCCCAGGATCGACGCGCCGCCGATGGCGACGGCGGCGATCGAGGTGAACAGGAACGGGTCGCCCATGCCCAGGTAGGACTGCCTGGCGTTGCCCGCGAGCAGGATCCCGGCGAGGGCCGCGGTCGTGCCGCTGATGGCGTACGCGCTGATCGTCGTGCGCGCCACCGGGACGCCGGAGAACGTCGCCACCGTCCGGTTCGCTCCCGACCGCGTAGAGGTAGCCGCCCGAAGGCTGTCAGCCGCTCGACCACGAGCGATGAGCGATCGTGCAGCACGACCCAGACGAGCAGCATCACCGGCACCGAGCCGATGCCGCCGCTCGCCGAGCCACTGGAGCGACCGCTCGGGCGTCGGCGGCGGCGGGAAGCCGCGCGTGGCGACGAACAGCAGCCCCTGGAGCACCACGTTCATGGACAGGGTCATGACGATCGGCGGGATGCCCAGACGATGCGATGCCGAGCCCGTTGACGGTGCCCGACCAGCACGCCGACCGGCGAGGATGAGGGGGACGGCCCAGAGCAGCGCCGGCCGTCGCTGCCCCGGGCGAGCGCGGTCACAGGACTGCCAGCGCCGTTGAGCGTCCACGGCACCGACAGGTCGATGCCGCCGCCGATGATGACCATCGTCTGGCCGATGGCCACGATGCCGGTGAACGCGGCGACGATGATGAGCGTGCGCGACGTGGGCGGGTCGGCGAAGCCGGGCGAGATAGAGACTGACGAGCACGAACAGGACGAGCAGCCGCGAGCGTACGCGAGGAGGATCGGGCCCGGCGAGCGCAGCCGCGTCGAGCGGTACCTGGCTCATGTGACCGCCTCCGCCCATGCGCCGCGTGCGTCGAGCGGCGGTCCGCGAGCAACGGCGCTGGCGATGACGACGCGCGACCAGGATCAGTCCGGACGCCACCGGCTGCCAGTAGCGGACAGCTGACAGCAGGAACACGACATCGCCGATGAGGTTGAGGATGATCGCCCCGATCACCGTGCCCGACGAGGCCGCCGCGGCCGCCGGCGAGGCTGGTGCCGCCGATGACCACGGCCGCGATGGACGGCAGGACGTGAGTCCCGACCACCGGGGGTCGCCGACCCGGTCTTGGCGGCGAAGAACAGCGCCGGCGAGCGCGGCGAAGAGCCCCGACAGCCCGTACGCCGCGAGGTTGCTCCGCAGGAGCGACACCCCGCCGAGGAACGCCGCTCGCTCGCTGGAGCCGGCTGCCCGGATGCCGTTGGCGCAGGCGCGTGCCGCGGAACCACATCCACCAGCCGAGCAGCACGAGCAGCAGCACGAACGCCACGGGCACCACGTCCAGCAGGTCGCGTCGCCGGCCTCGTCCAGCCCGGCGGCACGGTCGCGCGCTCGGATGGCAGCACGAGCAGGGCGATGCCCTCGACGATCGACCACATCGCGAGCGTGACGACGAACGGCTGGAGCGCGGAGCACCGAGATGATGGCGCCGTTGGCGACGCCGATGCCGAGGCCGAGCAGCGGCAGGTGACGACCAGCCATGGCAGCGCCGCCGCCCGTCGCCCGCGGGTCGCCGCGATGGCCGTCGCGAGGCTGATGGTGCCGCCCACCGACAGGTCGATGCCGCCGCGCAGCACGACGATCGTCTGGCCCGCCGCGACGAGGATCGAGTGCCATGACCTCGGTGCTCTTGAGGCCGAGCCGGTCGAGCGTGAAGCGAGCCCGGCCGGAGCAGCTCGATGACGACGCCAGCACGACCAGCGCGACGACCGGGACGAGCACCGTGCCGGCGCGCCGCAGGGCCGGCAGCACGAGGCCCGAGCCCGCCGACCGGCCACCGGGTCTCCGATCGCATCGCCGACACCCTCACGACGCGAGTCGCGCCCGCGAGCGTCCTGGCCGGTCATGGTCGCGTGCGAGGATGCGGTCCTCGGTGAGGTCGCTGCCCGGCGAGGACGATGGCGACCCGACCGTAGGACAGCACCAGCGTCCGGTCGGCCACGTTGGCGAGCTCGGCGAGGTCCGTGGAGTAGAACAGGATCGCGTAGCCCTGCGCCGCGAGGTCGCGCATCACCGTGAAGATCTCGGCCTTGGTGCCCGACGTCCACGCCACGGGTCGGGTCGTACAACAGCAGGATCCGAGCACTCGGTCGCCAGCAGCTTGGCCAGCACCACCTTCTGCTGGTTGCCACCCGACAACGTGCCCGACCGGCTGTGCGCGCGACGCCGCCTCGACCGGCGATGCCGCTGTACGCCGCTGACCAGCGCGGCCTCCGCTCGCGCGTCGACGAAGCCACGGCGCACCATGCGCGACAGCGCCGACAGCACGAGGTTCTCGCGCACCGATCTTGCCCAGCAGCAGGCCCTGTGTGCGCCGGTCCTCGGGCAGCAGCGCCATGCCCACCTCGGCCGACAGCGCATGCGCGGGCTGCGGATGGTCACCGGCCGGCCGCCCCATACCTCGATCTGGCCACGAGCGCGGATCGCACCGAACAGGGCCATGAACAGCTCCCGCTGCCCGTGACCCTGGATGCCCGCGACGCCCAGCACCTCGCCCTCGTGCAGCGCGAAGTCCACGTCATGGAGCGCGGTGACCGACCGTCAGGCCCTGGACCTGCAGCGCGATCCGATCGGTGGCGGTCGCGACGTCGCTCCGGGAACAGGCGCGCGAGCCGCCGGCCGAGCATCATCGACACGATCTCGTCGTCGCGAGACCGGCGCGGTCTCGACGGTACCCACGGTCTCGCCGTTGCGCAGCACCGTCACCCGGTCGGCGACCCGCCGGACCTCGTCCATGCGATGCGAGATGTACAGGACGAGCGCGCCCTGCGTCGCGCATGCGCCGGGCACGTTCGCAGGAGCCAGTCCACCTGTCGGGCAGCAGCGCGGACGTGGCCTCGTCGAGGATGAGGATCCGGGCGTCGCTGCGCCAGCGCCTTGGCGATCTCCACCAGCTGCCGCTCGCCGAGGCTCAGCATCCGCACCGGCGTGCCCGGTCGATGCCCGGCAAGCCGAGATCCGAGACAGCGCCCGGGTGCGCGCCTCGATGCCGTCGCCGCGAGATGGTCGCAGCGGGCGTCAGGCTCCTCGCCGAACCAGATGTTCTCCGCGACCGTCAGGTCGGGAATGAGCGACAGCTCCTGGAACACGGTGGCGATGCCGGCCGCCGCGCATCGACCGGGAGTCCGCGGCCGGTATGGCCTGCCGCCGCAGGCTGACGCGGCCCGCGTCCGCGCGGACGGCCCCGCTCAGGATGCCGGATGAAGCGTGCTCTTGCCGGCCCCGTTCTCACCGAGGATGGCGTGCACTTCGCCGGCAGTGCGGCGAAGTGCATCCGGTCGAGGGCGACCATGCCGCCAAAGCGCTTGCTGATGGCCTCCGCTTCGAGCTGCGGCGCATCCCGTCCAGCTCGGCCACCTTCAGCCCACGACGCCGGCAGCTTCCTCGGGGGTGATCTCGAGCCAGTCCGGGCTCGACGGCAGCACCAGGCCGGGCGGGAGGTCGGGGAAGACGTTCTTGCCGATCTCGAGCTTCTCGAATGTGGAGCCCTCGCTGAACTTGTCGCCCTCGATCACTCGGTCGTCAGGCGCGGGTAGTCTCCGCATGACCGTGGTGTCCGGCGGCGTTGCGCCATCGAGGATGTCGACGGCCAGCTTGAGTGCCTCGGCCGACAGGTACGGCGGATGGGTGTAGATCAGGCACTTGAGGCCCGGCTCCTCGGCGCACGCCGTGGCCGACCCGTTGTACGCGAACATGACGATCGGGACGAGCGGTCGGTCGGCGTCCTTGAGTGCCTCGATGGCCCCCGTCCCGTAGCCGGCGGTCAGGATGCCGTCGACCTGCGGGTTCGCGGCGAGCAGGCTCGCGACGCCCGTCTGCTCGTCGCCGAGCGCGTAGTTCGAGACGTATTCGCCGACGATCTCGATGCCGGGATACTGCGGCCATGACATTGTCGATCGAGGTGTTCGACGCCTCGGAGATCGGGTTGCCGGGCAGACCACGGTCGACGAGGATCTTGCCCTTGCCCCCCAGGACTTCGCCAGCCAGACGGGCAGGTCGTTGGTCACGTGCTCCCAGTTGGTATTGATCTTGTAGGCACACGGCTCGGTGGCGACCGCCGAGTAGCTGATGACGACGATGCCCTCGTCGCACGCGCGCTTGATGGTCGGGTTGAGCGCCGTCGACGAGTTGGCATGGACGATGATCGCGTCCGGCTTGGCGCTGATGATGTTGTTCAGCGAGTTGATCTGGGCCTGCTCCGAGCCGTCGACCTGTCTCGACCTTGAGGTCAACGCGACCGGCGAGGGGGCCCTTGTCGACGGCAACCTCGGCGGACGCGCAGCATCTGCTGGAGCCAGTCGTTGCCGATCGTCACGGCCGACAGGTAGATCGTGTACTTCTCCTTGCCGCTCGCCGCGGACGCGTCCGCGGAGGCGCCCGCCGAGGCGGCCGCCGTGGCCCCGCTCCCGGGGACGCCGCCGTGCCGCCACCGCAGGCGGCCACGAGGGCGACGACGCTGGCTGCCATCGCCAGGCGCTGAAGGTTGTATCGCATCGAGCTGTCCTCCGCCGATGCGCATCTTCTGCGCATCTTTCGTCGGAACCCTATGGCAACCGACCGGAAATGGCGTTCACAAACCGCCGCTGGAAGATCGTCCACATGGAAGAACGGGCGCAGGGTCCTCGCCGAAGCGGGCCACACGTGCTCCAGTCACCACTGCCCAACGGCGGTCGCGTGCAGCGGCACCCGATACACCGCCGACCAGGTCGTGACGAACAACCACGGGTCCCCTGGGCCCGCGAAGGAGAGGTTCGTCACGTTGTCCGGAAACGGGATCCGGCGGAGGAGCTCGCCGCTCGGCGCGTAGACGTTCACGCCAGCCCCCGCGCTCGCCCAGAGGTTGCCGTCGCCATCCACGCGCATCCCGTCGGGGATGCCCGTCACGGTTGCGAAGATCGCACCGCCCCGGAGCGTCCCCCGCTCGTCCACCTCGAAGGCACGGATGTGTGCGTTCCGCTCGGGCCCGTCCACAATGCCGGAGTCGCTCACGTAGAGGATCGACTCGTCCGGCGAGAACGCCAACCCGTTGGGTCTGTCGAAGTCGTCGCAGACCCGGGTGAGCCCGCCGGTCGCCGGGTCCCAGCGGAAGACGTAGTCGCCGTCCTGCTCCTTCGCCGTTCCTGGAGGGCAGCTCTGGCGGAGCCCGTAGTCGGGGTCGGTGAACCAGATCGAGCTGTCGGACCGGACGACGACGTCGTTCGGGGAGTTGAGCGCGCGGCCGTCGTACGCGTCCGCGATCACGGTCCGGGTGCCGTCATGCTCGGTGCGCGTGACGCGACGCGTCGAGTGCTCGCAGGTCACCAGCCGGCCCTGCCCGTCACGCGTGTTGCCGTTCGGGTGATGGGCGGGCTCGCGGAACACGCTCACGCCGGTGTCGGGGGTCCAGCGCATGAGGCGGTCGGCCGGGATGTCGCTCCAGACGAGGCAGCGCAGGTCGGCGAACCAGACCGGGCCCTCGTTGAAGGCGCACCCGTCGTCCAGCAGCTCCGGGACAACGTCCGTGTCCGGCGACATGCGCGGCCCCCTGGCCATCGTGTGCGGCTCGACCATCGGCTCGACCCCTCGGGTCCGCCGCTCGGCTGGCAGCGGTCGGACGGGCGTCAGGCTACCGCGCCCGGGCGGTCGCGCGTGCGGCGCTTCGCCTACCCTTGTGCCATGCGGATCGCGACCTGGAACGTCAACTCGCTCAAGGCGCGCCAGGAGGCGGTCGAGAAGTGGCTGGCGAAGGCGCAGCCGGACGTCGTGCTGATCCAGGAGACGAAGCTCAGCGACGCCGACGCGCCCGAGATGCCGATGCGGATGCTGGGCTACGAGATGGCCCACCACGGCGAGGGTCGCTGGAACGGCGTCGCGATCCTGAGCAAGGTCGGCATCGAGGACGTCGTCACGAACTTCGGCGACGGCCCGGTCCGCGACTCCACCGCGGGCGCGGCGGTCGCGGTCAGCGAGGACGACTTCGACCCGTTCGACGAGGCGCGGATGGTGTCCGCGGTGTGCGGCGGGATCCGGTTCGTCTGCCTCTATGCGCCGAATGGGCGCGTCGTCGGGTCGCCGTTCTACGAGGGCAAGCTGCGCTGGTTCGAGCGCGTCCGCCGCTGGCTGGACGAGACCCGGGCGCCGGGTGAGCCGCTCGTCATCGGCGGCGACTACAACGTGACCCCGGCGCCCGAGGACGTCTGGAGCGAGGCACGGGCCCACGGCGGGACCCACGTCTCGCCGCCGGAGCGCGAGGCGCTGGCACGGCTCCGCGACTGGGGTCTCGTGGACGGCTACCGGTCGCTGCGCCCGGAGCCGGGCCGCTTCTCGTGGTGGGACTACCGGGCGGGGATGTTCCATCGCAACGAGGGGATGCGGATCGACCTCCTGTACCTCACCGAGCCCGTCGCGGCCCGCGGCGGTCTGGGCCGAGATCGACCGCGAGGCACGCAAGGGGCCGCCGACGCCCTCCGACCACGCGCCCGTCGTCCTGGACCTGGACGAGGCCGGGCACGCCGTTCGACGCCGGCTGGACCGGCGCGCTGGAGCGGATCGCCGCCCGCACGAAGCCCCGACGGTGACCGGCGAGTCGGATCGGGCGGCACCGCTCGATGCCGACGCCGTGGCGGAGGACGCCGTCGGCTGGCTCGCGCCCGGCCCGCTGACCGATCGCGTCGAGACGCCCGACGCGATCCTCTCCCACCGGCCGCTGCCCCACCCGTTCTTCGGCGTCGTCACGCGCGTCCGCGCCACGGACGGCGACGCGGTGGATGCCCTGATCGCCCGTTCGCGGGCCTGGTTCGCCGAGCGAGGCCGCACCGCGTCCACGTGGATGATCGGACCGTCGGCGACCCCCGCGGACCTCGCCGATCGCCTCGTGGCGGCCGGGGCGATCGAGGAATCGACGATGACGGCGATGGTCCTCGACCACGAGCCGCCGCCCGCGCCCGCCGGCGTCGAGATCCGACGCGTGGCGACGGCCGAGGAGTACCGGCGGTCGATGGAGATCGTCGCGGACGCGTTCGGCTTCGACGATGCGTCGCGAGCCGCGTTCGTCGGCGGCGCCGCGGACGCGTGGCCGTTCTGGCAGACCGAGCCCGGACGCGGCTACCTCCTCGCCCACATCGACGGCGATCCCGGTCGCCGAGGCCGGCCTCGCCGCGACGATCCCCGGCCCGGTCGTGCTGTCGGGCGGCGCGACCCTGCCCGCCTGGCAGGGCCGTGGCGCCTACCGGGCGCTCGTCCGGTGGCGGTGGGACGAGGCGGTGCGCCGCGGGACGCCGATCCTCGTCGTCCAGGCGTCCGACGATTCGCGGCCGATCCTCGAGCGGCTCGACTTCCGCGACGGCGGGCGTCGTCCGGACGTTCCGCGACCACTTCTGACCAGCCGCGCCGGTTAACGCGGGGTTGCGCGGACCGGGACGCTCAGGCTCGCAGGACGCACCGCCCGCGTACCGTCCCGCCCGATGGCGACCGTCCCCGCGCCCGCTCGTGAGATCCAGCTCGACCGCGTCGCCAAGCGGTTCGGCGAGGTCATCGCCGTCGACGAGGTGACCCTCGACATCGCCGCTGGCGAGTTCTTCTCGCTGCTCGGCCCGTCCGGCTGCGGCAAGACGACGACCCTGCGCATGATCGGCGGCTTCGAGCTCCCGTCGAGCGGCCGGATCCTCCTGCGCGATCGCGACGTCACCCGCGACCCGCCCGACAAGCGCGCGGTGAACATGGTGTTCCAGCACTACGCGCTGTTCCCCCACCTCGACGGTCGGCGACAACATCGCGTTCGGGCCCAAGCGCCAGGGCCTGCCCAAGGACGAGATCAGGCGGCGGGTCGGCGAGGGCCTCGCGCTCGTGCGGCTCGAGGGCTACGAGAAGCGCAAGCCCAACCAGCTGTCCGGCGGCCAGCAGCAGCGGGTGGCGCTCGCGCGGGCCCTCGCGAACCGGCCCAACGTGCTGCTCCTCGACGAGCCGCTGGGGGCGCTCGACCTCAAGCTCCGGCGGCAGCTCCAGGTCGAGCTCAAGCGCATCCAGTCCGAGGTCGGGATCACGTTCATCTACGTGACCCACGACCAGGAGGAGGCGCTCACGATGAGCGACCGGATCGCGGTCATGAACGCGGGCCGGGTCGAGCAGCTGGGCACGCCCGAGGAGCTGTACGAGCGTCCCCGGACACGGTTCGTCGCGGACTTCATCGGCACATCCAACTTCCTGTCCGGGGCGATTGAATCCGTCGAGGGCCTGACCGCCGTCGTCCGACTCGCGGGTGGTGACCGCTGCGTCACCGAGATCGAGCGCGGCCTCGGGGTCGGGCACGCGGTCGAGCTCAGCGTCCGCCCGGAGGCGGTCATCCTGCGCGCGCTGAACGGGGCTGGCCCGACCGGCGCGGTCGGCACCATCAACGCCACGGTCGAACAGGCTGCGTATCTCGGGGGCAACATCCAATACCTCGTCCGCTCCCCGAGCGGGCTGCCGCTCACCGCCATTGCGCCGACGTCCGGAGACCGCATCCCGGTCGGCGGCGAGGTCGAAGTCACGTGGTCGCCCGGCGACGCTCTCGTGCTCGCCGCGCCCCCCGTTTCGCAGGAGGAGATCACGGCATGAACGAACCCACTGGCCGGCTGGACGCCGACCTGGAGCGACGAATCCGGCAGGCGCTCGCCGAACGGCGGATCACCCGCCGGCAGCTGCTCGAGACCACGGCCAGGGTCGGCCCACTCGTCGCCCTTGGCCCCATCCTTGCGGCGTGCGGCGTCTCGTCGACGCCGTCCGCGTCGGCGGCTTCCTCGGTCGCGCCGTCGGCCGCCGCCTCGGGCGACCCGGCCAGCGCGGAGCCGACGGCCGCCCCGACCCCCGAAGCGGAGCTCAACGTCTACAACTGGGATGCCTACATCGGCGAGACCACGATCGCGGACTTCGAGTCGGCGACCGGGATCAAGGTCAACTACGACAAGTTCCCGGACGCGGCCACGATGATGGCCAAGATCCGGAGCGACGGGAAGGGCGGTGGCTACGACATCGCCTATCCGACGTCGGTCGAGCTCCCGGCCCTGGTGGCCGACGGCATCGTCCAGCCGCTCCAGCTCGACCTGATCCCCAATGCCGTCAATCTCGGCGCCCAGTGGCAGGACCCGGGCTACGACCCGGGCAACAAGCACTCGATGCCGTACATGTGGTGGACGACCGGCTTCTGCTGGAACGGCGACACGATCGCGGAGGAGCTGGACAGCTGGGAGTCGCTCTGGAACGAGGCCTACAAGGGCAAGATGGCGATGCTCGACGACTATCGCGAGGCCTTCGCCGTCGCTGCCTTCCGGCTCGGGCTCGATCCGAACTCGACCGACGACGCCGAGCTCGACCAGATGGCCGCACTGCTCGAGGAGCAGAAGCCGCTCCTGCGCACGTACACGACCGATGACATCGGGGCGATGGTCTCCAAGGACGTCGACATCACCCACGCCTGGTCCGGCGACGTCTACCAGATGTACGAGGACGTCCCGAACGTCAAGTACGTCATCCCCAAGGAGGGCGCGGTCCGCGGCTCCGACACGATGATCATCACGTCCGGCGCCCCCCACCCGATCGCGGCGAACATGTGGATCAACTTCAACCTCGACGCGGAGGTCAGCGCCGCGAACACGAACTACATCGGCTACATGGGCCCGAATGAAGCGGCGATGCAGTACATCAGCCCGGAGATCCTGGCCGACCCGACCGTGAACCCGGACATCGCCCTGCTCGACAAGCTCGTCGAGCTGCTCGATCTCGGGCTCGACGACGAGAAGTACGTGCAGCGCTGGAACGCCCTCAAGGCGTGACGAGACGGACGAGGGGCGGCGCCAGCGCATGACCGCGGAAACCGCCGCGGTCGAACCGCCCGGGAGGGACGCGCCCGCGCCGCCGCTCGTCGGCCGCTCCCTCGCCGTCCGCGCCCGAGAGAAGGTCGGGGCCTTCGCGCTCGTCCTGCCCGGCGTGGCCTGGCTGGCCCTGTTCTTCCTCGTCCCGCTGGTGGTCATCTTCGTGGTCAGCCTCGGGACGAGGGACGCCTCCGGCAACAACGTGGTCCTGGACCATCTCGGATTCCAGAACTACGCCGATGCGACCCGCCCGGAGTACCTGCCCGCCTTTGCGAACTCCGTCCGGTATGCCTTCGTCACGACCGTCCTGGCGCTGGGACTCGGCTACCCGATCGCGTACTGGATCTCCCGCTACGGCGGGCGCCGCAAGGTGCTCCTGCTGATCCTCGTCATGCTCCCGTTCTGGACGAGCTATCTCATCCGGACGTACGCCTGGATGATCATCCTCCGCGACAACGGGGTGCTCAACGGGATCCTTCGCGCCGTCGGGCTGATCGACGAACCGATCGTGCTCCTCAACACCGACATCTCGGTGATCCTGGGCATGACCTACGGCTTCCTGCCGTTCGCGATCCTGCCGCTGTTCGTGTCGATCGACCGGCTCGACCAGAACCTCGTCCACGCCGCCCGGGACCTGTACGCCAGCGGCCGTGCCGCGTTCCTGCACGTGACCTTGCCGCTGACGATGCCCGGCGTGATCGCGGCGGCGATCCTCACGTTCATCCCGGCCATGGGCGACTACGTGACGCCGGACCTCCTCGGCGGTGCCCAGACCACGACCGCGGCGAAGCTCGTCCAGGTGCTGTTCACCACGGGCAACAACTGGCCCTACGGGTCGGCCCTCGCGTTCATCCTCATGGTGATCACGCTGGCCGGGACCCTCCTCGCCCTCCGGTCGTTGCGCCGGGAGACCTTCGCGTGAGCACGGGCAACCGATGGCTCTCGTCGTTCGCACTCGTGATCTACGCCTTCCTGTTCGCGCCGATCGTCGTCCTCGTGATCTTCAGCTTCAACAACTCGCGCCGGACGTTCGTGTGGCACGGGTTCACCCTCGACTGGTACCCGAAGCTGCTGGCCAACAGCGACCTGCTGGATTCGCTCCAGACCTCGCTCATCGTGGCCGCGGTCGCCGTGGTCGTCGCGACGGTCCTCGGGTCGCTCCTGGGGTTGGGGCTGGCCCGACTCCGATTCCGCGGCAGCGGCGCCGCCGAGACACTCATCCTGCTGCCGATGGTCACGCCCGAGATCATCATGGGCATCAGCCTGCTGATCTTCTTCACCAATGCCCTGCCGGGCATCCCCGCAATCGGGCGGATCTCGCTCGCCCACATCACGTTCTGCATCTCGTACGTCGCCGTCGTCGTGCGGGCGCGCGCGGTCGCGATGGACCCCAGTCTCGAAGAGGCGGCGCGCGACCTCGGGGCATCGGCGTGGGGCGCCTTCCGCTACGTCACGCTGCCGCTCATCCTGCCGGCCGTGCTGGCCGGTGCGATGCTCGCCTTCGCGCTGTCGTTCGACGACCTCGTCGTGACAGCGTTCAACACCGGCCCGTCGGCGACCACCCTGCCGGTCGCGATCTACAGCGCGATCAAGTTCGGGGTCACTCCCCAGATCAACGCCATCTCGACGATCATCGTGGCGATCGTGGCGATCGCGCTGTTCATCGCCTGGAGATCCGGGGCCTTCGGCGAACGCGATCAGCGGGTGGTCGCCGAGTAGGCGATCGAAGCGCCGAAGAAGGCGGACTGGCGGCGGTCAGGTCGCGGCTGGCGGCCTTGGCGCGGGCCGCGTGGCGGTCCTTCTCGGGGTGGTGGCCGTCCGCGTCGGCGCCATCGGTGTGGTGGTGGCCGGGCTCGACCTTCGGCGGCGGGGTGTCGTAGCGGTCGCGGACCGTGCGATGGCTCTCGACGCCGTCGCCCGCGTAGCGGTCGGCGAGCATCTGGTCGAACGCGTGGACCGACGCCTCGTTGTTCGAGTAGCGGCCGGCGACCCAGGAGCGTGACGACGTGCCGCGCTGCTGGAGCTCGCACACGTGCCAGTCCTGCTGGTTGGTGAGGTCCCAGAACGCGATCGGCTCGGACGGGTCGAAGTCGGGCTGGGCGATCGTGTCGGCCTCGAACAGCCAGTCGCAGATCACGAGCGTGTGGCCCGCGTCGCGCGGCACGAGCCGGTGGACGAGCAGGTAGTCCGGGTGGATCGACAGGAACGTGAGCGGCCACAGGACGTAGTAGTAGACCCGGGCCTCGTCCTCGGTCGTGATGCCGCACATCGCCGGGCGCCCGTGCTTCGAGCCGTGGCCGCCGTCGAGCGCCATCGTCTCGGCCCCGTCCACGAGCTCCATCCAGCCGCCCTGCCACGCGCCGTCGGGCTCGAAGTCGCCGCCGAGGTCGTAGGGCGTCAGCTTGTTGAGCTGCGGGTGGACGCCCGGGCAGTGGTAGCACTCGCTGTAGTTCTCGGCGATGAACTTCCAGTTCGCCGCGACCTCGTACTCGATCCGCTTCGCGACGCGGAGGCGGTCGAACTCGAACCGCTCCATGTGCGGCACGAGGTCGCCCAGCTGGTCCTCGAGCGGCGCGACCGGCCCGTCGGACGAGGTTGAGGAACACGAAGCCCTGCCAGGTGGCCGAGTGGATCTCGCGCAGCCCGAACGTGTCGAAGCTGAACTCCTCGAGGTCCTCGGTGTGCTTGGCCCGGATGAGGCGTCCGTCGAGGTCGTAGATCCAGGCGTGGTACGGGCACTGGAAGCGGACGGCCTTGCCGCACTCCCGCTCCTCGACCGCGGTGCCCCGGTGGCGGCAGACGTTGTAGAACGCGCGGATCTGGTCGTCCCGGCCGCGGACGAGGATGACGTTCTCGCCTTCGACGTCGATGAGCTGGAAGCTGCCGGGCTCGGCGACGTCCTCGACCCGCGCGACCATGAGCCAGTCCGTCAGCAGGATGTGCTGGCGCTCCCAGTCGAGGATCGCCTGATCCTGGTACATGCGCGCCGGCAGGAGCGAGGCGCCCCGGTACTCGCGACGGATCGACGCGAGCTCGGCGGTGGTGAGGACCCCGGACATCGAAACGGCCTCCTGCGTGCACCGGGCTGGACGGCCCGGCGCGACCATGATCCCACCCGGGTCGAGGGAATGGACCGCCGTGTCCTTGCCCGCGGGACAACCGCGTTGCCCGCGAGCCACGCGGGCCGCGGGGTAGACAACGTTTACTGTCGCCACTACCGTTGACGCTGCCACCCCGCTCCCCGCGCCGTCACGGAAGGAGACACCGCCTTGGCAGCCGAACCCGCGGACGTCCTCATCGTCGGTGCCGGCGCGTCGGGCGGGGTGGTCGCGTTGCGGCTGGCGCAGGCCGGGTTCACGGTCACCTGCCTCGAGCAGGGCGACTGGCACGACCGCACCGAGTACCGCGGCCCGGAGCTCGACTGGGAGCTGACCATGCGCAAGCAGTGGTCGACGAGCCCCAACGTGCGGGGCCTGCCCCAGGACTACCCGCTGGACGAGTCGGATGCCGAGATGTCGCCGCTCATGTTCAGCGGCGTCGGCGGGTCGATGCTCATCTTCGCGGGCGCCTGGCCGCGGATGCTCCCCTCCGACTTCCGGGTCCGCAGCCTCGACGGCATCGCCGACGACTGGCCGCTCACCTACGACGAGCTGCGGCCCGTACTACGAGCGCACGGACCGCCAGTTCGGCGTCTCGGGGATGGGCGGCGACCCGGCCTACCCGCCCGGCGGCGAGGATCCGCCGCTGCCGCCGCTGCCGCTGGGCAAGGGCGGGCTCAAGGTCGCCCGGGCCCACACCCGGCTCGGCTGGCACTGGTGGCCGGAGTTCAACTCGATCCTGTCCGCCCCGTACGACGGTCGCCGGGCATGCGTCCAGCGCGGGACCTGCCAGCAGGGCTGCAACGAGGGCGCGAAGGCGTCGACCGACCTGACCCACTGGCCGAAGGCGATCGCGCTCGGCGCGCAGCTGATCACCGGCGCCCGCGTCCGGCGGGTCGAGACGAACGATCAGGGCCTCGCGACCGGCGCCACCTGGGTCGACCGCGACGGCGCTGAGCACTTCACCGCGGCGAAGGTCGTCGTGCTGGCCGCGAACGCGATCGGCTCGACGCGGCTCCTCCTGCTCTCCGGCGACGGGCGCCACCCCGACGGCCTCGCGAACTCGTCCGGGCTCGTCGGGAAGCGGCTGATGATGCATCCGTTCGCGAACGTCGGCGGGCTGTTCGACGAGGATCTCGAGAGCTGGCAGGGCCAGTTCGGCTGCTCGATCGAGTCGTTCGAGTTCTACGAGACCGACGAGTCGCGCGGCTTCGTCCGCGGCGCGAAGTGGGGCCTCGCGCCGACGTTCGGGCCGATCAACGCGGCCCTCCCCTCCCGCGCGGGGACCCAGATCTGGGGCCCGGACCACCACGTCCACGTCAAGGCGCACCTGGGCCGCGGCGCGAACTGGGGCCTGTTCGGCGAGGACCTCCCCGACGAGGCCAACCAGGTGACGCTGTCCTCGACGCTGACGGACGGTGACGGCATCGCGGCGCCGGAGATCCACTACAAGGTCAGCGAGAACTCGCGCCGGCTGCTCGACTTCCACATCGAGAAGGCGTCGCAGTCGCTGCTCGAGGCGGGCGCCTACGCGGTCGAGGTCGACCGGCTCATGCGCTACTCGGGCTGGCACCTGCTGGGCACGGCGCGGATGGGCGACGACCGCGAGACCTCCGTCCTCGACCGCTGGAACCGCACCCACGACGTCCCGAACCTGTACGTCGTCGACGGCTCGTGCTTCGTCACCAGCGCCGGCGTCAACCCCACGAGCTCGATCAGCGCGCTCGCGCTGCGGGCCGCCGATCACATGGTCGAGACCCGGTTCGAGCAGCAGGTGCCGGTGTGAGCGCCGAGCCGATCGCCCTCGGACGAGGACCCGGTCGCGACGCTCGACCCCGAGGCGAAGGCCGCGTTCAAGGCCGTCGCCGGCCAGCTCATCCCGGCCGCCCACGGCATGCCGTCCGCCGCCGACGTCGTCGGCGACGCGCGGCTCCGGTTCGTCCTCACGACGCGTCGCGACCTCCTGGAGCCGCTCCGGGAAGCGCTGCGACCCGGACTCGGGGCGGACGCGACGACCCGCCTGGCGGCCCTCGAGGCGGAGCCCGACCACCTCGCCGCCCTGCTCCAGACGGTCGTCTTCGGCTACTACACCGACCGCGACGTCCGGGAGCGTCTCAACTACCCCGGCCAGGAGGCGCGGCAGCTCTACTCCTGGAAGGTCCCCGACTTCATCGAGGAGGGCCTGACCGATCAGGTCCTCGCCCGCGGCCCCATCTGGCGCGACCCGGCGACCGGCCGGCGTGCCGAGCCGCGCTGACCGCACGCGCGCACGACGCAGGAGAACACCGATGGTCGCACCCGCCTCGACGTCCTGGCTCGATCCGTTCCTCGACGGCTGGCGCCCGGGCTCCGGCGAGCCGCGCGAGATCCGCGAGCCGGCGAGCGGCCGGCCGCTGCTCACCATCGCCCAGTCCACGGTCGGGGACGTGGCCGAGGCGGCCCGACGCGCGAAGGCCGCCCAGCCCGCCTGGGCCGCGACCAGCTACGACGAGCGGGCCCGGATCCTGCGGCGCGCGGCCGAGATCTACGAGGCGCACCGCCCGGAGTTCGGCAGCTGGACCCAGCGCGAGACCGGCGCGGTCCACGGGAAGATGCACCACGAGCAGAACTTCGCCGTGGGCGAGCTCCACGCCGCCGCCACGATGCCGTTCCAGCCGTACGGCCAGCTCGTGCCGAGCGTCGTCCCCGGGCGCCTGTCGATGCTCCGCCGGGTCCCCGTCGGCGTGATCGGCGTGATCACCCCGTGGAACTCCCCGAGCGTGCTCGGCATGCGCGTCGTCGCGCCGGCCCTCGCCGTCGGCAACGCGGTGATCCTCAAGCCCGATCCGCAGACGCCGGTCAGCGGCGGGGCGATGTTCGAGGCGGTGTTCCGCGAGGCCGGGCCTGCCCGACGGGCTGCTCCACGTCGTCCTCGGCGACGCCGAGGTGGGCGAGGCGATCGTGACCGACCCCAACCTGACCCGGATCTTCTTCACCGGCTCGACGGAGGCCGGCCGCGGGTCGGCGCGCTCGCCGGGGAGCGGCTGAAGCGCGTCTCGCTCGAGCTCGGCGGCAACAACGCGTTCGTCGTCCTCGACGACGCCGACATCGAGGCTGCGGCGTCAGCCGGCGCCTTCGCCTCGTTCCAGTTCCAGGGCCAGGTCTGCTTCTCGACGGGCCGCCACATCGTCCATCGCAGCGTCGCGGACGCGTACACGGGCCTGCTCGCCGAGAAGGCCAAGCGGCTCCGGCTCGGCGACCCGTTCCGCGAGGACGTCGACCTGGGCCCGATCGTCAACGAGCAGCAGCTCGCGCGGGTCGACGGCATCGTCCGCCGGTCGGTCGACGCGGGCGCGCGGGTCGTCGTCGGTGCCGAGCACGACGGGCCTGTTCTACCGCCCGACGGTCCTCGCCGACGTGACGACCGAGCACGCCGCGTGGCGCGAGGAGGTCTTCGGCCCTGTCGCGCCGGTCATCACGTTCGACACCGACGAGGAGGCGCTCGCGCTCGCGAACGACAGCGAGTACGGCCTCGCGGGCGCCGTGTACTCGCGCTCGATCTCGCGCGGCCTCGCGCTGGCGCAGCAGATCCACAGCGGGATGGTCCACGTCAACGACCAGACCGTGAACGACGAGGCGACGATCCCGTTCGGCGGGATGGGCGCGTCCGGGAACGGCAGCCGCTTCGGCGGCCCGGCCAACTGGGACGAGTTCACCGAGTGGCAGTGGGTGACCGTCCGCGACGACCCGCGCTCCTACCCGTACCCGTACTGATCGGACGGGAACGCCACCCCATGTCGTCCATCACCGAGGTCGCGAAGCTCGCCGGCGTGTCGATCGCCACGGCGTCGCGCGTCGTCTCGGAGGCCGACTACCCGGTGAGCGCCGCGACCCGCGAGCGCGTGCTCGAGGCCGCCCGCACGCTCGACTACGTGCCCAACGCCCTCGCCCGCGGGATGCTCAAGCGCCAGGTCCCGGTCGTCGGGGTGATCGTCCACGACATCACCGACCCGTACTTCGCGGAGCTCGTCCGCGGGGTCGAGGACGCGGCGAGCCTGTCCGGCTTCCTCGTGATCACCTGCAGCACCGAGCGCGACGGCGATCGCGAGCGCGAGTACCTGCGGCTGCTGCGGTCGATGCGCGCCGCGGGCGTGATCTTCGCCGGCTCCGGCCGCGACGACGACGCCCTCAACGAGGACCTCCAGCGGCACATCGACAGCATCCGCGAGGTCGGGGCCGCGGTCGTCCACCTCTCCCCGCACGCGGCGGGCGAGCCGGAGGTCGGCGTCGACAACGAGGGCGGCATCGCGGCGCTGGTCGCGGCGCTGGTGGGCCTGGGCCACGAGCGGATCGCGTTCCTCGCCGGGCCGTCGGCGCTGTTCGTCGCCCGCGACCGGCTGGCGGGCTACCGGCGCGGGCTTGCCGAAGCCGGGCTGGCGGTCGACGAGCGGCTCGTGGTCCGGACCTCGTTCGACCGCGAGGGCGGCGTGCTGGGCGTGGACACGCTGCTCGCGGGCGACGCGCCGTTCACCGCCATCTGCTGCGCCAACGACCTGCTCGCGCTGGGCGCCCTGGGGCGGCTCGCCGAGCTCGGCATCCGCGTGCCGGACGAGGTGTCGGTCGCGGGCTTCGACGACATCGGCGTCGCGGCGCTCACGGCGCCGGCCCTGTCGACCGTCCGGATGCACCTGCGCGAGCTCGGCCGGCGCGGGTTCGCCGCGGTCGCCCGCGTGCTCGACGGCGCCGACGCCGGCCACGAGGAGCTGCCGATCGAGGTCGTGCTCCGCGCGTCGACCGGCGGCGCGCCCGTCTCGCCACTCCCCCACTCCGCCATCCCCGCTCCCACCCTGCCCGGAGGCACGCCATGACCCTCAACGTCCGGGGCATCGTCCCGGCCTGCGTCGTCACCCTCGACGCGGACGGCCGGTTCGACGAGGCCGCCTATCGCCGCTATCTCCAGTGGCTCCTCCCCCAGGGCCCGGTCGCGCTCGCGATCAACGCCGACACCGGCGAGGGCCCGCACCTGTGGCCCGAGGAGCGCGAGCGCGTGCTGCGCGTCGCCGTCGACGAGGCGGGCGACGCTCCCGGTCATCGCCGGCCTGTCGGCCCAGTTCACCGAGCAGGCGGTCGAGGAGGCGAAGCGGGCCCAGGGCGCCGGGGCGCAGGGCCTGCTCGTGTTCCCGATCCCGGCCTACCAGGGCACGCCCCTCGACCCGGCGATCCCGGTCGCCTACCACGAGGCGATCGCGCGCGGCTGCGGCCTGCCGATGATCGCGTTCCAGCTCCAGCCGGCGCTGGGCGGCGTGATCTTCGACCAGGAGACGCTCCGGCGGATCGCGGCGATCGACGAGGTCGTCGCGATGAAGGAGGCCTCGTTCGACGCCCGGCTGTACCTGCTGACGCGGCGGATGATCGAGAGCCTCCCCCGCCCCATCGACCTCCTGACCGGCGACGACAACTTCATCTACGAGTCGTTCGTGCTGGGCGCCGAGGGCGCGCTGATCGGGTTCGGGACGCTCGCGACCGAGCTCCAGGTCGAGATGTACGGCCTCACGCTCGAAGGACGCTGGGACGAGGCGCGGGCGATCTGGGAGCGGATCCTGCCGCTCGAGGAGGTCGTGTACGGGCAGCCGGTCCGCGACTACCGGGCCCGGACGAAGGTCGCGCTGCGCGAGCTGGGCGTGATCGAGTCGACCGTCATGCGGCCGCCGCTGCTGGAGGTCGGTGAGGCCGACACGCTCGCCGTCCGCGCGGCGCTCGAGGCGGCCGGCCTGCTGCCCGCGAGGGTCGCCTGATGGGCGACGCCCTGGCGGGCCGGGTCATCGTCGTGACGGGGAGCAGCCGCGGGATCGGCGCCGAGGTCGCGGTCAAGGCCGCATCCGAGGGCGCGACGGTCGCGGTCCACTTCCACACGGGCGCGCGACGCGGCCGAGCGGACGCTCGCCCGGGTGCGCGAGGCGGGCGGCGACGGCGCCACGTTCGAGGCGGACCTCGAGGACGGCGACCAGGCCGAGGGCCTCGTGCGCGCCGCGATCGACCGCTTCGGGCGGGTCGACGGGCTCGTCAACAACGCCGGCCGGACGCAGGTCGGCGGGTTCCTCGAGCTCGAGCCGGACGAGTGGGACGCGGTCATCGCGACCGACCTGTCCGCCGCGTACCGGACCTCCCGGGCCGCGATCCCGGGGATGGTCGAGCGCGGCGGCGGCTCCATCGTCAACGTCGCGTCGCGGCTCGGGCAGGCGGGCGTCGCCCGGACAGCCGCCTACAGCGCCGCCAAGGCCGGGCTCATCGGGCTCACCCGCTCGCTCGCGATGGAGTTCGGGCCGACCGGCGTCCGCGTCAACGCCGTCGCGCCGGGCTTCACGCTGACCGAGATGACGGCCGACATCGCCGACACGGACATCGGGCGGCAGCGGCTCGCGGCGATGCCGATCGGGCGCTTCGGGCGGGCCGACGAGGTCGCCGACGCCGTCCTGTTCCTGCTGTCCGACGCGTCGGCCCTGTTCACCGGCCAGACGCTCAACCCGAACGGTGGGGGGTACATGCCATGAAGGGCATCGTCAGCGTCCGCGACGCGGTCGGGCTCGTCCGCGACGGGGCCACGGTCGTCATCGGCGGGTCCGGGGCGGGCCACGCCGTCCCGCAGCGGTTCATCGACGAGCTGGCGGCGGTCTTCGAGGCCGAAGGCCGGCCGCGCGACCTCACCACGGTGCGCATCGTCGGCATCGGCGACTTCGCCGACCGCGGGTTCAGCCAGCTCGGCCTGAAGGGGCTCGCCCGCCGCACGATCGGCAGCAACATCGGCAACGAGCCGCGGCTCGGCGCGCTCGTCGAGGCCGACGAGCTCGAGTCGTACTCGTTCCCCCAGGGCGTGCTCAGCCAGCTGATGCGCGAGATCGCGGCCGGCCGGCCGGGGCTCGTCACGCGCGTCGGCCTCGGCACGTACGTCGACCCGCGGCAGACCGGCGGCCGGCAGAACGCCCGCACGACCGAGGACCTGGTCGAGGTCGTCACGCTCCGCGGCGAGGAGTTCCTCCTGTTCCACACGTTCCCGATCGACGTCGCGGTGATCCGCGCGCACGACCGCGGACGACGCGGGCAACCTCACGATGGAGGGCGAGGCCGTCCAGGGCGAGATGCTGTCGATGGCGATGGCGGCCCGGAACAGCGGCGGGATCACGATCGCCCAGGTCAAGCGGCTCGCGCCGCGGGGCAGCCTCCCGCTGCGCGACGTGAAGGTGCCGGGCGCGCTCGTCGACTACGTGTTCGTCGACCCCGACCAGTGGCAGACGTACGTCACCCAGGACTCGCCGTACTACGCCGGCGCGCTCCGGCGGCCCGTGACGCCCGAGCCGCCGCTCCCGCTCGACGTGCGCAAGATCATCGCCCGCCGCTCGCTGCTCGAGTTCCCGCGCGGCGCGATCTGCAACCTCGGCTTCGGGATCAGCCAGCTCATCGGGCGGGTCGCCTGGGAGGAGGGCATCACCGACCAGCTGGTGCTCACCGTCGAGCAGGGCATCTTCGGCGGCGTCCCGGTGGCCGGGAACGAGGGCGGGGCCGGGTTCAACTACCAGGCGATGATCGACCAGCCGTACATGTTCGACTTCTACGACGGCGGCGGCCTCGACGTCGCGAGCCTCTCGTTCGCCGAGGTCGACGCGCAGGGCAACGTCAACGTCCACGCGTTCGAGGGTCGCGTGCGCGGGCCGGGGGGCTTCCCGAACATCAGCGCCCGGACACGCAAGATCAACTTCGTCGGGACGCTGACGGCGCAAGGCCTCGAGCTCGACATCTCGGGTGAGGGCGTCCAGGTGACGCACGAGGGCTCGCTGCCGAAGTTCGTGCCCGAGGTCCGCCAGATCTCGTTCAGCGGCACGCTCGCCCGGCAGCGCGGCCAGCAGGTCCGCTACGTGACCGATCGTGCGGTGTTCGAGCTCGCCGAGGACGGCGTGGTGCTGATCGAGGTCGCGCCCGGGATCGACGTGGAGCGCGACGTGCTGGGCCAGATGGGCTTCCGGCCGCGGGTCGCGGAGCAGCTCCGGACCACGGACGCGCGGGTCTATGCCTCGGGCGCGATGGGGCTCGCCGCGGACTTCGCCTCGTGAGCTCGTCTCGTCGAGCTCGAGCTCGGGCGGGTCGCGCGGCTGACGCTCGTCAACCCGCCGCTCAACCTCGTGACGCGCGGGCTGCTCGACGAGCTGAACGAGGCGCTGGCGCAGCTCGAGGCGGCCGACGCCCGGCGACGTCCGAGCGGTGGTCGTGACCGGCGCCGGCGAGCGGGCGTTCTCGGCGGGCTCGCACGTGGGCGAGTTCGAGGCCCAGCGCGGGCCGGGCGGCCGGGAGCGGCTCGAGCTGGAGGAGCGGACGTCGACCCGCCTCGCCACCCTCCCGATGCCGACGATCGCGGCGATCGAGGGCAACGCGCTCGGCGGCGGGCTGGAGCTCGCGCTCGCCTGTGACCTGCGAATCGCGTCCGCGCGGGCGAAGCTCGGCCTGCCCGAGGTCCGCCTCGCGGTGATCCCCGGCGCCGGCGGCACGCAGCGGCTGCCGCGCGTCGTCGGCCTGGCCCGGGCGAAGGAGCTGATCCTCACCGGCAAGGTGCTCGACGCGGACGAGGCGGCGGCGATCGGCCTCGTCCACGAGGTCGTGCCCGCCGGCGAGGCCGTCGCCAGGGCCACGGCGATCGGCGAGGAGATCGCCGCCCGCGGCCCCATCGCCGTCCGCGAGGCGAAGCGCCTGCTCGACGCCGCGCTCGACACGCCGCTCGAGGACGGCCTCGCCGCGGAGCTCGAGGCGAGCCTCCGCGTGTTCGCCACGGACGACCTGCTCGAGGGCTCGTCGTCCTTCTTCGCCAAGCGCGATCCCGACTACCGCGGCCGGTGAGGCCGCTGCCCACCCGGCCGACGTGGCCGATCCCCAACGAGGTGCCAGCTTCATGAGCGATGTCGGCCGGTTCGGCGTCTTCCTGCCTTCCTACATCTGGGAGGGCGACGGCGCCGAGCGTGCGCACGGGATCAAGGCGTTCGCGCGGCGGGTGGAGGAGCTCGGCTTCGACAGCCTGTTCATCACGGACCACCTGCTCGCGGCGCGGCGGTTCTACTCGGTCAACTGGCTGGAGCCGCTGATCACGCTCGCGGTCGCGGCCGGGGCGACGGAGCGGGTGCGGCTCGGGACGTCGATCCTGATCATGCCGCTGCGCAACCCGGTGATCCTCGCCAAGGAGCTCGCCACGCTCCAGTTCCTGTCCGACAACCGGGTGATCCTCGGCGCGGGCGTGGGCTGGAACGACGCCGAGTACGAGGCCGTCGGCGTCCACAAGTCGGAGCGCGGCAAGCGCACGGACGAGATGCTGGACATCATGATGCCGCTGCTCGAGGGCGAGCGGGTCACGTACCAGGGCCAGTTCTATGACGTCGACGACGTGTTCATCGAGCCCCGGACGTCGCAGCGGCCGCTGCTGTGGATCGGTGGCGGCTCGCAGCTCGCGGACCCCAAGTCGCCGGACGTGCCGAAGTTCGTCGCCTCGGTCAAGGCCCGCACGGTCAAGGCCGACGGCTGGATCCCCCGCCCCACCTGCCCGCCGCAGGACATCGCCCGCGACTGGGACGAGCTCCAGGTCGCGATGCGCGAGGCGGACCGCGACCCGTCCGACTGCCTCGTCGCCCACGAGAACTTCGTCCATGTCGTGATGACCGACGACCCGGTGAAGGCCCGCGAGGAGCAGCACGAGGTGTTCCTCAAGGTGATGTCGAACGAGCGGGGCCCGGCGTACCTCGAGTCGGTGTACCTGTTCGGGACGCCGGACGAGATCGTCGCGTCGCTCCAGGCGCGGGTCGACGCCGGCGTCGAGTACTTCTTCCTCCACACGATGACGCCCGATCCGGCCCAGCTCCAGCTGTGGGTCGACGAGATCATCCCCAACGTCGTGTTCCCGCCGACCGTCGGTCCCGTGCGCCGCCCGCCGAGCCCGTGGCGACGATGACCCGCCGCGTCACGCTGCTGGGCAAGCCGCTCCGGCGCCGGCACTCGCAGGTCATGCACGACGCGGCGTTCGCCGCGGCCGGGATCGATGCCCGGTACGAGCTGCGGGAGCTGGAGCCCGACGAGGTCGAGGCCGCCGTCGCGGCGGCGCGGACGGACGAGTGGCTCGGGCTGGGCGTGACCGCGCCGTACAAGCGGGTCGTCGCCGGCCTGTGCGACATCACGGAGTCCGAGGCGGACCGGATCGGCGCGGTCAACAACGTGACCAAGGACGCCGAGGGCCGGCTCGTCGGGTTCAACAGCGATGGCGCGGGGTTCCGGGCGGGCGTCGAACGCGCGATGGGCCGGACGCTCGAGGGCGCCGCGGTCGTCGTCGCCGGGCGCGGGCGGCGCCGCGCACGCGGTGGTCTACACCTGCCTCGCGGCGGGAGCGCGGTCCGTGACGATCGGCAACCGGAACGCGGCCGCCGCGGACACGCTCGCGACGCGGTTCGGGAGCATCGGGCTGGGCTCGACGCGGGGCGTCGTGCTCGGCGGGGCCGGGTTCCTCGACGCGCTCGTGGAGGCGGATCTCGCCGTCAACGCCACGACCGTCGGCATGGTCGATCCCGGCGAGACGATCGACGTGTCGTTCATGCGCGACGCGGCGACGGTGTTCGACCTCGTGTACGTGCCGGCCGAGACGCCGCTCCTCGCGGCCGCCCGGGCGCGCGGGCTCAACGCCGCGAACGGCTCCGAGATGCTCATCGCCCAGGCCGCGATCGCGTTCGAGCGCTGGACGGGCATCGCGGGCATGGACGGCGTGATGCGCGAGGCGGTGGCGCCGCTGCTCGCCGACCCGACGGCCGCGGCCTGACGATGCGGCTCGCGACGCTCGTCGAGGCGGAGGGCTCGTTCGTCGCGGCCATCGTGGACGGTGAGCGCGCGCTGCCGATCCGGCTCGAGGACGGGCTGCGGCCGGGCGTCCGGGCGCTCGCCGGCGATCCCGCGCTGCTCGAGCGGGTCCGCTCCTGGGCGGCTGCGCGACCCGCCGACGACTGGCTCGCGCTCGCCTCGTGCACGCTGGGGCCCGCGATCCCCGATCCCGGGCGCCATCTACACCATCGGCCTCAACTACCGCGCACCCGGCGAGCCGCCGGGCAGCGGCCCGGATCGACCGCTCGTCTACGGCAAGGCCGCCTCGTCGGTCGCGGGCGACGGCGCGACGCTCGCCTGGGACCGGTCGCTCACCGACAACGTCGACGCGGAGTGCGAGCTCGGGATCGTCATCGGCGCGACGGCGTCCAACGTCACGCCCGCCGATGCGCTGCGCCACGTCTTCGGCTGGACGGTGATGAACGACGTCTCGTCGCGCGACGAGTGGCTCGACGGCGACCAGTGGCTCATCGGCAAGTCGATGCCCGGGTTCTGCCCGGTCGGCCCGTGGGTCGTGACCGCCGACGAGCTCGACCCCGCCGACATCGGCCTCGGCTGCACGATCAACGGCGAGGCGATCCAGGACGGGCGCACGTCGGCGATGCGGTTCGGGATCGCGGAGATCGTCTCGTACCTCAGCCGGCACCTCGTCCTGCGGCCGGGCGACCTCATCGCGTCCGGCACGCCGGCGCGCCTCGACCTCGCCGCCCGGCCCTGACCGGCGGCTCCGACCCGGCGACCGCGTGACATGCTGGATCGAGGGCATCGGGGAGCTGACCACCCACATCGGATCGCACGAGGAGCACACGCGATGAAGCCGCCGACGGTCTTCCTGGGGGAGATGACGAGCCCGGAGGTCGAGGCCTTCCTCGCCGACCACGACACGGTGATCGTGCCGGTCGGGTCGACCGAGCAGCACGGGCCGCACGGGCCGCTGCTCACCGACGCCATCATCCCGACGGAGGTCGCCCGCCGGGCCGCGCCACGCGTCGGCGCGGTCGTCGCGCCGACGGTCAACTACTCGCTGTCGTACCCGCACGCGGGCTTCGCCGGCCTCGTCCACATCCGGATCCCGACCTTCATGGCCCTCATCGAGGACCTGTGCGTCGCGCTGACGTCCGTCGGCTTCCGCCGGGTCGTGTTCCTCAACGGCCACTACGACAACACGTACGCGATCGCGTACGCCTGCGCCAACGCCGCGGACCGGCTGCCCGCCGGCTCACGCTGCTTCCCGCTCAACTACTGGGACGGCATGACGCCCGCCGAGGCCGCCGAGTTCTTCGACCCCGAGAACGGCCTCCACGCCAACAAGGGCGAGACGTCGGCGATCCTCGCGATCAACCCCGACCTCGTCGACATGGACAAGGCCAACCGCGAGTTCCCGCCGTTCCCCGAGACGGACAGCGGCCCGGCCGTCCACACCGCGTTCTTCTTCTCGTCACCGGGCTCCGTCTACCGCGCGACCCAGTCCGGCACCTGGGGCGACGCCCGCGAGTCCTCGGCCGAGTTCGGCGAGCGCTACCTCGAGGTCGTCACCAACGCGACCGTGCGCCTCATCGACGACGTCGAGCGCACCCACCAGGCGATGCCGGGGCGCTGAGCGCAGCCCGCCTCCGGCGTCGGCCTGGCCTTCCGCGGAGCTGCCCGTCGGGCGGCGCCCACCGCAGCGACCCTCGAGATGCTTCGACCACCATCGAACAGTTGAGAGCTCGCTCAACAAGCCCTGTGCGAAGGCTGTGGGCAGCCTGCGTGACGGCTGTGACCGAACCTGTGCATTCGCTGTGGGTTGTTCGATGCCCATCGAAGCAACTGCAGGGTCGCCAATGTGCGCGACCCCGGACCGGCGAGGATCAGCCGGCGCCGTTGGCGCCGTTCGCGCCGTTCGCGCCGTTGGCCCGGCGCGTGTGAGGCAGCCGCCTCCGCGGCCTCGGCCTGCTGGGCGGGGCCGAGCCTGCGCGTCACGAGGCGGCGGTCCGCCGCGGTCTCGGTGCGCCAGCCGCGGACGGTGCGGGAGCCGTCGTTCGCGTAGCGGTCCGCGACCATGATGTCGAACGCGTGGACCGACGCCTCCTGGTTCGAGTAGCGGCCGGCCGTCCAGGACCGCGAGCGAGTCCCCTGCTGCTGCATCTCGACGACGTGGTAGTCCTCGCGGTTGGTGATGTCCCAGAACTCGACCGCGCCGGAGACGTCGATCGTGTCGACCTTGTCGGCCTCGACGTACAGGTCGCAGTAGACCGTCGACCGGTTCGGGCCGTCGGGCCACGCCTGGTGGGTCAGCACGTAGTCCGGATGGACCGAGACGATGAGGTTCGGCCACAGGATGTAGTAGAAGATCCGGCGGGCCTCGTCGTCGTCACGGGCGTAGAGCAGCGGCCGGCCGTCGCGCTGCCCGTTCACGGACATCGTCTCGCAGCCGTCGGCGAACACCATCCAGCCGCCCTTCCACGGGCCTTCGGCGAGGAAGTCCTCCCCGAGGTCGTACGGCGTCAGCTTGTTGAGCAGCGGGTGGACGCCCGGGCAGTGGTAGCACTCGCTGTAGTTCTCGGCCACGATCTTCCAGTTGGCCCCGACGTCGTACGTCAGCCGCGCCGCCCGCCGCAGCGTGGACAGGTCGCGCCCGAAGCTCTCGTGGTGCTCGAACCAGTCGCCGAGGTAGTCGCGCAGCGGCGGCGTCAGCGTCTCGTCGTCGGAGAAGCACAGGAACACGAAGCCGCCCCACGTCTCGCACCGGATCGGCGTCAGCCCGAACGTGTCGAAGCTGAACTCCTCGAGGTCCTCGGTGTGCTTGGCCCGGATGAGGCGTCCGTCGAGGTCGTAGATCCAGGCGTGGTACGGGCACTGGAAGCGGACGGCCTTGCCGCACTCGCGCTCCTCGACCGCGGTGCCACGGTGGCGGCAGACGTTGTAGAACGCGCGGATCTGGTCGTCCCGGCCGCGGACGAGGATGACGTTCTCGCCCTGGATGTCCCGCAGGACGAACGAGCCCGGCTCCGCAACCTCCTCCGCGCGCCCGACGGCGATCCAGTCGCGGAAGAAGATCTCCTCGCGCTCCCAGTCATGGACGGCCTCGTCGTGGTACGCCTTGGCCGGGAGCAGCGTCGCCTGCCGGAATGGCGCCCGGATGCGGTCGATGTCCTCGGGCGCGACCGGGGCGGGCGTGCGGGGTTCGGCGGGCGTGACGATGGCCAAGGCGGAGACCTCCTGCGAGCCTCCGGATCGTAGCCGAACGCGCCCGATCCGGCGTGGATCGAAGGCTGACCGCTGGTCACCGCCCGGCGCGGGACTGGCGTGCCACCGATAGCCTGAAGCGCGATGTCACGTTTCGGCCAGCCCGTCGCGTCCCGCTTCCGGTGACGGACACTCCCACTGTGCACGCCGACTTCGAGGCCAGCCGCCCCCGCATGGTCGCGGTGGCGTACCGGATGCTGGGCCAGGTGTCCGATGCCGAGGACGTCGTGCAGGAGGCGTGGCTGCGCTGGTCCTCCGAGCCGCGCGACGACGTCCGCGACCCGGGCGCCTTCCTGGTCACGATGACCTCGCGGCTCGCCCTCGACCGCCTGCGCCGGATCGCCGCACGCCGCGAGGCATACGTCGGGGAGTGGCTCCCGGAACCCGTCGACACGGCAGGCGACCCGGCAACCGGCGTCCTCGTCGCGGAGACCGTCTCGTACGGCCTGCTCGTGGTGCTCGAGACCCTGTCGCCGCTGGAGCGGGTCGTGTACGTCCTGCGCGAGGCATTCGGCCACTCGCACGCGGAGATCGCGGCGATGCTCGACCGCTCCGAGGAAGCCGTCCGCCAGGCCGCGAGCCGCGCCCGGGCCCACGTCCGCGAGCGTTCGTCGCGCTTCCGCCCCGACCACGAGACCGCCCGCCTCGCGGCCGACCGGTTCCTCGACGCGGCGTCGGGCGGCGACCTCGGGCCGTTCCTCGAGCTGCTCGCCCCGGACGTCGAGCTGGTCGCCGACAGCGGCGGCAAGGTCCGCGCACCCCGCCTCCCGGTCTATGGCGCGGACAAGGTCACCCGCTTCCTCGAGGCGATCCTCCAGCGCGGCGCACCGGAGGCCGTCACGACGGCGGAGGTGCTCAACGGCAGCCCGGCGGTCATCGTGCGCATCGCGGGGTCCGCGGTGGCGGCAATGCTGCTCGACGCCGGCGAGGGCCGGATCTCGCGCGTGTTCCTCGTCGCGAACCCGGACAAGCTCGCGCGCATCGGGGATGTCACGTCCGGATAGGGCTGCTGCGTCCCGTGGGCGACCCCCGACACGGAGACGCAGCCATGCACGAGACACCACTCGACGCGCTCGCCGAGGCGCGCACCGTCGTCCTCACCACGTTCCGGCGAGACGGCACCGGCGTCCCCACCGCCATGAGCATGGCCGTCGACGGCGACCGTGCGTACATGCGCACCTGGTTCACGTCCGGCAAGGCGAAGCGGCTCCGGCGCGACCCGCGCGCGACGGTCGCGCCGTCCACGACGCGTGGCGCGCCGACCGGCCCCGCCGGTCGAGGTCCGCGCGCGGTTCATCGACGGCCCCGACGCCGACCGTGCCGGCCGGCTGATCGAGGCCAAGCACCCGGTCCTCCACGGCCTCGCCGTGCCGATCGCGCATCGGCTGACCCGCCGCCAGCCCGTGTATCTCGAGCTCGTGGCCGCACCCGGCGGCTAGTCGAGCGACACCGTCTGGAGCCAGGCGGGGACGGTCGTCCGGAACCCGAGCCCCTCGACCTTGGGCAGGAGCGCGGCCTGGGCCGGCGGGTCGCCGTGGACGAGGAACACGTCGCGCGGCACGCCGGCATCGCCCGGTCGCCGTCCGCGGACGAAGTTGCCGAGCCAGTCGAGGAGCTCGGGCTCGTCCGCGTGGGCGGAGAACCCGTCGAGCGAGCGGACCGTCGCGCGGACCGGGATCTGGTGGCCCGAGATGCGCGCGCTGTCCGCGCCGCGCACGAGATGGCCGCCGAGCGTGCCCTCGCCCTGGTAGCCGACGAACAGCACCGTCGCCGACGGGTCGCCCAGCAGGTGCTCGGCATGGCCCGACGGACCGCCCGCCGGTGAGCATCCCGTTCGACGCGACGATGATGTACGGCGGCTGCGGCGCGCGCGATCCGGTGCGACTCCTCGACGTTCTGGACGACCTGCTGGCCGGGGAAGTCGAGCGGCGCCTCGTGCGCGGCGAGCAGCGCGGCGGTCTCCTCGTCGTACGCCTCGGGATGGGCCCGGTAGATGTCCGAGGCGCCCCTGGCCATCGGCGAGTCGAGGAACAGCGGCAGCTGCGGGATCCGCCCAGCGCTGAGCAGCCGATCCAGCTCCCACACGATGTCCTGCGTGCGCCCGATCGCGAACGACGGGATGAGCAGCACGCCCTTCTTCCGGACGACGTCGTTGACGACATCGGCGAGCATGTCGATCGCGACCTCGGCCGCCTGGTGCTCCCGGCCGCCGTACGTGGACTCGCAGACGACGAAGTCGGCCTCGCTGACGGCCGTCGGGTCGCGGAGGATCGGCGTCCCGGGCCTGCCCAGGTCCCCGGAGAAGAGGATCACCGTGTCGCGGCCGCCGTCGGGCCGCGTGAGCTGCATCCGGACGAGCGCCGAGCCGAGGATGTGCCCGGCATCGAGCAGCGTGACGTGGACGCCCTGGGCGGCCTCGTAGGACTGGTCGTACGGGATCGGCCGGAACAGCGACAGGGTGAGGTCGACCTCGTCCTCGGTGTACAGCGGGCCGTCGAGCTCGACGATCACCTCGGGGCCCGCGGCGCGCAGCAGCTCCTCCGGGTCCGGGCCGCCCGGCGCCAGGGCGCCCTCCGCGGCGAGCTGGACGAGGTCGTCGAACACGTCGTGCGCCTTCTCGTCGTCCGCGGCGGCCCGCTCGGGGTCGCGGCGATCGCGTCGCGCATCCCGCTTCGCGAACTCGACCTGGAGCTTCGCCGAGTCCAGCAGCACGAGCCGGGCGAGCTCGGCGGTGGCCGCCGTGCACACGATCGAGCCGCGGAACCCCTGCGCGACGAGCAGCGGCAGCAGGCCGCAGTGGTCGAGGTGGGCGTGGGTGAGGACGACCGCGTCGAGCGTTTCGGGGTCGAATCCGAGCGGGACGCGATTGCGCATCGTGTCCGCCGGCCCGCCCTGGAACATGCCGCAGTCGATGAGGACCCGGGCGCGGCCGGTGTCGACGAGATGGCGCGACCCGGTGACCGTGCGCGCGCCGCCGAGGAAGGTGAGCTCCATGGCGCCGATCGTGACACACGCGCCCATCGCGGCGCGGGTTCGTGGAACCATTGGCGCATGACGGGGAACGAGCACGTCGCGCGGGCCGAGGCCGCGTACCTCGAGGCGCGATCGGCGCACGATCGCCTCGACGTCGCCCGGGCACGCGGCGAGCCCGCCGACACGACGGCGCTCGAGGCCGCGGCGGCGGACGCGATGGCGGCGGCGCGCGCCGCGCTCGAGGCCGTTGCGGCGGAGGCGCCTGCCGGCGGACGAGGCCGTCGCCGTCGACGACGATGCGCGAGGGGCTCGTGACCGCGGCGAGCTACTCGCTGCCGGGCATCGAGGGGGACGACGCCGAGGGACGCGACCCGGTCGAGTACACCCGTCGCGTGCGCGCGCTCGATGCGGCGTTCGCCGCGACCGCCGGCGCCCTGACGCTGGACGGCCGGCCGGTCACGCGGCTCCAGGTGCTCGCGATGCTGGCCGAGGAGCCGGACGCCGCGCGCCGCCGCGAGCTCCTGCTCGTGCTCGAGCCGCTGTGGCGGAGCGTCGACGGCGACGGCGGGCCTGACTCGCCGTACCGGGCCCTCATCGAGGCCTCCGTCGAGCGCTGGCGGGCAGGCCGCTCCCCGATCGACAGGAACGCGCGGGCGCTGGGCGTCACCGCCGACGACGTCGAGACCTGGGTCACGACCGCGCTCGAGGGCTGGCGCACGGCGATCGTCGAGCCGGCGCGTGCCCGCGGGGAGCCGCCCGTCGAGCCATGGGACTGGTACTGGCGCGCCGGCGAGGCGCATCGCCAGGTCAGCGATGTGCTCCCGATCGACGCGCTGGAGCCGATCAACGCCGCCTTCCATGCCTCGCTCGGCGCGGACGTCGAGGCGCTCGGCATCGTGTTCGACATCCGCGAGCGCGCCGGCCGGCCGCCCGTCCCCGTCGCGTACACGACCTTCGGGGAGCGGCCGCACCAGCGTCCCGACGGCACCTGGGACCCCGGCCGCCCGACGATCCTCGAGAGCCTCACCGGCGGCGGCCTCGGCGAGCTCGCGGAGCTCGTCCACGAGACGGGGCACGCGATCCACATCGCGGGCATCCGGACGCGGCCCGCGTTCACGGACTGGCCCGACTCGGATGCGCTCACGGAAGCCCTTGGCGACCTCGTGGCGGCCAGCGTCCACGACCCGGCCTGGCAGCGCCGCTGGCTCCCGGGCGGCGTCGCGGCATCGGCCGAGGCCGCGCGGCGCGGCAGCTTCGCCGAGACCGCGCTCGACGCCGCCTGGGCGCTGTTCGAGATCCGGCTCCACGAGACGCCGGACCGCGTCCCGAACGAGCTGTGGACCGAGATCACCTCGACCTGGCTCGGGATCGCGCCCCACCCGGAGTGGTCGTGGTGGGCGATTCGCGGGCAGCTCGTCGAGGAGCCCGGGTACATGGCCAACTACGCGATCGGGGCGGTCCTCGCGGCCGACCTCCGGGCGGCGATCCGCGCGGCGCGCGGCGACTGGCTCGACGGCGACCCGGGCTGGTACGCGTGGGTCCGCGAGCACGTCTACCGCTTCGGGCGGGAGCGCTCCTCGCGCGACGTGCTGCGGGACGTGCTCGGCCGGCCGCCGTCCGCGGACGCGCTGCGCGCCGAGCTCGAGGGTCCGGCCGCCAACTGACCGCCCGGTACCATCGACCGGGTGTCCGGCCCCGCTCCGTCCGCTCCGTCCGCCGCCGCCCGCTCCGTCCGCCGCGCCCGCATCCCGCTGGTCGCCGAGCGTCGTCCTGCCGAGGCTCCCCGGGCTCATCGCCGGGCTGATCGTGTTCGGCATCGGGATCGCGCTCATGGCCGAGGCGGGCATGGGCCTCGGGCCGTGGGAGGCGTTCCACCAGGGCATCGCGCTCCTCACCGGGCTCCAGCTCGGCACCGTGAGCATCCTGCTGGGCATCCCGATCCTGCTCGCCTGGTACCCGCTCGGCGAGCGGCCGGGCGTCGGGACGGTCATCAACATCGTGCTCATCGGGACCGCGACGAACGTCGCCCTCGGCATCCTGCCGACGATCACCGGCCAGCCGCAGCAGCTCCTCGCGATGCTCGCCGGCGTCGTGACGATCGCGATCGGCAGCGGCCTCTACCTCGCCTCGGACCTGGGGCCCGGGCCGCGCGACGGGCTCATGACCGGGCTGCACTTCCGCTTCGGCTGGTCGATCCGGCGCTCGCGGACCGTCGTCGAGGTCGCCGTCCTCGATCCTCGGCTTCCTGATGGGCGGCACGGTCGGCCTGGGCACGGTCGTGTTCGCGCTGGGCATCGGGCCGCTCGTCCAGGTGATGCTGCGCGTGTTCGACCGCGAGGGCCGGGTGTCGAAGCGACGGCGGGCGATGCTCGAGGCGCGCGGCAGCACGCTCGGCGAGTAGCCGGCCCGGCGCGCCGCTCAGCGAGGTGTCAGCGGATCCAGTCGGGCGGCCGGCGCCGCGCCCGGAGCACGTACAGGTACGCGACGATCGCGATCAGCAGCGCGACCAGCAGCCCGGCGACGGCCGCCAGCGTCCCCGGGTTGATCGAACCCAGCGGGTCCGTGGGCAGCTCCGTCGCCGCCGGCGTGACCCCGGGCGGACGGAGCGGCGCCAGCTCGTCGGTCCATGCCTGGGTCCCCGAGCACCCGTCGTCGGCGAGGACGCCGTTCTCGTTCCTGACGATGAACAGGTAGCGGCCGGGCAGGTACGTGCGATCGGTCGCCGTCGCGGTGCCGGGCTCCGGGCCGCCGCGGACGACGACGGTGTCGGCGAGCCCTGCCGAGCCCTTCCAGCGCTCCTCGACCCGGACGGTCGGCCAGCGGCCCTCGTTCTCGGTGCGCAGCACGGTGCCGACGAACACCACGTCGCCGAACAGGACCGCGTCCTCGGCGGGCTGCGGGGCCGTCGGGCACGCCGCGAGCACGGACGCCGGGCGGACGAGCGACGACGCGAGCGCGAGCAGCGACGAGGACGAAGGCGACGACGACGCGCCATCGACGCGAGCGGCGAACGGTGCCACGCAGCACCGCGGTGCCTGCCGGCACCGGCCGATCGTTCCTGCGTGCGGGCCCCCGCCCCGGCGCGTCCATCGTCCGCGCGGCTACGTGAGGCGGCCGAGCACGAGGCTGTCCACCGCGACGGCGGCGAACAGCAGCGTCAGGTACGAGATCGAGAACTTGTACAGGCGGATCGACTGGGTCAGCGAGCCCTCGGGCGAGCCCGGACTGCCTGAGCAGCGTGTACGCGCGCCACAGGAAGATCGCCCCCAGCACGACCGCCGCCACGAGGTAGATCGCGCCCATCCGCGCGACGGCGAAGAACACGAGGCTGATCGCGACCAGCAGCAGCGTGTACAGCGCGATCTGGCGCGCGGTCTCGGGGACGCCCTTCACCACCGGGAGCATCGGCACCTTGGCCGCCTCGTAGTCCTTGCGGATCCGGAGCGCGAGCGCCCAGAAGTGCGGCGGCGTCCAGTAGAAGACGAGCGCGAACAGGAGCAGGGCCGGGACCTCGACCGTGCCGGTGATGGCGGCCCAGCCGATGACCGGCGGCAGCGCGCCGGCAGCGCCGCCGATCACGATGTTCTGGGGCGTCGAGCGCTTGAGCATGATCGTGTACACGACGACGTAGAACGCGATCGCCAGCAGCGTGAGGAACGCGGCGACGAAGTTGACGAACCAGGCCATCAGCGCGATCGAGATCACGCCCAGCACGATCCCGAACACGACCGCGTTCTCGGGCGCGACGCTGTGCGCCGGGAGCGGCCGCTTCCGCGTCCGGCTCATGAGCTGGTCGATGTCGCGGTCGAGGTACTGGTTGATCGCGTTGGCCGAGCCCGCCGCGAGCGTGCCGCACAGCAGCGTCCAGAACGCGAGCCGCAGCCACTCGGGGAGCGACATCGGGAGGTCGCGAGTGGCGAGGACCATCGCGGGATCGTGGTCACGAGCAGCAGCTCGATGATCCGCGGCTTGGTCAGCGCGATGTAGGCGCGGACGGTCTCGCCGCGGGTCCGCGGGGTGGCCTCGGCCTCGTCGCCGCCGCTCCCGCTCCCGCCGGCCCCGACGATGATCTCCGCCGGCACCGTCGCCGTGCGGGCCTCGTAGTAGGCCGCGACGGCGAGGGCCGAAGCGAGCGTCCAGATGACCGCCCCGAGCGCGAGGTGGAGCGTCTGGGTCCACTCGGCGAGCTGGGTCAGGACCTGGAGCCCGCCGATGAGCGCCTGGATCGGGAACAGGACGGCGATCAGGAGCGCCAGCCGGACGAGCGTCGGGTGGTCGCGCTGCGTCCGCCACGCCGCCCACGCGGTCGCCCACGTGATGAGCCCCACGATGACCGCCACGTAGCGGTGGAGCGCGTGGGCCTCGTACAGCGGCCGGACGATCGGCGTCGGTGTCGGGGCCGATCGGGATGAGCACGCCGTTCATCAGCGGCCAGTCGGTGAACACGAGCGCGGCGTTCTGGGCCGTGACGTGCGAGCCGAACAGCAGCAGGGCGTAGGTCGCGATCGCGGAGAACGCGGCGAGGAGCGTGAACCGCTGGCTCGCGCCGCGACCCTCGATCTTCGCCGGGTAGAACGCGCGGACCGTGACGTACACGAGCAGCCCGAGCAGCGCCATCGCCGCCGCGAGGTGCGCGGTCACCGACTCGCCCGAGTTGTTGAGGCGGACGGTCTCGCGACCGAGCCACGCCTGGAAGCCGACGAGCAGCACCGCGGCGATCGACGGGATGAGGATCGAGCGCTGGTGGCGATGGTCCTTCCAGGCGAGGAACGCGACGCCGAGGATCATGAACCCGATGACCGCCGCGACCGTGCGGTGGACCCACTCGATCCACGCCTTGTAGTCGTCGAGCGGCGGGATCAGCTGCCCGTGGCACAGCGGCCAGTCGGGGCAGCCCATGCCGGAATCCGTCGCCCGGACGATCACGCCGATCGTCACGAGGAACACGGTCATCACGACCGTCGCGAGGGCGAGCTTCTGGAATCGGGTCACGGCCCGCCCATTCTACGTGGCGGCGGGTTCGAACCACTGCGGATACCCTCACGGGCATGCGCCGCTCTCCCCTCCTGCTCGTCGCCCTCACGGTGGGCCTCCTCGTCGCCGCCTGCGGCTCGCCCGCGGCCAGCGCCGAGCCCATCCGCCGCCCCGTCGACGAGCGCCGCGACGGCGAGCGTCATCCCGGTCATCGTGAGCTCGCGCCAGGTCCCCGGACCCAACCGGTTCGTGTTCTCGTTCCTCGACCCGAAGACGAACCTCCCGGCCGCGTCGCCGGACCGCACGGCGTCGGTCGCGTTCATCGCGCCCGGCCAGACCCAGCCCGGACCCGCCACCGAGGCCGAGTTCGTGTGGGCGATCGAGGGCGAGCGTGGCGACTACGTGGCGAACGTGGAGCTCGGCGCGCCCGGCGACTACAAGGCGGTGTTCATCACGGAGGCGCCCGGGTCGCCGCAGGAGGCGATCGGCGTCGACTTCCAGGTGTCCGACTCGTCGCCCGACGGTCGCGATCGGCGCGCCGGCACCGCCCACGGACAACCCGACGATCGAGAGCGCGGGCTCCGTCGACAAGGTGTCCACGGACACCGACCCGGACGAGACCTTCTACCAGCTGACGGTGAAGGAGGCGCTCGCCTCGAAGACGCCGTTCGTGCTCGTGTTCGCCACCCCGGCGTTCTGCCAGAGCGCGCAGTGCGGCCCGACCCTCGACCGGATCAAGGCCGTCGCGGACAAGGCACCGGACGACGTCGCGTTCATCAACGTGGAGCCGTACCAGCTCGCCTACACCGAGGGCCGCCTCCAGCCGGTCCTCGACGCGAACGGCCAGCTCCAGCCGGTCGAGATCCGTCAACGAGTGGGGCATCCTCACCGAGCCGTGGGTGTTCACGGTCGACGGGACGGGCACGGTCCAGGGCTCGTTCGAGGGCGTGATCGGCGAGGACGAGCTGACGGCCGTCGATCCAGGCGATCAGCGGCAGCTAGGGCGAGGGCCGACGCCGCGTGCGTCGGGGCGTCCTCCAGGCGGTAGGCGACCTCGTCGCTCCCGTCGGGGCGGAAGTACACGACGATCCGGGTCGAGCCCGCGAGGTGCTCGGCGAGGTGCGTCGGCGGGAACTCGGTCGCGTTCTCGAGCGGGCCCAGGAGGAACCGCAGCTGCTGTCCGTCGTCGGTGCGGATCGTGAACGCCGTGACCTCGGTGAACCCCTCGGCCTCGATGTCGATCGGCACGCCCTCGACCGGCGAGGTCAGCGCGCCCGGACTGCCCGGCGCGGCGGACGCGGAGTGGTCGTGGGTCGAGGCGGCGCCACCCGGCACGCACCCGGCGAGGGCGACGACGACCAGCGCGGCGAGGGCGATCGCGCGCGGCCGGGCCAGGGTCACGCGGGCGCCAGGCCCGTGCCGCTGCTCCCGGGCTTGACGGCGGGCTCGCCGGCGGCGCACCGCGGGCAGTCCACGCCGGCCTCGTACGTCGGCAGGTCGAGCGCCCACAGCGCGCGCAGCGGGTAGACGCGGCCGGTCGTGGGCGACGTCAGCGTCGACAGCCCGCCCGATCGGTCGACCAGCACGACGCACTCCGAGATCTCGCCGCCCAGCGCCTCGACCGCCGGGATCATCGCCAGCAGCGAGCCGCCGGTCGTGAGGATGTCGTCGACGAGCAGGACCCGCTCGCCCTCCTTGATCTCGAACCCGCGCCGGAACTCGCGCCGCGGGCCGTCGTCGGACGCGACCTCCTCGGCGAAGATCGCGCGCGTCCCCAGCTGGCGCCCGGTCTCGAACGCGAGGATCACGCCGCCGGTCGTGGGGCCCGCGACGAGGTCGACGTCGGCCGTGCCGTCCTTGCGGCTGTGGATCCCGGCCCAGAACGCGCACAGCTCGCTCGTCGCATCGGGGTCCTGGAGGACCTGGAACTTCTCGAGGTACGCCTCGCTGTGGCGGCCGCTCTTGAGCACGAAGTGCCCCTCGCGGAGCGCGCCGCTGCGGCGGAACAGGGTCTCGGTGCGCTCGGCGATGGTGCGCCGTGCCGTATCGCTGATCGATCGTCGGAGGGTCGTCATCGAGCGGATTCTAGGCCGGACCGCCTCGCGGTGGCGTCTGCGACCGCCGCTTCGCTGCGCACTCGGTGCAACAAGCGGACGAGGCGCGCGTCATCCCACCGATTGAGACCTCCGTACGCCGAGGCGACGACATGTCCCGCTCCTGCTCCCGCTCCCGCTTCCACTCCGCGCGATCCATCGTGCCGCTCATCGCGACCGTCATGGCCCTCGCGCTCTCGGGGGTTCCGGGCACGAGCGGCAGGGTGGCTGCCGTGGGCGTCGACCCGAACATCCAGGTCACGCCCCAGAACGCCCAGTTCGGCGAGGTCATGCTCGGCACGACCTCACCGGTCGTGCAATTCACGATCACCTCCAGCGGGGACGCGCCAGTCGAGCTCGGCGCCAGGTCGACGTTCGGCGACAATGCCGCGGACTTCGAGACGACGGCGGACACATGTCCCGTCGGCGCGCTTGCGATCGGCGACAGCTGCACGATCGACGTGCGCTTCGCCCCCCTGGCCGAGGGCACGCGCCAGGCGGTGATCACCTTCGCGGGCAACTGGGCGTCGAGCCCCGCGCTGCTCCCCCTGGGTGGCTGGGGCATCCGGCCGGAGAGCGGCATCAGCTGGGGCACGTTGTACAAGCCCGGCCCCTCGTACACGTGGACATACGGCACCGCGCTCGGGCGGACCGTCCAGGACGGCACCCAGCGGCTCCACCAGGCGTACGCGTCCGATCGCGTCAGCGGCGCCTGGGCGAATGACACGGGCCCGTACGCCGGGATCTACTACACCCGCGGCTCCTCGGGATCGACGTGGTCGACGCCGAGGCGCATCACCTCGACGAGCAAGCACGTGATCCGGTTCGGGCTCGCGGCAGCGGGCTCGCGGGTGTACGTCGCGTACGCGACCCAGACCCGGATCTACAACTACTCGCCGACGGCACCGCGGGTGCTCTACGTCCGGCGCAACACGAACCACGGCGGGGGCAGCTCGTGGCAGACATCGGTCCGGCTCACGGGCACGACCGGCCGGGTCGACTACCCGACGATCGCCGCGTCCGGGTACGACGTTCATGTCGCCTGGACCAACTCGGTCACCGGCGACATCATCGTCGCGACCTCGACGGACCGCGGCGTCAGCTTCACCAAACGGGTCGTCGGCAAGACGACCGTCAGTGGCGCCTCCGGCTTCGCGGGCCTGCCCTCGGTCGCCGTGAGCGGCTCGACCGTCGCCGTCACGTGGGTCTCGGACACCTCGGGAACGGTCAAGACGCGCGTCTCCACGGACCGCGGCACGACCTGGGGTACGGCCGAGACGGTCGGGTCCGAGTCACTCGGCTACGCCTCGACCGCCGTGCGCGGGTCGCGCGTCGCCGTCACCTGGACGACCGACGACGACGTCGTCGTCCGCCAGCGGACCGATGGCACCTGGGCGGACGCGATGACCGTGGCGAGCCTCGAGACCGGGGCCGATCCCGTTCCGTACGCGCCGGTAGTCGTGCTCCAGGAGTCAACTCGCATCGCGGTGAGCTGGACGGAGGAAGAGGTCAACGGCCTCGCCGGCGCGGCCCGGCTCCGCTGGGCGGAGTCGCCCGACGGCGGCGCGACGTGGCATGTCGCCCAGACGATCGCGCCGTCCACGACAACCTCCTCCCGACGGGTGAACGACTGGGCATCAGTCCTCTGGCCGTCCGCCGCGAAGCGCTACGTCTCGTGGAACGGGTGGAGGTCCGGATCGGCCAGCTACCGCCAGTACCTGCGCATCGGGACCGGTGCGCCAGTGGCCTCTGTGGCCGCGACGCTGTGGGAGCCCAAGCCGATCACCGGCCAGCCGCGCCCGACCGTCCGGATCGCTGAGGAAGGGTCGACACGGGCCGACACGCGGTAGCTCCAGCGCACGCTACTCCGCGAGGACCGTCGCCTCGCGGAGTCGCCGGCGCGCCCGGCAGGTGAGGGCGCGCGTGGCCAGCGGAGTCCGGCCGAGCCGCGCCGACGCCTCGACGCCCGAGTAGCCGGCGGCGGACATCGCCACGGCCGTCCGTGAATCGATGTCGAGTGCGTCGAGGGCGTCGATCGCGCGCCGGCCGGCCAGCCGGGCGATGGCAACGTCCTCGGCCGAGCGCGCTGGCGCTGACGCCGGGAGGCGTGCGCTGACCCGCTCGCCCACGCGCCGGTGCCGGGCCTGCGAGACCGCGAGGTTTCGACCCACCCTGCACCAGCCAGGCCGCCGGCTCCAGAGGAATCGACGTCGGGCCTCGGGCCTGGACGATGAGCCTCGCGAACGCCTCCTGGGCCAGGTCCTCGGCAAGCGCCCGGTCGCGCGTGAACGTGACGAGGTACGCCACGAGCATCGTGGAGTGCGCCCGGTAGATGGCGGCGATCGGGTCGATCGGCGTCGGGATCGCGTGCGTGACCACAGCAACGGGAGCCACGATTGCAGGCCCTCCGGCAGGGTGACGGCCCCGGACGGCAGCAGGTTGCGTGGCACGCTACGCGCGCACCCGCACCGCGTCAAGCGAGCTGCGACGGCCGCCGCTCGTCCGCTTACGCGACCAGGGCGTCGAGCAGCGAGTCCCACCCGGCGAGGTAGAGATCGACGTCCGCGTCGGTCGCCGGGACCGGGCACACGGGCCCCGCGCCGACGATCGCCTCCCACACGCCGCGGTTCGCCAGCCACACCCGGATGAGGCGCGTCAGCAGCTCGTCGGCGGCCGCGCGACCCTCGGCGCCGTTCCGGATCGGGGTCGGCTGGAACGTGTAGCCGGACCGCGGGCCGAGGTGGTGGATGTGCCACGGGAGCCCGTGCGCGTCGACGCTCGCGCGCATCCCGCCGGCGAGCCGCGCGCCGAGGCGCTGCGTGTGCGCGTACGCCTCGGGCGTGAGGATCTCGGTCATGACGGCCCGGGCCGCCGCCAGCGCGAGCGCGTTGCCGAAGATCGTGCCGCCGGTCGCGACGAGGTCGTGGCGCTCGCCGTCGGGGCCCTTGGCCTGCTCGAGGTGCGCGGCGATCGCCTCGGTCATGCCCCAGGCCCCGAACGGCAGCCCGCCGGCGATCGACTTGCCGGCCGTGACGATGTCCGGCTCGAGGCCCCACTGGCGGACGAGCCCGCCCGGCCCGACGACCTGGGTGTGCGTCTCGTCGTAGGCGAGCAGCGTGCCGGTCTCGCGGGTGAGGCGGCGCAGCGCGGCGTGGAAGCCGTCGTCCGGCAGGAGGAGGCCGATGTTGTTGGTGATCGCGGGCTCGGTGAGGACGAGGGCGATGTCGCGCCGTTCGAGGGCGGCGAGCCAGCGCGCCGAGGTCGTTGAACGGGACGAGGACGGTGCCGCGCACCGTGTCCGCCGGGAGTCCCCGCTCCTCGGGCACGAGCCCGCCGTCGTCGTCCAGCTCGACCAGCGCCTCGTCGAAGTGGCCGTGGTACTTGCCGTCGAACATGAGCACGCGCTCGCGGCCGGTCGCCACGCGCGCGGCGCGGATCGCCTCGGTGTTCGCGTGCGTCGCGGAGCTCGTGTACTGCCACTTCGGCAGCCCGAACCGCTCGCCGAGCAGCTCCGACACGACGATCGCGTCCTCGACCGGCAGCAGGAACTGGTTGCCGCGGGCGATCTGCTGCGACTCACGGCGCGGACGAGCGGCTCCGGCGCGTAGCCGCAGAACATCGACATGTCGGCGATGTTGAAGTCGGCGTACGTGTGCCCGTCGACGTCGGTGATGTGGGCGCCCTTCCCCTCCACGATCCACGGCGGCAGGTGGTGGTAGCTGCCGACGTGCCACGCCATCGGGACGCCGTTGGGCATCACCGCGCGGCCGCGGGCGAGGAGCTCGGCGCTCCGCGGGTGCGCGGCGGCGTAGCGCGCGTCCTCGGCGTCCTTGAGCGCCTTGACCCGGGCGCGATCGACGCCGGAGGTCGGCAGGCGCGGTTGTCATCGCGAGATCGTAGGCGCCGTCGGGCTCACGGGATCACGACGCGCACGGACCGCAACGGGTCGTAGCGGGCGACGATCTGCCAGGCGGGTTCGTCGTCGCCGGCCGCCGGGTTCGGGCGGACGAGGAACGGGCCGGGGACGATGGCCGAGGCCGGCGTCGTCGATGCCCCAGGCGCCGACCGGGACCGCGACCGTCGGTCCGGCGTCCGCGCGTCGCTGGCCGGCGGTCGGCTGCTCGTCGGCGAGCGATCGCCCGACGCGCACAGGGCAGGATCTGGCCCGTTCGCGGGGCTCACGCACGGCCCATCGAGCATGAGCCAGCCCGCGACGTCGGTCAGCGCGGACGGATCGGGCGGGCGCGCGGCGCTCCCTCCGGCGAGCACCTCGTAGCGCGGGGTCCCGTTGGAGGAGACGATGAGCGCGCCCCGGTAGACGAGCCCGGCGCCCTGGACCTCGAGCACCAGCACGGAGCGCGGCAGCGGGATGCCGATGGGGGTCCCGAGGGTGTCGGGCAGGACATCGAGCGCCAGGCCCTCGACCGCGAGCTGCGGCTCGGCGCACGGCATGCGCTCCTCGCCGCACTCGACGTCCAGCGTCGCGTCGGCGTACACGAGCGTGTGCTCGAGCGAGCCCGATCGGACGGCCTCGACGAGCTCGGCGGCACGCAGCCGGGGCGGCGTGACCTCGAGGGACGCGGACGGCGTTGGCTGCGCGTCGGTCGTCGGTGCGCTGGTCTCGATCGGCACGATCGCGACCGGCGGCGTCACCTCGGGACGGAGCTGCGCGCTGGCGAGCCCGATGACCACGACCAGGCCGATGGCGCCGACGACGAGCGCCGCCCGGCGACGATCGCCACGGCCGTCGAGCCGTCCGATCGGCACCGCCCCGGCATCGTCCTGTCGAGGGTCCATCGGCGCCTCAGCGGGTGACCACCGCGACGATGAGGACGACCCACAGCACCGACGCCGCGGACTGGACGACCCAGAACGACTGGTGCTGCGTCTTGTGGCGCATCCCGAAGAACACGATCCACGCACCGAGCACGCCACCGAGCAGGCACAGGATCCACAGCGTCCGCTCGCGGATCCGGCGGCCGCCGCGCGGCGCTGCGAGCTTGTCGTAGGCGTAGGCGGCGCCCGTGACGACGTTGATGACGATGAGCCAGAGGAGGAGCGGGCTCATCGGGCGTACTCCGCGCCGCGCGTCGACGGCGGTGACGGCTTCGCGGGCAACGCCGTGCCGACGAGCCCGCGGATGTCCTCCAGCCCTCGCGCCCGGCAGGCGTCGGCCAGCTCGTCGGCGAGCCGGACCGGGAGCATCGGGTCGGCCAGCGCCGCCACGCCGACGCCGACGGCGGACGCGCCCGCGGCGAGGAGGTCGAGCGCATCGTCGATCGTCGCCACGCCGCCGATGCCGATGACCGGGATGTCGACCGCCTGGGCCACCTCGAACACGACGCGCAGCGCGATCGGCCGCAGCGCGGGCCCGCAGACGCCGCCGTAGCCGCTCGCGAGGACCGGGGCCGTCCGATCCGCGTCCAGCGCGAGCCCGGGCAGCGTGTTGATCGCGCTGATCGCGTCGGCGCCCGCCTCTTCGACCGCCCGGGCGACCGCACGCACATCGGCGGCCGCGGCGGTGAGCTTCGCGATGAGCGGCAGGTCGGTCGCGCGCCGGACGGCCGAGACGAGCGAGCCCGCGGCGCCGTCGTCGAGCCCGAAGGCGGCCCGGCCGCCGTTCGAGCACGAGAGGTTCAGCTCCAGGCCCGCGACGCCCGCGACACCTTCGAGCCGGCGAGCGACGTCGGCCATGTCCGCGGCGCTCTCGCCGCACACGTTGACGATGACCGGGACGCGCCACTTCGCCCACGCGTCCGCGTAGCGCTCGATGACCGCGTCGATGCCCGGGTTCTGGAGCCCGATGCCCACCAGCAGGCCCGCGGGCACGTCGGCGGTGCGCGGCGCGTCGTGCCCGGCCCGCGGCCGGCGCGTCGTCCCGCGGGTCACGAGCCCACCGAGCCGCGCGAGGTCCACCGCATCAGCGACCTCGACGCCATACCCGAACGCCCCGGACGCGGCGATGACCGGCGTCTGGAGCACGAGCCCGCGTCCGAGATCGACCTCGAGCGCGACCGGCCGGCCGCCGAGGACGTCGATGCTGGCGAGCGGACGAACGATCGGGCGTCGCCACCGGAGCAGGCGCGATCGGCGACCGGGGACGGATGGCCGGCCGCACGGTGCGAACCGTCGGAGTGCGCTTGATCGGCGCCCCGGGCACGACCTTCCGCCGCGCCTTCACGAGACCTCCGCCCAGGCGAGCTCGTCCGAGGCGAAGGCCGGCCCCTCGCGGCAGACCCGCTGCGGGACGCCGCCGGCGCCCGGGACCGCGCACCCGAGGCATGTCCCCGCCGCGCAGCCGATCGACTGGCCGGGCGCCACCTGGAGGAACGCCTTGCGCCGCGCCTCGGGTGAGCCCGGCGTCACCGGTCGGCCGCCGCCTCGCTTGCGCCCGAGCGTCGCGACGCCCAGCCGGCCCCGACGCCCGACCGCCAGCGCAGCCAGCGCCCCGAGCAGCGACGGCGGACCCGCCGCGAACGACTGGTCGGCCCATGCCTCGTAGTCGAGGACGAGATCCAGCACGGACCCGCGATGCCCCAGCGACCCGTCCGCGGTCGCGACGACGTACTCCACCTCGTCGGGGAGCAGGCTCGACGGGTAGACCTGCGACGCCTCGGCCGCCCCGTAGAGCAGGACGACGGACCGCCCGTCGCGGATCGCCTCGTCGACGAGCAGCCGCAGGGCGCCCAGCGCGCGCCCTCAGCGATCAGCAGCAGGTGTCGCGACCGGGAGTCGACCTCGAACGGCCGCCCCAGCGGCCCGAACAGATCGACGATGTCCCCCACCCGCAGCGCGCCGGCCCAGCCGCGGGACGGTGGCGCGCCAGGCGCCTGGGTCGTCAGCGTGCCGCTGGCCGGATCCGCCGTGGCGATCGGCAGCGGCCGTCGGACGGGCAGCCCGCCCGGCTCGATCGTGCGCAGGTGGACGTACTGGCCCGCCCGGGCGCCCGAGACGGCCCACGGCGCGATGCCACGAGTGGAGCCACGTCCCGGGGACGATCTCCCGTCGATCGACGAGCTCCGCCGCCGTGGTGCGCATGGCTCGTGGCGGGACGGGCGACGACGGCGCGCGTGTCGCGATCGACGGTCAGGCGCGACCGTTCGGCGACGCGTCCTCGTCCTCGGCCGGCTGGTCCTCGACATCCTCGGAAGCCACGGCGTCCTCGACGGCATCGGCGCTCTCGCCGGCCTCGGCCTCGGTGTCCGGCGCGATGGCCGGGAAGGCCTCGGCCAGCGCATCGGCCAGGTCGCCGAACACGTCGGTCGGGTCGTAGAACTCGACCAGCTCGTCGCCGCCGGCGAGCTCGCGCCACTCACCGGAGGAGTCCTCGGGGAGGACCTCGGCCCGGAACTTGCCGCTGCCGCCGAGCACGAGCCGCTCGTCCTCGTCGTCGACGATGATCAGGTCGCCCAGCTGGCCGGTGACCTTTCCGGCCGCCTCCTCGAACTGCTCGATGAGGCTCGCCTCGCTCTGCTGGCTGCGCTCCTGGAAGTCGAGCGCGAGGTTGTACAGCGCGAGCGCCGCGCCCTCCTCGTCGTCCGCGTCGAGCACGGCCGGCTGGCCCGCGGCCCACGAGTCGGCTGCGCCGGCGTACGCGTCGTCGCCGACCGGCACGCCCAGCCCGAACGTCTCCTCGGGCGAGATCCCGGCGGCGCCCATCAGGTCGTCGGTCGCGGTCGGCTCGGCCGCCAGCCCGGCGGCCTCGCGCGCGGCCTCGGCGAACGAGGCGTAGATCTCGACCGGGTTGTAGAGCTCCACGAGCTCGCTCGCGGTCTCGACGATCTCGGTGTCGGTCGTCCACTCGCCCGTGTCGGGGTCCTCGTAGCGGGACCGGACGCGGAACGTCATGTCGGGGGCGATCGAGAGGTAGTCGGGGTCGTCGTCGATCAGCGTCAGCCCGCCGAGCGCGGCCACGCGGTCACGGTGCCGGTCGAGGAACTTCGCCAGCTGCTCCGTCGCCTGGACGACGAAATCGGTCCGCTCGAGGGCGGCGTCGTTGGCGAGCTCACCGAGCATGTCGTTGCGGCTCACGTCCATGTCGATCGCCTCCTTAGCCGTGGTACTCGAGATCCGGGCCCAGCCGTTCCCGAAGGAACATCGAGTGATGTCGTTCGAAGATCCATTCGCCGGCGCGATGGCCGAGCGCGCGGGTGGCCTCGTCGGCCTCCAGCTTGTCGAGCGTCGCGTAGTCCGGCAGGTCGAGCATGATGACGTTGTCGAAGTCCCAGCCGTGCGCGACGTTGTACCAGCCGACGAAGCGGATGCCGAACTTCTCCTCGTACTCCTTGATCTGGCGCGGGAAGATCGTCTTCATGAAGAACTTGAAGAACGGATCGCGGCCACGGCGGACGGAGAAGAACGTCGCGAGAACGGGCACGGGTCGGGCAGCCTCCTGAAGCCGTTTCGCTGAACGGGCCGGGCTATTCTCGCACGCCGGATGGCGGCGTCCCGTCGTCGTTGTGGACGTCGGTTTCGGGGTCCGTTTCGGCCCCTTCCGCGGGCGGCGCCGCGGCATCCTCGAGCTCCCCCACCGTCGGTGTCGTGCTGCCGAGCGGGCGGCGCCGCCCCTCGCGCCGATCCGCGGCGACCAGCCGGAGCAGGAAGATCACCGTCTGGCCGGCGAACAGCAGCAGGAAGATCGTCAGGAACAGGAGCGCGGCGCTCACCGGGGTCGGCCACTGCCACACGACCGAGAGCGGCGTGAGGATGATGACGACCACGAGCAGCACGACCTGGAACCGGAAGCAGCCGAGCCCCGGGCCACGCTCGGAATCGAGCGGCTCGCCCTTGTACTCGACAGGCCGAACCGAGGCCGGTTCTTCAGGGGAGGTCACGCCCCCAGCGTACCGCCGACGGCTCTCCGGCGCGCCGAGGCGTTGATCGACCGTCGCGCGTCGCTGGGCTGGCGGACGGCCGCGACTCCTACCATGCGTCCCATGGACCACTTCGAGGCCCACCTCAAGCGTGAGCGCCTGCCCGTGTTGCGGGCGGCGGGTCGAACCTATGCCTCCGTCGGCGCGCTCCTGGCGTCGCTCGACTGGCTCGAGAAGGAGACGCTTGTCGTGCTGGGAGCGGACGGGTTGCGCATCGATGGGGTCGTCGTCGCGCGGAGCCTGGACCATATCGCGGACTTCAGCACGCTCGAAGGGCCAGCGGAGACGCGGTCGCACGCCTCCGTTGAGGCGCTACGACACGTCCTCGGCGCGTGGGACGGCGAGGTGCAGTTCGTCGATGTGCGGTTGACCGGCCACTCCACGACAGTGCGGGACGTGGTCGTCATCGTGATCGTTGCGACCGTGCTTGCCCTGGGCTTCGTGTACCTGGTGCTGTGGGCGCTGTTCTCGAACTGGGGAATTGAGCCCGTATCAGAGCGACACTCCCGTACGCCGGCGGACACGACCATCAGTGCCGCGCCGTCGGACTGGCGGCTGTTCGCCTCGGAGACGTCGGCCTGACTCAGGCGTCGGTCGCGCGCTGCATGAACATCCAGCGGTGACCCTCGAGGTCCTCGGCGCGGTAGAGCAGGCTGCCGCCCGGGCCCGACTCGACCTCTGACAGCAGCGTCGCTCCGGCCTCCCTGGCGCGCGCGAAGTGGGCGGCCACGTCGTCGACGTAGACGAGGACGCCGTCGATCACCCACGGCGCCGCTGCCCATGCCGCGGCCGCCTCGCAGTGCGCTCGGTGGACGAGCTGGTTCTCGTAGGCCGGCGTCGGGGTGGCGAGCATGACGACACCGTGCCCGGTGGACATCTCGCCGTGCGACAGGCCGCCCTGCCCGTCGAGCCACCGTTCGCGCTCCTCGAAGCCGAACGCGGTCGCCAGCCAGTCCATCGCGGCCGGCCCGTCGGCGTACGAGATCATCGGCACCACGCCCTGCTGGTCGGCGTCCATCTCGCCCTCCCCGGTTACATCGATCCGTGTGCGATCACGAGTATGAGCCGCGCGATCACGGGCCCGACGCCGCCCGACCGCCCGATACCATCGCCGCGATGGCTGACGACACGACCGGAGACCCGCTCGACGGGTTCCGCTGGCACCCCGAGCCGGAGCTGATCGGGATCCGCGACGCGGCGACGTCGCGGGCGGCCCTCGAGCGCGCCGGGGCGGCGACCTGGGCGGCGAGCCTCGACTGGCTGTACGACGAGGCGATGGTCCGCGCGATGGGCACGCCCACCGGCTTCGACGAGCTCCGGCGGGTCTACTTCGGCGAGGCGGGCGGCCCGGTCGCGGCCCCGCGGGACCCGAAGCCGCTCGACGCGGTGCTCGCCGACTTCACGACGAGGATCGCGCCGCACACGCTCAACAGCTACCACCCGCGGGCGCTGTCGTACTTCACCCCGCCGCCGCTCGTCGCCTCGATCGTCGGGGAGGTGCTGGCCCAGTGGACGAACCAGGGGATCGACGTCTGGCACGCCGGCCCCGTCGGCGCGTTCGTCGAGGAGGAGGTCGTCCGCTGGCTGTGCGACCTCGTGGGGTACGGCGAGGGCTCGTTCGGGCTGCTGGCGTCGGGCGGCGTGATGGCGAACTTCATCGCGATGGCGCTCGTGCGCGACGTCCACCTGCGGGCGCTCACCGGCGCGCCCCGGCCGCCGCGCGGTGCCGCGCTCGAGGGCGTCCGCGTCTACACGGGCGACCAGACGCACTTCTCGATCGCCCGCGCGCTCGACGAGCTGGGCTTCCCGCCCGAGACGCTCGTCGTGCTGCCGACCGATGACGGGTTCCGCCTCCACGCCGCGCCCGTGGCCGAGGCGATCGCCGCGGACCGCGCCCGCGGGCTGCGTGCCGGTCGCGGTGTGCGCGGTCGCCGGCTCGACGAACACGGGGTCCGTGGACCTGACCGAGGAGCTCGCCGCGCTCGCGCAGGCCGAGGGCCTGTGGTTCCACGTCGATGCGGCGTACGGCGGCGCGGCCCGCCTGTCCGAGCGCGACGCGGAGCGCGTCCCGGGCCTCCATCTCGCCGATTCGGTCACCGTCGACCCGCACAAGTGGTTCTTCCAGGCGTACGACGTGGGCGCGCTGCTCGTCCGCGATGGCGGCCACCTGCGGCAGACGTTCGACCGCTCGCCCGAGTACTACCGCGGCGGCGAGACGCCCGCGGGCGAGGGCGATGCCGGCACGCACGACGACGCGCACGCGGGCCAGCTCAACTTCTACAAGCTCGGCTTCGAGGGCACGCGCCGGTTCCGCGCGCTCAAGCTGTGGGCGACGTGGCAGCACCTCGGCACGAGCGGCCTCGGCCGCCTGATCGAGATGAACGACGACGTGGCGGCGTACCTGGCCCGCCTGTGCGCCGAGGCGGACGATCTCGAGGCGCTCCCCGCCGAGCCGGAGCTGTCCGTCGTGTGCTTCCGGCATCTCCCGGGTGGCGCGGCAGCGGCCGCGACGATGGCGCCACGCGACCTGGACGCGCACCAGGACCGGCTCGCCGCCGCGCTCGAGGCGTCCGGCGACGGCTGGCTGTCGACGACGAGCCTGCGGGGCTCGACGTGGCTGCGCGCGGGCGTCGTCAACTACCTCACGACGGAGGCCGACATCGACCGCCTCCTCGCGACCCTCCGGCGGCTCGCGGACGCCTGATCGGGCAACCGTGACCATCGGGGGGTGCCGACGCGCACCGGGGGTCGGGTACAACCTCGGCATGGCCCGTCATCGGGCGCCGCTCCGTGGCGCCCTGCTCCTGTTCGTCGCGCTCGCGATCGCGCTGGGTGCGGCCGTGCCCGCGCTCGCCGCGGACTCGCGTGACCCGCGCTGCGATGCGTGGGAGGCCGGCGCGCCGCCACCCGGGACCAACATGTCGGTCATGTGCCCGCCCGTGGACGTCACGAACGAGGTTGACCTCGACAAGGAGCCGCTCATCCCGTACGTCGTCGGGCTGGTCGTGATGGCGCTCGTGCTGGGCACGTTCGGCGTGGTCGCGATGCGGGTGATGGCCCCGAAGCCCAAGCGGCGTGCGTCGCAAGCCGAGGACTGGTGGGCCTGCCCGTCGTGCGGGGTGCGCAACCGACCTGACCGAGCGCACTGCTTCGCATGCGAGGGATCCCGCGACACCGTCGCCGCGGCGCCCGCGGCCGAGGATCCGCATCCGGCGTAACACGCGACGCGTACTGTTGGACGAGCCATGATCGTCCAGCCGGCGTCTCTCGGACCCAGCGGCAAGCCTCGCCGCGTCCTGCGGATCGTCGGGATCGTCGTCCCCGTCCTGCTGCTTGGCGGGGTCGTCGCGGCGGGTGTGCTCGGGCCTGCGCCGATGCCTGCCCCATCGACCGCCCCCGTGATCGCCGTCGCCTCGCCGGCCGTTTCCGCGTCCGCGCCCGCGCCATCGCCGTCCGCGGAGCCCGGCGTCGCGGTCTTCCCGTCGACGGTCGCCGGCCTCGACGTGCACGGCGTCCAGTACACCCTCGAGGCGCGCAACCGGGGCATCGCCCGGGGTCTCGTCGCGGTCGGGGGCTACCTCGGGCTCGACGCGCTACCGGACACCTGCGTGGACGGGCGGCTGGGCATCTTCGGCCCGTTCTGCGAGCGGATCGCAGTGCTCGGCGAGGATCCCTGGTACGGCGCGACGAACAACGGACCGGATGCGCCCGGATTCCATCTCCACCCGCAGTTCCCCGTCGGCGTGCGCATGCCGTCGCAGGCGACCAACGTGGCGATCTCGCCATCCACCGCGACGCCGCCGGTCGTGATCATCGGGCGGTTCAACGACTCGCGGGCGAGGCCGTGCGAGCCGGCTGGTCGCCACTGCGGGCTGGAGCTCGTCGTCGAGCGGGTGGCGTGGGTCGACGGCACGGCGTACCCCACGACGCCCACGCTCGACCCGCTCGTCGAGGTCCGCGACGGCTCGATCGCCTCGCTCCGCCGCGGCGCCTCGCTGGCGGAGGGGTTCCTGGCATCCGGTGCCTACCCGCTGCTGACGGCGCTCGTCGATCCGTCGACCATCGCGGCGATCGAGCCGCGTGCCGCGTCCGCCGCCGCCCGCCTGACGGAGCCGGCCTGGCTCCTCCGCTCGCTCCACGAGCGTGGCGACACGTCGCGCGTCTACTGGCTCATCGTCGCCGAGGACGGGAGCGCGGTCGTCGCCAGTGGCAGCGTCGACACGACCCCGATCATGGACATCGTCGGCGACACGGGCGCCGACGCGGGCGGCTGAGCCGCGCTCCTAGTCCTTCGGCCGCCGGCGGGCGGCCAGCCGGTCCTTCGCCTTCCAGTACTCGCCGGCGATCGGCAGGAACCACGGTCGGCCCTCGTACGGCGCGGGCACGAGCGGGAACGAGCGGCTGGCGAGCTCGGGCGGCGCGGCGCCACCGACCCACTCCGCGACGCGCGTCCCGAGCCACGGCAGGATCGCGACCCCGGAGCCGCAGCAGCCCGTGGCGTACGTCACGCCGTCGGCGCGGCCGACATGCGGCATCCGGTCGAAGGTGAACGCGACCTTGCCGCCCCACGCGTACTCGATCCGGGTGTCGGCGAGCTGCGGGTGGACCGACGTCATCGCCTGCCGCAGGATCCCGGCGGCTCGGAGGACGGACGTCGGCCACATCGACGCGCGGCCGCCGAACAGCATCCGGTCGTCGGGCGTGCGCCGCCAGTACCAGAGGTAGTTCTTGGTATCGAACAGCATCCGGTTGCGCGGGATCAGCTCGGCGGCGAGGTCCGCGCCGAGCGGCTCGGTGACGATGATGAAGCTGCTGATCGGCAGCAGGCGCCGCCGGAGCGACGGCGTCACGCCGCCGGTGTAGCCGTTCGTGGCGACGATGACGTCCCTCGCCTGGATCGCGCCGCGCGACGTCTCGACGACGGACCGCCCGTCCGCCTGGCGCCGGACGTGGAGCGCCCGGACGTCCTCGATGAGCGTGGCTCCGGCCGCCTCCGCGAGCGTCACCAGCCCCGCGGTGAGCTTGCCCGGGTGCAGTCCCCCACTCCGCTCGACGACGAGGCCGCCGAAGAACGCGTCCGAGCCGATCTCCTCGTGGAGCTGCTCGCGGGCGAGGGCGTGCGCCGGCATGTCGACGGTCTGCATGAGCGCGGCCCCGTCCGCGAAGCCCGCCGCGTGCCCCGGTGCCGAGGCGAGGACGGCATGCCCGCACCGGACGAAGTCGGCGTCGATCGGGCCCTCGCACAGCGCCGCCACGTGCTCGTACGCGTCGATCGACTCGCGGTACAGCCGCTCGCCGCGCTCCGGGCCGTGCTGCTTGATCAGCCCGCTGAGCGGCGTCTTGTAGCCCGGGTGGATCATCCCGCCGTTGCGCGTCGAGGCGCCCCAGCCCAGGCGCTCGGCCTCGAGCAGCACGACGCTCGCGCCGAGCTCCGCTGACCGGCGCGCCGCCGACAGGCCGGTGAACCCGCCGCCGACGACCACGACGTCGGCCGTGTCCGGGAGCGGCGCGCCGCGGCGGTCCGGCAGCGTCGGCATCGTCGCCTGCCAGTAGCTCTGCTCCGTGACGCCCTCGAGCGCCGCGATCCGCGCCATCGGTGCACAGTAGCCGAGCGCGCCGGTCATCCGGCTGGCGTCCCGGCACGTACCACTGGCACCCGATGATCGTCGAGCCCACCCCCACCAACCCACGATCGCCCGCCCGGCGGACGCTGCGCCTCGTCGGCGTGGCGGTGCCGGTCGTGCTGCTCGTCGGGATCGTCGCGGCCGGGGCGCTCGGGCCGCAGCAGGCACCGATCGCCTCGCCCGGTCCGTCCGCCGCTGCCGTCGCCGTCGCCAGCCCGAGCGACGGCACGCGGTCTGCGGTCCTCGCCGACGGCACGACCACGACCTTCCCGAAGACCTGGATCGGCATCCGCGTGCGGAGCGTGGCCGAGACCCGTGCCGAGCGGCAGGACGGCGGCGCGGAGGGGTTCCTCGCCGTGGCCGGGTATCTCAGCTACGGCGACCTGCCCTGGACCTGCGTCGACGCCTACCTCGACGCGGAGGCTGCCTGCGATGGACGGGCGCTGCTGGCGGACGTCGACGTGCTGCCGACGGACGCCAACGGCGGGGTGTTCGGCGCGATCGGTCCGCACCTCCATCCGACCTTCGCGCCGGGCGTCCGCGGGCCGACCCCGGCCCGTCGGCCCGAGCCAGCCGCGCAGCGAGCCGATCCCGGTGGTCGTGCTCGGCCGCTACACGGAACCGGCCGGCATCGCGTGCAGCCCGACGTCGCGCGACTGCGGCCAGGCGTTCACCGTGGAGCGGGTGGAGTGGATCGCGGGCAAGCCGTGGGGCGTGACGCTCAGCGTCGATGCCGCGATGGACGTCGAGCCGAACATCCCCGAGATCAAGGCGACGATCGATGCATCGACCGAGGCGCTCGGCCGAGGCGCGCTCGCCCTGCGAACGGCGGTCGTCCGACCGGACCTGCTGCCGCTCCTCGACCCCGACGCGGCCGCCGCGCTCCCGCCCCTCGAGCCAGGCGATCAGTACCGGCCGCTGACCTACGTCCGCGGCCTCGTGTTCCAGTACGACACGAGCCAGCCGCTGTACGGCCGCGACCCCGTCATCGGCTGGGTCGTCGTCCATTCGATCACCGGCGAGGTGCTCGCCCGCGGCGGCCCGGAAGGCCCGGGCGCGGCCCCGGTCGGCTCGCACGTGCCGCCGCCCGACGCCGCCCCGGCGCCCTGATCGTCAGTCCGCGGCGTACGCGACGCGGCCGCCGGCGAGGGTCAGCCGGACGACGCCACGCAGCTCGCGGCCGAGCAGCGGCGAGTTCTTGCCCTTCGAGCTGAGTGACGTCGCGTCGACGCGCCACGTGTCACCGCGGTCGATGACGACGAGGTCCGCCGGCTCGCCCTCGCGCAGGCCCGGGTTGACCGCCGCCTGACCGAGCACCGCGGCCGGGCCGGTCGTGAGCGCCTCGATCGCGCGGCTCAGCGGCAGCCGGTCCGCGTCCACCGCCGCCAGCACGAGCCCGATCGCCGTCTCGATCCCGCTGATCCCGTTCGCCGCCCAGCCGAACTCGACGTGCTTGTCGACCTCGGTGTGCGGCGCGTGGTCGGTGGCGATCGCATCGGCGGTCCCGTCGACGAGCGCGGCGAGGCACGCGGCCGCGTCCTCGGCACCGCGCAGCGGCGGGTTGACGCGCAGCGACGGATCGAACGGCGCCGCCTCGAGCGCCCCATCCGCCCAGGGATCGCGCGCGGCCCCGTCATCGTCCAGCGCCTCCCACGACCAGCGCCGCGACCCGGCGATCCACTCGTCGGTCAGCGCGAGGTGGTGGGGCGTGACGTCGCAGGTGACCGGCAGGCCGGCCGACTTCGCGGCACGGACGTGGGCGAGCGCCGCGGCCGTGGAGACGTGCGTGAGGTGCAGCCGCGCGGCGGGCACGTCGCGGATCACGTCGGCGAGGATCGCGATCGCCCGGGCCACGGCACCCGCCTCGGCCGATCCCGGCCAGCCCTTGAGCCCCAGCACGGTGCCGACGTACCCCTCGTTCGCCTCGGCGCCGTCGGTGAGCGTCGGGTCCTCGGGGTGGTCGATGATCGGCAGCCCGAGCGAGCCCGCGTACGCGAGCGCGTTGCGCAGGATCGCCGCGTTCGCGACCGGCGACCCGTCGTCGCTGAAGCCCACCACGCCCGCGTCGGCGAGCTCGCCCAGCGGCGCCAGCGTCTCCCCGCCCCGCCCGGTGGTGACCGCGCCGTGGACGAGCACCCGAACCGGCGAACCCGAGGCCGCCGCGGCGGCCTGCGACCCGCGCCACGATCCCGGGCTCGTCCGTCGCCGGGATCGTGTTGGGCATGACGCAGATCGTCGTGAACCCGCCGTGGGCGGCCGCGGCGACCCCCGTCGCGACCGTCTCCGCGTCCTCGTTGCCCGGCTCGCGGACGTGCGCGTGGAGGTCGACGAAGCCGGGCGCGATCAGCACGCCGTCCGGGCCGATCCCGTCCGCGTCGGCCCCGGACAGCCACGTCACCCGCTCCAGGACGCCGTCCGAGACGACGACCTCGCAGGCACCCTCGCGCCCGGCCGAGGGATCCACCGCCCAGCCGCGCAGCGTCAGCCCGTCGGCGACCTCGCCGACCCGCGTGCCCGCGGCCGCCACGTCCGTCACGCGCCCGCCTCCGCGCGCGCCGACGCCCGTGCGCCCGCGAGCAGGTACAGCAGCGCCATCCGCACCGCCACGCCGTTCGTGACCTGCTCCGTGATCACCGATCGCGGGTCCACCGCCACGTCCGCCGCGATCTCCACGCCCTCGTTCATCGGCCCCGGGTGCATGACGATCACGTCCGGCGACGCGGCCCGCAGCCGCTCGCGGGTGAGCCCGTAGCGCGCCGCGTACTCGCGCATCGACGGCAGCAGCCCCGACGCCATCCGCTCCTTCTGGATCCGCAGCGCCATCACGACGTCCGCGTCCTTCAGCGCCGCGTCGACGTCCGAGGTCACCGTGAACCGACGCCCGCCCGCGCCGTGCGCCGCCCAGCCCTCGAACCCGCGCAGGAGCGTCGACGGGCCGCACAGCCACAGGTCGGCGCCCATCGCGGTCAGCGTCCAGATGTTCGAGCGCGCCACGCGGGAATGCATGACGTCGCCGAGGATCACGACCTTGCGCCCCTCGAGCGACCCGCCCGGGAGCCGGCCGCGCAGCGTGTACAGGTCGAGCAGCGCCTGGCTCGGGTGCGCGTGCCAGCCGTCGCCGCCGTTGAGGACCGACCCGCCGAACACCTCCGCCGCGAGGTACGGCGCGCCCGACACCGAGTGGCGCATGACGAGCATGTCCGCGCCCAGCGCCTCGACGGTCCGCACCGTGTCCACGAGCGACTCGCCCTTCGACACCGACGACGACGAGGCCGCGATGTTGACGACGTCCGCCGACAGGTTCTTGGCCGCGACCTCGAACGAGACGCGGGTCCGCGTGGAGGCCTCGTAGAACAGGATCGTGACCGCGGTGCCGCGGAGCGCGGGGACCTTGGGGATCGGGCGGGCGAGGACCTCGCGCATCGCGTCGGTCGTGCCCATGACGAGCTCCAGCTCCGGGCGGGTCAGCCCGTCGACATCGAGCAGGTGGCGGTGGCGCCACGGCACGGGCTGGGTCTCGGGCGCTTCGTCGACCGCCGGCACGATTCCGGCGATCGTGGCGGTCATGCTCGGGTCCCGCCCGCGGGCTCGGCGGCCGGGACTCGCTCGATCTCGACGCCGTCCTCGCCGTCGGTCTCCTCGAGGAGGACCTTGACGATCTCCTCGCGCGACGTCGGGACGTTCTTGCCGACGTGGTCGGCGCGGATCGGCAGCTCGCGGTGGCCGCGGTCGACGAGGACGGCGAGCCGGATCGCCTGCGGGCGCCCGAAGTCGATGAGCGCGTCCATCGCGGACCGGATCGTGCGGCCGGTGTACAGCACGTCGTCCACGAGCACGACCGTCGCCCCGTTGAGGTCGAACGGGATCTGGGTGCCCTTGACGATCGGCTGCTGGGCGACGAGCGACAGGTCGTCGCGGTAGAAGGTGATGTCGAGCGCCCCGACGGGGACGACCGTGCCCTCGTGCTCGCGGATCGCCTCGGCGATGCGATGGGCGAGCGGCACGCCGCGCCGCTGGATCCCGATCAGCGCCAGCCCCTCGGTGCCCGCCTGCTTCTCGACGATCTCGTGCGAGATGCGGATGACGGCACGGCGGACGTCCTCGGCGGCCATGATCCGGCGGCCGGTCACGGGCTCCACCTGGGGTGCACGGGGTCGCTCCTCCTTCCCGGCCTCACGGGGCCATCCGGCCTCACGGGACCGGCGCGGAAATCGGGGTCAAGTCTAGCGCGTCAGTAGACGTACACCGTGACGTCGGTCACGCCCGACCACGAGCCGCAGCCGCAGATCGCGAAGAAGTCGGGGCGGTACAGGTCGACGATCCGGCTCGGCTTCTGCGGGCCGTAGTCGTTGACCACCCGCTCGATGCAGCCGCCGTCGCCGCAGATCCGGACGATGGTGCCGCGAGGCAGGCGCATGGCGGTCGTGCCGTTGTCGTAGAACGTCGCCTCGCCGTGGAGGACCTGGCTCGCCTGCTTCCACCCCTCGCCCGCGGCGGCGACCGGCTGGGTCACGCGCGGTCGCGAGGTCGGCGCGGCCGGTGCCACGCCCGGCTCGGTGAACGCGGTCGTCGCCTCGAGCCGCCCGCCGGACGCGCCGACGCCCGCGGCAGCCGCGCCCGGATCCGGGGCGGCGGTCATCGCCGGGACGGTCACGCTGGAGAAGGCGCCGGGGGCCGGCTCCCGCACCGTCGACGGGGGCGTCGAGCCGGCGGGGGTGGGCAACCCGGCCAGGGCGAACGCGACGATGAGCGCCGCGATCGCGACGACCGATCTGCGTCGCATCGCCCGGGAGCCTATCGCACCCGGGGCCTCGCGGGCTAGCGGACGACGGTCGTGCCGTCCTCGGTCAGGAGCTCGAACCGCCCGATCTGGTCGCCCTTCCAGGCGAGGACCTGGACGGTCGTGTCGCCGCCGTCGGCGGGAGCGGACCAGGTGAGCCGGCCGTCGCGGAGGGAGAACCCGTCGAACGCCGGGGCCTTGTCGAGCTGCGGGTGCTCGAGGTCCGCGCGCCCGGTGGCCGGGTCCACCGTGTACAGGCTGAGCGTCCCGGCGTCGTCGGGGCCGCCGGTCGTCGTCCACACGCCGATGAGCGTCCCGTCCTCGTCCCAGCGGACGGCCCAGTCGGTCAGGTCGTTGCCGGCGAGGACCTGCTTCGTCGAGTCGTCGGCCGGCCACGTCCCCAGCACGAGCTGGCCGCGGTCCGGGAGCCAGCCGGTGTCGTCGGCGGCGGCGCGGATCGACCCGTCCCACCACACGCCGGAGGTGCCGTCCGGGCCGACCGTCGGGCGCCACATCGGCCCGTCGTACGCGGCCTCCGCGCCGCCGTCGGTCAGCGACAGCTCGACGGTCCGTGCCTCGTCGCCGTCGACCCGGCTGACCAGCAGCCGCCTGCCGAGCCAGCCCGCGAACACGGAGCGGTGGTCGTCGGTGATCGCGAGCGCCCGATCGTCGCCGACCTTCCACACGTACACGTCCGGGCCCGCGTCGCTGTCCGCGGGCCGGGCCGTGAACGCGAAGTGGGTCCCGTTGGGCGAGTAGGCGGCGGTCGTGCCGATGACGATGACGTTGCTCGCGATCTCCACGGCGCCGTCCGGCCGGGGCGTCACCTCGATCGACGGCGTCGGCTCGGTGGTTGGCTCGCTCGACGGCGACTCGGACCCGGTCGTGTCGCCGGGGCTCGCGACGGGCTCGTCGCTCGCGCCGGGATCGGTGGGCGAGGCGGCCGCCTCGGAGGGATCGGGCGTCTCGGCCGGGGTCGACTCGCCGGGATCGGCGGTGGCGGTCTCGCCCGGGGACGCGACGGGGGTCTCGCTCGGGAGCGGCTCGTCGGACGGCTCGGGGCTGGTGCTCGCGGACTCGGTCGGCACCTCGCTCGAGGGTTCGTCGGTCGCCACCGGGGTCGTCTCGACCGGTTCCGGCGACGACTCGACCGCCGTGGTGTTGCCGACCGGGAGGACGAAGACGCCCTGGGCGCCGTCGCCGCGCTCGACGACGATCACCTGGTCCTGCGAGGGCGAGATGATCGCGTCCCAGTCGGCCGCGGCGGTCAGCAGCTCCGTGTCCGTGCGCTCGGGCTGCGCGTCCACGCCACAGGTCTGCGCCGACAGCGGGCAGACCTCGTCGACCGGCTGACGGCCCATCTCCAGCTGGCCGTCCTCGTTGCGCGAGATCGTCTGGACCTCGCCGGCGATCAGCGGAAACGGCGTCGCGTCGGGGACGTCGCCCTTGCTCGTGCTCTCCTTGGCGGGCATCCCGTTGAGCAGGCCGAGCCCTACGGCGACCGCGACGACCATCGCGCCCGCGAGCGGGGCGTACAGGCGGCTGAGCCCCGTGCGGCGGCGGGCCGGCGACGCGTTGTCGATGGCGGCGGCGGTGCGGGCCCACAGGTCGCGCGGCGGGTCCGGGAGGGCGGCGCGGGCGGGGGCGAACAGCGAGCGCTGCGCGTCGTAGTCGGCGGCCACGCGGCTGCAGGCGTCGCAGCCCAGCAGGTGTGCGTCGAGCCAGGCGTCGTCGCGCGGGTCGAGGCGCTCGTCGACGCGCAGCGCGGCGAGCTCGCGGGCGCGGGCGTGGTCCTGCACGCGGGGGGCGCTCATGCGCCGGCGCTCCGATCGATGTCGGACGCATCGGCGGCCTCGGCTGCGGCGAGTGCCTCGCGCTCGACGGCGAGGGCCTGGCGGAGGCTCTCGCGGGCGCGGGTGAGGAGCGCGCGAGCCGCCACGTGGGACACGCCGAGCGCGGCGGCGAGCTCGAGGCCGGTGAGGTCGTGGAGCTCCGCGAGCAGGAGCGCGGTGCGCTGGCGCTCGGGGATGCGCTCGAGGGCCCGCTGCAGGTCGCCCGAGAGCCGCGCGTCCATCACGAGGTGCTCGGCCGACGGCGCCGTGTTGCGTGCCTCGCCGACGAGCGGCACGAACCGGACGATCTTGTGGCGGCGGAGGTTGTCGAGCGCGACCCGGTGGGCGATCTGGTACAGCCACGCGCGGGCGTTCTCGGGCTTCTCGAGCGAGTCGTAGGCGCGGTAGGCCTTGACGAACGCGTCCTGGGTGAGGTCCGCGGCGAGCTCGGGGTCGCGGAGCATGCGCAGCAGGTACGCGTAGATCTCGTGCTGGTGCTTCGCGAACAGCTCCTCGACGAAGCGATACGCCTCGTCCCGATCCCAGCCGGCGCTCACGGTGAGGCCCGCTGGACGGTACTGCTGCTCGAGCTCGACGGAATCGGCGACCACGTGTGCTCCGCTGACGATCGGTGTGTCCCCCCGATCCGGAGCCTCGTGCTCCAAGCCGCTGAGACGATGCCCGCGTGCATGGTGTGACGGCCTCCTCCCCCCGCCACCATCACCGGCGCGGGTGCTCCGGCGGTCCGTCCTCCGCCGATCCCGTGCGGAGCTCCTCGACCGCGTCCTCCGGGGAGACCGGGTTGACCGGGAGCCCGGTGCCGAGCTCCAGGCCCGCGATCTCGCGCAACCGCGGGTGGATCTCCCAGTGCCAATGGTAGGTCGCGTCGACCTGTTCCTTCAGCGGCGCCGTGTGGAGGACGAGGTTGTAGGGCGGGTTGTCGAGGCTCGCGGCGAGCCGGCCGAGGACCTGGCGGAGCGCCTCGCCGGTGGCGGCGATGTCCCGGTCGCTGGCCCGGGCGAAGTCGGAGTCATGGGTGCGCGGGACGACCCACACCTCGAACGGCGAGCGCGACGCGTACGGGGCGAAGGCAACCGCGTGATCGTCCTCGTACAGCAGGTGGTCCGGGCGGCGGACCTCCTCGCGCACGAGCCGGCAGTACGGGCACTCGCCCTCGCGGATGAGGAACCGCGCCGCGCCGCCCAGCTCCTCCGCGATCCGGTGCGGGATCTGCGGCAGGTCGTAGAGGTCGAAGCACAGGTGGTTCGTCCGGGCGCCCGCTTGCGCGCCCCAGTTCTGGACGACCTGGAGGTGCTGCGTCTGGTCCGCGCGGCGCGCCTCGCCGATCTGGTCCCGGCACCGGGCGAGCAGCCCCTCGATGACGGCGCTCCCGACCGAGTGGAGCGGGCGGTGCTCGCCGGGCGGCGCGACGACCGTGCTCCACGCGCCGGCGGCGCGCGCGTCCGCGATCGTGACCTGCGCGACCTGCCCGTCTCGCGCGCGTGCCTCCTCCTCGGTGCCGGCGACGCTGAACGCGAACTCCTTGAGGGTCCGGATCCGGATGCCGTCGCCGGGCGGGATCCGGCAGTTGAAGCAGTCGTCGCGATCGTTGACGGGCGCCGCGGTGAGGGCGAACCGCTCCCGGTCGAACGTGCGGTCGACGATCGTCGCGACCCACCAGCCGGTGATCGCGTCCTTGCGCAGCTCGAACAGGCCCTGGCTCATCGGGAGTCGCCCGGGCCCGGCGTCAGGCGGCCCGCGCGGCGAGGAGCCGCTCGAGGGCGGCCCGCTCGGCGGCCGGGTCGGCGTGGGGCGGCAGGACGCCGTTGAGCGGCGCATCGCCGAGGGCGGCGGCGAGGGCCGGCGCGAAGACGGCGGCGGCATTGGCCACGGCGTCCGTGGACGGCGCCTCGTCCGGGCGACCGAGCTCGGCGGCGATCGAGGCCGAGACGAGGCCCGGCATCCCGCACGGGTCGATGAGCTCGAAGTCGGCGAGCGCGACGTCCACGTTGAGCGCGATGCCGTGGTACGCGACGCCCCGCTCGACCCGGATCCCGAGGGCGCCGATCTTGCGCGGGTCGCGCGCCGTCCGCGTCGACCCAGCAGCCGGGGTGGCCCTCGCGGCGGCCGGCCTTGACGCCGAACGCGGCACACGTCCGGCTCATCGCGGCCTCGAGGGCGCGGACGTAGGGACGGAGCAGGAGCGCCCGGTCCGCGAGCCGGAGGATCGGGTACGCGACGAGCTGGCCGGGGCCGTGGTACGTGACCTCGCCGCCACGCTCGACGCGCAGCAGCTCGATGCCGCGGGCCTCGAGCTCGGCCGGCGACGCGAGGACGTGCGCCTCTTCCGCCTGGCGCCCGAGCGTGAGCACCGGCGGATGCTCCAGCAGGAGCAGCTGGTCGCCGATGCGGCCCTCCGCGCGGGCGGCTGCCAGGCGCTTCTGGAGGTCCCAGGCGTCGCGATACGGGACGCGGCCGAGCCAGTGACACGCGACCGGGGCGGAGGGGTCGGGCGCGCGTTCGGTCGACTCCGCTGACGGGGTCGCGATCGCAACCTGCTCCATGGCCGCACGATAGCAGGCGGGCCCTGTCCGCCCGTGCCCGCCCGACCCTCCGCGAGCCTCGTCGTCGCACGCCGGCGGACCGCGCGGTAGCCTCTAGCGGCCATCTCCGCCGGGAGCCTCCACGCACGTGTCCACCGCGCCGCCCGCACAACCCCGTCGGGCGAACCTCGCCCTGATCGCCGGCCTCATCGTGTTCGCCACGGGCGTCGCCTTCTTCGTCGGCACGCGGCTCGTGGGCGGCGGTCCGCCCCGCCGACCGCGGCCCCGAGCGCCGTCGCGGCCGCGACCACCGCCCCGCCGACGGCCGAGCCGACCCCGACGCCCGAGCCGACCCCCACGCCGACGCCGCCGCCCTCGCTCGAGCAGCTCATCGGGCAGAAGCTCGTCGTGCGCATGGCCGGCACGACGCCGACGGAGGCGATCCTCGAGCGGGCGCGCAACGGCGAGATCGGCGGGGTCGTGCTGTTCGGGTTCAACGTCCAGGACGAGGCGCAGCTGGCGGCAGCGACGCGGACGCTCCAGGAGGCCGCGGCGGCCGGCGGGCAGCCGCCGCTGCTGATCGCCGTCGACCAGGAGGGCGGCGGGATCCGGCGCCTCCCGTGGGCCCAGCCCGTGGCGTCCGCGACCCGGATGGGCCGGATGGAGCCCGACGAGGTGCGCTCGATCGGCGCGGCGACCGGGCAGGCGCTGGCGGCCGTGGGGGCGAACGTCGACCTCGCGCCGGTCGCCGATGCGCCGGATGACGACCAGTCGTTCATGCGCGACGCGCGACGCACGTTCTCGGACGACCCCGAGGTCGTGGCGCGGATGGTGACCGCGTTCAGCGAGGGGCTCGCCTCGCAGGACGTCCTCGCGACCGCCAAGCACTTCCCGGGGATCGGCCGCGTGGCGCGCAACACGGACCGGTTCGTGGAGTCCGTTCGAGAGCCGGCCGAGGCGCTGGACCGCGACCTGGCGCCGTTCAAGGCGGCGATCGAGGCCGGCGTTCCGATCATCATGCTGTCCAACGCGACGTACCCGGCGTTCGACCCGGACAACGGCGCGGGGTGGTCGCCGGCGATCGCGACCGGGCTCCTGCGCGACCAGCTCGGGTTCACCGGCGTCTCGATCACCGACTCCCTCAGCGGGACGGCGAAGTCGCGCGACGTCACGCCGGGGTCGCTCGCCCTGGCAGCGGCCAGCGCCGGCACGGACATGATCATGGTCACGGGGACCGAGGCGTCGACCGCGGCCGTGTACGACGAGCTGTTGGCAGTTGCGGGTACGGGACGGATCGACTCGGCGGCCCTGCTGGCGTCGTACCAGCGGATCCTCGACCTCAAGGCGACGCTCGGCGGGTAGCCGCTGCTAGGCTGGGTGCAACCCGCAGTTCCTAGCCAGGGACGGCGGGCGAGGACCCGGAGGCGACGGAACCGCTTCCGGGTCCGCTTCGTTCAGCGGAGGGTCGGACCGTGGCGGATGGCGTGCTCGAGATGCGGCTCGTGGTGACGGCCGAGGACTACGCGACGGCCGTCGCCTTCTACCGCGACACGCTGGGGCTGCCGCAGCTGGCGGCGTTCGACGACGGCGCGGGCCACGTCGTGATCCTCGATGCCGGTCGCGCCACGCTCGAGCTGTCCGACGTCCCCCACGCCGAGCACATCGACCGGGTCGAGGTCGGCCGGCGCGTGGCAGGCCACATCCGGGTGGCGTTCGGGGTGCGCGGACGCGGCGGCGGCGACCGATCGCCTGACCGAGGCCGGCGCGACGCTCATCGCCCCGCCCACGCCGACGCCATGGCGCTCGCTCAACTCGCGGCTCGAGGCGCCGGGCGGGCTCCAGCTCACCCTGTTCCAGAACGAGATCGCCGAGTTCTAGCGCGATCGGGCCTCGCCCGCTCAGGCCGCGGCGTCGACCGCCGGCTTGACCTCGGTGATCCAGCGCTCCAGCGTCTCGTCGTCGAACGGCGCGGCCATCTCGGCGATGAACGTGTGGAAGCCGAGGGCCTTGCGCTCGAGCATCCGCTCGGCGACCAGGTCCGGCGTCCCGACCCAGAACGTGTCGTCATCGAGCACGTCGGCCATCGGCGTGTGGTTGTGCGCCATCTGGTCCTCCCAGACGCGCTTCGCCTCGGCCTCGGTGTTGCGGATGATCGGCTTGCAGCCCACGGTGAGCTGGATCTCCCCGATGTCGCGGCCCACGTCGTCGCAGTGGCGCTGCAGGACCTCGAGCTTGTGGGCGCAGGAACTCGGCGTCGCCCATCGCGTTCCACATGTCGGCGTAGCGGGCGACGGTCTTGAGCGTCTTCTTCTCGCCCGACCCGCCGATCATGATCGGCAGGCGCGCCTGCACCGGGCGCGGCAGGACGCGGAAGTCCTTGAGGTCGTAGTGGCCGTCCCTCGGGCGAGGTCACGGTCTCGCCGTCGAGCAGCGGCCGGATGACGCCGCACGCCTCGTCCAGCCAGTCGAGCCGCTGGCCGAAGCCGGACCCGAAGTCGATCCCGGCCTCCTCGTGCTCCGTCCCGAACCACGCGCCGCCGAGCCCGGCGATCGCCCGGCCGTCGCTGAGGTGGTCGAGCGTCGTCAGCGACTTCGCGACGACGGCGGGGCTGCGGAACGTGTTCGCGCCGACGAGGAGTCCCAGGCGGAGGCGGGTCGTGACCTTGGCCATCGCGGCGAGCGTCAGGTAGCCCTCGAAGATCGGCTGGTACGGGTCGCCGAAGATCGCGTACAGGTGGTCCCAGGCCCACAGGTGGTCGTAGCCCAGCGCCTCGATCCGCGTGCCCGACGCCTCGTAGTCCGCCCAGGTCGTCGCCTGGTTCCAGAGGAGCACCCCGAGGCTCGAGTCGGTCATCGGTCCTGTCTCCCGTCGTGGCTGGCTCGCGCCGCGGTGAAGCGTTCGTCTGTCAGGGTCGAGCGTACGTCGTCCTGTGCGGACCGACGCGCCGGGCGCGACGGGCGGGCGTGACCCGTGGACGTGGCCCGACGTCAGAACCGGGCGGTCAGGTCGCGGCGATCGCCACCGGTGCGGGATCGGGTTCGGGTCCGGCGCGGCAGTCGACTCGCCCGGGAGCCGGCGCGTGAACCAGACCGAGAGCACCGCGAACACCGCCACCGCGAACAGCGCGTTGCGCAGGCCGTCGAGCTGCGACTGGCCGTAGTCGGCGGCGACCGCGGCGGCCGCTTCGGGTGACGCGCCCGCAGCGATGAGCGCGGCCTCGAGCTGCGGCACCGGGATGACCTCGAGCCCCGTCTCCGTCACGTAGTCCGTGACCGCGGCCTGCTGCTCGGCGGTGAGCGCCGGGTTGTCCGCGATCCGGTCGACGAACGAGGCGGTGAGGCCGCCGAGCAGGATCGCGCCGATGAGCGCCGTCCCGAGCGACGCGCCGAGGTTCTGCGCCGTGCCCTGGAGGCCGCCGGCCTGGTTCGTCTGGGCCGGGTCGACGCTGGACATGATGACGTTGCCCAGCTGCGAGGCGAGCCCGCCGATCCCGATGCCGAACACCGCGAGTCCGAGCGCGAACCAGACCGAGTTGAGCTCGATGTCGATCGTGCCCAGGATGATCACCGAGCCCAGGGCGAGGAGCACGAACGACGCCTGGGCGACCCGCCGCGGCGACCGCCGGGCGGCGACACGCGGCCCGAGCAGCGCGGCGAGGAACATCGTGATCGACATCGGCAGCAGCTTCAGGCCGGTGTTGAACGCGTCCAGGCCGAGCACGACCTGGAGGTACACCGGCAGCACGAAGAACGTGCCCATCAGCACGAGCTGCTGCGAGACGAGCGTCGAGAGCCCCGCCCGGAGCGTCTTGATCGACAGCATCGACATGTCGAGGAGGGCGGCCTCGCCGCGAGCCTGCCGGCGATTGACCCACCACGAGAGCGTCGCCAGCAGCCCGAGACCGCCGAGGATGAGGAACGGCACGACCGAGAAGCCGAGCGGCGTGATCTCGTTGCCGTTGATCGTCAGCGCGCCCTTCGGCTGGACCCAGCCCCAGGACGAGCTCTGCAGGATGCCGAACACGATGAACCCGAACCCGGACGCGGACAGGGCCGCGCCCACCAGGTCGAGCTTCGGCGGGTTCTCCGGCTGGGGGCTCTTCTTCATCCGGTTCCGGACGAGGAGGATGACCGCCACGATCACGACCTCGCCCACGAACACGTAGCGCCAGGTGAAGTTGGTCGTCACCCAGCCGCCGATGATCGGGCCGACCGCGACCGCGGCCGCAGCCACGCCACCGATGAGGCCGTACGCGAGCGCGCGCTCCTTGCCCTCGTAGTTGGCGGCGATCAGCGCGGCGATGGCGGGGACGACGAGGACGGCGCCGAGACCCTCGATCAGCGACCAGCCGAACAGCAGGACCGTCAGGTTGGGGCTGAGCGCGGTGATCAGCGACCCGGTGGCATAGACCACGAGCCCGATCGCGAAGGTGCGGTCGCGGCCCCAGATGTCGCCCAGCTTCGCGCCCGTGAGCATGAACGCGGCCATCACCAGCGTGTAGGCGGTGATCGCCAGCTGGACGCCCTGGATCGTCGTGTCGAGGTCCGCGACGATCTGGCTGATCGACACGTTCATGACGCTGCTGTCGAGCACCATCACGAACTGCGCGGCGGCGAGGATCAGGATCGCCGTCGGATTCTTCATGCGGTCATCGCCCTCAGTCGGCGGCACCTGCCGCGGCCCTCGGGGCGATGCTACGCGGCGGTGACGGGGGCGCGTCAGCCCGATCGGGTGAGTTCGCGGATCAGCGGGGCGTGCTCCGGCCAGGCATCGCTGAGCGCCGCGCGGTCGCCGGGGTCGTAGTCGGCGGGGACGAAGCCCGGCGCCATCGACGTCGCGAACAGGCTCCACGCGCCGCCGGGCGCGGTACGGGCGCCCATCCACGTCCCGGCCGCGACCACGACCTGGAGCTCGTGGCCACCCAGCACGTCCGGCCCGAGCGTCGCGACGCGGCCGGCCGTCCCGGGCTCGAGGAGCAGCAGCTCGATCGGGTCGCCGGCCTGGAAGAACCAGACCTCGTCGATCGGCAGCCGGTGCATCGCGCTGAAGTGGCCGCCCTCCGCCGCGAGCAGGACGACGATCGCCGTGCCGACCGGCCGCCCGTCGCGCTCCTCCCCGACCCATGTCTGGCGGAACAGGCCGCCCTCGAGCGGCAGCGGCTCGAGGCTGAGCTTGTCCGCCAGCGCCTCGACGATTGGGCGGGTCATCGGATCGGCTAGCGGCTCAGCGACTGGAACTTGCGCACCGAGAGCGGCCCGAAGATCACCACGAACAGCACCACCCAGACGAGCGTCACGAGGATCGGCTCCTGCTGGGCGAGGCTGTCCGACGTGGACGGGTTGGGGTTGCCCCACAGCTCGCGCAACGAGGCGGTCAGGGTGCTCGTCGGGTTCCACTCGGCGATTGGCTGGAGCCACGTCGGCAGCGCGGCGAGGGGCACGAACACGGTCGAGATGAAGGTGATCGGAAACAGCACGGTGAAGATCACCTGCTGACCGACCTCGACCGTGGGGACGTGCAGCCCCAGCCAGACGCCGAGCCAGACCATGGCGTAGGCGAACACGAGCAGCAGCGCGAAGCCGGCGATCAGCGAGCCCAGACCGGTGTCGACCCGCCAGCCGATCACGAAGCCGGTCGCCATCAGCACGAGCAGGATGCCCGCGTTGTAGACGACGTCGGCGAACGTGCGCCCCGTCAGGACCGCCGAGTGCGCCATCGGCAGAGACCGGAACCGGTCGATGATCCCCTTCGCGACGTCGTCGGTCATCCCGATCGCAGTGGTGCCGGAGGCGAACACGATCGTCTGGGCGAAGATCCCGGGCATCAGGAACGACTTGTAGTCGCCGCCACCGGGGATCAGGATCGCCCCGCCGAACACGAACGCGAACAGCAGCACGAACATGATCGACTGCAGGATCGCGAAGATCGCGAGCTCGGGGATGCGCGGGATCCGCTTGAGGTTGCGCCAGCCGATCAGCAGCCCGTCCGTGGTCGCCTTGCGGATGCCGCTGGTGGCGGGAGCCGGTGCCGGAGTCGTCTGCACGGTCCCGCTCATGCCGACACCTTGCCGTTGTCGCTCGCGGGTGGCGCCTCTTCGATGGCGGCGTGTCCCGTCAGGGACAGGAACACGTCGTCGAGCGTGGGACGCCGTAGCGCCACGTCGTCCATCGGAATGTCCGATTCGTCGAGCTCGCGCACGGCCTGGACGAGGGACTTCGCGCCCCCGCCGGTCGCGACGGTGAGCTTCCGGGTGTGGTCGTCGAGCGTGACCTCGTTGCCCGTGAGGCCACCGAGGATCGCGGTCGCTCGCGGCAGGTCGTCCCGGCGATGAATGACGACCTCGATCCGCTCGCCGCCGACGCGCGACTTCAGCTCGTCCGCGGTGCCCTCGGCGATGATCTTGCCGTGGTCGACCACCGCGATCGTGTCGGCCAGCTCGTCGGCCTCCTCGAGGTACTGGGTCGTCAGCAGCAGGGTCGTGCCCTCACGCACCAGGTTCCGAATGACATCCCACATGCCGAGCCGGCTCCGGGGGTCGAGGCCCGTCGTGGGCTCGTCGAGGATCAGCAGCCTCGGACGGCCGATGAGCGCGCTGCCCAGGTCGAGGCGCCGACGCATGCCACCCGAATACGTCTTCACGACACGATCCGCGGCGTCGCCCAGCTCGAACTGCTCGAGCAGCTCGTCCGTCCGGCGGCGCGCCTCGGCGGACGAGAGCTGGTAGAGGCGCCCGAACAGCCAGAGGTTCTCGCGCCCGGTGAGGTTCTCGTCCACGGCGGCGTACTGTCCGGACAGGCCGATGACCCGCCGGATCTCGTCCTGCTGGCGCAGCACGTCGTAGCCGGCGACCCAGGCCCGTCCGGCGTCCGGGCGGAGGAGCGTGGCGAGGATCCGCACGGTCGTGGTCTTGCCGGCCCCGTTCGGCCCCAGCAGCCCGAGGACGGTGCCCTGGTCGACGGTCAGGCTGACGCCGTCGAGCGCGCGGACCTCGCTCTTGCGGCTCCGATAGATCTTCACGAGGCCTTCGGCGACGATGGCAGGCGCGCTGTCGGGGCGCGTGTGTGCACTGGTCGAAGGCGACGCGGTCAGCATGACGAGGGGTCTCCGATCGTAGCCCGGTCGCACGGAGCGACCGCTGGGACGCGCTGATCGGCGTCTGGGGCCGGCACCATCGTGCCGATCGCACCGCGCCGGGTCAAACCCTCTTGACGGCCGGGGTCGAGGCTCGCCCGCGTGCGGCTACTTCTTGACGCGGTAGCGGAGGTGGGTCACGCCGATGCCCTGGACCTCGAGGTACGGCCCCTCGAACTCCAGCGGTCCGGCGTTGAGATCGGCGAACAGCGGGGTGCCGTCGCCGAGGATCACCGGGACCAGGTCGACCCCGACCTCGTCGAGCAGCCCGGCCTCGAGCGCCTGGCGCGCCATCTGCCCGCCGTTGACCGCGACGTCCTTGTCGCCCGCGATCTCCTTCGCCTTCGCGACCGCGGCCTCGATGCCATCGGTCACGAACACGAAGTTCTCGTCGGCCTGCGGCCGGTCCTTCGGCGGATTGTGGGTGAGCACGACGGTCGTCACGCCCAGGGGATGACGGCCGTTCCACGCGTTGGTCAGGTCGTACAGGTGACGGCCCACGACGAGCGCGCCCCAGCTCGCCATCTCCTTGCGCATGCACCTTCGCGGTCTCGGGCGAGACGCGCGAGTCGGGGACCTCCGCGGTCGAGTCCGGCATCGGGACCTCGACGTCACCGGCGCCGTACCACTTGAACAGCTTGTCGAACCCGGTGTCGTTCGGGCCGGCGATGTATCCATCGAGTGACACCGTGGCGCCAGTCTTGACCTTGCCCATGGGTGTCTCCTTCTCGTGTGCAGAACCCTCCACGTCTACCGGCGACCGGGTGACCGCACCGTTGCCGGCAACCGGCTCGGGGTTGCAATCGCACGCCGGTGCCGCGTCGTCCCGGTAGGATCGGCGTGCGCAGAGGCGGCCGGAGCGTGCGTCGGCGAGAACCAACGGAGGCTGCCCTGATGTCCGCACCCACTCGACCGTCCGTCGTCATCGATTGCGATCCCGGCCACGATGACGCGCTCGCGATCCTGCTCGCCGCGCGTCACCTCGACGTCCGCGCGATCACGGCCGTGCATGGCAACGCCCCGCTGGCCCGGACCCACGTCAACGCGCGGCGCGTGCTCGAGCTCGGCGGGCTGGACGGCATCCCGGTGGCGGCGGGCTGCGGGGAGCCGCTCGCGGGTGAGGCCCACTACGCGGCCGATGTCCACGGGGCGTCCGGCCTCGGCGGCGTCGACCTGCCGGAGCCGTCGACGGACCTCGTCGACGCCCATGCGGTCGACGTGCTCCTCGACCTGTCGCGATCGGTGCCCGACCTGCACGTGATCGCCGTCGGGCCGCTGACGAACATCGCGACGGCGCTCCAGCGCGACCCGGCGTTCGCGTCGCGGGTCGCCCGGTTCACGATCATGGGCGGCTCGCTGACCTGGGGGAACGTGACCCCGGCCGCCGAGTTCAACATCTGGTGCGACCCGGAGGCGGCCGACATCGTGTTCGAGAGCGGCGTCCCGATCACGCTGGTCGGGCTGAACGTCACGATGCAGTCGATCGCGACGCCCGATCGGCGGGCCCAGCTGCGCGCCACGGGCCGGCGTGCGGCGACGGCCGCCGCGGACATGCTCGATCACTACGCCGTGGGCGAGGGCCACTACTCGGGCCTGACGGGTGGCGCGCTCCACGACCCGATGGCGGTCGCGACGCTCATCGATCCGTCGCTCCTCGAGCTCGTGCCGATGCGGGTCCAGATGGAGCTCGACGGCACGCACACCCGCGGCATGACCCTGTGCGACGGACGTGGCCTCGGTGCGGACCTCCGGCCTCGTGGTCACCGATCGGACGCCGCGGCTCCGAATGCCGATGTCGCGGTCGCCGTCGACGACGAGCGCTTCTGGAACCTGCTCTTCGAGAGCCTCGCCGCCTACGACTGACCCTCGCCGGGCAACCGGCCGGGTGCCTACGGCTGCGTGAGCGGCTCCGGATTCGCGCTCGGGACGGTCGCCCGGCTGAACGCCAACAGCGCGAGGACGCACACGATGGCCAGCGCGGCGCTGCCCAGCATCGCCACCGTGAGCCCGACGGTGACCGAGAGCAGGCCCATCGCCGGTGGATAGATCGTCGAGCCGATGACGGCCATGCCCGTCAATGACCCACCGACGGCGGCCGACCGGTCGGGGAAGCGTTCCCCACCGATGGCCACGATCATCGGGAACACCGGCCCCGATGCGACGCCCGCCGCGAAGAAGGCGGCGATGGCGAGGGGCAGGGTCGGGGCGAGCGAGGCGACGGCGATGGTCGCGCCCATCGCGACGGCGCAGACGATCGTGAAGCGGAGGTGGTCGAAGCGGTCGGCGATCGCCGCGGAGAGCAGGCGGCCGACGGTCAGGCCTGCCCAGTACAGGGACAACGCGAGCGTCGCGGTCGTCAGCGGCGCGGGTTCCAGGAACGCAACCACCCAGTTCGAGACGCCGACCTCGGCGGCGACGTAGGCCGCGATCGCAACGCCGAGCAGCAGCAGCGGACCCGTGAGCAGGCGGCGGGATTCGCGCGCCTCCACGGCATCGTGGCAGGTCCGCGCCCGCCGGCGGCGCGGGGCGGCGCGCGCTGGGCATCGGCACCAGCAGATATGCCAGCACGAGCGCGGCGAGGACAACTGCGGTGCCCACCGTTACGGCCTGCCACGCCACGCCGCCTTCGACGAGCCGGCCCACGATCAGCGGCGCCGCGAGCGCGCCCACGCTGAAGGAGACGTGGAGCAGGTTCATCGCGCGGCCGCGGCCCTCGCGATACACGTCGAGGACGAGCCCGTTCGCACCGCCGTCGAGGCATCCGGCGCCGAGCCCGATGGCCACCGAAGCGAGCACGAACGCGAGCCAGGATGGGGCGAGACCCAGTCCCGCAACGCCCGCGGCGGTGGTGAGGACGGCAGCCCCGAGGATCAGCCGGCGTCCGGCGCGCTCGGTGAGCGGCCCGCCGGCGAACGAGCCGAGCGCGTAGGCAAGGGCATACACGAGGTAGACGAGGCCGATCCCGGCATCGGTCTGGTCGAACGTCACCTTGATCGACCGCAGCAGGGACGGGATCAGCAGCCCCGTCCACCCGATGGCCAGGAGGGTCAGGCACGCGACGATGCCGGCCGCGAGCCGGGCCCCGGCGGATGGGGTCGGCCCTGCAGCGTTCGGGCAGATTGCGGTCATCCACGATGTGCAGCCTCGGGTCGCGCAGGACGGATCGCCGTGCAAGCTGGATCGATGCGATGCGCGACGGCGAGCGTGCACATCCCCGACCCAGGCGCCGATCGTATCGCGCCGGGGCTCGTGCTTCGAGGCTGGGTCGGCCGGATCTAGTGTCCAGAGACGTCAGGCCGCTGGTGCCGCTCGAGGCGTGCCGATCGCCTGCTTGAGCGTCGCGCCCCACTCGCGAGCCCGATTCCAGCTCGCCCTCGCGAAGCGGCCCGTAGGCGCCCGCGACGATGAAACGCTCGGCCTTGGCGATCTTCGCGTAGCCGGCCTTCGAGAGTCGCGACTCGATCGTCCCGGTGGAGCCGACGAGGCGACCACCAGATGCGCGTCTCGAACGCCGCGAACCTGGCACGGCCCGCAGGGATCCGCTCAAGCCACGCGCGGAGGAGCGGGTGCGAGACGTCGGCCGGGCGAGGCGCCTTCGTATCGGCTGCGAGCTGAGCGGTTGCGCTTGCCCGGGGTAGGGCAAACGCGATGACCGGCGCCCCGGCCACGACGAGCCCAGCCTCAGCCACGACCTCAGGCGTTGCCTCGTCGGTCGTCAGGGCGCGGGCATCCGTGCCGATGCCCTCGGCGATCGCCTCGGCGACCGCCTTGGTGCAACCCCAGTGGGACTCGTAGACGACGATGGCATGCATGGCTACCTCCTTCTTGACCGGCTCAGGCGCCCGCGCCCCTTCGCGCACGACGACCGCCACCGCCAGTTGAGCTCGCGGATCACCACCCCGCGGGCATGGGATCCCAGTCCCGTTCCCACTGGCCGTGCCGGGCCTCGCAGGGTGCGCCATGCCCACGAGAAGCACTGCGCCGAACCCGAACAGGCTCGCGATGGCGGAGAGCAGGCCGACGACGGGGATCAGCCCGACCAGCTGGAGCAGGACGAGGCCAACGACCGAGGCGAGGTACGGCCGCTCGCGCACCTTCCCGGGCCGCACCCGTGCGAGCACCCAGTCGCCGATCCAGATGCCTGCGACCAGATAGCCCAGGTACGCGACCAGCGGCCAAGCGCCAAACAGGATCCCGAGTCCGAGCGGCGCGCCGAGGACGGAGATCATCAACAGCACGGCGAGCACCGGGACGACAAGCAGCCCTGCAAGGCCGACTATGAGGACGGGTACCGGCTCTTGCGAGATCACCAGCTCCGTCTTTCGGACCTGTCGTCCGGCGAGCCCGGCGAGCATGAGGCCCGCAATCAGCGTCGCGAGCCCGAAGCCGAACCAGAACAGGACCGCGACCGGCGCAAGGATCGATCCCACCGCCACGATCGCGGGCGTGATCTCGGTGACTGCGCCGACGACCTGCGCGTCGGCGGCTTGTGCACGGTCGAGTCGAGCGTCATGACGTCGCCGGTGACGACTGTCCCCTGCTGAAGTTGGACGTCGCTCCGGATTGCCCAGACCTCGTCGACCCGCGCCCCTTCCAGGACGGCCGTTCCCTGGACGACAACGACGGTGCGGGCCGCGCCGGCGATGTGCGCGCTGCCCTCGACGACGACGATGACGTCCGCCGTCTGGCCCGCGGGCAACGTCATGTCGCCGTTGACGGCGATGAGCACCTGGTCTCGCGTGCCGCCCCAGGATCGGCGGCGACCGCGGCGGGTACGAGCATGAGGAGCGCGGCGGCCAGCGCGGCCGCGATTGACGCTATGCGTCGCATGGCTGGATCTCCAATCCACGGCTCAGGACTTGCGGTGTCCATCGCAGCGGATTGCCTGCCGGACCGATAGAGCCATCGGCCATCGGGGTGCGGGCCGGGCGTCGCACGAATCAACCGCCGATCGACGCTGAGGCCGCAATTGACCGGCCGAACCACCGTTCGTAGACTCAACAGCCTCCCGAGCGGGAGTAACTCAGTTGGCAGAGTGTCAGCTTCCCAAGCTGAATGTCGCGGGTTCGAACCCCGTCTCCCGCTCCACTTCCCTCGTTCCTCACCGCGTGGTTCCGTGCGCGTCGAACGGCGCCCGGTCAGGGCATCCGCTGCTCGACCGGCGGCAGCGGCGGCTGCGGTCCATGAGGCTCGAGCTGGTACCAGTAGGCGGTGCTGGACACGTCATCGGAGCGCTGGTTCGCGTGCCCGTGCTCGATCGTGACCCGGATGGATCGGGTGAACCGGACCGGATCCTCGAGGTGGTATCGATACAGGGAGATCTCGCCCGACCAGTTCTCGCCTCCCGGCAGGATCACGCCGTGATACGGGCCTGAGTAGGCCTGGGTCGGTGACCACGCCGTCCCGAAGTAGTCCTCCGTCCCCGTGCCATGGAGCGATGGCGGGAACGCCTCGCCGTCCACGAAGATCATGTCGTCCCCCTCCCCGTACCAGTCGAACGTCTCCGGACCGACGCTGCCGCGATTCACGATGTCCAGGTGGCAGCCCACGTAGTGACCGGCGCCCTCGGCCTCGAGGATCACGTAGTTCGCGGCGCCGTCCAGGTTGGTCCCGCCGAAGAGGTAGTCGTCGTTGCTGATGCCTGCACGGTCGATGCCGGCGGTCGGGTTCTCGCGATGCCAGCGCGCATGAAACCGACCCGCAGCGGTCGGATAGGCCGGGCCCAGCTCGTAGTCGAGGTAGTAGTACAGCTTCAGCGGCTCGGATCCCTCGTTGGTGACGGTGACGAGCGCGGCGTCAAACGGCATCGGGAACCAGCAGCTCAACCCCTTGCCGTCCTGGGGGCTCATCTGGAGGGGCAGCGACCAGAAGTTCGTCGTCCGGGCATGCCCCAGGCCGAAGAAGTCGCCAAGCGGCGCCTCGATGCACGGCGTCGTCGCGCCGTCCCAGGAGGCACGGATCGTGGCCGTTCGAAGGTGGGCCGGATCGTCGGATGCCGCGGTCATCCAGAGATGTCTGACCACGCCGGGTGCGCCGACCCGGACCAGCTCATGCGTCCCTCCCGGCTCGACCGTGACCCAGTCGCGGTTGCCGCCCGTGCGGTCCCAGCTCGACGCGCGCCGACTGGCAGTGTTCGAGAGCAGCGGCAGTCCGGAGAGCGGGCCGCTCACGACCCGCCTACCCCTTGAGCCCGACGGATGCGATCCCGCCGATGAGCCGCTTCTGGAGCGCGAAGTAGATCAGGATCGGCGGGATCATCATCATGAGGTTCGCCGCCATCACGAGGTTCCACTCGGTGTCACGCCGGGTCACGGCGTTCGCCAGCCCGATCGCGACCGTGAACTGGTTGGATCGGTCCAGGTAGATGAGCGGCCCCAGCAGGTCGTTCCAGGTCCCCAGGAATACGAATACCGCGCACACGGCGAGGACGGGGCGGCAGAGCGGGAGGATGACCGACCAGAAGATCCTGATGTGCCCCGCACCGTCGACCACGGCCGCCTCGTCCAGCTCCCTGGGAATGGTTCGCATGTACTGCCTGATCAGGAAGATGAAGAAGGCGTTGCCGAGGAATGCCGGCACGATCAACGGCAGGTACGACCCGTACCACCCGATCGACGAGAACAGCAGGAACTGGGGCACCATCAGCGCCTGCCACGGGATGAGCATGGTGATGATCAGCAGCTGGAACAGCCGCTCACGCCCACGGAACTGCAGTCGGGCGAACGCGTAGCCAGCGAATGCACACGAGAGCACGGTCCCGACGACGTTGCCCGCGAAGATGATCAGCGTGTTCACGATGTACAGCCCGAACGGCCGGTCGGCGAGCGTGAGCGCCCGCACGAAGTTGTCGAACTGGAAGTAGCGGGTCGGGAACCACTCGGCCGGAATGCGGAACGCTGGAACGTTGTCCGGCTTGAGGGCGATGGTCACCATCCAGCCGATCGGCAGGATGACGATCGCGCAGGCGATCACCAACAGGAGCAGGGCGAGCGCGTTGCCGGGTCGAACACGTCGGCCCCGTGAGGATCCCCTGCCCCTGGGGCGGGCCGCGGGCCGCTCCTGGACGGCGCTCATCCTGCGGCGCCCCGGTCGTCGCCTTCGTAGTAGACAAATCGCTCCGAGAGCCGCATCGCGACGATGACGACGACCGCCGCGCAGGCGACGAAGACCACGGCGAGCGCTGACGCATACCCATAGCGCCCGTTGCGGAATCCCTCGTTCCACAGGTTGAGCAGGTAGAACAGGAGGTTCCCGCCGCCTCCACGGCTGCCACCCAGGACGAACGCCACATCGAACACCTGGAACGCCCCGATGAGCGTCGTGATGAGCACGAAGAACAGCGTCGGCGACAGCATCGGGATCGTGATGTGCCGGAAGCGGGCGAGGGCGCCGGCGCCATCGAGCTCGGCGGCCTCATACAGGTGGGGCGGGATGTTCTGCAGGCCGGCGAGGTAGATGATCGCGCCGCCGCCGATCGTCCAGATCCCGGTCAGGACGACAGCCGGCACCGCCCAGTCCGGGTTCGTCAGCCAGCGCGGCGGATTGCTGACGCCGATGGCACGGAGCGCCTGGTTGAGGATGCCGGTGTCCGGGCTGAGGATCTGGAGCCACAGCACGGCAACGGCGACGCCGGCAAGGATGGACGGCACGAACAGGATCGTGCGGAACAACGCCGATGCCCGGGACCTTGCTGTTCAGCAGCAACGCCAAGCCCAGGCCCGTGGCCATGAACAGCGGGACGGACAGCACGACGTACCGAACCGTCACGCTGATCGACTGCGAGAACCGATGGTCCGTCAGCATGCGTGCGTAGTTGTCGAGCCCGATGAACCGCGGCGTCGACGTCAACGACCAATCCGTGAGGCTCACGACGACCATCATCACGATGGGCACGCCGATCAGCAGGACGAGGCCGAGGAGCCACGGTGACAGGAAGAGGAGCGCTGCGCGGCCGTCCCGCATCCGGCGTCGAGCAGCCGGCACGCGCTCAACGGTCGGGCCAGCCACGATCGTCGTCGGCTGGCCCGTGGTCATTGAGCGGTGCACCTCGCGCTCGAGCCTACTGGCTGTCCCATGACTCCCACTCCCGGGCCAGGTCGTCCTGGATCACCGGGGCGACGCCGTGGAGGGCCGAGGCGGCGTCCCCGTTCTCGGCGACCTGGGGGAAGGTGTCCTCCAGCTGGCCGAAGACCGAGAACCAGCCCGGCACGAACGGGAGGGGCGCGCGTGAGGCCCATCACGTCGACCATCTGCTGCTTCGCCTCGGAATCCGCGGCGTAGTCCGCCTCCACGGCAAGCTGCTGGTCGAGCGGGTAGGCGCCCCCTGCCTCACGCAGGACGTTGCCCTCGGTCGCCATGAACTCGATGAAGTCGAGTGCCTGGTCGGGATGCTTGCTGGTCACGAACGTCGACCAGGCGTCGGTCCATGACGGGACGAACGCGGGCTGGCCGGCTGTCTCGACAGGAAGGGGTGCCACGCCGACGTTCACTCCCTGCTCGAGCAGGTCGCCGATCGCGAAGTTGTCCTCGAAGGACATGGCCTGCTGCCCGGTCGCGAACAGGCCGCTGCCGCCCATGGAGGCGACCTGGTCATCCGTCACCGCGTGCCCATCGCGGACGAGGCCTGCCAGGACGTCCCACGTGTGGATGGTCTCCTCGTCATCGAGCTCGCCGACCACCGTGCGCAGGTCCGCTCCGAGGAAGTCGGGCATGTCGGTCCACCAGTACGTCGGGGCCCGCTTCAGCGCCGTAGACCCGCTTGGCGGGATCGGCGTCGTTCACGGACAGCTTGCGCGCGATCTCCGCGTACTCGTCCACCGTCATGGGAACGGTTGACGACGGATAGGGAACGCCTGCCTTGTCGAACAGGTCCTTGTTGTACATCAGCACGAGGGCACCGGTGTACGTCCCGATGCAGTACAGCTTGTCATCCATGGTGCATGCGCCCAGCGGGCCGGGCGCATAGCGCTCGAGGTCGACGCCGCGCTCCTTGAGGACCTCGCCCACCTCGACCATGTGCCCCTGCTTGATGTACCGGGGGTCGAAGATGAACGCGATGTCCGGCGGAGCGCCGGCGGCCAGCGCGGTATCAACCTTGGTCCCGTACTGATCTTCGGGAAACACGGTGAACTCGAGCGCGGTGCCAGGGTGGCTGGACTCGAAGGCGTCCTTGATCTTCGGCAGGAATTCCTCCTCGCCTTCGAGGGTCCAGACGTTCAGGGTGACTGCCTCGCCCGACGTCGATCCGCCCGGCACCGCGGAGGCACCGGTTGCCGAGCTGGACCCCGCCGGATCACTGCCCGGTGCGGTGCTCGGCGAGCAGGCCGCGATCATGACCGCGGCGACCAGGACGCTCAGGCGCCGACCGTTGACCAGCATTGCTCGCGTCTCCTCAATGCCGCACGCCGACCAGCGGGCGTCGGCGCGATGATACGTATCAGTAACTTCGGCGTCAAGCCCTCGCCGGCAGCGCGCTCCACAGGATTCGACGGGCTCTGAATGACCCGGGCCGTCAGGCCGAGTCGCGCTCCGCGAGCTCCAGCGATCACCGGGACCGAGACCGCGGCGGCATCGAGCTCGCCCGCGAGTCGGGCGAGCAGCAACCGCCCGACCTCCTGCCCCATCCATCGTCCGGGCTGGACCACCGTGGTGATCGCCGGCGTCACCATGCGACTCGCCTCGATGTCATCGAAGCCGGCGATCGCGACATCGGCCGGCACGCGCAACCCCGCGGCGAGGCACGCCTCGAGCGCACCCAGCGCCATCAGGTCATTGGCGGCGAAGATGGCGCGCGGTTGACGGCCCGCCGCGATCAGCCTGGCCATCGCGTCGCGACCCCCGAGATAGGTGAAGTCCGCCTCCGCGACATGGTCCGGCGACACGTCGAGCCCGGCCGCGCCGCACGCCGAGCGGAACGCCTCGTAGCGACCGCGACCGACCTCCGAGTCCAGCGACCCGGCGATCGTTCCAAGCGGCGCATATCCCCGGTCGATGAGGTAGCGGGTGATCCGCTCGACGCCACCGTGCACATCGACCGCGAGGTGGTCGATCGGCAGGTCGCCGAGCTTCGCGGGATCGGCGACGACCATGGCCAACGCGATGCCGGCATCGAGGAGCGATCGATAGTCGTCGTGCCCGAGGTGGAAGTCGTACACGACCGCGCCATCGGCGCGCGTCTCCCGGATGGACCTGAGCGCCTTGCGCTCCTTCTCGGCGATGCCGTCGGTGTTGTACGTGACGAGCTGATAGCCGGCGGACTCGGCCCTGTCCTGGAGCCCGCGCTCGACCGCGGGGTAGAACGGGTTGGTGATGTCCGGGATGACGAGCGCAAGGGTCATCGTCCGGTCGAGCCGAAGCGCACGCGCACCGCCGTGCGGGACATAGCCGAGCGCGTCCATGGCCTCGAGGACGCGCTGGCGGGTCGCCTCCGGCAGTGAGACCGGGGTGCCGTTGAGGACGTACGAGACGAGCGCCTGCGACACACCGGCGCGACGGGCCACGTCCGCCTGCGTCGGGCGTCGCCGGCTCGATCCCCGCGGGAGGCTCACGGCGCCGAGCGTATCAGGCGGGTTGCAGCAGGTCGGGCGGTCGGACGAGGACCGAATGCGTCTCGATTCGGCCCTCCTCGCACATCAGCGCGATGGAGCCGCCCTCGGCGGCGAAGCGACCGTCGGCGATGTCGAACACGATGGTGTCGTCGACCCAGGCGCGTAGCCGATCGCCGAGCGCGTCGAGGCGGAGGCGATGTGGGTTCGTCACGTCGATCCCGAGTGCTGCCTCGGCCAGGACCTCCCGGTCGAACTGCGACCTGACCAGCGTCGCGCGGCCTGTCATGTCGAGCAGGAGCGCCACCCAACGCGTCAGCCCGCGAACATGGACGGCGATCCCGGCATGGCGAGCGAGGTGGATCCGCACATCGGCCTCGACGGTCAGGTCGTGCCACTCCTCGGTCCCCTGCGCCAGGATGCCCATCCCGCGGTCCTGCATCACGCGATATGGCTCCGGAGCTCGCACATCGAGGTGATCGACCGCATCGATCCATGCCCGCCGCCACGCCTCGCCGCCGTCCGATGGCCGGCGCAGCACCACCTCGGCCGGACCCGACCAGCCCAGGTGGTCAAGGTAGGCCACCACCGGCGACGTGGCTGACCCGCCACCGGCGGGGCCGAATTCGATCCCGACGTCGACGATCGGCTGCCCGCCCACGTCCGGCACGCGCCACTCGAGTTCGGCGTCCGACCCCGGCTGCAGCTGCACCACGGGACCACGGCGTGGCGCAATCTCATCCGTGCCGGTCGCGTGGTGGACGACGAGCCCGACCTCGATCGGGTGCCCGTTCGCCGCATCCGCGGTGACGCGGGCAGTGAGCGCCTGGCCCGGGTACAGGGTCGGCGAGGCCAGGAGGTCGTACGTTCCCATCGAACGTGTCGACGAGGGCGCGAAGGTCGGGCTGGTGACGCGGACCCGCTCACCGGCCACGAGTGCTCCTGTGCGAATCGCGAGACTTCGCGATCCCGATGCCGAGTGACCGGGGACGTTGGTCAGGGTGACCGACTCGTGGCCCGCGTCCGGCTGGAAGCCCTGCACCGATCCCGGCCGCTCGAAGTGGAACCGCGCCCCGTCCTTCGGGGCGACCACCGTGAGACCACGCATGCGGCGCGCGGTCGCGACGACCGCATCACCTTCGCGCACGGCGTCGGAGATGGCTCGCCCGCCATCGGCGGTCGGGAGGTACAGCCGGTCCGCGACCGGCCCGCGCCAGTCGGTCCCGTCACGAGTCACATCGATCCCGGGCAGGCCGCCGCGGATGCCCATCAGGCAGCCGATGTTGCCGGCGTTGCAGTCGGTGTCCCACCCAGCCGTCGTCACGATGGCGAGCGTCCGGCCGAAGTCGCCGTCGCCATACAGCAGCGACATCGCCATCAAGGCGTGGTTGGGCACGACGTGCACGTTGCCGCCAAAGCGGTCATAGCCGTAGTGCTCGGCGATCCAGCGCCGAGCGGCGCGCCAGTCGGGCTCGCTGGGCCGTCGCTGCCGCAGGTCGTCGATGAGTCGCCGGATGATCGAGTCGCCGGGGATCTGGGCGACACCCACGTCGAACAGGCGGTCGAGGTCGTCGTCCACGAACGCCTGCGCCTCCATGGCGGCGAGGACCTGGGCGGCGTGGACCGCCACGCCGTCGTGACTCACCGACGCCGCGCGTCGGGCCAGGTCGGCGGCCGCCTCGGGATCGCCGGGGTGGAGCATGGCCCAGCCGTCGATGAAGATCTGGGCGCCGATCTGCTCCGCCACGACCTGGCCGTTGACGGCGATCGATCCGCTCGCTGGCGCAGGGATCCCTGCCTTCAGCCTGAGGTAGGCGGTGTGCTCGGTCGAGTTGCCGAGGCCGCTCCACCACAGGATCGTCCGGCCTTCGATGAGGTAGTCGAGCCATGACTGGCCGATCTGCCGGGGCGTGATGCCCGGGTCGTCGCCATGATCCGCCATGGCCCTCACGAACGTGAACGTCCCGGTGATGTCGTCGTCGGTGACGATCAGCGGCACACCGAGTCGCTCGTGGACGTACTCGTCGATGTCGCCGACCTGGTCCTGGATCGCCTCGTATGTCCAGCCCTCGACGGGGCGCCCCAGGTACACACCGATGATCTTGCCGAGGACGCCGGCATACACCCGGTCGACGTAGTCCACGGGAAGTTCGAGCAGCTCCCCCTGCGGCTTCGTGCCAGCGCCCGCGATCTCAGTCATGCGGCGATTGTACGTATAAGCGGCGCCCGCACAAGAGACCGTTGAGCAGCAGCGGCTCCCGCGCCGCCGCTCCTGCCGGCGAATGCGGAGGCGAGCGGCGCCCGGGATCCCGCGCTGTCCGGGCCCGTATGATCCGGACGTGGAACCGACCGCCGAGGCCTTCGTCGCGGACCTGCAGCGCCTCGGGGCGGATCCCCCGATGCGCGACCTGTTCGCCCTGGCGAAGACCTACCAGGCAGCGGATCCGGTCGAGATCCGGACGCTGCTGCGCCACCCCGACGAGAACGTGCGCCTCGGCGGGGTCTGCATCATGGATTTCCAGGCGCGCGACAAGAAGACAACCGCCGAGCGGCGGCACGAGCTGTACGACCTGTACATGGACAACCACGACCGGATCGACCACTGGGGCATGGTCGATCGCGCGGCGCCGTACGTGGTCGGCGGATACCTGTGGGACAAGTCACGGCAGCCGCTGTACGACCTCGCGATCTCGCCGCAGCCGATGGAGCGACGGACGGCGATCGTGGCCACGTACTACTTCATCCGCCAGCACGACCTCGACGACACGTTCCGGATCGGCGACATCCTCTCCCACGACCCGGACGAGCTGGTGCAGAAGGCGGTCGGCGGCTGGGTCCGCGAGGCCGGCAAGCAGGACGTGGGCAAGCTGCGGGCGTACCTCGACCGAAACGCGGCGACGATGCCGCGGACGGCGCTTCGCTACGCGGTCGAGCATCTCGACGCGGACGAGCGTCGCCGGTACATGGCGATGAAGGGCTGATCAGCCGGCCGAGCGGAGGCGATGCACGAGGAGCGCGGCCGACAGGCGCCGGCCGCCCTCACCGTCGAGCCCCTGGCCGCGGATGGATTCGATCTTCTCGAGCCGGTAGGCGACGGTCCGCGTCGCCAGGTTGAGTCGTCGGGCCGTGGCGGTCACGTTCTCGCCGGCGTCGAAGTAGGCCTGGAGCGTTTCGATGAGCTCCCCGCCGAAGCGTTCGTCCGCGAGGAGCGGGCCGAGCTCGCGACGCACGATGGCATCGGCCAGCTGCCGATCCGCGAGGAGGAGTCGCTCGAGCGCGAGCGCATCAGGGTCCGGGATCCACCCACGCCGGCCCAGCCCCTGCGCGGTGCGCGTGGCATCGACGAGATCGGCATACGTGGCGGCCAGCGAACCGACGCCGTCGACCGCCGGTGCGCAGACGGCCACCCACGCGGGCTGCTGCTGGTCCCCGTGGAGCTCCCCTGCCCTTCCGGGCCCGGGCGTTCGCAGCAGCAGCCAGGCCGCCCAGCACGGTGTCGAGCGCCTTCGGCACGCGGGTCACGCCGGCCCAGTCGTCTGGCGCGAGGATCGCGATGCGTCCCAGGAGCGGGAGGACGGCCGGCAGCCGGATCCCGGCCCCGACGCCCTCGGCACCCGGGGCGGTCGCACCGAGCAGATGGCCGATCCGTCCGGCGAGCACCTCCAGCTCCTCCTCGCCGATGCCCGGCCGCTCGGGGATGGGATCGCTCTCGGGCCGTGGCGCGATGGCGACGAGGCAGTAGGCCCGATCGGGGTCCAGGCCGTGCCGCACGCCGGTTCGTCGCAGGCGGGCTGCGGTCACCGCATCGTCCGGGACGACGCCGAGCAGCTCCTGGAGCGCACCCCGGCGGGCCTCCACCGATCGGGCGAGGATGTCGCGCTCCGCGGCGCGGTAGCCATCGGTCACCGCCAGCGACGTGAGCTCGTTCCAGAGCAGGAGGAAGCGGCCGAAGGCTGCGAGGAGGCGCGGGTCGAGCCGGCCATCCGCCATGGCTGCGACGCAGTGCTCCCACATCAGCCGTCGCGTGATCGCGTAGCGGTGCTGCAGGACGACCAAGCGGCGGTCGGTTCGCGCCGCGATCGCCCCGGATGCGCGCTGGATCGCCACGATCGTCTCGAGGTCGAGCGTCCCCTTGGCCTCGAGCGCCTGGGTCTCGGCGAGCAGGTCGGCCAGCGTCTCGACCTTCGCGAGTCGCCCTCCGTTTCGAGTCGCTGCGGCAGGTCGACGCCGGGCCAGCTCCGCCTCGATCGCCGCGACGGCCGCGGCCTCGGGTCCCAGCTGCCCGTTCATCGCGATCGTGCCGATGAGGACGCTGGCGCGAACGTCCTCGGCGGGCTCGCCGAGCTCGGTCGCCACGGCCGCGGTCAGCGCGTCGGCGTCGGGCAGGACACGGCGGATCGCCGTCCAGAGGTCGTCGTTCGGGTCCATGCGGAGCCTCGACTCAGCCGATGACGCCATCGTGGCGTCCCTGCGCGTTTGGCGCAGCCTACCACCGTCGATCGACGTCCCAGCCGCGCTCCCATCGCGAGCGGTTGCTTGGTTGCTGCAGCCCGACGCCGCCCGGTCTGCGCGGTTCAGTGGATGAGTTTGTGCCCCCCGGGCCGGACCATTGCGTCAGCGCTCGAACGGCGCCAGATCGAAGCCCGGGGCCGAATGGGTGGCCCGTGGGGGGCTCAAATCAACAGCCGCGGCTCCGCTAAGCGAGATCACACCACACCACATCGGTCGGGCAACAGGGTCTTCGGACCCTGGGCCGATGAAGCGAGACCGGGACCCTCGAGGGGAGGGCCCCGGTCTCCTGATTCGTGGCGGTCGGCGATCTATGATTTACGGCAGCGTGACGGCTGCCGCCTGGCGCCGGCCGGGGACGTAGGGCACGAGGGCCGGTCTGATCGCGCGATGTGAGCACTACGAACCCGAGGTGCGGGTCGGACCGCCGCAGGACGGCTGCGCGGACTGCCTCGAGATCGGCGGGACGTGGGTCCACCTGCGGCAGTGCCTCACCTGCGGGCGCACGACCTGCTGCAACGAGAGCCCGAACCGCCACGCCACGGCCCATTTCCGCGAGACTGGACACCCGATGATCCGCTCCGTGGCGCCCGACGTGCCCTGGCAGTGGTGCTACGAAGACGACCGTCTCTATCTCCCCGACGACCCGGCCCAGGAAGGCGACCCTCGTGACTGATGACCTCGGCCCCGGCCCGCACGGCCCCCTCGCGAGCGTGCTCGCCGTCCGCAGCCGCACGGGCGTGCTCGAGCACCGCGAGGCGCTCGTCTACACCCTCGGCAAGGCCGCGGAGCTCGAGCACCTGGTGATGCTCCAGTACCTGTTCGCGGCGTTCTCGCTCAAGCAGGACGTCAGCGAGGGCGTGACCGCGGACCAGCTCGTCGCGATCAAGCGCTGGCGCAAGACGCTGCTCGAGATCAGCGCCCAGGAGATGCTCCACCTCGCGCTCGTCCAGAACCTGCTGACGTCGGTCGGGCGCGGCGCCGCGCTTCGCCCGCCCGAACTTCCCGATGCCGGCCTACGCCTACCCGGCCGGTGTCCGCATCGAGCTGCTCCCGTTCGGCGAGGCGGCGCTCCGCCACTTCGCGTTCCTCGAGCGGCCCGAGGGCATGGACGTCGAGGACGCGGAGGGGTTCGAGGCCTTCGAGCGGGCGGTCGCCTTCGAGCACGACCACGAGGACGAGATCGTCCCCCACCTCCAGGAGTTCGAGACGATCGGGGCGCTCTACCGGGCCATCGGGGTGGGCCTCGAGCATCTCGAGGGCCGGATCGGCGCGGACCGGCTGTTCATCGGGCCGCCGAACGCCCAGGCGACCGAGGAGCACTTCCGCTGGGAGGAGCTCGTCGCCGTCACGGACCTTGCCTCCGCGGCGCAGGCAATCGAGACGATCGTCGAGCAGGGCGAAGGCGCCCAGGGCGAGTGGCGCGACGCCCACTTCGGGCGGCTGCTGGGCATCCTCGACGAGTTCCTGGCGCTCAAGGCCGCCGACCCCGAGTTCGAGCCCGCGCGAGCGGTCGTCGCGGCGAACGTGCGCCAGCAGGCGACCGGCGTCGTCGTGCCGCTCATCACCGACCCGGGCACGGCACGGGCGATGGACCTCCTCAACGTCGTGTACGAGGTCCTGCTCCAGCTGCTCTCGCGCTACTTCGCCCACAGCGACGAGACGCCCGAGCAGCTGCAGGTCCTCGCCGAGGTCTCGGTCGGCCTGATGTACTCCGCGATCAAGCCGCTCGGGAGTGTCGTGACGACGCTGCCGATCGGCTGGGACATGCCCGGCGTCAAGGCAGGGCCCGGGTTCGAGCTGTTCTACCAGGTCGACTACCTGCTGCCGCACCGCAAGGCGGCCTGGGTCCTGATGGAGGAACGGCTGCGCGACGCGGCGGCGTTCGCCGTCCGCTGCGGGGAGGCATGCACGCCGTCGCTCATGGAGCCGCTGGCCAAGGTCGCCCGGGCGCTCGAGAAGTACGCGGACCAGCTCCTGGAGGCGTCGTAGGCCGCCGCGACCTGCCTCAGCCGGCCTCCGCGGCGGCCGGCGTCGCGACGACCGGCTCGACGGCCGGCGCAGCCGCAGCCGGCTTGCCGAGCTCGATCCCCATGGACTGGAGCCAGCGGCGGATATTGCGGTAGACGGCCGGCGCGCCGAGCGGCACCTCCTCGTCGAGCTCCCACTCCTTCGGATGCAGGATGAACGGCTGCGTCTGGAACCCGCCGAGGCCGCCGTGGGATCCGATCAGCTCCTCGAACGCGGCTACCTCGCCGAGCTCCGGGTCGTACTGGCTGAGCAGCAGCAGGTCGGGTGCATGGGTCATCTCGTCCTCGCGCTTGAGGCTCATGACCGTGTGCTCGCCGAACAGCGTCGTCGGATCCTCGCCCTCGACCCGGTCCTGGTCGAGGTACCGGGCGCCGTTCGGCCCGAAGGCGACGGCACCGTGCTCCGCGGATCGGACCATCAGGATGCCGACGCCGGGATGCGCCGCAAGGGTCGCGACGAGGTTGGGGTGGAGGTCCTCAAGCTCCTCGAAGGTCAGGCGATGGTCGTGGCCGGTGAACCACACGAGCCCGAGGTTGCCGGAACCCACGACGGCGATCGTCGACTCGTCGGCGGGCGGCGGGATCTCCTCGTGGTCGAGGTCGACGACGCCGTCGGTGGTCGAGCCGGCCAGGGCGACCCGGGCGACGGTGGGCCCGACGCCCTTGCTGCGGGTGATCTCCGAGAGGAACGAGTTCACGAACGTCGATCCCTCCCCCTTGGTCTCCGTCTGGACGACCGTGGCGCGACCGCTCATCAGGTCGCGGACGACCTCGCCGAGGCTGGTGCCGTAGCGCTGCTTGAACGTCGCGCCGAGGCTCTGGCCGTGGTCGGAGAGGATGACGAACTTGTAGGGTCGCGACGCATCTTCGGCCGCCTTCGCGAGCGCCCCGATCGCCTTGTCGACGCCATCGAGCGCGGTCAACGACTCGACCCGCTCAGGCCCGCAGTGGTGGGCGAGCTCGTCGTAGTCGGTGAAGTCCGCGTAGATGACGTTCGCGCCGCGGTACATCTCCTCGATGATCAGGGACACGTTCATGTCGCGCAGGAGCACGTTGCTCGCGGCACGCATGCCGGCGTACTTCATGCCCCGGTGCATCTGCGGCTGGATGCCCGAGCGGCGGGTGCGGCGCGCCTGGATCCGCTCGGTGATGAACTCGCCGACGAACAGCGAGAACGAGCGCAGGTAGCCGTTGGGGCTGAAGAAGAAGCTCAGGAACGCCTTGCTGTCGCCGATCCCCTGCGACTCGTCCTTCAGCGCACCCGTGGTCACGTACGCGCGCGCCGCGTCGCCCGTCATGAGGTTGCAGATGCTGACGCCGTCGTTGGACAGCAGCCCCTTGCCGTCGCTCACCCGGCGGACGATCTCGGCGGCATCGTTCGGGTTGCTGGACACCATCAGGTGCTGCCGGTCGCGTTCGTACCAGCGGAAGGCCGGGATGCCGTCGTTGTTGCCGTGCAGGATCCCGGCCTGGCTCGCCGAGGTCATGGACGGCAGGATGGCTTCCCAGCGCGACAGCTTGTGGCTCCCGTCGCGCATCCAGCCCGCCATCGTGTTGACCGATCCGGCCCGGACGCGCCCCGCGAGGATCGGGTGGGCGAGGCCGTCGATCTGGATGATCACGAGGCCCGGCTTGTCGGTCGCCCCTGTCGCGCGCTTGGTCATGAGCGTCGACACGAGCAGCCCGTAGTAGGACACGCCGCTGTCGATGGCGAAGACCGAGGTCACGACCGTGTTCACGCCCGCATAGACGAACGAGGCGATCAGGGCCGTCAGGAACCCGTCGACCTCCACGCCCGGGGAGATCGGCACGATCACGAGGAACGTGACGATCTGGAGCAGGAGGACCATGACGCCCGTCAGCAGCAGGGAGACCGGCGATACGAGCGCCAGGATCACCGGCCGGATGAGGGCGTTGAACGCCGTCATGAGGATGACGGCGATCGCGGCATCGACGACCCGCCCGATCGTGACGCCGGGCAGGATGCCGGCGGTCACGAGCAGCGAGAGGACGGCGACGATGAACGTGATGAGGAGGCGCTTCACCAGCGCCACCGGTCCTCCGCGCCATTCCCAGAGGATCCGGACCTGGGTCTTGTAGAACTCGATGAGTCGGCTCATGGTCGCGACGGTAAGGCTCACACGGTCGCGACGCATCGCCTATTCAGGGGGAAACGCACGCCGGGCGCGCACGTTGCGACGGACGGCTCAGCTGGGGCAGGGGCCAGCCTTGATCGCGTCAGTCAGGGCGGTGGCGGAGGTCCCGACCTCGGTGACGGCTGCCCGGATGGCGGTGGCCGACTCGCCGGCCACCGACGCCTCGCCGACACCGTCGAGGGCGGTCTTGAGCCCGTCCAGTGAGGCCAACAACGCGTCGACCGATGGCCCGATCTCGGATCCGGCAGTCTCCTTCACGGCGGTACCGGCCGTCCGCACCTTGTCGACCGCCGCCTGGAGGCCGGCCGTGCCGACCGTGACCACGTCGATCGCCTTGAGCTCATCGATCGAAGTCCTGAGGGCCTCGACGTTGGCACAGACGTCACCGCTCGCCGCCTCAGAAGCGGGCGACGCGGCGGCGGGCGACGCACCGGCGGCCGACGCGGCGGGCGAGGCGGCCGACCCCGCGCAGGCGGCCACCACCAGTCCCATGGCGATTGCGAACGCCGCGGTCGCGACCTTGCCGATCGTCATCCTGCCTGCCAGCTCGGAAGTCGTACGAGGATGCTCGTGCATGGTGTCCTCCACCCCGACCGGTCGGCGGAGGCCTGGAGGATGGCCCGTGACACCGACTCGGTCCTGCGCCCATTCCGCCACAGGCGGCCGACAACGGCATCACCCGGATCGTGGGCTTTCGTGCCGACGTCCTCACAACCTCACTCCCAGGGGCGGTACGCAGTCGGCTAGGATCCACCGATGACCGCGCCCGGAACGCCGCCGTCGGACAGCGCGCCGCCCAGCTGGCGTCGCGCGCCGCTCCATCGCGCGACGAACCGGTTCCTGAGCGATCCCTCGTCGGCCCGCAACGCCGTCATCGTGATCGTCATCGCGGACCTGGCCGCGGTGTTCCTCGGCGCCTTCGTGATCTGGCTCCTGGACCGCAAGGAGTACGCGGAGTTCACGACCGCGCTGTGGTACATCCTGCAGACGGTCACGACCGTCGGCTATGGCGACGTCACCCCCACCGAAGGCATCGGCCGGCTCATCGGGGGCGTCGTGATGCTCCTGGCGATCGCCTCGCTGAGCATCCTCACCGCGTCGATCACCTCCGCCTTCATCGATGCCCGTCAGGCGGCTCGCCGCGACGACGACGCGACGACCGAGGACGCGCGCTGGGCTGCGCTCGCCGGCCGCCTCGATGCCGTCATCGAGCGGCTCGACCGGCTCGAGCGCCGGGATGGGGTGCCCGGACCGGTCCAGTCGGCTCCCGACGCGCCGGAGGAACCACGGGCCTGAGGCTCAGTCGCTCGAGGGCTGCGTCTCACGCCTTGCGGACGCGTCGATAATCGAGGCCGATCCGCAGGCGGTGACAACCAGTGGGCATCCCCACGTGATCCAGACAGTCGAGCGCGGCAGGGACGCCGTCACGCGCCACGAGTGGGCGGAAGCGATCGAGGCGCTGGTGGCGGTCGATCGCGACGAGGGGCTGTCGCCCGACGACCTCGCCCTGCTGGGCACGTCGCTGTGGTGGGCAGGGCAGCCCGACGAGGCCACAGAGGCGCTCGAGCGGGCATTCGCCGGATTCACCGACGCCGGCCGTCACCTCGATGCGGCGGGCGTTGCCTTCAGGCTGTGCTACGAGGCCTTCCGCAGCCTCAACGTCGCGGTCGCCGGCGGCTGGCTGGCGCAGGGCGAACGGCTGCTCGCCGACGAGCCGGAGTCGGCGATCCACGCCTGGCCGCTCGTCTTCCACTCGCTCGACGCGTTGATGGGGACACGGATCGACGAATTAATCGACATCGCCGGACAGGCGATGGAGGTCGCCCGCCGCACCGGCAATCCCGACGCGCTCTACCAGGCGATGAGCTTCAGCGGGATCGCGCACGTAGCCAAGGGCGACGTGCAGGCCGGGCTCGCGCTCATCGACGAGGCGGCGGCGGCCGCGTCGACCGGCCAGCTGGGGCTGCGCACGGCGAGCGACATCTACTGCAACACAATCTCGTGCTGTCGCAGCGTCGGGGACCTCGGCCGAGCGGCCCAGTGGGCCGACGAGGGCGAGCGCTGGATGCGCCGCCAGTCCGTCGGCGGGTACCCCGGGATCTGCCGGATCCATCGGGCCGAGATCAAGATGCTCCGCGGCGACTGGGCCGCGGCGGAGCAGGAGGCGCGCCAGGCCGGCGAGGAGCTCATCCGCTACCGGCTGCTCGATGCGGTCGGGTTCGCCTACTACCAAGTGGGCGAGGTGCGGCTGCGGATGGGCGACCTGGACGCGGCGGCGGAGGCGTTCGATCGCGCGTACGAGTACGGGCACGTCGCCCAGCCCGGGCTCGCGCTCCTGCAGCTCGCACGGGGCGAGGTCGCCGACGCGCGGCGGTCGCTCGATCGGGTGCTCGTCGCCGCGGCCGGCACGGGTGGCGTTGCCGACCGGACGACCCGGGCGCGGCTGCTCCCCGCGAAGGTCGACATCGACCTCGCCGCCCACGACCTGGACGCCGCCCGGGCGGCCGTCGAGGAGCTGGAGTCCATCGCCACCGACTTCGGCCAGCCGCTGTTCCGCGCCGGCGCCATGACCGCCCGCGGGGAGCTGCTGCTGGGGCAGGACAAGGCCTCGGAGGCGTCGCCGGTGCTGGGCCAGTCGTGGCGGCTGTGGCAGTCGACGAACCTGCCCTACGAGAGCGCCCGCGCACGCCTCCACTACGCCGAGGCCCTGGCCGCCGAAGGCGACGCGACGACCGCCCGCCGCGACCTCGTCGCCGCACGGACCGTGTTCGAGCGGCTGGGTGCGACGCTCGACCTGGAGCGGGTCGATGCGCTGCTCGGCGAGGGCGGGGGCGACCGCCCGGCGATCGACTGGCCCGGGCCAGCGGCGTGATCCGGACGTTCATGTTCACCGACATCGTGACCTCCACCGATCTCGTGGGCGCGATGGGCGACGAGGCCTGGACGGAGCTCCTCCGCTGGCACGACCGGGAGCTTCGCTCGGCCTTCGCCCAGCACACGGGCGAGGAGGTGGCGCACACCGGCGACGGCTTCTTCGTCGCGTTCGAGCGGGCCCGTGACGGGATCGAGTGCGCCGTCGACATCCAGCGCCGCCTGGCGCGGCACCGGCGGGAGCACGGCTTCGCGGTCGGGGTGCGGATCGGGCTCCACACGGCGGAGGCGGCCCGCGAGCGGCGGAACTACATCGGCGGCGGCGTCCACGTCGCCGCCCGGGTGGGCGCGGCAGCGGCGAAGGACGAGATCCTCGTCACGCGGGCCGTGGTGGACGGCGCGGGTCCGATGCGGTTCGGGCTCACCGACCCTCGTCCGGTGACGCTCAAGGGCGTCCGCGAGCCGGTGGAGGTCCAGGCCGTCGAATGGCGCTGATCCGCGACGAAGAATGAACGGTTTCGGGGGTCCGCCGGCGTCAGTACAGGTGAGGCCCGTGTGCGGGATTCCCGTTGTGCCGAGGGGCTTCCCCGGCACGCTGCGCGCGCGTAGGATGCGCAGACCGCTCGGGGACCGAGGAGGGAGCTGGCAATGCACCAGCAGATCAAGGCGTCACCGGACCCCACCAAGGAGAACATCCGGCGCATCGTCAGGGCGCTCGCGGACGCCGGTATCAATATCGAGGGGATCGCGCCGGACTTCGACCCGCCCCATGTGCGGGTGGCGGTGAAGCACAACCACCCGTACGACCCGGACGACCCGACCGACACGTTCAACCGGGCCCTCGAGGCCCTGCAGAACGCGGGCTTCGACCCCAAGGTCAAGCCATCCGTGCTCCTGTCAGTGCCGAACACGCCATCGGCCCTGCAGACCGTGTTTGACGAGCTGGAGAGCCGCAGCAACGACCTCGAGAGCCTCGTGGTGCTGGCCGGCGACGGCGGCGCCATGGCGCAGCTGTCCATCGGCCTCGCGCGGGACTCGATGGACGACTGGGATGTGGAAGAGGAGACGCTGCGGAGCGAGATCCAGCCGCTGCTGGACGGCATGCAGCCCGTGACGACCAGGAGCCGCATGCGCGCGATGACCGTCGGGGGCGAGTGACCGCGCAGCCTCGTCGCCCGCCCGCTCGGGATAGGAGGGAGCTGGCAATGCACCAGCAGATCAAGGCGTCACCGGATGACACGGCGGAGAACATCCAGCGGATCCTGAACGCCCTCGGGGCGGCAGGCATCAACATCCAGGCGATCGCTCCGGACTTCGATCCGCCGCACGTCAGGGTGCTGGTGAGCCACGACGACGTAGACGGGGCGATGGACGCCCTGTCGAGCGAGGGCCTGACGCCGGAGATCAAGTCGGCCCTGGGGCTGACGATTCCCGACGTGCCCAATGCGCTGAAGAAGGCCCTCGACAGCATCGCCCGCCGGGGCTTCAAGGTCGAGAGCGTCCTCACGCTCGGGAAGTCCGATCAACAGGACACCGTGAAGGTGTCGGTCGGCGTCGCGAAGACCGTGATCCACGGCTGGGACGACGAGTTCGAGGGCCTCCAGGCCGAGATCGAGCAGGAGATCGCCTAGCCGTCAGCCGGCAGGCCGTCATGAAGCACGGGGGCGGGTAGCCGCATGTCCACCACACCCGCCCTCGAGCTCCGTCGTGGCGTCCAGGCCGCGTATCCGGATGTCCTGACGGCCGAGGCGCTCGCCGCGCTCGAGGCGCTGGCGCCGCTCGACGACGCCCGCCGCGAGGTCATGGCGCAGCGCGCCCACCGCCGGCTCGAGCGCGCGCGGCACGGGCTCCCGATCACGTTCCCCGTCCCCGGGCGACGCCATCCCCGGGACGTCGCTGCGCGTCGAGGACGCCCGCGCCGGCCGGTTCGACGGCGCCGACATCCCGGCCGACCTGCGCCGCCAGTGGATCCAGGGCACCGGGCCGGCCGCGCGGCCGCGTGCCTCGGTCGAGGCGGGTCTCCGGAACGTCGCCTACGCGCTGCTGTCGGGTGCCGACGGCTGGATGTTCGACGGCGAGGACGCGCTCGGCCAGGTCGACACGATGAGCCTCGACAACCAGCGCAACCTCCGGCTCGCGTTCGCGATGGACCCGCGGTTCCTCGACGTGGCGGCGTCGCGTCGCGGACGAGATGAACGCGTGGGCCGAGGGGTTCCTCGGCCGCCCGATCGTCGACGACTGGCGAGCCCAGCTCGCGTTCACGACGCGGATCTACCGGGCGCGCGGCCTCCACCTCGACGACCGCCACGTCCGGCGACGGCGACGGCGAGGGGTTCGGTGCCTCGATCGTCGACCTCGTCCTGTACGTCGTCGCGAACGCCGCAGACGCTCCGCGCCGAGGGCCGGTCGGTCGTCCTCTACCTGCCCAAGATCCAGGTCGCGGCCGAGGCGGCGGTCTGGGCCCAGCTCCTCGACGCGCTCGAGGCGCACCTGGGGCTGCCCGCCGGGACGATCCGCGTCTACGTCCTCGTGGAGCAGCTCGAGGCGGCGTTCCAGCTGCTCGAGATCCGGGCCGCGCTGGGCCGCCACTTCGTCGGCTTCAACACCGGCCGCTGGGACTACATCAACTCGGTGTCCGATGCCCTCCACGGGGATCCGGGCTTCGTCAACCCGAACATCGACGCGATCACGATGACCTACGCCTACATGCGCGCCTACGAGGATCGCGTCCGCCGGGCGGTCAACACGCCCGATGCCGGCGGCCGGTTCGCGCTGTGGCAGGGCGGGATGGAGGCGCAGATCCCGGTCGGCTCCCCCGCCGGCGTCAATTCGGCCATGGCGAAGGCCGTCGCCGGCGCCGAGCGCGAGCAGCGGGAGGGCGCGAGCGGCAAGTGGGTCGCCCACTGGAAGATGGTCCACATCGTCCGACCCGTGTGGGAGCGTGTCGGCGAGGACAACCAGCTGGGCCGCGCGTTCCCGCCGCTGACCCACACGCCCGAGGACGCGGCCACGCTGGTGGCGACGGAGCCCGCGCCGCGGACCGTGCGTGGCGCCCGGGACCTGCTGTCGGTCGGCCTCCAGTACGGCAACGCGTTCCTGCGCGGGTTCCAGGCCGCGGCGCTCAAGCCCGCCGACGCGTTCGGCGACGACGACGTCCTGTACCTCATGGAGGACATGGCGACGGGCGAGATCCGGCTGTCGATCCTGTGGGAGTGGCTGCACAAGGACGCGCCGTTCACGGACGACGATGCCGAGACCGGAGCGCGCGCCGGCGACTCGCTCTCGCCCGCACTGTTCGCCCGGCTGCTCGAGGAGGAGCACGCGAAGCTCCTCGCCGCCGACGGGCGCGACGTCCACGAGGACTCGAAGGCGACGACGCTGCCGATCGCCCGCGCGATCGTCGAGGGCTACGTCCGCGCCGAGGCCAAGCCCACCTGGTACATCGACCTGCTCAATCGCAGCCTCGGCAACGACGACCTGGCGGTCGCCCGCGAGCGGATCGCCGCCTACGTCGACGCCGGCGCGCGCGACGGCACCCGGCTGACCGCGAACGCGGACTTCGAGCCCTAGCCCGGGCGATCCGCCCGGCCCAGGTCTGCGGCGGCGCGGGTCGCCGCACGAGGCGGCGTCAACGTAATCCGCCGATAAGCGACCCACCCTATACTCGGCCGCGTCCGGTTCCTCCTGAGTGCCCTCCACATGCGGGGCGTGACAGGGAACCGCGCCGCCCCGGGAGCTGCCCGCTCGGTCAACCGGGGCCTCGGGTGCTCGTCGCCCATCGGCCGTCTCCGCGCCCCCGTTCCGGCCCCCGTCACGCCGGCCAGGGCGCCCAGCACGGACCTTGCCGCCCGCCCCAGCGGGCGCTGGATCGCTTCGCCGCCGGCTCCTTGAGCCCGGTCGCCGCGGTCCCCGCCGCTCCCTCACCCCGCCCCGTGTCGCGGCCTTGCCGTGACCGCACGCCCATGAGGAGTTGCCGTGCCCGGCTGCCCTGCGATCGGCCGAACGCCGCTCGTGCCGACGTCCATCGCCCTGTTGTCCGCCGATCGCGCCCGAGACCGCCACCACGAGGTCCGGCGATGACGGACGCGGCCTACTACCGCGCCTGGCGCGCCGCGCATCCCGAGTACCGCGCCCGCCAGAACCGGCTCCGCAACGAGCGCCGCGCCCGGAATGGTCGTGGCGACCGCTCGGCCGAGTACGCGCAGCGTCCCACCCGGGCCGCGCCGCCGATGCCCGGGTTGCACGTCGGTCACCCGCTGTTCGAGCAGGCGCGGGACGTCGTCGGGCCGCGGACGACGACCCTCGTCCAGCTGCACGACCCGCTCTACGAGGACCTCGTCTCCGAGGCGACGCTCGCGATCATCGAGGGCCGCGACCCTGAAGATGCCATCCGCGACTACGGGGCCCGCGAGCGTGCCTTCGGCCGCGTCACGTGTCCCCTGTTCGAGGAGGCGGCGTGATCGGCCGATGGCGTCGGCCGCCGGGCACGTTCGGCCCGCCACGTTCGGACCATCCGGCCCCGCGGACGTGCCGTCCGGCAGTGGGGCCGTCGCGCGCGGGCTGCCACCGTGGGCGCAGGAGGTCCCGATGGCCACTGCCGACACGCTCCAGCGGACACGCACCCGCATCCCCGACGGCGGTCGTGTGGATCAACGGCCGGCATGCGGTCGTCGCCGTCGCCGATGACGACGCTCAGCGGGATCACCTCGACGACCGTCGAGCGGATGATCGAGTCCGAGGCGGACTTCGTCGGCCGGATCGTCGGCGCCGTGGGTGACAGCGAGCGGGTGATGGTCCTCGGGCCAGCGAGCCTGCGGCTTGCCGTCCAGCGCGCGTACGTGGCGGTCTCTCACCGCCCGGACCGCCTCGTGGAGGTGGCGCGGACCGGCCCCATCGACGCGATCGAGCTCGCGGAGCGGCTGCGGGCGCTGGGCACGTAGCCGCGGGTCAGGTGACGACGGCGACCAGCTCCAGCTCGGGTGTCCGCGGCCGGGCGACAAGCCCGCCGCACGACGGGCACTCGCTGAACGGCCCGGCGTCGAGGGCGTCGTGGTCCAGGGTGCCCGCTGAACCCGCACGGGACAGCGCACCACGTAGTCGAACGACGACAGCTCCAGGCGGGCGGCGCCGAGCGGCGTGTCCGACGTGAGCATCGCGAACGCCTGACGGACCGCATCCTCGGGGATGGCGGACGCGTGGCGCACGCGCACGACACGCACGGGCACGCCGGCTGCCACCTGCTCGCACGCTTCGACCAGCTCCGCGACGAGCGATACCTCATGCATGGGCGAGCACCAGGTCCGCGACGACCTCGCGAACCGCGGGCACGGCCTCCGCGACCGCGTGGCTCAGCCCGGCGCCGGGCTCGGTCGATTCGATGCCGATGCTCACGACCACCACGTCCGCTGACCGGCCCGCGACGGCAACGGCGAGCGCCGCGAGCGCCGCCGGCGTCAGGTGATGCCCGAAGGGGCCGCGCTCGGCACACGGCGCGATGTGCATGACCGAGATCGAGCCGGGCGGCTCCCCGACCCTCGCGTCCACGAGCACGGCGAGCCCGGCCTCGCCCAGCTCCACGGCGAGCTCCGGCAGGAGCTGATGCGCGGTCAGCACGTGGGCGCCCACCAGTCGCGCATCGGTCGCGACCGATTCGGCGACCCGCCACCCCACGGCGTCGTCGCCCCGCAGCGGGTTGCCATAGCCGACGACGACGACACCGGCGCCGGGCGTCATCGGACGAGCTCGTCGAGCACCGCGCGGTCCGGCCCCAGGAGCTGGACGCGCAGCGGCATCTCGCCCAGCGCATGGGTGGAGCACGACAGGCACGGGTCATAGCAGCGGATGACCGCCTCGACCCGGTTGAGCATCGCCTCGGTGAGCGACGCGCTCTTGACGTACGCCTTCGCGACCTGGGCGACGCTGCGGTTCATCGCGAGGTTGTTGTGGCCGGTCGCGATGACGAGGTTCGCCCACTCCACGATCCCGTCGTCGTCCACGCGGTAGTGGTGCATCAGCGTGCCGCGGGGCGCCTCCGAGACGCCGATCCCCTCGTTGCGGTTGATCCCGCCGGTGCTCCTGACGCGGGGCGACAGGATGCCCGGGTCCCGCAGCAGCTCCTCGATCCGCTCGATGGCGTGGAGCATGTCGATGAGCCGCGCGTAGTGGTAGTGGAACGAGCTGCTCGGCACGCGGCCCACGCGCTCCCGGAAGCGGCCCAGCTCGGCATCCGCGCGGGGCGTCCCCATCCGGTCCGCGACGATCACCCGGGCGAGCGGCCCGACGCGATACACGCCCTCCGGGTAGCCCAGGGCCTTCCAGTACGTGGACTTGAGGAACGACCACGGCTCCACGGCCTCGCCGATGAGGTCCGCGTAGCCGCGCGGGTCGACCCGGTCGGCGAGGTACGCGCCGTCCGCGTCCACGACCCGCAGCAGGCCGTCGTAGTGGTCGACGGTCCCGTCGCGATCGACGAGGCCCATGTAGGCCGACGGGAAGTCGCCGAACGAGGCTGCCTCCTCCTCGTACCGGACGAGCTCGCCCGTGTACCACGCGATCGCGCGCTCGCTGGCCGCGAGCGCCTCCGGGATCGCGGCGAGGATCCGGTCGCGCGTCTCCACCTCGAGCGGCGCGTCCACGCCGCCGGGCACGATCCACGACGGGTGGATCCGCTTGCCGCCCAGCCACTCGATCACCTGCTGGCCGAAGCGCCGGATGGCGATCCCGTCGCGCGCGAGCCGTGGCGCGGCCGCGGCGACGCCGAACAGGTTGCGCCCGGCCGCGTCGGCGTCGAACCCGAACAGGAGGTCCGGCGACGCGAGGTGGAAGAAGCTGAGCGCGTTCGACTGGGCGATCTGGGCGAGGTTCATCACCCGCCGCAGGTCCGCGCCGGCCGGCGGCGGCTCGACGGCGATGATCTCGTCGCACGCCTTGGCCGAGGCCACGAGGTGGCTGACCGGGCAGATGCCGCAGATGCGGGCCATGATCGAGGGCATCTCGTGCAGCGGCCGGCCCTGCACGATCCGCTCGAAGCCGCGGAACTGGGTCACGTGGAACTGCGCGTCGCGGACCTCGCCCGCCTCGTCGAGGTGGATCGTGATCTTCGCGTGGCCCTCGATCCGGGTGACCGGATCGATGACGATCCGATCGGCTGCCGTGGTCGTCATCGTCCGAACCTCGCGCCGGTCGTGTCGGGCGTCCGGCCCTCGACGAGGTCGAGGAGCACGCGGTGGATGAGGTCCGCGGACGGCGGGCAGCCCGGCAGGTACACGTCGACCGGCACGACGCGGTTCACCGGGCGGGCCATCGGCAGCAGCGCCGGCACGACGTCCAGCGGCACGCCGGGACGCAGCGTCGACGTTCTCGACGTAGGCACGCTCCAGCAGCGGGCACCGGCCCGATCGGGTTGCGCATGCCGGGCACGTTGGCCGTGACGGCGCAGTCGCCGAACGAGACGAGCGTCCCCGTGTGCTCGCGCAGCATCCGGATCTTGTGCAGGTCGTCCTCGGAGGACACGGCGCCCTCGACGAGGCAGATGTCGACCCAGTCCGGGTAGTCCTTCGTGTCGACCAGCGGGCTGTAGACGAGGTCGACCAGCTCGGCGATCTCGAGCAGCCGCTCGTCGAGGTCGACGAACGACATGTGGCAGCCGGAGCACCCGTCGAGCCAGGTCGTGGCAAGGGTCGGCTTGGCGGGCGTCGGCGTCGCGCTCATCGTGCGTCTCCCCGCGCCGCGGCCAGGTACGGGAGGAACGGGCGCCGGGCCTTCGAGCCCTCCGCGACGGCGCGGCCCTTCTCGAACAGCGCGCCCGTGGGACACACCTGGACGCACTTGCCGCAGCTGGTGCAGGTCGCCGACTCGCCCCACGGCGTCCCCATGTCGGTGACGACCCGCTCGTCGATGCCGGAGCCCATCACGCCCCAGGTGCAGGCGCCCTCGACCTCGGCACAGACCCGGACGCAGCGGACGCACATGATGCAGCGGCTGTGGTCGATGGCGAACAGCGGGTGCGATGCGTCGATCGACGACCTTGGGGTTGATCAGCGGCAGCTCGAAGTGGTCGAGGCCCACCGTCTCCGACAGGTCCTGGAGCTCGCAGTGGTTGTTCGCGACGCACACCGAGCACACGTGATGCCGCTCGAGGAACAGCATCTCCACGACGGTGCGGCGGTACTCCTCGAGCCGCGGCGTGCTCGTCGTGACCCGCATGCCCTCCGCGATCGCCGTCGTGCAGGCCGGGAACAGCTTGTCCGTGCCCTCGACCTCGACGACGCACACCCGGCACGAGCCCGTCTCCGACAGGCCGCGGAGGTGGCACATCGTCGGGATCGCGATCCCGTTCTCCCGCGCGACGTCGAGGATCGACTGGCCCTCGGCACCCGCGACGTCGACCCCGTCGACCTGGAGCGTGAGGACGCTCATGCCGCGCTCCCCCTTCGCCGATCGGGCACACGCCGGCCGGGCAGGCCCGGTCGACGATGTGCGCCGTGTACTCGTCGCGGAAGTAGCGGAGCGTGCTGAAGATCGGGTTCGGGGCGCCCTGGCCGAGGCCGCACAGGCTCGTCCGGCGGACCATGTCGGCGAGCCGCTCCATCGACGCGAGATCCGCCTCGGTCGCGTCGCCGCGCGTGATCGCGTCGAGCAGGAGCCACAGCTGCGACGTGCCGACCCGGCACGGGACGCACTTGCCGCACGACTCCTCGCGGCAGAAGTCCATGAAGTACTTCGCCACGTCGACCATGCAGCTCGTGTCGTCCATGACGATCATCCCGCCCGAGCCCATGAACGAGCCCACGGCGGTGAGCGACTCGTAGTCGACCGGCATGTCCAGGAACTGGGCGGGGATGCAGCCGCCGGCCGGTCCGCCGGTCTGGACCGCCTTGAACGGCCGTCCGTCGACGATGCCCGCCGCCGATGCCGTACACGATGTCGCGGAGCGACGTGCCCATCGGGACCTCGACCAGGCCGGTGTTGACGACGCGCCCGGCGAGCGCGAACACCTTCGTCCCCTTGCTCTTGTCCGTCCCGATGCCGGCGAACCACGCCGCGCCGTTGCGGACGATCGGCGCGATGTTCGCGAACGTCTCGACGTTGTTGATCAGCGTCGGGCAGGCCGCGCAGCCCGGACACGGCCGGGTACGGCGGGCGCGGCCGCGGCGTCCCGCGGCCCCCCTCGATCGACGCGATCAGCGCGGTCTCCTCACCGCACACGAACGCGCCGGCGCCCAGCCGGACATCGACCTCGAACGAGAACTGCGTGTCCAGCACGGACGGGCCGAGGTAGCCATGCTTCGCCGCCTCGCGGATCGCCTTGCGCAGCCGGGCAACGGCCAGCGGGTACTCCGCACGGCAGTAGACGTAGCCGGTGCTCGCCCCGACCGCGTAGGCGGCGATCGCCATGCCCTCGAGCACCCGGTGCGGGTCGCTCTCCAGCACCGAGCGGTCCATGAACGCGCCGGGGTCGCCCTCGTCCGCGTTGCAGATCACGACCTTGGACGAGCCGGGCGCCTTGGCGACGGTGTTCCACTTGAGCCCGGTCGGGTACCCGGCGCCGCCCCGGCCGCGCAGGCCGCTGGCGGTGATCTCGTCGCGCACCTCGGCGGGCGTGCGCGTGGTGAGCACCTGGCGCAGGGCCTCGTAGCCGCCGTGCGCGACCGCATCGTCGAGGCTCTCGGGGTCCACGAGGCCGGAGCGTTCGGTGACGATCCGGACCTGGCGGGCGAAGAACGGCGCCGCCTCGTGGCGCTCGTCGCCGGGCCGGGTGCGTCCGCAGCGCCGCCATGAGCGGCTCGACGGCTCGGGCGTGACGTGCGAGAACACGTCGCCGGTCTCGGGGACCTGGACGAGCGGGCCGCTCGCGCACAGGCCGAGGCAGCCGACCCGCTTCACGGCGACGTCGGCCAGGCCCTCGCCGGTGACCTGCTCGACGAGCGCCTCGAGGACGCCCTGCGACCCGGTGGACAGGCAGCTGACCGCCTCGCAGACGTAGGCGGAGGCGCGGGCGGGCTCGCGGGGCACGAGGCCGGTCACCTGGCGGGCGGGTCGCGGCGGCGCGACCGGGGCAGGCGCGGGCGCGGCGGCGGGAGGCGTGGGCGCGGGCGGCGTGGTCACAGCGCCTCCAGCCGGTCGACGAGCGCCGGCCCGTCGACCCGTCCCTCGACCTCGCCGTCGACGATCGCGGCCGGCGCGAGGCTGCAGGCGCCGAGGCAGCGCGCCGTCAGCAGCGAGACCTTCCCGTCGGTCGTCGTCTCCTTCGGCCCGATCCCCAGCTGGTCGCGGATGGCGGCCAGGATCCCGCTCGCGCCGTTGATGTAGCACGCGGTCCCGGTGCACACGACCGCCGTGTGCTCGCCGGCCGGCTTGAGCGTGAAGTAGTGGTAGAACGTCGCGACGCCGAACACCGTCGAGGGCGGCACGCGCAGGGTCCGGCCCACGTAGGTCAGCGCGTCCGGGTCGAGGTAGCCGAAGGCCTCCTGCGCCGAGTGGAGCGCCTCGACGAGCGCATCGGGCTGGTTGCCCAGCCGGCGCATCCGGGTCTCGACGATCTTCCAGCGCTTGTCGTCGGACGGGGCCCTGGGTGCTTCGGTCGCTGCAGTCACGCTCGCGCACACGGCTACGGCCCGGGGCACGCGTGGGATCAGCGGGACGCCGCGTCTTCCGGGCACGGACAGCATCAGCCCCCGGCCGAGTCGCGTTGGCGTCCCGAACGGCCCCCTCGAACGTGACCTCCGGTCCCCTTCCCCGGGACCTCCGGTCGGGAGCAGGGGCGGTGTGGCACGGGTCGGAGGGCGGAGCCCGGCCAGAAGATGGCCCTGCGGCCCGCCGACCACGGCCGGGCGCGCGATCCAGCCGAGGACTGCGAGGGCGTCGTGAACCACCGTCGAGCGTGCCTGGACGGCAACGAGGCGGCTGCGCGCGTCGCGTACGAGCTGTCCGAGCTGATCTCCATCTACCCGATCACGCCCGCGTCGCCGATGGCCGAGCACTGCGACGACTGGGCGGCCGCGGGCCGGACGAACCTGTGGGGCGACGTCCCGTCGGTCGTGGAGCTGCAGTCGGAGGCCGGCGCGGCCGGGACGCTCCACGGCGCGCTGCAGGCCGGTTCGCTCGCGACGACGTTCACGGCGTCGCAGGGCCTGCTGCTGATGATCCCGAACATGTTCAAGATCGCCGGCGAGCTGACGCCGGCCGTCATCCATGTCGCCGCCCGGGCGCTGGCGACCCACGCGCTGTCGATCTTCGGCGACCACAGCGACGTGATGCACGCGCGGTCGACCGGCTGGGCGATGCTCGCCGCCGGGTCGGTCCAGGAGGCGCACGACTTCGCGCTCGTCGCCCACGCGGCGACGCTCCGCTCGCGGGTCCCGTTCCTCCACTTCTTCGACGGCTTCCGCACGAGCCACGAGGTGAACCGGATCGAGCTGCTCGAGCCGGAGGACCTGCGCGCGCTCGTGCGCGAGGACGACGTGCTCGCGTTCCGCGCCCGCGGGCTCACGCCCGACGGCCCCTCCGTCCGCGGCACCGCCCAGAACCCGGACGTCTTCTTCCAGGCCCGCGAGGCCTCGAACCCGTTCCACGCCGCGGTGCCGGGGATCGTGCAGGAGGTGTTCGACGAGCTCGCCGAGCGCACCGGCCGCCAGTACCACCTCGTCGACTACCACGGCGCGCCGGACGCGGACCGGGTGATCGTCGTGATCGGCTCGGCCGGCGGCGCGATCGAGGAGACCGTCGAGGCGCTCGTCGCGCGCGGGGAGCGCGTTGGCGTGCTCGAGGTCCGCCTGTTCCAGCCGTTCCCGGCCGAGGCGCTGCTCGCCGCGCTGCCGAAGACCGTCCGCTCGATCGCGGTCCTCGACCGCACGAAGGAGCCGGGCGCGGTCGGCGAGCCGCTGTACCTCGAGGTCGTCGCGGCGATGCACGAGGCGATGGCCGGCGACGAGCCGCCGTTCGAGCGCCTGCCGCGGATCGTCGGCGGCCGCTACGGGCTGTCGTCCAAGGAGCTGACGCCGTCGATGGTCAAGCCCGTCTACGACGAGCTGGCCGCGCCGCGGCCGAAGCCGCACTTCACGGTCGGCATCGTCGACGACGTCACCCGCCTCAGCCTCCCGATCGACCGCTCGTTCCGGCGCCAGCCGCCCGCGGGCGAGGTCTCCGCCGTGTTCTTCGGCCTCGGCAGCGACGGCACGGTCGGCGCGAACAAGGCGTCGGTGAAGATCATCGGCGAGCACACCGGGCTCCACGCCCAGGGCTACTTCGTCTACGACTCCAAGAAGTCGGGGTCGGTCACGGTCTCGCACCTCCGCTTCGGGCCGGAGCCGATCCGCTCGACGTACCTGGTCGAGGACGCCGACTTCGTCGCCTGCCACCAGTTCGGGCTGCTGGGCAAGGCGAAGGTCGTCGAAGCCGCCCGTCCCGGCGCCACCCTGCTGCTCAACGCGCCGTTCGGCCCGGACGAGGTCTGGGCGCGGATCCCGCCGGCTGTCCGCCGCCAGCTCGTCGACAAGCAGATCGACCTGTGGGTCATCGACGCCGCGGCGGTCGCGAAGGACGCCGGGATGGGCAACCGGATCAACACGGTCATGCAGCCGTGCTTCTTCCAGCTCGCGAACGTCCTGCCGGCCGACGAGGCCATCACGCGGATCAAGGACTTCGTCGCGAAGACCTACGCGAAGCGCGGCGAGGAGGTCGTCGAACGGAACTTCGCGGCGATCGACCGGTCGCTGGCGGCCCTGTCCCACGTCCCCCTCGGCGAGGCGCCCCGCGACGCCGTGCCGGCCGCGGTCCTGATCCCGGCCGGCGCCCCGGACTTCGTGACGACGGTCACCGCGCAGCTGATCGCCGGCAACGGCGACCTCCTGCCCGTGAGCGCGCATGCCGCCCGACGGCACGTTCCCCACGGCGACCGCGCAGTACGAGAAGCGCGCGCTGGCGCCGACGATCCCGATCTGGGATCCGTCGATCTGCATCGACTGCGGCAAGTGCGCGATCGTCTGCCCCCACTCGAGCATCCGGATGAACGTGTTCCCGGACGCGACGGCCGAGGCCGCGCCCGCCGTGCTCCTCCACAAGGCGTTCAAGTCCCGCGAGCTGCCGGACCACCGGCTCGCGATCGCCGTCGCGCCCGACGACTGCACGGGCTGTGGCGTGTGCGTCGACGTCTGCCCTGCGGTCAGCCGGACGGACGCGAGCCACAAGGCCATCAACATGGAGCCGATCGAGCCGCACCGCGACGAGCAGCGGGCGCGCTGGGAGGCGTTCCGCGCCATCCCGCCGCTCCCCCGCGACCTGATCCCGCACGACACGATCAAGGGCAGCCAGGTCCTGGAGCCGCTGTTCGAGTTCTCCGGGGCGTGCAGCGGCTGCGGCGAGACGCCGTACCTGCGCCTCGTGAGCCAGCTGTTCGGCGACCGGATGGTGATCGCCAACGCGACCGGCTGCTCGTCGATCTTCGGCGCCAACCTGCCGACGACGCCGTGGACCGTCAACGCGGACGGCCGTGGCCCGGCCTGGAGCAACTCGCTGTTCGAGGACAACGCCGAGTTCGGCCTCGGGATGCGCCTCGCCCTCGACGGCCATGCCGAGCAGGCCCGCCGCCTCCTCCTCGAGCTGGAGCCCGTCCTGGGTTCGGAGGTCGTCCGGGCCCTCGTCGACGCCGACCAGACGACGGAGACCGGGATCGCGGCCCAGCGCGGTCGCGTCGCCGCCCTCCGGACGGCCCTCGCCGCGATCGACGGCACGCCTCGCCCCGGCTGCCCGCCAGCTGCTGGCGATCGCCGACCACCTCGTCCGGCGCTCGCTGTGGATCGTCGGCGGCGACGGCTGGGCCTACGACATCGGCTTCGGCGGTCTCGACCACGTCCTCGGCTCGGGCAAGGACGTGAACATCCTCGTCCTCGACACCGAGGTCTACTCGAACACCGGCGGCCAGGCGTCGAAGGCGACGCCGCGTGGCGCCGTGGCCCGGTTCGCCGCGGCCGGCAAGGGGACGGCGAAGAAGGACCTCGGCGCGATCGCCCGGTCGTACGGCAACGTGTTCGTCGCCCAGGTCGCGCTCGGCGCCAACGACGCCCAGACCGTCAAGGCGCTGCTCGAGGCCGAGGCGTGGCCGGGGCCGTCGCTCGTGATCGCGTACAGCACGTGCATCGCCCACGGGATCGACATGAGCACGTCGATGCGCCACCAGAAGGACGCCGTGAAGAGCGGCTACTGGCCCCTCTACCGGTTCCATCCGTCCGAGGTCGAGGGCGACCACCCGTTCAAGCTCGACTCGGCCGCGCCGACGATCCCGGTCGCCGAGTTCGTGGCGGTCGAGACGCGGTTCGCCGTCCTCGCCCGGACCCACCCCGAGCGCGCCGCCGAGCTCGCCGAGCTCCGGCAGTCGGACGCCGACGAGAAGCGCCACTACTACGAGCAGCTGGCCGGGGTCGAGCGCACCGTGCCGCACGTCCAGGGCGAGCGAGGAGCCCGCGCATGAGCGTCGACCTTCGAACCCGCTACCTCGGCCTCGAGCTGCGGTCGCCGATCGTCGCCTCCGCGGCGCCCGGCAACGCCGACCTGGCCCACGCGGTCCGGCTGGAGCAGGCCGGCGTGGGGGCGATCGTCCTGCCGTCGCTGTTCGAGGACGAGGTCGTCCACGAGCAGGTCGGGCTGTCCGCCGCGCTCGACCACGGGACCGGCCAGTTCGCCGAGGCGTCCGGCTACTTCCCCGCCATCGACCGGCTCACCGACGCCGCCGAGCGCTACGCGATGGCCATCCACCGGATCAAGGACGGGACGGCCGTCCCGGTCATCGGCAGCCTCAACGCGAGCACGCGGCGGGGCTGGGAGCGCTACGCGCGGCTGATCGAGGATGCCGGCGCGGACGCGCTCGAGCTCAACCTGTACCGCGTGGCGTGCGACCCCGGACGGTCGGCGGCGGCGGTCGAGCAGGCCGACCTGGACGTCATCGCGGCCGTGCGCGACGCCGTCGCCATCCCGATCGCGGTCAAGCTCGCGCCGTACTACACGTCGCTCGCCCGGTTCGCCGACGCGGCCCTGCGTGCCGGGGCGGACGGCCTCGTCCTGTTCAACCGGTTCTACCAGCCGGACATCGACCCGGAGACGCTGGAGGTCGTGCCGCGGATCGACCTGAGCACGCCCTCCGAGCTTCGCCTGTCGGTTCGCTGGATCGCGCTCCTGCGGGCCGAGGTCGCGCGCGAGGCGTGGCTGGCCGCCTCGTCCGGCGTGCACTCGGGCGGCGACGTGGTGAAGGCCCTCGCGGTCGGCGCCGACGTCGTGATGATGACGTCGGCCATCCTCCGGTACGGACCGGGCCATGTCGCCGACGTCGAGGCCGAGCTCCGCCGGTGGCTTGACGACCGGGAGTACCGGTCGGTCGCCGAGCTGCGCGGCAGCGCGGTCACCGGGACGGCGCTGGACCGGCCCGGGATCGAGCGCGCCAACTACCTCGCGACGCTGCGGTCGTGGACGACGCCGGCCTGGCTGACGCCGGGAGGCGCGTCGTGAGCCGCCGGCGCCCCGCCTGCCACGCGACGTCGTGCGCCGATGTGCGTGACCGCGCCCGCACAGGTGCTCGCCGTGGACGGCGAGATTGCCCTCGTCGATCTCGACGGCGTCACGCGACGGGCCTCGCTGGCCCTCGTGCCTGAGGCCGCGGTCGGCGACTGGGTGCTCGTCGCGACGGGTCTCGTCCTCGAGATCCTCGACGAGGCGGCAATCGATGAGCTGAACCAGCTGTTGGACGGAGCCGAGGGGCTCCCGGAAGGAGTGAGGTCATGAACGGTCCCGGCATCCAGGGCACGCAGCGCGGCGTCCTGCTCGCGTTCGCGACGGCCGCGATCAGCGGGCTGTCGGTCTATCTCAACGCGTTCGGCGTGAAGCTCGTCTCGGACGCCGCCGTCTACACGACCGCCAAGAACGCGGTTGCCGCCGTGGTCCTCGTGACGATCGCGCTGCTCCTCGGCGCACGCCACGAGGCCACGTCGCTCGCGCCGCGACCGCGGCTGGGCGTGCTCGCGATCGCCGTCATCGGTGGCAGCGTGCCGTTCGTGCTGTTCTTCAGCGGCCTCGCGGTCGCGACGGCACCGACCGCCGCGTTCATCCACAAGACGATGTTCATCTGGGTCGCGTTCATGGCCGTGCCGCTGCTCTCCGAGCGGCTGGGCCTGCTCCAGGTGGGCGCGCTGGGCGTGCTCCTCGCGGGCCAGGCGCTGATCGCGCCGCCGGTCGGCGTCGGCTGGGGCCCGGGCGAGACGATGATCCTCGCCGCCACCCTGCTGTGGTCGGTCGAGGTCGTGGTCGCGAAGCGCCTCCTCGCAGGCGTCTCGGCGCCGTTGCTGGCGGCATCGCGGATGGGCCTGGGGCTCGTGATCCTCGTCGGCTACCTCGTCGTGAGCGGGCGAATCGGCGGCTTCGCGACGCTGACCCCCGACGCGTGGCTGTGGGTCATGGTCACGGGCGGGATGCTGAGCGCCTACGTCATCACCTGGTACAGCGCGCTGCGCGAGGCACCCGCGACGGTCGTCACGAGCGTGCTCGTCGCGGCCGCGGTGATCACCGGCGTGCTCACGGCGGCGACGACCGGCAAGTCGCCGAGCCCGACGGTGGTCGCCGGGTACCTGCTCGTGCTCGCCGGCGTCGCAGCCATCGGCTTCTTCGCCACCCGCTCCCGGACGCGGGAGTCTGCTCGATGTACGTCGCGACCCCGCCCTCGCCTGAGCCTCGGCCGGCGGCCGCGCGCCGCCGCCCGAGCGGCCCGGTCCTCTTCGCCCGGTATGCGTACAGCCCGAACCGCCTCGGGCTGTGCGGGCCGGACGACGCCGAGAGCCTGTTCGGCGAGGCGACGACCGGCGGCGACGAGCGCGAGCTCCGACGGCTCGCGCAGGGCTTCGAGGGCGCCTACCCGTACCTCGAGCTGATCGCCCGGGCCAACGGCCTCCCCGATCCGCTCGACGCCCGGGTCGTCGATGCCTACTGGCTGGGCAGCCCGCTGCTCGACCGGGTGACGCCCGGGCTGCTCGCCGACTCGCTGCGGACCCGGTTCCGGGCGCGGATCCGCCCGGCCACCTGGCGCTGGCTCGAGGGCGCGGCGCCGATCGGCGGCAAGCCCGTCCACGCGTTCCACGTGCTCGACGTGTTCCCCAAGGTCGGGCTGATGCGCGGCGAGCAGGCCGACAAGGTCGTCGAGGTCATGGACTCGTGCCGGGTGCGATGGGGCCGCGTGCTCGAGCGGATCGGGGACCAGCTCGTGGTCAACGTCGTGCCGCTGCGGCTGGTCGACGGCGCCCTCGAGCTGGGGCCGGCCGAGGTCCGGCGGGTCACGCGCGTGGCGGAGCGGGGCGGGCTTCATCGGCGAGGTCACGGTGGGCGACGTCGTGTCGGTCCACTGGGACTGGGCGTGCGACGTGCTCGACGATGGCGCCCTGGGCCGGTTGATCGCGTGGACCCGAGCCCAGCTCGCCGTGGCCAACCAGTCGCTCTAGGCGCCGGGCCGCTTCACAGGCGGAGCCGTTCGAGCAGCATCGATCCCTCGACGCCACGCATCGGGCCGATCACGGCGCAGTCGCCGTGCGTCGCCGCACAGCCGCGCGATGGCTGGCTCGTCTCCGGCCAGCAGTGGCCGGCGCGCGCCGTACCGGCGAAGACGTCGCACAGGAACGCGGCGTAGGCGACCTCGGGGCCGGCCGATGCCACGTCGGCACGGCGATCCGGCGATCCGGAGACGGCAGCGCGCAGCCGCGCGAAGTGCGCGCCGACCAGGTCGGCGTCGGGGCCGACGCCCTGCGAGTGACCGCCCAGCCGGTACAGCGGCGCGGGTGAGGCGAACACGACGAAGACCGCGTCGTCAACGCGGTCGGCCGAGAGCGTGCCGCCGAACGACAGGTAGTCGTTGCGCTCCAGCAGCCGGTCCGTGACCTCGATCCGGCCCGGTGCGAACGACGTCCGGAACGGCACGGGGGACGTGTTCGTGAGGACGCGATCCACGCTGTCCGTGCCCTCGAGCGCCGGGTACTCGACCCGCTCGGGATCGAAGTGGCGCAGGGTCGGCGTCGATCGGAGCGCGACGAGCAGGTACGCGGGTCCCGGCCCGTCGGGGACGTCCGAGTACGCGAGGAACCCGAGGTGCGCGAGCGCCGTGGCGGCGTTCGCGGGTTCCGGGACCAGGAGCGGCGGGGTCAGGCGTGTCGTCATCGAGCCGATTCCGTGCGCGGGCCGCGTACCGGCCCTCACGGACACGATCGCACTCGGGCGAGCGGTCCAGCAGTGCCACACGGCTCGACCGCCCAGCGGATGGCCCGGGCCGCTCAGTCGTCGACGGCGGCTCGTGGATCGCCGGATCGCAGCCGGTCCATCGCCGCGGCGAGGTTGCGCTGCCGCGTCTCCGGCCGCTTCACGCCGTCCACCTCGCGGACGATCGCCTTGCGATAGAACGTCGCCAGCGACTCGAAGGCCCGGCGCGCAGCCGGATCCGCGTCGAGCGCGGCCCGGAGCTCCGGCCCGAGGTCGTCGAGCTGCGGGCCTTCCGGCTCGAGCCGGACGGCGACCGTGTCCCCGGCCGCGACGATGCCCGAGCGGCACCACGCCGGCCCGAGCTCGAGGTACGGCGCGTCGTCGCGGCGCACGAGCGAGCCGCGAACGCGAAACCCGTGGATCGAGCCGGCGACGTAGTGGCGGTCCTTCTCGCCCCACGCGTCGTCGGGGTCGAACGGGAGGCGGATCGAGATCCCGCCGTTCGAGCGCGGCTCCACCGTCGCCTCGAATCGCTGCGCCGTCACGTCGACGCGGCCAGCGTCCGGTAGCGGTCGGCGGCGATGTCGACGACGGCATCGAGCGCCCGGTGCAGCTCGGCGTGGCGATCGGCGGCCAGCGTCGACTCCAGCTCGGGGAGCAGCGCCGCGCGCGGCCGGCCCGCGACGAACACGCAGCAGCGGAACCCGAACTGCGCCTCGTACGCCGCGTTCAGCCGCGCGAGCTCGCCGGCGACGCGCTCGCGCTCGACCTCGGCGGCGGCATCGGCGGCCTCGGTGTCGTAGCCCTGCTCGCGGAACGAGAGCGCCGACACGGAGCCGGGCGGCGCGCCGAGCCGCGGGTGCGCGTCGATCAGCTCGACCTGCTCGGGTTCGGGCATCGCGTGCGCGATCTCCCGGGCTCGCGCGAACAGCGTCGTCGCGTCGCCGAACGGCCGCGTCGGCCGCGAGCCGGGCCAGGAACCGCGGCGCGCCCTCGAACAGCGGCGCGAGCGCGGCGGCGCAGGCGTCCGTCGTCGAGCTCGTCGAGGTCCGGCAGCGGGACGAACGGCGCTCGTCACGACCCGCGGTAGGTGCTCAGCCCGAACGGCGAGACGAGGAGCGGCACGTGGTAGCCGCGTTTGGCGTCCTCGATCCGCACGTCCACCGTGACGGCCTCGAAGAAGCGCTCCGCGCCCAGCTCGAACGACAGGCGGTAGACGCCCGGGGACGAGCTTCCGGCCCTCCAGCACATCGTGGATCCGGCCGTCGTCGTCGGTCATGCCACCGCCGGCAGCCTGGACCCGGTCGCCTTCGAGGAGCAGGCAGATGACGCGAACGCCAGACGCGGGCAGCCCGGTGCCGGTGTCGAGCACGTGCGTGGAGATGGTCTTGCGGTCGCCGGGCACCGTATCCTCCGCCGATGAGCGAGCTGTCGATTCGAGTCGGTGACCTCCACTTTACTGCCCGCTGGGAGCCGGAGGCCCCGCAGACGATCGAGGTCATCCGGGCGATGCTGCCCCTGCGCGCCCGGCTGATCCACTGCCGCTGGAGCGGCGAGTCGACGTGGATCCCGTACGGCGACCTGCGGCCGGACGTCGGCTGGGAGCACCACACGTCGCACCCGGCGCCGGGCCACCTCGCGCTCTACCCGGGCGGGATCAGCGAGTGCGAGATCTTCTTCCCGTACGGGTCGTGCGCGACGTCGTCGAAGGTCGGCCAGCTGGCGGCGAACCACTTCGCGACCGTCCTGCCCGACGAGGGCTGGGAGGAGCGGCTGCGCGAGGTCGGGCGCCGGTGCCTCTGGGAAGGCGCCCAGGAGATCGAGATCACGGAGCACTGACCGTGGCGGACCTCGTGGTTCGCGGCGGCACGGTCGTCACGGCGACCGGCTCGCGGGTTGCCGACGTCGCGGTCGAGGGCGGCCGGATCACGGCGATCGAGGCGGACCTGTCCGGGCCGGCGTCGACGGCACGCGAGGTCGTCGATGCCCGCGGGCTCCTCGTGCTCCCCGGGGTCGTCGACGTCCACACCCACACGCGCGTCGCGTCCGACGCGGAGCCGGACCGGTTCTTCCAGGACTCGGTGGCGGCGGCGTTCGGCGGCACCACGACGTTCCTGGCGTTCAACAACCCGGGGACGGGCTCGTCGGAGGCGGCGGCCCGGTCGCTCGCCGTGGGGCTGCGGGAATGGCAGGCGGCCACGGCCGCCGATTCGGCGGTCGACGTCGGCCTGAGCCTCGTGGTCACGGCCGACCAGCCGGACGCGCTGCGCCGAGATGCCGGGCGTCATCGAGGCGGGCGTCCCGACGCTCAAGGCGTTCATGGTCTACGACTTCGGCGTCGACGACGCGACGCTCCTCCGGGCGCTGGCCACGGCCGGCGAGCGCGGCGGCATGCTCGAGGTCCACTGCGAGAACCGGACGATCCTCGAGACGCTGACCGCGCGCCACCTCGCGGCGGGCGAGACGGCGCCGCGCTACCACGCGAGCTCCCGGCCGCCGTACGTCGAGGCGGAGGCGACCGAGCGGGCGATCGCGCTCGCGCGGGCCGCCGATGCGCCGCTGTACGTCGTCCATCTCTCGTCGGCCTTGGCGCTCGAGGCGGTGCGCCGGGGTCGCGCGGCCGGGCAGGCCGTGTTCGCCGAGACGTGCCCGCACTACCTGACGCTCACCGACGAGCGCTACGACGCGCCGCCCGAGGAGGCGGCCCGGTACGTGATCTCGCCGCCGCTCCGTTCGCGCGGCAACCCGGACGCGCTGTGGGACGGCCTGGCCGACGGCTCCCTGGCGCTGATCGCCACCGACCATGTGCCGGATCGGGCGGCCGTCGAGAAGCAGTCCTGGCGCGAGTCGTTCGACCGGATCTCGAACGGCGGCCCGGGCATCGAGACGCTGCTCGACGATGGCCTACGACGGGGGCGTGGCGGCCGGCCGGATCCCGGTCGAGCGGCTGGTCGACGTGCTGTCGACGACGCCGGCGCGGCTGTTCGGGCTGCGGTCGAAGGGGGCGATCGAGGTCGGCCGCGACGCGGACCTCGTGCTGTTCGACCCGGCGGCGCGGCGCACGATCCGCGCCGCATGACCTCCACCACACGAGCGACTACACGCCGTACGAGGGCCGCGAGGTGCAGGGCGCCGTGCGTTCGACCATCGTCCGCGGCTCGTTCGTCGTCCGCGACGGCGCGTTCGTCGGCACCCGTGGCTTCGGCCGCTTCGTGGAGCGCCGCCTCGACCCGATGCGCTAGGACCGGCGGACGGTGGCCTCGATCAGGCCGTAGGGCTGCTCCGTCGCGACGAAGATGTCGCCGCTCGCCTGGCCGAACGGGGTCATGTCCACGATCCAGTGATGGAGGTTCGGGAGGCGCATCGTCACGTGCTCGATCCCCGGCTCCGCCTCCAGCATCGCGGTCGCGATGAGCCAGATCGAGTGCTGGACCGACTCCGAGTCGTGGTCGGCGAACGTGGCGAGCAACGTCTCCACGAGCTCCGACGTGGCGCGCGTCCCAATCGCCCGGCTCCGTCGCGTGGCGCCAGGTCGCGGTGACCTTCGTCGCCATGATCCGGTCGCGGACCTCGGGCAGCGTCGTGTACTCGTCGCGCGGGAAGCCGCTGAACGCCGAGCGAGCGGTCTTCATGACGACGAGATCCTCGACGCCACCATCCACGACGGCCCCATCCAGCGTCGGCGACCGCGACCGCGGTCCGCGTCATCCCGCCGGACCGCCGGAAGGCATCGGGCGCGGGGCCTGCCTTCGTCTGCAGCGGCTCCCAGGCGTGCTCGCGGATCGAGACCGTCGCGCGCTCGACCGCCTCGGACTCGACGAAGTGCGTCGCGAGCCGGCTCGCGAACGGCTCGATCGCCCCGTTCAGATGCTCGGTCGCGAAGGCGTAGACGGTGTTCTTCATCGTGTCGGTGGCGACGACGAGCGCGTTGTCGCCGGCGGTGAACGCGGCGTCGAAGCCGCCCTCCAGCGCGACGTCGACGGTGAGGTCGCGGACACGGTGGACCGGCCCGCGAACGACCCGGACGAGCCGGATCGACTGCTTGCCGTAGCGGTTGGCGCCGAGCTCGGTCATGTCGTGTCCACCGAGTCGGCCAGCATGCGCCGGACGACCCGGCGGGCGGCCTCGCGACGGTACGCGGCGGTGGATCGCACGTCGTCGATCGGCCGGATGGCCTTGCCCAGCGCAGTCGACCGCCGCCTCGACGCTCTGCGAGGTCGCGCGGCCGGCCCTCGAGCGCGGCCTCGGCCTCCCGCACGCGGATCGGCGTCGCGGCCACGGACCCCAGCGCGATCCGCACGTCCTGCCACGTCTCCGTCCCGCGCCACGCCGCGGCGACCACCACCTTCGAGATCGCCTGGGCCCGCCGCGTGCCCACCTTCCGGAACCGCTGCTCGCGGTCCGTCCCGAGCATGATCCGGATCCGGACCAGCAGCTCGTCGGGCCATGCGGCCGTCCGGCGGTACGCGGGCCAGAAGTCGGTGGCCGCGATCTCGCGCTCGCCGGACTGGCCGCCCACCACCAGGGTCGCGTCCAGCGCCAGCAGGACCGGCAGCATGTCGCCGGCCGGCGAGGCGTTCATCACGTTGCCCCCGATCGTGCCGCGGTGCTGGATCTGCGCCGCGCCGATCGTCGCGGCCGCATCGACGAGCGCCGGCAGGTGCTCCCGGCAGATCGGCGAGCTGCGGATGTCGGTATAGGTGGTGAGCGCGCCGAGCTCGAGGTACTCGCCGCGGATCGCGATCCCGCGCAGCTCGTCCACCTGCCACAGGTCGATGACGCGCTCCGGCGGCGGACCCAGCTCGCCGGTGAGCTGGACGAGCAGGTCCGTGCCGCCGGCGATCGGCCGATGCGGCTGCTCGGCGAGGAGCTCGTACGCCTCACGCAGCGAGTAGGGCGAGACCACCGGCGGCTCGACTCGGCATCAGGCGCCACCCCGCTCGGACGCGAGCCGGATCGCGTCGATGATCTTCGTGTAGCCCGTGCAGCGGCACAGGTTGCCGGCGATCGCCTCGCGGATGGCGTCATCGGTCGGCGCCGCGCCGGAGGCGAGGAACGCCTCGCCGGCCATCAGCATCCCCGGCGTGCAGATCCCGCACTGGGCGCCGCCGGTCTCGAGGAACGCCTGCTGCAGGACGCCCAGCGAGCCGTCCGCGTGGCCCGAGGCCCTCGACCGTGCGGATGTCGGTCCCGTCGGCCTGGCACACCGGCACGAGGCAGCTGAGGACGGGCAGGTCGTCGAGGAGCACCGTGCAGGCGCCGCACTCCCCTTCCCCGCAGCCCTCCTTCGTGCCCGTGAGGCCGAGGTCCTCGCGCAACAGGTCGAGGAGGCGGCGCATGCCCGGCGCATCGGTCTCGACCGGCTGCCCGTTGACCGTCAGGTTCGTGGTCACGCGGCGGTCCCGCCGTCGGGCGCCGTCGATACCGCAGACACGCCGGGCGGCCCCGGCGGCTCGATCACGCCCAGCGCGGCGAGGATCCGCTCCGGGGTCGCGGGCAGGTCGTGGACCCAGGCGCCGATCGCGTCGTGGATCGCGGCGACGACGGCGGGCGCGCCCACGTCCATCGGCAGCTCCCCGACGCCCTTCGCGCCGTGGGGCGCATCGGCGAACGGCGCCTCGACGAGGATCGTCTCGAGCCGTGGCGCATCGAGCGCGGTGGGGATGATGTAGGTCGCGAGCCGGTCGTTGAGATAGCGCCCGTCGAGCAGCTTGATCTCCTCGATCGTCGCGTAGCCCACGGCCTGGAGCGTGCCGCCCTCGACCTGGCCCTCGCACAGGATCGGGTGGATGACCCGCCCGACGTCGTCCGCGGCCACGACCGAGAGCACCGCCACCTCCGCGGTGTCGAGGTCGACCTCGACCTCCGCCACGGCCGCCGCCCAGCCGAACGACGGGTAGGCGTCGCCGGTGTACGTCGCGTCGTCGAAGTGGCGACCCGGGTACGGGAGGAACTGCTCGTCGATGCGGGTCGGCCCGTGCTCGCGGGCGTCGTCCCGGTACGAGAGCCCGAACGGCCGCCCGGTCCGGGCCTTCGACCTCCGTCTTGAGGCGGCGCGCCGCATAGATGAGGAGCCCGCCGACGACCATCGCGGTCCGCGAGGCGACCGTCGGCCCGGAGTCCGGCACGAACGAGGTGTCCTGCGCCGCCATCTCGACGTCGTCGATGTCGAGCTCCAGCTCCGCGGCGACCAGCTGCGGGAAGATCGTCTTCGTCCCCTGGCCCATCTCGGTCGACGCGGTGAGGATGCGGATCCGGCCCTCGGCGGTCAGCTCGAGGCTCGCGATCGAGCCCATCTTCTCCTCGCCCGAGCCCGTGAACCCGGCCCCATGCCACGCGAGCGCGAGGCCGATCCCGCGTGCGGTGCGTGCGCCGCCGGTGCGGGCGCTGCGCGCGGCGGCGGTCTGCGCCCTCGTCCGCTCGAACCCCGATGCCTCGGCCGCCCGCTCGAGCACCTCGCTGCCCGCCACGTCCACGCCGAGCACCTGCTTCGTCGGCGTCACCCCGCCCGCCTGGTAGACGTTCCGGCGCCGGATGTCGAGCGGCGACATGCCGAGGGCGTCCGCGGCGCGGTTGACCTGCATCTCGGCCGCGAACTCGGACTGCGGCGCGCCGAAGCCCCGGAACGCGCCGTTGGGCGGCGTGTTGGTCGCCACGGCGCGGGACCGGATGCGGACGTTGTCGACGTCGTACGGGCCGCCGGCGTGGATCGTCGCCCGCGACAGCACGACCGGCGTCAGGGTCGTGTACGCGCCGCCGTCGAGGACGAGGTCGATGTCCTGGGCGACGATCCGGCCGTCGCTCGTCAGGCCGGTGCGGTGGTGGATGACCGCGGGATGGCGCTTCGTCGTCGCCGACAGGTCCTCGTGGCGGTCGTAGATCATCCGCACCGGCTTGCCCGTCCGCCGCGCGAGGAGCGCGGCGTGGAGCGCGATCATCGACGGGTACTCCTCCTTGCCGCCGAAGCCGCCGCCGGTCTCCGCCTGCACGACCTGGACATGCGCGTCGTCGAGCGCCATGCCCGCGATCAGCGCCCGATGGACGTAGTACGGGCACTGCAGGCTGCCGTGGACGGTGATCCCGCCGTCGTCCCGCGGCAGCGCGATCATCGCGTTGTTCTCGATGTACAGCTGCTCCTGGTGCCCGACGCGGTACGTCCCCTCGACGACGACGTCCGCGGCGGCGAGCGCCGCCTCCACGTCGCCGCGGGCGAGCTCGTAGTGGGCGAACACGACCTCGGATTCCAGCGGGTCGAAGACGGGCGGGAGCGCCTGGGTCCGGAGCGTGACCCGGCGCTTCGCCTCGCGCAGCGTCTCGCGGTCCGGGGCGGCGATCAGCGCGACCGGCTCGGCCTGGTGCCGGATCTCGCCGCCGACCGGGACGAGGATCGGCTGGTCCGCCGCGATGCTCGCGACGACGTTGGTGCCCGGGATGTCGTCCGACGTCACGACGACGACGCGATCCCACGGGAACGTCGGGTCGAGCTCGATCGCGAGCAGCGTGGCGTGGGCGTCGGTCGAGCGGATCGTGGCCCCGTACCAGGCGCCCGGGAACACCATGTCGTCGGTGTACAGGGCCGTGCCGGTGAGCTTGGCGGGTCCCTCGCGACGCGTCGGGACGGCGACGCCGCGGGTCGCAGCGGGCGGTGCGGCATGCGTCGTCCGCGCGGGCGTCTCGATCGTCAACCTGGGGCGCCTCCGTCGAAGTTCGGCCAAGGTTGTGATCGGGTGACGCGCGGTGTCAAGGCGAGGTCGCGAGGCATCAGGTCAGGTCACCGTCCCACGGCCTCGAGGTGCCGGCGCTCCAGGTTGACGTCCGCCATGAACCGGTACCGGCCGGCCAGGAGGAATGCCACCGTGTACAGCACCGGCCACGACGAGCAGGAGCGACCTGAAGCCGGTCAGCAGCGCCACGTACTCGATCACGCCGCCGACCATCGCGCCCGAGCAGGTTCGAGGCGAACGACATGTCGGCCGGTCGCGTGTCACGGAACGAGTAGGTGAACACCAGGTTCGCGAAGAACACCGGCGCGAACGCAAGCGACCGCGGCGAGCGGCGTAGCGCAGCCTCGGTGGGATCGACGAGGAGGCCGTCCGGGCGGAATCGCGCCACGCGACGAGCCAGCGAGACCAGCAGTGCCGCGTACAGCGGCGCGGGTCGTCTCGGTCGGAGCCAGCGCGTTCACCCCGATGGCGAGGAGCACGCTGGCGAGGATCGCGAAGAACGCCATCGCGTTCACGATCCAGGTCGTGCCGAACAGCAGGCTGAACGTGACCAGGCTCCGGGTCTCGAGCAGCAGGAACGCCACGCCGAGCACGAAGAAGTGCGGGCTGAACCGGCGGATCGGCGTCGCCGTCACCCGCGCGGCCCCGAGCACGGCGACGCACCGCGAACACGAGCAGGAACGCGAGGGCCGCCACGTAGTACGGCGCCACGCCCGGCGTCCGCAGGTACGGGAACGGCCAGTCGTCGGTCGCGGACGTGGGGACCGGCTCGCCGGTCTCGGGCACGGCGTCGGTCGTGTCACCCGGGGCGGCGCCCCGTCGAGGGCATCGACGGCGGGCCCGGCCGCGAGGATCGCCTGCTCATCGCCGACGCAGCTTCACGAGGCGACGGCGACCCGAACTCGTCGGCCAGCATCGTGTCGAGCTTGGTGACCAGCCACGGCTCCCAGTAGGTGTTGTACATCACGAACAGGCCGCCCGGAGCGAGGTGGTCGCGCGCGGCGCGGATCGACTCCTCGGTGAACAGGAACGACTCGAGGCGCACGCCGGCCGTCGAGCTCACGAGCGTGAGTGAGTCCGTCTGGCGCGTAGATGATCAGGTCGTACTAGCTCGTCGGTCCCGCGCAGGAATGCCCGCCCGTCGTTCACGTGGAGCGATGACGCGCGGGTCCGTCGTACACGCCGCTCGGGATGGAACTCGCGCCGATCCGGGCGAGGCGCGGGTCGATCTCCACCGCGTCCACGTGGCTCGCGCCCTTCGGCGAGGGCGAGGCCGGTGTCCGTGCCGGACCCCGACCCGATGATCGAGGACGCGGTCGTACGTCCGATCCGGGAACCACGCGTACAGCTGCGGGTGCAGAGCGTCGCGCGCGGCCTCCTCCGACGGGCAGGATCGCCTGGTGCGGGATGCCGTCGACCTCGAGATACACCGGCGGCCGGCCTGCCGACGCGTCCTGCGAGGCGCGCCCGAGGTCGGCTGCGAACGCCGAGATCCGGTAGTACGGCGACCACATGTCGCCGCTCGCCGAGCCGACGATCCAGCTGCCGCCGATGACGAGCAGCATCGCCACGCCGCCGAGGGCGGACCATGGCGTCGGACCGGCCCCGAGCGCGAGCAGCAGCAGCATCGCGCCCGTGACGATGAACCAGACGGTCGGCCCCGTCTCGAGCCAGGACGAGGAGCGGTGAACGCCGCGATGCCGGCCATCGAGCCCGCGATGTCGATGGCGTAGGCACGCAGCGGCGGCATCGAACGCAGCAGCGGGCCCGAGCGGCAACGCGAGCGCGGCCATGAGCGCCGTCACCAGGACGATCACCAGAGGCAGCACGACGAAGTTCACGTCGGCGCTCGTGGAGTCTCGGGAGGCCGAGCAAGATCTCGCTCGCGTCGTCCGACCTGGACGTTCAGCTGCGCGCCGTGATACCAGCAGCACGGTCGCCAGCAGCAGCAGGCGCGAACGGCGACAGCGCGGGCCGCACGCCTCGGCGCCCGAGCAGGATCCCGACGCCGATGCCGAGGAAGCTCGCCATCAGCAGCGCATTGCTGAAGAAGCCCACGTACTTGACGTTCGCCGGAATCCAGCGGATCAGCAGCAGCTCGACGAACAGCAGCGTGAAGCTCGTCAGGAGCAGGCGCACCCGTGGCCCGGCGAGCGGGCTGAACGCCGCGAGGGGTCGGCGTGGGTTGGCGAGCCGGCCCCGCGTCGCGGCCGACGCGCTCACGAGGTTCGTCCGCGGCGCAGGGCGCGGCCGGGCGTCGCGCCGGTGTGCTCCCCGCCGTCGACGACCGCGACGCCGTTCACGAACACGTAGGGGATGCCCTCCGGGAACTGGCGCGGCTCCTCGTACGTGGCGAGTGGACCGCACCGTCGCCGGGTCGAACACGACGAGGTCCGCCGCCAGCCCATCGCGCGATCCGGCCGCGATCGGCCAGCCCCAGGCGCGCGGCCGGGGCGCCGGTCATGCGCTGGACCGCCGCTTCCAGCCCCAGCCAGCGCTCCTCGCGCACGAGCTGCCCGAGGATCCGCGGGTACGCGCCGTACGACCGTGGCGAGGGCTTGTCGCCGATGAGCACGCCGTCGGTCCCGATCATCGACGCCGGGTGCTGGCAGGAACGGCCGGATCCCGTCGAGGTGCGGCCCCGGCGTCACCTGGTTCGGCCGCAGGTCCTCGGCGAGCAGCAGGTCGCAGATCGCGTCGACGGCGTCGCGCCCGGACGCGCGCATGAGCTCGCCCAGGGTCCGGCCCTCCCACTCGAGGTTCTCCGGTCGCGTCAGCGCGCCGAGCCGCAGCTCGTCCCAGGCGCGGTCGCCGGCGAACATGCGCCCTCGCGCCCGCATCTCGTCGCGGATCTGGGCACGCACGGCGCCATCCGCGAGGCGCTCCTTCAGCGGCGCCGACGCCGCCGGCCTGGATCCACGTCGGCAGCATGATCAGCAGCCGCGTGCTCGCCCACTCGGACGGGTACAGGTCGAACGTGACGTCGAGCCCCTCGGCCCGGGCGTCGTCGACCAGCGCGAGCATCTGCTCCGGCGGGCCCGGGAACGTCGCCCGGTGATAGAAGTGCGTGATGTGGGCCGGCGCGCCGCTCCGGCGCCCGATCTCGATCGCCTCCCGGAACGGGTCGAGGAAGCCGTCGCCCAGCGGGTAGCGGACATGGGTGTGGTAGATCCCGCCGAGGTCGCGCCGCCACCTCCGCGATCGCCGCCAGCTCCTCGGTCGTGGCGTAGGCGCCCGGCGGGTAGTCGAGCCCGGTCGACAGCCCGAACGCCCCGTCCTCCATCGCCTCGCGGAGCCGCGCCCGCTGGTCGGCGATGGCCGCGGCATCGGCCGGCACGTCGTCCCAGCCGAGCGCCGCGATCCGGAGCGGCGTGTTGCCGACGACGGTGGCGACGTTGACGGCGACCCGGCCGTCGTAGCGGTCGAGCTGCCCGGCGATGGTCGCCCAGTCGAACGCGATGTCCGGGCGGCCGTCGAGGCCAGCGTTGAGGACGACGAAGTCGGCGCAGGTCCTGCGGATCCGGGAACGGCGCATACGCCGTTGCCGTCGACGCCGATCAGCTCGGTCGTGACGCCCTGGCGGACCTTCGGCTCGTGGCGCGGCTCGGCGAGGATCATCAGCCCGCCGTGGCTGTGGAGGTCGATGAACCCGGGCGCGACGACATGGCCCGTGACGTCGATGACGCCGCGCCGCATCGACGACCTCGTCCTCGCCCGGCAGGACGATCCGCGACCCCGTGACCGCCACCCCGCCCGGCACGCCCGGCGCGCCGGAGCCGTCGATGATCGTGCCGCCCTCGAGCAGCAGGTCGACGCGCCGGGTCACGCGACCCCCGGCGGGCCGTCGAGCGACCGCCCCCGGACCCAGGCCATCCGGACCATGTCCGGGTGGGGGCGGAACGCGAGCCGGGACATGATCTCGGCCGGGTCGTCGGAGTCGATGCCCTCGACCGGGGCGACGAGCCGCGGGTCGACGGCGATCATGTCGGCCTCCTTGCCCGCCTCGAGCGACCCGATCTCGGCCTGCAGCCCCAGCGCCCGCGCGCCACCGATCGTGCCCAGGCGCAGCCAGTCCAGCGGGTCGAGCGGCTCCGGGCCACGTCCGTCGGCGAGCACGTGGAGGCCGCTCTGCGTGTAGGCGCCGGCGCGCATGTTCGCGAAGATCGACAGCTCCGGCGCCGGCCGACACGTCCGACCCGAGGCCGACCCGGATCCCGTGCGCGAGGTAGTGCGACAGCGGCATCGCGCCCGACGACAGGAACAGGTTCGACGCCGGGCAGTGCGCCACGGCGGTGTCCGTCTCGGCGAGGCGGGCGACCTCGCGGTCGGAGAGGTGGATCGCATGGGCGAGGATCGTCCGCGGCCCCAGCCCGGCGGCGCGGTCGTAGACGTCGAGGTAGTCGATCGCCTCGGGGAACAGCCGCGCGACCTCGTCGAGCTCGTCGTGGTCCTCGGACAGGTGGGTCTGCCAGTACGCGCCGGTCGACGCGGCCAGGGCCGCCGATTCGCGCAGCATCTCGCGGCTGCAGCTGATGGCGAACCGCGGCGTGAACGCGTACTGGAGCCGGCCGCCGTCCGTGCCATGCCAGCGGCTGCACAGGTCGGCGGACTGCCGGAGGCTGACGTCGAGGATGCTGTCCGGGGCCAGCCGGGAGTCGTAGGTCCCGCGATCCATCATCACCTTGCCGATGACGGCCCGCATCCCGTGCGCCTCGACGGCCCGGAACGCCGCGTCGAGCGACGGCTCGTAGACGGCGCCGTACATCACCGCCGTCGTCGTCCCCGAGGCGGCGAACGCCCGGCACGCGGCGGGCGCGAGGCGCTCGGCCGTCGCCTCGTCGAAGCCGCGCTCGAGCGGGAAGATGTAGCGCTCGAGCCAGTCGAGCAGGTGGAGGCCCGCGCCAACGCCCGCGTTCGGGAGCTGCGGCAGGTGGACGTGGAGGTCGATCATCCCGGGCATCAGCACGAGCGGCCGGAGATCGATCGGCGCCTGTTCGGCGTCCGCAGCGGCGTCGTGCCAGGGCCCGACCGTGACCAGCCGCCCCGTCGCGTCGACCTCGACCCGGCCGTCGCGCTCGTAGCGCGTCCCGCCCGCGCCGAGCGGCGTGAGGACGCGGGCGCGGATGACGAACGGCGGCCGCAGGGGCGGGGACGTCACCATCGCCTGATGCTACGACGCCGGGCAGGCGCCGCGGTACGCTCGGCGCGATGCTCGATCCCGCGTCCGTCCGGCTCACGTTCGATGGCGAGCTCGTCTACTGGCGCGGCCCGTCGCCGTTCCACTTCGTCGCCGTGCCGCCCGACGGTGCCGAGCTGCTGCACCTGGTCGCGCCTGTCGCCACCTACGGCTGGGGCGTCATCCCGGTGACGGTCACGATCGGTGACACGACCTTCCAGACCTCCCTGTTCCCGAAGGACGGCGGCTACCTCGTCCCGGTCAAGGACGCGGTCCGGCGCGCGGAGCGCCTCGAGCTCGGCGACCTCCTGGCCATCGACCTGACGATCCGCACCTGACGCGGCTCAGGGCCCGAGCCGGATGATCCCGGCGTTGGGCAGGTCCGCGTAGACCACGTCCTCGTCCGCCTGGGACACCACCCGGACGTCGTACGGATAGTCGCCGGGCGGCTCGCCCGAGGCGTCCCAGCGGACGCGCGCGACGCGCCGGTCGCCGGTCGTCCAGCGCACGTCGCCGTTCCACGAGGTCCACGCCGCGCCCGGGCCGGTATGCACCGTGAACACGATCTTCGTGTCGTCGACGACGGGACCGGTGTTGCGCAGGCTCGCCCAGATCGACACGCCGGTCTCGCCGTCATCGGCGACCCGGGCCGAGCCTGTCTCCGTGATGCGGATCCCCCGATCGGCCTCGGGCGTGACGGCCATGGCGATCGTCGGCCACGGCATGTACGGCGTCGAGAACACGAGCAGCAGCACGACGAGGCCGGCCGTGGTCGCCGCGGTGGTGATCCGTGCGATGCGGCCGTGGAAGAACGTCGCCACGAGGCCCGCCTCCGCCAGCGCGATCCCGACCAGGAGCACGGCGAGGGCGCCGATCGAGGCAACGCCCCAGTCGAGCCAGGCGCCCGTGAGCGCGAGGTCGCCGGCGAGGAACCGCGGCAGCCACAGCCCGACCAGCGGGTCCTCGTAGCGCTCCGGGGCGTTGGGCATCGTCACGGTCGCGATGAACACCAGGACGATCGAGGCGGCGATGAGGACGCCTGTCAGCGGGCGCACCCGCGACGGAGCGAGCGCGACGAGGATCGCCGCGAACGGCAGCGCCGGCGTCAGGAACCGCGGCCCGGGCGTCCAGCCCCCGAACGGCAGGTAGTAGCCGGCGTTGAACAGGAGGAACCCGACGACCATCGCGACGCTCACCGCGACCTCGGCGCGCAGGCCGCGGCGGCGGAACGCGAGGAGCCCGACGGGGACGAGCACGAACCAGGGCGCGAGCCGCAGGAGCCCGCGCGGCCCGACGAGCAGGTCGGCGAGGACCTCGAGCCTGGGCACGGTGACGCCCAGGATCCCCTGGCTCATGCCGGCGGCGAACCCGCCGCTCACGAGGTTGTTATAGCCGAGGCTGAGCGGGCTCCCGAACGAGACCGCGTTGTACGCGAACAGCAGCGCGGCGGGCAGGATCCCGCCGATCCCGACGAGGAACGGCGTCCGCAGGTCGACCCGGCGGAGGAACGGCACCCGCGAGCCGCCCCAGCGGCCGTGGTCCGGCCCGGCGAGCAGCGCGTAGGCGCCGAGGATCACGACACCCAGCCCGCACGACACGTCGGACAGGACCGCCCAGCCGCCCAGGAACCCGGCGAGGACGGCGAGCCATGGGCCGTGGCCGGCGCCACGCTCGCGTGCCCGCCACAGCGCGTAGAAGGCGGCGAACAGGAAGAACGTCGAGGCGGCGTGGCCGAACAGCATCGTGGCGAACGGGAACGCGATCGAGCCCAGCCCGTAGCCCACCGCCACGACCAGCGCCCAGACCTCCCCGACGGCCGGCCGCAGGAACCGGAGCAGGAGGACGGCGAGGATCGCGGTCAGGAGGCCGCTCGCAACGAACGACAGGACCGCGACCGCGGCCTGCTGGTCGGGGACGCCCTGCCCGGTGATCGCCGAGACCCCGAGCAGCGCGGCGTAGGCCGGCACCGCGACGAACGACGTGCCGGGCGCCTTGTCCGAGTAGTAGTGCCCGTCACGGAACGACTTGTCGCCGGTGTTGTCGTGGAACCGGTCGATCTGCGTCGAGCCGTCCTCCACGATGGCCCGCACGAGGTCGTAGCGGCTGTACTCGTTCCAGGCCGGGACCTGCTGGAAGTAGCCGAAGCAGAACAGGAGGCCGAGGAACAGGAGGAGCTCGCGCCAGGTCGTGACGCGGAGCCGCCACCAGCGGGGCTCGGCGGGCGCCGCCGGGGTCGCGTCAGGACCCGGGACCTCGGCGGCCGGGGCGTGGTACGGCTCGCCCTCGGGGTCCCCTCCATGCATGGCGGGCATTCTGACAGGTACCGTGCGCGCGGACGGTTGGGGTAGGCTTCGCCAGCCGCCGGGCACCGTCACGCGCCCGGAACCACCGCCCGGAGGACCCTCCCATGACCGACGATCCGCAGCCGACGACGTCGAGCGTCGGCACGTCACGCAAGGCCGCCAGCGTCGGCGGTCAGGTCGTCGCCGTCGTCGGCATCGGGGTGTGCATCGTCCTCGCGATCGTCGTGCTCCTGGCGCGCGGCTGGGCGGTCGACCAGGTCGACTCCATCGCCACCAGCATCGACGACGCCCTCGGCCGCGGGATCCCTGCGCTCCAGGCCGCCGACGACCGGGTCACGCAGATGGGCTCGACGGTCCAGGAGGTCGCCGACGCCGCGACGGCGGTGGCCACGTCCGAGGCGGTGGTGGCGCCGGCCGCTGCCCAGGCGCTGTCGACGCGCCTGTCGAGCCTGTCCGAGCGCTACACCCCGATCCGGGCCGCGTATGCCGACGCGCACAGCCAGCTCGTGTCCGCGCTCGACCGGGTGCAGACGATCACGCGCTTCCTGCCCGGCGTGACGGTTCCGCAGGAACCGATCGACGCGCTCGCGAGGGTCGACGAGGCCATCCGGGCCGTCGACGAGCGGATCACGGGGATCCTCGAGGCGAACCGCGCCGGGACGGCGATCCGCGAGAGCGCCCAGCGGGTGGCCGACGCCGCGCCCGCCGTCCAGACCGCGCTCGACAACGTGTCGACCCGGTTCACCGACGCCGAGGCGCGCCTCAATGAGGCACGGGCCGACGTGACGGGCCGGTTCGACCAGATCAGGACGCTGATCACGATCGTGACGCTGCTCGTGATCGCGCTGCTCGTCTACATCGCCGCGCTGCACGTCGTGCTGCTGCGGTTCTCGGGTGGCCTGCGCCGCGAGCCCGACGCACCGGCCGCCTGACCGTCGCGCCGTTAACGACCGAGGCCCGGCCCCTCGCGGGACCGGGCCTCTGATCGTGTCGGGGGTCAGGCGATGAGCTTCGCCTTGAGCTCCTCGTACTGCGCGTCGTTGATGACGCCCTTCTCCTTGAGGTCGGCGAGCTTCGCCAGCTCGTCGGCCGTGGACACCTTCGCCGCCGCCTGCCCGGCCGCTTCCGCGCGGACCATCATCTGGACGTCGGTGGCGGTGACCTTCGGGCGGGTGATGATGTACACCAGCGCGCCGAGCCACGGGATGATGATCAGGGCGACGATCCAGACGCCCTTCATGACGCCGCTCAGGTCCTCGCGACCGAACAGGTCCATGAAGCAGCGGAACCAGATCATGATCGCGATCACCCAGAAGAAGATGATCGCCATGGTCCAGAAGAAGTCGAGCAGCGTGCCGTTGAACATCGTTCACCTCAAGTCTCGGAGCGGGACGGGGCGGCTCCGATCGCGGAGACCCATTGTGCGGCACGTTCGGCGGCGCATGGAGACCCTGCACGCCGCGCCGTGAGCGGGCGCATCGTGCGATTCGCGTGACGCGCGGCACCGGCTTCGTTCGCTAGCCTTCGCGGACACCGCCTCCCGTCCCCAGGTGCTCTGCCGTGCCCACCGCCACGCTCGTCGTCAGCCCGCTCGCCTCCCGGATCCGCGACGCCGCGGTCCGCGCCTCGCTGATCGATGACGCGCGCGCCGCCATCGGCCGGCGCGGGTTCGACGACCTGGAGGTCGTGGAGTCCGGTGACCCGGCGACGATCGCCGCCGCGACGCGCACGGCGCTCGCCCGGGGCGACCGGCTCGTCGTCATCGCGGGCGGCGACGGGACGCTGCGCGACGCGTCGGAGGCGCTCGCGGCGTCGGGCGTCGAGGTGGGCATCCTCCCCTGCGGCACCGGCAACCTGTACGCGACGGCCGTCGGCGTGCCACGCGCCCTGCCGGCCGCGCTCGAGGCGCTGGCGACGGGTGTCGCGACCCCCTTCGACCACGCGACGGTGCAGTTCGTCGCGCCGCCCGGCGACCCGGCAGCCGGAGCGATGCCCAGCATGGGCTTCGGCGTCGCGTGCGGGACCGGGTTCGATGCCCAGCTCATCGCGGCGACGGATCGGGAGCAGAAGCGCCGGTACGGGATCGCCGCCTACTTCCTCGCCGCGAGCCGGCTGCTGCCGCGCCTCCAGCCGCAGGCGACGACGCTCGTCGTCGACGGCGTCCGCATCGAGCTCGAGGCCGTCGTCGTGCTCGTCGCGAACTGTGGCGAGGCGATCCCCGGGACGCTCCGGCCGCGCCTCCCGCTCGATGCCGCGGACGGCCTGCTCCACGTGTTCGTCCTGCCCCGGGGCGGGATCGTCGGCGGGGTGCGCGGGATGTTCGAGCTGATGATCGCCGAGACGCGTGGCTCGTCGGCGTCCGGCCACTCGATGCGGCTCGCGGGTCACGAGGTGCGGGTGGAGATGACGCCCGCCGCCCCGACCCAGGTGGATGGCGACGCCTACCCGCCGGCCTGGCTGGAGGCGCGGGTCGAGCCCGGCGCCCTCCGGATCATCGGTGGCGCGGCGGGATGAGCGTGCACGATGAGGCGACGGGGCCCACCATGGCACCCATGTCCGACGCGCCCGCGCCCGCCGCCGCCCGGCGGAAGCCCGTCACGCTCTACATCCTCGTCGGGCTGATGGTCGTCAAGTCGATCCTGATCATCCTCGTCCTCGGTGGCGCCTTCTCGCTCAACGACGGACCGATCGGCGAGGCGCTGCGCATGCCCGGCGTCGGGGCGGCGATCCGCGAGACGCCCGGGGCGGCAGGCGCCCTGATCCTGGTCGCCGCGGTCCTGCTGGTCTCGGCGCTGATGCTGCTCGCCGGCAAGCGGACGGGCTGGCTGCTGGCGATGGTGATCACCGGCGTCTCGGTCGCGATCGACATCATCGCGTTCGTTGCGGGCTCGGGCAGCGAGCTGTGGATGTTCCTCAACGTCGTGACGGTGTTCTACCTGAACCAGCGCGACATCCGCGAGCTCGTGGGCGTCACGCTCGCGCCGGTGGCGGACGTGCCGCCGCCGACGGCCGCGTCATGACCGGCGCGACCGCCGCTCGTGCCCGGCTCCGCCACGGCCACGCACGACGCGGACGACCTCGCGCTCCTCCGCCAGTACGAGCCGATCCTCCGGTTCACCCACGGGGAGATGTTCTTCCCGATGCCGGCGGAGCGGTACCTCGAGTCCGCGGCGCTGCTCGCGGGCGCATCGGCACAGGAGCTGCGGGTCGTCATCCCGGCCGGTGAGCTGAACGAGGCCCGCCTCGTGGCGGACGGCGAGGCAGACCAGGCCGCGATCCGCTTCCTGCGCTTCGTCCAGGCGCCCATGAACCCGATCGAGATCGCGCGCTTCAACCAGCGGCCCGACCGCGACGTGTTCGATGCGCCCGGCCGGCTGGCCCGGGTCGGCATCCTGGCCCGGATCCTCGATGCCGCGCTCGTCGCCTCGCTGCTCGTCCGCGGCAAGGTGCCGGGCGGCACGGCAGCGGCCGCGAAGGTCAAGTACGACGGGCTGCGACGTGCGGACCCGCGTGTCTCGTACCACGGGCGGGTGTCGCGACGCGGCGGCTGGGTCTTCCTCCAGTACCTGTTCTTCTACCCGATGAACGACTGGCGCTCGACGTTCGACGGCGCCAACGACCACGAGGCGGACTGGGAGCAGGCGTTCGTCATCCTCGAGGAGCTGCCCGACGGCTCGACCCGGCCCATCTGGTTCGCGGCCGCCGCCCACGACGAGCACGGCGCGGACCTCCGCCGCCGCTGGGACGACCCGAAGCTCCAGAAGGACGGCGACCACGTCATCGTGTTCCCGGGCGCCGGCTCGCACGCGACGTACATGGAGCGCGGCGAGTACATCATGCGGCTGCCGCTCCCCGGCGAGCGGCTCCTCCACGGCGTGCTCGACGTCGTCCGCCGGATGTGGCGGGACACCCTCAACCAGCCGGACCCGGGCGACCTCGCGGAGGCCCTCAAGCGCCTCGTGTCGGTGCCGTTCGTCGACTACGCGCGCGGCGACGGGCTCACCGTCGGCCCCGGGCAGGAGGTCGAGTGGTCGCCGATCCTCATCTCGGACGCCACGCCGTGGGTCGACGGGTATCGCGGCCTGTGGGGCCTCGACACCGGCGACCGCCTCGCCGGCGAGCGCGCCCCGGCCGGCCCGAAGTACACCCGGACCGGCTCGGTGCGCCAGTCGTGGAACGATCCCGCTCGGGTTCGTCGGGCTCGCCAGCGCCGCGACCCCGGCCGACACCCGCGAGGTCCTCGTCGCCCGGATCGCGACGCTCGAGGCCGAGCGGGCCGCGGTGATCGAGGATGCGGACGCCCTCTCGGCGGTGCTGCCGGGCATGGGCATCGAGGTGCGGGCGCTCGCCGGCACGTCGGGCGTCGAGCGCGTATCGCGAGCGACGCGCGCACGAGGTCAGGGCGAGCGAGGCGCGCCTGGCCGCGCTCCGATCCTCGTCGGCCGAGCTCAAGGCGGCGATCGCCGGGCGCACGCAGCTTCCTCGTCCGCTATGACGCCGGGTATCGGGGCGACCCACGCTCGCACCTCTCGCACGCCGCGGTACCCGAGCTGCCCGACACGACGAACCGGCGCGTGTTCGCCGAGACCTGGGCGGCGCTCAGCGTCGGCGTGCTCGTGCTCGCCCTCGCGATCATCCTGTGGTTCCGGCTGCTGCCGATCGCGCCGACGCTCCTCCTGCTCGTGATCGGCTATCTCGCGATCGAGTCGTTCGCGCAGCGGCGAGTCGAGACGCTCCTGCTGCGGATCACCGTGATCCTGGCGGCGATCGCGTCGATCCTCCTCGCCTTCCACTACCTGCGCGAGCTGCTGCTCGTCGGGCTGGGCGCGCTCGGGCTGTTCATCCTCGTCGACAACGCCGGCGAGATCGTCCGTGCCCGGCGCGGCCGCCGGAAGCGGGACGTGGCCACCGTCCTCGACGCGGCCGGCCCGGTCGTGTGGGAGGACCCGGAGCCCGTCGACGGCCCGCTGCCCGACGAGGCGCCCGTGGCGGGCCTCCCCGAGCCGCCGTCGGAGGACCGCACGACGGTCATGCCGGCCGACGCCGAAGTGGCGAAAGGGAGACGACGAGGTCCGTCAGGACGCGGAGCCTCGCGCCTGACGGTCTGAACGGCACCGACGGGCGGGCGACGATCCGCGCCGTACGTCATCCGTCGCTCGCGAGGTGGGGCTAGCCCCACTCCCCCACGGGGGCATCCCGCCGGTTCATGACGCCCGCTGCCCGGCTGGGCGCGAGCCGGGTCGACGCGCACAGTCAGGGCATCACCGATGAGCCCAGTGCGGACCCGCCGATCAGCCCGATCCAGGCCCGGTCCGCGCACCACGACCGTTCCTGGAGGGATGGATGCCATGACCGTGAGACGCGGTTTGCTGTATTTCGGAGTGTTCCTCGTCGCCGCGGGCGGCGTCACGCTCCTCGTCTCGGCGGGGGTCCTCGACGAGGCCCGCGTCGCCGACGCGCTCGCCTGGTGGCCGCTGGCCGTCATCGCGATCGGCGCCGGCCTCGTGCTCCGCCGCACCCGCGCCGCCGTGCCGGGCGGCGTCGTCGCGGCGGCCGTGCCGGGCCTGATGCTCGGCGCGATGTTCGTCGCGGTGCCCGAGATCCCGGCGTTCCCGACGCCGTGCACCGACGCCGTCACCGACGGCGGGACGGCCATCAGCCGGGAGGGCACGTTCGGCACGTCGGCCCAGGTCGAGATCGAGCTGTCGTGCGGCGACCTCGCCGTGACGACCGCCCCGGGCACGGCCTGGTCGCTGGGCGGCACCAACGGCCGCAACCGGACCGCCGAGGTGTCCGAATCGACCGATGCGCTGTCCATCTCGTCCAGCGCCGACCGGAACCGGTGGGGCTGGAACGCGGGTCCCGACGACTGGGACGTGACGCTCCCCACCGGCACGCAGCTCGACCTCGACACCGACGTCAACGCGGGCCGCGGGACGCTCGACCTGGCCGGCGCGCGGCTCGGCACGTTCGGGCTCGACCTGAACGCCGGTGCGGTGACCGTCGACCTCGCGGAGGCGACCCTGGACCGGCTCGACGTCAACGTCAACGCCGGGGCCGCCACCCTGCACCTGCCGGGGAGCGGCGACGTCTCGGGCCGCATCGAGGCCAACGCCGGCTCCGTCCAGGTGTGCATCCCCGACGGCACCGCGGTCCGGCTGTCCAGCCAGGCCGCGCTCGGGTCCGTCGACACCGAAGGGCTCGTCCGCGTCGGCGACGTGCTGACGACGCCCGCCACCACCACCACCCAGGCCCACGTCGACCTGGCCGTCACGGCCAACGTCGGCAGCGTGACCATCAGCGCAGAGGGAGATTGCAAGTGAACCCGCGACGCCTGTACCGCAGCCGCACCGATCGTGTCCTGACCGGCATCGCCGGCGGCATGGCCGAATACCTCGAGGTCGATCCGACGATCGTCCGGATCCTGTGGGTCCTGGCCACGATCTTCACCGGCGGCCTCGTCCTCCTCCTCTACATCGTGCTCGCGTTCGTGATCCCGGTGAACCCGTTCCAGGGCGGACCCGTTCCGGCCGGCGCCTGGGGCGCCGGGTACGCCGCCGGCGCCGGGACGCCCGGTCAGGCCGGCTGGACCCAGCCGGCCGCCGCACCGGGCACGACCGGACCGCCGCCACGTCCGGGGCCGCCTACGCCACGGGCTACGCGGCCGGCGGCGCCCCGGCCTGGAACCCCGCCTGGAACGCCGAGTACGAGCGGTCCCGTGCCGCCCGCACCGAGCGGCCCGGCCGGGCCGGGCTCATCATCGGATCCGTGCTGATCGTGTTCGGCGTCATCGCCCTCGCGGACGTCGTGATCCCGGGCTGGCTCAGCGGGGCGCTCGTCATCCCCGGCCTGTTCGTCGCGCTCGGCGTCGGCCTGCTCGTCGCGTCGTTCCGCGGCTCGTCCGAGCCGGCACCCGCGGCCGCCGCGCAGGCCGCGGCTCCCGCACCGGCCGACGTTCGCCGCGGCCGAGCCCGTCGGCCACGTCCGACCGGCTCGACGGCTGACGCCCCGGCCGAGGTCGACGCCACGCCGGTCGTCACGTACGACGACGACGCGACCTCGACGCTGCCCCCGCAGCCCGGCTCCGACCCCGCGTGATCGGCGTCCCGCTCCTGCTCCTGGGGCTGCTCCTCGTCCTCGGCGCCTTCGGGCCCGAGGATGCGGAGCGGGAGCGGGGCATCGTCACGCGCTTCATCCGCGCTCCGCTCCACCCGGCGACCTGGCTCGCCACCGGCGCCATCATCGCCGGGTTCTGGGTGGAGCTGTTCGCGTTCCTGGCGATCATCGGGATCCTGTCGACCGGCGTCTCGCTGCTGTTCGTGGGCATCGGCGTCGTGCTGATCGTGTTCGCGATCGAGGGCTCGCGGATCGTCGCCCGCATCGAGCGCAGGCGGGCCCAGGTCGCCGACCATCGGCCGCTGGTCCCGCACGCATACCGGCCGTACGGCACCGGCATCCGCGACCTCCTCACGGCCCTGTTCCTCGACGTGAACCGGTGGCGGGACGTCGGCTACGTGTTCATCGCCTTCCCGCTGACCGTGCTCGAGTTCGCGGCGGTCGTCGCGCTGTGGGGCGCGACCCTGTTCCTGCTCTCGGTCCCCGTGTGGACGCTGCTCACCGGCGAGGTCCTCGGCGGCCTCGACCTCGCGGCGGGACCTGTCCTGCCCGCCCTGTCGAGGCTGTCGACGCTCAACGCGCCTGCCGTGGCGATCGTGTCGCTCGTCGCGGGCGTCGTCCTGCTGCCGGTGTCGTCGTTCGCGGCCCAGGGCCTCATGGCGCTCCACCGGCAGGTCGTCGCCGTCCTCCTGTGCGACTCGGGGACCGCGGCGCTCGAGCAGCGGGTCGAGACGCTGGAGGTGAGCCGCAAGGCGGTCCTCGACGTCGAGGCGTCCGAGCTCCGCCGGATCGAGCGCGACCTCCACGACGGGGCGCAGCAGCGGCTCGTCATGCTCACGATCAACCTCGGGCTGGCGGCCGACAAGATGGACACCGACCCCACGGCGGCGAAGGACCTCGTCGTCGATGCCCGGGAGCAGGCGCGGCTCGCGCTGGCCGAGATCCGCAGCCTCGTCCGCGGCATCGCGCCGTCGATCCTCATGGACCGCGGCCTCGTGCCGGCGTTGTCGGCGCTCGCCGGGCAATCGCCGGTGCCCGACGGTCGTGCTCGCGTCGCTGCCCGCGGGCGAGCGCGCGTCCGACGCCGTGGAGCGTGCGGCCTACTTCGTCGTCGCGGAGGCGCTGGCGAACGTCGCGAAGCACTCGCGGGCTGCGCACGCCGAGGTGCACGTGCGCCGCGAGGGGCCGCTGCTCGTCATCGAGGTCCGGGACGACGGCCGCGGCGGGGCGTCGCTCCTGCCCGCGGGCGGGCTCACGGGGCTTGCGGGCCGGGTCGAGGCGCTCGATGGCCGGCTGGCGGTCACGTCGCCCGAGGGCGGACCGACCGTCGTTCGTGCCGAGATCCCGGCCGCCGCGCAGGAGCCGCGCTAGCGTCGTCGGACGCGGCCCCGCAGCGGAGCGGCCAGCGTCCACGGGAGGGAGGCGGGCTGCGAGCGGCGAAGGCCTACGAGCCCAGGTACGTGAGCACCGCCAGCACCCGGCGGTGGTCGTTCTCCGAGTCGGGCAGCTCGAGCTTGCCGAAGATGTTGCTGATGTGCTTCTCGGTGGCGCCCTCCGAGATCGAGAGCAGCGTCGCGACCCCCATGTTCGTCCGGCCCTCGGCCATCGCGGCCAGCACCTCGCGCTCCCGGGGCGTCAGCGAGTGCAGCCGGTCGTCGGCCTGGCGCGGCACCATCAGCTGCGCGACGACCTCCGGGTCCAGCGCCGTGCCGCCGCGGGCGACCCGCCGCAGCGCGTCCATGAACTCCCGGATGTCCGCGACCCGGTCCTTGAGCAGGTAGCCGACGCCGCCCGCGCGGTCCGCGAGCAGCTCCGTCGCGTACTGCCGCTCCACGTACTGGCTGAGCACCAGCACCGGCGCGCCCGGGCACCTGGCGCCGGGCCTCGATCGCCGCCCGCAGGCCCTCGTCACGCTGGGTCGGCGGCATCCGGACGTCGACCACCGACACGTCCGGCCGATGGGCCACGACCGCCTCCACGAGGCTCGGCCCGTCGCCGACCATCGCGACGACCTCGCCGCCGGAGTCGCGGATCACCCGGGCCAGGCCCTCCCGGATGAGGGCCGAGTCCTCCGCGATGACGACACGCAGCGGCGGTTGTTCCACGCGGACGATTCTGCCCCACCCCGCGCCGCGCCGGGCGGCTCACAGCCGGGTGCTGCTGATCGAGCTCAGCCTCGTGTTCGGCGCGTGGCTCATCGCGAAGGCGCTCGGGGCGTTCGGGATCTCTTAGGCGCCCGCCGGCGAGGCCGTCCGAGATCCGCCGCTTGCCCCGCGGCGTACCCTCTTTCCACCAGCGCCGACGTACAGGAGGGTCCGATGCCCTCGTACCTCATCGTCGCCAACCAGACGCTCTCGAGCCCCACGCTCATGGCTGCGGTCCGCGAGCGCGTCGAGGCCGACGAAGCCCACTTCCACGTCGTCGTCCCTGCCACGCCGATCACCCATGCCCTGACCTGGGACGAGCGGGAGGCCGAGGCCGCCGCGCAGGAGCGATTGACCGCGGTCCTCGGCCGGCTCGAGGCGATGGGCGCCGATGCCGCCGGCGAGGTCGGCTGCGCGGACCCCATCGCGGCGGCGCAGGACGCCATCCGGGCGGTGGCGGTGGACGAGATCATCCTGTCCACGCTCCCGTCGGGCGTCTCCCGATGGCTGGGTCAGGACGTCCCGGCGCGACTGCGGCGGGCGGTGTCCGTCCCCGTGACCGTCGTCACGGCCCAGAACGGGAGCTGACCGGGGCCCGATCCCGTCAGGACGCGGCCCGTCGCTCCACGTCGTGGTCCGCGAAGTACCCGCGCCACGGGCCGCTCGCGGCGATGAACGGCTGGATGAGCGCCCGCTCCGCCTGGACGATGTGCATCGTGTCGTGCGCGACCCACTCGTTGAGCAGCTCCGCCATCGTCACCACCCCGAGCAGCGAGTGCGTCCCCGTCCGCTCGAGGTCCGCCGGCACGAGCCCCTCGATCGACGCGAGGCTCTCCGCCCGCATCGGCCGGAGCTGCGCCACGAGCTCGGGGGCGGTGTGCGTGATGCGATGGACGTGGCCCTCCGTGTCGGGGTCGTTGCGTCGGCCCTAGTGTGCCGTCCGCACCTGCGAAGATGGGCCGGTGACGCGCACCATCGACTGGGTCGACGGCGGTATCCAGCTCATCGACCAGACCCGCCTCCCCGACGAGCTCGTCGTGCTCCGGGTCACGACCCTCGACGCCCTCGTCGATGCGATCGCCCGGCTCGCGGTCCGCGGCGCCCCGGCGCTCGGCGTGGCGGGCGCGATGGGCGTCGCGCTCCTCGCCCGGCGGCGTGGCGAGCCCGCCGACCCCGACCGGGTCCGGGCCGACGCCGGCGCCCTGCGCGCCGCCCGTCCCACCGCCGTCAACCTCGCCTGGGGCGTGGACCGGGCGCTCGCACGGCTCGAGGCGGGCCCGGAAGCCGTCCTCGAGGAGGCGATCGCGATCCGCGACGAGGACATCGTCGCGTGCGCGGCCATGGCCACCCGCGGCGCGGACCTCGTGCAGCGCCTGGTCGACCGCCAGGCCATCCGGGCGATGACGATCTGCAACACCGGCGCCCTCGCGGCGGTCGAGCGCGGCACGGCGCTCGGCGTCATCGGGGAGCTGCATGCCCGCGGCGTCCTCGAGGAGGCGCTGCCGCTCGAGACGCGCCCGCTGCTCCAGGGTGGCCGGCTGACCGCCTGGGAGCTCGAGCAGATGGGCGCCCCGTTCCGCCTCCTCGTCGACGGGGCGGCGGCATCGGTGCTCGCCCGCGGCATGGCGGACGTCGTGCTCATCGGCGCCGACCGGGTCACCGCCAACGGCGACACGGCGAACAAGGTCGGCTCGTTCTCGCTTGCGCTCGCGGCACGCCACGCGGGCGTCCCGTTCATCGTCGTCGCGCCGGAATCCACGGTCGACCTCGCGACCCCGGATGGGACGGCGATCGAGATCGAGGAGCGCGGGGCGGCCGAGGTGATCGCGTTCCGCGGCGTGCCGAGCGCGCCCGCGGCGACCCGCACCCTCAACCCGGCGTTCGACGTCACGCCGGCATCGCTCATCACTGCGATCGTCACCGACCGCCGGGTGATCGACCTCCGAGCCGGCGAGACCCCGGGCGAGACCCCGCCCGCGACCTGACGCTCAGGCGCGGCCCTGCACGAGGTCCAGGAGCCGGCCGAGCACGCGCTCGCCATCGGCGCGCAGGCCGTTGTGCTCGAGCTCGTTCGTCTCCCAGGTGCGGATGCCCTTGACGAGCGCCGCCGTCTCGACGGCGAAGTCGCGCACCACGTAGACGTCGTTGGTGTAGATCGTCGCGGCGACCGGGACCTCGTTGCGGGCGAGCCGGTCCGCGTCGTACAGGCGCGGCCACTCGTGCTCGGCGAGGAGGTTCGCCGCCTCGCGGTGGCCATGGAGCCCGGCGTAGTCCTCCCACATCCACGGGAACACGTGCTCGGCGGTGAACGCGTCGGGCTCGCGGAAGCGGTCGGGCAGGAGGCGGGACGCCGACCAGCGGGTCGCGACGCCGTCCGCGTACGAGCTCTCGTGGAGCGTCGCGTAGATCGGGTTGCGCGCCCAGCCGTTCGCCCGCTCGATGTCGTGCAGGAAGGCGGACGACCCGAACGGCAGCTCCAGCACGTGGTGGAGCAGCTCGAACCCCGCGGAGTCCCCGAGCCACATGCCCAGCTGCGAGAACCGTCGGCCGGTCAGCCGATCGCCACCCGGCAGGCGCACGTCCTCACCGTCGAGCCGCTCGCGGATGGCGCGGGCGCGAGCCCGGTCATCGGGGTAGCGGGCGTAGTAGCGATCCAGCGCCGCCGCCGCCAGCCCGTACGTCGCGCCGTAGACGTCGTCCGCGGACCGGCCGACCGGCGTCAGCCCGCCGGTGATCAGCGCCTCCCGGAGGCCCTCCGGCGCGAACGACAGGTAGGTGAGCGTCGTGAACCCGCCGAAGCTCTGGCCGAGCACGGTCCACGGCGGCGAGCCGAGCTCGCCACGAACGGCCTCGCAGTCACGGACGATCGCGTCGGCCCGGAAGTGGGCGAGGTACGCGGCCTGATCGGCCGGGGTCTGCGCCCGGGATCGTCGCGCCCGACCGGCGTCGAGCGGCCGGTCCCCCGCTGGTCGAGCAGCAGCACGCGGTACTGCTGGAGCGCGCGCTGCATCCAGCCGCTGGGCGGGCTGGTGGGGCGGGACGCCTCGAAGCCCGGGCCCCCCTGGAGGAACACGAGGTACGGGCGATCCGCGCCGTCGGGCGCCGCGACCTCGCGGGTGAACACCGTGATCGACGGCCCGTCGGAAGCGGCGTGGTCGAGCGGGACGCGGTGCTCGCGCTCGGTGAGGACGGCGCCCGGGACGCGATACGTGACGGCCATCGGCGTGCCTCCTACCAGCGCTGGTGGACGAGCGGCCGGATGTGCTCGTCGTACACGGCGCCGATCGTCTCCATCGTCGGGTCATCGAGCGCCGGCAGGCCGGCCGCGGCGGCGTTCGCGCGGGCCTGCTCGGGCGTCTTCGCGCCCGGGATCGTCGTCGTGATGCCGGGATGCATGAGGACCCAGCGCAGCGCGAGCTGGGCGAGCGTCGCGCCGTCCGGCACGAGCCCCCGGAGCTCCTCCACCGCCGCGAGGCCCGTCTCGTAGTCGACGCCCGCGAACGTCTCGCCGACGTCGAAGCTCTCGCCGTGCCGGTTGAACAGCCGGTGGTCCTCGGCCTCGAACGCCGTGTCGGCGCGCAGCTTGCCGGTGAGCATCCCGCTCGCCAGCGGCACGCGCGCGATCACGCCGACGTCGCGCCGCAGCGCCTCGCCCAGGAACCGCTCCGCCGGACGCTGGCGGAACGCGTTGAACACGATCTGGATCGTGGCGAGGTTCGGGTACTCGAGCGCCTTCAGCCCCTCCTCGACCTTCTCGACGCTGACGCCGTACGCCGCGAGCGCGCCCTCGGCGACGAGCTCGTCGAGCGCCGCGAACAGCTCCGGCATGTAGTACGCCTGCGTCGGGAGGCAGTGGAGCTGCACGAGGTCGAGCGTGTCCATGCCGAGGTTCTCGCGCGACCGGTCGATCCAGCCGCGGAAGGCGTCCGGCGTGTACTCGCGCACGTCGAGCGGCGCCCGGCGGCCGATCTTCGTGGCCACGAAGAACCGCTCCCCGGGCCGCTCCGCGAGGAACTGGCGGATGACGCGCTCGGAGCGGCCGTCGCCGTACACGTCGGCCGTGTCGATGAGCGTCACGCCCGCGTCGGCCGCCGCGTGCAGCGCCCGGAGGCTGTCCGCGTCGTCGACCGAGCCCCACGAGCCGCCGATCGCCCACGCGCCGAAGCCGATCACGCTGACGTCGCGGCCGGTCCGGCCGAGGCGGCGATGCTCCATGGGGTCTGTGCTCCGTGCGGGTGATCCAGCCTATCGCCGGTCGGGCTCGCGCGGGGCGGCTAGCATGGGCGCGCCACGTCGCCGCGAGGATGCCCACCGATGCCCGACCAGCGTTTCGCCCGGATCCACGAGCTCATCGAGCCGCTCACCGTCAAACCGGGCTCGAAGGTCCGACTCCCGAAGGACTTCGACCCGCGCTACACGGGTTCCGTGAAGAAGGAGCAGGCGACCGAGCTCCTCCAGCAGGGCGTCGAGTGGCTGTCCGAGTTCCAGATGCGGCTCGCGGCGCAGGACACGTGGAGCCTGCTCGTGATCTTCCAGGCGATGGACGCCGCCGGCAAGGACGGGACGATCCGCCACGTGATGAGCGGCGTGAACCCGCAGGGCGTCGAGGTGACGTCGTTCAAGGTCCCCTCGGAGCTGGAGCGCGACCACGACTACCTGTGGCGCACGGCCCTCCGGCTGCCGGCTCGCGGGATGATCGGCATCTTCAACCGCTCCTACTACGAGGAGGTGCTCGTCGTCCGCGTGCACCCGCAGATCCTCGACGGGCAGAAGATGCCGACGTCGTCGAAGGGCAAGGACGTCTGGCAGCGCCGGTTCCGGGAGATCAACGACTGGGAGCGCTACCTCACCGACAACGGGACGAAGATCGTCAAGCTGTTCCTCAACGTCTCGAAGGACGAGCAGAAGCAGCGCTTCCTCGACCGGATCGAGGAGCCTGAGTCGAACTGGAAGTTCTCCGCGTCCGACGCCCGGGAGCGGGTCCACTGGGACGAGTACCAGGCGGCCTTCGGCGACATGCTGTCCAGCACGTCGACGCCGTGGGCGCCGTGGCACGTCATCCCCGCCGACCGGAAGTGGTTCATGCGGCTGGCGGCCGGGGCGGTGATCCTCGACGCGCTGATGGAGCTCGACCCGAAGTGGCCGGAGCCCACGCCGGAGGCGCGCGAGGAGATGCTCAAGGCGAAGGCCGAGCTGCTCGCGGAGGACGGCGCACCGCCCGCTGGCGCATGACGGGTATGGTTCGGGGTGACCATCCCGAGGAGTTCCATGACCGCCCGAACCTATCGCCCGCGCAAGGTGCCGCTCGCCGACGGTGAGCGCCTCGTCCTGCGCGCCGAACGGCACCATCGACCACATCGCCAGCAGCGGCGCCGTCACGACGTCATGGAAGCCGGACGACCCCGCCTGGGGCTCCCGCGCGATCCGGTTCGGGATCCACCAGTCGCCGGAGACGATCCATCCCAGCGGCCGCGACGTCCCGGACAGCAAACCGCCCGCGTAGCGCGGTGCGTACGCGGGCGGTTCGACGCTTGGGTCAGCGCACCGTCAGGCGGCGGTCACCCGCGTGGCCCGGGGGCCCTTGGGGCTGGACTCGATCTCGAACGTGACCTTCTCACCGCCGACGAGGCGGTCGAAGTTCAGCGAGCTGTCGAGGCCGTCGCGATGGAAGAAGTATTCCTTCGCGTCGTCGGCGACGATGAAGCCGAAGCCGCGGTCGGCGACGATCTTCTTGATGGATCCGTTGGTGGTCATAAGGACCTCCTGATTCTCGAACGCGGGCTACGGCAGCGCACGGTCCGTTCGAAGAGGTCGACCACGCGGAGGCTCGCCACGAGTTGTGACGAGGTACCACCATACCAGCCCGGTTCCAGTGCCTCCGTCAGCGACCGAGGCGCCACTGCCAGGAACGGGCCGCGTGGAGGCGCGTCTGGAGCTGTTCCTCGGTGGCCTCGGTGACGCGCCGGACCCCCGCGCGGCGGTTGAGCTCCAGGTTGACCTGCGCGTAGCTGAGGCCGCTCACCCGGGCGATGTCCTTGGCCGCCTCGGCGTTCGCCAATCGCAGCCGGTCCTTCGCCTCGCGGCGGGTCATCCCCAGGGACCCGTCCGACTCCATCGCCGCGACCGGCGGCGGCGGGCCGAGCTCGATCTCGATCCCGCCGTCCTCGCCGTCCCAGTCGGGGAGCGGCTCGTGCCACGGTGAGGCGCCATCGCCGGCGACCGCCACGGCCGAGAGCGCGGCGAACATCGACAGCTGGTCGCCCAGCATCGGCGTGTCGTCGGGGCCGGTCCGCGGCAGGTCGTCCGCGTCGCCGTCACGCGGCGTCCGGCGCAGCGAGTGGCGGCGAGCCTCGGCGATCTCCGCGGCGCGGATCCGCAGCCGGAGGTCGTCCGGGATGTACAGCCACGCACGCTGGTCGCGGACGCCGGCCTCCCAGCGGACGAACCGGCCCACCGCCTGGCGGAAGAACAGGTCGGTCGTCGTCGTCGTGGCATACACGCCGACGCGCAGCCGCGGGATGTCCACGCCCTCGCTGACCATCCGGACGGCGACGAGCCACGGCTCGCGGCCGGCGGCGAACTCGGCGATGCGGGCTCGACGCCTCCGGGTCGTCGGAGGTCACGGTCGACACCTGCTGCCCGAAGTCGCGCCGGAGCATCGCGGCGATCCCCCGCGCATGCTCCTGGTCGATCGCGATGACGAGGCCGCCGGCCTCCGGCTGCTGGCGGCGGACCTCGGCCAGGCGGTCGACGGCCTCGCGCAGGACCGCGGGCAGCCACTCGCCGTCGATCGACAGCGCCGTCCGCAGCCGCTGGTTCGCGAGCTGCGTGGCGAGCGGGTCGTCGAACGTCGCCGCGTACACGCTGCCGCCGGGCGCGCTCCACTCCATCTCGCCGCCGGTCCGCGGGAAGTAGACCGGCCGCACGACCCGCCCGTCCCGCAGCGCGTCGCCGTAGCCGTACTCGAAGTCCGGGACGGCCTCGTCGGCCTCGTAGCGCACGAACGGGATCGCCCGGGTGTCGCTGCGGAACGGCGTGCCCGACAGGGACAGCCGCCGCGCGCTCTCGCCGAACGCGATCCGCAGGCTCTCGCCCCACGCCTGCTCCTCGCCCGCGTGGTGGACCTCGTCGAGCACGACGACGGCGCGCCGGGCGAGCGGCCGCAGCGCGGCGGCGCTGATCGCGACCTGCTGGTAGCTCGTCACGATGCCGTGCATGTCGGGCGGCAGCGGCCCGTCGGCGGGCGTCCAGGCCGGGTCGAGGTGGAGCTGGAGCCGGGCCGCGGCCTGCGCCCACTGGACCTTGAGGTGCGCCGTCGGCGCGACGACGACGACGGGCGCCGGCCGCCGCGCGAGCACGGTCCGCAGCGCCGTGAGCGCGAACGTCGTCTTGCCCGCGCCGGGCGTCGCGACCGCGAGGAAGTCCGGGTGTGGCGAGGCGGCGAAGCGGGCGAGGGCCGCGTGCTGCCAGGGACGGAGTCGGACGCTGCGGGACACGGGCCGCCAAGTGTCGCATGGGCGATGCCCGGTGGCCGGGACCCGCGCGACCCCGAACTCGGGTACGGTCCGCGCGTGGACCCATCCGTCTCCCCGGCCATCCTCGCCCGGGCCGTCGAGCTCCTCCGCGCCGGGCGGCTCGTCGCGTTCCCGACCGAGACCGTGTACGGGCTGGGCGCCGACGCGTCCAACCCGGACGCCGTCGCCCGCATCTTCGAGGCGAAGGGCCGGCCCGCCGATCACCCGCTGATCGTCCACCTCGCCGCCGCGGACGCCATCGACGCGTGGGCGGTCGACGTCCCGCCGCTCGCCCGGACGCTCGCCGCCGCCTGCTGGCCCGGGCCGCTCACCCTGGTGCTGCGCCGGTCCGCGTCGGTGCCGGACGCGGTCACCGGCGGCCTGCCGACGGTCGGGCTGCGGGTCCCGGCGCACCCGGTCGCGCTCCGCCTGCTGCGCGCGTTCGGCGGCGGGATCGCGGCCCCGTCGGCCAACCGGTTCGGGACGGTCTCGCCCACCACCGCGGCGCACGTCCGCGAGAGCCTGGGTGACCGCGTGGACCTCGTGCTCGACGGCGGGCCGTCCACGGTGGGCGTCGAGTCGACGATCGTCGACCTGTCCGGCGATGCGCCGGCCATCCTCCGGCCCGGCGGCCTGCCGCGCGAGGTCCTCGAGGCGATCGCCGGCGTGCCGCTCCCGATCCGCGAGGGCGGCGAGGTGCGCGCACCCGGGATGCTCGCGGCGCACTACGCGCCGGACGCGCGGCTGGAGCTCGTCGAGCCGGCCGCGCAGGCGCACGCGGGCCGCCACGCTGCGCGCCGAGGGCCGCACGGTCGGGGTGCTCGCCTTCACGCCCGGCGGGCCGATCGAGGACGCCACGGTCGTCGACCTGGGCTCGAGCGAGGAGGAGGCCGCGCGACGGCTCTACGCCGCGATCCGCGAGCTCGACGCGACGTGTGACGTGATCCTCGCGTGGCCGCCCGAGGAGCGCGGCCTGGGGCTCGCGATCGCGGACCGGCTGCGGCGCGCGGCGACCGGCTCGGCTCGGCTAGCGGGCGGCGACAGTCAAGGGGCGGCGGATGCGGCGCTCGGCTCCGGGCTCGGCGACGCGCTCGGGTCGATGGCGGTGTCGGTGGCGGTGGCGCGGTCGGCGTCGGCGTCGGGGGTGCCGTCGGGTCGGGGCTGGGACTCGCGGTCGGTGGCACGGTCGGCGTCGGGCGTCGCCGCGGGTGACGGCGCCGCGCTCGGCGATCCGGACGGGCTGGGCGCGGAGCGATGGCGCGGCCGACGCGTCGGTCGCCGCCGTCTCGCGGTCCGGGCCGAGGCTCGCTCCCTTCCGATCCGGCCTCGCCCGAGTCCGCCGGCGCGAGCTCCGGCGTGGGCGTCGGCGTCGGGGTCGGCGTCGGCGCGGGTTCCGGCGGCGGCAGGCCGCGGCGGACGGGGAGCACGAGGACCCACTTGTGGTACCACTCCGACGGCCCGGTGGTCGGCTTCACGGAGCTGCGGATCCAACCGCTCGTGTACGGGTCGTCGTACGGGCTGTCGGTCTCGCGGTACCACTGGAAGCGCCACTTGAGCGCCCCGTCCTTCATCGCCCCGTAGCTCGTCTTGCGGTTGACGATCGCGCTCGACTTGAGCGGATCGGACAGGTACAGCCACTGGATCGTGAAGTCCGACGACACCTTCGGGTCCGCGCCCGTGACCACGTAGCCCGTGATCACCTGCGCGTGGCCGCCCGCCCAGGCGAGCACGCCGACGGGCATGCCGAGGCGCGCGATCGCACGGACCGCGGCCTTCATCGCCGAGCGGTACGTGGAGTAGGCGCGGTCCTCGTACGGCCGGATCGAGGCGTTCGTCATCGCCGACGAGCCCCAGCCGTAGTAGTTGAGCGCGTTCCGCCAGCCGTGGGCGTCCGAGCCCGACGTCGACGAGCGCAGCGTGTCGTTGCGCCGCTCGAAGGCGAGGATCGAGGTCATGTCGCGCAGCTGGTCCGGGTTCGACGACTTCTTGACCGTGTACGGCTTCCAGCGGAACCCGTGCCCGCCCGTCCCGCGGTAGGCGATCGTGTTGAGCATGTGCATCACCGACGCCGCCGTGCACGCCGTGTAGTAGGGGTCCTGGTAGACGAACCCCTTGCCGACGAACAGGTTGCGGGAGTGCGTCGTCGCGGCGGCGACATGACCGGACAGCGGCAGCAGGCCGACGAGCACCATCGCGAGCACGACGACCGCGGACGCGGTGACGCGGGCGATGGGGCGGCGTCGGGAGCTGTGCTCGGCGTCGCGCATCTGGGCCTCGATGGAGGTGAACACGTCCATCGACGATCGTCGCGACCCCATGCCGGGTCAATGAGACGATCGGCACCCCGAGTATGACCCCACGGGTCAACGGCGCCGCGCCGGTACACTGTCGAACCCTGAGCCCGCCGGCCGCCGTCGGGCGCCGAGGAGGACGCGTGCCCGACGCCCAGGTCATCACCGTCACCGGCCCGCGCGATGCCGCCACGCTCGGCGTGATCGACGCGCACGACCACCTCCTGATCGACTCGCCCGGGATGCCCGGCACGGGCTTCACCGACGTCGAGCGATCGATCGAGGAGGCCCGCGACGGCCTCGCGAGCGGGATCAGCACCCTCGTGGAGATGACGCCGATCGGCCTCGGGCGGGACCCCGCCGGGCTGCGCGCCATCAGCGAGGCCACGGGGCTCGCCATCGTCGCCGCGAGCGGCTTCCACCGCGACGCCGCACTACCCCGCCGATTCGTGGGTCCACGAGGCGTCCGTGGAGCAGCTGTGCGACCGCATCGTCACGGACCTCACGGTCGGCATGCACCCGCGCGACTGGCTCGACCCGTCGCTGCCGCTCGACGAGGCCCGGGCGGGCGCGATCAAGGGTGGTGCGTCCTATCACCACATCAGCCGCTCCGAGCGGCGCCGGCTCGAGGCGATCGGGGGCGCATCCGCGGCGACGGGCGCGGCGATCCTCGTCCACACCGAGATCGGGACGGCGGCCCACGAGATCGTCGACCTGCTGGTGGCCGCCGGCGCGACGACGGACCGGATCGCCCTCGCCCACCTCGATCGCAACCCGGACTGGGAGCTCCACGCCGAGGTCGCGGCGCGCGGCGTCACGCTCGAGTACGACACCGTCGGCCGGACGAAGTACCACCCCGACAGCGTCGTCCTCGACCTGATCGAGCGGGTCGCGGGCTGCCGGCCACCTCGACCGGCTCGTGCTTGGCCTGGACCTCGGGGCGCGGAGCTACCTCCGGGCCTACGACGGCGGGCCCGGGCTGCGCTACCTGATGACCACGTTCGTGCCCCGGCTCCGGCGGCGGATCGGCGAGGAGGCGACGGCGCGGATCCTCGTCGCGAACCCGGCCCGGCTGTACGGGCATGCTCCCGACCGATGAACGACCTGTTCGACGTCGTCGTCGTCGGGTCCGGGCTCGGCCGGCTCGTCGGCGGCGATCACGGCGGCCCGCCTCGGGGCGCGGACGCTGCTGCTCGACCGGCTCGGGTTCATGGGCGGCACCTCGACCGCCGTCCTCGACACGTTCTACGCGTTCTACACGCCCGGCGAGCAGCCCCGTCGGGTGGTCGGCGGGCTCGGCTGGGAGGTCGTCCGGCGGCTGACCGCAGACGGCGCCGCGTTCGAGCGTCCGAACACGTACGGCGCGGGCACCGGCGTCACGTACGACATGGAGGCGCTCAAGGTCCTCTGGGAGCGGCTGGCCGAGGACGCGGGCGTCGAGCTGCTGCTCCACACCTGGGCGACGGGCGTCCGCCTCGACGACGACCGGCGGCTGCGCGCGATCCGGCTGTGGAACAAGGGCGGCGAGCGCTGGGTCGAGGCGTCCGTGTTCGTGGATGCATCCGGCGACGCGGACGTCTCGGCGATGGCCGGCGTCCCGCACGACGCGCCCGCGGACGGGCAGACGATCCAGTCGCTGTCGACGCTGTTCACGCTCGCGAACGTCGACATCGAGCGCGCCCGCGGCGTGCCCAAGCAGGAGCTGTGGGCCCTGATGGCCGAGGCGGCGAGGTCCGGCGAGTACCGCCTCCCGCGCGTCGAGGGGTCGTGGCATCGCACGCCGCACGAGGGCGTCGCGCTCATCCACATGACCCGGATCCCGAACGTCGACGCCACCGATCCCGAGCAGCTCACCCGCGCCGAGATCGAGGGCCGCCGCCAGGTCCGCGAGTACCACCGCTTCCTCCGCGACCGCGTCCCGGGGTTCGAGCGGTCGGTGGTCGTGGCCACGTCGCCCGGGATCGGCGTCCGCGAGAGCCGGCGGATCCACGGCGAGTACCGGCTCACGCGCGATGACGTGCTCACGGGCATCCCGGTTCGCGGACGAGATCGCGCTGTGCGGGGCGCCGATCGAGGACCACACCGCGGGCGCCGATACCGCATGGCAGTACGTCGGGGACGGCGGCGTCTACGGGATCCCCTATCGGTGCCTGGTGCCGCTCGACGTGGACGGGCTGCTCGTCGCCGGCCGCTGCTTCTCCGCGACCCACGATGCCCACGCCTCCGCGCGCTCGATGGCGACCTGCATGGCGATGGGCCAGGCGGCCGGCACGGCCGCCGTGCTCGCCGCGGCCGCGGGCGGCGTGCCGCGCGACGTCGACCCGGCCCTCCTGCGGGCGCAGCTCCTCGCCGGCGGCGCGCTCCTCGAGCCGCTCGCCGCGGAGGCCGTCGCGTGACGGAGACCGCGGGCGCGCGGCGCGGCCGGTTCGAGGGCCGCAACCTCCTCGTCACCGGCTCCACCGGGATGGCCGCCTCTGCGGCTCGCGCGATCGCCGCCGAGGGCGGCGCCGTGTTCCTCGTCTCGCGCACGGCCGCCCACCTCGCGACGCTCGCCGAGGAGGTCGAGGCGGCCGGCGGTCGATGCGGATGGCACGTGGCGGACCTCCGGCGCGAGGACGAGGTCGAGGCCGCGTTCCGCGCCTTCGACGCCCGGCTCGGGCGGCTCGATGCCGTGTACAGCGTCGCGGGCATCAGCGGCCGGCGGGACGGCGACGGACCGCTCCACGCCGCGACGCTCGAGGGCTGGGAGACGGTCATCGCCACGAACGCCACGAGCCAGTTCCTCGTCGCGCGGGCGGCGATCGCCCGGATGCGTCGCCCAGGACCCGGATGCCGCGGGCTCGCGCGGCGCGCTCCTGCTCATGTCGAGCGTGCTCGCCCGCTGGCCGGCGGCCGAGCACTTCGGGACGCACGGCTACGCGGCCAGCAAGGGCGCGATCGACGGCCTCACACGCTCGGCTGCGGCGACCTACGCGCGCGACGGGATCCGGATCAACGCGATCGCGCCGTCCCTGATCGCCACGCCGATGAGCCGCCGGGCGCAGGACGACCCGGCGATCCTCGGCTACCTGCGCGCGAAGCAGCCGCTCGCCCACGGCCCGATCGATGCCGACGCGGTGACCTCGGTCGCCCTCCACCTGCTGTCCGACGAGAGCCGGATGGTCACCGGCCAGGTGATCGCGGTCGACGGCGGCTGGAGCGTCAGCGAGCCCGAGGGCCCCGGAACGGCCTGATCCGCCCACAAGCGGACCGGACCGGAATACGCACTCGTCCGTATGGCGTCCGAACGGTGCTGGGGCGCACCGTAAGCATGACCCATTCGTTGTGGGCGGCCGCCGAAGGTACTACCGTGGCGCGCATCTTCACCGCCGGGAGGTCAACCATTCCGATGTCGCATCTCCGCCTGATCGTGGCAGCCGCCCTCGCGCTCGTCCTCGTGCTGCCCGCCACGGCGCTCGCTGCGACGTTCGACGTGGGCGGGACCGTCACCAACACGGACGGCTCACCGGCCGCCGGCGCCGAGATCACGATCCTCGTGCAGGGCACGGACCAGATCCTCGCGACGACGACCGACGAGAACGGCGCGTGGACGCTCCAGATCGATGCCGAGCCCGGCGCGGTCCTCGAGGTCAACGGCACGGGCGTAGTCCACGACGTCCGAGCCTGACGCGGACGGCTGCATCACCACGACGACGCCGAGCGGCCAGGCAATGCGACGCATCCCCGCAGAGGGCCCGGTCCCCGCGATCGACTTCCCGCTGGACAACCCGCTCACCGGGATCGTCTGCGCGATCCGTCACGCCCCCGACACCGGCGGCGGCAACGGCGGCGGAACGGCGGCGGCAACGGCGGCGGCGCGAGGCCCCGGCGGAGCAGCAGCCCGACACGGCCGGCGTGACGCCGCCGTCGACGGACACGCTGCCGGTGGCCAGGAGCAGCACGACAGCCGGGAACGCCGCGTTCCTCGTCCTGGGCGTGCTGGTCGGCCTGACCGGGACCGTGCTCGTCCTGACCGATCGCCGGCGGGCCGGACCGCCGCTAGGCTCGGGAGCCCGCGCCTTCGATCCAGCCCGCGCCGCGCGTGACGCGGCGCACCCGCAGGTCGTCATCCAGCTCCACGACGTGGGCGCGACGCCCCGCGACGAGCCGCCCGCGATCGTCCGCCTCGAGGAGCGCGGCCGGGTTCGAGGCGGCACCCGCGACCGCGACCGGCAGCCCGTGACCGTCGGCGACCTTCCGGACGGCGGTATCGAGCGCGATCACCGAGCCCGCGAGGGTGTCGGTGCCGGCGACGATCGCCCGTCCATCGCGGACCTCGCAGTCGAGCCCGCCGATGCGGCCGCGCCTGGACGCCTGACCCGGCCATCGGGAGCGCATCGGAGATCAGCACCAGCCGGTCCGCCGCCTTCGCGCGCACGATGAGCGGCCACAGGGCCGGATGGACGTGGTTGCCGTCCGCGATCAGCTCGACGTAGACCGCGTCATCGAGCAGCGCCGCCACGGCGAGCCCCGGCGCTCTGTGGTCGACGCCGGTCATCGCGTTGAACAGGTGCGTCGTCGAGCGCGCGCCCGCCGCGTAGCCGGCCCGCGCCTGCTCGATGGTCGACTGCGAGTGGCCGAGCGACGCCGCCACGCCGTTCGACGCCAGCCGCGCGATGAGCTCGAGGGCGCCGGGCAGCTCCGGCGCGACGGTCATCACGCGCAGCCCGTCGAGCAGCGGGTCCAGGAAGGCGTCGTCCATCGCCGCCGGCGTGCGCAGGAGCTCGAGGTCGTGCGCGCCGCGCCGCTCGGGCGCGAGGAACGGGCCCTCGAGGTTGAACCCCAGCGGCTGGGCGCCGTCGTCGGGGGCGTCCGGCATCCAGGTGCGCACCCGCTCGGCGAAGGCCGGCAGGTCGTCGACGGGGATCGTCGGCGCCGTGGGCAGGAACGAGGTCACGCCGCGGCGCAGGAGCGCCCGGGCCATGCCGGACAGCGCGTCCGCGTCGCCGAGCGCGTCGTGGCCGCCCCAGCCGTGGACGTGGACGTCGACGAAGCCCGGCGCGTAGATCGGGCCGGCGGCCGCCTCGGCGTCGGCCGGGTCAGGCTCCACGGCGCGGATCCAGCCGTCCTCGAGGACCAGCCGCCCGGGCACGACCTCGTCGTCGAGGACGAGCCGGCCGCGCAGCACCTCGTCGGTCATCCGGCGGGCTCCGGCTCCACGTCGAACAGGATGTCGAGCGCGTACCGGTCGGCCGGATAGCGGCTCTCGGTCGCCTCGATCCGGCGGCCGTGCGCATCGAGGATCACGCGTCGCTCGACGAGCAGCGCATCGCCCTTGCGCAGGCCGAGCAGGCGGGCGTCGTCGTAGGTCGCGGGCGCCGCGGCGATCGTCGCCGTCCCGCGCCGGAGGTGGTAGCCGCCCTTCGCCAGGGCGTCGTGGAGGGACCCCTGCTCGAGGTCCGCACCCATCACGGCGGTACCCGTGGCGCGGACGAGCGCGGCGGTCTCGATCGCGATCGGCTCGTCGTCGGCGAGGCGCAGCCGGCGGAGCGCGACGATCGGCTCGCCCGATCCGATCCCCAGCGCCGATGCCTCCGCGGCCGATGACGGGCGGATCTCCCGGTTGAGCAGCCGCGAGCTCGGGTGGCGGCCGCGCCGCTCCATCTCGCGGCTGAAGGTGAGCAGCCGGTCCGCGCGGCGGTGGGTCGGCGGCTCGGCGACGAAGCTGCCCCGCCCGGGCACGCGCATGACGAGGCCCTCGTCGGCCAGGCGCTGCATCGCGTTGCGGGCGGTCATCCGCGACACGCTGAACTCCGCGCACAGCTGGGCATCGGACGGCAGCGGGTCGCCGGGGGTGAGCGTCGCGATCCGCTCCCGGAGCGCGAGCTCGATCTGCCGCCATTGCGGGATGTAGCGCGTCATCGTCACGCCGCCGCTCCGTCCGCCGCGGCGGCCTGCTCCGCACCATGCACCGCCGCCCCGATGGCGCCCGCCCACGTCCCGAGCTCCGCGGCCACGACCGTCACGCCGTCGAGCGAGGTCGTCCTGACGCGCAGCCGGAGCTCGGCGCGGATCGGCTCGAACAGGAGGTCGCCCGCCGCCGCCACGCCGCCGCCGATGACGACCCGGTCGGGGGTGATGAGGGTGACGAGGTTCGCGATCCCGATGCCGAGGTAACGGCCGACCTGGGCCAGGCCGTGGAGCGCCTGGGCGTCGCCGTTCCGCGCACGCGCGACGGCCTCCTCGGCGGTCGGGGACGCGCACGCCTTCGCGAGCTGGTCGGCACGGGCATACGCCTCGACACAGCCGCGGTTGCCGCAGCCGCACCAGGGCCCGTCCGGGTCGATGGTCTGGTGGCCGATCTCGCCGGCCGTGCCGTCGAGCCCCTGGTGGACGCGGCCGTCGATCGCGATCACGCCGCCGACGCCGGTCCCGAGGGTCAGGCCGATCATCGTGGACGCCCCGCGGCCCGCGCCGAGCCGGAGCTCCGCGAGGCCGAACGCGCGGGCGTCGTTGATCAGCGACGCCGGCAGGCCGAGCGCGGCGCCGACCGGACCCGCGACGGGCTTGCCGGCCCACGCGCCGGGGACGTTGACGAGGAAGCGGGTCGCGCCGGTGGCGGGGTCGTAGAGGCCCGGGACGCCGATGCCGACGCTCTCGATGCCGGGCACCTGGGCGGCGACCTCGGCGCCCATCGAGGCGAGCCGCCCGATCACGGCATCCGGGCCTTCCGACGCCGGCGTCGGGCCCTGGCCGGTGGCGAGCGTGTGCCAGTCGTCGGCATCGTGCTCGACGACCGCCCACTTCGTGTTGGTACCGCCGAGGTCGAGGCCCAGGTGGCGCGCGGCACGCGTCACGGGTCGTCTCGCCGGTCGCGCCGCGGACAGCCGGCGCGAGCCGTGATCCCCACCATTGCACGGCAGTATAGACAGTCGATGACCACCGGCGACGGTGCTAGCCTCGGGCCCGATGGCCGCCCCGCACGTCCCGCCGATCACGATCCCCGACGAGTTCACCGTCTGGGCCGCGACGGACCTCCACGGCCAGCTGGGCGCGGTCGACCGCTGCTCGCGGAGGCGGGGCTCGCCGTCGACGGGCGCTGGACCGCCCCGCCGGGGACCGCCCTCGTCGTCACCGGCGACATGGTCGACCGCGGTCCCGACTCGCTGGGGCTCGTGCGGCGGCTGGCCGGGCTGCGCTCGCAGGCGGCGGCGGCCGGCAGCGTCGTCGCGCTGCTCGAGGGCAATCACGAGGTGCAGGTCCTCGGCGGGCTGGCTGGCGTGCCCGAGCTGTTCCGCGCGCTGATGGCGTTCGGCGGGCCGGCGACGTTCGCGTCGGTCGGGCATGTCCCCGGACGAGTGGGTCGGGCGGGAGGCAGCGTCGATCGCGGCGCGGGTCGACGAGCTGGCGCCCGATCTCCGTCCGACGCTGTGGTCGTTCGCGCCGTACGCGCGCTGGCGGGACGTCGTGCTGGTGCACGGCGGGCCGGTGCCGGACCAGCCGCTCGAGGCCTGGGGCCGGAGTGCGGAGCGGCTCTGGATCCGCGCCGCGTTCTTCGAGAGCGCGGACTCCGTTCCCGGCGGCCGACGCGTGGGCGCCGTACCGGGAGGCCGGGATCGGGCGGGTCGTGTTCGGCCACACGCCGGTCGAGGCGCCGACGACGTTCCACGGCGGCCGGGCCCTCAACCTCGACACGTGGCGCGGGCAGCTCGTCTCGCTGGCGCGACTCGCCCCGGACGGCGACCTCGGCGCGAGCACGTTCCTCGCCGCGCCCGCCGAGCCGCGCTCCATCGCCGACGCCCCCGTGACGACCGACGACATCCGCCGCTTCGACAGCGGCCTGCCCGCGATCGTCGACGCGTGGATCGCGTCGGGCGAGGGCGTCCCGCGCGGCTGACCCGCGCCGCGTCACGCGCGGCCGGCGGCGACCTCGTCCGCGCGGGTCCGGCCGGCGAGGAGGATGAGGTCCTCGTGGAGCTCGAACCAGGCGCCGTGGTAGCTGTCCACGCGGGGTGACGCGACGAACTTCCCGTTGCCGGCCGCGGCGGCCTCGGCCGCGGCACCGAGCCGGGCCCCGTAGCGCGCCAGCCGCGGCAGCGCGGCCGCGAGCGGCGAGAGCCACGCCTCGACATCGCGATGGAGGTCCGCGAGCCGTGCGAGGACCGCCGCGTCGTAGGCCGCGTCCGTGTGGTCGTTGAGCGTCTCGGGGCCGCGCGTCTGCCAGTCCGTGACGACCGCCTTCATGCGCTGGTCGAGGTCGAGGAAGGCGTCGAGCGCCCCGGTCGCGGCGTCCGCGCCCCACGTCTCGCGGTCCTCGGCGATCAACGCCGTCGCCTGCTCCCGGCCGACGGCGGTCAGGCGGAACGCGCCGGCGCCCGCCTCGGCCGTGCCATCCGCGACGAGCGCGTCGAGCAGCGCCTGCGCCTCGTCGGCAGCCACGCCGAGCGCGTGCCCCAGCTGGTCGGCCTGCGCGTAGCCCTTGACGAGCAGCGCCCGCAGCGCGTCGTCGGCTGAGGCGACACCCGCCTCGGCGCTGCCGGGCGCCTGCTCGCTCGTCCGTCTCCCCGATCCGGATCCCGAGCTCGCGTGCCCAGCCGAGCAGCACCTTCGCCTCGGGTACGACCGTCGCCACGCCCGACGCGACGCCTTCGAACACGTCGCCGGTCGCGCCGTCGATCGAGAGGACCGTCTCCCTCGAGGAATGACCGCCCGTCGATCGAGAACCCGTCGGCGCCCACCTGCACCTCGGACGCGCCGACGACCGCGGGCTTCCCCCAGCCGCGTGCCACGACGGCGGCATGGCTCGCGAAGCCGCCCGTCGCGGTGAGGATCCCGACCGCCCGCTCCATCCCCGCGACGTCGTCGGGCGAGGTCTCGGGCCGCACGAGGATCACGTCGGCGCCCGTCTCGGCAGCCGCGATCGCGCCGGCCGCCGTCACCCGCACCTGACCGGACACGAGCCCCGGCGACACGCCCAACCCGCGGGTGAGCGGCTCCCCCACCGAGCCACGCTCCGTCACCGCCGTCGGCGGGTCCGCGAGGACCGACGCCACCCGCGCCACCGCCTCCTCGCGCGTCAGCGGGAACGCCGGGTCCTCGGCCATGTCCACGGCCATCCGCACCGCGGCCTGCGGCGTCCGCTTGCCGACCCGCACCTGGAGCAGCCACAGGCGGCCGCGCTCGATCGTGAACTCGATGTCGCAGCAGTCCCGGTAGTGGCGCTCGAGGACTCCCGGCATCGCGCCGCAGCTCCGCGGCCACGGCCGGCAGCCGCGCGTCGAGCACCGCGATCGGCTCGGTCGCGTGCGTGCCCGCGACGACGTCCTCGCCCTGCGCGTCGAACAGCACGTCGCCGTACGGCTCGTCCTCGCCCGTCGCCGGGTTGCGCGTGAACAGGACGCCGGTGCCGCTGTCCGCGCCGAGGTTGCCGAACACCATCGCCTGGATCGTGACGCCGGTCCCGAGGTCGTCCGGGATCCCCTCCACCCGCCGGTACGTCGCCGCGCGGTCGCTCGTCCAGGACCGGAACACGGCCTCGATCGCGCCCCGCAGCTGCTGCCATGGGTCCTCGGGCGCCTCGACGCCGACGACCGAGCGGTAGGTCGCCCGGAACCGCTCGTGGCAGTCACGCGCGAACGCCGGGTCGCCGGACGCCGCCGCCAGACCCGCCTCGGTCGCGTCGTTGAGCCCGAGGTTGAGGATCGTGTCCATCATCCCGGGCATCGACCGCGGCGCACCGGACCGGACGGACACGAGCAGCGGATCCGCCGCGTCCCCGAAGCGCCGCCCGACCCGTTCCTCGAGCCGCGCGACCTGCGCCCGGAGCTCCTCGTCCAGCCCGTCCGGCCAGCCCGTGGCGAGGAACGCGCGGCAGGCCTCGGTCGTGATCGTGCACGCCGGCGGCACCGGCAGGCCGAGCTCGACCGCCATCGTCGCGATGTTGGCCGCCTTGCCGCCGAGCAGCAGCACCAGTTCGTCCGGCGCCAGGTCGAGGCGGGCGTCGGAGGCGTGGACCCAGGTCATGCGGGCAGCGTGCCCTCCCGCGCCTGCAGGGCGTGCCATACGCGCTCCGGGCTGAGCGGCAGCTCACGTATCACCGCGCCGGTCGCGTCACGGACCGCGGCCGCGACCGCCGGCGCGACGGCGAGCAGCGCGCCCTCGCTCATCCCCTTCGCGCCGTACGGCCCGGGCCCGTCCGCGTTCTCGATCGCCGCGCTCTCGAGGATCGTCGGCAGGTCCATGCTCGTCGGGATCCGGTAGTCGATCGCGCCGAGATTCCGGATCCGGCCCTCGCCGTCGAACAGGTACTGCTCCATGAGCGTGTGGCCGAGGCCCATGATCGCGGCGCCCTCGTCCTGCATCCGGACCTGGAGCGGGTTGATCGCCTTGCCGACGTCGCTCACGGTCACGTGGCGGTCGATCGTCACGTCGCCGGTCTCCTCGTCGACGTGGGCCTCGATGACCGTGCAGTTGAACTCGAAGAACGCGGGCGCGCCGCCGAGCGGATGGTCCGGCTCCGCGTCCTTGCGCGTCTCGCCGACGCCGGTCAGCTCCCCGCCGAGGCGCCCGAGCCCGGGCTTGAGGACCTCGATCGGCGTGAGCTCGCGGCCGTCGGGCAGGCGGACGACGCCGTCCGTCACGGTGATCTCCGCCGCGTCGACGCCGTGGAGCCGCGCCGCCATCGCCGCCAGCTGCCCCTGGATCGACCGGCAGGCCGAGAGCACCGCGTTGCCCATGAGGACGGTCGACCGCGAGGCCGACGTCTGCTGGTCGTAGGGCACGATCGCCGTGTCGCCCATGACGACGGTGACCCACTCGAGCGGCGCGCCGAGCTCGTGCGCGGCGACCTGGGCGAGGACGGTCCGCGCCCCCTGCCCCATGTCCGAGGTCCCGGCGTAGACGACGACCGAGCCGTCGACGAGCAGCCGGACGATCGCGTAGCTGAGGCCGGTCGTCGGGCCGGACTTGATGCCGACGGCGATCCCGCGGCCGTGACCCTCGGGGAGCGGCTCGCCCCAGCCGGCGCGCTCCGCCGCCAGCCGGACGGCCTGCGCCCAGTCGCCGTCGCATGGCGTGTCGAACGGGATGAACCGGTCGCCGCGTGCGGCGAGGTTGCGCAGCCGGAGCTCGAGGCGGTCGATGCCGAGGCGCCGCGCGCCCTCGTCGAGCGTCGACTCGACGGCCCAGTTGACCTGCGGGTTGCCGAAGCCGCGGAACGCCGTCGACGGCACGGTGTGCGACAGGACCGAGCGGGCGAGGATCCGCACCGCCGGCACGTTGTACGGCCCGGCGCCCGGGTACGAGCCCTTGCCGACGACGCGATCCGCGATGTCCGTGTACGCGCCGATGAGGTAGTCCGCGGCGATGTCCTCGAACAGGATCCGCCCCTCGGCGTCGAAGCCGATCCGGACGTTCGTCTCGCACGCCGCGCGGCGGACCGCCTGGAACGTCTCCTCGAGGCTCAGCACGAGCCGGACGGGCCGGCCGAGCCGGAGCGCGGCGAACACGACGGCCGGCTCGTACTTCGCGTGCTGCTTGCCGCCGAACCCGCCGCCCGGGTCGGGCGCGATCACGCGGACCCGCGACAGCGGCATCCCGACCATGCCCGCGATCACCCGCTGGAGCCAGTTGGGGTGCTGGATCGTGCTCCAGACGATGAGCCCGTCGTCGTCCGGCGCCGCCATGAACGCGTGTGGCTCGATCGCGAACTGGGTGACCATCGGGAAGCGGTACGAGGCCTCCACGACGAGCGTCGGCGCGACCGGCCTCGGCGTCGAGGTCGCCCCAGTCGACCCGGTGCTCGGCGAGGACGTTGGTGCCCGCCAGCGGGTCGCCCGGCCGCAGGGACGGGTCCTGGACGAGCGGCGCGTCCGGCGCGAGGGCATCGGCGACGGTGACGACGGCGGGGAGCGGCTCGTGCTCGACCCGGACGAGCGCGGCCGCACGCTGCGCCAGGTCCCGCGTCTCCGCGACGACGAGCGCCACCGGCTCGCCGTGGTAGTGCACCTCCCCCGTCGCGAGCACCGGGCGGTCCTCCCGCTGCGGCCCGAAGCGCGGCACGGGCTGCGGCAGGTCGGCGGCGGTCAGGACGAGGTGGACGCCCGGCAGGGCGAGGGCATCGGACGCGTCGATCGGCGCCGAGCCGGGCCCGGGCGACGTCGAGCGTGACGAGCGCGGCGTGGAGCGCGTCCGCGACGTGGAGGTCGGCGAGATACCGCTGCGCGCCGGTGACGCGCCCGATCCCGCCGACGCGGTTCGGGGACTCGCCGACGCGGCCCGGCGCCAAGGTCACTGGTCGAGGCCCTCCGCGTTCGACCGGGCGCCGACGCGTGCCCCGGCCGCGGCGGTCGCGGCGGCACCGGCGGGCGTGGCGACGGCGCCTCGCTCCACGCCGCTCGCGACGAGCTCGACCGCCTCGAAGATCTGCTCGTAGCAGGCGCACCGGCAGAGGTTCCCGGCGAGTCCCTCCTCGATCGCGTCCCGGCCCGGGTGCGGGTCCGCCTCGAGCAGCGCGTGGGCGCTCATGAGCTGCCCCGGGATGCAGAAGCCGCACTGGACGGCGCCGGTGTCGAGGAACGCCTGCTGGATCGGGGCGAGCGTGCCGTCACGGGCCGCCAGGCCCTCCACGGTCACGATCTCGGTCCCGTCGGCCTCCGCCGCCAGGACGAGGCACGCATCGACGCTCCGTCCGTCCAGGAGCACGGTGCAGGCGCCGCACTCGCCGACGAGGCAGCACTCCTTGGTGCCGGTCAGCGCGAGGTCGTCACGGAGCGCGTCGAGGAGCGTGGCGTGCGGCGCGACCCGCGCGGTCCGGCGGAGCCCGTTGACGACGAGCTCGATCGGGAGGGTGTCGACGGTGTCGATGGCGTCGCCGCTCATCGCACGCCCTCGCCGCTCGCCCGCCGCTCGAGCGCGACCGCGAGCGCGCGACGGGCGTGGACCCGGAGCATCGCGAGGCGGTACTCGGGCCCGGCCCGCATGGACGTCACGGACGGGCTCGCGCCCTCGAGCATCGCCTCGAGCAGGGCGTCGCGAGCGGCGGCGTCCGCGTCGGGATCGGCGAGCGTGCCGCTCTCGTCGACCCGCAGCGACCGGCCGCGGCCCGAGCGACCCGAACGCGAGCCGCGTGACGCCGGCGTCGTCCACGCCGCAGGCGACCGTCACCGAGGCGAGGTCGTGCCCGCGGCGGCGCGTCCGGCGCTGGTGGGCGCTGGCGATGCGTGACGGGCCGCCGGGCAGCTCCACCGCGGCGACCAGCTCCCCGGGCTCCAGGATCGTCACCCCGGACCGGACGAAGAACACGTCGAGCGGGATGCGCCGCGTCCCCTGCAGCCCGGCCGCGACGACGACCGCGCCGTGGACGAGGAGCGCCGGCGCCGTGTCCGCGGCCGGCGACGCGTTGACGAGGTTGCCGGCCAGCGTCGCGCGGTTCCGGATCTGGACCGAGCCCACGACCGCGGCCGCCTCCGCGAGCGCGGCCATGTCGCGCCGGATGACCGGGTGGGCCGCGATCTCGGTCATCGTGGTCGTCGCCCCGATCACGAGCCCGCCGTCGGCGCCGGCCCGGATCCCGGGCGCCAGCTCGGGCACGCCCTTCACGTCGACCACGACCGACGGCGCGTACGACCCGTCGCGCAGCCGGATCACGAGGTCCGTGCCGCCCGCGAGCACGCGCGCCCCGCTGCCGTGCAGCACGAGCAGGTCGACGGCCTCGGCGAGCGTGGCGGGTCGGGCGTACGCGAAGGGCTGCATCGGTGGTGATCTCGCCTCGTGCGCCCGGCGCTAGAGGACCCGCTCGACCTCGTCGAGCAGGAGCTGCGGCGTCGCGGCGCGGATGAAGTAGAACGGCCGCTCGCAGAACCGCGCGACGAAGGCCGCCCGGCGCGCCCGCAGCTCGTCGGTGTCGAGGAGCGGCATGACGTGCCCGGGAGCGAGCAGCTCGTTGGTCAGGAAGTAGTTCTGGAGCGAGTGGAGGAACTGGAACTGGCGCTCGAACGGGCTCATCTCGTTCACCGCGGTGTCGGAGTTGCCGTCGAGCATCGGGACGATGACGAGATCGATGTCCGGGGTCCCGTCGTACAGCTCCCAGCTCGGCAGCTCGCCCCAGAAGCGCACGACGCCCTTGTTCGGGGCGGCCTTGTCGGACCGCTCCGTGCCCTCGCTGCGCTTGCGCAGGAACACGTCCCTCGAGCCCATCACGGCGCGCCCGTCCTCGTCGATGACCGTCGTCTCGGACGACACCTGCCGGGCGCCGCGGACGCCCGCCTCGATCAGGCACATCGTCTTGCCGCGGTTGCCCTCGCCGCCGAGGAACGGGAACGTCCTGCCGCGGTAGTTGACCGCGACGCCGTGGCTCGGGTGGAGGCCCACGTCCTCCAGCTTGAGCGCGAGCACGGCGACGATGACCTTCTGGAGCGGGCCCGGCCGCCCAGTCGCCGGTGAACGTGACGCGCCGGCCGTCGTGGGTGACCGACTTCGGGCCGTCCTGGATCCAGACGATGTCCGGCTCGTCGAGCGTGGCCTCGGGCGAGACCCGCACGTCGGCGAGGCGGTACTCGAGGAACGCCAGGTCGTCGAGGACGTGGTCGCGAGGCGCCCCGCCGATCACGTCGACGCGGAGGCGGGCCGGGCCCGCCGAGAACTCCTCGGTCAGCTGGGGAACGGCGTTCATCGGGTCCTTTCGGTGGAGCTGGCGGTCGCGGCGACCGGCACGGGTGCCGGTGCGTTCGACCCAGCGGTCGGCGAGCGACCGGCGGGCGGTCTCGAAGTGCTGGCGGATGGCCGCCTCGGCGCGCGTGGCGTCGCCCGAGCGGACGGCATCGAGGATCGGGCGGTGGAGCTCGGCCATGAGCTGGCGGTCGGCGCCGCGGACCGCCATGTTGATGTAGGTCCGCGAGTACGGCTCGAGCGTGCCCCAGACCCGGCGCAGCGTGCCGTTGCCGGCCCGGTCGACGAGGTACGCGTGGAAGGCCGCGTCCGCGGCCGCCTCGCCGATCGTGTCGCCGTCGGCGGCGCAGCGGAGCATCTCGTCGAGCAGCGCCACGAGGCCTGGTGCGCGTCCGCCTCCAGCCCGGGCATGGCCAGCCGGGCGGCAAGCGCCTCGAGCTCGGCGCGGATGACGTACGCCTCGAGCAGCTCGTCGAGCGACGGCCGGCGCACGCGGGCGCCGCGGAACGGCGAGATCTCGACGACGCCCAGCGCCTCGAGGTCGCGCAGCGCCTCGCGGACCGGCGCCTGGCTCGTGCCCAGCTCGCGCGCGACCCGCGTCTCCACGATCCGCGACCCGGGCGGGTACGTGCCGTCGAGGATGCCCTCGAGCAGCCGCTCCTTGACCGCGTCCGAGAGCACGCCCCGGACGATCGCCGTGTCCGCGCCCATCGCCGTCAGTCCAGCCGTGCGGCGGGCGCCGCGACCACGGGCGGCGCCGCGCCGTCGTCGCCGGCTCGCTCGAGGACCGTGACCACGCCCGCGCCGCCGTCGACCCGGATCCGGTCGCCGGTGCGGATGCGCTGCGAGGCGACCGACGTCCCGACGACGGCGGGGATCTCGTACTCGCGGGCGAGCACCGCGGGATGGGCCGTGAACCCGCCGGCGTCCGTCACCAGCGCCGTGATCCGGCTGAACAGGACCTGCCAGGCGGGGTTCGTCATCTGGCACACGAGCACGTCGCCGGTCTGGACGGCGTCGAAGTCGGCCTCGGACCGGACGACGCGGGCGACGCCCTCGACCACGCCCGGCGACCCGGCCACGCCGGTCACCTCGTCGGTCGCCTCGCCCTGGCCGCGGTGGAACTTGTCGGGGAACCCCCAGTTGACGAGATACGGGAACGCGAGCTGGGTCTCGGTGACCGTCCCGACCCAGTCGCGCGGCTGGAACGTGTACGCCCGCTCGCGCGCCGCGCGCGCCGCCGCCACGAGGTCGCGCCCCGGGTAGCCCTGCGGGTCGCCGATGAGCGCCCGCAGCTCGTTGTAGCGGAGGAACACGACGTCGTCGGGGGCGTCGAGCGCACCCAGCTCGACCAGCTTCTCGCCGATCGCGATGAGCACGAGCCGGAGGTGCGCGTTGGCGCCCTGGTCGATGTAGAAGTGGTGGTCCGGGGTGAGCGGCGCCATCCGGAGGTTGATCTCGAGCGCGGCGCGCATCTGGTCGAGCGCGTCGCCGTCGAGCCCCTCGAGGATCTCGGCCGCGGCCGCGTCGATGTCCGCGGCGAGCTCGGCGATCTTGGTCGGGTAGTCGTAGTCGCTCTCGAACTGGTTGCGGACGAGCTCGACCACCGGCTCCAGCTGCTCGCGGAAGGTGGGGAACACGAACTCGTGGCTCCACACGGCGTGCCAGCCGTACTCGCGCTGGTAGGGCTCGATGCGCTCGGCGATGAACCGCCGGCCGCGCTCGCTCGCGCGGAGGGCGCCCGGGAGCTCAGCGGCCGGACCGGCGAACAGCCGGGCCAGCTCGGGATCGGCCTTCGCCTCCTCCTTCATCTCCCAGATCGACCGGATCTTGTCCCAGTTCCGGTCGCGGGCGGAGTTCTGGAGCCGGCCGAGGAGCGTCTCGTCGACGCGGCCGTGGGTCTGCTCCATCACGGCCCGCAGCTTGAGCGTCGCGCTCAGCTGGGCGAAGTTGAGCATCCAGTGGATCTTCCAGTGGCGATCGTGGATGTCGATCGCGTCCTCGAGCAGCACCGCGAGCTGCGCGAGGCTGAGGTCCGCCTTGCGGTCGAGCATCCCCTCGAGGAACGCGAAGTTGCGATCCATCTCGGGGACGAGGCGGTCGCGCCAGGTGTCGGCGAACTCGAGCCCGTAGACCGGGAGCACGGCGTCCAGGTACGGCGCCGATCGTGGCCGGGTAGCGCGGATCCCGGGGCACGACGCCCGTCATCTCGAACCCGTACTCCTGCGCGCCCGCCCGCAGCCCGGGCTCGGCCGGGATCGCGGCGGTGTACAGGTAGCCGTTGATGTTCTTGGCCAGCCAGTCGGTGGCGAACGGCGTCCCGAACCGGCGGAACATGTGGTCGCACGAGAGCCACCAGCCGCCGATGTCCTCGTACATCGGGCTCAGCGGATGGGGGCAGTGGAGGTCGTCGAACACCCAGAACAGGTCGCGTTCGGTCTCCGATGACCACTCGATCGGGAAGGTGTCGTCGCCGAAGAACGTGGCGAGCGGTTGCTCCTTGAGCGGCACCGTGCGTCCTCCCGGACGGGTCGTTCGATAATCGATTACCGATGGTAGGGAGCGTCCCGCGGCAGCGTCAAGGCGCTCGGCACCCGGTCGGCGGCCGTTGACCGTCGGGACCAGCCTCCCTATCCTCGATAATCGATCAAATGACGCGCGGCTTCGTGACCGAGCCGCGCAACCCCGTTCGCCGAGGAGCGTTCTCATGCCCGATCTCACCCCCTTCAGCCTCGAGGGCAAGGTCGCGCTCGTCCCGGGCGGCGGGGGCGCGATGGGCAGCGCGATCGCGTCGGCGCTCGCCCGCGCCGGCGCGCAGGTCGCGGTCGCCAACCGGACCCTCGACAAGGCCGAGGCGACGGCCGACGCGATCCAGGCGGCAGGCGGCGAGGCCATCGGCATCGCGGGCGACGCCACGGACGAGGCCGACGCCGAGCGGGCCGTCGCGACCACGCTCGAGCGGTTCGGGCACCTCGACATCGTCGTCAACTGCGTCGGCGGCGGCGCCGGCGAGGTCCTGTTCGAGGCCCACTCGTACCCCCGCGACGCCTGGGACTGGATCATGGAGCTCAACGTCCGCTCCGTGATCATCCCGACGATGCCCGCGGTGCGGGCGATGATCGACGCGGGGAACGGCGGACGGGTCGTGAACCTGAGCTCCGTGCGGGCCGTGCTGGGCATCAACGCCGGGTACTCGGCCTACGTGGCCGCCAAGGGCGCGATCGAGTCGCTCACCCGCCAGTGGGCGACCGAGTGGGCGAAGCACGGCATCAACGTCAATGCCGTCCGGCCGACGTTCGTGGACACGCCCCAGGTCGCGAGCCTGCTCGGCGACCCGGCGTTCAAGGCCGGCATCGTCAACCGCATCCCGCTCGGGCGCGTCGGCGAGACCAGCGACGTGACCGGGCCGGTCGTGTTCCTCGCCTCGCCGGCGGCCTCGTTCGTCACCGGCCAGGTCCTCGGCATCGACGGCGGCCTCACCGCCACCCAGTAGGAGTCGCCGCGATGGAGCAGGTCACCGACCGGATCTGGACCGAGACGAAGGTCCGGGGCTGCAACCCGAGCTTCGTGCGGACGTCGGTCGGCCCGGTCGTCATCGACACGCCGCAGCTGCCGACGAAGGCCGCGGCGATGCGCCGCGACGTCGAGGCGCTGGGCACGATCCAGTACCTCATCAACACCGAGCACCACGTCGACCACATCTTCGGCAACTACTGGTTCAAGGGCGCCACCACGATCATCCACCACCAGGGCGTCCACGAGCGGTTCATGACCGTGTTCCCGGAGCTCGACCCGTTCGAGTACGCGCTCGAGGCGCTGCCGACCGACGACCCCGACGGCGCCGCCCTCGTCCCCGACCGCGAGACGTACTACGCGAACATGGGCACGGCCGACGTCGTGTTCACGGGCGACGTCACGCTCAAGGTGGGCGACCGGACGTTCCACCTGCTCCACACGCCGGGGCACACGCCGGGCCAGATCGCGGTCTACGTCCCCGAGGAGCGGGTCGTGTTCACCGGCGACACGATCTTCTCGGAGTGCACGACCTGGCTCATGACCTCGAACGTCGACCAGTGGATCGAGGCGCTGGACCGGATCCGGGCGCTGGACATCGAGCACGTCGTCCCGGGCCACGGGCCGGTCCAGCCGAAGTCGTACCTCGCGACCCAGCGGGCGTTCCTGCTCGAGTGGAAGACGGCCGTCGCGGTCGCGGTGGCGAAGGGCTGGTCGCGCGAGGAGACGATCGAGCGGGTCACCTTCGCCGAGCGCTACCCGGTCGACATCGGGCAGGAGTACATGATGGCGTACATCCAGGAGCGCAACGCCGGCGCGCTGTGGGACAAGCTCACGGCCGAGACGACGACCACGTACCCGGCCAAGGAGCCGCCGGCCCGCTGATGGCTCGATGACGAGCCGGCCGATGCGCCCGATCGCGACGGCGGCGCTGCTCGCCGTGGGCAGCGAGCTCACGACCGGCGAGACGCGCGACTCGAACGGCGGCGAGCTGGCGGCGTCCCTGGCCGCGGCGGGCGTCACGGTCCGCCGGATCACGGCGCTGCCCGACGACCTGGCGGCGGTGACGGCGGCCTTCTCGGAGGCGCTGGCCGAGGTCGACCTCGTCGTCTCGACCGGCGGCCTCGGGCCGACGCCCGACGACCTGACCCGCGAGGCCGTCGCCGCGGCGATCGGCGAGACGCCGGTCGATCGACCCGGAGCTCGAGGGCTGGCTCCGGGGCCTGTTCGACCGGCGCGGGATAGCGCTGCCCGAGGTCAACCTCAAGCAGGCGTGGCTCATCCCGTCCGCGACCGGCATCCCCAACGCGAACGGGACCGCGCCCGGCTGGTGGGTCGACCGGCCCGATGGCCGGGTCGTCGTGCTGCTCCCCGGGCCGCCGCGCGAGATGCGCCCGATGTGGACCGACTGGGCGCTGCCGCGGCTCCGCGAGCGCGGCCTGGGCGACGGGCGGATCGCGAAGACGCTGCGGACCTACGGGATCGGCGAGTCGAGCGTCGTCGAGCGGCTGGGTGAGCCGCTGTTCCGGACGCCGAACCCGGTGGTCGCGACCTACGCCCGCGCCGAGTGGCTGGACATCCGGATCTCGGCCGTGGACGAGGCTGCCTCCGACGCGATCTCGCTCATCGCCACCGCCGAGGCGGCGATCCGGGCGGGCATCCCCGGCCACGTCTGGGCCGAGGGCGAGACGAGCTGGGGCGAGGTGGTCGGGGCGGCAGCCGAGGCCGCCGGCGTCCGGTTCGCGACCGTCGAGACCGGCACGGGCGGGTCGCTCGCCGCGCTGCTGGGCGACGTCCCGGCGCTCGCGGAGGCGGTGATCCGGCGTGCGGCTGCGGACGCCTCGACCGGCGCGAGGCTCGCCGACGCAGCCGAGCTGCGGACTGCCGCGGCCCGCGCCGCGACGGACGCATCAGTCCCGCTCGGCCTCGCGGTCGAGATCGCCCAGGCGGACGGGCAGACCGTCGTCCGAGCCGCGATCGGCGGCCCATGGGCCACAGGCGAGGAGGACATCCTCGACCTCAGGCTGTTCAGCCACGGCGCGTATGGCCGCCTGCGTGCGGCGGTCGCAACCGCCGCGTTCCTGGTGGAGCGGCTGCGCGAGCAGGTGGCCGCGACCGGGCCCGAGGGCCGGCACGAAGCGGCGAGCCCAGCGGACCGGGCGTAGCGGCCTCAGCCCTCGCCGGTCACCCGCGTGTACGCGGCAGCGACGACCACGATGATCGCCCCGAACAGGACCTGGCGGACGGCCTCGGGAAAGCCGAGCGCCGACAGCAGCGCGGTGATCACCGTGAGGATCAGGGCCCCGACGATCGTCGCCGCCGTAGCCGCCGCGGCCGCCCATGATCGACGTGCCCGCCGATGACCGCTGCGGCGACCGACGGCAGGACGTGCGAATCGGCGAGGGTCACGCGACGCGACGTTCACGCCGCCCGAGAGCAGGAACCCGGCGATCGCCGCCATGAACGCGGAGATCACGTACAGGACCAGCAGCACCTGCCATGACCGTGCGCCGGACAGCCGGACCGCGATCGGGTTGTCGCCGATGGCGTACAGCAGCCGCCCGTACCCGGTGCGTCGCAGGGCGAACAGGATGAGCGCCGCGAGCGGCACGAACAGGAGCAGGCTCGCCGGGATCGGCGGCAGGATGTTGACGTCCCCGACGACGAAGGTCAGGTTCGCCGAACCGATCCAGCGGAAGTCGGGCGGGCACGCCACCGCCCGACTGGACCGGATCAGCTGCCAGGCGTTGACGAACCCGAACACGACCAGGCCCATGCCGAGGGACATGATCAGCGGGTGGACGCGGAAGACGCCGACGCCCAGGCCGGTGATCAGGCCGGCTGAGGTGGCGATCAGGAGTGCCACCGCGACGGACGGCCACAGCCCGTAGTCGCCCACGAGCGAGGCGACCAGGAACCCGGACATCGAGGCGACGGACCCGACCGACAGGTCGATGCCACCCGTGAGCATCGTGAGGACCTGGCAGCCGGCCAGGATCGCGAGCGGGATCGCCGTGCGCGCGATCACGCCGGCCCAGCTCGGGCTGACCTGGCCCGGCCGGACCAGCTCGTAGAGCAACACGAGGATGGCGAGCAGGACGATCAGCGGGATGATCGGCCGGTCGCGGAACAGCCTGCGCCAGCCTGCGACGGTGAGGTACGGGCTGCGGCTGCTGGGGGCGGGGGCGGTGGCCACGCTCATCGGGCGCGCTCCCGCCGGATCTGGATCAGGCTGCCGAGCATGACGACGCCGATCAGGATCACGCCGTTGGCGACGGTCGCGAGGTTGCTGTTGATGTTGAGGAAGGCCATGTCCGCGCGGATCAGCTGGAGGATGATCACCGCCACGATCGGGCCGAAGACGCCACCGCGGCCGCCGGCGAGGCTGACCCCGCCGAGCACGATCGCGGCGACGCTCTGCAGCGTGTACTGGCCGCCGGACGGGCTGCCCGATCGCCGGTGTTGGCCGTGATGCTGAGGCCCGCCAGCGCGGCGAACAGCCCGAGAACGCGTACGACGCGATCTTCGTCCGGCCGACCGGCACGCCGCTGCGGAACGCGGCGAGCTGGTTGCTGCCGATGGCGTAGAACGACAGGCCGAGCCTCGACCGCCGCAGCGGGATCCAGATCACGGCGACGATCACGATCAGGAGCACGGCCGCCTTGGGCACCCACTCGATCAGGACGTTGCCGGTGAGCAGATCCTTGAGCCAGTCCGCCGCGGCGCCGCCCGGGGTCTTGAGCACGAGCAGCGCGGCGCCGGCCCACACGAACGACATGGCAAGGGTGACGACGATGTCGGGCACCCGGGTGACCACGATCAGGCCGCCGTTGATCGCCCCGACGACCATCCCCAGCAGCAGGACCCCGAGCACCACGACGACCGTCATCTCCGGGTAGGCCTTCATCAGCGACGCGGCGACGACGGTCAGGAAGGCGATGATCGAGCCCAGGGACAGGTCGATGCCGCCCGAGATCACGACGATCGCCTGGCCGACGGTCGCGAGCGCGAGCGGCAGGACCGCGATCGCGAGCCCCTGGATGCCCGGCGGGCCGTACGTCGGCTGGATCAGCTTGGTGAACGCGAGCAGCGCCACGAGCAGGACGAGCAGGCCCACCGTCCAGGCGTTGTCGCGCAGGAAGCGGGCAGCCGCGTCGGCCGGGGCTGACCCGGGCCTCCTCGAAGGTGCCGGTCGTGGCGCTCATCGGGCCTCCTCCGGGCGTCCGCGGCCGGGGCATCGGTGGCCGGGACGTCGGCCGGAGCGGCCGGCTCGTCCGACGCACTGCCGAGGACCGCCGCGACGACCTCCGCCGCCAGCTCCTCGGGCATCGGCGCGTCGGACTTGAGGTTGTACGCGGCACGGAGCAGCGCCGGCTCGTCGGCGTCGGCGGCATCCAGCTCCGCCACCACCCGCCCACCGAAGATCACGATCGCCCGGTCGCAGGCGAGCCGGACCTCCTTGAGCTCCGATGTGTACAGCAGGACCGCGGCACCGGCCTCGGCCAGCTCCCGGAGCAGGACGTAGATCTGCTGCTTCGTCCGGATGTCGATCCCGCGCGTGGGGTCGAAGCACAGCATCGTCGTGACGCCGCCCGCCACCCAGCGCGCGATCGTCACCTTCTGCTGGTTGCCGCCCGACAGCCGCCGCACCTCGCCCTGCGCCCGCGTGTCGATCTGCAGCCGCTCGATCGCACCCTGCACCCGGGTGCGCTCGCGCCCGAGGTTGATCGGCCCCCAGTGATTTGACCCGGGCGGAGAACGGCAGGGCGATGTTCTCGCGCACCGACCGCTGCATCAGGAGCGCCTCGGCCCGGTCCGCCGCGACGTAGACGACGCCCGCGCGGATCGCGTCGGCCGGGTGCCGGAACGACGACCGGCGAGCCGTCGATCAGCAGCTCGCCCCCGTCGGGACGGTCGGCGCCGGCAAGGATGTCGAACAGCTCGTCCTGGCCCTGGCCCTCGAGCGCCACGACGCCCAGCACCTCGCCGGCGTGGAGCTCGAACGAGGCGTCCTCGAGACGCGTGCCGTGCTTGAGGTCGCGGGCCGTGATCCGCGGCGTCACGCCCTCGCGATCCGGCGCGGCCGGCCTGACCGCCGGCGGCGCCCATCGTCTCGACCGCCTGGCCGAGCATCAGCTCGACGATCCGGTCCTCCGATCCCGCGGTCACGTCGACGACGCCGACCGTCACGCCCTCCCGGAGGACGGTTGCGCGGTCGCAGACCGCGGCGATCTCGATCATGCGGTGCGAGATGAAGATGACGCACCGGTCGCCGCCCCGATGCTGCCCGATGACCTCCAGCACCCGCTCGGTGAGGTTCGCGGGCAGCGCCGCCGTCATCTCGTCGAGCATCAGGACATCCGGCTCGACCGGCCAGGGCCCGGGCGAGGTCGATGATCCGCAGGGTCGCGAGGGGCACGCGGCGCGCCGGCAGGGACGAGGTCGAGCCCCTTGAGGCCGAGCTCGTTCATCCAGTGGCGGAACGGCTCGAGGGGCGTCTCGGTCAGGCGCAGGTTGGAGCGGAGGTCCAGGTCCGGGATCAGCGCCGGCTCCTGGTACACCGACACGAGCCCGCCGCGACGGGCCTCGCCGGGTGAGTGGACGATGCGCTCCCGGCCGCGGACGGCGATCGTGCCGCTGTCCGGGTGGATGGCGCCGGTGAGGATCTTGACGAGGGTGCTCTTGCCGGCGCCGTTGGCGCCCATCAGCGCGTGGACCTCGCCCGGCCTGACCGACAGGGATGCGTCGCGCAGGGCGACGACCGCGCCGTACGTCTTCGCGATCCCTGACGCCTCCAGGAGGACGTCGGTCGTGACGGGTGTCGTCATCGGACTCACCACTACGAGCTGGATATGGAGGCGGGGGATGCCGGCGGTGCCGACATCCCCCGCATCATGAACGCTATGAAGCCTGTTCGCCTACTCGCCCGGGCCCTTGCAGGCGATCGCCTGCTCGGGGGTGTAGGTCGTCCAGCCCTCGATCTCGATGCCGAGCGGCCACAGCGGGTCGAGGCCCGGAACCGACTGCCAGCTCTCGAGCAGCGCCTTGCCCTCGTCAGTCACGTTGTCGGCCACGACGGGCACGAGCAGGACCGTGTTGGGCTTGGGCGCCGTCGGCGTCGGTCGCGACCGTCTCGCCGTTGAGGAGCTGGTGGCGAGGTTCATGCCCGCGCCGCCGACGGCCGCGGTGTTGGTCACCGCCGCGCCCTTGAGGCCCGGGTAGTTGGTCGGGTCGAGCAGCTGCGTCACGAACGCGCCGAGGTCGGCGCCGACGATCGGCACGAACTCCTTGCCCGCGCCCTTGATGGCGTCGACGACCATGCGAGTCCATGCCGGAGGTCCAGATGCCCTGGATGTCGTCGTACTGCCCGCTGGACAGCCAGTTGTTGATGAGCTCCGTTGCCTTCGCCGGATCCCAGCCCGTGTGCTCGCCGTCGATCGACGGGAGCGACCTCGATGTCCGGGTACTCGGCGAGCGCCTGCTGGAAGCCCGTGTCGCGGTCGGTGTCGGCGGGGTTCCCGGCGAGGCCGCGCATGTAGCAGACGTTGCCCTTGCCACCGAGCTGCTCGAACAGCCACTGGGCGCCGAGCTCGGCGTACTTGATCTGGTTGTTGTAGAGGTTGTAGGTATCGGGGTCGGTCACGAAGGCGTCGACCGAGACGGTCTTGATGCCGGCGGCCTTGGCCTCGGCAAGCGCCGGGTTCAGCGCCTCGGGATCGTTCGGGTTGAACACGATGGCGTTGACGCCCGCGGCGATCAGGTCGCGGATGTCGGAGCTGCCCTCGGCCGCATCGCTGTTCCGGTGGATGACGTTCAGCGCCGCGACCTTGCCGCCGCGCTAGCCCACTGCGCTTTCGCGGTGCAGACCTGCTCCTCGCGGAAGCCGTTGCCCACGCCGCCGCCGTTGGAGTAGCCGATCTTACGCAGCAGGCTGGAGGCCGCGCTCGGCGACTCGCGCCGCCGACGCCGACGGGCTCTCGGCCGCGGCGCGCTCTCGGCGGGTGCCGACGACGACGGCGCCGTCGTCGCGCCGCCGCCGCTGCTGCACGCGGCCGCGATCAGCGCGATCGCGCCGATCGCGACGAGCGCGCGTGCCTTACCGAATTGATTCATGAACAGCACTCCTCCTTGTGGCGGCCGGGAGCTCCGATGGAGCAAGGTCCGCCTGACCTCCCGTGCGTGGCGTCGACCTGTTCTGGGTCACCCACCTCCTCGCTGGTCGATCGCATGGGCGAGACGCCGCGCATGCTCTCGATAGGCTTCATCGAACAGCTTCCTCGACCGTTCGGCCCCCACGCGCTCGAGCGCGTGATGACGGGGGGCATCGCCCCTCGCTCCACGAGGAGCTCGGCGGTCCGGACCTTGATGGCGTTGACGATGGCGACGGCCCCGATCGTGGACAGCCCGGGCCGACCGGGGTATCGAGCCCGGCGATGGCCACGGGGCGTCTGCGTGCGGCGAGCACAGGTCGAGACGAGATCCGCTACCTCCATCAGCCGGCTGGCCGGCCGCAGGCTCCGGCTCTGACGGACATCGATTGGGCGACGGACGTGACCGCGATGACCCGCAGGCCGCGGCGCTTGGCGCCCCTGGCCATCTCGACGGGGACGGCGGTGAGGCCGCTCGCCGAGAACACGATCATCACGTCGTGGGCCCGAACCGTGAAGTTGACAGGATGACCTCGGCGAGGCCCGACATCCGCTCGATGAACATCGCCTGGCGCTGGCCGTTCGCGCCCACCACCTGGGTGTGGAACGTCATCGACAGCTCGACGATCGGGTTGAACCCGGGATACGAGCCGTAGCGCGGGAACATCTCCTCGACCGGCATCCGCGAGTGGCCCGTCCCGAACAGGTGGACGAGGCCGTCCGCGGCGATCGCCTCGGCGCACCAGCGGCTCGCGGTCTCGATCCGTCCGCCTGGGTCGTCGGCGACGCGCTGCGAGCAGCGCCGGCCGCCTCGGCGGAGCCACTCCGGCCCGCGATGCCGGTGCGCAGCGGCTCGCATCGGTCATGCACGCAGTGGCGGCGCGGCGCATCCGCGCCGGTCATCAGTAGCCGCTCGCGTCGCTGGTCGCGCCGACCGTCGGCGACTCGCCGGCCTTGCGGGCGCGGAAGTCCTGGATGATCGTCTCGGTCGCCGTCGCGCCGATGCGGGTGACGCCCAGCTCCATGACCGCGAGCAGCGCGTCCAGCGTCCGGACGCCGCCCGCGGCCTTGACCTGGATGTGCGGGCTCGTGTTCGCGCGCATGAGGCGCAGGTCGTCGTGGGTCGCGCCGGACGGGGCGAAGCCGGTGCTCGTCTTGACGAAGTCGCCGCCGGCCGCCTCGGTCAGGTGGCAGGCCCGGATCTTCTCGTCATCGGTGAGATAGGCGTTCTCGAAGATCACCTTGACGATCGCGCCGTTCGCATGGGCGACGTCGACGATCGCGCGGATGTCGTCCTCGACGTCGCGGTCGCGGCCGCTCTTGAGCGCGCCGATCTGGATGACCATGTCGAGCTCGGTGGCGCCCTGCTCGAGCGCCCGCTCGGCCTCGAACACCTTGACCGCGGTCAGGTGGTTGCCGTGGGGGAACCCGATCGTCGTGCCGACCGCGACGTCCGTCCCATCGAGGATCGCCCGTGCGCGGCGCACGTCGGCGGGCCGCACGCAGACCGAGGCGACGTCGTACTTCGCGGCCAGGCGGCAGCCGTCCTCGACGAACGCGTCGTCGAGCTCCGGCCGCAGCAGGCTGTGGTCGATCGTCTTCGCGATGTCGCGCTCGGTGAGGTCCGCGAGGTCGAGGGTCATGTCACTCCGGTGAGGCGAGGGCGGTCGCAGGCCGGTCGTGCACCGGTTGCGGCCGGGTCCTCGATGATCGATCAGCGATGCTATGGACGGGAACCGTGGTGGTCAATGGCAGTACGGCCGGAGCACGTCGCGGGCGATGAGGAACCCCTGCTTCACGGCCTCGTCGGAGCCCTCGAAGCGCCGGTCCTCGTGCTCGATGATGCAGTCGCCCTCGTACCCCTGGCGGTAGAGCTCGCCGTGGACGACGCCCCAGTCCACCTCGCCCAGGCCCGGGATCCGCGGGATCTGCCAGCCCATGCCCATCGAGAACACGCCGTTCTCGTACAGGCCGTCCCGGTCGATCATCAGGTCCTTGGCCTGGTAGTGGAGGACGTGCGCCCCGAACTCCTTGAGGAAGCGCTGGATGTCGATCATCTGGAGGACCAGGTGCGACGGGTCGAAGTTGAGGCCGATCGTGTCGCCCCACTGCTCCAGGATCCGGCGCCACATCTTCGGGGTCGTCGCGATGTTGTTGCCGCCCGGCCACTCGTCGTAGCTGAACAGCATCGGGCAGTTCTCGAGCGTGATCTTCCGCCCGTGGTCCTGCGCGTAGGCGACGATGTCCGGCCAGATCTCGCAGCGCCCGCGCCCAGTTCTGGTCCTGGTTGAGCGCCCCGTCGCCGCCCATGAACGTGTTCACGAGCGGGATGTCCATCTTCTCGGCGGCGTCGATGACCTGCTTGAGGTGGCCGATCACCGTGTCCCGGTGCGCCGGGTCGGGATGGAGCGGGTTGGGGTAGAACCCGAGGCCCGAGATCGCGAGGCCCTTGGCCTCGATCTCGGCCCGGAGGTCGCGCGCCTGGCTCGCCGACAGGTTCGCGACGTCGATGTGGCTCGTGCCGGCGTAGCGGCGGGTCGGGCCGTCGGTGCGCGGCCAGCAGGCGATCTCGAGGACCTCGAAGCCGGCGCCCGCGGCCCAGTCCGCCACGTCCATCAGCGGCGTCTCCGGGAACGGGGCGGTCAGGAAGCCGAGCCTCATCGCGTCAGCACCTCAGCGTTGCGGTTGACGGTGACCCACGCACCCGTGCGGGCGCTCTCCGCGATCGCGTCCCCGACGAGCATCTCGTCGTGGCCGTCGGCGAAGGTGGGATACACGGGGCGGTCCGCGGGCCGTCCCGCGAGCACGTCGTCGTAGATGGCCATGAACAGGGCGCCGAACGTGTCGGCGAAGCCCTCCACGTGCCCGGCCGGGAGACGCGCGGCGGCGGCGCCCGGCGCGGTCATGAGCGCGGGGTTGCGGAGCAGCAGCTCGTTGGGCTGGTCGCGGTGACCGATCCACAGCTGGTCCGGCTGCTCCGAGTCCCAGGCCACGGCGGCCGAGGAGCCGTCGATCTCGTACTGGAGGCTGTTCTTGCGGCCGGCGGACAGCTGGGAGATCGCGACCGATCCCCGGGCCCCGCCCTCGAACCGGAGGAGGATCGTCGCGACGTCCTCGGTCCGGATCTCGACCGGCACGGTCTCCGCGGCCCGCTCGGTCGAGAACGTCTCGACCGGACCGGCCGGCTTGTGGCGGATGGGGATGAACGTCGTCAGGTCCGCCATCACGGCCTCGACGTGGCGGCCCGTCACGAAGGTCGTGAGGTCCAGCCAGTGGCTGCCGATGTCGCCGACCGCGCGCAGCGCGCCGCCCCGGTCGACCTCGAGCCGCCAGTTCCAGTCCGTGTCGTAGAGCAGCCAGTCCTGGAAGTAGCGGCCGGTCACCAGCCGCACGTCGCCCACCCCGCCGTCGGCGACGAACCGGCTCACGTGCTGGTTGAGCGGGTAGAAGCGGATGTTGAAGTTGACGGCGTTGACCCGGCCGCTCTCGCGGGCGAGGCGCACGAGCTCGGCGGACTCGTCGCTCGTCATCGCGAGCGGCTTCTCGCACACGACGTGCTTGCCCGCGGCGAGGATCTGCGTCACCTGCGGGGCGTGGAGCTCGTTGGGGCTCGTGACGTGGACGACGTCGATCGTGTCGTCCGCGCACAGCTCGTCGAGGCTCTGGTAGGCGTGGGGCACGCCGACCGCCTGGGCGCGCTCCTCGCCGCGCGGCCCGGTGGAGCCCAGCAGCCCGACGACGTTGACGCCGATCCGGCGCAACGCCTCGATGTGCACGGTGCCGATGAAGCCGCTGCCGATGACGGCCGTGCGGATGTCGGTGCGGTGCGCCATATCGATTCGAACGCTCCTCCGACGGGGCACCCGCGTCTGTCCGGCGGGTGCCGATCCGGTCCAGCAACCAGTCTAGACAGCTAGACCGGTCGCGCGACACGGCAGGACGGTGTGGTGTCCTCCGGCGCTCATCGTACTTTCGCTTGTCAAGTGCAAAAGTCCCGGAGCGGCAGTGTAGGATGCCGTTCGTGGCCGGCGACGCGACCCCGAGACGCAACCACGGCACCGGCGGCGACACCGGGCCCGTTGGTCGCGCGGCGTCCGAGCCCGCTCCCCTGCCCGACGAGACGCTCGACGCGCTCGTCGCCGTGCTCGACGAGGTGCGCCTGGGACGCTCGCGATCGCGGAGCGAGGTCGCCGACCGCACGGGCCTGTCGCGGGCGATCGTGGCCGCCCGCCTCGGCGAGCTGCTCGATCGCGGTCTCGTGGTCGAGGGCGAGCCCGGGCCATCGACCGGCGGCCGGCCGCCGCGCCAGCTGACGTTCCGCGGCGACGCCGGACACGTGCTCGTGGCGGACCTCGGGGCGTCGTCGATCGACGTCGCGGTCACGACGCTCGACGGACGGATCCTCGGCCACTTCGACGAGCCGGCGGACGTCGCGGCGGGCCCGGACGTCGCGCTCCAGCGGGTCGAGGAGCTGTTCGGCCAGCTGCGCCGGGCGAGCCGCGAGCTGCCGGGACGGCTGTGGGGCATCGGGATCGGCGTGCCGGGTCCGGTCGAGTTCCGGACCGGCCGCCCGATCTCGCCGCCGATCATGCCCGGCTGGGACGGCTACCCCGTGCGGGAGCGGTTCGCGGCGCGTTTCGACGCCCCGGTCTGGGTCGACAACGACGTCAACGTCCTCGCCCTCGGCGAGTGGCGGAGCGGCGTCGCCACCGGCCACGACAACGTCGTCGTGGTCAAGGTCGGGACGGGCATCGGCGCGGGGATCATCGCCGACGGCCGGCTCCACCGCGGGGCGCAGGGCGCGGCGGGTGACGTCGGCCACATCCAGGTCACGTCCGAAGGCGACATCCTGTGCCGCTGCGGCAACACCGGCTGCCTCGAGGCGCTGGCCGGCGGCGCGGCGCTGGCCCGCGACGGCGAAGCGGCCGCGCGGCACGGCCGGTCGGAGCGGCTCGCCGCCGTGCTCGAGGCACGCGGCGCGGTCACCGCCGAGGACGTCGCGCGGGCGGCCTCGTTCGGCGATCCGGAGGCGATCGCCCTGCTCCAGGCCGCGGGCGGGCGGATCGGCGCGATGCTCGCCGGCGTCGTCAACTTCTTCAACCCGTCGCTCGTCGTCGTCGGCGGCGGCGTCGCCCAGAGCGGTGACGCGCTCCTCGCCTCGATCCGCGAGGCGGTCTACGGCCGCTCGCTGCCGCTCGCGACGCGGGAGCTGCTCATCCGCCGGTCGTCGCTCGGCGGCCTGGCCGGCGTCGTCGGCGCGTCGGCGATGGTCGTGGACCAGCTGTTCGCGCGTGGCTCGCTCGCGCGCTGGGCGCCCGCCGGGGAGCCGTCCGGGATGCCCGAGGTGGCCGTCGCCCCCGGCTGACGGCTACGATCGCGGCATGGCCGGCATACGAGATCGCGCAGCTCAACGTCGGGCGGGCACGGGGCCCGATGGATGGACCCGTCATGGCGGACTTCGCCGCCCGGCTCGACGAGATCAACGCCCTCGCGGAGTCGACCCCGGGCTTCGTGTGGCGGCTCCAGGGCGACAACAACAACGCGACCGAGCTGCACTACACCGACGACCCGATGTTCATCGTCAACCTCACGGTCTGGCGCTCGATCGACGAGCTGTGGGCGTTCACCTACGCGACCCACCACAACCAGCTGTTCAAGCGCCGGTTCGAGTGGTTCGAGCGGAGCGAGACGCCGACCACGACGATGTGGTGGCAGCCGGCGGGGACGATCCCCGACATCCACGACGCCCTTCGGCGCCTGCGCCATCTCACCGACCACGGCCCGACGCCCGAGGCGTTCACGTTCAAGCAGCGCTTCCCGGCGCCGGACGACCCCGGCGAGCCGGACGCCGCCTAGAGCTCGCCGGCCGCGGCCTCGTCCGCGAACACCGTGAGGCGCGGATGGCGCCGCAGGTACGAGGCGGGGCAGTCCGGTCCCTCCGGCTCGCGCAGCGCGCGGCGCAGGACGCCCGCCTTGTGCGCCCCGGTCACGAGCAGCCACGCCTCGCGGGCCTCGAGCAGCCGGGCGAGGCCCACCGTGATCCCGCCGGTCGGCATGGTCGTGGCGCCGTAGCGCGCCATCGCCGCCTCCCGCGACGAGCGCGCCAGCCGGACGAGGCGGGTCGGGTCGTCGGGTCGCGAGCCGGGCTCGTTGAAGCCGACATGCCCGTTCGCCCCAAGCCCGAGGACCGCCAGGTCGAGGTCCCGCGCCGCGATGTCGTGCGCGCGGGCCGCGGCCTCGTCATCCGACCCGTCGACGTCGATCGGGACGAAGCGGGGCGGTGGCGCGAGCCGGTCGAGCAGCTCACGCCGGAGGCGGACGTCGCAGCGGGCCGGGTCACCGGGCGGCAGGTCGGCCCACTCGTCGAGCAGCACGACCGTCGCCTGGGCGAACGAGATGTCGCCGCGCTGCTCGCGCGCGACGAGCGCCGCGTACAGCGGCGACGGCGTGTCGCCGGTCGGCAGGCACACGCGGAGGCGCGGCTCGGCCTGCAGCCGCTCGACGAACGCGTCGGCGACGACGCCGGCCCACGCGGCGGCCTCGAGGACGCGGACGTCGGGTGCGGGCGCGGGTACGGCCTCGCCGCTCACCCGCCGGCGATCACGCGGTCGACGTAGTCCCCCGTCGCGCCGTCCTTGAGGATCATCTTCACCCGGCCGTCGGGCAGGAGCTCGCGCTTGATGACGGTGCTGCCCTCGAACAGCTCGCCGGTCGCCGTGATCCGCGGCGTCGTGCCGCCGCGCCACTCGAACAGCTCGACCGGCTCCCAGGCACCGCTCGCCGCGGACCGGTAGCACGCGTCCATGACCGCGTTGACGACGTAGCCGTCGTACAGCGTCTCCTGCGGCGTGCCGCCGCCGTCGATCGCGTTGAACATGTCGGTGAACATGTCGACGTAGCCCAGCTCCGAGACCTCGTCGCCCACCGGGAACAGCCAGCCGGCGGCCGTCTCGGCCTTCTCGGCGACGTAGCCGCTCCCGCCGCCCGCGGTGAACATCTCGTAGCCCGTGCGCAGGAAGTGGTTGAGCCAGATCGTCCCGTGCGTGCCCGCGACCTCGTCGCGCAGGTCCATGCCGCCGCGGAACGTCCAGCTCACCTCGAACTGGCCGATCGCGCCCGACTCGAACTTGATCAGCGCGATCGCGTTGTCCTCGTCGTCGATCGGGTGGACGAGCGTGTCGGTCGTGCACATCACCGCGACCGGCCGGTTCCCCTTGCCCACGAAGTTGCGGATGATCTCGATGCAGTGGCAGCCGAGGTCGATGATCGCGCCGCCGCCCGTCAGCCGGCCGTCCCAGAACCAGGCGCTGTGCGGCCCGGGGTGCGTCTCGCGGGAGCGGACCCAGGTCACGTCGCCGAGCGCCCCGTCCTGCACGGACTTGACCGCCTTGAGCGTCTTGGGCGTGTAGCACAGGTCCTCGAGGTAGCCGCCGAACACGCCCGCCCGCTCCACCGCCTCGAGCATCCGCTGGGCCTCGGCCGCCGTGCGACCCAGCGGCTTCGTGCACAGGACGGCCTTGCCCGCCGCCGCGACGGCCTTCACCGCCTCCTCGTGGAGGTGGTTCGGGAGCGCCACGATCACGACGTCCGTCTCGGGGTGGCGGATCGCCGCCTCCATGTCGGTCGTGAACTCCGGGATCGACCAGCGCTCGCTGAACGCCTGACCGCGGCCCTCGCTGCGCGAGTAGACGACCCGGACGCGGTCGCGGCCGCGCTGGCCGTGGAGGGTCATCGTGTAGAAGTCGCCGATGAGGCCGGTGCCGAGCAGCGAGATCGCGTGCGCCTTCATGCGTCCCTCCGTGGGCTGCGGTCGGGCCGCAGCAACGGAGCCGATTCTAGGCGGCCGTCAGCCCTCGAGCGTCGCCCACGCGAACAGGTGCGAGAACTGCTTGCACCAGATGAGGACGCTGCGCATCTCCGTGGGGTCGCGCGCCGTCGGGCAGCCGGACGTTGAAGCTGCCGTCGGTCGCCTTGAGCTTCGCGACCTCGAGCGCCCCGTCCGCGTAGTCGCGCTTCGACGGCGAGAGGTAGACGTACAGGTCGGGCCCGTTGCGGACGCTGAAGTCGTCGAGCCGGATCGTCCACTCGCCGGGCGCCGTCTCGATCAGCGTCGCCGTGCCCCGGCCGAAGTGGAAGTCGTCCGTGCCGTGGAACTCGCCGGATCGCGGCGCGGCGGCGGCCCATGGCGTGGGCGTCGGCTCGGGCTCCGGCGTCGGCTCGGCGGCTGCGGACGGCTGCGCGGACACCGCGGGCACGGCGGTCGGTGCGGGCGTCGCGGGCGGCGCGCTCGGCTCGGCGGCGGCGACCGGCGGCTCGACGAGCTCGGTCCGGATCCAGATCGGCGACAGGAGGTACCAGGCGACGGGCGCGAAGACGACGAGCGCCGCGACCGCCGCGAGGCCGCTCGCCACGCGGGTGGCGCCGCGCGATCGACGCCCAGTGGTACCGGCGCGCGAGGAGGAGCACGCCGATGACCACCGCGGCGCCCAGCGCCATCGCCAGGTAGCGGTAGTCGTAGAGGAGGGCGAGCAGGCCGCCGCCGAGGTCACCGAGGATCGACATGCGGGGCATCGTGGTGGACGGCGGTGACGGCTCGATGACGCGGTGCGCGTCAGGCGCCCGAGGGCAGCGTCAGCCAGAACGTCGTCCAGCCGTCCTCCGACGAGGCGCCGACGCGGCCGCCCGCGTCCTCGACGAGCTGGCGCACGATCGCGAGCCCGATGCCGGCCCCGCCGCGCGCGCGGTCCCGCGACTTCTCGACCCGGTAGAAGCGCTCCCAGACCCGCGGCAGGTCGTCGGGCGGGATGCCCGGGCCGGTGTTCGCGACGGTCACCCGGATGCCGTCGTCCGACTCGGGCGGCGCTGGACCCGCACCTCGCCGCCGGACGGCGTGTAGCGCACGGCGTTCTGGAGCAGGTTGGCGAGGACCTGGGTCAGCTCGTCGGACCGGGCGCGGACGAGCAGCCCGGGCTCCGCGTCGACGACCAGCGTGATCGACCGCCGGGCGAGCACCGGCGCCACGAGATCGGCCGAGGCACGCACCGTCGCCCCGACGTCCACCTCCCCGGCCACGCCGCGCTCGATCCCGGCGCCGGCCAGCACGTCGAGCGACGAGGCGAGGCGCGTGAGCCGGTCGACCTCCTCGCGCAGCGAGTCGAACGTCGCGGGATCCGGCGGCAGCACGCCGTCGCGCAGCGCCTCCAGGTAGCCCTGGAGGTTGGTGAGCGGCGTCCGCAGCTCGTGCGAGGCGTTGACGATGAACTCGCGCCGGACGAGCTCCTGTTCGGCCAGCCGGTCGGCCATCGCGTTGTACGCGGCGGCGAGGTCGCGCAGCTCCGCCGGTCCCTCCTCGGGCACGCGCACGCCGAGCTCGCCGTCGGCCAGCCGCCGGGCGGCGTCCGCGACCCGCTCCAGCGGCCGCGCCAGCCGCCGGGCGAGCAGCATCGCGACCGCGACTGCCAGCAGGGCCGCCACGAGCGCCGCGACGCCGAACACGATCGCGACGCTCGCGTCGAACATCTCGTGGGCGTGGTCCGCGCTGTCGCCCGCGGCCATCATCAGCGCGGCGAACGCCGATGCCCCGACCTGGAGCACGCCGACCGCGACGACGACCAGCACGACCGCCGCGACGAGCAGGGACGCGGCGAGGAACCGCACCCAGATCCGGTCGCCGGACGGCCGCTCGCTCATCGGGCGCTCATCCGTGCTCACCTGGCGCTCACCGGTCGCTTCGCTGCCGCTCGACCGGCCCGGCGGCGCGGTAGCCGGCGCCGCGGACCGTGGCCACGTAGCGCGGCTCGGCGGGGTCGTCGCCCAGCTTCTCGCGCAGCCGCTTCACGTACTGGTCGATCGCCCGGTCGGTGACGTCGCCCTCGCCCTCGCCGTGGATCGCGTCGAGCAGCTGGTCGCGGGTCAGGACCCGCCCGTCCGCCGCGAGCAGCGCGCCCAGCAGCCGCAGCTCGAGGGCGCTGAGCACGATCTCCTCGCCGCCGACCGTGACCCGGTGGCGCGCCGGGTCCGCCTCGAGGTCCGCCGAGCACCAGCGTCGTCCCGGGTGGCACGGCCGCGGCCCGGCGCTCGGTCCGGCGCAGGATCGTCCGCACCCGCACCACGAGCTCGGCCGGCGAGAACGGCTTGGGCAGGTAGTCGTCGGCGCCCTCGGACAGGCCGAGGATGCGATCGCCGACGGCGCCCCGCGCGGACAGGATGAGGATCGGCACCTCGCCACGCTCGCGGGCGGCGCGGATGACCGCCAGCCCGTCGAGCTCCGGGATCATCAGGTCGAGGACCACGAGCCGCGGGTTCTCCTCGTCGATGAGGCGCAGCGCCGTCCGCCCGTCGCCCGCGGTGACCACCGGGTAGCGCTCCCGCTCGAGGTACGTCCGGACGAGCGCGACGATCTTCGGGTCGTCGTCGACGACGAGGATGGGGCTGGGGTCCGGCATGAACGCGATCATCGCGGGCGCCAGCCTGCGCGGCAATGGTGACGCGACCGTGACCGCTCGTCATCGGCGGGTCGTCGCCGGCGTCGAGCATCCGTCCTGCCCCGGCCGAACCGGGGTGGCCCGCCGGCCGTCGACGCGCCGGCACGGAGGACACACCGATGCTTCACCGTCTCGCCGCCGGCGCCAGCGCCGCGCTGCTGCTGCTCACCGTCGCGGCCTCGGCAGTCTCCGCGGGCGGCCCGCCGTCGCTCGGGTTCTACGTCGACGGCGTGCGCTATCGGACCGTCGGCACGCCGACCGACTTCAGCCACACCGGCGCGCCCGCGTCCTCGTACGACCGGATCTACGCGCTGGGGAGCGGCCTCGCGAACGTGGCCGAGGCGAAGCCCGGCGACCAGGACTTCAACGGCGGCCGCTGGATGGTGCTGCCGGTGACCTGGAACGTGACGCCGTACCAGCTGACCAGCGCCGAGGCGGTCTGGGCCGCGGCCGACGCCGGCGAGCTGTCGATCGGGACCACGCCGATCCGGATGTTCGAGTGCCCGGTCATCCGGGCGCACTGACCTCGAGCCGCGGCGATCAGCCGGGCGGTGGCGTCGAGGCGGCGCCGCCCCCGGCCAGCATCGCGTCCGGCGCCGGGTCGTCGCCCCACACGGGGATCTGGGCGAGCGGCTCGTGCTTCTGGACGAGCTCGCGGTTCACGAGGACGACATCGCGCGCGAACGTCGAGCGCGAGCCGTCGAGGAGGTCGATCGTCGCGCCGGTGACCGGGCACGAAGCGCTGGTGCCGGGTCAGCGCGGCGAACGGCTGCGACGCCGGGTGCCGGTGCAGGTTGCCGGTCACCCGGAACGGCCCCACCTCGAGGCGGACCGGGTCCTCGATCGTCCGCGTCCGGCGGATCGGGTCACCCTGGTGGCCGTCGATCTCGATCAGGACGAGCTCCCGCCGCTCGACCTCGAGCTCGTCGCAGACGACCTGGTGCCCGTCCTCGATCGCCTCGAGGGTCGCGCTGAAGAACGTGAGCAGATCCCCCTCGTTGACCTGGTCGGACAGGCGACCTTCGCCCAGGTCGATCTCGCCGCGGACCTGGCAATCGCCCGCCCAGGCGACCAGCGACTCCCGCATCGGGCCCTCCTCCGTGCTCGCGTTCCGAGCACTGTGCGCGCCTGACCTTGCAGCAATGATGTCATTCGCGGCGTCGGGCCGTGGTGCCCATCCGGCCCCCGAGCATGCACGCAGGGCTACGGCATCGCCTCGATCGCCGCGGTGGCCAGCGCCTCGTCGGCGGTCGTGATCACGACGACGGCGCCATCACGCGTCACGACGTAATCCTTCGTGCCGCCGTCGCCGTAGTCGATCCGGGTCACGGTCGTCCCGCCCAGCTGCACGTCCGACTTGCGTGACGCCGGCGCCCGAGGCCGAGAGCCAGGAGTCGAGGACGATGGCGCGGGTCTTCGCGTCGGACAGGCCGTCGACGGCGAACGCGATGATCGACAGGTCGGCTGCCTGCGTCTCGTCGTACGCCTGGGCGAGCGTCAGGTCGGCGGGGGTCTTGCCCGCCGCCCGCAGCGCGGCGGTGATCGCCCGGCTCGACTGGTCCTCGCCGAGCACGTCCGTGCCGACCGCGCTGTCGATCGTCAGGACGGTCCCGTCGACCTCGGCCGGGAGCTTCGCCTCGAGCTCCGGGGCGATCGCCACCTCCGACGGCAGCTCCTCGCTCGGGTCCTCGCTCACGAGCTCGTCCGACGGCTCCTCGAGCCCCGGATCCTGCGTGCCGACGGCGACCGCGCCGCCATCGCCGCCGAGCGCCTTGTCGTACGCGGACGCGATCCCGTCCACGTCGGTCGGATCGACCTCGGCGGACGCGGCCAGGTACACGACGACGTCGCCGTGGCGCAGCTGGACGAAGTTCGAGCCGCCCTCGTCCGTCGCGGCGAACCCGCCGTCGCCGAGGTCGTCGCGCGTCGTGACGGTCTGGCTCGGCGTCCTTGGCCGCCTGCTCCGAGCGCGCGACCGCATCGGCCGCCCCCTCGTCGAAGCAGGTCACGGTCACGTAGACGACGCCCTGGGTCGAGGTCTCGTCCGCGGGCAGCGGGCCGAGGAACGTCACCTGCTGGCGGTTGATGTCGTACTGGCTCGCGCTGAGCGTGTAGCCGAGCGGCAGGTCGTCGACGCCGGGCCGCACGTCCCACGACGCCTGCTGGCAGGAGCTGCTGGCCGGCAGCACCGCCCGCACGACCGCGAGGCCGACCGCGAGCAGCGCGACGACGATCGCGGCGATCGCGATCCGGCGCGTGGTGCGGCCTTCCTCGGCGAGCTTGGCGCGCTCCTCGGACGGTCGGGGACGGGGGCCGCCGGGGGCGGGCTCGGGGCGGGGTCGATTGCTGGTCATCGCCGCACAGGATGCCCTGAACGGCTGGGAGCTGCCTGAGAGCCGGCGTCCGCGACCATCAACGCGTGACGTCGCCGGCGGCGTCACTTCGCGCGGACGCGGTTGTTCTTCGGGTTGTGCTCCAGCTCGACCAGGCCGAGCGCCTCGAGCAGCGGCGGCAGGTAGGCGCCGAACCGGCCGCGATACCCCTTGCGGGTGCCGTACCAGCCTCCGACCGGGTTGTCCTCGGCGCGGCCCCACGCCTCGACCGTGCCCTCGGGCGCCGCCTTCTGCTCGTCCGTCCCGCCGAGCGGCACCCAGTCGCCCTGCGCCTTGAGCCACGCGTGGAGGTCGTCGATGGCCGCAGGTGGTAGGTGAGCTTCGTGCTGCCGACCTGGCACACGAGCACGGGCGGATCGGCAGCCTCGTCGCGCCACATCTGGTACGCCGAGCCGCCGTTCGCGGTCGTCAGCTCCCACGGATCCTCGCGGGTTCCGCTTCCAGCCATCGCTGCTCCCCGTGTGGGCCGGCGCCTCCGGCCGTCGTGCGCCGACGCTAGCACGCCGCTGCACCGGTGATACGCGACCCGACGCGCCGCGGGTTGCCTCGTCAGCGGAGGGAGCGGGCGATCTCGAGCGTCGCCTCCCGGCCGAGCGCGGACTCGAGCCGGTAGAGCGTCCCGTCGCGCGAGAACACGAGCGTGTCGCCGACGACGGCTGCGCGCATGACCCCGATGTCCCCGTCGGGCCGCAGGACCATGATCTCGTGCGGCGCGCCGGTGATCCACCAGCCGGGGTCGCCGTTGACGTCGATCGGCTCGATGCTGACGTCGGGCCCGGCGGCCTTCGAGATGAGCGGCTCCTCGGTCGTGCCCGGCACGGCCATCAGCGTCAGGAACGTGTCCGTCCCCTCGAGCACGGGGTCGCCCGGCGCCGCGGACCAGGCGAGGCTGACGATCCGCCGGTCATCGACGCCCAGCTCGTAGGCCTCGTCGGGCGGCGGCAGGGCCGCGGGCAGGAGGACGCGTGGCCGGTCGAAGGCGAGCGCGTCGGCGACGGGGATCGGGCTGCCGAGATCGAGCGGGCTCGTCGTCGCCGCCGGCGTCTGCTCGGTCCGCCCGAGGTCCAGGCCGGGCAGGCTGAACCCGAGCCCCGCGGCGAGACCCGCGACGAGGATGACGAGGATCGCGGCGATGGCGAGCGGTCGGAGCGCGCGCATCGCGGGGCCGCGCCGGGCCGGCACGCCGTCGATCCGGGTGAGCACGCCGGGTCGCAGGTCCGGCGCCTCGGGTGCCTCGATCCGGGCGAGCACGCTCGTCCGGAGGTCCGGCGTCGCGGGCCATGCGGCCTCGCGGCCCGGCGGCGACGAGGAGCCGCTCCACGGCGGCGTCGATCGGCATCGCGTCGCTCGCGCCCGGGCCGGTCACGGGACGGCCTCCAGGGTCACGCCCGCCGCTTCGAGCGACTCGCGCATCCGGCGCAGCCCGCGATGGAGCCGCGACTTGGCGGTGCCGGCCGGGATCCCGAGCGCGGCGCACGTCTCGGACTCGGACAGGCCGAGGAGATAGCGGCAGGCGACGACCCGCCGCTCGTCGTCGCCCAGGTCCGGAGCGCGGCGCGGACCTCGGCCTGCGTCTCGCCGACGAGCACCTCGAGCTCCGGCGAGGCGGCCGCGGCCGCGGGACGGGGCGAGCCGTCGGTCGTCGCCCGGGTCGCCCCGCCGCGGATGGCCGCGAGCGCCCGGTCGGCGAGCCCCTCGCGGCGGCCGCGGGCGCGCAGCCGGTTGCGTGCCTCGTTGCCGACGATCGTCAGCAGCCACGGCCGGAACGGCGCCCCGGCGCGGAACCGGTCGAGCGCGAGGTACGCCTTCACGAACGCCTCCTGCGCCGCGTCCTCGGCCTCCGCGGTGGACGCGGTGAGCACGTACGCGACCCGGAACGCGGCGGCCTGGTGCATCGTCACGAGCTCTCCGAACGCGTGCCGCGTCGCCGTGCCGGGCACGCTCGACGAGCGCCGTCTCCGAGGGATCGGCGACACGGTCGTGGACCGGGGCGTCCGGCGCGGGCGCCGGGGATCCGCCGCTCGGCTCGTCCGCCACGCGCCTACGCGGACCGCGGCGTGGGGCCCGCCGCGTGGCGTCGTCGGGCGATCAGCGCGACGGCCAGCGCCGCGATCCCGACGATCGCGAGCGCCGCGAGGACGCCGGCCATCGGGACGGCCGGCGCGGGCGCGGGCGTCGCGACGGGTGCCGCCGCCGGGGCGGCGACCGACGCCGCGGGCCGCACGACGCTCGGGCGTGGCGAGCGGCGGCGCGACCTGGGACGTCCGGGCGGTGATCGCCCCGAACGTGAACGGGTCGTTCATGATCATCATCGGCAGGTCGGTCGACCCGCTGGATGCCGATCTCCGCCTCACGCGCGCCGCCGGCCGGGATCGCGATCCGCACCGTGTAGTGAGCCGCCGTCGCGGTCCGCCGCCGCGGCGGCACGGGTCGTGTCCCCGTAGCGCCCGGTGAGCTTGAGGTAGATCGGCGAGCCGACGACCGGGTTGGTGCCGTCCTCGGCCGGGGCCGTGACCATGATCCCGACGAGGATCTCCGTGCCGCCGGGCGTGTCCATCGCGATCGGCGCGTCGAACCTCGCCTCGAGCCACTGCTTGGCGGCGACGGGCGCGACGAGCAGGGTGAGCAGCGTCAGGGCGAGCAGCGGGGCGATGGATCGGCGCATCGGGGTCTCCGGGTGGTGGGTGTCGACTGCTCTACACCGCGGGCTCGGCGTCCGTTCCCGGCACCGGGCGGGTGACGGGCCGGCCGCCGGCGAGGAACGTCTGGCTGCGCAGGCCGTGCCCGACGTGGTCCGCGATGAACGTGGACGCCGCCAGCACCGCGTCGAGGTCCACGCCGTGCTCGATGCCCATGCCGTCGAGGAAGTAGACGAGGTCCTCGGTGGCGAGGTTGCCGGCCGCTCCCGGTCCGGCGAACGGGCAGCCGCCGAGGCCGCCGGCGGAGCTGTCGATGACGGTGATGCCCCGCTGGAGCGCGACGAGCACGTTCGCGAGCGCCTGCCCGCGCGTGTCGTGCGCGTGGAGCCCGAGGCGATCGACGGGGACGACGCGGCAGGACGGCATCCAGGACGCGCTCGACGTCGGCCGGGGTCGCGGCGCCGATCGTGTCGCCCAGGCTGATGTCGTCGCAGCCGAGGTCGAGCAGGCGGCCGGCGGTGTCGGCGGTGCGTCTCGGGCGCGACCTCGCCCGCGTACGGGCAGCCGAACGCGACCGACACGTAGCCGCGGGTCCGCAGGCCGCGCTCGCCGGGCAGTGGCGAGGACGGTCGCCGCATCGGCGAGGGCGGCCTCGCGGGTGCGGCGGAGGTTCGCCTGGTTGAACGCGTCGGTGGCGCCGATGACGACCGCGATCTCGTCGGCGCCCGCCGCGATGGCCCGCTCGAGGCCGCGCGGCGTCGGGACGAGGACCGGGTACCGGACGCCCGGCGCGCGGGCGATCCGCGGGTAGACCTCGTCCGCGTCGGCGAGCTGCGGGACGGCGGCCGGGTGGACGAACGAGGTCGCCTCGATGACCGACAGCCCGGCCGCCGTCAGCGCGGTCGATGAACCCGACCTTGACGTCGGTCGGGATGCTGCGAGCCCTCGTTCTGGAGGCCGTCGCGCGGCCCGACCTCGACGATCGTGACGCGCCCGGGGAGCGTCATCGGGCGCGCCCACTGGCGCCGGCGGCGCCTGCATCCGCGTCCGCGGACGGGGCTGCGTCCGCGTCCAGCGTCACCAGCGGCGCGCCGCGGGCGACCTGGTCGCCGACCGCCACGAGCAGCTGCGGCGACCCGGCCCGCGCCGGCGGCCGCGATCACGTGCTCCATCTTCATCGCCTCGAGCACCAGGAGGGGATCGTTCGCCGCCACATGATCGCCCTCCGACACGTGGATGCGCACGATCCGCCCGGGCATCGGGGCGGCGAGGGCGTCCGCGTCGCCCGCGGTGTCGGCGCCGCGATCGGCCGAGGGGGACGGGGCGAGGCGGAGCCGGTGCGAGCGTCCGTCGATGGCCACCGTGTCGACGACCCGGCCGCCGGTCGCCGGCCGGACGACGGCCGGGACGCCGTCGATCGCGAGGCGGATCTCGTCGGGCGTCGCCGCCGTCGAGGGCCGCATCGAACGTGGCGCCGTCGACATCGACCCGTGCGCGTCCCGGCGGCGATCCTCGTGACGGTCGCCTCGACGGCACGCCCGCCCGCGAGCCAGCGCGACCGCTCCCCCACCCCGGCCACTCGCCATGGATGCCCGGCAGCCCACGGTCCGTCCTCGTCGCCGTGATCGGGCCCGGCGTTCGGCGCCGGGGCGAGCGTCCGCGCGGCCGCGACCGCGGCGACGGCACGCGGATCGACCTCGCCGAGCCGCGCGACGACGTCGTGCGCCTCGAGGAAGCCCGTGTGCAGCTCGCCCGCCCGGAACGCCGGCTCGGCGATGACCGCCGCCAGCAGGTCGAGGTTCGAGGCGACGCCCTCGAGCCGCGTCCGGTCCAGCGCGTCGGCCATCGCGTCGACCGCGGCGTCGCGGTCCGGCGCATGGACGATGAGCTTCGCCACGAGCGAGTCGTAGAACGGCGGCACGTCGACCCCCGGCGCGATCCCCGCGTCGACCCGGACGCCGGTCGGAACGTCGAACGCCGTCACGCGGCCGGTCGCCGGCAGGAACCCGGCCGCCGCGTCCTCCGCCACGACCCGGACCTCGATCGCGTGCCCGTCGAGCCGGACGTCGGCCTGGCGTGAACCCGAGCGGCTCGCCTGCCGCGATCCGCAGCTGCTGCTCGACGAGGTCGAGGCCCGTGACGGCCTCGGTCACCGGGTGCTCGACCTGCAGCCGGGCGTTGACCTCGAGGAAGTGGAACGCGCCGGTCTCGTCGAGCAGGAACTCGGCGGTCCCGGCGTTGACGTAGCCGGCCGCCCGGGCGAGGCGGATCGCCGCATCGCCCATCGCCTGGCGCAGGGCCGGCGTCACGGCCGGCGACGGCGACTCCTCGACGAGCTTCTGGTGGCGGCGCTGGATCGAGCACTCGCGCTCGCCGAGATGGACGCACGTGCCGTGACCATCGGCGAGCAGCTGGATCTCCACGTGGCGCGGCCGCTCGACGAACCGCTCGAGGAGGAGCCGGTCGTCGCCGAACGCGGCCAGCGCCTCCCGCCGCGCCGCGGCAAGCGCCTCGGGGAGCTCCTCGGCGGCTCCGGACGACGCGCATCCCGCGCCCGCCGCCGCCCGCGCTCGCCTTGACGAGGAGCGGGTAGCCGACGTCGGCCGCGGCACGCACCAGGTCCTCGTCTGCTGCCATGTCACCGTGGTAGCCCGCTAACACGGGAACACCGCTCGCGATCGCGAGCGCCTTCGCCCGCGCCTTGTCGCCGAGCGCGCGCATCGCTGCCGGCGGCGGCCCGATCCAGGCGAGGCCGGCGTCGATGACCGCCTCGGCGAACGACGCGCTCTCGGCCAGGAACCCGTAGCCCGGGTGGATCGCCTCGGCGCCGGTCGCGCGAGCGGCCTCGAGCAGCCGGTCCGCCGCGCAGGTACGACTCGGACGCCGGGCCGGGGCCGATCCGCACGACCGAGTCCGCGGCGAGCGCGTGCGGCGCCCGGGCATCGGCGTCGGAGCACGACGGCGATCGTCCGGATCCCGAGCCGCGCGCAGGTGCGCATGACCCGCAGCGCGATCTCGCCCCGGTTCGCGACGAGGACCGACGAGAACATCCCGCCGCTACATCCGGAAGACGCCGAACGACGTCTCCGGGATCGGCGCGTTGCGCACGGCGGCCGCGAGCCCCAGGCCCAGCACCCGGCGCGTGTCGACCGGGTCGATGATCCCGTCGTCCCACAGCCGCGCGGTCGAGTAGTAGGGCGACCCCTGGCGCTCGTACGTCTCGAGCGTCGGGGCCATGAACGCCGCCTGCTCCTCCTCGGTCATCGTCCGGCCCTCGCGCGCGAGCGCATCCATGCCGGACCTGGAGCAGCACGCTCGCCGCCTGCCGGCCGCCCATCACGCTGATCCGCGCGTTCGGCCACATCCACAGCTGGCGCGGCGAGAACGCCCGGCCGGCCATCCCGTAGTTGCCCGCCCCGAACGACCCGCCGACGACGACCGTGAACTTCGGCACCCGCGCGTTCGCGACCGCCATCACCATCTTCGCGCCGTCGCGCGCGAGCCCCCGGTTCTCGTACTCGCGGCCGACCATGAAGCCCGTGATGTTCTGGAGGAACACGAGCGGGATGCGGCGCTTCGCGCACAGCTCGATGAAGTGGGCGCCCTTGAGCGACGACTCGCTGAACAGGATCCCGTTGTTCGCGACGATGCCGACCGGGTAGCCCCAGATCCGCGCGAAGCCGGTGACGAGCGTCGTCCCGTAGCGCGCCTTGAACTCGTCGAGCTCGGAGCCGTCGACGATCCGCGCGATGACGTCGCGCACGTCGAACGCGGTCCGGAGGTCGGGCGGGACGAGGCCGTACAGCTCCTCGGGGTCGTACAGCGGCTCGCGCGGCGGCGTGACCTCCCACGGCAGCGGCGGCCGCACAACCGGCACGTTGGCGAGGATCCGGCGCGCGATCGCGAGCGCGTGCTCGTCGTCCTCGGCGTAGTGGTCCGCGACGCCGCTGACCCGCGTGTGGACGTCCGCGCCGCCCAGGTCCTCGGCGCTCACCTCCTCGCCGGTCGCCGCCTTGACGAGCGGCGGGCCGCCGATGAACACCGTGCCCGTGCCCTTGACGATCACCGTCTCGTCGCTCATCGCGGGGACGTACGCGCCGCCGGCCGTGGAGGAGCCCATCACGACCGCGATCTGCGCGATCCCGGCCGCCGACAGGTTCGCCTGGTTGTAGAAGATCCGCCCGAAGTGCTCGCGATCGGGAAACACCTCGTCCTGGAGCGGAAGGAACGCCCCGCCGCTGTCGACGAGGTAGACGCACGGCAGCCGGTTCTCGGCGGCGATCTCCTGCAGGCGGAGGTGCTTCTTCACCGTCATCGGGAAGTACGTGCCGCCCTTGACGGTCGCGTCGTTGGCGACGATCGCGACCTCGCGCCCGTCGACGACGCCGATGCCGGTGACGATCCCCGCCGACGGCGCCTCGCCGTCGTACAGGCCCCAGGCGGCGAGCGGGCTGAGCTCGAGGAACGGCGTGCCCGGGTCGACGAGCCGGTCGATGCGCTCGCGCGCGAGCAGCTTGCCGCGGCCGCGGTGGCGCTCGACGGCCTCCGCGCCGCCGCCGGCCTGGACGCGGGCGAGCCGGTCGCGCAGCTCCGCGACGAGGGCGAGGTTCGTCGCGCGGTTCGCGTCCCAGTCGGGGCCGCGCGGGCGCTCCGGGATGACCGTCACGCGGCCATTAGCGAGGCTGCGGCCGCCCGGTGTCAAGGCGCTAGCATCGGTGTGATGCCTCGCCGCCCGCCGTCCGACAGGGAGCCGCCGTCCACGCTGCCGCTCGACGGCCTCACGTGCCGCCGACGCCGATGCGCTCGAGCCGGGCGCGGATCTCGAGGCCGTCGACCTCGCGGACCTCGACCTCGGGCAGCCGGGACGCGACCGGCGCCTCGCTCGACGGCTGCCGGCTCGTGCGCTGCGAGCTCGACGGGCTGCAGCTCACCCGGGCGCGGATCCGGCACACCCTGCTCGATGACGTGCGCGCGAGCGACCTGCGGCTTGGCGACGCCACGCTCGACGAGGTGCTCGTCACCGGGAGCCGGATCGGCGCGCTCGCGGCGTCCGGTGGCGAGTGGCGCGACGTGCGGCTGCGGTCGACGCGCTCGAACCTCCTCGACCTGCGCGGCGCGACGCTGGTCAACGTGGTGCTCGAGGACTGCGTGATCGACGACCTCGACCTGTCCGGGCGCCGAGGTGCGGGCGATGCGGCTGCCGGGCACGACGATCGGGACGCTCACCGTCGAGGAGGCGCGGCTCGACGGGCTCGACCTCACCGGCGGCCGGATCGCGGCGGTGCGCGGCGTCGGCTCGCTGCGTGGCGCGGCCGTGACCCCCGCCCAGCTCCTGGACCTCGCGCCGCTCCTCGCGGCGCACCTCGGGATCGACGTCCGCGTCGGACTGACCCGACCGGCTAGCGGCCGGTGAACCGCGGCGGCCGCTTCTCGGCGAAGGCGCGGAACCCCTCCCGACGATCGTCCGAGACGAGGACCGTCTCGTACAGCTCGTTCTCGTCGGCCATCCCGTCGGCGAGCGAGCGATGGGCGCGCGCGATCGCGCGGCGGGCCTGGCGGATCCCGAGCGGCGCGCCGCGCGCGATGGCGCCGGCGAGCTCGAGCGCGCGCGTCGACGGCCGTCCCCTCGTCGACGACCCGCGCCACGACGCCCCACGCCTCCGCCTCGTCCGCGGTCAGGCGGCGGCCGGTGAGGATCACGTCGCGCGCCCGCGCCGGCCCGACGAGCCAGGTGAGGGTCTGGGTGCTGCCGCCGCCCGGGAAGATGCCGACGGCCACCTCCGGCAGGCCGAACACCGCCGCGCGCGACGCGACGATGAGGTCGCACGCGAGGGCGAGCTCGAAGCCGCCGGCGAGCGCGTACCCCTCGACCGCGGCGATCGCCGGCACCGGCAGCTCATGCACGCGCGTGATGAGCCGGATGAGCTCGGCGCGCTGGGCGCGCAGCCGGTCGTCGTCGAACGAGGCCCGCTCCTTGAGGTCCATGCCCGTCGAGAAGGCGCGGCCGCCCGCGCCGGTGATGACGACCGCCCGGATCGCGAGCGGATCGCCCGCGACCTCCGCCTCGATCGCGTCGAGCGCGCGATGGAGCGCCGCGAGCAGCGCGTCGTCGATGGCGTTCAGCGCGGCGGGCCGGTCGAGCGTGAGGACGACGACCTCGCCGCGCTCGCCGGCGCGGGTCGTGCGGAAGCACCGGCTCGGCGGTCATGTCATGCGGGCCCGGTGCCACTCGCCGGTTCCGGCGCGATGCGCTCGTCGCGGTGCTCGTAGACCGTCGTGAGCGGGTCACGGCGGCCGAGCAGCGCCCACGCCAGCGCGCCGCCCGCGATCGCGGCGAGCCCGCTCGCGGTGAGCGCGAACTTGATGCCGGCGACGTACGCGGCGGCAAACCCGGCGGCGTCGCCGGGGTGGATGGCGGCCGCCGTGTCCGTGAACGCGGGCGTGCCCAGGACCGCGAGCAGGCTCTCGAACAGCGACTGCCGGCTGGCGGCCTCGGCGCCGGTGATGCCGGACGCGGCCAGGTCGTTGGCCAGCGCCGCGACGGCCACCTGCCCGACGATCGCCGTCGACAGGAGGATCCCCGCGCGCATGCCGAGCAGCAGCGAGGCCTCGTTGAGCGCGGCGGCGGTCGCGGGCAGGCCACGCGGCACGCTGGCGAAGATGATCGCCGTGCGGACCGTCGTGGCGATGACGAAGCCGGCGCCGATCGCGAGGAACGGCACGATGAACCCGAGGTAGCCGGTGTTCGGCCCGAGGATCCACGCCGTCGCGAGGAGGCCGACCCCGAGCGCGACCACGCCGCCGCCGATGAGGTTGCGCGGCGACACGCGCGCGAGCAGCCAGCCGGCGATCGGGCCCGCGACGACGAGCGCGGCGAACAGCGGCGCGATGGCCGCCATCCCGAACAGCGGCCCATAGCCGAGCACGATCGAGAAGTACTGCGGCAGCTGCACCATCGGGACGTTCTGGGCGATCGCGATCACCAGCCCCACGAACAGCGCGATGGTCACCGGCCGGCGCTCCACGCGGACCGCCTCGGGTCGCCCTTCGCGGCGCCGCCGCTCGACGAGCGCGTAGGCGATCACGAGCGCGATGCCCAGCACGACCATCCCGATCCGGATCGGGTTCAGCCCGCCGCCGAGCCACAGGATCCCGGTCGCGATCGACACGACGCCGCTCGCCCACAGCACCGTCCCGATGACGTACGGCCGCTCGGCGCGGGTGGGCCGCGGCAGGTCGAACGCGTGGCCCCAGGCGAGCCACAGGGCGATGGAGGCCGCGACGATCTCGGCGACGAAGCCCGGCGCGTAGAAGCCGGGCCGGAGCGTGAGGAGCACGGGCATCAGCGCCTGACCGACGCTGTACGCCGCGTAGGCGAGGCCGATCGCCGTCGCCCGGTTGATCCCGGTGAACGCGACGGCGACCGAGGCGAGGGAGACCGGGAACACGAGCGCCGCCGCGGCATTGGACGCGATCCGCCCGGCGGTGAACAGCGGCGTGCCGCCGGCGAACAGGCAGACGATGCTGGACAGCGAGCAGCACCGCCAGCCCGCCGCGGATGAGCAGCCGCGCCCGCGCGAGGTCGCCGAGCGCGCCCGCCGATCGAGCAGCACGATGGCGCCGATCAGGCCGTTGACGAGGATCGTCGACTCGAGCCCGGGCTGGGCGCGGACCGCCGCCTGCACGGTCGAGAGCTGCGGCGACCAGACGCGCGGATCGAGGCCGGACGCGAGCAATGCCACCGACCCGCGACCAGCGTCCGGACCGCGGCGCGGTCGTCGAACACGTCGCCGAACACGGCTCGAAGGCTCGGCTTCGGGGATCGCGACATGGCGGGCGGATGCTAGCAGCCCGCGTCCGCGCCACGGACCCCGGGCGCGCTGACGCGAGGGTCAGACGGGACCGGCGCGCGTCGCCCGCCCGTGGCTGGTCTCGTCCTTGTCCTTCTTGATCACGCTGACCTCGCCGTTGCCCTCCACGGCGGCGTACTCGACGTCGGAGATGTCCGCCACGCCCTGGAGCCGCAGCTGGGTCATCAGCTCCTCGTGGCTGATCAGCTCCCGGTCGAGGTTCTGCTGCACCTTGCTGCCGCCACGCACGAGCACTCGCGGCTCGGGGTGGACGAAGCGCCCGAGCGTCTTCGGATAGCGGTAGGCGAGCCAGTCGAGCGCGTACGCCCAGCCCACGATCGTCACGACGAGGAGCATCCCGTCCGACCATGACGTGTACTCGCCCGCCATCGCGTTCTGGGCGGCGTCCGCGATGAGGACGATCACGAGCAGGTCGGTGGCGCCGATCGCGCTCGAGGCGCGGTTGAGCGTGAGCCGGAGGATCGAGAACAGGACGAGGTAGGTCAGCGTCCCGCGGAGGAAGATCTCGAGCAGCGGCGTGTCCGGCAGCAGGATCGAGCCGAGGTCCAGGTCCATGCCCGGATTCGATCGCTCGACGCGGCGCATGCGGACCGGCGTCGCGGCGAACGGCGTTGCGACGGGCTCACGAAGGTGGAGTCGATGCTCCCGCGAGCTCGGAGGCGGCGCGGTACCCGCTGCGCAGCGCGCCCTCCATCAGCGCATGCCACTCGCCCGCCGTGTGCTCGCCGGCGAAGTGGATCCGGCCCACCGGTGCGGCGAGCGCCGCGTCGTCCATCTCGGAGCTGCACGACCGGGCCGAGTACGCGCCGCGGACCCAGGGATCGGTCGCCCAGGTGCTCATCACGGCGTCCGCGGGCCGGATCGCGAGGTCCGGCCGGATGTCCACGACGGACGCGATCCAGGCGCTCGGGTCCGTCGTCGACGGCGAGCCGCTCGAGGGCCAGCGGCGACCCGGCGAACGATCCCGCGACAGGCAGCGGGCCGCCATCGGGCGCGAGCTGGGTGAACGTCCAGAAGCGGTCGCGGACGCACAGGGTCGCGCTCGGCGCCATCGGCCGCGAGAGCGGCAGGAACAGCTTGGCCGCGGTGCCGTACCGGACCGCGGCCAGCGCCCGTGCCTTGGCCTCGGGGAGCGGCGGGTCGAACGCGATCAGGTCGATGACCGAGGCCGGGACCGAGACGACGACCGCGTCCGCCTCCACCGGCGTGCCGCCGGCGGTGACGCGGACGGCATCCGGGCCGTAGGCGATCCGCGTGACGGGCGTCGCCAGCCGCACTCGATCCCCCAGCCGTGCCGCGAGGGCGAGCGCGATCCGCTGGTTGCCGCCCGCGACCGAGTGCGTGGCGAAGCCGCCGACGCTCGTGCCGCTCTCGTGGAGGACGTCGGCGTCCTGGTCGTCGGCCGGGTACGCGGTCGAGACCTCGATCCGGGCCGTGATCGCGTCGCGCGCACCCTCGGCCATTGGGATCGACGCGAGCGCATCGACGACCGTCCCGTGCCCGAGACGCCCGTGTGCAGCGGCCTCGCGAACCGCCCCGTACGCCGCGACGAGCTCCTGGCGCGTGACCGGCAGCCCACCGCGCGGCTCGCGGTCGCCGTACGTCGTCCCCTTGTCGAACAGCGCGAGGCCGAGCCGCGCCGCCGTCTCGCGGATCACGCGGTTGTCGGGGAGGATGAACTCGGCGCCCATCTCGACGATCCCGCCGGTGGGCAGCTCCTGCGACCAGACGCGGCCGCCGACGCGGTCACGGGCCTCGAACACGAGGACGTCGACGCCGGCCGTGGCGAGCGCGTCGGCCGCGGCAAGGCCCGCGAACCCCGCGCCCACGACGATCACCCGCATCGCGCCCTCCTCCATCGGCCACCAGCGTGGATCGCACCGTAGCCCAGCCGGCGTCAGGCGCGTGCGCGCGAACCACCGGCCGGTCCGCGGCCGGTCCACGCGTTCGCGGCTAGACTCCGGGCGGGCCGCACGTCACGTGGCCCGGGACCCCTGGAGGCTGCGTGTCGGTGCTCGCCCTCGGCTCGGTCCGGTGGCGGAAGGTCTGGCGCGACCTGTTCGAGCACCGGATCCGGAGCGTGCTCGTCGTCGTGTCGATCGCGGTCGGCGTGACCGCGGTCGGGACGATCGCGGGGGCGAACGCGCTGCTCGAGGCAAATCTCCGCGACGGCTACGCCGCTACCCAGCCGAGCTCCGCGAGCCTGTTCACCACCGTGCCGTTCGACAAGGACCTCGTCGAGACCGTGCGCCGGATGCCCGGCGTCGCCGACGCGGAGGGCCGGCGCAGCGCCACCGCCCGTCTCGTGACCGGTCCCGAGGAGTCGATCGAGGTCCAGCTCACGGCCCTCCCCGACTTCACCGCCCAGCAGATGGACCTCGTCACGCCCGACGAGGGCTCGTGGCCGCCGAAGCGCGGCGAGATCTGGTTCGAGCGCTCCACGGGCACGCTCACCGAGCTCGAGGTCGGCCGCCCGGTCGAGATCCAGCTGGGTCCCGGACACGACGAAGACGCTCACGACCGGCGGCATCGCCCACGAGCCGGGCACGGCGCCCGCCTACTTCTTCGGCCAGGCGCTGGGCTACGTCACGTTCGACACGCTCGCGGACCTGGGCTTCGACGACTCGTTCGACGAGCTCCGGATCCGGACCGACGTCGCCGACCCGACGCGGGCCGAGAACCGGGCGATCGCGAACGAGGTGAAGGACCGGATCGAGAAGGCGGGCTCGCCCGTCGCGTTCGTCCAGGTGCCGACGCCCGGCGAGCACCCGGCCCAGGACGTGCTCAACGCGCTGTTCCTCATCCTCGGCGCGATCGGCGGCCTGAGCCTCGTCGTCTCGGGCTTCCTCGTGATCAACACGATCAGCGCGATCCTCGCCCAGCAGACGCGCCAGATCGGGATGATGAAGGCGGTCGGCGCGCGTGACCGCCAGGTGGCGGGCATCTACCTCGGGATCGTCATCGCGTACGCGCTGCTCGCCCTTGCCGTCGCGATCCCGCTCGGCGCGCTCGGGGCGTGGGCGCTGACCCAGTTCACCGCGGGCCTCGTGAACTTCGAGGCGACCGAGTTCTTCATCCCGCCCCAGGTGCTCGCCCTCGAGGTCGCGATCGGGCTGGTCGTCCCGCTGGCGGCCGCCGCGTGGCCGGTCTGGCGCGGCGTGCGGGTGACGGTCCGCGAGGCCGTGGCCAACGCCGGCATCAGCGACAGCTTCGGGCGCAGCCGGTTCGACCGCGCGCTGCAGTCGATCCGCGGCCTGTCCCGCCCGACGCTGCTCTCGATCCGGAACACGTTCCGGCGCAAGGCCCGGCTCATCCTCACGCTCGCGGCGCTGACGCTGGGCGGCGCGGTGTTCATGAGCGTGTTCACCCTCCGCGCGAGCCTCGTGGGGACGATCAACGAGACGCTCGACTACTTCAACTACAACGTCCAGGTGGGCCTCGTGACGCCGGCCCGGACGCCGATCCTCGTGCGCACGGCGGAGCAGGTGCCGGGCGTCGTGGCCGCCGAGCCGTGGACGTTCGCGAACGCGCAGCGCGTCCGCACGGACGACTCGACCGGCAGCACCTTGATCGTGTTCGGCCTGCCCGACGGCGCGCAGACGGTCCGCCCGAAGCTCGAGGAAGGCCGGTTCCTCGTCCCGGGCGACGGCAACGCGCTCGTCGTGACCCGGAACTTCCTCGACGACGAGCCGGACGTGCGGGTCGGCGACACCGTCACGCTGCGCACGGAGGGCCGCGACGCCGACTTCACGCTCGTCGGCATCGTCCAGTCCCCCACCCAGCGGCCGTTCCTGTACGCGCCGTCCTCGGCGATCGACACGCTGACCCGCGACGCGGGCAAGGCCGGGATCCTGATGGTCATCACCGAGTCCGGCGAGGCCGCGTTCGAGCGCGACACCGCGACCGCCCTGCGCGACACGCTCGAGCGGGGCGGGTTCGAGGTCTCGGGCACGCAGACGCGATCGGAGATCAAGGCGTCGATCGACAACCTGTTCGGCGCGATGCTGCTGTTCGTGTCGGTGATGGCGCTGCTGCTCGGCGTCGTCGGGGCGCTGGGCCTCGCCGGGACGATGACGATGAACGTCGTCGAGCGGTCGCGGGAGATCGGCGTGATGCGCGCGATCGGCGCCCGGGACCGGGCCGTGCTGATGGTGTTCATGGTCGAGGGGCTGCTGATCGGCTTCCTCGCCTGGCTCATCGGCGTCGCGATCTCGCTGCCGATCTCCAAGGTCCTGTCCGATGCGCTGGGCGAGTCGTTCGTCCAGCGGCCGCTCGCGTACACGCCGGCCATCGACGGCATCGTCTACTGGCTCATCGCCGTCGCGATCCTCGCCCTCGTCGCCAGCTTCCTGCCCGCGTTCCGGGCCACGCGCCTCGCGGTCCGCGAGGTGCTCGCCTACGAGTGAGCGCCGGCTCCGGCATCATCGTCCCCACCGTCACGAGGCACCCATGACCCCCACGCCCACGCCTCCGCCCGAGTCCGCGCGCCGCTCGCGCCTGCCGTTCGCGGTGATCGTCGTCCTCGTGATCGCGATCCTCGTCGCCGTCGGCGTCGCGAACGGGATGTTCGGTGGCGGCGCGACCCCGAGCGCCTCGCCGTCGGGCTCCGTGCCGGGCGTCGTGCCCGCGGACCAGGGCGTCGTCGCCGAGGGCCGGGCCGTGCCGGTCAAGGCCGTCGAGCTCCAGGCCGCGGTGCCCGGCGCCGTCGCCGCGCTCCCGGTGCAGGCGGGCGACGACAGTCGCGCGGGGGCGCCGTCCTGCTCCAGCTCGATCCCGACAGCCGCCGACGCGCAGGTCGCGCAGGCCCAGGCGGGCGTCGATGCCGCGGCCGCGGCCGTCGACCAGGCCGAGGCGTCGCTCGCCCAGGCGAGGGCCGGCGCGGTCGTCGCGCAGGCCGCGGCCGAGGAGGCGTCCGCGGCGGTCACGGCGGCGGACGCGGCACGCGACGCGCTGCCCGGCGCGGCATCGGACGACCAGGAGCGCCAGGCCGACGCGCAGGTCGAGCAGGCGCAGGCGGCGCTCCGACGCGCTCGGGCCTCGCGAACACAGGCGCGCGCCGCGGTCGACGCGGCCGAGGCGGGCGTCGCCGCCGCGAGGCCGACGCCGACCGGGCAGCCGCCGCGCTCGACGCCGCGACCGCCGCGCGCGACGGACACGACGATCCGGGCGCCGTTCGCAGGCACGGTCGTCTCGGTCGAGCCGGTCGTGGGCGACCAGGTCCAGCCGGGCGTGCCGCTCGTCCGGCTGGCGGATCTCTCGGGCTGGACGTTCGAGACGAGCGACCTGTCCGAGACCTCGATCGCCCGGGTGCAGCCCGGCGCCGCGGTGACGATCACCGTCGACGGGCTGCCGGACGTCGAGATCCCCGGGACGGTCGAGTCGGTGGGCGACTACGGCGCCTCGACCCAGGGCGACATCACGTTCCGCGTCGTCGCGGTCCCGACGGGCGAGGTGCCCGCCGAGCTCCGCTGGAACATGACGGTGACGATGGAGATCGAGGGCGAGCCCGCCGGCTGACGGCGTCGCCCCGCCACGCGGAACGCCAGGCGATCCAGGGAGCGTGGGGACGAGCTCCAGTGGACCGGCTCGTCCGGCGAGGCGCTCTCGCCTCGTCGCGGCCGGTGCCTGCACCGTGACGGTCCGCTCCTCGGTGCCCCGGACGAGCGTGAGCTCGAGCGGGAACCCGGCGTCGCGCAGGATCTCGTGGATCGCATCGACGTCGTCGATCGCCTTCCCGGCGGCAGCCACGAGCAGGTCGCCCTCGGCGATCCCGGCCGCGGCCGCGGGCGAGCCATCCTCGACGCCACGCACGAGCACGCCGGCACGCTCCGGGAGCCCGACCGACTGGCGCAGCCGGCGCGAGACGTGGGCCGGCGCAACGGCGATCCCCAGCCGCGGTCGCTCCTTGGACTCGCCGCGGGCGAGGGCATCGACGCGTGACTTCAGCGACCCGTCGGCCGGCAGCGCGAGGTAGAACCCCTCGCCGACCCGGTTCGTGTTGAGGCCGACGAGCGCGCCCTCGGCGTCGAGCAGCGCGGACCCGGACGAGCCGGGCGCGAGCGGCGCGGTGTGCTCGAGCGAGCCGGAGATCCGGCGGCCGCCGGGGCCGCGGAACGCCCGCTCGACGGACGACACGAACCCGAACGAGACGCGGGCGCCACCGGACGGGGTCGCGGCGGCCGCGAACACGGCGGACCCGATCGTCGCGCCACCGGTCGACCAGGCGATCGGCGTGGTGCCGGTGGTGTCCACGGACACGACGGCAAGGTCGCCGTCCCAGTCCACGCCGGCGACGGTGCCGCGGGTCGCGCGGCCGTCGGCGAACCGGACGGTCACCTCGCCGCCGCGGAGGTTGTGGGCGTTGGTCAGGACGGCACCGTCGGCGATGACGACGCCGGAGCCGCGGGTGCGGGACCCGATGCCGACGACGGACGGGGCGGCGGCGGTCGCGACGGCGGCGACGGCCTCCTGGAGCTCGGTGAGCACGGACATGGGACGCGGTTCCTCGCTGGTGTGGCGCCTCGTCGGCGCAGTAACTTGTGATTTGCAATCTACTACTGCCATGCGCGGATCCGCAAGTCCCTCGCCTACCATGGCGCGATGACCGACGACGGCCCAGCCCCTCCCCAGTGCGCTTGCCACGGCGCTCGACCGCGTCGGCGACCGCTGGAGCCTGCTGCTCGTCGAGGCGCTGCTCGCGGCCCCGCGTCGGTTCAACGAGCTGTCGGAGGCCGTTCCCGGCATCGCGCCCAACATCCTGTCGGACCGCCTCCGCCGCCTCGAGCGGGCCGGGGTCGTCGTCGCGACGCCCTACTCCCGCCGACCCGATGCGCATGGAGTACGCGCTCACCGCCGACGGCCGCGAGCTCGCCGGCGCGCTGCGCCTCCTCGCCGACTGGGGCGCGCGCGGCGGCGGCATCGGGGAGCCGCTCCGCCACGACGTCTGCGGGACGCCGCTCGAGGCCCGCTGGCACTGCCCGACCTGCAACCGGACCGTCGACGACGGCGACGCGATCGAGCTCACGAGCCTGTGATCGGCTAGGCCCGGGCGACCTCGATCGCCAGCGGATCGAACGACTCGGTCCGCTCGACCACGGAATCGACGCCGCCGGCGGCCCGGATCCCCAGCGGGTGGTCGACGAGCGCCTGCCAGCCGCGATCCGCGAGCGCCTCGAGGGTCTGGGTCGCCGCCGCGACCGCGCCGTTCGCGTGGGTGGCCGCGACCCCGGTGAGCTCCGGCGGGATGCGTGACGCCCGGAGGCTCGCCGCCGCCTGGGCCATCCCGCGCGTCGCGATGGCGGAGGCGTGCGACCGGCGGAGGATCGTCTCGACGTCGCCGGCGTCGGGCAGGAGCGCGCTCACGACGGCCTGCCAGCGGGCGCCCAGCTCGTCGCTCATCGCGGGCTCGATGAACGCGAGCGGATGGCCGGGCAGCAGCGCCCGGCGCAGCGCGATCTCGGCGGCGGCACGCGCCGCGAAGTCCGGCTCGTCGGCCAGCCAGTCGGGCAGCGCCCCGACGACCACCGCATCGGGGGCGAGGCCGTCGCGGCGGGCCAGGGCGACCGCCAGCAGCTGCATCGCGAGGGCCCGGCCCGAGCGGGTCGCCGGACCGGACGGGACCCCGGTCGCCAGGTCCGGCGCAACGAGCAGCGGTCCGGCGGGCACGAGCACGCGGGTCCCGGCACGCGCGAGCAGGCGATGGGCGAACACGTGATCGGCGAGCGCCCGGTCCGGGTCCACGCGCCCCGCGACGATCTCGCGCATCGGATCGGCGACGACGAGGTCGATCCGCTCGAAGGCGGCGACGACCGCCTGGTCCGGCGCGGCGAGCGCCGGGGCATCGGTCGCGAGGCGGACATACGCGCGACGCCGCGCGCCCGCCTCGTCGACGAACCGCCGCAGGACGGACAGCGCGCGGTGGGCGCCGGTGGGGATCGGCGAGCCGGCCGGGTCGAACGTGTCGAGGCCGCCGCGCGACGAGTCGGACGCGCGCCACCCCTGGACCGGCGCCCCGAGCCGGGCCATGCGGTCGGACAGCTCGCGGCTCGGCGGGACGTCGACCCGGACGAGCTCCGCGCCGGCCTCGATCGCGACCCGCGCCTCGTCCAGCGCGTCGACGATCGCGGGCGCCCCGAGCGCGACGCCGAGCCACGGCCGCGGCGGGTCGCCGAGCAGCCCGAGGAGCTCGCGCCGGGCGATCCGGTTCGCGTCGATCCGGTCCAGCGCGGTCCGCGCGAGCGAGCTCGCGTTCGCGACGGCCACGGCGCGGCGGTCCGATTCGCGGAGGAGCTCGGCCTCGAGGCCCAGGTCGACGTTGCCCGCCGCGACCTCCTGGGCGAGCTCGTACGGGGCAGGTCGTACTCGGCCATCGCCATCGCGAACGGGAGGGCGATGCCACCGCCGAGCCGGCGCGGATCGGGCGCGACCCAGCGGTCGACGACCTCGGCGGCGAGCGGGTGCCCGGCGCGGTCGATGCCCGCGACGCCGAACAGCCGCAGGACGGCGCGCTCCTGCCCGGCGGACGTGGCCGCGGCCGCCGCGGCGCCCCAGGCACCGGCGAGCGTGGTTGCGCGGGCCAGGAGCGCCTCGAGCTGCTCCGGCTCCCCGATCGGCTGCATGCCCGCAGTATGGCGGGCGGCCGATCGCGCGGAAGGGCGACGAATGGGGCACGCGGCGGTACCGATCGGTGCGGGTCGGCGCCGCGCAGCGGCGCCTCGCGCGTGACCTCGGCGGCGTCCCGGTCAGCCGGGGTCGGCGCTCGTGCGGGCGGCCTCGCCGATCCAGACGACCCCGTCCTCGAACCGCTCGGCCTTCCAGATCGGCGCGCGGGCCTTCGTCTCGTCGATCGCGTAGCGGGCCGCGGCGAACGCCGCGTCGCGGTGCGGGGCCACGGCAACGACGACGATCGACGACTCGCCGAGGGGCACGACCCCGGTGCGGTGGACGATCGCGACCCGGCGCACGCCGAACCGCTCCTCGATCTCGGCGGCGATCTGGTCCAGCACGCGGATCGCCATCGGCTCGAACGCCTCGTAGTCGAGCTCCTCGACGACCCGGCCGGCGTGCCGCGCGGCCTCGGCCTCCTGGCCCGGCGCGGGCGTGCCGGGCGTGACCCGCGTCCGGCCGGTGAACGTCACGACGCCGCCGTCCTCGTCCGTGGCGAGCTCGTCGGCCAGCCGCGAGCCGAGGTCCCGGGGCAGCGGGTCGGCCTCGATCCGCAGGATCCGGCGGCGCGTGGCATCGCCCTCGTCGTCGCCTCGCCGTCGCCGAGCCCCCGCTCACCGGCGGGATGCAGGCGAGCTCGTCGCCGTCGGCCAGGGTCAGGTCGTCATCGACGTACTCGCCGTTGACGGCGAACCGGAGCGAGGACCGCCCGGGCGCGAGCGCCGGCACCGTGTCGACCACCGCGTTCCAGGCGTCGTCGACCGTCGAGCCCAGCGGGACCTCGAGCCGCAGCTCGCGCATCCCGGCGGCCTCGCGCTGCATCGCGAACAGGCGGACGCGGATCCGGAGCGGCGGGATCGGCGGCGTCATCGCGGCACCCTACACCAGCAGTCCGGCGCCGAAATACAGGCCCGCGGCGAGGATCGTGCCCGACGCGATCGTCCCGACGTTGATGTACAGCAGGCCGGTCGCGCTCTCCATCGACCGCGTCTTCGCCGTCTGCAGCGCCGCCCACGAGACGACGAGCGGGAACACGAGCCCGACGATCAGCCGCAGCCACACGAACAGCGCGTACGGCCCGACGAGCGCCGCGAACGGCCCGCCGGTCGCCCCCGGCCCGATCCCGAACCCGACCCAGCCCGCGAACAGCGCGACCTGGAGGGCGACGATCCACAGCAGGCGTCGCGAGACCTGCACGAGCGGCGCCTCGGGGAGCTTCGGGGTCACGAGGTACCAGTGGCCGAGGATCATCGCCGCGAACACGCCGCCGGTCGCCGCCGCGAGGACGAACAGCTGGACCGCGAGCGGGATGACGCCCATCGGCGTCACGCCCCAGGTCAGCGCCCCGAGCGCGAGCGCCGCGACCCCGGCCGCCATCCCGACGACCAGCAGCACGCGCGCGCGGCCCCCGCGGGCGATCGCGAAGGTCGTGATCACGGCGACGATGACGAACACGGCCAGGGCGGCGCGGCGCGGGACGTCGAAGGTCGGGATCCGCGGTCACGATCGCCGTGGACGGGACCGTCGGGAGGCCGGCGTCGGAGAGGTAGGTGAGGAGGCCGAAGCCCGCCGCGCAGGCGGCGGTGAACGAGAGGAAGCCCTTCGTCGCCGGCGTGAACAGCCGGGCGGCGGCGACGACCGCGAACGACCCGACCGCGAGCGCCGCGAGGACGGTCCAGTTGATCAGGGGGAGGGTCGTCGCGATCTGCTGCGCAGGCACGCCCGCGAGTGTATCGGTGACCGGCCGATAATCAGCCTGAGCGAGGCACGCGGCACGCACACGACGAGGAGACCTGCGATGGCGATCGGGCGCGACACGACGTTCACCTGGCTCGGCCACTCGGCGGTCGAGGTCCGGACGCCCGGCGGCAAGGTGATCCTGTTCGACCCCTGGATGGGCAACCCGAACAGCCCCCGCCCGGCCGAGACGCAGCAGCAGCTGGACCTGCTGCTCGTGACCCATGGGCACTTCGACCACATGACCGACGCCGTGCCCCTCGCATCGCGGCTGCGTCCCGCGTGGCCGTGCATGCACGAGATGAGCCTGTGGCTCGCGCGCCGGCTCCCCGGCGGCGCCGACCAGGTCATCGGCATGAACAAGGGCGGGACCGTCGAGGCGGCCGGCCTCAAGGTCACGATGACCGGCGCGGACCACTCGGCCGGCGACTGGAACCCGGGCGGCGAGACGACGCTCTACCTCGGCGAGCCGGCGGGCTTCGTCGTCGAGCTCGAGAACGGGTTCCGCATCTTCCACGCCGGTGACACGCAGGTGACCGGCGACATGGCGCTCATCCGCGAGCTGTTCCGCCCGGACCTCGCGATGCTCCCGATCGGCGGCCACTTCACGATGGATCCGATCGGCGCGGCGCTCGCGACCGAGCTGCTCGGCGTCCAGCACGTCCTGCCGATCCACTGGGGCACGTTCCCCGTGCTGACGGGCACGCCGCAGCAGCTCGCCGACGCCATCGCGGCCCGCGGCGGGACAGCGCAGGTCCACGCCTGGAACCCCGGCGACACGATCGACTAGGTCGGCGCGGTGGCGGCTGTCAGGCGCCTCCGGTACCCTCCGACCACTCGCCGCTGAGCTGCGACGGTGCCCAGCCGCACCACCTTGTCAGGGCCGGTCCCATGACGTGGTGCATCGCGTCACGCAGCTCGTGCGTGGATCGGGCCGATCCGGCATAGGCCCCCGCCGCCCTTAAGGCTTCCCGCCATTCGAAGAGGCCATCGCCGTGTACGCGCGCGAGCCGCACGGTGTGGTCACGACGCGCAACCGGCGCCTCGACCCTGGAGAACCGACCATGACCAACTCCACTCGCGACGTCCGACGCGGCCGTACGATCCTCAGCGCTCTCGCCGTAGGCCTGCTCGCCGCTGCGCTCGTCTCGGGCTCGGTCGCTGCCGGCAAGCCCTCGGGCGGCGGTGGCGGTGGCGGCAAGGGTGGCGGCAAGCCGGGCGGCACCTTGACGGCCCAGGTCGTCGTCTCACCGAACCCGGTCCCTGCCTACAGCACGTTCACCTTGACCGGCTGTGGCTACAAGCCCAACGCCGGCGTCCAGATCAACCTGTACGCGCCCGGCGTCACCGCCGTCTGGGGCAGCCTGGTCGACGGCAACGGCTGCCTCCTGGACGCGACCGGCTGGGCGAGCTCCCCGGGGAGCGCGCGGCTCGACGTGCTCGAGGGCAGCGTGACGCGCGTCGCCAGTACCACGTTCGAGATCAAGTAGCGACGACAATTGCGCCATGACGAAGGCCCCGGCGACTGCCGGGGCCTTCTCGTTGCGCGCAGGCCGGAGCCCGCGGAACTACGGTGTGGGGGGGGTTCCGCCCGTTGAGTCGCCGGTCACATCCGTGAGGATGCTCTCCTGGCATAGGCTGTTGCGCCCGGCCTGCGCCGGGTTCGTGCTGGTGAACTCCACGCGCCAGAAGACGGTGGTGTCCGTTGACACCTTCACGGTTGTGTTGGTCGTGTTGTAGTCACCGGCTCCGGTGACCGTCACGGGTGGCGTCTCGGTGTACAGCAGCCCGGTTGCTCCGCCGGTAGCGCAGTTCAGCGCCGTGTCGTAGAGCTTGAAGGAGATGCTGCCGGCCATGGCCCCGCCACTCGGTGCCGAGAGCGTGGCCTTGTCGTTCGGGTAGACCCACGGCGCCGTGTTGAGCACGCTGGCGACCTGGACGACGCGGACGATCTCGTTGCACTCGCTGGACGACGCGTCCAGATTGCCGCCGAGGTAGAACGCCCGCCAGTAGAAGGTACCGACGGTGTTGAACTGCACCGTGGCGGACGTCGCCTGCGCGTTCGTGCCCACGAGCGCGAGGGCGTTGGTGCTGACATTGGTGCCGGCGGTGCCGGCGTCATCCGCATCGCACGCCTCGACGGAGCTGTAGTAGCGGAAGTTGACGTTTCCGGTTGCGGTGTTCGGGGTAACGGTGGCTGTGTCTCGCACCCAGGAGCCGGGATTGACGTTCAGCTCGAGAGCCGCCGAGCCCACGTTCGTGGCGGTCGGCGGATCCGTGTCGGCCCCGCTGCGCTGCTGGAGCAGCGTGGTCGTCGCGCTGCATGTATCCAGGTCCACGTCGCCGAAGATGAAGTCCTTCAGCTCGGCCGAGAACGAGGACGACGAGCGGGAGTGGGCCCACACGTTGTGGAACGTCAGGCACTCGCCTTCTTCGGTGAGGCCGGCCTGGGTGAGGTCGACCGCGATCTCGGTGAACGTGAACGGCTGGATCGGGGCGCTGGAGTTGATCGAGCCAGCGGCCTTGAGGGGGTCGGAGCTGATGTCCGCGCTGGTGCCGGGGAGGAGGCCCCAGCAGGGCGCCTCCTGGGCGTTGAAGCAGGTGCTGCCTGCGGGGCTCGCGTCCGGACCCGTGAAGTCGATCCAGACGTAGGCGCAGATCGCCGGGGTCGGCGTGTTGCACGACGACTGGTTGCCGCCCCAGTCGGTCATGAACGTCAGGTCGCCTGGGCTGCGCCACATGTTGCAGCCACCCGAGGTCCCGGTCGGGCAGATCGGGGCAGCCGGCTCGTAGTCCTCGAGCAGCTGGTTGATCTCGACGTTGTAGTTGGCGTTGGACGACGTGATGCCGCCCGCCTGGAGGCGCTTGATGCCCGAGTACAGGTAGTCGTGGTCGTTGGAGCCTGTCTCGAGGCCGATGCCGTGGTACTGGAGGTCGGTCTTGGCGGCGCCGATGCCGGTCACCTGGGTCACGCAGGCGCCGTTGACGCCGCCCTGCTTGGCCAGGAAGCAATCGCTCTTGTCGCCCTGACCCCAGGCGTCGTCGCTCTGTGGGCCGGACAGGGTGTCCGACAACCAGGTCACCGTGACATTCTGGGCCGGCGGTCCCGGCGGGTCACAGGTTTTCGAAACATCGGCTGCGTTGGTCGTCGGGTTGTTCAGGTTGAGCGTCGGCGGCGGCGGCGCGCTCGGATCACAGTCGGGCAAGCCGTCCGTCGGCTGGAACGGGTCAAGGGTGCCCGGCGGGTTCGCCGCCACGGGCACGGCCATGAGGACCGTCGCGAACGCCACGGTCAGCAGCGAGAACAGGATTCGTCGTCGGTGGGTAGGGATCCGGGTGGAGTCACTCAATGCTCTCTCCCTTGGGGTCATGGTCGACTCGATGGCACCACCGCCGCCGGCATTCCCGAACGCCAGCCGGACCAAGGTGCCTGGGTCCCCCGAGGTTCCTCGGCGCGCCGCAGCGCTTCTCCGACGCCCCACTGCCCTCCATCGAGGCACGGCGCGATGGGCCGATCCCGATGGGTCTTCACCAGGTGGCCGTCCCCAGTCAGCCCTTCCGATGTCCGAGCCCGTCCAGTGACGAGCCCGCCCTCCAATGGCCGGTCGTGATCACGCCGCGACGTTGGGTACCTGCTGGACCCTGTGTCCGAACGCTGGTCGTGCTTCACGAGCGGACCGCGCGGTCGAGCCCCTTGGCAGGACGGCGCGGCGCGCCCCGGCGTCCTTCTCCCCCGGCTGGAATCACGAACTCTCTGGGTGAGCTCGTGGCCAACATCCCCACCGGCCTCGCGAGACGTGCGACCCGACTGGGGGAGCGGAGTTTGGCACTACGAACGGGCTAGGTCAATAGCCCCGATTGCAATTCGTTCGCAACCTTTCCGCCACTTGCCCGCAACCAGGAACGAGCCGCGCATTGCAGGCGCGAACGACGGGGTTTCTTGGGCGCATGCGAGCGCTTGCCGAGCATGAACGGCCGCGTATGGACGCCGGATGTCGCATTGCCGCGCGGAAGGGCGTCGGTGCGCAGTGCTCGCTGCCGCCGCGAACGGCGAGAGGTCCCTCAGCTGCCGGGCGACGGCTCCGGGGACTTGGGGCCGGCCCACGGCGGCGGGCCGTTGCCCTTCTCGGTCTTGGCCGCGTCCCGCTGCGGCGGCCTTGTCGACCTTCCACTGGGCCCAGCCCGGGTGCTTCTCGCCCTGGAGCTTCCAGCCGCCGGCCCACGGGGGCTTGCCGGGCTCGCGGAGCGTCTTCCCGTCGGCGACCCGGACGTCGATCGTCGTGGATCCTTCGGGCTGGTCGCCCTCGATCGTGACGGTCTTCCCGACGAGGCCCTTCAGCGGGTGATCCTCGCCCCAGAACCAGGGCGGCCCGGCCTCCAGGTCGTAGACGGTGCCGCCGACGGTGAGCGTGTAGACCGTGTCGCCGTCCTCGGTCGTCCGCGTCCCGACGGCGCCCTGCAGCGTGACCGGCGTCTCGGGGACCTTCTCCGCCTTCGGGCCCTTGTCGGCCTTCGGGCCCTTGCCGGGCTTCTCCTCCGACTTCTGGGTCCCCGGCGACGGGTCAGGCGAGCCGCTCGCGGCGGGCACGGCGGCCGCGCCGCCCGAGGGCTGCGCGCCCTGGCCCAGCACCGGCACCGCGACGAGCGCGACCCCGATCGCGCCGGCCACGAGGGCGGCGGGGAGGAGTCGGGAGCGGCGGCCGGCGGGCGTCATCGGGCGGAGTGTGCGGCAGCCGACCTTGCGAACGCAATATCCGAATCGCGAGATGCGGAGGCTTGGCGGCTTCGCGGTGACGGAGCGCACCACCAATCGGTCGAACGCTGACGTCTCAGGCGCGCGCTCGTTCTAGGCGGAAGCGTCCTCGACCACGACGAGCCCGTCGACGGCGACGGCGCCGGATCGGGCCGGCGATCACCGGGTTGCAGTCGATCTCGACGATCGACGGGTCCGCGACGAGCAGGTCCCCGATCGCGACGACGACCTCGGCCAGCGGCCGCATCGCGACGCCCGGCGCGCCGCGGACGCCGCGGAGCAGCGCAGCGCCGCGGAGGGCATCGAGCCGGGCCACCACCTCGTCGACGGTGACCGGCGCGAGCAGGACAGCGACGTCGTCGAGCACCTCCGCGAGGATGCCGCCGAGCCCGACGAGCACCGCGGGACCGAACACGGCGTCACGCCGGCCACCCACGATGAGCTCGATGCCGGCGGGCGCCATCGGCTCGACGAGGAGGCCGCGGATGGCGATGCCATGCCGCTGCGCGGTCGCGCGGAGCTCGTCGACCGTGGCCCGGATCGCCGCCTCGTCCGCGAGCCCGAGGCGCACCCCGCCGGCCTCGGTCTTGTGCGCGAGCTCGATGGCGTCGAGCTTGATCGCGACCGCGCCGCCGCCGAGCGTCCCGCCATGCGGCGACGGCCGCGTCGCCGCCGTCGTCCGCGGGGACGCAGCGCACCGGCGTCACGGGGACGCCCGCGGCGGCGAGTCGCTCGAGGCTCTCGCGTTCGGGCAGGGCGTGGCGCGCGCCGGCCCGCTCCGCGCGGGCCAGCGGATCGAGCGTGTCGTCGGCGCCCCACGGCGTCCGGCTCGCCGCCAGCGCCGCCCACTCGGGCCGTCGCGGCGTGACCCCGTCGGCGGTCCGTGCCGCCCGCCGCCGCTCCCATCGGGCGAGGCTGCCGATCGCCCCGAAGGCCTCGACCGCGCCGCGGAGCATCGGCATCCCGCCGGCCGCATCGAGCGTCGCCTTGATGTCCTCGCTGACGTCGCCCGAGGTGAGCGACACGTAGACCGGCAGGATGTGCGGGCGGTCGGCGGTCGCCCGGATGAGCGCGGTCGACACGTCGTTCGCCACCTCGACCTCGGACGGGAGGTCACGGAACGGCGAGTCGTGCACGACCGCGAGGACGTCGTAGGCGCCGGATGCGGCGAGCGCCTCGAAGCTCGCGCCGTACGCGTGCGGCGCCTCGTCGGCGCCCCAGGGGTCCAGCGGGTTGCCGATGTAGCCCATCGTCGGGAGGTCGCGCAGGATCGCCGCCCGGGCGTCGTCGGGCACCGGCGGCAGGTCGAGCCCGGTCCGCGCCGCGAGGTCCGCGACGAGCGACGCCTCGCCGGTCGACACCGTCACGACGCCGGTCCGCCCGCCGCCGACCGACCGGCCCAGGCGGCCACAGCCGGCGATCAGCTCGGCCGCCTCCATGAGCTCGTCGAGGTCGTCGCAGCGGATGACGCCCGCCGCGTCGAGGGCCGCATCGGTCACCCGATCCTCGCCCGCGAGGCTCCCGCTGTGCGCGACCGCCGCGGCCTGCGCCTGGCTCGCTCCGGCCAACCTTCACGGCGAGGATCGGCTTGCCGATCGCGAGCGCGTGGTCGGCGAGCGCGAGGAACCGCTCCGGCCGCTTGAAGCCCTCGACGAACAGCATCACCGCGTGCGTCTCGGGGTCGTCGAGGCAGTAGGCGAGGTAGTCGCACAGGTCGAGCACGACCTCCGCCCCCACCGACACGATCCGGCTGTACCCGATCCGCGTCCCCGGCGAGTGGATGAACGCGTCGGTGACGCTCCCCGACTGGGCGAGGCCGGCGATGTGCCCGCGCGGGAGCCACGGGTTGACGTCGCCGATGTAGGTCGTCGTGTTGGTCGTCCAGTCGACCATGCCCATGCAGTTCGGCCCGAGCAGCGCGATCCCGTGGCGGATCGCGATGTCGCGCACCTCGCGCTGCATCGTGGCGGCGGCCTCGCCGCCCTCGACCACGCCGCCGCCCGGGATGACGAGGCTGGGGACGCCGGCGTCGGCGGCCTCCTGCGCGAAGCGCGTCGCGCGCAGCGGGTTCACGGCGAGGATCACCGTGTCCGGGCGCTCGGGCAGGGCCTGGAGCGACGGGTAGGCCTTGTCGCCGTGGATCTCGTCGTACTTCGGGTTCACGAACCAGCAGGCCGTGTCGCTGCCCATCCGCTGGAGGTTGTCGCGCAGGGTCAGGCCGATGGTGTTGCGCGGGCTCGCGCCGAGGACGGCGATCGAGCGCGGGGCGAACAACGGCCGCAGGTCGATGGCCGGGGCGAGCGCCGCCGGCACGTCACGCGTCGTCAACGGATCGGCTCGGGTGCGGGCACGAGCCGCGGCGCCATCGCCTACCCGACCACCGCGTCGACGCCGCGCTTCTCGAGCGCACGGGCGATGACGAGGCGCTGGATCTCGGAGGTGCCTTCCCAGATCCGGTCGACGCGCAGCTCGCGGAGGAATCGCTCGGCGGGGAACTCGCGCATGTACCCGCGGCCGCCGAACACCTGGACGACGCGATCCGCGCAGCGCCAGGCGGCCTCGGACGCGAACAGCTTCGCGAGCGACGCCTTGGCGTGGACGACCTTCGGGTTCGCGCCGCTGTCCATCAGCCACGCGGCCTCGCGCGTCAGCAGGCGGGCCGCCGCTGCGTCCGCGGCCGAGTCGGCAAGCGGGAAGCTCACGCCCTGGAAGTCGTAGATCCGCTGGTCGAACTGGATCCGCTCGGTCGCCCACTCGACCGCCAGCGTCAGCAGCCGCTCCATCGCTCCCGAGCAGCGTGCGCCGATGTGGAGCCGCTCCTCGACGAACCACTCGTTGGTCATCGTGTCGGCCTCGCCCTTGCCACCGAGCATCGCGCCGGGCGGGACGCGGACGTCCTCGAGCACGAACTGCGGGTGGCGGTCGGCGAACGTGTGCGTGTAGTCGGGATCGGCGGTCATCCGCAGGCCGGGCGCGTCGTAGTCGACGAGGAACAGCGTCGGCAGGCGCTCCTCGCCCTCGAGCAGGTGGCAGTGGAAGATCATGAAGTCCGTGTCGGACGGGCCGGTGACGAACCACTTCTCGCCGTTGAGCACGTACTCGCCGGTCGCCGGGTCGAGGACGGCGGTCGCGGTGAGCGTCCGCGCGTCGGAGCCCTGGCCCGCCTCGGTGATCGCGTAGCTCCCCGTCCGCTCGCCGCGCAGGCTCGGCTCGAGGTAGCGGGTCCGCTGCTCCGGCGTGCAGTGCAGGAGCGCGTTGTAGCCGCCCGGGATGAACCCCCACAGCCCGCCGGTGACCTGGCCCAGCTCCTCGTGGACGAGGACCTGCTCCAGCGCCGACCACCCCTGCCCGCCGATCGCCGCCGGGAGGCTGCCGCCGTGCAGCCGCGCCTCGATGGCCGCCCGCTTGATCGAGCGGAGCGTGTCATCGGACAGTGCCTTCGTCCGCTCGAACTCGTTCTCGAGCGGCTGGAGGACGTCGACGACGAACGTGCGGGCTCGATCCCGGAGGTCGGTCTGCGCGGGCGTCAGGCTGAGGTCCATGAGGCCCAGTGTGGTGCCTGCGCGACGCCGCGGATCGCCGGGTCGCGGCGCCCGCAACGAGGACTGGCAGAGGCGCGCGCGACGACTGGAGCCAGGCGAGGACCATGATCCGGCGAGCTGAGACCCTCAGACTGCCGCGCGTGCGCGACGCCAGGCAGCACCGATGACGAGGCCCACGACGAGCCCGGCCAGGTTGTCGAACACGTCGCCGCCCTGGCACGCGCGGCCGAGCGGTACAACGAGGGCCTGGATGAGCTCGATCCCGAGCGGCAGCATCGCGGCCGCAGCAACCAGTCGACCCCGGTGCTGGCGGCGGTCCAACTGTCCGATCACGATCCCGAGGGGGATGAACAGGAGCACGTTGAGGGTGGGGTCGACGAACCGCAGGTAGGTCGCCAGGGTCGCCGGCCCGATCCGCGACAGGTCACAGGTCGTGACGCCGCTCAGGGTGGACTCGAGGCCCACCGGCCGTGGCGTCAGGGTCGCGGCCAGGATCACCCCGATGCTCGCAAGGAAGAGCCACGCCTCGGCCGTACCGGTCCCGAGCCGGCGAGCGGCCCAACCGGACAGCACCAGGGCGAGCACGAGGGCGATTACCACACCGAGGAGGACCGGCAGGTTGTCACTGCCATCGAGATGGGGCCAGACGAGAGGACGCAGCAGCGGAGCGCTCCCTACTGGATAGCGGCGATCGCCGCGGGCTCCGCCCTCCACTCCGAGCCGACCACCGCAGCGTCGCGGGCGACGGGTGGCTCATCGTGCGCCCAGGCGTACCCGAGGATCACCCTGCGCAGCAGCGCCTCATCGCCGCCCGTAGCGATCGCGAGCATCCGGCGCACCTCGTCGCGGACATCGACGGGCGCCACCGGCGACTTCGCCCGCCAGACGTTCGCGCTCTCGGTCTGCTCGACGCTCTCGATGTCGTAGAACAGCTCCTCGTGGAGCTTCTCGCCCGGCCGGAGGCCGATCGTCTCGATCGGATGGCTGTTGGGGTCCCGGCCCGCGAGGCGGATGAGATCGCGAGCGAGATCCATCACGCGGACGGGCTCGCCCATGTCGAGCACGAACAGGTCGCCGTTGCGGCCCAGGGCGGCCGCGTCGAGGATCAGCCAGGCGGCCTCGGGAATCGTCATGAAGAAGCGAGTCATCTCCGGGTGGGTGATGGTGAGCGGCTCACCGTTCTCGAGCTGCCCCTGGAAGATCGGCACCACGCTTCCGGTCGAGCCCAGCACGTTCCCGAACCGGACCGACACGTAGGGGCGCCCGGTTCGCCGAGCCGCATCCGCGACGAGCATCTCGCCGATCCGCTTGCTCGCGCCCATCACGCTTGACGGTCGGACGGCCTTGTCCGTCGACACGAAGACAAACCGGTCCACATTCGCGGCCGCGGCGGCTTCGAGCAGCACCATGGTGCCGCCGATGTTGACGTAGGCAGCGTCGGAGGGATGGTCCTCCATCATCGGCACGTGCTTGTACGCCGCGGCGTGGAAGATGACGCTCGGAGATTCCTCGGCGATCAACCGATCCATCGACTCACGGCTGGCGACATTGGCGAGGTGGATGCGCAGCTCGCCGGACCCTCGCCCTTGGGCTCGCCGTGTCTCCAGCTCGCGCTGCAGCAGGTAGAGCGGGCTCTCGGCGCGGTCGACCAGCACGAGGCGGCGGGGCCCGATGGCGAAGACCTGGCGCGCGAGCTCGGACCCGATCGAGCCCGCCCCGCCCGTGATGACCACGGTGCGGTCCCGGATGATCTCGTCGACGTTGACGGCGTGCTGCGTCACGCTCGGGCGACGGAGCAGGTCCTCGACCCGGACACGACGAATGCGATGGGCATCGACACTGCCGTCGATCAGGTCGGTCACCGGGGGGACGGTGCGGACCTCGAGCTGGTTCGCCAGCGCCCCCTCCATGGCTCGCCGGACGGCGTCGCCGGATGCGTTCGGCATCGTGATGAGCAGGCTCGTGGCACCGGTTGCCGCGATCGCCGCCTCGAGCGCCTCGAGGCCGCCGAACACCCGGAGCCCGGAGACGATGTCCCCGGCCAGCGCCGGGTCGTCGTCAAGGAACCCGACGGGGCGGACCCCGGAAGCCTGATAGCGCCTCGCCGACCTGGCCACCAGCACCCCGGCCTCGCCCGCGCCGTACAGCAGCGTCGCCTGGCGATCGCCGACCGCGGCACGATCTGGAGCCCGCACCGAATCGTTGGCGGCCCTGATGCCGAACCGGACGCCCCCGAGAAACGTGACGCTCAGCAACAGCTCGATCGGCCAGAAGGAGCGGGGGAACGTTTCCGTCCAGCCCGAGCCGCCGAGCATGGCCGTTCCGTAGAAGACCGCCATGGCGACAAGCGACCCGAGCGCGGCGGCGCCCACGATCCGCTCGAGCTCGGGAACGCTGGCGAACCTCCAGCGACGGCTGTACAGGCCGACCCACATGTTGACTGCGGTACGCACCGAGACGAGGAGGACGACGATCAGCGGAAACGCCGGGACGTCGAGTGGGGCCGCGAGTCCGTCGAGCCGCATCGCGAGGGCGAGGTAGGCGGCACCCACGATGCCGACGAGGTCGATCGCGAGCAGGTATCGCCCACGGATGTTGCGGGCGAGGCGAAGAACCGCCTGGGTGTAGCCCGGGCTGAGCTCCACCGGACTCGGATCGGGTGCGTCCAACGACGGCGCCGTCCACGGTGAAAGCGGAGTCCTGACGGAGCGCCGTACTGCCAATGTGCCCCCTCGCGATCGTCGAGCTGTCCTGGGAAACGAAACACACAACTCAAGGACGACCGCCCCTCGGTCGATCGCTCCCGGACCGCGGACAGTAGGGGAAATTACCTATTGTTGCTAGTACCATTTTCGACAAATTTCGGGCCTGAGCGTTGACAGTGGTGCACCCATGCACCGTTCGGCGAAACGGCGACCTGCTAGTTGCGCGTGCCAGAGCTCAAGCGGTGTTCGCAAGCGGCTGGCCTGACCTTGCGCGCGGCGCCGGTCTGGCCGTCAGCCCGGTCGCGAGCCTGGGAGCTCTGGCACGCGGGGGCCCGCGGCGGGACGGCCACGGTCATTGATTGGCGGATGTGCGACACGGTGGCTTGACGTATCCAGCGGCGCCGGGAGGCAACACCCGGGTTGTGCAGTCCGGCCAATCACCGGCGCCAGCCCGGAGACGACGCCCCGGCGGCCAGGCCAATGAACAGGCCCGTCAGGTTGTCCACTTGTCCCCGCTCTCGCACGCGCCCCAGCGGAACCACGAGCAGCTGGGTCGCCTCGATCACGAAACGGCAACGCCCAGCGCTGCGGATTGCGTCCGGGCAAGATCGTCCTCGGTGACGACTCCGCTGATTCTCGGCGCCAGCTTCTCCAACCATCGCCTTGAGCGAGAAGGCTGCTGCGCGATCACCCCAGTTCGCGCTGCTGGTCGAGTCGTTGATGAAGAGGACCTTCAACCCTACCTCCGGCCCCCGGAGGTACGAGGCAAGCGAGCCGATTGCCGCGCTGCATCGTACCCGTTGACGTTCGCGCTGGCCACGAGAGTGCGATCCGTGGCACGAGATACTGACAATCAGTGATCGGGTCGCAGGTCCAGCGGCTCCATCACGGCGGCGTGCCTCGCTGCGGCCAATTCAGTCGCTTCCCGGCGCGTCCGGATGTGCCGGTACCTGCCGGAGAGCGCGTCCATGTCGATGCCAACGTAGACGGACACGAGGCCGACCATTGCGCGCAGGCGAATTGCGCTCCCGCCCTCACGCAATGCGCGACGGAAGTACGCGGTCGCCACTCTGCGCCGCCCGGCTCTCAGGGCCACCCTGCCAGCAGATACGTCCACTGTTGCCCGCATTCGCCGCGCAAACCGCCACGAGGAGTCGACGGTTACGCCCAGAGCCATCCGCTCACGCTTGTGGAGTGCCTCAACGAACGCCGGTCCCACCTCCAGGTTTCGCAGCATCTCCTTCGTCATGGTCGCGGAAACCTGGAGGTCGTGCCGACGGTAGAAACCCAGGATCCGGTCGAGCGGTGCGAAGCGACCGGCTCTGCACAGTTGGAGCCACGTCGGATAGTCAACATTTGGGAGGCCATCAGGCTGGTGAAAGCCACCGACTGCGAGTAGGGCGCTCTTTCGGCACACCACCGTGCACGCAGGAATGCAACTTTCCTCGAGCAGCCGCCGGACTGTCTGAGCCGCGGTCCTGTGCTGGTGCCTTCGGAGGTGAGCCGGTGCAGGGTGGATGCGTCGAGCTACTCCCGCCGGATCGGTCTCCGCCGCCAGGCCCCACGAAAGCGCGACCTCCGGATCCTCGAATGCAGGGAGTTGCCGCTCGAGCTTGTCCTGCGGCCAGAAGTCATCTCCTTCGAGAACCGCGACATACTCCCCGCGCGCCATGTCGAGTGCCCGATTGTAGGCGTCCCCCAGCCCCGCGATCCCGCGATGACGTTGAGCGACGTAGCGAATTCGTGCGTCCGCGAAGTGACTCACGATCTCGGCGGTTCCGTCAGTCGAGCCGTCGTCAACGACGATCTGTTCCCAGCGCGGCTCGGTCTGGGCGAGGACGCTCTCGATACATTTGCCGATATAGCGAGCGTGGTTGTATGTCGGCGTGATGATGCTGACCAGGGGGCCGGCCGGTGTTGCGGTCAATGACGACTGATCCTTCCGTCAACGTGGCGCCGCCCCGCGGCCGGATGGCGGCATCCCGGAGGGTGTCCGAGTCGCGAGTGTAGCCCGCAGCAGGTCGCGTCCTTGCAGGCGGTGCGGCGCGCGAGGGCGGCGGGCAGGGTGTCGATCGCGTTTCTGGTCGGAGTTGGAAGAGGCCATTCGGCATCAATGAGTTCACGGGGCCAAGCTCGGAACCTCGGTATCCTGCGTCGACCAGCTCTGGAGCACCAGCGACGGGCTGCCGCCGATCGAGAGCCTCACCCATGAACACGACTCCCGCGATCGACGACCCCACCGCTGCAGGCCAGGACGGCGTTCGAGCGAACGTGTTCCCGCGTTCGGCCTTCCGCGAGATGGAGGCTGCGCTGTCGAACCCGATGTTCTTCGGGATTCCCCTCGGCGCGACGCTCAATGACTGCTTCGTCACGGGCTTCATCGACGGCCTCGGGGACTGGCGACGCAGAACGAAGTGGCTGAGGCGCGTGCTGTATCACCGGCACCGGATCGCGCCCAAGACCCACCGGACGACGGGGGCAACCTTTGCCCCTGGGCGCGTTCTCGTGACCTGGAGCATTCCGAGCCACCGATACGACCGCTTGTTGTTGCCGGTCCTCGAGAGGCTCGACGAAGGGGAGTGCGCTGTCCTGTACGGCCATGATGGAGTGGCGCGGTTGGTGCCGGCCGGTGTCCCTCACCTTTCCTACCGGGAGGTCATGGACTTCGACGCGCGGGCCTGGAGGCGGGAATACGACAGGTGCCGGCCATCATGGGAACGCACCATCAGGGATGCCTGTGAGCGACACGGCTTCCCCGAAGGAGCATTCGAGCTCCTGTCCCTCGAGTTGATGGTCGCCAGCCAACGGGTCCTCGGTTGCCTGGAATTCCTGGAAGCGCACCGCCCGGCCGCGATCCTCACGGAATACGATCGCAACAATCTCTGGTCGTGCCTCGTGCTGGCTGCCCGGAAGCTCGGGATCCCCTCGCTGACGCTGGTCCACGGCGTCATCGAACGTGATGCCTTTGGCTTCGCGCCGGTCCTTGCCGATCACATCCTCTGCTGGGGAGAGCTCGACCGGGCGAAGCTCGTCGGTGCGGGCGAGCCGCCTTCCAGGGTGGCGGTGGCCGGGTGCCCGCGATTGAGTCGGGACCTGCCCAGCCCATCGCTCGAGGGGCGGCGCAGGCTCGGCATCGATCACGACGGGCCGGTCGCCATTCTGGCGACCTCCCCCGAACGCTACCGATTGGCGCTTGCCGAGGCGTTCTGCGCGGCCATCGAGCAACTGCCCGGCATGTCGGGCGTAGTCCGATTGCATCCGTCGGAGGACCTGACCTCCTATGCGGCGATCATCGCCGGCCATCCGACGGTCTCCTTCGTGGAGAACAGCAGGGCGTCCACCGATGAAGCGCTTGCTGCAACAGATGTCGTCGTGGTGCGGGCGAGCGGGTTCGGAAGCGACGCCCTGGTCAAGCGAAAACCGGTCGTGGTCCTCAGCCCCGAGCAGAAACCGACGGGGCACGACCTGGATCTCATCGAGTTGGCAGGCTGTCCCCATGCCCATGATGCGGACGAATTGGCAGCGGTTCTGCGGCCGGATGACGCAGGATCCGGCGTTCCGTGCGGAGCGAGAGATCGCCGCAGAACAGTTCGTCAGGCGATTCTGCGCGGCCTTCGGAAACGAGTCGGCGGACATCACCGTGGCTGCCGTTCGCGCGGTGGCCGATCAGACAGCGTCACTCGAGCCACCACTGATCGACTACGCGAGGCCCGTGTCGACGTCGGCCGAACACTGAACGCACGTCGGCGAGATCGTGCACCTCGACTGGTTGAAGCGGAGGACGTCGTCCCGGATGACCTCTGCCTAGGCCCCCAGGCAGAGCACGAAGGCCTCGAGATCGAGAATTCGCGAGCGGGCGCGTTGCGCCAGGTCGGGACGCCGGCCAATTGGCGGTGTCCAGCCGCACCGGGATCTCCGGACTGGCGCGGTGCGGTCCCGAAACGAGGGGGTCGGTCCGGGGGTGGTCTGGTGCGGACGATGACGTGGCGACGCCTGACCCCTTCGCCCCCTGCCGCCAGTACCTCAGCGTCTGGTGACCTCGGGCGGTCGCGGGTAGGGTCGGGCATACCTCAAACCGCGTGCCGGACGGCGCACCGCAGCATCCGCAGTCCGGCCTCCTCGAACTGGCACACCCGTCGCGAGGCGGGGCCGCAAAGCCACGGGACTCCCTGAGTCAGCCGGGTTGCCGAAAGGAGATCCCAGCTCATGTTCTGGGACGGACATCGATGGCTGCCCGGTGACGGGCAGCCCGCCGTCAGCCCCACGCCCAGCGGCCTCGCCGCGCGCGGAACTGGCTGTCGACCGGCGTCATGGTCGCGACGCTCGCCGTGCTCGTGGTGCCGTTCGCGGGCACCTTCGCCGCGACGCCATCCGCCCGCACACTGCTCGACGACTGGAAGTCGACCTCCGAGGTCGCCACCTACCAGGAAAGCAGTCGGGCGATCTCGTGGAAGGGATCCTGGTACACCACGGTCAATGACGCGTACCTGGGCGACAAGGCGCGCTCGGTGGACGCCAGCGGCCGCCCGCGTCGGCCTGACCTTCACCGGCACGGCGATCGCGTGGGTCGGACCGGTCGGACCCACCCGCGGCTCGGCTCGCGTGTATCATCGACGGGACCCTCATCCGGACCGTCAGCACCTGGAGCTCGACCTTCAGCCCGACCCGCATCCTGTTCCGGAAGTCGTGGGACACGATGCGCAAGCATCGGATCGTGATCGTCACCAACGGCACCAGCGGCCACCCGACCGTCGCCGTCGATGCCTTCGTCGTCCGCAAGGACGCCCTCGACGCACCGCCGCTCGACGACGGTGGCCAGGCCATCGGCGAGAACCCGAGCGATCCGCCCGAGCCGGCGCCCACGGACGCCCCGGCGCCGACGGACTCCCCCACCCCGGAGCCGACGCCCACGGCGCCGCCTGCGCCGACGCCGCGCCGACCGCCGCACCCACCGCAACCCCCGCGCCGGCCACGCCGACGCCTGCGACGCCGACACCGACCGCCGACCCGCGCAACCCCGCGCCGACCACGCCGACGCCCGCACCGACGCCGACGCCCACCCCGCGCCGCCCACGCCGACGCCCGCACCGACGGCGACGCCGACCCCGCGGCCCACGCCGACGCCCGCACCCACGGCGACGCCGACCCCGACGCCGACGCCCGACGCCGACGCCGACGCCGGCCATCAAGTCCGTTCGGGTCACCTCGATCCCGGCGCTGCTGACGGCGCTGGCCGACAACACGGTCGACGAGATCGTGGTCGCCAACGGCACCTATCGCGTCAGCCCGGCCTGCGCAGCAGGCGTCGAACTCGCTGTGGATCGGCTCGAAGTACGCCAGCCGCACCCGCCCGATCACCGTCCGGGCCGAGACACACGGGCGGCGTGACCTTCGACGGCGGCGGCGCGATCGCTCGGCGGGATCACGTTCGACGAGGGCGCCCACCACCAGACGTGGGACGGCTTCAAGTTCGCCAACGGCACGACCAGCCGACCGGGCGTCATCATGTTCGGCGGCTACGCGGGCCGGCCCGCACCGCACCACATCACGCTGCGCGGCTCGCGAAATCACAAGCCCCTGTCACAGCGGACCGTACGCAGGACGACCGGGACCACGCCGTCTACCTCTCCTACGCCGCCCTGACGGTCCGCACGACATCCTCATCGAGGATCTGACCGTGGACGCGACCGACCCGAGGGCCTCGCGACCGCGATCCATAGGGACCACGGCTACCTGAGCGAAGCGCCGAATGTCGGCGCCCACGAGATCACCGCCCGCGTACCATCTTCCGGGGCAACGGAACGGCGACCATGACCTCGGCCGAGCGCGTCCAGTACGCCACTCATCCTGTGGCAGCCAGCGTTCCACGACTGGACCTTCGACGGCGCCACGATCACGAACGCCGAGCGCGAACGCCGTCCGCTTCGAGGCACGGGGCGCGGCCAGCATCCTGTTCAAGGACATCGTCTCGACCGGCTCGACACGGCCGCGGCTTCTACAGCTCCTCGGCACCAACCCGCCCGGCGTCACCTTCACCAACGTGAGTTTGCGTTGACGGCCGTGAGCGGCTAGCTCCGTTTAGCGGTCATCCGCACAAGCGGCCGACCGGCCCAATGGGCGTGGTCGGCCGCTTCATCGTCCATGCCGGCTCGCGCACGGAGAGCGCTCGTCAGCTACCCAGGCGGGGATCGCGGGACGACCGTCGAGAGCGCGCGAGGGTACGCCCGCCCATCGCCATCCCTTCGGGCCTGGGCGCTGCCGCGAGGCAGCCTCGCGGCGCGCAAGATACTGCAACCCCGCTGCGAGCCCGATCATGAGCCACACCTGCTTGCGGTTTTGTCACGATCTCCAGGACAGGGCGATCGTCATCAGCGAGGCAATGGACGCGCGCACCGTGCCCGCTTCAGGGCCCCAGCCGCGGTTGACAATCAGCGGCAGCACGAACAGGGCAAGCAGAACCAGGCCCACCGGCCCAGCTCGGCGAGGGTCCCGATCACGATGTTGTGGGGCCCCAGGCCCGTACTGCTTGTACGAGCCGTCGCCGACTCCCGCATACCTCCGGGGTGTAGGCGATCGGGTAGTTGGAGAGCCATCGCCAAGGGCCGGCGATGAGGAGTAGATGACCACGCCCGCCGCCCAGATCGACGTCCGCCCGTCGCCACCCGAGGACACGGCCGTTCCGCCGATCGGACACGAGGTCGGACACGCCTGGCACCTGGTACGCCACGACCAGCAATGCAGCCCCCAAGGCGACTACCGCGACGATCCGCCGAGGAGACAGGTTCGGCAGCACGAGGAAGGGGATCACGGCGATCGCGGCCCAAGCACCGCGCGACCCCGAGACCAGCACGCCGAGGAGCGTGAGCAGCGCGATCGCGCTACCGGCCACCGGTGCCTGCCGCTGACGACCTCGCTGAACCCAACCGCGAAGGCAGGCAACAGGACCGCGGCGAACTGGCCGGGGTTCTGACCCTGGATTGCCGCGGCCCGGACATCGCCGCCTAGACCGGTGACGTAGGTCGACGATGCCGAGCGCCGCCGTGGCCGCAGCGGACAGGCTATAGGCGAACAGCACGGGCCGCACGATGGATGGCTGACGCGTCACGAAGTCGCCGATAAGCACGGCGATCATGAACAGCTGGAGCAGCGTCGGGAGCTGGGTCCAGGCCGTCGCCGGGCTGATCGCCCACGCGAGGCTCAGGAAGGCCCAGCCGACGAACGCCCATCCCGGCGGCCGAATCACGCCCAGTCGAAGGGTTGTGAGTCGGGGAAGTGCGTATGTCGCCGCGAACACCAGCCCTGCCAGCCGGCTCAGCGTCGCCGTTCCGCCGACCAGGGTCACTTCCTCGATCGGGATCAAGACCGCGAAGGCCATCAGGCCGACCAGCGGCCAACGCAATGCAACGATGCCGGCGAGCCCGCCCACAATGGCGATGGCCATGATCGGCAGCAGCCCGAGGCGTGTGCCGGCGATTACCCCGAGCGGGAGAATGACGAGACCGCCGGCGATCAGCGCGGCCGCGGTCCTCGGGCCGACCCGCAGCGCCGACCCCAATCGGTCCGGAGCCGTCGTCATCGGGGGCATCGACAAATGCACGGCCCGGAGCATACCCGAACGATCTAGGCGCCAGTTCGCAACCCTGGCTCTGCGTCAGATCGACCTCACCGTGCTATTCGGCAGGCAGGAGGGGCGATCGTGCTCGAGCACGCCGTCTGGTCGATCCGCCACCAGAATCCCGGTCGTCGAGGGAGGGTGGAGACGTCCGGGTTGGGAGCGCCTCCGGTGGACACCCGCCGCACCTCGCTGCGGGTGCTCCGTTCGGGCATCGTGCCCACGCACGCCGTTGACAGCACGAGCCGTCCTGCTCCGGTTCGAGGTGCCCCGCTCGATCCGAAGCGAAACGGGTGGGGATGCTCGACTAGGGGCCGCTCACGAGGGACTCAGCGCCAGCTGGTGTTGGCGAAGGTCACGCCGGGTGGATTGCTGCCCAGGCTGCTGTAGAAGCCGCGGCCATGCGGAGTCCCGGTCGAGTGATGTTCGTGAACATGATGTTGGTCGCGCCCCGGACTCGTACCGGACCGCCGAACCACCAGCGTTGGTGATGGTCGCGTCCCGAACAGCCAGTTCCTGAACGTGGCGGCGCCACAGGATGATGGCGTTCTGACCCGCCGCGTTCAGTTCCCGAGAACGTCAGCCGGCGAACGGTGACGCCTTCGCCGGCGATATTGTGATGCGTCCGAGGCGTAGCCATGGTCCATGTGGATCGCCGACGCAAGGCCCACGGGATCTGAGCGTCGACCGTCAGGTTTTCGATGAGGATGTCGCGCCGCCGTCGACGCGTGGCTGAAAGTACACGCCGTGGTCGTTGTGCCACCGCTCACGCGATGAACAGTCGAGTCGACCGTGATGTTCCGCAGGGTGATGTGATACGGAGCCGCGATGCCCGCATAGCCGCCGAACACGATCACGCCCGTCTGACTCGCGTCCCGTTCGCGAATCGGAAGCCGTCCCACGTCTGGTCGTGGGCACCTCCGTTGAAGCTGATCAGGCCGCCCATGTCGGCGCCACCGCCGTCAAACGTCACGCCGCATCGGGTCTCGGCCCGCACGGTGACTGGCCGAGTCCGGCTTGCGTACCGGTGAGCCGATCCAGAGCGAGTTCGACGCTCGGCTCTGGCCGGGCTCACGCGATAGGTGCCGTTCGCGACGACGATGTCCGTGACCGAGTTGTCCGCGAGCCGTTCAGCAGGCCGGCGATCGAGGTCACCCGCACGCTCGTGGTCGGCGTCGCGACGGCCATCTCTGCCGCCCCGAGGCAAGGAGACGGCAGAGCGACAACTCGCGGGGCGCCATCACCTCTTAAGGCCAGGACCACGACGGCGAGCGACAAGCACCATTCCGCCGACGAACGCCGTCAACCTGACCCTTCTGCCTGGGGCATGCTCATACCGCTTCCCCCGGCGTCAGCCGGACGGGCCCCGGGCGACCATCACCCGCCCGCTCGCGATCGCATCCGATGGACCGCACCTGTGCAGGCAGGAACAACCAGACGCTGGTCAGCCGCGAGGTGGAGGAGCGAACGAGATACACAGTCAGTGCGACCTCGGTGAACGCATTAGCCCGAACGCGGCCGCCCGGTGATCACGACTGCGAACGTGTGTGGATCCCATGCCAGCGACTCCTGCCACCGCCCGGTTGCGCATCCTGCGAATCAGACTCACCGCCTCCCGTCAACGGCGCGCACGTGCTCGCACGTCATCCTGCGCGGCTCCGCCGCGACGGTGTTGCTCCGGTCACGGGGTGACCGGAGCGGTCAGGCGCCGCGCCAGCGCCAGCGGACGCGGTGCGGGCGGAACCCGACCACCGTCTTGAATGCACGCATCCCGGGCGTCGCCCCGGGAAAGCTGTCGTACATGAACCAGCGGGCCGGGCTCCCGGCGACGCGGCGCTCGGTCAGCTGGGCGACCACCTCGGAGAACAGCAGGTACATCATCCCGGTCGACAGCACGTCAGCATGGCCGAGGACGCGCTCGAGAACGACCACCTCACCGCATGCGCGGGTGGTGAGATAACCGCGCAGGACGCCCGCCGTGTCGAACGCGCCCATGGCGTCGGTACCGGTGGCAAAGAACTTGCGCACGCGTGCCTCGTTCAGATAGTCGGGATGGATCGCTTGGCCCTGACGCGCGGGCAGGGAGTGATTGATCGCGAGGACTTCCGCGACATGTTCGAGCGGGGCGATCGGGCGGCAGATGATGCCCGCCTTCCGGGCGAGCTTGATCTGGCGACGCCAATGGCGGGAGAGGACGCCCTCGTACGCCTCGCGGCTGGCCGGGATCTCTTGCAGCGCGACGCCCCACGCCCGGTTCTGGATGACCCGCCAGCGGGCGTGGCGCCGGGTGAAGGCACGGTACAGGTCCTTGGCCTGGGCGTCGCCCTCCATGTCGATTTGCACGGCGGGCAACTTGAGCAGCTCGCGCGCCTCGCGTACGGCCACCCCGGGGTTCATTGATCCCCCTCTCGCGAAACGACCGGCATGAGCTGGCGATAGAGCGCGAGCAGGCCCTCGCTCTCGGTATCCCAGTTCCAGCGCCGGTGCGCCGCATCGAGGCAGCGTTGGCGAAGAGCGGCGCGCTCGTCTGCCGGCCGCTCGACGATCGCTCGGACCGCTGCCGCGATGGAAGCAGAGCTGGTCGGGTCGCAGGTGGCACCGAGCGGCCGTTGCGGGTCTTCGAGGACCACGCGCCGCAGCTCAGGGAGATCACTGACAACCACGGGAACGCCGGCAGCGAGCGCTTCCCACAGCTTGTTCGGCAACCCTATGCGGTAGTTGAACGTGGAAGGTTGGACGGGGATTGCGACGACGTCTGCCCCGGATACCCACCCGAGGAGCTCATCAGGTGGTACGGCGTCCATCACGTGCAAGCGGCCACCGAACCGCTCGTCGGCCGCCAAGGCTTCGAGCTCGTCGCGCAGGGGGCCGAAACCCAGGAGCGCTGCATGGACGCGCTCGACGCCGGGCTCAAGCAACGCCTCGGCGAGCAGCTCAATACCGCGACCCGGAATGAACCCGCCGTGGTACAGCGCGATCGGGTCGTCGGGCGCGAGGTGGAGGGCCGCCCGCAAGCGGACTGGATCATCTGCTGCGGGCGTCCGGCGGCGCGGGTTGGACCCGGCCGGCGGTGTCCGCGCCAGCGAGTAGACGCGGACCGCCCGACCGTGAGCGGCCAGGGTGTCGGCCTCCCCGATGACCCGGCTGTCGTGGGTGAGGTCGCCATACAGCGCCATGGCGACCCTTGGGCGTGCCGGCGCCTGCGCGTCGCTGAGGTTCAGTCGCGCGGTCATGATCCTCCGGCCCGCTCGTCGGTTGACACCACTCACCATAGACCAAGCAGTCGTATCGGAGCGGCTGCTGGCGCTGGAACGTGAGCGGACACCATGCCCACGGTCTGGGCTCCGGTATCCTCGTGCCGTCTAGCGGCGCGACGAGCGCATCGTGACGCCGCTCGACGCGGGAGGCTCAAGCAGGTGGTCGACGGCGGCCTGGGGACGGGGCAGGACGAGCCTATCGCGGGCGACGCGGCGGGGCCAGGCAGCCTGCGTGTCGTCTGGCTCACGCCGGCCTACCCTTGGGCGGGCCAGCCCGTGGGGGTACTTCTTTCGCACGCAGGCGGCGGCCCTCGCGCGACAGGGCGTGCGGATCACCGTCGCCGCGGCCGGCCCCACGCCCCCTGGCCCCTGCCGTGGCTCCGGCCCCGGTGGCGGGCGTATCGCGACGCGCCGTCGGACACGACCGATGCCGGCGTGCGGGTGATCCGGCCGCGATACCCCAACCTGCCCGGCCAGCCACGCTGGGCCCGCGCCGACCGCCTGGTAGCAACGGCCGCGTGGGGAGCGCGCGACACGTGGAGCGGAGCGGGGCTCGTCCATGGCCATTCGGCCATCGAGGGGCTCGCAGCCTGGCGCCTCGCCGCGCGAGTCGGCCTCCATTCGTGCTCACGTTTCATGGCAGCGACATCAACACCTGGCCCGAGCGCCGCCCGGACCGCAAGGACGACCTAGTGGCGGCCATTCGCGATGCGGCACTGGTGATCGCGGTCAGCGAGGCGCTCGCAGCGAGGGTCCATGAGCTGGCCGGCGTGGAGGCGCTCGCGCTGCCCCTTGGGAGCGACCACGGCGACATCGCCGCCCGGCGCCTTGACCGGGCCGCCGCACGCCGAGCGCTCGGGATCCCGCAGGATCGCGTCGTCGCGCTGTTCGTCGGCCATCTCCTCGAGGCAAAGGGCGCGCGCGTGTTCGCCGATGCGGCTCTGGCGGTCGGGGAGCCATTCCTCGGCGTGCTCGTCGGCGGGGGGCCGGAGTCCGGCTATGCGGCCGACCGGCCGGGCGCGGCGGGCATGCTGCGCTACACGGGCGAGCTGCCGCATGACGACGTGATCCGCCACATGTCCGCCGCGGACGTGCTGGTCCTGCCGTCGCATGCCGAGGGGCTCCCGACGGTCGTGGTCGAGGCCGGCTCGCTGGACGGCCGGTATCGCGACGGCAGTGGGCGGCCTTCCGGAGCTGCTCGCCGACGGTCGAGGCGTGCTTCTCGGGTGCTCCGGATTCCGCCGGGGTGGCATCGGCGCTGCGCTCGCTGGCAGCCGACCCCGAAGCCGCCGCGGCGATGGCCGGCCGGCTGCTGGCGCATGTCCGGGAAGCCTATGACGTGGACACCAACGCAGCCCGCCTCGTTTCCGGCTACCCCCGGACCGTGATCACCCGCTTCGCGTCAGGGCGTGAGAAGCGGGTACCAGTAGCCCAGTGACCGGTCGCCAGAATGCGCGGCGGGCGCCAGGGTGACCCGCGGGTGCCGGAGGCGCGGACGTCACGGTCGATAGCGCCGTGCTCCTCGCCCTCCTCGGCGAACCCTCCGGCGATGCACCGAAGGCCGGCCGGGCTGATCCGGACGAGGTACGATCCCCCACCATGATGGCTCCGGCCGACTCAGACCAGGACGCCTCCCCCCCCAAGGACTACTGGGACGAGAGGCTTGCGGCGCACCCCGGCCTTGCTCGGCGTGGGCTTCATCGGGCTGGGCAAGCGGTACAACGACTGGCTCTACAGGGTGAAGAAGGCCGTCTTCCTGCGCAAGGATGCGTTCGCAGGGCCTGGACCTCCCTCGATCGACGGTCCTGGATGTCGGCAGCGGCACCGGGTTCTTCATTGCTCGCTGGAAGCAGCTCGGAGTCCAAAAGGTGGTCGGCGTCGACCTCTCCGATACCTCGGCGGCCAACCTCCGGCGACGGTTTCCGAATGCCGAGTTCCATCAGCTGGACATCGGGTCCGACGCCCAAGGGCGTTGGGACGGCGCGTTCGACGTGGTGTCCTCGTTCGACGTCCTGTACCACATCGTCGACGACGAAGAGTACGTGACGGCCCTTGGGAACATCTACTCCTTCCTGCGGCCAGGGGGGTTGTTCGTCTGGTCCGACAACTTCGTCCATGACAGGACGCTGCGTGCGGAACGACAGGTCAGCCGGTCGCTCCAGGACATTGAAAGTCCTTGCCAGGACGGGGTTCGAGATCATCGAACGGCGCCCACTGTTCTACCTGATGAACACGCCCGTGGATTTGCCGTACCCTGATCAGGAGGCTCACGTGGCGCTTGATCAGCGCCGCCGTCTCCCGAAGTGAGGTCGCAGGTCAGCTGATCGGTGCCCTGCTCTATGTTCCGGAACGAGTTTTGACGTCCCTTGCGTCGGAGAGCCCGACGACCGAAATCATGATCTGCCGAAAACCGGAGCGCGGAGTTGCGGCCTCCTCGAGCTGACGGGTTCCCGCAGGAAGGGCGAGCCGGCTGTAGTCATCGATCGCGACGTGGACCCGGTCCAGCCGATCCTCGAACCGGCCCGGCGGCAGGCCGTGCTCGCGCCGGTGTGGCTCGGCGAGCACCAGCATCGAGACCACGAGGTCGCTCCATCCAGGACGCGGGCGGCCCGCGGAGTGGTCGATGTACAGCAGCCTCATCGGCTCCCGGTCGAGGCGACCTTCTCGCATGGAGGCCGAATGTTGCCGGTATCAAGCAGCCCACATTGCTGAGCAGAACATCGGAAGCGTCTCTGAACATCCACATTCAGGAGGCACTGGTGCCACCGCTCGTCAGTGTTGTTGTTGCCGTTCATAACGTCGCGAGATATCTCCCCCAGTGCCTCGATTTCGCTCGATGACCCAAACCCTGCGCGACATCGAAGTCATTCTGGTCAACGACCGATCCACCGACAATTCTCTCGAGATCTTGTTGGACTATGAGGTGCGCCACCCCGACAAGGTCGTCGTCATCGATTCTCCAACCCACCGCCGACAAGGCGGGGCGTGGAATTGGGGATTAGGCAGGCGAGAGCTGAGTATGTCAGCTTCGTGGGTGGAGATGACTGGGTCGACGAGACCACGTTCGAGAAGCTGTACGCCAAGGCAGTCGCCACGGACAGCGATCTCGTGCGTGCCTTTGTGGACGAGTTCAATGAAATACCTGGAGAACTCGGTCATCGCAAGACAGAGATACTCGAGATTGCGGATGGCATCGAGGGGCGACCACTGAACGACGAGGACAGAGAGTCCCTCCTGGTGAACGGTGCCGTTTGGTTCCAACTATTTCGAAGAGCCTTGTTTGTTGAGAACGAGGTCTGGTTCCCCGAACACCTGGCAGCCCAAGACAACTACGTCAACAAGCTCACCTTGTTCTATGTGCAGCGGTTCGCAATTGTCAGGGAACATCTCTATCATTACAGGATCCATTCGACTTCCACCATGAATACCCGGAATGCGCCATGGCGTTTCGACAGGCTGCGGATTGAATGCATGGTCCTCGATGCTGTCGAGGCGCGGGGTTTGAATGGGCGTATGACTGAGGGGTTGGAATACCAATTCCTGAGAATGTACTTTTGGAACACGCTCCAGCTGTGGGAAAAGCGCTCTGATGGCGCATTTCCGCTTGGAGTCTTGCGGGAGATGAGGTCGGAGGTCAGGTGCCGGATCCCCCACTTTCGGAGCAATACGTACTACAGGCGGGAGTTTTCACTCCGCGATCGCTTGCTTATCGACATCGTGCTGGTTTCGCCTAGAGCGTACCGGGTCATTGCCAAAGTGTTCAGGCAGAGCGACCGGGGCGTTCAAATCGTGGTGCGGGTCCTTCGCAAGAACGGCACGATCTATGCTGCGGTGCGAGGGATCTATCGGAGACTTCACGGTAGGACCTAATTGCCGGGTCGATGGGCGGGTGCCCGGAGGTCGGATGCAGTTGCGCTCCCCTTGGTTTCCCGGAGTCGTCACCCTCCTTCGCTGACGACTGAACTGGGACCACGGCTACGCCGGAATTCTGAAGCGGACCTCGTCGGCCAGGCGACGAGCATCGTCGAGCACGTTGCCCACCGGGTCGGCTCGCCAGTGTCGGGGATGAACGAGCACGGACACGACCGGGTCACCGGCCCGGATTGCGGTCACTGGGTCCGACGGCTCCCAGTACCGGGGATGAAGCGTGTCGGAGAAGTAGCTGGACAGACGCGCTACGTACTGGGGATCGTAGGCCTCGAGCTCAATCCCGACCTCCCCGCGGAACGTCGTATCTGCGAGGATCTCCGAGTTCGAGATGCCGAGGCGGCGGTTGACGAAGTCGCCGTGCGCTGCGACGACTCGGATCGGCAGGCCGGTGGCGGCGCGGAGGCGATCGACGTTGCAGGCGAACATTTCCCGGGCCTCGGGAAGGGCTCCGATGGCCGCCTGCCGGCTGCGAAGCCGTCGTCGCTTGATGATCGTGGCGAGCTCCTCGTAGTGATAGCTCGCCTCGCCACCGGCGTCCGCGACCCGAGAGGCGAGATTTGCGTCGAGCGTCGCAAGGCGGAAGAAGTACGAGCTGTCGATGCCAAGGCGCTGATCAACGCGCCACATCGCGGATGCCGTCCCTGGGTCCGTGTCCACATCGTGACGGAGCACGAGGACGCGCCTCGTCTCATCCGCTCGGGCATCGCCGGCGCGCCAGAAGGGCCCCACCCCAACCACCGTGTAGCCCGCCTCGATGGCCGTCGCGAGAAACTCGGCATATGCACCGAGCCGTGAAGGCATGAGGACGTCGGCATACACCCGCTCGGCGAGCCGGTGCAACGTCGCCGGAAACGGATGGCCCATCAGGCGCGCGAACCGCGCCCCGGACGGGCCGCCTCAATCGCCTCGAGGAGCCGCGCGGCGAGCACCGGGCACGTGTGCCGGGCGCACACGTCGCGTGCACGCAGGCTCATCGCTTCACGCTCGCCCGCACCTGTGGCCCTTCTATGTGACGAACCAGCTTCGCAGGTGCCGGTCAAGCGCGACGAGCTCAAAGATCCGGCTGTCGGCCGCCGGCTTCGTCCCGCGCGCAGTGGCCCAGGCATCCCCATACCTTCGCATCGCGGAGACGTCGAGCACCTCTGCCCAGAGCGGATGCGGCTCTCGCCGCCATGCATTCACGTGGTCTGCCAGCGGGCCCCGCAGCCACTGGCGCTGGGGCACGCCGAACCAGCGCTTGCCGCGACGCCACGCTGGTTCGCCTCCGCCGAGGTCTGCCAGGGTCTGGCGGAGGGGCCACTTGGACCAGCCGCCGCGAGCCAGGACCTCATCCGGCATCGCGAGCGCCAGCACGGCTAGATCCGGGTCCAGGTACGGAAGGCGGCCTTCCACCCCGAAGGCCATCGAGTTGCGGTCGGCGTACGATAGGAGATTTGGCAAGCTCCACGTCTCGATATCCGACAACTGCATCGTGAGCAGCTTCCCGCCGATCGACGGGGTGATTTCGTCGAGCGTCGGGACGTACGCGCAGCCATGACGAGACGTCCGGTCCGCCGCCGAATTGTCCGAGATAGCGGTACCCGGCCTCGAGGATCGTCCGTGGCCCGCCGAGATGCCTGCCGAACGCGACGGCGAACGGCACCGCTGAGAGGCTTGGCGAGCGGATGCGGCCCAATAGGACCGCTGCCATGAACTTGTGATAGCCGCCAAGGATCTCATCAGCGCCCTGACCGTCGAGCATGACGATCACCCCCGCCTCTCTCGCAGCCTCCATGATCTTCCATTGACCGTAAAGGCTCGTCGTGGGCACGGGGCACTCCTGATGCCAGGTCAGCTTGTCCCACGTCCTCGCGAAGTCCTCGCCGGAGACGCGGATCGGGTGCCACGTCGAGCCCATGACGCTTGCGAACTGCCCGGCCTCCGGTCCCTCGTTCACGCGCCGATCGTCGCTGGTGATGGTGAAGCTATGGTAGCCCGCGTGGCCCAGCGCGGTGGCCTCGGCCATGACCGCCGAGCTGTCCACACCGCCCGAGAGAGACGTGCCGACGGGCACGTCCGAGCGCAGCCGGATGCGGACCGAGTTCGAGAACGTTTCGGCGAACCTCCGCTGCCACGACGCTGCGTCGGCCGAGCGCTCGACGCTGGCCACGGCGTCCGAGAGGTTCCAATAGTCGGTGCGCCGGCGTCCGGAGCGATCGATGACGAGGTTCGCCCCGGGCTCGAGCTTGATGGAGCCCCTCGAACCAAGACGAGGCGCCGAAGTATGGACGGCCTGTTCGGATGTAGCCGGCCGCCCGCTCGAGGTCGAGTCGCGGCGCGATGTCCGGGAAACCGAAGAGCTGCTTCGCTTCAGAGGCGAACGCGACGCCACCCCGCCACTCCGTCCAGTACAGGGGCTTCTCCCCGAACCTGTCGCGACTCAAGAGGAGTGCGTCTCGTTCGGCGTCGTACAGCGCGATCGCCCACATCCCGTTCAGCCGCGAGAAGAGGCCCTCGCGCCATGCCAGCCAGCCTTTCAGCAGGACTTCGCAGTCGCCAGTGGACGTGAACGTCCAGCCGAGCGCGACGAGTTCGTCCCGAAGCTTCCACGTAGTTGTAGATCTCGCCATTGAGGACGATGCCGCGCGGCCTTCGGCAACCATCGGCTGGCTGCCGGTCGGCGCGAGGTCGAGGATGGACAGGCGGACGAAGCCGAGGACGGCGTCACGACCGGGCGGCGCCGTGCCGTCCGCGACACGCGCGAGGGAAGTTGCGCCGCCCAGCCCGGCGACCATGCGCCGTCGCCGTCAGGCCCGCGGTGTCGGGCGGCCTCGGTCGCCGCCGCGAACCACGGCTCGACCGGCTGCCCGGGTGCGAAGAAGCCGGCGATGCCGCAGATGGCTCAACCCCCTTTGTACGTTCGAGCCACGAAGGGTAGCGCGTTGCGCCATCGGCGATACAGTCCCGCGAGCCGTGCATCGACGTCGGACGTCGTGGGTTCCGCCAACCGTGGGTGTTCCTTGCGCACTCCGGCCCTTCGGTCAACCCGAATACACGCTCGACCCGGTCGAGGTTGCGCAACGCCCACCGCTTGTCATGAATTGGCCGCCACCATGGATTGCGCCGGGTGATGGCGCGATAGCGCGACGGCGCTCGTCGCCACGCATCTCGATGACGCGGCACGAGTGGTCATTCATTGTCGGGCGTCGCGCACGCTCACGTTGCGTTCCGCGAAGATCGAGGCATAGATCCCCCGGAGCTTGTCCGCCTCGCGATCCCAGTTCCAACGCGCCGCGGTTGCCCGGAGGCAACGGGCTCGGAGGTCGCTTCGGGCGGCGGGATCCAGTCGACCGATCGAAAGAATTGCGTTGACGATTGAGTCGATTTGGGTCGGATCGCACAAGGCACCGAGAGGGCCATCGGGATCGTCGAGCACGATGCGGCGCATCGTCGGGAAGTCGCTGGCCACGACGGGCGTCCCTGCTGCAAGGCATTCGAACAGCTTGTTTGGCGTCGAGAATCGGTCGTTGAGCTCCAGGCCTGGGTTTGGCATCGCCCCGATGTCGGCTGACGCGACCCAGGTCAACAGCTCCGACGGCCTGACTGGATCCGCGAAGTGAATCCGGTCGCGTCCGGGGCCCGAACGGGACGCGCGCAGGTACTCCTCCTGCCGTTCGCCGAAGCCCATGAGCACGAGGTGAACGTCCCGAAGCCGCTCGCTGCCGATCGCCTGCATCAGCGCTTCGATGCCCCGATTGGCGGTGATGCCCCCGTGGTAGAGCACGACGAGCGAGTCGCTAGGGATGCCCGTCGAGTCACGCAGGAGGGAGGACTGCGCCGGTGGCGGAAACCAGCCACTTGGGCAATTGTGGATGACGTCGATCCGGCGAGGTCGATACCTCCGCTGCAGCTCGGCCGCGATCTCGGCGTTGACCGTGATGACCGCGGTGGACCGGGACACGAGGCGCGCCTCGTACCAGCGGAGGAGGCGTCGCGCGAATCCGGGCAGTCGCAGGGCGGTTCCCTGCTCGAGGAACAGCTCGTGCGAGTCGTAGACCAGCCGTGCCCCCGCCGGAAGGCTCGGCGCGATGGCGATCAGGCCGGTCAGATCGTGGGCATGCCAGGCGTCCACGTCGCCGCAACTGGCGACCGCCAGTCGCCCCCAGGATCGAATGCCCCGGACGAATGCAAACAGCCAGGTGGCGCGACGTAGCGTGGCGCCCCCGCGGAGGCGCGCGGGGTGGAAGAAGGGGTTCAGCGATCCTCGGGTGGGCGACAGGCGCGCAGGTTCAAGGACAACGACCTTCACACCGGGCGGCAGGTCTCCGGATGCACCTTGCGAGGCCAGACAGGCGACCGTCACGTCGTAGCCCGCCTCGGCAAGGGTCCGCGCTTCCTTGCGGACGCGGGCTGTCGAACGTCAGGTCGCCGTAGAGCGCCATCGCGACATGTGGTCGAGGCCGCGTTGGCACATGAGCGTGCTCGCTTCCCGGGGGTTTGTTGGGCGCGGAGCTCATAGCAGTCCGTCGGACCGGGTTCGTCGGTCACGTCTCCGGGAGAAGTCGAATCGGAGGGCCTCGACTACGCGTTGCAGGTCATCGATCGCACTCGTCCAGCGGGCCACGCGCCAATCCTCGCAGTGACAGCTGGTCTCGCGGCCAGCGATCGCTATGTCAGCCATCACTCGGGGGCCATCATGAGGACGTCGGCGTCCGCGCGTTCGGCGAACTGGCGCAACCTCGCTCGAAACGAGTATGCCATCAGGCACCGGGACCGCGTCCGGCACGAACGGCCTCGATAGCCTCGAGGAACCGCGTGGCGAGCACCGGGTACGTGTGTCGGGCGCGCACGTAGTCAAGTCCACGCATGCCCATCGCGTCCCGCTCTCCCGGGGTGGTGGCGGCCAGCTGTCGCACCGCGGCAGCGATCGCATCCGGACGGCCGGGCGCGACAGTGACGCCGCACCCTGCCTCGCCCACCGGGTCATTGCCGGCGGCGATGGCGCTCACGATCGGGCGGCCGGCCATCATGTAGTCCATCAGTTTGTTGGGGCTGACCCCGAAACGGAACACTGCCTCCGGCCGGAGGCCGATGTACAGAACGTCCATGCCGCGCAGGAGCGCTGGGATCGCGGTCTTGGGCACCGGGTCCAGGAGCTTGACCCGGTGCAGGCCGCGACTGGCCGCGAGGCGTTCGAGTGGCGGCTTCTCCGGTCCGTTGCCGACGAGCAGCCATGTCACGGGTTCTTCGCGCGTCAGCGTCGCTGCATCGAGCAGCGCATCGAGATCGTTGGCAATCCCGTGGGCGCCTGCGTACCCAACGAGCAGGTCGCCACGTGACCGAGCTTCAGCCATGGCCAATACGTGACCGGGGGGCAGCACCGACGGCGCCGCCAGGTCGGTCTCCTCCGACCACTCCTCGGGATCGACCCCGTTTGGCACGTACTCAAACCGGCCGGGAGGCAGGCCGTGCTCGCGCAGGTGCGGCTCGGCGAGCGGCAACATCGAGACCACGAGGTCGGCATCACGACAGGCGGCGTCCTCGGCTCGCTGCATCCAGGCGATGAACGGGTGTCGCCGGGACATGCCTCCGATCTCGATCGGCGACAGCGGCCATAGGTCGTGGACCTCCCAGACGAGCGGCACCCCGTGGGCTGCCGCGATCCTTCGTGCGACGCCCATGTCGGCCGGGTACGTGGAGGATGCGATGACCGCGTCAGGGACCATGTCGAGCCAGCCTCGCCAGCGGCGCAATCGGTAGAGGAACGTGGCGATGTTCGCGACGCGCCCGGGCCCGTTGCCGGTATAGGCCGGCGTGCGGCACCACACGAACCGGATGCCATCACGCTCCTCCCGGGAGAAGGGGCCGGTGACCACGGGCTGGTGGTTGCGCACATGGGCGAACGATGCGCCAACGAGCAGGACCTCATGCCCGCGGCGAACCCACTCGCGCGCGAGGTAGTACGGGCGGTGCTCCATCCCGTACGCCGGGCCCCCCGCGTAGTGGTTGATATACAGGAGCCTCATCGACTCGCGACGCCGGTGAGGGAGACGGTCATGAAGGAGGTCTGCGGAAGGTGGCGCCGCCGGAGCCATCGGCGTCAGGGCTGGTCACGAGGTTGAGCGGCCCGGAGACGCGGCGGCGCTCGCGGCGCCCTGCCCCCCCGCATCGACCGCCGCCTCGTTGCTGCCGTAGTAGCTGTCGTAGCCACGATCCGACTTGGCCGACACGCGGTTGAGCACGACGCCCAGCACGTTTGCCCCGGCCCGCTGGAGGGTCTCCATGGTGAGCCGGATCGAGCGCCTGCGGCTGCTCCCTGCCGCAACCACGACCAGTGTGCCGTCGACCAAGGTGCTGAGCACCGCGGCGTCCGCAACGGACTGCACCGGCGGGCTGTCGAACACCACGAGGTCCGCCCGCTCCAGGAGACTGGCCATCAGGGTGCGCATCCGCATCGATCCGAGCAGCTCGGCCGGGTTGGGCGGCAGCGGGCCCGTGGTGATCACCCGCAGGTGCGGCTCTTCGGTGTCCTGGGCAACGCTGTCGATGGCGGCCGGGGACTCGCGGAGCAGCGTGGTCAGGCCGGTGGTGTTGGCGAGGTTGAACATGACGTGGACGCCGGGCCGGCGGAGGTCAGCGTCGACCAGCAGGACTCGCTGACCAGCCTGTGCGAACACGACCGCGAGGTTGCAGGCCGTCGTCGTCTTGCCCTCGCTCCCGGACGAGCTCGTCACCAGCAGTGATCGCAAGGGAGCATCGACTGAGGCGAACTCCACATTCGACCGCAGGGCGCGGTATGCCTCCGCCGCGCTGGATCGAGGGTAGAGCAGCGCCACCAGCCGGTAGATCTCGCTGCGGCCACGCTGCTTCTTCAGCCTGGCGATCGTCCCCAGGGTGCTGAGGCCGGTGAGCTCCTGTACGGTTTCCGAATCCTTGACCGTATCGTCCAGCTGCTCGGTGACGAACGCGAGGGCGAGGATGGCGGCCACGCCGATGGCCACCGCCAGCAGCGTGTTGAGCAGCGTCCGCGGCGCAACGATCTCGGTAGATGGGAGGGCACTCTCCACGATCGCGATCCGGTTCGAGGCGTCAGCCGACGAGTAGCCCAGCAACGTGGCGAACGTCGAGCGCAGGTCGACAAGCCGCTGTTCGACTGCCCGGAATTCCGCGTCCTGGGCCGCGGTCCGTTGACCGAGGGCCGCCAGCTCAGCGAGGCGCGCCTGGGTCGACTCGATAGTGGCCTGGGTGTCGGCCAGTGCCGCGTCAATCGACTGGATGAACGCCTCCTCGCGGCCCTGTACGGTCGGCGACGCCGCGATCAGCGCCTCGGCCAGCGAGTTGGCGATTACGGCTGCCCGGTCGGCGTCGGTGTCCTCCACCTCAATCGTGAGGATTGGCACGTCCGGCGCCGCCCGGACCTCGATTATCCCGTCGAGCTCGCCCGGGGACAGGGCCCCACCGATGTCGGCGGACACCTTCTCGAGCAGGGGCCGCTTCTTGGCGATCGCCGTGTAGGTGGCAGCAAGGCTCTGCGAGACCTGGAGCTGGGCCTGGTTGGGGTTCGCGTTGGACAGGGATTCGCCGACGATCAGGGAGGCGCGGGCGGCGTACACGTTCGGCTGGAGGGCGCTCGCGGTGAACCCGGCCGCCCCGGCAAGCACCGCGGCCAACACGAGAAGCGGCAGCCACGCGCGGATGATGACGAGGAGGTGTCGGACGTCCACTGGCCACTCTCTCCATGCGCGGGCACATGATTGCCTGATGGTTGTCCCGGCGTCCGGCAATGCCGCGATCCGAGCTGGCCTGCGTCGGCGAATCATGGTCTGGGCCGTGGCGAGCGTCAACCGCACCTAACTCGTGCGCGCTGGCTCGGGGACCGGCGCCTCACGCGCGCACGCTACCTGCGCGGGAGCAGGTGACCAAACACGACCGCCGCCGTTCGCAGGATCAGCTCCGCATCGGTCCGGGCCGACCGCCTGGCGAGGTAGTCCAGCTCTAGCTGGAGCTTGGCCGGCATGATCGTGAGCCGGTACGTCGCCTCCCAGTCCTCGCCGCGCAGAAGCGATTCCTCGTCGGCGTACTCCAGCGCGGCGACGCCGGTGATGCCGGGCTTGACCGAGAGCACGCGCCGCTGCTCGTCGCTATACAGGGCGACGTAGCTGGGGTCCTCCGGACGCGGACCAACGATGCTCATCTCCCCGCGCAGCACGTTGAACAGCTGCGGCAGCTCGTCGAGCTTGAGCCGCCGCAGACGCCGGCCCAGCGGCGTCACCCGCGGGTCCGCCCAGATGGTCACCGACGAGCCGCCGGCCGGGACCATCGTCCGGAACTTGAAGAGACGGAACTCGCGACCGTGCTGGCCGGCCCGGCGGGCCTGGTAGATGACGGGCGCTCCGTCACGCAGGCGCACGGCCACGGCGATCGCGGCCAGCAACGGCGCCGCGATTGCCAGGCCGGCCAGGGCGAGCCAGATGTCCGTCAGCCTTCGTGCCATCGGAAGGGGTCCCCAGTGGCCTCCATCACCAGCCCCCGACCCGACGCAGGTCTCGCCAGCCGGATCCGGGCAGCCCGCCTGCTACGATGCGGACCCGCGTTCTGGCGCGGGTCGCGATCGGGGAGAGCATGACTTCGTGAGCACGGTTCTTGTCACCGGCGGTGCCGGCTATATCGGCTCGATGGTATCCCGCGAGCTGCTTGCCAGGGGCCACCGCGTCGTCGCGGCGGACGCCCTCCTGTTCGGCGGCGAGGCGCTCCTGGACCTGCTCTCCAACCCGGATTTCTCGTTCCACAAGGTCGACGTCCGCGACCCCCATGCGCTGGAGGCGGTGTTCTCGGCCTCGCAGATCGATGCGGTGGTCCATCTCGCCGCGATCGTCGGCGATCCGGCCTGCAAGGCACAGCCCGAGCTCGCCACCCAGACGCTCTGGGACGGCTCGCGCAGCCTGCTCGAGCTCAGCGATCAGCACGGCGTGGGGCACTTCGTGTTCGCCTCCACCTGCAGCAACTACGGCAGGATGGAGGCCGATGCCGTCCTCGATGAGGACGCACCCCTCCGCCCGGTCAGCCTCTACGCCGAGCTGAAGGTCCGGTTCGAGGAGCTCCTCATGGCCCGTTCGGTGGCTCTGGACTTCACCATCCTGCGCTTCGCCACCGTCTACGGCCTGTCGCTCCGGCCGCGCTTCGACCTGACGATCAACGAGTTCGCCCGCGATGCCCTGCTCAAGGGCGAGCTGGAGGTCTTCGGGCCGGACTTCTGGCGACCGTACTGCCACGTGCGCGACATCGCGAACGCCGTGACCATGATCCTGGAGCAGGACCGGGGGCGGGTTGCCGGCCGGGTCTTCAACGTCGGCGCCGACGACGAGAACTACCAGAAGCGCGCGATCGCGGAGGCGGTCGCCGAGCAGATTCCGGTTCGTCTCGAGTACGTCGAGCGGGCCGAGGACCCACGGGACTACCGGGTCTCCTTCGAGCGCATCGCCGCCCTGGGGTTCACTCCACGGATGCGGCTGCGCGACGGCATCCGCGAGGTGGCAGACGCCATCTCCACGGGCCTGATCGCCGACCCGTACGCGGCCCGGTACCGCAACTCGTAAGCCGAGGACGCCCATGATCCCGCTGTCCGAGCCGTCCCTTGGTGGGCGCGAACTCGAATACATCACCCGCTGCCTGGACACCCGCTGGATCTCCGCGAACGGCGAGTTCGTGTGGGAGATGGAGAAGTTCCTCGCGAGCTATCTCGGTGTGAAGCACGTCGTCGCCTGCAACTCGGGCACGTCGGCGATCCACATCTCGCTCATGTTGTCGGGCGTCCAGCCCGACGACGAGGTCATCGTGCCCACGGTGACGTTCATCGCCCCGGTCAACGCGGTTCGCTACGTGCACGCCTGGCCGGTGTTCGTCGACTGCGACGAGTTCTGCAACATGGACGTCGAGGGCGTGCGGAGCTTCCTCGCCGACGAGTGCGTCGTCCGTGACGGCGTGCTGACCAACCGCACGACAGGCCGGCGTGTCTCGGCCATCGTCCCGGTCCACGTCTTCGGCACCTCGGTCGACATGGATCCGATCCTGGCATTGGCAGAGGAATACGGCCTCGCGATCGTGGAGGACGCGAGCGAGAGCCTGGGCTCGCGCTACAAGGGTCGGATGTGCGGCACCCTCGCGCCGATCAGCTGCCTGAGCTTCAACGGCAACAAGATCGTGACCACCGGCGGCGGTGGGGCGATCATGACCGACGACGACGAGATCGCCCGCCAGGCCCGGTACCTGACCACGCAGGCCAAGGAGGACGGCCTCGAGTACGTCCACAACAGCGTCGGCTACAACTACCGGATGAACAACGTCCTTGCGGCGATCGGCTTGGCGCAGCTCGAGAACCTCGACGAGCGGGTCGCGATCAAGCGCGCGAACTTCGCCCGCTACCAGGAGGCGCTCGGCCCGTCCCGTCTCCTCGACCAGCCGGCCTGGAGCGAATCGAACCGCTGGTTCTACGCCCTCCTGTGCGACAGCGCCGACATGAAGCGCGAGCTCCTGGAAGCATGCATTGCGGCCGAGGTCCAGGTCCGCCCGCTCTGGTATCTCAACCACCTGCAGAAGCCGTATCGGGAGATGCAGGCGCACGGCATCACGCGCGCGCCCCGCTTCTACGACACCGTGCTGAACCTGCCGTGCTCGCTCTCCCTGACGCCGCAACAGATCGCGGAGGTGGTCGCGCTCGTGGAGGCTGCGGAGCGGGCCACCCCAGCGGGCACCATCGCAGGGATCGGGGCGTGAGCATCGACACGAGCGGGCGCCTCCCCACGATCATGGTCGGCATCGCCACTCTCGATCGTTACCCGTACGTCGCCGCGCTCCTGGATGATCTGGCAGTCCAGACCCACCTCCCTGACGAGGTTGTGATCGTCGACCAGACGGCCCGCCACAAGCGGCAGCCCATACCGACGACCAACTGGAGCCACGCGTTCCCAGTGCGGGTGGTGTACCAAGAATTACGCGGCACCACCAAGGCGAGGAACCAATTGCTTCGGGAATGTCGGTCGGACATCATCCTGCAATCTGATGACGACAGTCGCGTCGGCCCGGACTACGTCGAGAACCACATCCGACACTTCGCCGACGACCGAGTGGATGGCGTGACAGGCCCGGTGTACGAATGGGACGCGGACTCCAAAGAGTGGTACGTGAAGTGGTACGACAGACTCATGATGGGAGGGTGGGACGCGCCCGCGTTCGCCAGCTGCCTTTCCTTCGTTGGTACGAATAACAGCCTTCGGGTAGCAAGTGCGTTTGCCATCGGGGGGTGGGACGAGAACATCCTGACGCATGGGGAAGACGAGGATTTCTCAGACCGGCTGAATGCCGCGAGCGCCCTGCTCGTCTTCGACCCGCAGGCTCGCCTGCTTCATCTCCGGGCGCCGAGGGGAGGCGAGCGTGCTGCTGAGTGGGGCAGCGGGCCCGATGGCAACTGGCGGGTGCTCGCTGGATACCTGTACTACTACCTGTCGAACCGTCCCACGTACGAAGTGTGGGCGATGTTCGTCGATTTCACCATCCGCCCCCTGTGGCACATCAAGCACGGCCGCACATCGGTCGGCTTGAAGCTCCTGCCGCGCGTCCTTGCTGCGATCCCGGTCTCTGTGTGGCGATGGTTTCGTGGCCGTCTGCTGATCGACCCGACAAGCACTGAGCGGCAGGTCCGGCGGATCCCCAAGAAGGAGGTGGCGCAAGTGGCGCCGCACGTTGGCAGCCAAGCGACCTCGAACCGTCCTGCCTGACCGGGATCCACCGCAGCTCCCGCGCTAGCCCCATCAACAAAGCCGCCGCCCGGCTCCGCGCCCGGACCGTAAGCCCTCTCACGGCCTCCTGGCCACCGCGGCTTCACAACCCCAGCAAGTTCGCCTGGTGATCGAACCGCGGCACCGCATTTCGTACTTCCTCGAAGGTCCCCTGTGCCAGCAAGCGGCCGCGTTCGAGGTAGATGACCGTGTCTGACGCGCCGGATGGTCGCCAGCCTGTGGGCGATCGTGATCGTGGTCACTTCTGACCCCAGTTCCTCGATCGTCTGTGTCACCAGGTTCTCGATCTCTGCGTCAAGGGCACTGGTCGCCTCGTCCATCACCAGCAGCCTCGGGTCCGTGTACAGCGCGCGAGCGATCCCCAGCCGCTGCCGCTGGCCACCGCTCAACTGCACGCCACGCTCCCCGACTTCGGTGTCGAGCCCGTCGCGGGCGTCCGCCAGGTAGTCAGCGAGATGCGCTCGCTTCAATGCAGCCCAGACTCGGTCATCGTCGATCTCATCGCTGCGTGCGTCCGAGCGCGACGTTGTCCCGCACCGAGCCCGAGACCAGAGCGACGGACTGCGGAACGTACGCGACCAAGCCGGGATAGCGGCGGACAACCTGCCTCCGGAGACAAACCGCCGATCCGGACAGAGCCCGCCGAGGGCTGCACGACTCCAAGGATGGCATCTGCAAGCGTGGACTTGCCGCCTCCCGAAGGGCCGACGACTGCAAGGGCTCCGCCGGGGGGCAACGTGAAGGTGATCCCGTTAATGGCAGGGGTATCGGAGCCCGGGTAGTCCACGGTCAGGTCCCGGACAGCGACCTCAAGGACCGGTTCGCGCCTGCCCGGAAGCCCGCCGCCGACCGCAGCTGCGGAGCGTCGCCAGGGGAGTGTCCCGCAACGTGGCCGCTGTCGCGTGCTCCCGGATGTGGGTCGCCATCGTGAAGGCGTACTCCGCGCGTGGCCCCAGGGACCGCAAGGTGATCCGGGAACCATTCAGCCGGAGCATGGATGGCATGACGCGGGTCGCGGCGGTGAGGAACAGGGCGAGGGAGGCGAGGGCGCTCTCCACGGTGCCTAACTGGAGCAGGGCGATGACCAGCAGGCCTGCGCCGACAACGAGTGCGATCTCCATCCCATAGCGCGGCAGCTGGCCGATGAACTGCTGGTCGGCGTAGGCTTCGGAGCCTGCCTGCCTGAGCGATCGGAACCGGTCGATGTAGTGCTGTCGACGATTTGCCACGGTGATCTCTCGATACGTCGCGATCCCGTCCTGGACCGTCACATTGGACTCCCACCCAGTTTCAGCCATCACCTTGCCGGTCGAGTAGGCCCACCCCTTGAGGATCTGGTTCATGACGATCGCGATCAAACCAAAGAACCCGACGGCGAACAAGGCGATGAGCGGATTGAGCAGCAGGAGGGCCCCGCCGAGGACGACGAGGAGGGTGAGTTCCACCCAGATGACCATCGCGTTGGTCAGTGTGCTCGACGATTGCCCCGCTCACGCCGCTCACCAGGGCGAAGGCTGAAAACTGGCTTTCGAAGCGGTTGACATGCACGATCGGAAGTGCATAAGAAATCCGCGCACATCTGAGCATGAGACTCGCGTCGAGGACATGGTGAGGAACTTCGTGACCCAACGCAGGATCCACAGGGACGCGATGGTCTTGAGGATCAGCAGCAGGGCTGCGATCCCCGCGAGCACAAGGCTCGCCGTGGTCGCTGGGACATCTGCCACGCCAAACCACGACAGCACCACTTGGATCGAGTCCGGGATCGCGACGCCCTGGGCGGCGGACGCGGCGATGACCCCGACCATCCCGAACAGCAGCACGCCGGCCAGATCCAGCAGGGATGTCGCCATCTGCAGCCCCACGGCCGCCCAGTAGGTGCGTCGCTCTCTGGGGGTGAGCATCGCGAGAGAACGTCTGACCTGAGAGCTGACGAACGGGTTCGTTCGGGCCTCGGAGACGTTCGCCTGCGTCATGGGCGCGCCGCCCGCGGGTCGGCTCGCGACGCGCCGACGACTCGAGGCCGACGAGACGTATGGACGAGCGGGCGCCGGGAGGGATCTGCCGACGAACGACGAACCTCACGCCCGTCCCGCTCGCGGCACACAGCGGCCAACCAGGATGTCACGTCTCTCCCTTGATCACGCGGCCCCCGAACGAGGCGAGCGGTGCCGTCCGCGCAGACGGTCGTCCGACGCAGCGGGATGCATCACCCTGCGACCCGATCCTGTGGGCACTATATGCGACAGGGTCCTCGCCGGCTCGCATGCGGACGAGCCGGTCCGCCTTCAGACCCGTTCCGACGGAGCCACATGCGGGGACACCGTTTCGTCGAGGCAGCGTGACGCACCGCGCTGGCGAGCGCATGACCCACCCGACGTTCGAATCCGTGGCGCGGCGCCCGCGACTGCGCGATGCTGGGGCCATGCCCGATCCCGAAGTCCGCACGGCGCCGGAGAGACACAGCCGTCCTCTCGTCGTCATCGGCGGGGGTGGCCATGCCAAGGTGCTCATCAGCGTCATCCGCAAGCTGCCCTGGACGATCGCCGGCTATGTGGATCCGCGCGACGTCGGGCCCGTGCTGGGCGTTCCCCATGCGGGCGGCGACGACGTGCTGCCGGCCCTGCTGGCCCGCCACCCCGGCTGTGCGGCGGCCATGGGCGTCGGCAAGGTGGACGCGACCGACGCGCCGTGCCCGGATCCAGGCCGCAGCCGAGGCGCTGGGGTACGGATTCCCCACCTTCGTCTCTCCCGACGCCGTGGTCAACGCCGAGGTGGAGCTGGGGGCCGGCACGGCCGTCTTCGACGGGGCCGTCGTCAACGCGGGTGTTGTCACCGGGCCGACCTGCGTCGTCAACACCAACGCCACCGTGGAGCACGACTGTCGCTTCGGCACGAACGTCCACATCGGCCCCGGAGCCACGGTGAGCGGCGGGGTCACGATCGGCGACCACACCTTCGTCGGTGCCGGAGCCGTGGTCATCCACGGCGTCCGGATCGCGGAGGGCTGCCTGATCGGTGCCGGAGCGGTGGTCACGGAGCGACCTGACCGAGCCGGGCACGTACGTCGGGGCTCCCGCCCGGAGGATCCGATGAGCGCCGGCGGCGCCCTCGCGGTGATCCCCGCCCGCGGCGGATCGCGGCGGGTACCGCGCAAGAACATCCGCGAGATGCATGGCCGGCCGCTGCTCGCCTACTCGGTCGAGGCCGCGCTGGGCAGCGGCCTCTTCGCCCGGGTCGTGGTGTCGACCGACGATGCCGAGATTGCCGCCGTGGCCCGGGCCCTGGGCGCCGAGGTTCCGTTCCTTCGAGCCCCCGCCCTGGCCGATGACATCACGCCCGTCTCGCGGGCGACGATCGACGTCGTGGATCGCCTGGAGGAGGCCGGAGAGGCGTACCTCGAGGTCTGCCAGCTGATGCCGAACTGTCCGCTGCGCACGGCCGACGACGTGGTGGCCAGCCATCGCCAGTTCACCGAACGGCCGGCCGAGGCGCAGATCTCGGTCGCGCGGTACGGCTGGCAGAGCCCCTGGTGGGCGATGCGCCGGGCGGCGGACGGTTCGCTGGACCCCCTCTTCCCGGATGCGATGCGACGAGCGCAGCCAGGACCTTCCCGAGCTCTTCTGCCCCACGGGAGCCGTCTGGTGGGCCAGGACGGACGCCCTGCGTCGCGCGGGGACGTTCCACCTTGCCGGCAGGACCGGCTGGGAGATCGACTGGACGCATGCGATCGACATCGACACCGAGGACGACTGGCGGCTGGCAGACGCGCTGATGGGGCGTTCATGAGCGCGATTGCCCTCTACACCGCCGTCTACCCCGGTGCCGCCCGCTTTCTTGACGCGTGGTACGCGTCGGTCCAGGCACAGGCCGACCGCGACTTCGATCTCTGGATCAGCCTGGACGGGCTGACCGAGACGGCGGTCACGGCGCAGCTGGGGACTCGGCCGGCCGCGACCTTCGTCGTCGCCGAACCGGGGTTCACGCCCGCCCAGGTGCGCCAGCAGGCGCTGGCGCGGATCGCCGACCGCTACGAGGCGGTGGTCCTCGTCGACAGCGACGACCTCCTGCACCCGGATCGCGTCGCTGCGGCACGCGCCTGGCTGGAAGGCGCCGATGTCGCCGCCTGCGGCCTGCGCCTGGTCGACGAGGCTGGACAGCCGCTGGGGCTGTCGCTCGCGACGCCGGGCGAAGGGGAGACCGAATCCACCCTGCCCCGCACCAACGCGTTCGGGCTCTCGAACACGGCCTACCGGTCCGACGTGCTGCGAGCCTGCCTCCCGATCCCGGCCGCGGCCGCCCTGGTGGACTGGTACCTGATCACGATGGCCTGGCTGCAGGGCGCACGGCTGGCCTTCGATCCGACGCCACGAATGGACTATCGCCAGCACGGCGCAAACATGGCCAGAATCCGGTCGCCGTTCACGGCGGAGCGCGTGCGGGCCGACACGGCGCTGGTCCGCGAGCACTTCCGGCTGGTGCTGGACGGCCTGCCGGCGGGGGCGCTGCCGGCCCGAGCGACGCAGGTCCGCGAAGCCGCCGCCGATGTCGCGGCCTTCGACCAGCGCGTCGTCGAGGACCCGGCCGAACTCGTCCCGCTATGTCCGGGCGCTGAACGCGGCGCCTCCGCCCCTCCTCTGGTGGGCGTCCGTCGCCCACCCGCCCCTGCGATCCCAGTGGACCACCCCGAAGGAGCCAACGTGAGACCCGTCAACCTGGGAAGCGTCGCCGTGGGCGGCGACAACCCGCCCTACATCGTCGCCGAGGTCGGCTCCAACCACAACGGCGACATGGATCTCTGCCTGCAGCTGATCGACGCCGCAGCGGAGGCGGGCGCCAACGCGGTCAAGTTCCAGTCGTGGAGCTGAGACGTCGCTCATCGCGAACGAGGAATACGAGCGGAATCCCAGCTACTCGGACAAGAAGAAGCACTTCGGGTCGCTCCGCGAGATGGTGCGCGCCTACCAGCTCACGCCCGAGCAGCACGTCGTCGCCCGCGACCACGCCCGGGAGCGTGGAATCGCCTTCTCCTCCAGCGCGTTCGCCCCGGCGGAGGCGGACCTGCTCGCCGGACTGGACGTCCCGTTCATCAAGATCGCCTCGATGGACGTCACCAACCTGCCGCTCCTGGCCCATGTCGCCCGGACGGGCAAGCCCGTCGTGATCTCGACGGGGATGGCCACCCTGGGCGAGATCGAGCGAGCCATGGATACCGTGCGCGCCCAGGGCAACGAGGAGATCATCCTGCTCCACTGCGTCTCCCTCTATCCGGCGGCGCCGTCCACCGTCCACCTGCGCAACCTCGAGACCCTGCGCCGCGCCTTCGATGTTCCCGTCGGCTTCAGCGACCACACCCTGGGGACGGCGATCCCGCTCGCCGCCATCGCCCTGGGCGCATGCTTCATCGAGAAGCACTTCACCCTCGACCGGGAGATGGAGGGCTGGGATCACGCCATCTCGTCCGATCCCGCGGTGCTGCGGGCCGTCGTCGAGGACGGGCGCATCATCCACGAGGCGCTGGGCAGCACGCGCCGGATGCTGTCGGAGGCCGAGATCGTCAAGCGCCGCCAGTTCCGGCGGAGCCTGGTCACGCGGACCGCGCTGCCGGCCGGACACGTCCTCACCGAGGCGGACCTGGATGCGAAGCGTCCGGGAACCGGGATCGGTCCCGACGAGCTCCCGTATGCCGTCGGCCGCGAGCTGGCCGCGGACCTCGCCGAGGACCAGGTGCTCCGCTGGGAGCACCTGCGCTAGATTCATCCTCTCCCTGCCACGAGGATCACCATGGCGCGCCCGGTCTACGTCGTCCATTGCGTGGATACGGAGGGACCGCTCCACGAATCGGTGGAGGCGACCTTCGAACGCCTCAAGGCCATCTTCGGGATCGATCTCGAGCCCAGCGTCGCGCTGCTCCGGCAGCTGCAGGCGGGCGAGGTCGACCTGGGCGGCCTCGAGCAGGCGGTGCGCAAGGTCGTGGACCCGCACCTGCTGGGCTACAACGACACCTGGGACAAGATCGACGGGATGCTCGAGTCGTGCATGTCGCCGGCGTTCCGGCAGCAGACCGTCGATTCCGAGGGGCAGGGCTGGGTCTACAACTGGTTCTGCGTCGATCACGTGGACTACGACCTCAACCCGAGGCGTCGCGACATCGGCTACCACAACGTCTACGACCACTACCAGGGCGTGATCCGCGAGACCGGCTCGGGCGCCGCCAGTCGCCGCGTCCTCAACGACCCGTCGGCCGCCGTCGCGGCCAGCCACGGGTCCTGATCGTGGACGACGAGCGCCCGGACACTCTTGAGGCCGTCGTCGCGCCGCCGGAGCTCTCCATCGCCGACGCCATCTCCCAGCTGGACATGGCCGGGACCGGCGGCCTCGTCCTGTGCCATCCGGATCGGCAGGTCGCGGGACTCCTCACCGACGGTGACATTCGCCGCGCGGTCCTGCACAAGGTGTCGCTGGCCGACCCGTGCGGCTCCATCGCGACCCGGGATCCCGTCGTCGCGCGCGCGCCCATCGAACCGGCCGAGGCGCTGCAGCTGATGCTGCAGCACGACATCAACCACCTGCCGGTTGTCGACGAAGCCGGCGTCCTGATCGACTTCCTGCTCCGCAAGAACCTCGTCGCCGATGTGCCCGGGGACCTGTCGGCCGTCGTCATGGCCGGCGGCTTCGGCACCCGCCTCCTGCCGCTGACGGAGACCGTCCCCAAGCCCATGCTGCCGGTGGGCGAGCGGCCGATGCTGGAGCGCACGATCGACCAGCTGCGCGAGGCCGGGATCAGCGAGGTCCACCTCACCACCCACTACCTGCCCGACACCATCGTCGGCCACTTCGGCGACGGCGAGGCATTCGGGGTCCGCATCAGCTACGCCACCGAGGATGAGCCGATGGGCACGGCGGGCGGCCTCCGGCTGATCCCGCGTCCGACCGGGCCGTTCCTGGTGATCAACGGCGACATCCTGACCCGGGTCTCGTACCAGAAGATGCTGCGCTTTCACCGGAAGCACGCCGCGACGCTGACGGTGGGCGTTCGCACCTACGAGGTCGAGGTCCCATTCGGGGTCGTGGAATGCGACGACGCTCGCGTCACCGACCTGACCGAGAAGCCGCGCATCCGCCTCCTCGTGAACGCCGGCATCTACCTGCTCGAGCCCGGCGCCTGGGACTTCATCCCGGCCGGCCGACGCTTCGACATGACCGACCTCATCCGGCGCCTGCTGGACGAGGGCCAGGTCGTGGTGGGCTACCCGATCATCGAGTACTGGCAGGACGTCGGCCGTCACGAGGACTACAACCGCGCCCAGGAAGACGTGCGCGATGGACGAATTCTGAGGGGCTTCGCGCGGATGCCGACGGCGTGGCGGACGCCGATGAAGCGCCCGGCGCGGCGATGCACGCGCTCGCGCGGCGCCTCTTCCCGATCACCCGGAGCATCACCGGGGACGGCGTGCGCGAGACGCTCCGCATCCTCGGCGAGCACCTCCCCCTGGAGATCCACGAGGTACCCACCGGCACCCGTGCGTTCGACTGGACCGTGCCCCCCGAGTGGACCATCCGGGATGCCTACATCCTCGACGAGCACGGCGACCGGATCGTCGACTTCCAGCAGAACAACCTGCACGTCGTCGGCTACTCGGTCCCCGTCGACGCGACCCTGTCGCTGGCCGAGCTCCAGCCGCACCTGCACTCGCTGGTCGACCAGCCCACCGCGATCCCGTACGTCACCTCCTACTACGAGCGGCGGTGGGGCTTCTGCCTGTCGCACGCCCAGCGGCAGCGCCTCAGGACGGCCAGTACCGGGTCGTGATCGACAGCGAGCTCAAGGACGGCTCCCTCACCTACGGCGAGCTCGTCATTCCCGGCGCCACGCCGAGCGAGGTGTTCCTGTCCACCTACGTCTGCCATCCGTCGATGGCCAACAACGAGCTCTCCGGCCCGGTGGTCACGACGTGGCTCGCGAAGTGGATCGCCAGCCGGCCACGCCACTACACCTACCGCCTGGTCTTCATCCCCGAGACCATCGGCTCGCTGGTCTACCTGTCACGCCACCTCGACACCCTGAAGGCCAACGTGGTGGCGGGCTTCAACGTGACCTGCGTCGGCGATGACCGGGCGTACTCCTTCCTGCCTTCCAGGAACGGCGGCACGCTCGCGGACCGGGTCGCCCTCCACACCCTCAAGGCCAGGCATCCGGATTTCGTCCGCTACTCGTTCCTCGACCGCGGCAGCGACGAGCGGCAGTACTGCAGCCCGGGCATCGACCTGCCCGTCGTGAGCGTGATGCGCACCAAGTATCACGAGTATCCCGAGTACCACACGTCGCTGGACGACCTGACGGTCGTCACGCCCGCCGGGCTCGAGGGCGGCTACGCCATCCTGCGCGACTGCCTGGAGGTCCTGGAGGGCAACCGGACGTACCGGTCGACGAGCCTCGGCGAGCCGCACCTCGGCGGCCGAGGCCTCTATCCGACGCTCGGCACCACATCCAGCTACGGAGCGGTTCGGACGACCATGGACCTCCTCGCGTACGCGGACGGAACGCACGACCTGGTCGGGATCGGCGACATCATCGGGGTGCCGGTGATGGAGCTCCAGCGCGTGGCTGAGCAGCTCGTGGAGCACGGGTTGCTGGAAGAGGTGCCGGAGCCACGCCTGCCGGTCCCGACAGCGGCCACCGCAGACGCCGCAGAGTAGCCCCGCTCACCCGGGACGGGCGGCTCGGCGCCCGGCCTACTGGGGCCAGGCGAGGACCATGATCCGGATCTCGGTCATGTCCTCGATCGCCCAGCGGATGCCCTCCCGGCCGAGGCCCGAGTCCTTGACCCCGCCGTAGGGCATGTTGTCGATCCGGTAGGTCGGGATGTCGTTGACGATGACGCCGCCCACCTCGAGCTCGTTGAAGCTCGTCCAGGCGGCCCCGAGGTCGGAGGTGAACACGCCGGTCTGGAGCCCGAAGAAGCTGTCGTTGACCTGGGCGATCGCGTCGTCGATCTCGCGGAACGGGAACGCGACGACGACCGGGGCGAACGCCTCGTTGGAGCACACCTGGGCCGTGACCGGGACGTCGGTCAGCACGGTGGGCGGGAAGAACGTGCCGTCGGCGGTGCCGCCGGCGAGCACCGTGCCGCCGAGCGCCTTCGCCTCGTCGACCCAGGCCTGGGTCCGGGCGGCCGCCTTGGCGTCGACCATCGGGCCGACGTCGGTGGTGGGATCGGCCGGGTCGCCCAGCACGAGCGCCTTGGCGCCCGCGACGAAGCGCTCCATGAACGCGTCCCACACGTCCTCGTGGATGAACATCCGCTGGACGCTGATGCACACCTGCCCGCTGTAGGCGAAGGCGCCGACGAGGGTCCGCTTCACCGCCCAGTCGAGGTCGGCGCTCTTGTCGACGATGACGCCGGCGTTGCCGCCCAGCTCGAGCACGACCTTCTTCTTGCCGGCCCGCTCCTTCATCCGCCAGCCGACCGACGGCGAGCCCGTGAACGTGAGCAGCTTGAACCGCTCGTCGCTCACCATCCGGTCGCCCAGCTCGCGGCTCATCGGCAGGATGCTCACGGCGCCCTCGGGGATCCCCGCCGCGTCGAGGATCTCCGCGATGGCGAGCATCACGAGCGGGTCCTTGGACGGCGGCTTGAGCACGATCGGGTTGCCCGAGGCGATCGCCGGCGCCACCTTGTGCGCCGCGAGGTTGAGCGGGAAGTTGAACGGGCTGATGCCGGCGATCGGGCCGATCGGGAACCGGCGGGTGATGCCCGACCCGGTCCTTCGACGACGCCATCAGGTCGAGCGGGATGACCTCGCCGTACTGGCGCTCGGCTTCCTCCGCGCCGAGCCGGAACGTCAGGGTCGCGCGGTCCACCTCGGTCAGCGCGTCGCGGATCGGCTTGCCCGCCTCGGCGGCGATCAACGCGCCCAGCTCCTCGCGCCGGGCCTTGATGCCGGCGCTCACCTCGCGCAGGATCCGGCCGCGCTCGTACGCGGGCATGACGCGCGTGACCTCGAACGCCTTGACCGCGGCCTCGACCGCCTGCTCGTACTGCGCCTCGGTCGCCAGGTACGTGGCACCGGCGAGCTCGCCCGGGCGGGCCGGGTTCTCGATCTCGAGGATCTCGGGCGAGTCGACCCACGAGCCGGCGAGGTAGATCGGATGCGGCTTGACGCCGGCGACGGTTGCCATCGGTGGCTCCTGGGTGTGCGTGCGGTCGGATGCGAGGCGGGATCGCCTGTCGGGCGACGCTGCCCTGATTCTAGGGCAGGGTCGGCGGAATCAGGCTGCGACGGCCCGCAGGATGGCCTCGACCTGTGCCTGGTCGGGCAGGCGCGGGCTGTTGGCGATGGCCGCGTCGTCGACCGCGTCGAGGGCGATGACGGGGATCAGCGCCTCGTCGACGCCGAGCGCCGCGAGCGTCGGACGCTGGCCCACGCGTCGGAGGAGCGCATCGAGGGCATCGATCCCCGCCCGCGCGGCGTCGGGCCAGGGATCCGCGGGCGAGGCCGCGCCGAGCGCGACGCCGACGAGGGCGAGCTCGCGGTCCCGCAGCCCCTCGTGCTCGAGGTAGAACGCCAGGACCTCCGGGAGGACCGCGGCGAGCGCCGTCCCGTGGGGCAGCCGCCCGCGCGTCCCCAGCGCATGCCCGATCGCGTGCACGAGCCCGACGCCCGTCCCGCTCGCCTGCCCGAGCCCCGCGAGATGCGACGCGAGGAGCAGCTGTCCGCGCGCCTCCATGTGCGACCCGTCGTCGACCGCGACCGGCAGCCACGAGGCGACCGTCCGGATCACCTGGAGCGCCATGCCCTCGGCGAACGGGTTGGGGTTGCGCGACAGGAGGCTCTCGAGCGAATGGGTCATCGCGTCGACGCCCGGTCGCCGCCGTGACCGCGGGCGGCATGCCGACGGTGAGCTCCGGGTCGAGGATCGCGACCCGTGGCTGGACCGACGGGTGGCCGACGTACCCCTTGCGGCCCGCCGCCTCGTCCGTGATCACGCCGTAGGTGTTCGTCTCGGCGCCGGTCCCGGCGGTCGTCGGCACGGCGATCAGCGGCAGGCCGGGCAGCAGCTCCTCCCGGTGGTACCCGAGCGCCAGCACGTCACCGCCGTTGATCGCGTGGAGCGAGATCGCCTTGGCCGAGTCCATCGACGACCCGCCACCGACCGCCACGACGACCGACTGCGTCGTCCCGAACAGGGCGAGCGCGTGGCTGCCGCGGAGGATCGAGGCGGTGCCCGGGTTCGGCTCCACCTCGGCGTGGACATGCGTGGTGATGCCGCCGGCCTCGAGCACCTCGCGCACGCGAGCCGCGACGCCGGCCCGGGCCACGCCCGGGTCCGTGACGACGAACGCGTGCCGCCCGCCCAGCTCGCGGACGAGGTGGGGCAGCTCCGACGATCCGGCCGCGGCCGTACAGGATCCGGTCCCGCAGCGGGATGTCGAGCGTGGCGTGGGCGACCGCGCTCACGGCTCGCCGAGCCGCAGCTTGATCCCCGCCGCCTCCTCCACCAGCCGCACCGCCGACAGCTCGCCGGCCCGGTCCCCGTACAGCGCCCGCGCGCGGCGGTGGAGCTGCTCGACGAGCGCGCTGAGCTCCAGCGGCACGCCGAGATCGCGCCCGAGGTCCACCGCCAGCCCGAGGTCCTTGGTCACGAGGTCGAGCGTGAAGCTCTCGTCGTAGTCGCCCTCGAACACGCCGTCGATGTCGCGCTCCAGCAGCACCGAGCCGGCGGGACCCGACACGAGCGCCCGCCGCAGGGTCCCGACCTCGACGCCCGCCTTCGCGCCCAGCACCAGCACCTCGGCCGCGGCCGCCGCGTGGATGAACCACAGGAGGTTGAGGCACAGCTTCACGGCGTACCCCGCGCCGCGCGGCCCGACGTGGACCACCCGCTCCGGGTCACCCATCGCGTCGAGCACCGGGCGGACGCGCTCGACGTCGGCCGCGTCGCCACCGACGAACACCTGGAGCGTGCCGCTCGTGGCGCCCTTGACCATGCCCGCGACCGGCGCGTCGATGACGGCGACGCCGCGCGGGGTCCCGTCGTCGGCCGCCGTCCTGCCCGCGGCGGGCGTGGACGTGGACATGTCGATCCACACCGCGCCCTCGCGGAGCGCCTGGAACGCGCCACCCGGTCCGAGCATCACGGCCTCGACCTGCGGCGGCCCCGGGAGCATCGTGATCAGGACGTCGACCATCGCCGCCAGGCCGGGCGCGCTCTCGGCGACCCGTGCGCCGGACTCGACGAGCGGCTCGAGCGCCTCGCCGCGGACGTCGAACGCGACGAGCTCGAAGCCCGCGCGGAGCACGTTCGACGCCATCGGCTGGCCCATCCGCCCGAGCCCGATGAACCCGACGACCGGCCGCTCACCGCCGGACGGCCACGCGCCGTTCACGAGAGGTCCATCCAGGTCGTCTTGAGCTGCGTGTAGCCGTCGAGCGCGTGGAGGCTCTTGTCGCGCCCCGATCCCGACTGCTTGAACCCGCCGAACGGGACCGTCACGTCGGCCGCGTCGAACGTGTTCACCCACACGACGCCCGCCCGCAGCCGGCGCGACAGCCGGTGGGCAAGGCGCACGTCCGAGGTCCAGACCGCCGCCGCGAGCCCGTAGTCGGTGTCGTTGGCGAGCGCGACCGCCTCGTCCGGGTCATCGAACTCGAGGACGGCGAGCACGGGCCCGAAGATCTCCTCGCGGGCGACGCGCATGTCGTTCGTGACGCCGTCGAGGATCGTCGGCGGGAGGTAGGCGCCACCGGTCTCGGCCAGCGCCCGGTCGCCGCCCGTCACGACGCGCGCACCCTCGCGCCGCCCGAGCTCGACGTAGCCGAGCACGGTCTCGAGGTGCTCCGCGCCGACGAGCGACCCGAACCGCGTGGCCGGATCGAGCGGGTCCGCCGGCGACGAGGCCCTCCGCGAACGCGACGAGCCGCTCGAGGAACGCGTCCTTGATCGAGCGCTGCACGAGGACCCGCGAGCCGGCGTTGCAGGTCTGGCCGGCGTTGTAGAAGATCCCCCACCCCACCGCCTCGACCGCGGCATCGAGGTCCGGGGCGTCGGCGAGGACGAGCTGCGGGCTCTTGCCGCCGAGCTCCAGCTGGACCGGCTTGAGGTTCGAGTCGGCGCTCGCGTGGAGGAGGCGGCGGCCGGTCCCGATCGAGCCCGTGAACGCGAGCTTGTCGACGCCCGGGTGGCGCGCCAGCGCCTCGCCGACGACGGCGCCCGGGCCGGGCAGCACGTTGAAGACGCCGTCCGGCAGGCCCGCCTCCGCCGCGAGCGACGCGAGCCGGAGCGCCGTCAGCGGGGACTGGCTGGCGGGCTTGAGGATCACCGAGTTCCCGGTCGCGAGCGCCGGGCCGAGCTTCCAGGCGGAGATGATCAGCGGGTAGTTCCAGGGCACCACCGCGGCCACGACGCCCAGCGGCTCGCGGGTCACGAGCGACAGCGCGTCCGGCCCGGTCGGCCCGATCTCCCCGTACTGCTTGTCGGCCGCCTCGGCGTACCACTGGAGGCAGTTCGCGGCACCCGGCACGTCGACGCCGGTGGCGTCCGCGATCGGGTGGCCCACGTCGAGGCTCTCGAGCAGGGCGAGCTCGTCGGCGTGCTCGCGGACGAGGTCCGCGAACCGGAGCAGGATCCGCTTGCGGGCGACGGGTGAGCGGTCCGCCCAGCGGCCGTCCTCGAACGCCGCGCGCGCCGCCCGCACGGCCCGGTCGACGTCGCGCTCGCCCGCGGTCTCGACCTCCGCGATGACGGATCCGTCGCGCGGCGTCGTGTCGGGCACGGGACGTCCGTCGAGCGGCGTGACGTAGTCGCCGTCGATGAACGGGCGGGCATGCGGCCGGACCGCACGGGCGCGGTCGAGCCAGTCGGCGTGCGTCGCGGTGTCGGTCACGGTCCGGCCAGCCTAGCGCGTGGCGTCGAGCGCGGCGCGAGCCTCGCGGGACAGCTCGATGCCGAGGCCCGGCACCGGCGGCACCCGCAGCATCCCGTCGGGCCCCACCGCGACGGGCGCGGCGAGCACGAAGTCCCGTCGCTCGGGCGTCCAGCCGGGCGGGTCGTACGGGACCTCGAGGTACGGACCGCCGCCGACGCCCGCCGCGACGTGGAGGTTCGCCAGCAGCCCGATCCCGTTGGTCCAGGTGTGCGGCGTGAACCAGCGGTTCCGCGCCAGGGCGAGCTCGCCGATCGTCCGCGCCCGGAGCATCCCGACCGCGAGCACCACGTCCGGCTGGTAGACGTCGAACGCGTCCGCGTCGAGCGCGGCGAGCAGCTCCGCCATCGTGCGGGTCATCTCGCCGCCCGCGATCCGGATCCGGGCGCCCGCCCGGAGCGCGGCGTGACCTCGCAGGTCGGCGCCGTCGAGCGGCTCCTCGAGCCACAGGACGCCGAGCTCGGCGAGGGCGTCGGCCGCGCGGCGCGCCGCCACCACGTCGAGCGACGGCGTCGTGTCGCCGGCCATCCGCCAGCCGGCGTTGAGGTCGACCATGAGCTCGAGCCGGTCGCCGACGGCGTCCCGCACCGCGCGGACGGTCTCGAGCCCCTCGTCGATCCGGGTGCGGTCGATCCGGATCTTCATCGCCCGGAACCCGGCGTCGGCGATCGCGACGGCGGAGGCCGCCCGCTCGGCCGGTGGGCGCCGCTCCCCGGTCGAGGCATACGCGGGCAGCGCATCGGTCGCGCCGCCGAACAGGACCGCGACCGGCTGGCCGGTCACCTTGCCCGCGAGATCCCACAGGGCGGCCTCGAGCGGCCAGTACCGGCCGGCGTGGAAGCCGATCGTCTCGAGCGCGCGGACGTGGCGCGCGATCCGGAGCGGGTCCTGCCCGATGAACAGGTGCTCGAACGCCGCGAACCCGTCCATCGTGTCGCCCGAGCCGATCCCGGTCACGCCCTCGTCGGTCTCGACCTCGACCAGCGTCGCCGCGAAGGACGTCCGCGGCACGGGATCCCATGCGGCGTCGAACGGCGGATCGAGCGGGTGCTCGAGGCGGGCGATCCGGATCCGGGTGATCTGCATGGCCGGGAGGGCGGGTTCGGCGGCTAGGTCGCGGACGCGGTGCGCCCGGCTAGTTCCGGTGCTCGTGGTACGAGGCGTTCCACGGGTGCCCGACCTCGGCCACGCACGTCCTCGATCCTGGGCTCCAGGCGGACCGCGGCCGCGATCGCCTCGTGGGTCGCGACCTTGTTGTTCGCGAACACCAGCGCGGCGTCGTCCGCCGCCCAGTCGACCCACACCGCGACGATCGCGAGCACGTCGTCCACCGCGTCGGCCGGGATCAGCGCCGTCCGCCACGGCCTGCGTGACGCCGGCGGCGACGCCCGCCTGCGCGGGACCCCAGGTGAGCTGCGAGTGGGTGTCGCCGCGCAGGTCCGCCTTGTTGACGAACAGCGTCATCGGCTTCACGGGCAGGTTCGGCCGGAGGACCGTGAGGAACGGGATGTGGCCGGCGCGCGGCGTCGCGAGCGACGTCGTCCAGGCCGTCTCGACGGGCCCGCCCTTGCGCCCGATCACGATGTTGATGTGCGCGGCGTTGGCGCCGCTACCCGCGAACGACTCGCCGATCAGCGTGCGCGCCGCGAACTCACCCTGCGTCATGGGCGCAAGGCTAGCGCGTGGCGGCAAGGCGGCGCCGCCCGGCGGGGCTCAGTCGCTGAACGAGAACGACTTGAGCAGCAGCCGGAGCACGGTCGCGATCCCGGCCGCGAACAGCGCCGAGAGCCAGATGCTCGTGATCGAGTCCACGCCCAGGAACGACGTCAGCAGCCAGCCGACGAGGAACGCCGAGACGACGCCGATGACGAGGCTGGGCATCCAGCCGCGGGCCGTCCGGCCGCCGACGAGCGACACCGGAGAACAGGCCGGCGATGAGGCCGACGACGATCCAGCCGACAAACGTGAGGTCCATGGCCGGGATGCTGACAGATCGGCGCACGCGGCGTCACCCGTCTCCGACACGATGCGTCGCCCGCACGCACCGGCACGCGCGCGCTCAGCGGCTCTTGCCGCCCCCGAAGAACACGTCGAACACCCCGCGCAGGATCGACTGGCCGGCCTTCGATGTCGCGACCCTGCCCGCCGTCCGGATCGACGTCTCGAGCATCCGCTGGCGCTGCTTCTCGGCCTCCTGCGCCGCCTTCACCTGGGCCTTGCGCTCGCGCTCCGCGGCCCGCTGCGCGGCCGCCAGCTCCTTCGCCCGCTTCTCGATCTCGCGCTTCTGCTGCGCCGGCGTCATCGTCTCGAGCCCGTCGGCGGTCGTCGGCGACACGCCGTCGCGCATCGTCGCCTCGACCGCGGCCGTCGCGGCGGCGGCCTTCGCGTTCGCGAGCCGCGCGGTGATGATCTCGTGCGCGCTCTCGGGATCGAGCGACTGGTTGTAGCGGCCGGCCAGCGTCGACGCGGCGACGTTCGCGGCGAGCTCCTCGGCGGTGAGCGGCGCCATCCGCGAGTCGGGCGGCACGAGCCGGGTCGCCGCGAGCGGGGTCGGGATGCCCTTGGGCGACAGGACGGTCACGAGCGCCTCGCCGATGCCCAGCGAGGTGATCGTCCGCTCCACGTCGTAGTGGGTGGTGACGGGGAACGTCCGGCGCGGTCTTGCGCAGCGCGTCGGCGTCGTCGGGCGTGAACGCGCGGAGCGCGTGCTGGACGCGGTTGCCGAGCTGGCTCAGCACGGACGAGGGCACGTCGGTCGGCGCCTGGGTCACGAAGTACACGCCGACGCCCTTGGACCGGATGAGCCGCGCGGTGCGCTCGATCTGCTCCATCAGCGGCTTCGACGCATCCGCGAACAGGAGGTGCGCCTCGTCGAAGAAGAACGCGAGCTTGGGCTTCGGGAGGTCGCCCACCTCGGGCAGCGTCTCGTACAGCTGGGCGAGCATCCACAGCACGAACGTCGAGTACAGCCGCGGGCGGTCCATGACGTCCGCGACCTCGAGCAGCGTGATGATCCCCTTGCCGTCCGCGGTCGTGCGGACGAGGTCGTCGGGATCGAACTCGGGCTCGCCGAAGAAGTCGCCGGCACCCTCCTGCTCGAGGGTGACGATCGCGCGCAGGATGACCCCGAGGCTCGCCGGCGCGATGCCGCCCAGCTCCTCGAGCACCGGCTTGCCCTCGTCCGAGCCGAGGAACTTGAGCGTCGTCCGCAGGTCCGCGAGGTCGAGCAGCGGCAGGTCCTCGTCGTCGCAGTAGCGGAAGACGAGCGACAGGATCGAGGTCTGGGTGTCGTTGAGGTCGAGGACCTTGCCCAGCAGCAGCGGCCCGAACGACGAGACGCTCGCCCGCACGTGCGCGCCCTGGGTCCCCGAGAGCGACAGGATCTCGATCGGGTGGCCCTGGGGCTCGTAGGTGAGCTTCATCGACTCGACCCGGCTCACGACCGCCGGGTTGGCGGGGTCGCCGGGCGCGCCGACGCCCGACAGGTCGCCCTTCACGTCGACGGCGAACACGGGGACCCCGTGCGCGCTCAGCTGGCCGGCGAGGAGCTGCAGGGTCTTCGTCTTGCCGGTGCCGGTCGCACCCGCGATGAGCCCGTGGCGGTTGACGCGCGACAGCGGCACCTGGACGCGGACCTCGGACAGGACCTCGTCGCCCTGGATCGGCGAGCCGAACACGACGACGGGCTCGTCGAACGTGTAGCCCGCGGCCATCTCCGTGCGGAACGCGTCGTCCACCTTCACCTCCAGCGGCTGGTCATCGGGGGTCCCGACTGCCTATGATCGCACCGCCCGAGCGCCTGTCAGGCGGGAAACGCAGGGCCGCACTTGGAGGGAAACGTGCCGACACGCACGGGGAACGGCCGGCGACGCGCGCTGGCGAGCTTGATGGCCGCGACGATGCTGCTGGCCACGATGGCGGGCAGCGCGCGAGCGGCTGCGTTTGCGCTCCTGATCAACGACCAGGACGGATCGAGCTGGTCCGCGCCGGCGATGGCGCAGACCTTCGACACGGTCGGGCCGATCGTCTCGGTCGACCTGCTGATGCACCGCCGGGCGAGCGGTGACACGGGCACGTTCCGGGTGGAGATCCGGACGGCGCCGTCCGGTACGCCGTCCGGCTACCAGGCATCGAGCTCGGGCATCGTGCTCGCGTCGAAGACCGTGAGCACGTCGGGCATCTCGACGAACAGCGGCAGCCCGTCGACGGTCCCCGTCTCATTCGACGCGCCGGCCATGGCCCCCGCGGGCGTCGACACGCTCGCCATCGTCGTGCTGCGGGGCACGAACACGGGCCTCAAGTGGCACGCGAGCACGGCCGGTGGTCCCGACCAGTACAGCGAGGGCGAAGGCTTCCTGTGCGTCACCGGCGCCTGCTGGACCGACTACACGCCGTCCGGCAACGTCGACTTCGTGACGACGATCTACGGCTCCACGTCCCTCATGGGGTCGACGCCGCGCGTGGCGATTGTCGCCCCCCAGGGCCCGACGCGGGCGTCCTCGTTCGCCTGGAAGGTCCTGTTCGACAAGCCCGTGTCCGGGCTGACGGCGGGCGACTTCACGAAGACCGGCTCGGCGGACCACTGCTCGATCGGCGCGCCGTCGACCAGCAACGGCGGCCTGGCGTGGTCGATGACCGTCAGCAACTGCTCCGCCGGGACGCTCCGGCTCACGATGCGGGCACAAGCCGTGGCGTCGACGGGCGATGTGTCGCCGCGCGGCCCGGCGGTGGCCACGAAGAGTGCCGCCACCCTCCGGATCGACCGGTCGAAGCCCCGCGGGACGACGCCGCGGGCGACGCCATGGGTCGGGGCGCCGTTGAGCGGCTCCTCGATCCCGGTGAAGCTGGCCTGGGCCGCCGCCGTCCGATGTCGGCGGCGCCGGCGTCATGAAGTACGACATCGCGCGATCCACCAACGGCGGTGACTCGTGGACGCTGCTCGGCTCCGGGCAGCCGACCTACGCGGCGATCACGCAGGCCACCGGCGGATCGATCCTGTACAAGGTCCGCGCCGTCGACTGGGCGAACAACAAGGGCCCCTGGGCCGCAGACCCCGACGCTCCGTCCCGCGGATCGCCCAGCAGACGAGCCCGTACGCGACGTTCAGCTCCGGCTGGACGACGCTCAACGACGTCGCGTTCTCCGGCGGCTCGGCCAGGATGTCGGATGCGACCGGCGTCGTCCGCGCGGTACCGGTTCACCGGCCGGGCGATCGGCCTCGTCATGACCACGGATCCGACGCTCGGCATCGTCAAGGTCTACATCGACGGCGATCTCCGGAAGACCGTCGACATGGCCGACTTCGACTGCGGGCGACAGGGTGGTCGTCTACGCGCGGCGGTTCTCGTCGTACGGCGAGCACGTCATCCGGATCGTGTCCTCCAGCGGGGCGCGTCCGAACGTGATCCTGGACGCCTTCGTCCGGCTCTAGCATCGCACCAACGAGCGCGGCGGCGCGCGGCTTCGGCCCGCGCCGCCGTTCCATGTCCGGCTACTCCTCGGCGGCCTTCGGGAACGTGCCGAGGATCCGGACGATCTCGGTCTCGTCGGCGAGCTCGGCGAGCGCGGCCGCGCAGGCGGGCTCGGCGGGGTCCGCGTCGAGGTCCACCCAGAACAGGTACTCCCAGCGCGAGCCGCGCTCCGTCCACGGCCGTGACTCGAGCCGGGACATGTTGAGCCCGCGGGTCGCGAACGCGCCCAGCGATCGGTGGAGGCTGCCCGGGACGTTCCGGACGGCGAACACGAGGGTCGTCCGCGGCGGGCCGGCGACGGCTGCGTGCCTGCGCCGCCTCCCGGATCCGCGCCTCGTCGCCCGGCCGCGAGATCACCGCGAACCGGGTCCGGTTGTCCGTGCCGGACTGGATGTCGTCGGCCAGGACCTCGAGGCCGTAGATCGGCGCGACGCGGGCGGAGGCCACCGCCGCCGAGCCGCGCTCCCCGCGCTCCGCGACCTGCTTCGCCGCGCCCGCGGTGTTGTACGTGGTCTGGATCGTCCACGGGCGCGACCGCAGGAACTCGTCCGCCTGGGCGAGCGCGGCGGCGATCGAGTACACGCGCTCGACCGTCTCCAGCCGCTCCCCGGGCAGGCCGAGCAGCGCGAGGCGGACGGGAACCGAGACCTCGCCGGCGATCGGCAGGTCGAACGACCACAGCAGGTCGAGGTTCTCGCGGATCGTCCCCAGCAGCGAGCTCTCCACCGGCACGACGCCCGCGTCGACGGTGCCGTCGCGGACCGCCTCGAACACCTCCCGGAACGAGCCGCGGGTCACGGTCTCGGGCGCGGCGAAGAACCGGAGCACCGCCTCTTCCGCGAACGCGCCGGGCTCGCCGGTGTACGCGACCCGGAGTGCCACGCGCTCACGGCCGCATGCCCTGGGTCACCTGGACCGCGACCGGGATCGCGAGCGTGCCGCCCTCCCGGCGGTGGACCGCGACCAGCTCGTCGAACGCCGCACGGATCCGGACCTGGACGTCGGCCGGCTGCTCGGTGACGAGCGGCGGGATCCGCACCGCGGAGTCGAGGACGCCGCGCCACAGCGTCTCCGCGTCGGCGACGGCGGTCTCGAAGTGGAGGTGCGAGACGCCGACCTCGACGAACCCGGCGGCCTCGAACAGCGCCCGCAGCTCGTCGTCGTCGCGGAAGTTGGTCGGTCCCGCGGGCAGGCCGGGCGGTGGCGGCGCATCGGCGGCGACGACCGCGTCGAGCACGAGGCCCAGCACGCGGTTGCGGCTCGGCGCGTCCCAGGTCGAGAGCGCGACCCGGCCCGCCGGGCCGCAGCACGCGCCGCGCCTCGCGCGAGGGCATGCGCCGGCCGGCCGACGTGGTTGAAGACGAAGTTGCCGACGACCGCGTCGAACGCCCCCGCGCCACCGGGCAGCTCCTCGAACGAGCCGACCCGGAACGGGATCGTCGGGTGGGCGAGCGCGGCCCGCCGGACCATCGACGGCGCGACGTCGATCCCCACCGCGTCCGCGCCCCGGAGGCCGGCGGCCGCCGCGAGGTCGCCCGGCCCCGACCCGACGTCCAGCAGCTGGACGCCCGGCCCGGCCTGCACCGCCGCCAGCAGCGCCCCGATGACCCGCCCGGTGATCGGCGCGAGGAACCCGTACGAATCCGCGCGGGCCTCCCAGCCCTCGGCCTCGAACCGGTTGAACGCCTCGGGGTCGATGGCGGCGGAAGCGGCGGTGGCGCTCCCGTCGCCGCCTAGCGGTTGAACCACTCCGTCGTGTCGATGTGGCCGGCGTCGGTGTCGAACTCGGTCGTCGGGCCGGGCGAGTCCGTGCCGCGGCCGCCGCTGCGGCGCGACCCCGGCCTCGTCCGCGGCGCCGGCCCACGACTGCTCCGCCGAGCATCGCGTTGAGCGCGTCGACGTAGGCCTCGACCGAGGCGGCGATCGTGTTGGTCGACGCGACCTCGCCGGTGAACCGGCCGTCCGCCCGGTCCCCTGCCGCGCTCGGCGGCGGGGCGATCTGGACGATGACCCGTCCCTCGGCGGCCGGACCCTCGTCCAGCGCGTGGACGTCGTAGGCGACGAGCCGCGGATGCCCGTCGAGGATCGGCGCCAGCGCCTGGTCGATCGCCTTGAACAGCGCGTCGACGGCGCCCGTCCCCTCCGCCGAGGCCTGCCAGTCGTGGCTGCCGGCCTGGAGCACGACCGCGGCACGGCTGCTCGCGTTGGAGCCGGACGTGACCGTCCAGCGCTCGAGGCTGACCTGGTCGGAGCCCGAGGGGGCGAGGCGCGGGGCGTCGGTCATTCGTGCCCTCCCGGGGCGGCCGTGGCGGGCTGCCCGTTCGACGTCGTGAAGTGGCGCTCGTCGCGCCGCCGGAGCTCGGCCCCGGACTTCCAGATCGCGTACTCCAGCGAGTCGGCGAGCGCCTGCGCCGAGGCCGCGATGATGTTCGTGTCGCTGCCCATGGTGGACCACGTCAGCGCGCCGTCCTGCGAATCGATGATGACGCGCGTCCGGGCCGCCGTCGCGGTCCCCCCGTCGAGGATGCGGACCTTGTAGTCGACGAGGTGGACCGTGTCGAGCTGCGGGTAGAACGCCCGGAGCGCCTTGCGCAGCGCGCCGTCGAGCGCGTTGACCGGGCCGTTGCCGTCGGCGGCGGTGTGGAGCACCTCGCCCGCGACCTCGACCTTGACCGTCGCCTCGGCGAGGAGCTCGCGGCCGGACCGCTGCTCCACGAGACAGGTGTAGTCGACGATCCGGAACGGCGCGGCGTAGTCGGCCGCCTGGCGCTTGATGAGGAGCTCGAAGCTCGCCTCGGCGCCCTCGAACGCGAGCCCCTCGTGCTCGAGCTGCTTGATGATCTTCGACAGCTCGCGGGGATCGACGATGCCGGCCAGGTCGTGGCCGAGCTGGCGGGCCCGGATCTCGGTGTTCGCCCTGCCGCCCAGCTCGCTCACGACGAGCCGGCCGGCATTGCCGACGGACGACGGGTCGACGTGCTGGTAGCTCCGCTCGACCTTGGCCACGGCCGCGCCGTGGACGCCGCCCTTGTGCGCGAACGCCGACCGGCCGACGTACGGCTGGTAGTCGTTGGGGGCGACGTTCGCGATCTCCGCGACGCTCCGGCTGAGCTCCGTCAGGTCGGCCAGCGAGCCGCCGCCGGTGGGCATGAGCGGCGCCGGGGTCTTGAGCGCGAGGTTGGCGAGGATCGAGACCATGTTCGCGTTGCCGCACCGCTCGCCGTAGCCGTTGATCGTCGCCTGCACGTGGCGGATGCCGGCCTGGACCGCGGCGATCGAGTTGGCGACCGCGAGCTCGGCGTCGTTGTGGGTGTGGATGCCCCACGTGACCGGCGGCGCATCGGGCTCGCCCTCGAGCGAGCCGCGGACGTCGCCGACGATCCGGACCAGCTCGTCGGTGAGCGTGCCGCCGTTGGTGTCGCACAGGACGAGCGTCCGGGCGCCGGCCTGGCGTGCGGCGCGGAGCGTCGACAGCGCGTAGTCGCGGTCGGCCTTGTAGCCGTCGAAGAAGTGCTCGGCGTCGTACACCGCCTCGCGGCCGCGCTCGACGATGAACCCCACCGAGTCCGCGATCATGTCCAGGTTCTCGGCCGGCGTGGCGCCCAGGACCTCGGTCACGTGGAGCAGCCACGACTTGCCGAAGATCGTGACGACCGGCGTCTCGGCCTTGACCAGCTCCTGGAGGTTCGGGTCCGCCTCCGGCCGGTTGGACCGGTGGCGCGTGGAGCCGAACGCGGCGAGCTTCGCCTGCTCCCAGCGCGTCGTCCGGGCGGCCGCGAAGAACTCGATGTCCTTCGGGTTGGAGCCCGGCCAGCCGCCCTCGATGAACGGGAAGCCGTACTCGTCGAGCATCCGCGCGACGCGCAGCTTGTCCGCGAGCGAGAGCGTGATGTTCTCGCCCTGGGTGCCGTCGCGGAGGGTCGTGTCGTAGAGGATGACGGGCGGGGCGGTCGGATCGGTCGTCATGGGTGCGTGTCCTGCATGCGGGGTCGGGTCGTCAGATCGGCGATGGCCGGTCACCCGCGCTGCGGCGGGCACCGGCCGTCAAATCGCGATCCGGTCCCCGATCACGCGCGCCATCTCCCTCGTGCCGACGAGCGTCAGCGCACCGTCGTCCGCGCCGCCGGCCGGCAGCAGGTCGCGGGTCCGGTAGCCGGCATCGAGCGCGTCGTCGACCGCCGTCTCGATCGCGGCGGCGGCCTCCGGCTGGCCGAGCGACCAGCGGAGCATCATCGCCGCGGACAGGATCGTCCCCAGCGGGTTGGCGAGGTCCTGGCCCGCGATGTCCGGCGCCGAGCCGTGGATCGGCTCGTACAGGCCGTGACGCCCGTAGGCCGTCTCGCGCGTCCCGAGCGACGCCGACGGCAGCAGCCCCAGCGAGCCGGCGATGACCGCCGCCTCGTCCGAGAGGATGTCGCCGAACAGGTTCTCGGTCACGAGGACGTCGAAGCCCGCCGGCCACTTCGCGAGCGTCATCGCGGCGCTGTCGACGAGCCGGTGCTCCAGCTCGACGTCGGGGAAGTCGGCGTGGACCTCGTCGGTCACCTTGCGCCACAGGCGGCTCGTCGCGAGGACGTTCGCCTTGTCGACCTGGGTGACCTTCCTGCGGCGGGTCCGGGCGAGCTCGAACGCGAGGGTCACGATCCGGCGGATCTCCGCCTCCGTGTACCACAGCGTGTCGATCGCGGCCCGGCCCTCGTCGGTCGTGCGCTGCTCCGACGGCTTGCCGAAGTACAGGCCGCTGGTGAGCTCGCGGAGGATGAGGCAGTCCACGCCCTCGAGCAGCTCCGGCTTGAGCGGCGAGGCGTCGATGAGCTGCGGCTGGACGGTGATCGGGCGCAGGTTCGCGTACAGCCCGAGCCCGCCGCGGAGCGCGAACAGCGCCTGCTCCGGCCGGACCGTGGCGTCGGGGTTGTCCCACTTCGGCCCGCCGACCGCGCCGAGCAGCACGGCATCGGCGTCGCGGCACGCCTCGACGTCCTCGGGCCGGCAGGCCGTCCCGTACGCGTCGATCGCCGCGCCGCCGATCGTGAGCTCCTGCCACGCGAAGCCGAACCCGAACCGGGCACCGACCGCTTCGAGGACGTGGACCGCCCCGGCGATGACCTCCGGCCCGACCCCGTCACCGGGGACGAGCGCGATCCGGTAGGTCACCGCTGGCCCGCTGCCGTCGGCCGTGCCCGGTGCGGCGCGCGAGGCCGGTCTCCGTCACGGCAGCTCCTCGGCGGTCCGCCGGCCGACGAACGCGACCTCGATGCCGTTGATCTCGGCGCCGTGGAGCTTGTTGATCGCGGTGAGGTAGCCCTCGAGCGACGCCTCGATGATGTTCGTGCTCAACCCGTGGCCGGTGACCACGAGCGCCCCGGGCCCCTCGTCGGACGAGCGGCGGCAGCGCACGAGGACCTGCCCCTGGGCGTCCTCGCCCGCGGACACGGCCTTGATCTCGTACTCGGTGAGCACCGGCGCCCAGTGGAGGACCGGGCGGACCGCCTCGTCCACGGCCTTGTACAGCGCGTTGACGGGGCCGTTGCCGGTCTCATTGGCAGCCTTCGCCTCGCCCGCGACGACGAGCGAGACGCTGCCCACGGAGTGCCCGCCGGACGCCGAGCTGACACTCCAGCCGAGGAGCTCCACGGATCGCGGCACGTCGCTCTTGCGCTCGTTGACGAGCGCCAGCAGGTCCGCGTCGGTGACCTCCTTCTTCGTGTCGGCGAGGGCGATCGCCGCGCGGTAGATCGCGTCGAGCTGCTCGCCCTCCACGTCCACGCCCAGCTCCTGGAGCTTGCCCTGGAGGCCGCGCCGGCCGGACAGCTTGCCGATCGACAGGGTGCTGCCCTGGAGGCCGACCGACTGCGGGGTCATGATCTCGTAGGTCAGCGGGTTCTTGAGGTAGCCGTCCTGGTGGATCCCGGACTCGTGCGCGAACGCGTTCGAGCCGACGATCGCCTTGTTGGGCTGGATCGCGAAGCCGGTGAGATAGCTGACGAGGCGGCTGGCCGGGGTCAGCTGCTCGGTCTGGACGCCGGCCGCCAGCTGCGGGAACTGCGCCGGGCGCGTCCGCAGGGCCATCACGACCTCCTCGAGGGAGGCGTTGCCGGCCCGCTCGCCGAGGCCGTTGATCGTGACCTCGACCTGGCGGGCGCCGGCCTGGACCGCCGCGAGGGTGTTCGCCGTCGCGAGCCCCAGGTCGTTGTGGCAGTGGACCGAGATGACCGCGGCGTCCCCGATCCGGTCCTTGACCCGGCCGACGAGCGCGCCGAACTCGGACGGGATCGCGTAGCCGACGGTGTCCGGGATGTTGAGGGTCGAGGCGCCGGCCTCGGTGACGGCCTCGTAGATGTCGAGCAGGAAGTCGTCCTCGGTCCGGGAGGCGTCCTCGGCGGAGAACTCGATCTCGGCGTCGCGGCCCAGCGTCTCGCGGGCCCACTTGACCCAGCGCACGGCCTCGCGACGGGCCTCGTCGCGGTCGATGCGCAGCTTGTGCTTGAGGTGGATGTCGCTGGTGGCGATGAACAGGTGGAGGTGCGGCCGCTCGGCGATCCCGATCGCCTCGACCGCCCGCTGCGGGTCGCCGTCCTTGCAGCGCGCGAGCGCCGCGACCGCGATCCCGCCCTTCGTCTCCTGCGCGATCCGGCGGACCGCCTCGAAGTCGCCGGGCGACGCGGCAGGAAAGCCCGCCTCGATGACGTCGACCTTGAGCCGCGCGAGCTGGCGCGCGACCTCGAGCTTCTCGGCGGCGGTCAGGCCGGCGCCGGGCGCCTGCTCGCCGTCACGGAGCGTCGTGTCGAAGATCCGGATCTGGCCCGACGCGACGCCCCCGCCGAACCGGGGCGCGATGGCCTCGAACGTCATCGCTCACCGCCCGCGGCTACCGCCTCGGTCACCGCCTGCGCCTGGCCCGCCTCGACGACGACCGGCTTGAGGAACGGCATCTTCGCCCGCAGGTCGGCGCCGACCTGCTCGATCTGGTGGTTCTTGTCCTGGTCGCGCAGCCGGCGGAAGTCCTCGCCGCCGGCCTCCTGGACCGCGATCCACTTGGCGGCGAACGCCCCGGACTGGATGTCGGTGAGGACGTCCTGCATCGCGGCCTTCGCGCCCTCGGTGACCCGCGGCCCGGAGACGTAGTCGCCGTACTCCGCGGTGTCGGACACGCTGAAGCGCATGAAGTTGAGGCCGCCGCGGTACATCAGGTCCACGATCAGCTTGAGCTCGTGCATCGTCTCGAAGTACGCGAGCTCGGGCTGGTAGCCCGCCTCGACGAGCGTCTCGAAGGCCGCCTTGACCAGCGCCGAGACGCCGCCGCACAGGAGCGCCTGCTCGCCGAACAGGTCGGTCTCGGTCTCCTCCTTGAACGTCGTCTCGAGGACGCCGGCCCGCGTCGAGCCGAGGCCCCGCGCGTAGGCGAGCGTCCGCGCCCGGCCCGTGCCCGAGGGATCCTGCTCGACCGCGAACAGCGCCGGCACGCCGCCGCCCTGCTCGTACACGCTGCGCAGCAGGTGGCCGGGGCCCTTGGGGGCGACCATCCCGACGTCGATCGACTCCGGCGGCAGGACCCGGCCGAACCGGATGTTGAAGCCGTGGGCGAACATCAGCAGCTGCCCGGGCCGGAGGTTGGGCTCGATCTCGCCGTCGTAGACCGACTTCTGGAGCGTGTCGGGCACGGCGATCATGATCACGTCGGCCTGCTTCACCGCGTCGGCGACGGTCGGGACCTCGAAGCCCGCCGCCTCGGCGATCGAGCGGCTCTTGGAGCCGTCCGCGAGGCCGACGATCACGCGCACGCCCGAGTCACGCAGGTTCTGGGCGTGGGCGTGGCCCTGGCTCCCGTACCCGATGACGGCGACGGTCTGGCCCTCGAGCGCCGCGAGATCGGCGTCGGCGTCGTAGTACATCTTGGCTGTCACAGGGTCCGGTTCCTTTCAGTCGATGACGGGGTCGGGGACGAACGTTCGATGACGGCGGGCGATGGGCGTCGCCCGTGGGCCGGGGCGCGGCCTCAGAGCTTCAGCGCCTCCTCGATGCTGGTCGCGCCCCGGAGCATCACGGTGGCCCCGGTGCGGACGAGCTCCTTGATGCCGTACGAGCGGAGGAGCGCGACGAGCGCGTCGATCTCCGTCTCGGTGCCGTGGGCCTCGACGATCACGGCGTCGGTCGAGATGTCGACGACCGAGCCCTTGTAGAGCTCGACGATCTTGATCACCTCGACCCGGTTGGCGTCGGTGACCCGGACCTTGATCAGGGCGAGCTCGTGCTCGACGACCTGCTCGGCGGTCACGTCCTGGACCTTGAGCACGTCGATCAGCCGGTAGAGCTGCTTCGCGGCCTGCTCGACCGCGACGTCGTCGCCGTGGAGCGTCAGCGTCATCCGGCTGATGTGGTCCTTGTCGGTCCGGCTGACCGCGAGCGAGTCGATGTTGAAGTTGCGTGCGCGCATGAGGCTCGCGACGCGGTTGAGCACGCCCGGCCGGTCGAGGACCAGGACGACGAGGATGTGGCGGCGCGCCTCGCCCGAGCCCGGCAGGCTCCGCGGCGGGGGCGGCGTCGTGGAGTGGGCCGGGTGCGGCGCCGAGCCGTTGGCGCTCGGGGTCGAGTCGTCGGTGCTCATTCCTCCGGCGCCCCCCACGTCTCGATCAGGTCGGACAGGCCCTTGCCCGCCGGCATCATCGGGAACACGTTCTGCTCCTCGGCGATCTCGAACCAGATGAGCACCGGCCCGTCGATGGCCTGTGCCTTCTGGATGACCTCGTCGACCTCGCTGGTCCTCGTCGCCTTGAACGCCGGGACGCCGTACGCCTCGGCGAGCTTGACGAAGTCCGGCCCGGGCAGGTGGGCGGAGTGGTAGTTGCCCCCGTAGATGATCTCCTGCCACTGGCGGATCATCCCGAGCTTCTTGTTGTCGAGGAGCGCGATCTTCACCGGGATGTTGTCCGCGGCGAGGGTCATCAGCTCCTGGCTCGTCATCTGGAAGCCGCCGTCGCCGGTGATCGCCCAGGTCTCGACGTCGGGATTGCCGAGCGCGGCGCCCATGGCCGCGGGCACCGAGTAGCCCATCGTCCCGAGCCCGCCCGAGCTGACGTGGCTGTGCGGCCGGCGGAACTTCGTGTACCGGGCGAGCCACATCTGGTTCTGGCCGACGTCCGCGACGTAGGTCGCCATGTGGTTCGTCAGCTCGCCGATCCGCTCGACGACGAAGTCGGCGGACAGCAGGCCGTCGCGCCACGCGCCGGAGCCGTGCCAGGACGAGCCCTCGGAGTCGCGGCGCCACTCGGCCAGCTGCGCGAGGTAGTCGGCGCGGGTCGCGGGATCGACCTCGGGGACGAGGCGGGTCAGGCCCTCGAGGACCTTCTTCGCATCGCCGACGATCGGCACCTCGACCGCGACGTTCTTGCCGATCTCGGCCGGGTCGATGTCGGCGTGGATGATCCGGGCGTACGGCGCGTACGTCCGGACGCTGCCGGTGACCCGGTCGTCGAACCGCATCCCGATGGCGATCAGGAGGTCGGCCGACTGGATCGCGCGGTTCACGTGCTTCCAGCCGTGCATCCCCATGTAGCCGTAGGCCAGGGGATCCTCCTCGTCGATCGCGCCGATGCCGAGCAGCGTCCACGCGACGGGGATCTGGGTCTTGTCGGCGAACGTCTTGAGCGCGTCCCAGGCCTCGGCGATGAGGACGCCGTGCCCGGCGAGGATCAGCGGGCGCTTGGCCTCGGCGATCTCGCGGGCGGCGAGCTTGAGCTGCTTCGGGTGGCCCTCGGTCGTGGGCCGGAAGCCCGGCACGCCGGCGATCACGTCGTCGAGGGAGGGGTGCTCGGCGCGTGTCTCCTGCTGCAGGGCGTCCTTCGTGATGTCGATGTGGACCGGCCCCGGGCGGCCGTGGGCCGCGAGGTAGAACGCCTCGGCGACGACGTGCGGGATGTCGTCGGCGTTCCGGACCAGGTAGTTGTGCTTCGTCATCGGCAGCGTGATGCCGGTGATGTCGATCTCCTGGAACGCGTCCTTGCCGATCAGGGCGTTGGGGACGTTGCCGGTGATCGCGACCATCGGGATCGAGTCGAGCTGGGCCGTGGCGATCGCGGTGACGAGGTTCGTGGCGCCCGGGCCGCTCGTGCCCATGCACACGCCGACCCGGTTGCTGGCGCGGGCGTAGCCGTCGGCCGCGTGCCCGCCGCCCTGCTCGTGGCGGACGAGGACGTGCCGGATCTCGGGGTAGTCGCCGAGGATGTCGTAGATCGGGAGGATCACGCCGCCCGGGTAGCTCCACAGCACGTCGGTGCCCTGGAGGATGAGCGCCTCCATCAGCGCGTCGGCGCCGATCCGCGTCCGCTTCCGCGGCCGGACCTCGTGGAGCATCGCCTTGCGCGCCTGCTCGACCGCCGCCGCGCTCGCCGTGCCGTCGGCGGCACGTGGCTGCGACGCTGTGGCGCGTCGGCGGGCGTCGCGGTCGCGGCGGGACTCGCCGGTTCCTCGCCCCTCGTCATCGTCATCGTGCTGCGTCCCTCCGTCCGGTCGGCCCCGCGACCTCCCGAACATGCAAAGACCCTCGCCACCCGGCGAGGGTCCCTTCGGTCTTCGGTGATCGGCGCCTCAGTGGCGCTCGTTCCTCCGCGTTCCTCCGTTCTCCCGCCGGGAGCCGGTAATGAGGAGCCCAAGAAGGCTGTCAAGGCCGGCAAGGAGCGAGCGAATAAGGCCGAGGAGCGATACGTCCTGGGATTCGAGGTCGCGCAGGGGCACGGTGACGCGGCGCCCATCGCTCGTCACGACGACGGCGACGCGGTTCCGGCTGTGACCCTGGAAGAAATCCAAGCGACCCAACTCCTGTACACCCGCTGGGAGCGGGGTCCGCGGAGTGTAGCCCCCCATTCCGTGCGAGCGCAACCACCCTTCCCGCAACCTTCGGTACTGGTTCCCGCCGCCGATCGCCCCACGGCGCGCACCACCCTCGGTCTCTCGCCTCCGGCGCCGGTCGCGCCGCGCCGCGCTCTCTCGCCGCGGCCACAGGTCGCCCGCCGCGCCGCGTGCGTCCGAGCGCTGCCGCCACCGCGAACCGGCCCTCGCACGCCGATGCGCCACATGCATCCAATCGCTGGCAGATCGCGAAGGCGATGACGCTTGTGCATCAGCGCGATCGAGCGATGCCTTGTCGCCTGATGCGGCCCGCCGCGCCTGACTCTGCTGACTCGCGCGCATTGTCGTGCGAACGTCGCCAGACGTGTGACGCGCGTCATCGACGAGATAAGCCGCGAGCAAGGCGCGACCGCTGTACTCGGCCCATGGCGCGATCGAAGCTCCAGCTCGAGGCCGACCGCCGCGCCGAAGCGATCCAGTCGACTCCTGGCCGATGACCTCCGGCGCTTCCGCGAGGATGCGGGCCTGAGCCAGCGGGCGGTCGCCCGGCTCGCTGGCATTGATGCGTCGCTCGTGTCCCGCGCCTCGAGCGGCACGACGCCGATCCGTCCGATCGAGACGTACTCGCGGATCGTCGCGGCCCTCGGCGCCGATCTCCACCTGCGCGCCTACCCGAACACCGGACCCGCGCTCCGCGACCGGCACCAGGCGCAGATGCGCGAGATCTGCTCAGGCGGGACATCCACCCGCGGTGGGCGACGGTCCCGGAGGTCGCCGTCCGTCGGCCGGTCCGGGGCTGGATCGACGTCGTCGCTGCACGACGCGGGCGCGGACGTCGTCGTTGCCACGGAGCTCGAGTAGCGCGCTGCGCCGCCTGGAGCAGCTCGTCCGCTGGTCACGCCGAGAAGGCCGCCGCCCTGCCGTCGTCCGACGCCTGGCAGCGTCTCGCGGCCGGGCAACGAGCCGCGGATCTCACAGCTCCTCCTCGTGCGGTGGACGCGCGCGAACCGAGAGGCGGTGGCCGATGCCCGGCGGCTCGCTTCGCGACGCGTATCCGGCCAATCCGGCCGACGCCTACGCATCGCCTCGTCAGCGACGCTTCGTGGCCCGGCGCGTCCATGTGCTGGGTCCGCAATCGACGGCCGCCGGCCCGACGCTGCTGCCCCGACGCCTGGTGACAGGCCGTCGTCGACCGCGCCTGGTGATGGATCCTCGTCGCGGGCGGCACGGCGCGACTCGTCGGGCGGCGCTGATACCCTTGGCGATCCGTCGCAGCCGCAGCAGAGCACCAGCCGCAATGAGCAACCCGCGAACACTCGTCGAGAAGATCTGGGACGACCATGTCGTCACGCAGGACGACGGGCGCGCCGGCCGTCCTCGCGGTCGACCTGCACCTCGTCCACGAGGTCACCAGCCCGCAGGCGTTCACCGGGCTCCGGAACCGCGGCCTCACGGTCCGGCGCACGGACAAGACCGTCGCGACCGCCGATCACGGCACCCCGACGACGCCGCGCGGCCTGCCGATCATGGACATGCAGGCGGCGACGCAGATCGCCCAGCTCGAGACGAACTGCCGCGACTTCGGCATCCCGCTCCACGCCTTCGGCAGCGACACCCAGGGCATCGTCCACGTCATCGGGCCGGAGCTCGGGCTCACGCAGCCGGGCATGACGATCGTGTGCGGCGACAGCCACACGGCGACGCACGGCGCGTTCGGGGCGCTCGCGTTCGGGATCGGGACGAGCGAGGTCGAGATGGTCCTCGCCACCCAGACGCTCCTCCAGCGCCAGCCGAAGACGTACGAGGTCCGGGTCGACGGGCGGCTGACCGCCGGCGTCAGCGCGAAGGACATCATCCTCGCGCTCATCGCCCGGATCGGGATCGGCGGCGGCACCGGGCACGTGTTCGAGTACCGGGGCGAGGCCATCCGCGCGCTCAACATGGAGCAGCGGATGACGATCTGCAACATGAGCATCGAGGGCGGCGCGCGGGCCGGCCTCGTCGCCCCGGACGACCAGACCTTCGAGTACCTCCACGGCCGCCGCCACGCCCCGCAGGGCGCCGACGTGGGACGCGGCCGTCGCCACGTGGCGCACGCTGCCCACCGATGACGGCGCGACGTTCGACAAGTCGATCGTGCTCAACGCGAGCGAGCTCGAGCCGATGGTCACCTGGGGCAACAACCCGGGCATGGGCGTGCCGATCAGCGCGCGCCTGCCGCGCCTCGAGGACGCCGCCGACGCGCAGACCCGTCGCGGCCTCGAGCGCGCGTTCGAGTACATGGCGCTCACGCCGGGCGACCCGATCGCCGGCCACCCGGTCGACGTCGTGTTCATCGGCAGCTGCACCAACAGCCGGATCAGCGACCTGCGCCTCGCGGCGAGCGTCCTCAAGGACCGCCACGCCGCGGACGGCGTGCGGCTGATGATCGTGCCGGGCTCCCAGCAGGTGAAGGCCCAGGCCGAGCGCGAGGGGCTCGACGACATCTTCCGGGCGGCCGGCGCCGAGTGGCGCGAGTCGGGCTGCTCGATGTGCATCGCGATGAACGGCGACCAGCTGACCCCCGGCCAGTACGCGATCAGCACCTCGAACCGCAACTTCGAGGGACGCCAGGGCAAGGGCGGCCGGACGTTCCTCGCCAGCCCGCTGACCGCCGCGGCCTCCGCGATCGCCGGCCGGGTCACGGACCCGCGCACGCTGCCCGGCGTCGAGTCGCTGGTCACCGTCGGCGGAGGGTACTGAGATGGCCGAGGGCTTCCGCGCGTTCACGAGCAAGGTCGTCCCGTGGGGCGCCGAGAACGTCGACACCGACCAGATCGTCCCCGCCCGCTACCTCAAGGTCACCGACAAGGAGGGCCTCGCGGACGCGCTGTTCCGCGACTGGCGGTTCGAGGAGGACGGGTCGAAGAAGGACCCGCCGTTCATCCTCGACGAGCCGGGCATGCCCGGCCGCAAGATCCTCCTGGCCGGCGACAACTTCGGCACCGGCAGCTCGCGCGAGCACGCCCCGTGGGCGCTCCGGAGCTGGGGCATCCAGGCGATCCTCTCGACGAGCTTCGCGGACATCTTCAAGAGCAACTCGCTCAAGAACGGCGTCCTGCCGATCGTCGTCGACCCGGCCACCCACGAGCGGCTGTTCGACCTCATCGCCGCCGATCCCGATGCCGAGCTGCGGGTCGACCTCGCCGAGCAGGGGATCCTCCTCCCGGACGGCAGCACGATCGACTTCGACGTCGACCCGTTCAGCAAGATGATGCTGATGGCCGGCACCGACGAGATCGGCTACGTCATGGCCAAGGACGCCGACGATCGCCGCCTGGGAGGCCGCGCACCCGCCGCGCGTCGACACCCGCATCGGGACCGCGCTCGCGGGCTGACAGGCCGCTGAGCCGTCCGCGAGGCCGCGACCGCTCCGGAACCCCCGGCGGCGCGCTTCCGCCATCCCCTCGATACTCCCGCGGTGACGTTCAACCTGTTCGACGTGGCCGCCATCGCGATCCTCGTGTTCGCCGTGGTCGCGGGCATCCGGACCGGCGCGCTGCCGCAGGTCGGCGGCATCCTCGGCGCGCTCGCGGCCCTGCTCCTGCTGTTCCAGCTCGCCCCGTGGCTGCTCGACGTCACCGACGACCTCGACCCGATCGTCCGCGCGTTCGTCGTGCATCGGCGCGGTGCTGGGCGGCGTGCTCGTCGGCGAGGGCCTCGGGTCGACGGTCGGCCGCGCGATCGCGGAGGGCCTGGGGACCGGCGTCCTCTCGGGCCTCGACCGGTTCGCCGGCGCGCTGCTCGGTGGCGCCCAGGCGATCCTCATCATCTGGCTCGCCGGCGGGCTGCTCGCCGCGTCGGCGTTTCCGACGCTCGGCCGCGCGGCCGCCAACTCGACCGCGGTCCGCCTGACCGACTCGTTCCTGCCGTCGCCGACCGAGGTCGTGGGCGACATCGCGGGCGTCATCGACGCGAGCGGGCTGCCCGACGTGTTCGTCGGCCTGGAGCCCGTGCCGCTCGCCCCGGTCGACCTGCCCAGCGATCCGATCGCGACCGCCATCGCCCGTGCCGCAGCCGCGAGCACCGCCCGCGTGTCCACGAGGGCGTGCGAGGCGCTCGTCAACGGGACGGGCGCCGTCGTCGCGGACGACTACCTCGTCACCAACGCCCACGTCGTCGCCGGGTCGTCGACGATCCGGGTCGAGGTGCCGTCCGGGACCGCCGACGCGACGGTCGTCCTGTTCGACCCCGACCTCGACGTCGCGCTGCTCTACGCCCCGGGCCTCGACGCGCCCGCGCTCCGCTTCGCCTCCAACGACCCGGAGCGGGGCGCGATCGGGGCGGCGCTCGGCTACGCGGGCGGCGGCCCGCTCGTCGTGCTGCCGGCGGCGGTGACCGGCGGCTACGCGGCCGACGGCCGCGACATCTACGACGACGACGTCGTGCGGCGCGACATCCTCGAGCTGCGCGCCGAGGTCGAGCCGGGCGACTCGGGCGGGCCGCTCGTGCTCGAGAACGGGACGATCGGCGGGCTCGTGTTCGCGGAGTCGCGCGCGGACGAGTCGGTCGGCTACGCGCTGACGCCGACGAGCGTCGCCGTCCGCATCGGCCCCGCGATCGGCCGGACCGGCGGCGTCGACGTCGGCGAGTGCCTGCGCTGACCCGTCATCGGGCGCGGCCTGGGACACCAGGCTGGCGGGGTCGCCGGGCGCGCACGGGCGTGCGTCGTCGCGCCCGCGCACCGGCTCGCGCACGAGTGTCGCCAACCCGACACCCGGGGGTGGTTCCAGCCCGGCAACCGGCCGATAGCATGGCCCGCATGGAGCGGATGACGTCCTCGGCTGCCCTTGACGGGCTCACGGCCGAGTACTGGGAGACCTATCTCGAGGCGAATCCGCTCAACGCGACCGCGATCGGCGACCCGCGGTTCGACGACCGCCTGGCCGATCACACGCCGGCCGGCACGGCGGCGACGATCGCCCGCTTCGAGGCCCTGCTCGCCCGCGCCGACGCGCTCGATCCCGCGCGCGAGACGCCCGCCGACCGGACGACGCTGTCGGCCCTCCGCGGCTCGCTCGCCGCCGACATCGCCGAGCTCCGGACGGGCATCCTCGAGTGGAACGTCAACCCGCTCGAGGGGGCGCCCGTCGACTTCCTGACGATCCCCGCGTACCAGCGCCTCGAGACGCCCGAGGACGGCGAGCGGATGATCGCCCGCTGGCAGGCGATGGGCCGCTACACGGACCAGCAGCTGGACGACGCTGCGCGCGAGCCTGGCCGACGGGCGCGTCGCGAGCGTGTCGCCGGTCCGGCGCACGATCACGGTCCTCGAGGAGGTCCTCGACGCGCCGATCGAGCGCTGGCCGCTGCTCGACCCGATCTCGACGCTGGACGAGGTCGACGGCTGGTCCGAGGAGCGAGAAGTCGCGCTTCACGAGGGAGCTGCACTGGGCGGTCGAGGCGACGATCCGGCCGGCGTTCATCCGCCTCCACGACGCGCTCGTGCTCGAGGTCCTCCCGGCGGCGCGGCCCGACGGCGAGCCCGGCATGTGCGCGGTGGCCGGCGGCGACGAGGGCTACCACCACCTCATCCGGATGCACACGTCGCTCGACGTCGACGCGGCGCAGCTGCACCGCACCGGGCACGACGAGATCGACCGCATCGACCGCGAGATCGTCGAGCTCGCGGGTCGCACCCTCGGCGTCTCGTCGCTCGGCCTCGCCCTGTCGGCGCTGCGCGCGGACCCCGGCCTGTTCTTCGCCTCGCGGCGCGAGGTGTTCGACAAGGCGGCCGCCAGCCTCGAGCGGGCCCGGGAGGTCGCGCCCCGGTGGTTCGGGCGCCTGCCGCTGGCCTCGTGCGTGATCCTCGAGATGCCGGCGCACGAGGAGGACCACGTCGGCGCGGCCTACTACCGGCCGTCCGCCGAGGACGGGTCGCGGCCCGGCCAGTACGTCGTCAACACGTCCAACCCGCAGGACCGGCCGCGCTACGAGGCCGAGGCGCTCGCGTACCACGAGGCCGTGCCCGGCCATCACCTCCAGGGGGCGCTCGGCCAGGAGCTCCGCGGGCTGCCGGACTTCCGCCGCCACCTCGGGCCGACGGCCTACTTCGAGGGCTGGGGCCTGTACGCGGAGCGGCTCGCGGACGAGATGGGGCTCTACTCCGGCGACCTGGACCGGCTCGGGATGCTGTCGTTCGACGCCTGGCGGGCGGCGCGGCTCGTCGTCGACACCGGCATCCACGCGATGGGCTGGTCCCGCCAGCAGGCCATCGACTACATGCTCGCCCACACCGCGCTCTCGCCGCGCGTCGGTCGCCGACGAGGTCGACCGCTACATCGCGCTGCCCGGCCAGGCCCTCGCCTACAAGACCGGCCAGCTGGAGCTGCTCCGGATCCGCGAGGAGGCGCAGCGCCGGATGGGCGCCGCGTTCGACATCCGCGGCTTCCATGACGCGATCCTGTCCGACGGGGCGCTGCCGCTGCCGACGCTCGCCGAGGTCGTGTACGCGTGGGCCGACGACGCGGTCGCACAGACGGGTCCGCTGGCCGTCGACGAGCGGATCGCGGCCGCGAGCTGACCGCGCCGCACGCGGCGAGTCGCGGCGCGCGCCGAACGCTGGCAAACCCGACCGGCGACTCGGTAGCGTTGCCCTCGTGGGGAACGATCCCGTCCCGCCTGCTCCCGCCCCGTCGACGACCGAGCCCGACGACCCGCCCGCGACCGCCCAGCCCTCGCGCATCGCGATCGCCGTCCGGTCGCTGTCGCGCGTCCTGCGCAACCCCGACATCCGCGCGCTGGAGCTGTCGTGGACGGTGGGCGTCGGCGTGGACTGGGCGATCCTCGTCGTGGCGCTCGTCGTCGCGTACGACGCCGGCGGGGCCGTCGCCGTCGGCCTCGTGTCGCTGTTCCGGATGCTGCCGGCGATGGTGGTCAACATCCTCGTCGATGCGACCCGGGCGCCACGCCCGGAGCGCGTGCTGGTGGCGGTCAACCTCCTGCGGGCCGCCGGGGCCGCGGTCGTCGCCGCGGCGATCGTCGTGGACCAGCCGATCGTCGTGTACCTCGCCGTCGCGGGCGCCTCGGCTGCCGGCGCCCTCGTCCGGCCCACGACCCTCGCGCTCCTGCCGTCGGTCGCCACCCGGCCCGAGGACCTGGTCGCCGCGAACACGGCCGGCGCGCTCGGCGAGAGCCTGGGCACGTTCGCCGGGCCGCTGATCACCGGCCTCGTGGTCGCCTCGTCCGGCCCGGCGCCGGCCGCCGCGATCGCCGCGGCAGGCGGCGTCATCGCGGCCGCGCTCGTCGTCCGGGTCACGGTCGCCGCCGCGGCGCGTCCGGCGCCGGCGAACCGCAGCCACGGCCTGCCGCTCCTGGCCGGCATCCGCGAGCTGCTCCGGCGCCGCCCGGCCGCCGTCCTGATGCTCTCGTTCGGCGTCCAGGTCACCGTCCGCGGCGCGCTCACCACGTTCATCGCGATCCTCGCGATCGAGGTCCTGGGCATGGGCGACGCGGGCGTCGGCATCCTCGGCGCCGCCATCGGGGCGGGCGGGATCGTCGGCGCGGTGTTCGCGGTCGCGATGGGCACCGGCGGCCGGCTCGCGGGCATGTTCGCGGCCGCGCTCGTCGCCTGGGGCGCACCGTTCGTGCTCATCGGCGTCGCGCCCAGCCCGGCGCTCGCGCTGATCGCGCTTGGGGTCACCGGCCTCGGCAACGCGCTCCTCGACGTCTCGGGGATCACGCTGCTCCAGCGCGGCGTGTCGAGCCCGTCCCGCGGCGCCGTGTTCGCGGTGCTCGAGGTCATGGCCAGCATCGGGATCTCGATCGGGGCGCTGATCGGGTCGGCGCTGGTCACGACGATCGGCGTGGAGCGGGCGCTCGTCATCACGGGCATCGCGCTGCCGATCACCGCGGTCCTCGGCTGGCCGTGGATCCGCCGCCTCGACGACGAGGGCGTCCTCCCCGAGCGCGAGGCGCGGCTGCTGCGCGGGATCCCGCTGTTCGCGCCGCTGCCGCTCGCCGCGCTGGAGCGGATCGCCGACGGGATGGAGCCGGTCCACTACGCCGCCGGCCAGCCGATCATGACCCAGGGCGAGGAGGGCGACACGTACGTGATGGTCGAGTCCGGCCGCGTGCTGGTGACGATCGACGGCCAGCCCAGCCACGAGCAGGGCCCGGGCGACGGGGTGGGCGAGATCGCGCTCCTGCGCCGCGTGCCGCGGACGGCGACGGTCACCGCGCTCGAGCCGGTCGAGGGGTTCCAGGTCGACTGCCACACGTTCGTCGACGCGGTCACCGGGCACGAGGGCAGCTGGCGGGTGGCGAGCGATGTCGTCGATGCCCGGCTCGGGACCACCGACGCCGGGGCCTGAGTCCGCGCGATACTGGACCCCGACCCAGCCTCGAACCCACCTGCCACCGACGACCGACGCCGCCTGTCACGCCGCCCACCGGAAGGAACCCGCAGTGACCGCCACCGACGAGCACACGCTCCCCTACCACCGCCCGAGCGACCCGGCCAAGCGCCACAGCCACGCGCTCACCGATGGCCCGGACCGCGCCGGGGCCAGGGCGATGCTCAAGGCGATCGGGTTCACGGACGACGACCTCAGCCAGCCGATCATCGGCGTCGCGACGACATGGATCGAGACGATGCCCTGCAACATCAACCAGCGGCGGCTGGCGACGTTCGTGAAGGACGGGATCCGCGCGGCGGGCGGGACGCCGATGGAGTTCAACACGATCGCGGTGAGCGACGGCGTGTCGATGGGCACCGAGGGCATGAAGGCGTCGCTCGTGTCGCGCGAGGTCATCGCCGACTCGATCGAGCTCGTCGCGCGCGGCCACCTGTTCGACGGGATCGTGTGCCTCGTCGGCTGCGACAAGACGATCCCGGCCGGCGCGATGGCGCTCGGCCGCCTCGACATCCCGGGGCTCGTCCTCTACAACGGCACGATCTACCCGGGCACGTACAAGGGCAAGCCGGCTGACGTCGTCACCGTGTACGAGGCGATCGGCGCGTACCGGGCGGGGAAGATCACGCTCGACGAGCTGTACGAGGCGGAGAACGGCGCCTGCCCCGGCGCCGGCGCGTGTGGCGGCCAGTTCACGGCCAACACGATGGCGACCGTGCTCGAGTTCCTGGGCCTCAGCCCGGCGGGGCTCAACGCGATCCCCGCCGAGGACGGGCGCAAGGACGAGGCCGCCCGCCAGGCCGGCGAGCTGGTGATGCACCTCGTCCGCCACGACATCCGCCCGAGCTCGATCGTGACCCGCCAGTCGTTCGACAACGCGATCGCGTCCGTCGCCGCGACCGGCGGCTCGACCAACGCGGTGCTCCACCTGCCGGCGATCGCGCACGAGTTCGGCATCCCGCTCTCGATCGACGAGTTCGGCGAGACCGCGGACCGGACGCCGCTCATCGCCGACATGCGCCCGGGCGGCCGCTACTCCGCGTCGGACATGTACGACGCCGGCGGCGTTGGCCTCGTCATGCGCGAGCTGCTCAAGGCGGACAAGCTCCACGGCGAGCAGACGACGGTCGACGGGCGGACGATCGCGCAGATCGCGGCCGACACGGTCGAGGCCGAGGGCCAGCAGGTCGTGCACCCGATCGAGACGCCGATCAAGCCGGTCGGCGGGCTGACGATCCTCCACGGCTCGCTCGCGCCGGAGGGTTCGGTCGTGAAGCTCGCGGGCCACGAGCGGCGGTTCCACCGCGGGCCGGCCCGGGTGTACGACAGCGAGCAGGCCTGCTTCGAGGCGGTGAAGAACCGCCAGATCGTCGCGGGCGACGTCGTCGTCATCCGCTACGAGGGGCCGATCGGCGGACCGGGCATGCAGGAGATGCTGAGCGTCACGGGCGCGCTCGTCGGCGAGGGCCTGGGCGAGAGCGTCGCGCTGCTCACCGACGGCCGCTTCTCGGGCGGCACCCACGGGCTGATGATCGGGCACGTCGCGCCCGAGGCCGCGCTCGGCGGGCCGATCGCGCTGATCGAGGAGGGCGACTCGATCGTCGTCGATGCCGATGCCCACGAGCTCAACCTCGAGGTCGACGAGGCCGTCCTCGCCGAGCGGCGCGCCCGCTGGTCCCCGCCCGAGCCGCGCTACCGGACCGGCGTGCTCGCGAAGTACGCGGCGCTCGTGTCGTCCGCGTCCGAGGGCGCGATCACCAACGGCGCCCAGCTGCGTCGGACCCTCGCGAGCCGCACCGACGGCACCGGCGCCTGAGCACGTCAGGCCGATGACCCTGCGGATCTCGTTCAAGACCTCGCCCCAGGGCGTCGACTGGCCGACGCTCGACGCCACGTGGCGGCGCGCCGGGGAGCTGTCCGCGGACGGCGGCCCGTCCGCGTTCGACGGCGCGTGGATGAACGACCACCTGCTCGACATGGATCCGTCCGTCCCGGGGCCCTCGCTCGAGGCGGTGACCGTGCTCGCCGCGCTGGCCCATCACGTCCCGGGCCTCCGGATCGGGCACGCGGTGCTCTCGAACACGTTCCGCCACCCGGTGCTCGTCGCGAAGGCCGCGACGGTCATGGACCACGTGACCGGTGGCCGGTTCGTGCTCGGACTCGGCGCCGGGCTGGTTCGAGAACGAGCACGGCCCGTTCGGCATCGACCTGCCGCAGATCGGCGAGCGGATCTCGCGCCTCGAATCGGCCGTGGACACGATCGCTGCCCTGTTCGGCCCGGACGCCGCCGGCGCACCCGGCGTCACCCGTGACGACCCCTTCTACCCGCTCAGCGGCGCGACCAACCTGCCCGTGCCGCTCACCCCGGGCGGCCCGCCGCTGTACCTCGGCGGGCAGGGTCCGCGCGGGATCCGCCTCGCGGCGCGCGCGGCGCAGGGATGGCTGCTCCCCGGCACCGAGGCGGGCGACGATGCGTACTTCGCGGCCAAGCGCGACCTGATCGTCCGCGCGCTCGAGGACGCGGGCCGGGACCCCGCGACGTTCGAGCTCGTCGGCCAGGTCGTCACGGGGCGGGACGCGGCCGGCCGGGCACGCGCGCTCGAGCAGGCCCGGCGGATCATCGCCGCGGGCGCGAGCGGAGATCGTGCTGGGGATGCCGGCCGCGCTCGGACCGGCAGGGCTCGACGCCGTGCATCGGGACCTGCTCCCGCCGCTCCGCGACGCGGCCGCGTGACGGAGGACCCCCGCCCGCTGGCGATCGACATCGCCGCCATCGACCCAGGAGACGAGTCGGGGATCGAGGCGTACGTCGCGATCCGCAACGCCACGACGCCCGACAGCCCGGACTCGGCGGCGAACGCGCGCTGGGCGGAGGCGACCTACCCCGGCCAGGGGACGACGTTCCTCGCGACCGATGCCGCCGGGACCGCCGTCGGCGCCGCGAGCGCCGGTCGGATCTGGATGCACGGGCCCGACTACGAGCGGTGGTGGCTCGGCCTGTGGGTCATGCCCGAGGCGCGGCGGCGGGGCGTCGGCACGGCGCTGTTCCGGGCCTGCAGCGACGCCGCCCGGGTCGCGGGCAAGACCGGGTTCCAGACCGAGCTGTCCGAGGCCCACGTCGAGGGGATCCGCTTCCTCGCCGCGCGCGGATTCGTGGAGGTCGAGCGGACGAAGGCCGTCCGCCTGGACCTCGCCGGCGTCGCGGCACCGCCGGCCGATCCACCCGCCGGCATCTCGCTCACGACGCTCGCCGCGCGACCCGACCTCCTGCCGGCCGTCCACCGCGCCGCCGTCGAGGCGTTTCCGGATGTTCCGACCGGCGGCGAGCCGCTGTACGCCGGCACGTTCGACGAGTTCGTCGCCCGCGACGTGGACCGGCCCGACCTGCCGCGTGATGGCTTCGTCATCGCCGTGGACGACGCAACGGGCGACGTGGCGGGCTACGGCAACCTGATCCTGCAGGCGGGCAGCGACACGACCGCGCTGCACGACATGACCGCGGTCCGGCCGGCGTGGCGCGGGCGCGGCATCGCGACGGCGATCAAGCGCGCGACGATCGCCTGGGCGATCGACAACGGGCTCGCGGCGCTCGAGACCGGCAACGACGAGCACAACGCCCCGATGCGCGCGGTGAACGCCCGGCTGGGCTATCGGCCGATCCCCGATTCCGTCGGCCTGCAGGGCCCGCTCGCGCCCGAGGCGTGACCGTGCGCGCCGACGCGGCGCGGCATACTGGCGCCGTGACGATCGACCTCAACGGGATCCGGCTGCGCAACCGGCTGCTGACGTCGGCCAGCCTGCTCGGCTATGGCGCGTCGAAGCGGCGGCTGATCCTGTACGGCCTCTCCCCGATCGCCCAGTGGGTGCCGCTCGAGCGCTTCGGCGCGGTCACGACCCGGACCCTGACCCTCGAGCCGCGGCCCGGCCACTTCACGCTCAAGGAGGACTGGTCGCTCCGCGAGTTCCCCGAGATGCTCGCGGCTGTACGGCAAGGCGCTCCATCGGGTCGACGCGGGCTGGCTCAACGCCTTCGGCTGGTCGAACATCGGGATCGGCCGCTACTTCGACGAGTACTTCGGGCGGACGGCCGGGCTCAACCGGATCGTCAGCGTCGGCGGCTTCAGCGCGGACGAGATCGAGCAGCTGTTCGAGACGGTCAACGAACGCGCGAAGCCGGGCGAGATCGCCGCGATCGAGCTCAACGCGAGCTGCCACAACGTCAACTTCCCGTTCGAGACGATCCTCGAGGACAGCCTCCGCCGGGCCGTCCCGAAGAGCCGCCACCCGGTCATCCTCAAGGTCAGCCCGGACGAGGACTACCGCTGGCAGGCGCGCCTCGCCGAGACCTACGGCTGCGCGGGGATCACCGCGATCAACACCGTGAAGGGCCTGCGGCTCGACCCCGAGACCGGCGAGCCGTACCTCAAGAACCGCTACGGCGCGGTCTCCGGGCGGGCGATCAAGCCGATCGGGCTGCGGGTCGTCGCCGAGCTGCGCGACGCCGGGATCCGGCTGCCGATCATCGCGAACGGCGGGATCCGCGACTTCGACGACTGCCGCGAGTACATGTGGGCGGGCGCCGACGCCGTGAGCCTCGGGTCGGCCGTCTGGCTCCAGCCGATGCCGCTGTACGCGCTCGGGCCGCTCGAGGGGCTGCGCATCCGGCGCCTCATCTCGCGCGTCGAGGGCTACGCGCCGCCGGCGACCGCGCCGCACTGGCAGCCGGCGGCCGACGCCGACCGCACGACCGAGGTCGCGCCGCCGATCCCCGCCGACCACGCGGCGGACGTCGCGTCCGTCACCGCCTGAGCCCGTGCCCGACGCCGCCCGCGCCCCGCGTCGCGATCGTCACGACCGGCGGCACGATCGATTCGGTCGGCGCGGACCGGCTCGACCTCGCGGCCTATCTCGACACCGGCGTCCGCCTCGAGCCCGGCGCGCTCGTCGACGGGGTCGCCACGGAGCTGGCCACCGTCGCGGATCGCCCGCGAGGTCCCGTTCCGGCGGCTCCGCGCGCATGCGCTGACCGACGACGACCTCGCCGACCTGGTCGAGCTCGTGCGCGGGCTGTGCACGCTCGACGAGGCCGACGGCGTCGTGATCACGCACGGGACGAACACGCTGGAGGAGACGGCCTGGCTCCTCCACCTCGTGCTCGCCGACGAGCGGCCGGTCGTCGTCATGGGCGCGATGCGGCCCGCCTCCGCGCTGTCGGGCGATGGGCCGCTCAACGTCGTCAGCGCGGTCCGCGTCGCGGCCGTCGCCCGAGACGCGGGGCCTCGGCACGCTGGTCGTGCTCGACGACACGATCCACGCGGCGCGCTCGGCCACGAAGCACGACACCATGCGCGTCCACGCGTTCGCCGACGGCGCGGGCGGCCCGCTCGGCTGGATCGACGGCGACGGGCGGGTCGTCCTCGACCATCGGCCGGCCCGCGCGACCTCGCTCCGCGGCGCGTTCGCCGGCGTCGACCTGCGCCGCCAGCCGCGCGTCGACGTCGTCGTCACGTACCTCGGCGCGGACGGCGCGCTGATCGACGCGGCCGTGGCCGCGGGCGCACGCGGGATCGTGAGCGCGGGCACCGGCGCCGGCTATCCCACGCCGCTGCGAGGTCGAGGCGCTCGAGCGCGCCCACGCGGCGGGCGTGACGATCGTCCAGGCGACCCGCGTCGGCGCGGGCCGCGTGCCCGCGATCCCGTCGCTCGTGAAGCGCGGCTGGGTCGCCGCCGACGATCTCCAGCCGTGGAAGGCGCGGATCCTCCTGCGCCTCGCGCTCGCCGCCGGCACGACCGACCGGCCCGCGCTCCAGGCGCTGTTCGAGGCCGGCTGATCCGTCACCCGGGCGAGGGGGTGACCGCGCGCGCCGGGCGGGGCATGATGGCGGCTCGCGCACCGGGCATCACCCGCCCGCACGCCCTGCACGGAGGCACCCGATGAAGGACCTGGTCGTCGTCACGTTCGCCAACGAGGCCGATGGGCAGACGGCGCTCGCCCGTGTCCGCGACCTCGCCAAGGCCGGCCAGCTCGAGATCGGCGACTCGGCCGTGATCACGAAGGACGCCGACGGCAAGACCCACGTCACCAACGAGGTCTCGTCGGACACGAAGACCGGGGCGATCATCGGCGGCTTCCTCGGCCTGCTGCTCGGCCTGTTCTTCCTGCCGCTGTTCGGGATCGTCGCGGGCGGCGCGATCGGCGCGCTGTTCGGCCGGTCGATGGGCCAGAGCGTCGATCCCAAGTTCGTCGACGACGTCACCGCGGAGCTCACGCCGGGCACGTCGGCGCTGTTCGTGATCGTCACCGGGCACGCCGGCGCCCTGTCCCAGGCGCTCGCAGCCGTTCAACGGCAAGGTGTTCCAGACGACGCTGGACCCGGAGCTCGAGGCGACGCTGAACGACGCGCTGGCGTCGAAGGGCTGACACGGCGGCCCCGCCGGACGACCTGCGGCATGATGGGGGCGTGACCAGCCAGCCCACCGCCCCCGCCGCGGACGATCGCTCGTCGCTGCCGCCCGACCCGGAGCGCTACGACGAGTACCGGAACGTCGCGGCCCGCAAGCGCGGCCTGCCGAAGCCGTACATCGCGGGCGGCGACGACCCGGACCTGCCGGCCACCCTCGCGGCCGAGCGCCCGTACGTCCGGATCCTCCTCGGGATGATCATCGCGATCGTCCTGCTCGGGTTCGTGCTGGGGATCGCCGGCGCGATCATCACCGGCAGCTGAGGGTGCCCCTCGCGCCCACGCCCGCCCGCCGACCGTCGGCCGCGCTGTCGAACGAGGCATGGGCCGACGCCCACGACCACCTGATCGGGTTCCTGCGCGAGCATGCTGCGCATCCCGTCGATCAACCCGCCGGACCCGCCCGGCCCGGAGCTCGTGGCCGCGGAGCGGATCGCCGCCGAGCTGCGCTCGTTCGGCCTCGTCCCCGAGGTCCTGGAGCCGTTCCCCGGCCGCGGCTCGGTGGTCGCCCGCCTCCGCGGCGACGGCACCGGCGGCGACCCGCTGCTCATCCTCTCCCACCTCGACGTCGTCGCCGCCGCACCCGAGGGCTGGACGCACGGGCCGTTCGACGGCGACGTCGCCGACGGCTACGTCTACGGCCGTGGCGCGGTCGACATGAAGGCGATGGTCGCGCTCTCGGTCGGCGTCATGCGGCTGCTCGCCGCGCGGGCACGCGACGCCGGCCTCGACCCCGCCACCGACCCCATCCCCGGGCTCCGCCGCGACATCCTGTTCGCCTCCACCGCGGACGAGGAGAACGGCGGCTGGGAGGGGGCCGGCTGGATCGTCGACAACCGGCCGGAGCTGCTGCGGGCCGCCGCCGCGTTCAGCGAGGCGGGCGGCGTCAGCGCCGACGCCGGGGGCGCCGCTTCTACCCGATCCAGGTCGCGGAGAAGGGCCACGAGGTCTACCGGATCCACGTCAAGGGGACGCAGGGGCACGGGTCGCTGCCCCGCGACGACAACGCCGCGGTCCTCGCGGCCGAGGTCGTCCGCCGCCTCGCGACGCCGGGCGAGCCGCGGATCACGCCGGTCGTGCGGCGGCTGCTCGACGAGGTGAGCGCGGCCCTGGGCGAGGACCAGCGGCGGCTCCTGGACGCGGCGACGGGCGACGATCCGCGCCGGGCCGAGCTCGCGATCGGCGCGCTGTGCGACCCGATCCACGCGCGGATCCTGCGCGCGGTCATCCGCGACACGTTCAGCCCGGACGTCATCCACGCGGGGATGAAGTACAACGTCATCCCCGGCGACGCCACGGTCGAGGTCGACATCCGGCCGCTCCCCGGCACGACGCCCGGGCGACATCCGCGAGGAGCTCCTCGCGCGGCTGGGCGACCTCGTGCCCGTCTGCGAGCTCGAGCACCTCCACAGCGCGATCCCGTTCGAGATGCCGGTCGGCGACGTGTACGAGCTCCTGGCGGACACGATCCGGGCGGCCGACCCGGACGGCATCCCGGTCCCGATGCTCGCGCCGTTCGCCACCGACGGCAAGCACCTCGTCCGCCTCGGCGTGCCCGTCTACGGCTTCTCGCCGCTGCTCCAGGAGCCCGGCGAGGGCTTCCTCGACAACTTCCACTCCGTGGACGAGCGGGTCGGCGTCGAGTCGCTCCGCTGGGGGCTCCCCGTCCTGTACGACGCCACCATCACCTTCTGCGGCTGATCGCCGCGCGCGAGGACCCGGGTCAGCTCCCGCCGCGGACGAGCCGGCCACGCCGGCTGATCGCATGCGTCGCGAGCGCCGCGACGCCCATCGCGATCAGCGCTCGCTCGCCGCGCGGCATCGGCCGGACGGCGGACAGGAACTGCTCCGCGCGGGCCCGGTCGACCATCCGGAGCACGGCCTGGCCGCGGGGCGTGAGCCACACGGAGCGCAGCCGCCCGTCGTCCTCCTCGCGCCGCCGCTCGACGAGCCGCCGCTTGACCAGCCCGTCGACGAGGCGTGACGTGGCGGACGGCGAGCGCCCGATCGCCTCGGCGAGGTCGGCGACCGTCGTCGTGGAGCCCTCGGCGAGGACGTACAGGGCGGCGAGCTGCGTGAACCCGAGGTTGAGCTCGCCCAGCTGATAGGCGAAGCCGACGACCAGCTCGCGCCACAGGGCCCGCCCCATCGCGACCCGCTCCGAGATCTGGCGCACGTTCTGGATCCGCGTGCCGGCCGCGACGACCGGCGCCGACAGGTCCGCCTCGAAGACCCGGGCGATCACCCGCGACGGGGCGGCCTTGCGGCGGCGCGTCCGGGTCAGCGCCTCGGGCAGGGCGGGGCCGGCGGCGGGGTCGCTGGGACGCGGCCGGCGGGCGCGCGGCGTGGGCGCCGGCTGGGCAGGGCGTTCGGTGTCGGTCACGGGCGGATCCTCACGCCGTCGAGCGTAAGTTCGGTCGGAGATTCCTGCAAGCTTGCACGCAGTTGGCGGCCCGAGACGATCATCGAGCCTACGCTGACGGGCGATGAGCCAGATCGCCTTCGTGTTCCCCGGGCAGGGGAGCCAGTCCGTCGGCATGGGCCGCGCCCTCGCCGAATCCTCGCCCGATGCCGCCGCCGTGTTCGCCGCCGCCGACGAGGCGCTCGGCGAGCCGATCACCCGGCTCGCGTGGGAGGGTCCCGAGGAGGACCTCAACCGCACCGAGAACGCGCAGCCCGCGCTCCTCGCCGCGAGCATCGCCTACCTCGCCGCCGTCCGCGCCCGCTGGGGCGAGCTCGGCATCGATGCCCCCGAGCCCGCCTTCGCGGCCGGCCACTCGATGGGCCAGTACTCGGCCCTCGTCGCCGCAGGCGCCCTCGACCTCGGCGATGCGGTCCGCCTCGTCCGTCGCCGCGGCCAGCTGATGCAGGCGTCGGGCACCGGGCGCGAGGGGCGCATGGCCGCCCTCATCGGCCTCGACGACGCGCGGATCCCCGAGCTCGTCGAACGGGCATCCGCCCATGGCGTGTTCGGCGTCGCGAACCGGAACTCGCCCGGGCCAGGTCGTCATGTCCGGCGAGCGCGCCGCGGTCGAGGCCTCGCTCGGCATCGCCAAGGAGCTCGGCGCCAAGCGCGCGATCGAGCTGCCGGTCAGCGTCGCCGCCCACTCCCCGCTCATGGCCGAGGCCGCCGCGGGCATGGCCGAGGTCCTCGCCGGGATCACGTTCCACGATCCCCGGCCGCCGCTCCTGGCCAACGCCGATGCGCGCGTCATCACCACCGCCGACGGCTGCCGGGCGGAGCTCGTGGATCACCTGACGACCGGCGTCGACTGGGTCGGCGCGATCGAGGCCATGCGCGCGCACGGCGTCACCACCTTCATCGAGATCGGTCCGGGCCAGGTCCTGACCGGCCTCATCAAGCGCATCGCGCCCGATGCCGTGGCCATCGCGACCGACGACAAGGCGGCCGCCGACCGGCTCGCCGTGCCGTTCGCCGACGCCGCCGCGGTCGACGGCTAGGCCCGCGTCCCCAGCAGACCCCCACCACCTTCGCCGGTTCGCCGGCCAGCCCATCGAGCACCGAGAGGAACATGCGTCAGCCCGATTTCACCCGCCGCGTCGTCGTGACCGGCCTCGGCGTCATCAGCCCCGTCGGCAACGACAAGGACACCGCGTGGGCGTCCCTCGTCAACGGCCGGTCCGGCCTCGACCTCATCACCAAGTTCGATCCCGACCGCTACGCCCACAAGTGGGCGGGCGAGGTCAGGGACTTCGACCCCGTCGCGTGGATGGACGCGAAGGCCGTGCGCCGCTCCGAGGCGACGATGTGGTACGGCGTCGCGGCCGCCAAGCAGGCCGTCGCGGACGCCGGCCTCGAGATCACCGACGAGAACCGCGAGGACATCGGGGTCGTGTTCGGCTCCGGCGCCGGCGGCCAGTCGCTGATGATCGACAACTGGCAGGTGCTCGACCAGAAGGGCCCCAACCGGGTCGCGCCGACGTTCATCGCGAACGGCCTCGTCGACAGCACGTCCGGGATGATCGCGATCGAGACCGGCGCCATCGGCCACAACATCTGCGTCGTCACCGCCTGCTCCACCGGCACCAACTGCGTGGGCGAGGCCGCGGAGATCATCCGCCGCGGCGACGTGCACACGATCATCTCGGGCTCCAGCGAGATGCCGCTGCTCGAGGTCGCGCACGCCGGGTTCGGCAACATGCGCGGGCTCGGGCTCGCCGCGCGACGGCGAGCCGCACACCGACGTGTCGCGGCCGTTCGACCGCAGCCGCGACGGGTTCGTCCTGGGCGAGGGCGCGGGGAGCCTGATCCTCGAGGACCTCGAGTACGCGAAGGCGCGCGGCGCGCACATCTACGCCGAGGTCGTGGGCTACGGCTCCGCGGCCGACGGCTGGGACATGGTCCAGCCGATCGAGCGCGGCTCCGGCTCGGCCCGGGCGATGCGCGCGGCGCTCGAGCGGCGGGGCGTGCCGGCCGACGAGGTCGACGTGATCAACCCGCACGGCACCTCGACGCCGCTGGGCGACAAGCGCGAGGCCGAGGCGATCTGGACGGTGTTCGGCGATCGCGCCGCATCCGACCGGAAGAACCTGGCGATCAGCGGCACCAAGTCGATGACCGGCCACATGATGGGCGCCGCCGGCGCGTTCGAGGCGTTCGCGACGGTCATGACCGTCGCCGAGCAGTGCGTGCCCGGGACGATCAACTACCGCGAGTTCGACCCGGAGGCCGACATCTGGGTCGTCCCCGAGACGACGCAGCTGCCCGTGCGCTACGCGCTGTCGAACAACATCGGGCTCGGCGGCCACAACGGCGCCGTCATCTTCAAGCGCTGGGACGGCAGCTGACGACCGTCGGTCAGCCGCCCGACGCGGATGTGAACGGCGGCGCGTCGCTGGCCGGGAAGCTGTCCTCCGACGCCTCCTCGACGCTCGTCCTCCGTGCCGGGCGCGCGGTCCGTCGCCGGATGCTCCGCCGCGGGGCGGTGGTCCTCGACGACCCGTCCCAGGCCGACCGTGTCCGTGGCCTCGTCGGGCCCGGGGTCTGCCCCGCGGTCGCGCTCGCTGGACTCGTCCATCGCCGCCTCCTCGCGTGCGTCCGGCGTCCGCCGGACGGCGGGCGTCGGGCACCATCCTCGATCCCGGCGCCTTGCGTCCGCCCCGGCCACGCACGCTGCCTTCGCTACAATCCCGGCGATCTTCCTCGCCGGATGCCCGTCCCGAAAGGTGTGCTGTGCCCTCGTCTGACCTCTCACGCCGTGCCGTGATCACCGGCCTCGGCGCGGTCATGCCGATCGGCAACGACTTCGAGACCTACTGGACGAACCTGCGCAACGGCGTGACCGGCACGCGCCGGATCCGGTCGTTCGACGCGTCCGCGTTCGAGGTCCAGATCGCGGCCGAGGTGCTCGACTTCGACCCGACCAAGTTCATGGACGCGAAGATGGCCCGCCGCATGAGCCGGTTCATCCACCTCGCGACCGCCGCGGGCAAGGAGGCGGTGACGGCGTCGGGCATCGACTTCGCCGCCATGACCGAGGACCAGCGCGATCGCGTGGGCGTCGTCGTCAACACCGGCGGCGGCGGGATCGAGGCGATCATCGACGGCACCCACGTCCACGACACCAAGGGCCCGCGCTTCGTGTCCGCGTTCGCCGTGCCGGCGCTGTCCGGGTCGATGGCCGCGTGCATGCTGTCGATGGAGTACAAGCTCACCGGCCCCGTGATGACCCAGGTCGCCGCGTGCGCGACGTCGGTCATCGCGTTCCACGACGCGCTGCGGCTGATCGCGACCGGCGAGGCCGACGTCGTCCTGACCGGCGGCTCCGAGGCCCCGATCGTCCCGATGGGCGTGGCGGCGCTCTCGAACATGACCGCGCTGTCGAAGAACAACGAGTCGCCCGAGACCGCGTCGCGGCCGTTCGACCTCACCCGCGACGGGTTCGTCCTCGGCGAGGGTGCGGGCGTGATGGTCCTCGAGTCCGCCGAGCATGCGCTGAAGCGCGGCGCGACGCCGATCGCCGAGGTCCTCGGTGGCGCCCTGACCGCCGACGCGTTCCACATCTCGGCCCCCGACCCGACCGGCCGCGGCCAGGCCCGCGCGATGACGAGCGCGTTGCGCAACGCCGGCGTCGCGCCGGACGAGATCGACTGGATCGTCGCCCACGGCACCTCGACGTCGCTCAACGACGTGACCGAGACGCGGGCGATCAAGGTGGCCTATGGCTCGGCCGCCGCGACACGCGCGATCTCGTCGCCCAAGTCGATGATCGGGCACCTCGTCGGTGCCGCCGGGATCGCGTCCGCGCTGGCCGCGGTCGGCGGGATCCGCGACAACGTCATCTCCCCCACCGCGAACCTCAACACGCCCGACCCGGACTGCGACCTCGACTACGTGCCGCTCGTCGCGCGCGAGACGAAGGTCGACACGGTCGCGGTCAACGGCTTCGGCTTCGGCGGCCAGAACGCGGTCACGATCTTCCGCCGCTTCGCCGTCGACGGCTGACGCCGGGTCAGCGGAGGGCGCGGCCCTCGAACGCCTCGAGCTCGGCGCGACGACGTCGGGCGGGATCTCGCGCGGCCGGCCCTCGGCGTAGTCGTACAGGACCTGGACGCCCTCGGCGGTCGCGACCAGCCGCGCGTGCCCCGCGGCCGACTCGCCCGCCGTCAAGCGGTGCTCGAGCGTGAACGACGTCCGCCCGAGCCGGCCGATCCGCGACTCGACCGTCAGCACCTCGCCGAAGTAGGCCGGCGACCGGAACGAGACGCGGATGTCGGCGAGGATCAGCGACTCCTGCGCGCCGTGCGTGACCAGCGCCATCGGCTCGCCGGTCGCCGCCTCCCAGTACGCGATCCGGGCGGACTCGCAGTAGGTCAGGAAGCGCGAGTTGTTGGCATGGCCCATCGCGTCCGTGTCGCCGAACCGGACGTCCACGACGTAGCGGTGGACGAAGTCGCCGGCGAGATCGCGCGGATCGGCGGGGACGTCGATGCGGGTGCCCATGGCCGCGAGTGTAGGCGGGCCGTCAGTCGGCGGGGAGGACGGTCAGCGTCCCGACCATCCCGGCCTCCGCGTGACCGGGGACCGAGCACAGGACCTCGTACGTGCCGGGCGTGTCGAGGACGAACCGGAGCGTCGTCGTCTGGCCGGGCCGCGCGACGGTGTCGAGGTTGGGGATCGCCTCGACCATCCAGTCGTGGACGACCGGATCGGCGTTGGTGAACGTGATCGCCGACCACTCGCCTGCCCGGACGGTGACGTCGGCCGGCGAGAACCGGACGTCCTTGGCCGTCACCGCCACGGTCGGCAGGGCCGCGGTCACGGCCCGGTCCGCGGCGACGACCGTCGTCGCGAGCCCGAGGCCCAGGAGCGCGACGACGACGAGGAACGCGCCGTCGCGGACCAGGCCGACCGGCCCGCGACGCAGCTCGCGGAGGTGCCCCGGCCGGACGTCGACGCCCCGGAGCCGGAGCGAGTTCATGACGACCGACACGCTCGACAGCGCCATCGCGCCGGCGGCGAGCGCCGGGTTGAGCAGCACGCCGAACGCCGGGTACAGGACGCCCATCGCGATCGGGATCAGGAGCACGTTGTAGGCGAACGCCCAGAACAGGTTCTGGCGGATGACCCGGATCGTCTCGCGTGACAGCGCGATCGCCGACAGCACGAGGCGCGGGTCGCCGCCGACGAGGGTGACGTCGGACGCCTCGATCGCGACGTCGGCGCCGGTGCCGATCGCCACGCCCAGGTCCGCCCGGGCGAGGGCCGGGTGCATCGTTGATGCCGTCGCCGACCATCGCGACCCGGCGGCCCTCGGCCTGGAGGCGCTCGATCGTGGCGTCCTTGTCGCGCGGGGAGCACCTCGGCGATCACGTGGTCCGCCGGGATGCCGACCTGGCGCGCGACGGCATCGGCCGTGACCCGCGCGTCGCCGGTGAGCAGCCACACCTCGAGCCCGGCCGCGCGCAGGTCGCGCACCGCCTGCGCGGACTCGGCCTTGACCGGGTCGGCGATGGCGATGACGCCCGCGGCGACCGCCGTCGAGCGCGACGTACACGAGCGTGGCGCCGGTGGACGCGGCGAGGCCGGCGGCGTCGGCGAGCGGCCCGACGTCGCATGCCCGCGCTCCTGCATGAGGCGGGCGCTGCCGACGAGCACGCTCGTGCCGTCGATCGTGCCCGCGACCCCGCGCCCGACGACCGCCTCGAACCCGGCCGCCTTGGCGAACCCGAGCTCGCGCTCGCGCGCGGCGCGCACGATCGCCTCGCCCAGCGGGTGCTCCGACCCCTGCTCGAGCGACGCGGCGAGATCGAGCAGGCGCGTCTCGTCGACGCCGGCAGCGGCCGTGATCGTGGTCACCACCGGCCGGCCGAGCGTGAGCGTCCCGGTCTTGTCGAACACGACGGTGTCGACCCGGCCGGCCGCCTCGAGCGCCTCGCCGCCGCGGACGAGGATCCCGGCCTCGGCGCCCTTGCCGGTGCCGACCATGATCGCCGTCGGCGTCGCGAGGCCCATGGCGCACGGGCAGGCGATGATCACGACGCCGATGAACGCGGTGAGCGCGAGCGTGAGCCGCGGCTCCGGACCGAACGCGAACCACACGACGAACGTCGCGACGGCAACGACGATCACGGCCGGGACGAAGACCTCGGAGATCCGGTCGGCCAGGCGCTGGATCGGCGCCTTCGAGCCCTGCGCGCGCTGGACCAGCTCGACGATCCGCGCCAGGGCGGTGTCGCGGCCGACGCGCGTCGCCCGCATCACGAACGAGCCGGTGGTGTTGAGGGTCGCGCCGATGACCTCGTCGCCGGGCTGCTTCGTGGACGGGATCGGCTCACCGGTGAGCATCGACTCGTCGACCGCGCTCGAGCCCTCGACGAGCACGCCGTCGACCGGGACCTTGTCGCCGGGCCGGACGCGCAGCAGGTCGCCCGGGACGACGACCGCCAGCTCGACGTCCTCCTCGACGCCGTTGCGCAGCCGCCGGGCGGTCGTCGCCTGGAGCCCCACCAGCCGCCGGATCGCGCCGGTCGTGCGGCCCTTCGCGCGGGCCTCGAGCCACCGGCCGAGCAGGATCAGGCCGATGATGATCGTCGCGCTGTCGAAGTACGTCTCGGGGTGGAGGCCCGCCTCGTGGACCTTCTCGGGCCACATCGTGACGAACACGGAGTACGCCCAGGCGGCGGTCGTCCCCAGCGCGACCAGCGTGTCCATCGTCATGCCGCCGTGCCGCCCGGCCCGCCACGCCGCCCGGTAGAACCGGCCGCCCGCCCAGAACTGGATGAACGTCGCGGGCCACAGGATGAGCTTGTTGAGGTCCTCCATCGCGATCCGCGTCTGGGGGACGAACATGAGGGTCATGAACACGAGCGCCGCCGCGATCGAGACGACCGCCTGGATCGAGCGTCGTGCGCTGGGCGCGCTCGCGCTCCCGGTCCTCCTCGGTCAGCTCGGCATCGAACGCGGCCGCGGCCGTCGCGTCGGTGGCAGGCGCCTCCGGCCGGACCTCGTAGCCGGCGGCCTCGACGGCCCGCACGAGCTCGTCGCGACCCGCCGTGCCGGGATCGACGAGGACGGTCGCCCGCTCGGTGGCGAGGTTCACGGCAGCCTGCTCGACGCCGGGCGTCTTCTTGAGGAAGCGCTCGATCCGGTTGACGCACGACGCGCAGGTCATGCCCTCGATGGGCAGGACGATCTCGATGGGCTGGGGGGCGTCAGGCGTCGCAGTCATACTCCAGGGGAGTATACCGGGTGCGCGACAACCGGCCCGCCCGGGCCGGTGGTCACGAAGCGGGCGGGACCTCCGGGTCGGGCAGGTCCAGGTGCCGTTCCGAGCCACGTCTCGGGCTCGAGCCGCGGACGGGCCAGGTGCGCCGTGCCGCCGCGCACGACCGACCTCGGCGGGCATCGCGTGGCTGAGGAACAGCGGCATCGACTCGGTGGCGCCGTATGCCCCGACGTCGAGCACCGCGACGAGGTCGCCGGCACGGAGCCCGCCGAGCGGGACGTCCCGGGCGAGGATGTCGAGGCCGGTGCACAGCGGGCCCGCGAGGGTGACGGCGGCAGCCGGCGCCGCGCGGACGCATCACCGGTGACCGCGACGACCCGGTGGGGCTGGCCGACGAGCACCGGCCGGAGCACGTGATGGATGCCGCCGTCGAGGATCGCCACCTCCGACTCGCCCACCCGCTTGCGGTCGACGACGCGCGCCACGTACGCACCCGCGGGTCCGACGAGCCAGCGGCCCGGCTCGAGCAGCACGCGCGTGCCGGCCGTCGCGGCGTCGCCCGCGAGTCGCTCCCCGATCGACGCGAGCCGCGCGCCGAGCGCCGCCAGGTCGAGCGGCGGCTCGTCGTCGCGGTACGGGATCCCGAGCCCGCCACCGGCATCGACCAGCCGGAGCGGGAAGCCGGCCTCGGCTGCGACGCCGGCCGCGAGCTCGACCGTCGACGCGACGTGCGCCGCCAGGACCTCGGCATCGAGCAGGTTCGACGCCCCGAAGGCGTGGACGCCCCACGGCTCGAGCCACGGCGAGGCGACGGCGTCGGCCGCGGCGGCTCGCAGGTCGGCCTCGTCCATGCCGAACTTGCCCGCGCCGGCGTCCCCGATGATCCGGACCCGCTCCGCGTCCGCATCGGCCGCCGCCGACAGCCGGAGAAGGACCGGCTGGACCCGGCCCGCGGCCTCGGCGATCGCGGCCAGCCGGCGCAGCTCGCCGCGCGACTCGACGGTGACCACGCGGATCCCGGCAGCCACGGCGGCCGCGAGCTCCTCGTCGCGCTTCCCGGGGCCGGTCAGGACGATGCGGGCCGGGTCGAAGCCGGCGCGCAGGACGTGCCGCAGCTCGCCGCCCGACGCGACGTCCGCCCCGACCCCGGCGCCACGCAGGTGCTGGAGGACGGCGAGCAGCGGGTTCGCCTTGACGGCGAACGCGAGGTCGAACGACGTCGGCAGCACCGAGCGGAGCGCCTCGACGCGCGCCGACACCGCGTCCAGGTCGTAGACGAAGAGCGGGGTGCCGTACCGGCTCGCGAGCGCCTCCGCGTCGATGCCGGCCACGCGACCGGCGGCGACGAGCGCGGGCGGCCTCGCGGCGAGCGTCATCGGAGCGCATCCTCCAGCACGAGCCGGGCGTCGGTCCCGGCATCCCGATCCTTCACGAGCAGCGCGACCGCCACCGACAGGCCGTGCGCCCGGGCGAGGTCGCCGTCGAGCGCTCGCGTGCCGGGCACGACGACCGCACCCGGGCGGGACGGCGAGCGGCGCCTCGGGCGTCCCGGTGTGCACCCGGCCGCGAACGAGATCGTAGAGCCGCGAGGTCCCGGTGAGCACGACGCCCGCGCCGATCACGGCGCCGGCGCCGACGAGCACGCCCTCGAGCAGCGACGACCCGGCACCGACGAACGCGTCGTCCTCCACGATGACCGGCCGCGCGCCCGCGGGCTCGAGCACGCCCCCGAGCGTCACGCCCGCGGACAGGTGGACGCGGGCGCCGACCTGCGCGCACGAGCCGACGAGCACGTGGCTGTCGACCATCGTGTCCTCGCCGATCCACGCCCCGACGTTGACGAACGAGGGCGGCATGACGACGACGCCGGGTCCGAGATACACGCCGGCCCGGACGGACGTGCCACCCGGAACGATCCGCCACGGCCGGCCGGCGGCGAGCGCCGCGTCCGCCTCCCGCCCGTCGAGGAGCGACTTGGGCGGGAGGCCGACGCGGTCCCGGAAGCGGAGGGCGCCGCCGAGGTCCCAGGTCTCGGTCGCGCGGTCGCGGAAGCAGGCGAGGATCGCGGCCTTGACCTCGGCGTCGGCGCGCCACCCGCCGGGCGCGGCCGGGTCCGGGACGGCCGCCCGGCGCGTCCCGGCGTCGAGGTCCGCGAGGATCGGAGCGACGGATGCGATGCGCGCCGCGCCGGGCCGGGGCCTCGAGCGCCGTCATGCCGCCGCCCCCTCGGCGCTGCGCGCGCCGGTCCGCGCCGTCGCCGTCTCACGCCCGCCGTCGCCGAGCAGCCCGAGGCCGCGCAGGAGCGTCGTGAGCCGCTCGCGCGGCGCCGTGTCGAGCGGCAGCAGCGGCGCGCGGGTCGCGTCGTCGTCGAGGAGGCCCATCGCGAGCATCGCGGCCTTCGCGGGCACGGGGTTCGGGGCGCCCTGGAAGTTGGCCCGGAACAGCGGCAGCCAGCGGTCGTGGATCCGGCGGGCGCCGTCCGCGTCGCCCGCGTGCCAGGCCGCGACGAGCGCGCTCATCTCGCCCGGGATCTCGTTGCTCGCGACGGAGACGACGCCGTCGCCGCCCATCGCGAGGACGGCGAGCGTGGCGGCGTCGTCGCCGGCGAGGACCGCGACGTCGCGCGGCCGGTCGCGGCAGATCACCGCCAGCTGCTCGATGTTGCCGCTCGCCTCCTTCACCGCGACCACGCGCGGGTGCTCGGCGAGCCGGAGGAACGTGTCCGCCTCGACGTTCGCGCCGGTGCGGCCCGGGACGTTGTAGACGACGATCGGCAGGCCGCCCTCGTCCGCGATCGCGCGGAAGTGGGCGTCGAGCATCCGCTGGTCGGGCCGGTTGTAGTAGGGCGTCACGACGAGCGCCGCGTCGGCGCCGAGGGCCGCGGCACGGCGGGTCGCCTCGATCGAGGCGCGGGTGTCGTTGCTGCCGGTGCCGGCGATGACCGGGATCCGGGAGCGGGACGGCCGCTCGGCGACGGTCTGGACGGTGAGCTCGATGAGCCGGTCGCGCTCGGCCGGTGTGAGCGTCGGCGCCTCGCCGGTCGTGCCGACCGGGACGAGGCCGTCGATGCCGGCGAGGACCTGCCACGCGACGAGGCGGCGGAACGCGGCCTCGTCGACGGTGCCGTCGGCGGTGAACGGGGTGACGAGGGCGGTGAATGCGCCGCGGAGGCGGGGCGTGCGGGCGGTGGCGGAACGGGCGATGCGGGCCATGTCGATCTCCTGGGTGTGTCGGGTGGTGGAGGTGGGTGACGTCAGGCGGGGACGGCGACGCGCGGCGCGGCGAGCAGGTCGTCCACGACGGCGTCGAACGGATGGAGGCCGGCGGCGCGCGGCGCGGCGCGGAGCCAACGGGCGGCGGCGAGGGCGCCGTCGGCATAGGCGGTCCGGTCGCGCGCGGTCAGCCGCAGCTCGATGGACTCGCCCGGGCCGTCGAAGGTCACGAGGTGCGTGCCCGGGGCGGCGCCGGCGCGGATGCCCACGACGTCGAGCACGGGGCGCCCGTCCGCGTCGTCGTCGCCGACGACCAGCGCGGATCCGCGGTCGTGATCCGGCGCGCGATCGCCCTGGCGGTCCCTGACGGCCGGTCGACCTTGCCCCGCCGGTGCCACTCGACGACCGACGGCTCGAACTCGCCGGCAGCCGCGTACCAGCCGGCCGCGGCCTCGGCCAGCCGGAGGAACAGCGCCGCGCCGAGCGAGAGGTTCGGCGCGACGACGGCCGCGGCACCGGCGTCCAGGAGTCGCGCCCGGACGGCGGCGACGTCCGCATCCCAGCCGGTCGCGGCGAGGACGAACGACCGGTTGCCGGCGCCGCAGCGCGTGCTCGAGGTTGTCGAGGACGGCATCGCCGCGCGACGCGTCGACGACGACATCGGCGAGCGGCGCGGGTCGGCGCCGACCGTCGACCGGCCGCCCGACGGCGTCCGGGCGCGGCCAGCCGGCGGCCGTGGCGGCCGCGATCACGGTCGCGCCGAGGCGTCCCGGTCCATAGACGAGGAGGTGCATGATTCGGCCATCCTTTCGCGGATCGAGCCGCGGTTCCGGAGGTCGAGAATCACAAAGGCCGCGGCACCGTCTGGTGTCCGCGGCCCCTCGTCGCCTCCGGTCCCGGAGGCTCCGTGGTTCGTCGCTCGCGCGCCGTCAGAGCCCCAGGGCCCGAGCCTTCCGGCTGGGCCGCCACGGCTTCTGCTTCGCGTCGAAAGCGGCGAGGTGAACGTGCGTCATTGCCCGCGCAGTGTGCCCGATCCGCGGGTCTGATGCAAGAGATATCGGCTGGGACTGCATAGTGACCAGAATATTCACTCCGATCGTGCTCACGGCTGCCGACACCGACTGGGGTCCGATGCATATCGCCGCGGGTCCCACGGGCATCGTCGGCGCCGGCATGCTCGCGACCGCGGAGGGGTTCCAGCGCGGACCTCGAGCGGCGCGGGTACGTCGGAGCTCGTCCCGCTGGAGGCCGCACCGCGCGGCCCGGCGCGCGACCTCGCCGTCCGCGCCCGTGACGCCGTGACGGCGCTGCTGGACGGGGGCGATCCCGACCTCGGCTCGATCCCGATCGACATCGCCGACCGCTCGGCATGGGACCGGCTGGTCCTGGACGGCGTGCGGACGATCCCTCGTGGCACGACCGCGAGCTACGGCGAGGTCGCGCGGCGGATCGGCCGGCCGGGCGCGGCACGGGCCGTGGGCGGCGCGGTGGGCCGCAGCCCGATCGGCGTGCTCGTCCCGTGCCACCGGGTGATCGCCGGCGATGGGACGCTCGGCGGGTACGGCGCCGCCGCATGGGGCGGGGTCGAGGCCGCGCTCGATCTCAAGCAGGCGCTGCTGCGGCTCGAGGGCGTGGAGGTGCCGCGGCGAGCGACCGGTTGACGTGTCGCCCGGGTTGGACCAAGGTAGCCGGACGAAGGGGAGTATCCCGCCCCAGACCGCGGCGACATCCCGGTCACCTGTCGTGGCCCGCTGCGGCCGGCCGATCCATCGGTCGGGAGAGACCTTCGGCAGCCGCCTGCCGGAGGTCCGCCATGACCCTCGATCCCGATCGCAGGATCGTCCGCGGCGCGCTCGCTGCCGCCGTGCTGCGCATCGCCGCCGGGACCACGCTGGGCCTCGTCGCGATGGCGCTCATCGGCGGGACCGCGCTGGCACGGGATGCCGGGCTCGCCTGGCTCGTGCTCGACGTGGCCCTGTTCGTCGGCGCAGGCGCCGCGATCGTCAGCGGGTACCTCGCGCTTGCGCGAGGCCCACGCACGTTCGTCATTCGTGCGCGGCTGGGTGACGATGGGCGCCACGGCGCTGCTGTTCCTGCTGCTGCTCATCAGCCTCGACTGAGGGCCGCCGGACGCCGTGTGTCGCCACGCCGACAGCGCACGTGTGGAATCCGGCATCGCCCGGGGCTTGCCTCGACGACTAGCATGCACAGCACGTCGCTGAGGCGACGGGCACCCGGGCCGGCGGGCCCACGACACGAAAGGAAGCCGAGATGGCGAGCGACCAGGGCAAGAGCGAGCTGATCGGCGAGGGGCTGCCCGGCACGGGCGGGGATTTCGTCGACCCGAACGACGTCGAGGGCCATCGTCGCGACTCCTGGCCGCCAGGCCGGAGTCGCTGGGCGCGCCCAAGCCCGAGTCGCTGGGCGCGCCCAACGCGCCGGGCCCGACCGACGGCCGATCCGACGATCGACGATGCCCGTGCGCCACAAGTCCGGCGGCCCCGAGGAGGGCCACGGCTGGGGCGAGGGTTCGCCGGGCCGTTCGAGCGTCCGGTTCATCGACGAGGACGACGTCGAAGGGCACCTCTACCGCAGCGGCCCGACGACCCAGGGCGGCGAGTTCGCCAAGCGCGGCCCGAGCGACAACCCGCACGGCGATCGCTGACCACCACATGATCGCGGCCGGCGTCGTCCGGCCATCACGCTGCTCCTCCAACGGCCGGCCTTCGGGCCGGCCGTTCCGCTGCCCGGCGACCCGTCAGCCCGCGTTGTCCGCCGTCGCGGCGAGGAGCGCCTTCGTCTCGAACGGCGTGATGCCGGGGTGCGCGGCCCGGATCCTGCGCCGCGTACCCGGCGATGTGCGGCGCCGCGAAGCTGTTGCCGGTCACGACCATCCGCGTCCCGCCGCGCCACGCGACGTCGACGTTGAGGCCGTAGCCGCCGAACTCGACCGGCGGCTCGGGGTTGTAGAACCACGCGTCGGGATCGGGCAGGTCGTGCGCCGCGACCGAGACGACCGCGGCGAACAGCGACGGGTAGCTCGCCACGGACACGTTGTTGGCCGCGGACACGAGCAGCACGTTCCGGAAGTACGCCTCGTCGGCGAGCTCGTGGAGCGGCCCGAAGTAGGCGTCGCTGCGTGACGACAGCGAGAGGTTCGCGACGCTCGCGCCGGCCTCGGTGATCGCCCACCACAGGCCCGCGGCGAACGCCCCGCCGTTGCCCCGGTTGTCCGGGCCCGAGGACGCGGATCGAGACGATCTCGGCCTCGGGCGCCAGGGCGTGGATGATCCCCGCGCACGCCGTCCCATGGCCCACGACGTCATTCGGCCGCGTGGGCACGACCTGCCAGTCGTCGCCCACCCGCTCGACCGCGACGCTCTCCACGAGCCGTCCGCCGACGGCCGGGTGGTCGCGCTCGACCCCGGAGTCCACGATCGCGACGCGCACGCCCCGCCCCGATCCGTCGCCGAACGCCCACGTCGCGGTCGACGCGGCCCCACGGACCGCCGCGGCGCAACCGGTCCCGGTTCGCCTCCGCGAACGGCTCGCTCCACGCCGGCAGGTCGAGGCTCACCGCCGGAACGAACGCGGCGTGGGGCGGGCCGACCGACGCGCGAGGGCCTCGAGGATCTCGATCACGAGGCCCACCTGGTCGGGCGAGGCCTGGCGGGCACGGGCGACCGCGTCGGCGAGGGTCCACAGGCGTCCGCCCGCCTCGTCGTCGAGCTGCCGGGCGAGCTCGGACACGGCGAGCTCGAGCTCCTCGTCCGTCGCGCCATCCGCGTCCGGCCCGGAGCCGAGGCCGGCCAGCGCCTGGCGCAGGAGCCCCGCCGTGTCGCGTTCCACGCGGCTGGCGCGGATCGCGACCGCGGCCTGGCGCGCGAACACGGAGGCCAGGTCGAGGTCGCGCAGCTGGTTCGAGCCCTCGCTCCCGCCGTCGAGGACCTCGAGCACGCCGATGCTCCCCGACTCGTCGAGGACCGGGACCGCGAGGATCGCGTGGGGCACGTAGCCGGTCGTCTCGGCCGTCGCGCGGTCGAACCGCGGGTCGGCGCCGACGTCGTTCACGGCGAGCGGCTGGCCGGTCGAGAAGACGTACCCGGCGATACCCGTGCTCGCCGCGAACGCGAGCCCGATCGCCGCCCGCGCCCTGCGGCCCGGCCGCGACCCGGATGACGAGGCGGTCGGTGTCGGGCTCGTGGAGCGCGATCGACGCCGCCTGCGCGCCGAACACGACGACCGCCGCGTCGACCACCGAACGGAGCAGCGCCTCGCCGCCCGGCGGCTCGAGGTGGGAGGCGGCGGCTGCGCGGGCGGCAACGGCCTCCAGCGCCCGGCGTCGTGCGTCGTCGGTCATCGGCGGGCCTCCTGCGTGAGCCGTCGCGCGTCGGGCACGACCAGCGTGTCGGGCTCGAACCGGATGAGCCCGCGGGCGACGAAGTCGGCGAGCAGCCGGTTCACGGACTCCCGCGAGCCGCCGACCATGCCGGCGAGCTCGGCCTGGGTCCACGGCCAGTCGAGCCAGACCTCGCCATCGTGGATCGCACCCCCGTCGCCCGACCGCTCGGCCGCCCGTGCGAGATCGGCGATGCGGAACGCGAGGCGGCTCGGCAGGTCGAGGAAGTGGAGCGCCTCGACGTGGTCGGTGAGACGCCGCAGCTCGCGGGCGAGCGCGAGGACGAGCGAGCGCCGGATCGTCGGCTCGGCGTCGAACAGCCGCTCGAAGTCGTCGCGGCCGAGGACGAGCGTCTCGGTCGGCTCGAGCGCGACGACCGATGCCGAGTGCGGCTCCCCGTCGAGCATCGCGAGCTCCCCGAAGAACCCGCCCGGGCCGAGGGTTGCGAGGATCGCGGGCTCGCCGGTATCGGGCGACGGCAGGACGACCTTCACCCGGCCGCTCGCGACGACGTACAGCGCGTCACCCGGGTCGCCCTGGTGGAACACGGTCTCGTCGCGGCGGAAGCGCCGGAGCCGGAGGCACGCCAGGCAGGCGTCGAGGCCGGCCACGTCGACGTGCGCGAACAGCACGCATCGCTCGAGCGTCGCCCGGGCGAGGTCCTCGTCGATCAACGGCTTGTCGTGTCGCGCATCGGACGCGAATTGTACCCGGACCCGCACTACACTTCGGCCCAGTCTCCGCAGCCGCACCCGCCGAGCCCAGGCGGCGGGTGGATCCGGACGCGGATGGGATGAGGGACGGCGCGCGGGCGCCGAGGCGAGGGAGGTTCCGTGACCCAGGCGCAGGCAGCCCCCAGGATCTCGTCCACGGCGGTGTTCCGGAAGCGCGACTTCGTCCTGATGTGGTTCGCGCAGCTGGTCTCGACGGCCGGCTCCTCGCTCACGGACCTGGCCGCCGGCATCTACGTCTACCAGCAGACGAACTCGGCGTTCCTCGTGGGCGTGACGCTCATGGTGACGGCGATCCCGTCGCTCATCGTCGGCCTTGTCGCGGGCGTGTTCGTCGACCGCTACGACCGTCGCTCCGTGATGCTGGCGAGCAACCTCGGGCAGGCGATCGTCGTCGCGATCATCCCGTTCCTCATCGGCGTCGACGTGGCGCTGCTGTTCGTCGCGATCCTCATCAACGCCGGCGTGAAGCAGTTCTTCGACCCGGCCTACGAGGCGCTCATCCCGGAGATCGCGAGCGACGACGAGCTCACGGCGGCGAACGCGTTCCTGCAGATCGCGTCGTTCGGGTCGACCGCCATCGGGTTCGCCGCGGCCGGGCTGATCGCCAGCGCGTACAGCATCAGCTGGGCGTTCTGGATCGACGCCCTCACGTTCCTGTTCTCGGCGGCCTGCATCTTCTTCATCCGGGTCCGCAGCAAGCCGGAGGGGGCGGACGAGGAGACCTCGGTCTCCGTCGTCGTCACGAACCTCAAGCTGGGCATCAAGGCGATCGTCGATACGCCGATGCTCCGGAACCTGTTCCTGCTCGGCGCGCCCGTGTTCTTCGCGTTCGGGCTGTGGAACGTGCTCCTGCTGCCGATGGCGATCCGCGAGCTCGGGGCCACCGAGTTCGAGTACGGCCTCCAGGAGGCCCTGACGTCGGTCGGGTTCGTGGTGGGCTCGCTGTTCATGGCCAAGTACGCCGGGCTGCTGCAGACGGGCCTGTGGGTGGTCATCGGCACCCTCGGCATGGGCATCTCGGGCGTGTTCTACGGGCTGTCCCCCACGATCGGGATCGCGATCGTCTGGGTCATGCTGTCGGGCTTCTTCAACTCGCCCTCGGCGGTCGCGCGGCAGACGCTGCTCCAGCGCCACACGCCGCGCGAGCTGCGGGGTCGCGTGTTCTCGGCGCTGTTCGTCATGCGTGACGTCATCTTCCTCGTCGGCATGGCGGGCGCCGGGCTTGCCGACATCATCGACGTCCGGATCATGATCATCCTCGCGTCGCTGATCCTGTGCGTCGTCGGCGTGGTCGCGCTGTTCGTCCCGGGCATCGGGCGGCCGGCGGCCGAATGGCGGCGTGGCCTCACCGCGCTGCGCGCGGCACGGGCCGGCGCGGTCGCCCATGCCCCGGTCGCCGCCCGACCGGCGACGGTCGGCGACTTCGACGTCCTCGTCGGCCGCGTGGCGACGTTCGCGCGCCTCAACGGCGCCCAGCGGACGGCGTTCCTCTCGGATGCCACCGTGCGCGAGGTCCCGGCCGGTGCCCGCGTCATCGCCCAAGGGGACGAGGCGACATCCGCGTACTTCATCCTCGAGGGCGAGGCGGCGGCCGGCATCCCGGACGCCGAGGGCGGCTATCGCGGCCTGTCGACGATGAGCGCGGGCGACGTGTTCGGCGAGATCGGCGCCCTCACCGGCAGCACGCGGACCGCGGACGTCGTCGTGACCCAGCCGTCGACGCTCATGGAGGTCCCCACCGACTCGCTCCGGGCCGCGATGGAGGTCCCCGAGGTCAACAACCTCATGCTCTCGACGCTCACCGAGCGGCTGAACCGGAGCAACCAGCCCGACCTGCCGCGCCTCGCGTCGATGGACCAGGCCGCCCTGCGCGACCTGCGGACGAAGGCGCCGACGGTCGAGGCGCTGCCCAAGGCCTACGCCGAGGGTTGACGACGCCGTGCCGTCGCGACCCCGCCGCTCGAGGCCGGATGACGTTCCACGACGCGCGGCTCGGGCCCGTCACCCGGGCCTGCGCCATGCTCGTGGACCCTGACTCGTAGACTCGTCGGCGATGGACGTCGTGCACTGCCCGAACTGCGGCGAGGAGAACCCCGCCCGGTTCAGGATGTGCGGGTTCTGCGGGACCTCGCTCCTCCTGCCGGTCGTGGCGTCCGTGACGTGCCCGGCGTGCAGCTCCGAGAACCCCGCCGGGTTCCGGTTCTGCGGCTTCTGCGCGACGCCGCTCGACGGCTCCGCCCCGGCGGATGCGGGTGGCGGAGCCGGCCAGCCGGGCTACGGACCCGGCGCCGGCGGACCGCCGCCGTGGGCATGGGCGTACCGCTGGGCGCCGTGGGCGCCGCCGCCGTGGGGGTGGACGCCACCGTACGGGGCCGCGCCACCGTACGGCGCGCCGTACCCGCCGCCCGGGCCGCCGGCCGCCTGGCCGGCGTCCGGGTATCCGGGCCCGGGGTATCCGCCCCCTGGCTATCCCGCCGCTCCCCCGCCGGGGTATCCGGCTCCGGGCTATCCGGGGCAGGGCGGCGCGCCGGGCTGGCCGGCGCCGTACGGCACGACCGCGCCATACGGGCAGCAGCCGTACGGGCAGCCCCGCCGTATGGCCAGCCGCCGCCTACGGGCAGCCCCCGCCGTATGGGCAGCCGCCGCAGGGTGGCTACCCGCCGCAGGGTGGCTACCCGCCGCAGGGTGGCTATCCGCCGCCCTACCCGCCCGCGTCCCCGCCGGGTGGGGCGACGCCGCCGTACGGCCAGGCGCCGTACGGGCAGGCGCCGTACGGGCAGGCGCCGTCCGGCCAGCCCGGCCCCGCCCCGTTCGACCCGTACGCCCCGCCGGGGCTCCAGGGCGGCGGCGAGCCGCCCACCGCGTCCCCGGCTCCGCAGCCTCAGCCGCCCGTCGGAGCAGCCGAGCCAGCCGATCCCCGGCGACGGTGCGGCCACGCCACCCGTCGACATCGAGCCGCCGGCGACGTCACCGGCGGCAGCGGTCTCCGAGGCTCCTGACGCCTTCGCGCCCGGGTTCGAGGAAGCGCCGCCCAGACCCGCGGCGACACCGGCGGATGAGAGCCATCGGCCGAGCCGGCCTCGTACGCCGGTTCGACCGGCGCCGAGTCGGGCTCGTTCACGCCCCCGGCCCATCCGCCGATCCCCACGTCGCCGATGGTCGACTACGGGATGTTCGACGGGGGCGGGCACGCGGAACCGCCGAGCGCGCCGCCACCCGCCGCGCCGCAGTCGCCCGCCTGGACGCCCGGCCCGCCCGCCTCGCCGGTACCGCCGCCGACCGCCGCGCCCGCGACCCCGGCCGCCTTCCCGGGCTTCGACCCGGTGGACGCCGCTCCCCGTGCGGCGGCGGCCCTGCCCTCGTCCGAGGTGCGCAAGATCGTCACGATCATCTTCTCGGACCTCAAGGGCAGCACCGCGCTGACCGAGAAGATCGACGCCGAGGCGATCAACGAGGTCAAGGAGCGCTACTTCACGTCGATGGCCGCCGAGATCACCCGCCACGGCGGCAAGATCGAGAAGTACATCGGCGACGCGATCATGGCCGTGTTCGGGCTCCCCCGCGCCCACGAGGACGACGCGCTGCGGGCCGTCCGTGCCGCGCACGGGATGACCGTCGCCATGGACAAGCTCAACGAGGACCTGCTCGCGTTCTACGGCGTGGAGATCGCCGCCCGGACAGGCGTCAACACCGGCGAGGTCGTGGCGAACAGCGACCCGGACGCCGAGCAGCGCCTGGCGACCGGCGACGCGGTCAACGTCGCCGCCCGACTGGAGCAGGCGGCCCCCGCCAACGAGGTGCTCATCGGCGAGGTGACGTACAGCCTCGTGCGCCCGTACGTCGAGGTCGAGGAGGTCGAGCCGCTCGAGCTCAAGGGCAAGGCCGAGCGAGTGCCCGCGTTTCGGCTCATCAACGTTCGCGATGCCGCGCACGATCACCAGCAGACGACCGTCGATGCGCCGCTGGTCGGGCGCGAGCCGCAGCTCGAGGCGCTGCGGGCCGGCCTGCGCGAGGTCGCCGAGCCGCGGCGGTGCGCGGCTCGCCACGGTCCTGGGCGAGGCCGGCGTCGGCAAGTCGTACCTCGTCGACGCGTTCCAGGTCGAGGTCGGGACCGCGACGACCGTGCTCCGCGGCCGCTGCCTCCCGTACGGCGACGGCATCACGTTCTGGCCGCTCGTCGAGGTGCTGCGCGCCGCGGCCGCCATCGCCGACGACGACTCGCCCGACGAGGCCATCGCGAAGATCGGCGCGGCGATCGAGGGCGTGCCGGCGGCGCCCGAGATCCGGGACCGGCTCGCGAGCGTCGCCGGCCTGTCGTCCGCCCGGTTCCCCGTCACGGAGCTGTTCTGGGGCGCCCGCAAGTTCCTCGAGGCGCTGTCGGCGAAGCGGCCGGTCGTCCTGTTCATCGAGGACATCCACAACGCGGAGGAGACGTTCCTCGACCTGCTGGAGCACCTCCTCGACGCGACCGCGGCCGCAGTCCGCCGTGCTCATCGTGGGGACGGGGCGGTACCTCCTCACCGAGAAGCGGCCGGAGTGGGCCTCCCGCCCGGGCGTGACGATCATCCCGATGCCCGCCCTCGAGGCCGGCGAGACACGAGCGGCTCGTCGAGGTGCTGCTCGACGGCCCGGTCGAGGCCGCGGTCAAGGCGCGGGTCGTCGCCTCGTCCGAGGGCAACCCGCTGTTCGTCGCGCAGCTCGTCTCGATGCTCGTCGAGAAGGGCCTCGTCCACCTCCACGACGACACCTGGGCCGCCTCCGGCGACCTTGCGACCGCCGCCGTGCCACCCACGATCCAGGCGCTGCTCGCGGCCCGCCTCGACGACCTCTCGCGGGAGGAGCGGGCGATCATGGAGCCCGCCTCCGTGATCGGGCTGTCGTTCCCCGAGCAGGCGATCGAGGAGCTCGTCCCCGACGCGCTGCGGATGGCGGTCCCGGCGCACCTCCGGGCGCTGTCGCGCAAGCAGTTCGTCGACCGCGTCGTGAGCAACACGAGCGAGGACGAGATCTACCGCTTCCGCAACCTGATGATCAAGGACGCGGTCTACGCGTCGCTGCTCAAGCGGGCACGCGCGACGCTCCACGAGCGGTTCGTGACCTGGGCCGAGCGCGTCAACCGGGAACGCGGCCGCGAGCAGGAGTTCGAGGAGATCCACGGCTACCACCTCGAGCAGGCCTATCGCTACCGGACGGAGCTGGGCCCGCTCGATGCCGAGGGTCGCGCGATCGCCGAGCGCGCCGCAACGAAGCTCGCCAACGCCGGCCGGCGTGCCTCGTCCCGTGGCGACATCCCGGCCTCCGTGTCGCTGCTCCGCAGCGGGCCGCGGCGGTGCTCCGCCACGACATCGCCAGCGCGCCTCAGCATCCTGTTCGACCTCGGGGAGGCGATGGTCGGCCATGGGTCATTCGACGAGGCGAGCGGCCGTGATCGAGGAGGTGCCGCCATCGCCTCGAGCACTGGGGGACGATCGGCATCGTGGCACGCATGGCGATCAACGGGCTGACCCTCGAGCAATACGCGGGGACGGGGAGCGCCGCGCACCAGATCGAAGCCGCGAAGAACCTCATCAAGGTCCTCGAGCGACTACGGACGACGACTTCGCGCTGGCTCGCGCATGGATCGAAGTCATGTTGCGCGAACTGACGCTGGGCCGATTACGAGGCGGCGACGTCTCCTCGGACCGGCTGGTCGCGCATGCGCGGGCGGGCCGGCGACGAGCGACTCGCCGCACAGGGAGCGCCAGCCGTCGCGTACCTGATGATCCACGGCCCGACGCCCGGTGTCCGAAGGGATCCGGGCTGCGAAGAGCGCTCGACAGCATGCGCGGCAACCGGCGAACCGAGGCGATCGTCCTCGCCGCGCTCGCGCCGTTGAAGGCGATGGACGGGCGTTCGAAGAGGCGCGCTCGATCTTGGGCGTGTTCGGACCGATCCTCGTGCGAGCTCCAGGCACGGCTCGACGCGAACTCAACCTCCATCGAGGCCTCGGGGTCGAGATCCTCGCCGGCGACCTGGAGGCGGCCGAGCGCTCCTCCGGCAGGACGACGAGGCGCTTGCGGGCTCGACGAGCGCTACTTCCGTTCGACGGTCATGCGCGATCCTCGCCAATGTCCTCGCGCTGCGCGGGGACTTCGCCGAGGCCGAGCGCTACGCCGCACTTGCCGAGGACCTCGCAGACGAGGACGACCTCGGCCGCAGGTTGCATGGCGAACAGCCACGGGCCAAGGTGCTGGCCAACACCGGCCGGGCGGAGGAGCGCTGACCTTGGCGGAACAGGCCGTCGCCCTCGCCATGAGGGCGAGGACCTCCACTCAAGGCGAGCGCGCTGACGGAGCTGGGCCGCGTCCTGGTCACGGTCGGCCGCCGAGGAATCAGTCAGGGCCCCCCTTGCGGGAGGCCCTGAGGCTGTATGAAGCGAAAGGTGATTCGTCGTCGGCGGCTCGCGTCATCGAGTTGCTGGGGGATCCGGCGACGGCCTGAGGGCCCCGCGTCGCGACTACGTTCGCCGCACGCCGCCCGTTGTGCAGGAGGTAGAGGGTCGCGGTGGTGTTCCTGTTGGCCAAGGTGAAGCAGGGGTAGTCGGCTTGCCCTTCGCGCACTCGTGATCGTCTGCGTCTGCGTGTCGCCGGCCGAGCCGTCGTACGTGTGCACGTACGAGGTCGGTGCCGCGTGTTCGCGTAGTACGTGGACCTGGACGATGAACGGATTCGGCGAAGGTCGGCCGTCGTCAACGTTGATGTCGATGCACGGGAAGCGCAGAGGACGCCGCACGCCGGCGTCGTTCGCGAATCGTCGCGCCGACATTGGCCGGGATCTTGTCCAAGGCCGCGACCTGCGGGTTGCCCGTGGCCGTCAGGGTGCCCCTCAGTCGAGGTTTGCCGGCGCCTAGCCGACCCGCGTAGTCAGGGTCTGCGGTCGAGGTCGGCACTTGCCGCGCTGTCCCAGGTATCGCCATGGCTGTTGCCACCGTCGGAATCAGCGTAGCCGGTGGTCGAGCTCGAGGACGCGAGCGTGACCTGTGCGTCGGCCGTGTATGCGGCCGGGGTCGCCGACGACCTTGATTTCGACGTCATCGCCCTGTCGGACGGTCTTGAACGTGCACTCACGACCGACGTGCCAGTCGCCGGAGCGCAGGCCTTCGCGACGGTGCTGCCATTCTTCGTCGCCAGACGGTCGCCGTTGCGGCGCCGGTCAGATCAAGGCTCGACGTACAGCTTGGCGAGCGTGCCCTGAGTCGGTCAGCGAGTAGGTCGTGAAGAACGCCACATTGTTGCCGTCGCTATAGAACTCGGGTACCGCAACCGTGCCCCACGCGGCGTTCGGCACCGCGGCTGCGCTCGCGCCTGCAAACAGCTGCAACGTCAGCGCGGCGGTCGCCGCCACTGTCGCCAGCTTCCTGATGTGCTTCGTGTTCACCTGGTCCTCCGTGTCCCCGATCCCGCTTCGTCGGGGAGCCGACGTTGCGTGGCAGTTGATGGCGACATCGCCCTCTCGGAAGACCGGTACGAAGGTCCTGCCGACATCGAGCTGAATGTCACGTCAAGGTGTCAGACGCCCTGATCAGTGTCAAGGTCGCCGTAGTTACCTCGTGTGGCCTCCACGCACCACACGAATTGTGTCGCCTGGACGACACCCGCGCATCCGGCGCGTGCCGTAGACGCCGCTCAGGATCGCGGCACCGGCCGCATCGGGTAGACCCCGACGACGATCGGTGCGCCCGGATCGAGCGAGAGCTCGTAGCCGACGTCGCCGCCGGACAGCAGCTCGGCCATCATCCGGCTCTCGTATCGCCGGCAGGCCGATGAAGCAGGATCGTGTCACCGACGCGGATCGGCGAGACGTCGTCGTCCGCACCCCAGATCCCGAAGCGGCGACGCAGCTCGTGCATCGGCACCCACGGGCGGCTCTTGATGAACCGGCGGAGCTGGGCGGTTGTGCAATTGGAGCGAGCGCCGTCGAAGCCGCCCGCCGGACCGGCAGGCTCGGGGACCGGCGCGATGGCGATGGTCGACGGCACGGGGCCCGGATGCGTGCCGTTACCGCCGTGCGCGTGCGCGTCGTGATGCCTCGCCGGCGTCTCGGTCATCGGCCGCGCAGCAACCGCATCGGGGCCGGCGGCATGGCCGTCGGTCGGACGCGCATCGACCGGGCGGGCATCCGCGGGGCGGGCATCGACGGCGCCGGGTGCGCGCTCGGGCGCGGGGGCGCCGGGCGCGGGTCGTGGACCTGCCGGGTGACCGTGCCGGCCGTGTCGGCCGCGACGGCTCATCGGCTCGTCGAGCGGAGCCGTGGCTCCGCGAAGAGGAACGTCATGCAGGGCTCTCGGGCGCCGGCCGTGTGGGCAGCCGGATCGGCGGATGATACCGCGCCCGGCCCGGACCCGCCCGCGACGGCCCGCCTGGTCAGCCCGCGACGACGAGCAGGTCCCGCGGCGCCTCGTTGAGCGACTCCCCGCCCGCGTCCGTGCACACGACGATGTCCTCGATGCGGGCGCCGTACCGGCCCTCGAGGTAGATCCCGGGCTCGACGCTGAACGCGTAGCCTGCCGCCAGCGGCTCCCCGTTGCCCGCCACGAGGTACGGCTCCTCGTGGCCCTCGAGGCCGATGCCGTGTCCCGTGCGGTGGAAGAAGTTGGGCCCGAAGCCCGCCTCGGTGATCACGTCGCGCGCGGCGGCGTCGATCGCCTCGCACGCGACGCCCGGGCGCACGGCCTCGGACGCGACCGCCTGGGCGCGCTGCAGCACCTCGTACAGGCGCAGGAACTCGGGGTCGGGGCCGGCCGTGGCGTCGCCGCCCGTGACCCACAGGGTGCGCGTGATGTCCGAGCCGTAGCCCTCGACCTGGCCGCCGATGTCGACGACGATCGGCTCGCCGCCCTGGATCACCCGCTCGCCCGCGTCGTGGTGGGGCGAGGCGCTGTTCGGGCCCGAGGCGACGATCGAGAACTCGGAGACCTCGTGACCCTCGGCGAGCAGCCGCTCCCGGACCTCGCGCGCGACGTCCGCCTCGGTGCGTCCGACGAGCCTGCCGTTCGCGATCGCGAGCACGACCCGGTCCGCGGCCTGCGCCGCCCGCCGCAGGAGCGCGACCTCGTCGGCGTCCTTGCGCATCCGGAGCCGGCGCAGGACGGTCGAGGCGACGATGAACGAGGCGTTGGGGAGCACGCGCTGCAGCCCCAGCACGAACGCCGCGCGCAGCGAGTCGTTGACGGCGACCGAACGGAGATCCGACGCGTCGCGCCCGAGCCCCTCCGACAGGCGGCTCGCGACGAGCGCCATCGGGTCCTCGGTCTCCTCCCAGGTGACGACCTCGACCGCCCCGGCGGCCGCGGCCGCGCAGGTCCGGGCCGGCGTCGCCTCGAGCCGCGGCGCGATCAGCGTGAGCGGCACGCCATCGGCGGCCGGCACCAGCAGCATCGTCAACCGCTCCAGCGGCAGCGCCTCGTAGCCCGTCAGGTAGCGCAGGTCCGCGCCGACGCCGATGCACAGCACGTCGAGGCCCGCCGCCTGCGCCTCCACGCGCGCCGCCGCCAGCCGGGCTCCGTACCGCTCCGCGGGGATGCCGCTCATCGATCCTCCTCCGTGGTCCCGGGCGCCGTCGGCGCCCGGTCGATGGTGCGCAGCCACGCGCCGAGCTCGCGGTCACCGTGCTCGAACAGCGCGCGATAGGCATACACACGCGTCGCGCCTGCCGCCTTCGCGGCCGAGCGGAGCGGCGCGTCGTCGTGCTGCCCCACGGCGATCACCGGGACGCCGGCGCCTGCCGCCGCCTCGAGGGCCGCGATCCCGTCGTAGGCACGCGCCGTCAGGTCCACGAGCGCGCCATCGGCGTCGGGGAGCGCGGACGCGAGCGCCGCGGCCGTCCGTGCCGGAACGGGCACGCCGCCCGCCCGGCGGACGCCGTCGACGAGGCGGGTCGCCCAGATGAGGTCGTCGGCGAGGACGATCACCCGGGGCGCGGCAGCCTCCCCGCTCACCCGAGCGCGTTGGCGATGTGCCGGAACACGTCCGCGGCGGCGACGACCCCGACCGGCGAGCCGGACTCGTCCACGATCGGGATGTGCCGGAAGTCGCCGACCGCCATCTTGTGGACCGCCACCGCGAGCGTGTCCTCGTGGCGGAGCACCACCGGGTCGGGCGTCATGAAGTCGCGGACGTCGAACGCGTCGAGCCGCTTGCCGGCGACGCGGACGACCGCGTCGCGGTCGGTGAAGATGCCGACGAGCCGGCCCCCGTCACAGACGAGCAGGCAGTCCGTGCCCTCCTCGTGCATCAGGCGGATCGCGTCGGCGACGGCCGTCGTCGGGTCAACCGTGTGCGGGGCGGAGAAGCCGAGCGCGTGGAGGTGATCGCCGAGGACCGTGTCGTGGAACTCGAGCGCGGGCTGCGGGACGTCGGCCGCGCGCAGGTCGGCGCCGCAGTTGGTGCAGGAGTCCTCGCCCTCGAAGTTGTCGTGGCGGCAGATGGGGCAGAGCATCGCCGGCCCGCTACTCGACGGTCCAGGTCTCGCCGGCAACGAGCGCCTTGGCGAGGTTGCCCTCGCCGGACTTCTCGATCGCCTGCTCGATCTGGGCGTCGATCAGGTCGGAGTGGGTGGGCTTCTGCACGTCCCGCAGGACGCCGACCGGCACCGGGAACTCGGGCCAGAACATCCGCGACAGGATGAGCGCGAGGTACGGGTCCTCGGCATGCGCGTCGTGGACGAGCAGGTCCGCCTCGGTGATGCCGTCCTCGCCGATCGTCACGATCTCCGGCTTGAGGCCGGTCGAGCCGGATGCCCTTGTCGCGCTCCTTGCCGAAGATCATCGGCTTGCCGTGCTCGAGGGTGAGCATCCGGTCCTCGCGGATCTCGCGGTCCGTGAAGTCGCGCCAGGCGCCGTCGTTGAAGATGTTGCAGTTCTGGAGGACCTCGACGAACGAGCTGCCGCGATGGCGGCCGGCGGCCTCGAGGGTCTGCTGGATGTGCTCGGTGTGGGTGTCCACCGTGCGCGCGACGAACGTCGCCTCGGCCGCGAGCGCGATCGTCAGCGGCTGGATCGGCCGGTCCACGGAGCCCATCGGGCGTCGACTTCGTCTTCTTGCCGAGCTCCGACGTGGGCGACGCCTGGCCCTTGGTCAGGCCGTAGATCCGGTTGTTGTGCATGACCATCGTGATGTCCACGTTCCGGCGCATCGAGTGCAGGAGGTGGTTGCCGCCGATGGACAGCGCGTCGCCGTCGCCGGTGATGACCCAGACCATGAGCTCCGGGCGCGAGGCCTTGAGGCCGGTCGCGATCGTCGGCGCGCGGCCGTGGATCGTGTGGAACCCGTACGTGTTCATGTAGTACGGGAGCCGGCCGGCGCAGCCGATGCCCGAGATGAACACGATGTTCTCCTTCGGCACGCCGAAGTCGGGCATCACCTTCTGGGTCTGGGCGAGGATCGAGTAGTCGCCGCAGCCGGGACACCAGCGGACCTCCTGGTCCGACACGAAGTCCTTGCGGGTGAGCTTGATCGGCTCGGTGCCGGCAAGCGCGACGGGGGGCGTGATCTGGTCGGTCATCGTCTTCCTACCCGCGCTCGTCGAGGAGGCGCACGGCCTCGTCGACGATCTCCTGGATGCGGAACGGCTTGCCCTTCACCCGGTTGTAGCCCACCGCGTCGACGAGGTACGTGCCCCGCAGCAGGAACGCGAGCTGGCCGAGGTTGAGCTCCGGGACGAGGACCGTCCGGTAGCGCCGCAGCAGGTCGCCGGTGTTGGCCGGGAAGGGGTTGAGGTAGCGGAGGTGGGCGTGGGCGACGCTGCGGCCCTCGGCGTTGCAGGCGCTCGACCGCGCTCCGGATCACGCCGTAGGTGCTCCCCCAGCCGAGGATGAGCAGCTCGCCCTCCTCCGGCCCGAACACGTCGAGCGGCGGGATGTCGCGCGCGATCCCGGCCACCTTCTGGGCCCGGTAGAGCGTCATCTTGTGGTGGTTGTCGGGGTCGTAGCTGACGTTGCCCAGGCCGTCGGCCTTCTCGAGCCCGCCGATGCGGTGCTCGAGGCCGGGCGTGCCGGGCATGGCCCACGGGCGGCTGAGCGTCTCGGGGTCGCGGTCGTAGGGGAGGAACGGGCCCTCCGCCTTGACGGCGTTCCCGACCGAGATGTCGGGCAGGTCGTCGAGCGACGGGACCTGCCACGGCTCCGCGCCGTTGGCGACGAACGCGTCGGACATGTAGATGACCGGGGTCATGTACTTGAGCGCGAGCCGGGCCGCCTCGATCGCGAACGAGAAGCACTCGCCGGGAGTCGCCGGGGCGACGATCGGGACGGGGCTCTCGCCGTTGCGGCCGTAGAGCGCCATCAGCAGGTCCGCCTGCTCGACCTTCGTCGGCATGCCGGTCGACGGGCCGGCGCGCTGGACGTCGATGACGACGAGCGGCAGCTCGGTCATGACCGCGAGGCCGATCGCCTCCTGCTTGAGCGCGACGCCGGGACCGGACGTGCCGGTGAGGGCGAGCGCGCCGCCGTACGACGCGCCGATCGCGGCGCCGATCGCGGCGATCTCGTCCTCGGCCTGGAAGGTCCGCACGCCGAAGTGCTTGTAGCCCGACAGCTGGTGGAGGATGTCCGAGGCCGGCGTGATCGGGTACGAGCCGTAGAACAGCTGGCGCTTGGCGAGCTTCGAGGCGGTGAGGAAGCCGAGACCGGTCGCCTCGTTGCCGGTGATGTTCCGGTACGTCCCGGGATCGAGGCGCGCCTTCGGCACCCGGTAGGTCGTGTGGAACATCTCGGTCGTCTCGCCGAACGCGTAGCCCGCCTTGAGGGCGCGGGTGTTCGCCTCCGCGATGACCGGCCGGGCGCCGAACTTCTGGCCGATCCACGCGATCGTCGGATCCATCGAGCGCTCGTACAGCCAGAACATCAGGCCCAGCGCGAAGAAGTTCTTCGTCAGGTCCTTCTGCTTCGACGTCATCTCGAGGCCTTCGAGCGACCGCTCGTTGAGGGTCGAGATCGGGACCTCGAACACCGTCACGTGCTTGAGCGAGCCGTCGGTCAGCGGGTTCGAGGCGTACGCCGCCTTGTTGAGGTTCTGCTGGGTGAACGCGTCGCTGTTGACGATCAGCGCGCCGCCGGCCGGCAGCTCGCCGACGTTGGTCTTGAGCGCGGCCGGGTTCATCGCGACGAGGACGTCCGGCTGGTCACCCGGGGTGTGGATGTCCGAGGCCGAGAAGCTGATCTGGAAGCCGGACACGCCGGGCAGCGAGCCGGCGGGGGCCCGGATCTCGGCCGGGTAGTCCGGGAACGTGCTGACGTCGTTGCCGAACACCGCGGCGGTCCGGGTGAACTGCGTCCCCGTCAGCTGCATGCCGTCGCCGGAGTCGCCGGCGAAGCGGATCGTGACCCGGTCGAGCTCCTTGACGTCGTGCTCGATCCGTTCCTGTGTCGTCGTCATCCGCCTTCGGCCTGCTCCATGCGCTGATGCGGTCGGGGTGGGAGGTTCAGCAGCTCCTCGGGGAACGACTCCGCGAGGAACTTGAGGACGTCCACCTGGCGCACGACGCCGACGAGCCGCCGGTCGTCGTCGATCACCGGGATGTTGCGGAACTTGCCGGACTGCATCAGGTCGATCGCATCGGCGACCGTCTGCTCCAGCCGGAGGGTCCGCGGCTCGGTCGTCATGTACTGCTCGACCGGGGACTCGAGGTTGACCGAGCCCGCGACGTCGGCCCCGACCAGGCGGCCGAAGATGTCGCGCTCGGTGAGGACGCCGGCGAGGCGGCCGTCGCGGTCGGTGACGAACACCGAATCGCCCGTCCCGGTGCGCTGGATCGCCCGCAGGCAGGCCGCGACCGGGGTGCCCGGGCCGACCGTCACGGGCTCGCGCCGACCCACCACCATGAGGGGCTGGGAGGTCAGGGCGGGAACGCGCGCGGTGACCGCGCGCTCGGTCAGTTCGGCCACGAGCCCAGTGTACGCGGAGAGGCCCGATCGGGCCGCAGGAGCGTTGCGGCAGGGGTGCGCGGCAGGGTCGCCGGCGGTGGCGCCGCGGCGGCGGCGTCTCAGGCGTCGCGCAGCGCGCCGCGAGCCGCCTCGAGCTCGCGCCGGGCGCCGGCGATGACGAACGAGACGTCCGACCCGACGCCGAGGAACGTGAACCCGCGCGCGTGCGACGCGGCGACCGACGCGCCGTCGCGGAGCAGGATCCCCGCCGCCTTGCCGTGCCGGCGCGTGGCGGCGATGACCCGGTCGAGGGCGGCGGTGAAGTCCGGATGGTCGATCTGGCCGGGGATGCCCATGCTGTGCGACAGGTCCGCGGGGCCGACGAACAGGACGTCGACGCCGTCGATCGCGGCGAGGTCGTCCGCGGCCGCGACCGCCTCGGGCGACTCCACCTGGAACACGCCGAGGAGCGACTCGTTGACGCGCGCCGCGACATCGGGGTGGTCGACCGCCCCGTAGCCCGCCCCGCGGGTGACGAGCGCGACGCCGCGCACGCCGGCCGGCGGATAGCGCATCCAGGACACGCCGTCGCGCGCCTCGGCCACGGTGCGGACCTGCGGCAGCATCACCCCGTCCGCACCGAGGTCCAGGGCGCGGTCGATGCGCAGGCGCTCCACGGACGGCACGCGCACGAGGGCCGCGGTCGGCGTCGTCTGGACGGCGAGCAGCTGGGCGTGGAGGTCGGCGACGGAGCCCATGCCGTGCTCGAGGTCGAGGATCGCCCAGTCGTAGCCGGCCCGGCCGATCAGCTCGGCCGCGGCCGGCGCCCCGAGGCCGACGAACACGCCGATGGTCGACTCGCCGGCGAGGACGCGGCGGCGGAGGTCGCCCCGCGGCGGGACGTCGGCGGTCATCCGGAGCGTCCTCGGGCATCGACCGCCCAGTGGTCGGCGCGGCCGTCGGTGCCCACGGCGACGAACGACGACACGAGGTCGACGACCGGGCAGATGTGGTTGGGCACGACGGCGACCATGTCCCCGATCGCCGGTCGCGGGGCGGCGGAAAGCGCCACCATCCCGTGGTAGTCGTTGAGCTTCTCGATCACCGAGCCGGGCCAGGCCGGGATCGACCCGAACCCCTCGACGAACGCCGGCACGTCCTTGGTGAGCGCCTTGGCGCCGGCGTCGAGCACCGCCCGGCCGGGCCGCGCGGCCACGACCGTGGCGGCCACGAACGCGGCGACGTCATCGGGCCCGATCGCGCCCAGCGCGACCTGCTGGCGGTCGCCGAGCGCGTACGTCCCGGCCCGCATCTCGGTCACGCGGCCCGTCGGCCGACAGCGTGCGCGTGGGCGTCGAGCCGGCGGAGATGACCGACACCTCGAACCCGGCGGCCTCGAGCGCCGCGGCCCCGCGTTCCAGCGCGGTGACCTCGTCCAGCGCCACGCCACCCGCCGCGCCCGGGCGGTACGCGTGCCCGCCGTGGGTGAACACGCCCAGCACCTCGAGCCCGGCGGCGGCCGCCGCCTTCGCGACCGTTGCGGCCTCGTCGGGCGTCGCGACACCCGTCCGGTGGAGCCCCGAGTCGATCTCGATCACGACCCGCAGCGGCCGGCGGCCGCCACGGACCGCGGCCGCGAGCCGCTCCACCGCGGCGACGCTGTCCACGCCGACGCGGAGGTCCGCCGTGTCGTGGACGGCCCGGAGCCGCGTCGCCTTCGGTCCCTCGGCCCACAGCGGGTAGGCGAGGAACAGGTCGCGGAGGCCTGCCGACGCCATCACCTCCGCCTCGCCGAGCGTGCCGACGGTCAGGCCGCGCGCGCCGGCATCGACCTGCATCCGCGCGATGCGGACGCTCTTGTGCGTCTTGACGTGGGGCCGCAGCGCGACGCCGCGCTGGTCCATCTCGGCCTGGAGCCGCTGGATGTTGGCCCAGACGCGGTCGACGAACACGACGAGCGCGGGGGTGTCGAGGCCCGGCGGCAGCGCGGGTGGCTGGGCGGGCGCGGGGGCGGGAGCGGGCTGGGAGACGGTCACTCGCGCAGGATACGGACGCGCGGGGTCACCTTGCAGGCCATCGCGCGTTCGGGCATCGTTGGCAGCCCCCATCCCGCCCCCGGAGGATCCATGTCGCGGAGCGTCCTCATCGTCGACGACGAGCAGCACATCCGGCTGCTGATCGAACAGACGCTGGAGGAGCTGCTCGACGAGGGCGTGGAGCTGTACACCGCGTCCGACGGGGATGAGGCCCTGGCCGCGATCGAGGCCCAGTCGCCGGACCTCGTGTTCCTCGACGTGATGATGCCCAAGCGGAACGGCCTCGAGGTCGCACGGGCCGTCCGCGACGAGCTCGGCAAGGCGGACACCCACATCGTGCTGCTCACCGCGAAGGGCCAGGCCGTCGATCGCGAGGCCGGGCTGGCCGCCGGCGCGAACCGCTACCTGACGAAGCCGTTCGACCCGGACGAGCTGCTCGCGATCGCCCACGAGGTCCTGGGCACGGCATGAGCGAGCTGCGGCGGCTCATCGTCCGCCACCGCCACGTCGCGCCGATGGTCTCGGCGCTGCTCGCCGGCACCGACGCCGCGGTCACGATCCGCGACGCGGAGGGCGAGGTCGTCCTCGAGCGGGACGGGACGGGCGCGGGTGAGGGCCGGCACGAGGTCGCGGTCGAGGGCGAGGTCCTCGGCACGGTCGAAGGCGGGCGCGCGGCGCGCGGGATCGCGGCGGTCCTCGCGTACGCGGCCGCGCGCGAGCGGGACAAGCGTTCGCTCGCCAACGAGGCCCTCGAGCGATACCGCGAGCTGTCGCTGATCTACGACCTTGCCGCGGCGATCGGCGGCTCGACCGACCTCGAGTCGATCGTCGGGACGGCGACCGCCGAGCTGTCGCGACTGCCCCACGACGCGCGCGGGTTCCTGCTGCTCACCGGACCGGACGGCACGCTGGCCGCGGCGCCGGGCTCGGCCGGCACCGGCTCGCCGCTCACCGCCGCGCGGGTCGGGACCGGGCATCGTCGGCGAGGTCGTCGAGACCGGCTTCGCCGAGCTGGTCGAGGCCGCCGCGGACGATGCGCGCGCGACGGACGAGGAGCAGGCGGCAGGCAGCCTCGTCGTCGCGGCGCTGCGGGCCGACGACCGGGTGATCGGGGCGGTCGGGGCGACGGCGGCCGGGGGCGCGTTCCGGGCCGCCGACCTCAAGGTCGTGACCGCGATCGCGGCGCTCGCCGGGCCTGCCATCGGGCGCGCGCTCGCGGCCCGTTCCGGGCGCTGAGCCTCCGGACCCGGCGGGCCGATCCCGTGCCCCGCGACACCCCGGACCCGGATCCCGCGGACCACGACGAGGCGGGCCTCGACGAGGAGGGCCACGCGACCCGCGACGCCGGCCTCGAGCGGGACCTCCGCGACCGTCTCGCCGAGCTCGCCGGGATCAACGCGATCGGCATCGCCCTCGGCTCGACGCTCGACCTCGACGCGCTCGTCGAGCGCGGGCTCGCGGAGATCGTGGGCAACCTCGGCTTCGAGCGCGGCCTCATGGCGTTCGCCGATCCCGCGAGCTCGTCCCTGGGCGGCTGCCGCGTCGCCGGCGGCCCGCCGGGGCTCGCGATGCTCGTCACCGACCTGCGGGTGCCGCTCGACGACCCGACCTCGGCGCTCGCCGCGCTCGCCCGCGCGGACGGGCCGCTCCGGTTCCGCGATGCCGCCGGCGATCCGGACGAGGGCAACCGGCGGATCGCGGCGGTGCTCGGCTCGACCGGGTTCGTCGGCACGCCGCTCGTGACCCAGGGACGGTCGGTCGGCGTCCTCGTCGTCGGCGACCGGCGATCGGGTCGAGACCTCACCCCCGCCGACGGGCCGCTCCTGTTCACCGTCGGGTCGCTGTTTGCCGGCGCGATCGAGTCGGCCCGGCTGTACGCGGAGCTCGAGGCGCAGAACCGGGCGCTCGAGGCGCGGGTCGCGGCGCGCACCGCCGACCTCGTCGACGCGATGACCGAGGCGGAGCGGGCGCGGGCGACCGCCGAGGACGCGAACGAGGCGAAGAGCCGGTTCCTGGCCAACGTGTCCCACGAGCTGCGGACGCCGCTGACGTCGGTCGTCGGCTTTGCGCGGCTCAACCGCAAGCGGCTGGACGAGGTCGTGTTCCCGGTCGTGCCGCGCGACGACCCGAAGGTCGACCGGGCCGTCCGCCAGGTCGGCGAGACGCTGGGGATCATCGTCGCCGAGGGCGACCGGCTTACCGGGCTGATCAACGACCTGCTGGACCTCGCGAAGATCGAGGCCGGCCGGTTCGAGTGGCACCTCGCGCCGCTCGCGCTGGAGGACGTGGTGCGCCAGGCGCTCGCGTCGACGTCGGCGCTGTTCGAGGTGAGCGGGCTCGCGCTCGAGACGTCGATCGCGGACGGCCTGCCGGAGATCGACGGCGATCGTGACCGGCTCGTCCAGGTCGTGATCAACCTCGTGTCCAACGCGGTGAAGTTCACGCCGGACGGCGGCGTCCGGGTGGTCGTCGCGGAGGAGGTCGTCGACGACGTACGCCACGTCCGGGTCGCCGTGACGGACTCCGGCCGGGGCATCGCGCCCGAGGATGCCGAGCGGATCTTCGAGCCGTTCCGCCAGGCGTCCGACACCGTCCCCGACGGGCCGAAGGGCACCGGCCTGGGCCTGCCGATCTCGCGCCAGATCGTCGAGGCGCACGGCGGCGTGCTCGACGTGACCTCGATCCCGGGCGAGGGATCGACCTTCTGGTTCCGGGTCCCCGCGCTCGGCTGACTGGTCCCGGACACGGCGTCCGGGCCCCGCACGGACGTTGCGGCGGCGCACCACGGGCGACTTTAAGGCGCACCGGTACCAGTACCTATGGGTCATGCCCGGCGCATGCCCGCCGGGCATACGGTCTGGGTCCTTCCGAGCGAGGAGCCCACCTCGCCGGTGTACTCAGGGGAAAACCGGGATGAAGTCGACGCTCAAGTGGCACGCGATGCGCGCCGCGATGTTCCTCGGAAGCGCCGCTGCGGGCTTTCCAATCTTCGCGGACCACGCTCGCCGCTGGTAATCACTCGGCGGCTGACCGCAGCCACCGCGAACGCCTGAGCCGCCGGGATCCCGGCGGCTCTTGGATTCTCCGCCGCTACGGCCGGCCGCGCTCCCGCCACAGGTTCCGGAGCAGGAACGACACGTTGGCCGGCCGCTCCGCGAGCCGGCGCATGAAGTACGGATACCACTGCTCGCCGAACGGCACGTAGACGCGCACCCGCCACCCGGCCCCGGCCAGCTGCTCCTGCAGGTCGCGGCGCACGCCGTAGAGCATCTGGAACTCGAACGCGTCGCGCCCGATCCCCTCCGCGGTCGCGACCTCGATCGCCCGCTTGATCAGGCGCATGTCGTGCGTCGCGAGCGCCGGGTACCGCCCCGCACGCAGGAGGCGGAGCATCAGGCGCTCGTACGCCTCGTCGACCTCGTCCTTGTCCTGGAAGGCGACCGACTCGGGCTCCTTGTAGGCGCCCTTGCACAGGCGGATGCGGCCGCCCTCGGCAATGACCGCCTCGACGTCCGCCTCGCTGCGCCGCAGCGCCGCCTGGATCACGACGCCGACGTCCGCCCCGTTCGTGCGGTCCGCGGGTCGCAGCTCGCGCCACAGGTCCAGCGTCCGATCCGTGTACGGGTGGTTCTCCATGTCGATCCGGACGAACGCGCCGGTCTCGACCGCCTTGGCGACGACGGCGCCGATCGTCTCCCGCGCGAGGCCCTCGTCGATCGTGAGGCCCATCTGGCTCGGCTTGAGGCTGACGTTGCGGTCGAGGCCGCGGGCGGCGAGCTCGTCCAGGACGGCGATGTAGCGCGCGCTTGCTGCCCTCGCGTCGGCCTCGGCCGTCACCGACTCGCCGAGCACGTCGACGGTCGTGCCCATCCCCTGCTCGTGCAGCCGCTCGATGGCGGGCATCGCCTCGTCCATCGATTCGCCCGCGACGAACCGCCGGACCATCGGCCGGGTGACGGGGATCCGGGTGGCCAGGCGGCCGATCGCCTTGCGGTGGGACAGCGTCAGCAGCACGGAGCGCATCGCGCGCTCGGCGAGCTCGCTCACGGACGATCGGTCGGCCATCGGGCCCGGTGGGCTACTCGGACCGGTCCGACTTCGGCCGCTCGGCCTCGGGGGTCGCGAGCTGCTCGTCCATCTGGTCGCCCAGCTCCACGGTCCGCCGGAACGCGGCCCACACCGCCTCGCTGAGGACGGTCCGGAGGCGGCCCGACTCGAGCTCGTGGATCGCCGCGGCGGACGTGCCGGCCGGGGAGGTGACCATGTTCCGCAGCACGGCCGGGTGGTCGCCGGACTGCTTCGCGAACCGGGTGCTGCCCTCGAGCGTCTCGATCACGAGGTCGTGCGCGATGTGGCGCGGGAACCCGATGTGGACGGCCGCGTCGATGAGCGCCTCCATGACGAGGAACACGTAGGCGGGGCCCGTGCCGGACACCGCGGTCGCCATCGCGACCCACTTCTCGTCCTCGACCTCGAGCTCCGCCCCGAGCGCGCCGAGCAGGGCCTTCGCCTGGCTGCGCTGGTCCTCGGTCGTGTCGGGCGTGGCGTACCAGACCGTCATGCCGTTGCCGATGCGGGCCGGCGTGTTGGGCATCGCGCGCGCGACCTGGTCGTGGCCGAGGGCGGCGGTGAGCGCCTTCGTCGTCGGGCCGGCGAGCACCGACAGCACGAGCTGGCCGCGGCGGAGGTGCGGCCCGATCTCGCGCCCGACGCGCGCGAGCATCTGCGGCTTCACGGCGAGGACGATGACGTCAGCCCCGTCGACCGCCTCGACGTTCGACGCGACGACGCGGATGCCGTGCGCGTCGGCGAGCGCGGTCCGGCGCTCGGCGCGCGGGTGACTGGCGACGATCTGGCCGGGCTCGACGAGGTTCGCGCGGAGGAATCCGGCGATCATCGCCTCGGCCATCACGCCGGAGCCGACCGTGGCGATCGTCCGGTTCGCAAGGGGTGACATCGCGCCGGAGGATAGCACCGGGGTTTCGCCGCTCCGGGCTCCCGCGGTCCCCTGACTAGCGGGCCTCGGCCGTCGCGAGCAGGAAGAATCGGCCAGTCATCGTGATGCGGACCACGTCGAAGCCGGCGCGGACGATGGCCGCCTCCAGCACCGCGGGGTCGTGCCACGTCCAGGCGATCCCGTCGGGCGGGCCGCCCTGCGGGTCGGGACGCAGGTCGATGACGGCCAGCCGGCCACCGGCGACGAGCCGCTCGCGCAGCGAGGCGAGCGCCCGGTCGAGGCCCGCGCCACGCACCCGGCCGGTGAGGAAGCCGGCGACGACGGCGTCCGCGCGACCCGGCTCGGTGACGGTCCACGGGTCCGCGACATGGAGATGGGCGAGGAGCCGGTGCGCCACGAGGCGATCGCGCGCGAGGTCGAGCGCGGCACCATCCTCGTCCGAGGCATGGAGCTCGCCCTGGTCCGCCAGCAGCGGGGAGAAGAACCCCGTGCCAGCCGCCGGCTCGTCGATGCGGCCGTGGAGCCCGAGCCCGTCGAGCCAGCGCGTGACGACGTCGAGCTCCGCGTTCCAGGCCGTGTCGTGGATCGCGCCGTGCTCGAACGGGCCGCGGCGGAGGAACCAGTCATCGGGAAAGGCGCGGGCCGGCGGACGGGCCCGAGCCGGCTTCTTCGTCGCGGGCGCCGTCGCAGTCGTCGACGATGGCGTCATCGTCGAAGGCGCACCCGTCGAGGCGTCGTCCTCCCCGGCGCGCCCGCGCTCGGCGAGGGCGGTGCGCAGCCGCGCGCGGAGGAACTCGTTGGTGCCGGCCTTGCCGAGACAGGTCGGGCACAGCTGCGCCCAGCCTTCGAGGTCGGATGGCGCCCGGGTCACGTGCGGCGTGCCGCACCACAGGCAGTCGAAGCGGTCCCGGAACGGCATCGGCGGACGGCCGGCGAGCTAGCCGACGCGCTCCCAGCTGCCGTCGGGCGACATCCCGTCGAACGCGGCGGGATCGATCAGCTCGGCGAGGAGCTCGATGCCGTCGATGACGCGCGGGCCGGGCCGCGAGAAGTACGCCGAGCCGTCGGTCGCGAACACGCGGCCCGACTCGACCGCCTTGAGCGTGTCCCAGCCGTCGGGGCGAGGCTGCTTCGCCCACTCCTCGACCGTCCTCGGCAGGTCGAAGCCGCAGGGCATCAGGACGAGGATCTCCGGGTCGACCTCGCGGACGGCGTCCCAGGTCGTCGGGACGCTCTTGCCGCCCTCCGCACCAAGCAGCTCCCAGCCGCCGGCGATCCGGACCTGCTCCGGGACCCAGTGGCCGACGGCGAACGGCGGATCGAGCCACTCGACGGCGGCGACCCGCGGCGGCACGAACCCGTGCTCGCGGCGCCCGCCGACGATCTCGTTGACATGGCGCAGCCGCTCGCGGAGGTCCTCGACGACGTCGATCGCGGCGTCCTCGGCCTCGGTCATCGCGCCGATGGTCTGGATCGTGTTGAGGATCCCCTCGATGGAGACCGGCTCGAGGCTCAGCACCGTGACCTCGCCGTCGAGGCGGCGGGCGACCTCGTTGACCTCCTGGTAGCCGACCGCGCACACGCGGCACAGCTCCTGGGTGAGGATCAGGTCGGGGTGCGCGGCCTCGAGCGCGGCCTCGTCGAGCTCGTACAGCGCCTGGTGGGAGCGCATCGAGTCCTCGACCAGCGAATGGATCTGGTGGGACGAGGCGCTGACCAGGTCGTGGACCGCCCGGGTGACGACGGGCTTGTCGCGCGCCTCGAGCGGGTAGTCGCACTCGTGCGTGACGCCCACGAGGTCGTCCCCCAGCCCGAGCGCGAACACGATCTCGGTGGCGGACGGGAGGAGCGAGACGATACGCACGGTCAGAGTCTACGTGGGGTCGCGGGCCGGCCCCGTTGCGCGCCCGGGACATGCGAACGCCCCCGTCGGGAGGGGCGTCGGTACGGTGGGGGGCGCGGCCGGGACGCTGCCGCCGGGCGGGTCAGGCGGGCTTGAGCTCGTCGACCAGCGTGCGGGCCGCGGCCTTGTCGGTGTACCAGGTGGCGTCGACCTGCGTGTACTGCGCCCACTCGGTCGGGACGCTCTCCTCGGGGAAGATCGCGTTCACCGGGCACTCGGGCTCGCAGGCGCCGCAGTCGATGCACTCGTTGGGATCGATGAAGAGCTTCCGGTCGGTGCCTTCGTCGTAGTGGATGCAGTCCACCGGGCAGACGGACACGCACGAGATGTCCAACACGTCGATACACGGTTCGGCGATGACATACGCCATGCAGGGGCTCTCCTGATCTTCGGCCGAGGGTGCCCGCGGCTCCCGTGGCACCGTCGAAACGATACCACCGCGCCTCCCGCAGCCGGGCCGCGCGGGCACGCCCGCCGCAGCAGGCGGTCAGCCGCCGGGCGAAGCGCTCGGGGAGCTGCCGGGCAGGGAAGGCGGCGTCCCGATCGGCGTCCCGCCCGGGGCCACGAACCGGACCGGCACCACCATCCCCTTCGCCCAGTGGCCCGGGATGTGGCAGCCCACGAACCAGCCGCCCGCCGCATCGGGTCCGTCCGCCGGGACCGTCCAGGTGACGTCGAGCCGCTGCCCGGACCCGGCGACGATCCGGGTGCCGTCGAAGTCCTCGGGCGGCGGCACGAACGGCGTCGGACCCGGCGGATGGTCGATCGTCGCCAGCTCGGCCTCCTCCCACGCGAGCTGTGCCTCGAGGTCGCCGACCACGGCCTCGTGCGTCTCGAGGCCGCCGTTGAGCACGTGGAGCACGACCGTCTCGCCGGGCACGAGATCGACGACCTGGGGCACGTAGCCGTACTCGCGCATGACGATGTTGACGTCGCGCGGCGTCGCGCTCGCTCCCGGCGTGATCGGCGGCGTGGCCGGCGCCCCACCGGACCCGCAAGCCCCGACGACCGCGACCAGCGTCAGCGCGGCGGCCGCCGTCGCGGCGGCACGGCCCCGGGACGTCGACCCGGCCGCTCCGAGGACGACCGGAGACGCGGAGCGCGGCTGTCGAGGGGTGCACGACACCATCATGCGGGACACGCGTGGCGACGCTCCGCACGATGGGATCACCCTTGACACTGCGCGGGTGCGCCCGTAGCGTGCGCGCACCTCGCCGCCCCCCTGAGGAAGGGTGCGCCGGCAGGTCTCGTACCGCTGCACCGACCGTCCCGGTGCCCCAGGAGTCGCCGCCCGAGTGACCGCCACGCCCACGGATCCCGTTCCGCACGTGCACGGCACCGTCCAGCCGCACGCACACGAGCACGTCGAGAACCATCACGCACAAGGCGGACCCGGGCCCGGCCGTGCGGCTCGAGGGCCTGGAGAAGCGGTTCGGGGACGTCGCGGCGGTCGATGGCATCGATCTCGAGATCGGCGACGGCGAGTTCTTCTCGATGCTCGGCCCGTCGGGCTCGGGCAAGACGACGACGCTGCGCATGATCGCGGGCTTCGAGCTGCCGACCGCGGGCCGGGTGCTCCTCCACGGGCACGACGTCACGGGCCTCGCCCCGTTCGAGCGCGACGTGAACACCGTGTTCCAGGACTACGCGCTGTTCCCGCACATGACGGTCGCGGACAACGTCGCCTACGGCCTCGTCATCCGCCGCGTCGCCAAGCCGGAACGCGACCGCCGGGTGGCCGAGGCGCTCGAGATGGTCCGCCTCGAGGGCTACGACAAGCGCAAGCCGGGCCAGCTCTCGGGCGGCCAGCGGCAGCGGGTCGCCCTCGCGCGCGCGCTCGTGAACCGGCCTCGTGTCCTGCTGCTCGACGAGCCCCTCGGGGCGCTCGACCTCAAGCTCCGCGAGGAGATGCAGGTCGAGCTCAAGGGCATCCAGCAACAGGTCGGGATCACGTTCATCTACGTCACCCACGACCAGGAGGAGGCGCTCACCATGAGCGACCGGATCGCGGTCTTCAACCGCGGACGGATCGAGCAGGTGGGTGCCCCGGCCGAGGTCTACGAGAAGCCCGCGACGCGGTTCGTGGCGGGCTTCGTCGGCACCTCCAACCTGCTGACCGGCGAGGCCGCACGGGCGATCGTCGGCACGCCGGGCACGTTCACCGTCAGGCCCGAGAAGATCCACCTCGCCTCGCCCGCCAACGAGCCCGCGGACGACGAGGTGGCAGCCGCGGGGCGGATCCGGGAGGTCGTCTACGTCGGCCCGGATACGCGCTACATCGTCCAGCTCGAGGCGGGGGCCGAGCTCGTGGTCACGGAACAGAACCTGCGCACGACCTCGACCGAGGCGCTCGCGCAGCAGGGCCGCGAGGTGCGGCTCATCTGGAAACGGCATCACTGCCTGCCCGTCGCAGACGGGGGGCAGCATCGGAGGAGGAACAGACCGCATGAAGCAACCGAGGATCCTGGCGCTGGCCGGCGTCGTGGCGCTCCTCGCCGCCGCCTGTAGCGGCGGCGCGAGCGGATCGGCGGCCCCGAGCCCGCCAGCGTCGATCGGCGCGGGCGAAGGGGCGCTCAACCTGGTCACGTGGGCGGGATACGCGGAGCGTGGCGCGACCGACCCGGCCTACGACTGGGTCACCCCGTTCGAGACGAAGACCGGCTGCAAGGTCAGCAACACCGACATGACCGACTCCAACAACGGCGTCTCGCTCATGCAGTCGGGCGAATATGACGGCATCTCGGCGTCCGGCGACGCGACCACCCGGCTCATCGCCGGCGGCATCGTGGCCCCGGTGAACACCTCGCTGTTCCCGAACTACGCGAACGTGTACGCGGGCCTCAAGGACCTGCCGCACAACACCGTCGACGGCGTCAACTACGGCGTCCCGCACGGCCGCGGGCCGAACCTGCTCGGCTTCAACACCGAGGTCGTCACGCCCGAGCCCACCAGCTGGGACCCGGTGTGGGAGGGCGGCGCGGACTACGCGGGCAAGATCAGCGTCTACGACTCGTCGATCTACATCGCCGACGCGGCGCTGCACCTGATGACGAAGAACCCCGAGCTGGGCATCAAGAACCCGTACCAGCTCAACGATGCGCAGTTCGCCGAGGCGATCAAGCTGCTCGAGGCCCAGAAGGCCAACGGGGCGACGTACTGGGGCACCGCAGCCGACCAGGTGACCTCGTACACGGCGGGCGACGTCGTGGTCGGCACCACCTGGCAGTACCAGGTGAACCTGCTCGGCGCCGACAGCCAGCCGGTCAAGGGCATCCTCCCCGAGGAGGGCTCCACGGGCTGGTCCGACACGTGGATGATCGCGTCCAAGGCGAAGCACCCGAACTGCATGCTCATGTGGATGGACCACATGATGTCGGCCGAGGCCAACGGCCAGGCGACGGTGTGGTTCGGCGAGGCGCCGACGAGCCCGCAGGCGTGCGAGGTCGCGGAGGCGCTCTCGGCCGGTCACTGCGAGCTGACGCACGCGGACGACGAGGCCTACTACGACAAGATCTGGTACTGGGCCACCCCGCAGGCCGACTGCGCCGATGACGACGCGGCCACCACCTGCAAGGACCAGGACGACTGGGTCGAGGCGTGGACCAAGCTCCGCGGCGCCTGACCCGGGCCCGCTGACCAAGCGCTACTGACGGGCTCGCCGGCCTCGTGCCGGCGGGCCCGCACCCGTTCGACGGCTCCGCCGCCGGACACGCGGCACCCCTGCCACCGCTCCCGCGAGGCGCCCAGCCCACCGATGACCGCCCACGCCGACGACGCCGGCTCTGCCCCGGCCTCCGTCCCGCCGCCGCTGCCGGCCCTGCCCGCGCCGCGCCGGACGGTGCTGCGCCGGGTCGCGGCCTGGCTCCATCCCCGGCGGACCACGCCAGGCCCGGCTGCTCCTCGCGGCACCCCTCGGCTGGCTCCTCATCGCCTATCTCGGGGCGCTGTTCGTCCTGCTGCTCAACGCGTTCTGGGACAAGGACGCGTTCACCGGGCAGGTGATCCCGTTCTCGTGGACGCTCGAGGCGTTCCAGGACATCGCGAGCGAGCCCGTGTACCGGACCATCGCGCTGCGCACGATCGGGATGGCGGCCCTCGTCACCGTCACCGACGCGCTGCTCGCGTTCCCGATCGCCTACTACATGGCCCGCATCGCCTCGCCGCGAAAGCGGGGCCTGCTCGTGATCGCCGTGCTGATGCCGCTGTGGGCCGCGTACCTCGTGAAGGTCTACGCGTGGCGGACGATCCTCCAGGGCAACGGCTTCGTCGAGTGGGTCCTCACCCCGCTGGGGATCCCGGCGCCCGGCCTGACCGAGCTGTGGAGCACGTGGCTCGTGTTCTCGTACCTGTGGCTGCCGTACATGATCCTGCCGATCTTCGCGGGCCTCGAGCGGATCCCGGGCTCGCTGCTCGAGGCGTCCGCCGATCTCGGCGGCCGCGCCGGCACGACGTTCCGGCGGGTCATCCTGCCGCTCGTGTTCCCGTCGCTCGTCGCCGGCTCGATCTTCACGTTCTCCCTGACGCTGGGCGACTACATCACGCCCGACCTCGTGTCCGACGCGAAGTTCATCGGCAACGTCATCTACGACAACTCGAGCCTCGGCAACCTGCCGCTCGCCGCGGCCTACTCGCTGATCCCGATCGTCGTGATGACCGTCTACCTCCTCGTCGCGCGCCGGCTCGGCGCGTTCGAGTCGCTGTAGGCGATGCGATGACCGAGGGACGGCTGACGCGCATCCTGCTCCGCATCGTGAGCGGCGGGGTCCTCGTGTTCCTCTACCTGCCGCTGGGGATCCTCGCGGTCCTCGCCTTCAACGAGAGCCGCTCCCAGGCCTGGCCGCCGACCGGCTTCACGTTCAAGTGGTTCGGCGAGGCGGCATCGAACCCGACCCTCATCTCGGCGTTCGTCAACTCGATCATCGTCGCCACGATCGCGACGGCCCTGGCGCTCGTCCTCGGGACGCTCGCGGCGCTCGCCGTCCAGCGGTACTCGTTCTTCGGGCGGCAGACGATCTCGTTCCTGTTCATCCTGCCGATCGCGCTGCCGGGCGTCGTGACGGGCATCGCGCTGCGCACGACGTTCGTCACGTTCGAGATCCCGTTCGGCCTGTTCACGATCATCGTCGGCCACGCCACCTTCTGCGTCGTCATCGCCTTCAACAACGTGATCGCCCGCCTGCGCCGGCTGCCACGCACGCCGGAGGAGGCGTCGTCCGACCTCGGCGCGGATCCGGTCGATGACCTTCCGGCGGGTCACGCTGCCCGGCATGAGCACGGCGCTGCTGGCCGGCGGGCTGCTCGCGTTCGCGCTGTCGTTCGACGAGATCATCGTCACGAACTTCACCGCAGGCGCCGGCACGCAGACGATCCCGATGTGGATCCTGAGCGCGATCCAGCGCCCGGCCGAGCTGCCGGTCGTCAACGTCGTGGCGCTCGTGCTGATCGTCCTCAGCGTGATCCCGGTCTGGCTCGCGACGCGGATCTCCGGCGAAGCGACGGCGGGCGGCCGGGGCTGATCGCCGGCGCTACCAGCGCCGGGCGTGGTCCAGGATCACGCCGAACGCCGCGAGCATCGGCAGCGCTGCGAGGGCGTGGAGCATCGATCGGGCGCGCGCCCGCCGGGTCGTCATGGGTCGTCTCCTCGCCCGGCCGTCCGGGCGTCGCTCGATCCGCTGGCTCGATCCCGTCCGAGGAGTGCCCGATCGACGATGCGGACCCGCAGCATCGCGGGCGGCGCTTATCCGCGGCTTATCCGCGCCTCACCCGGCGGTAGCATCCGCGTCCGTGACCGACCCGCGTCCCCTCCCCGACCTCGTCGAGCTGCCCGCGATCCGGGCCGCCGCCGAGACGCTCCGCGGGATCGCGCTGCGGACGCCGCTCGTCCCCTTCGGCGCGCCCGACCGGCGGCAGCTGCTCAAGGCGGAGAGCCTCCAGCCGATCGGCGCGTTCAAGCTCCGCGGGCGCGTATGTCGCGGCGGCCTCGCTCACGCCCGAGGCGCGCGGCCGCGGCCTGATCACGTACTCGTCGGGCAACCACGCGCAGGGCGTCGCGCGGGCGGCGCGGCTGTTCGGCGTCCCGGCGGTCATCGTCATGCCCTCCGACGCGCCGGCCATCAAGCGGGCACGGGTCGAGGCGGACGGCGCTGAGGTCGTCATCGTCGGCACCGCGTCCGAGGAGCGGCGGCTCGTCGCGGAGGCGCTGGCCGCCGAGCGCGGGCTGGCCGTGATCCCGCCGTTCGACGACCCGCGGATCGTCGCCGGCCAGGGCACCGTGGGGCTCGAGATCGCCGAGGACCTGCCCGGACGTCGCCGCGGTCCTCGTCCCGGTCGGCGGCGGCGGCCTCGCGGCGGGCGTCGCGGCGGCGATCGCGGCGCTCAGCCCGGGGACGCGCGTCATCGGCGTCGAGCCCGAGCTGGCCGCGGACGCAGCAGGCGTCGCTCGAGGCGGACGAGATCGTGACCTGGGACGCCGAGCGGGTCAGCCGCACGATCGCGGACGGCACCCGGACGCAGGCGATCGGCCGGCTCAACTTCGTGCACCTGCGCCGGCAGCTCGACCGGATCGTCACCGTGACCGAGGCCGAGATCGCGGCCGCGGTCCGGCTCGCGGCGGAGGAGGCCCGGCTCGTCGTCGAGCCGTCGGGCGCCCTGCCGATCGCGGCGATGCGGTTCCACGCCGCGGAGGCCGGCCTCGCTCGGACCTCGACGGCCCGATCGTCGGCGTCGTCTCCGGCGGCAACGTCGACCCCGACCGCTACCGCGCGTATCTCGAGGCGCCGATCCCGCCCGACGCCTGATCGGGCGACGAGCGGCGCCGCGTCAGGGATCCCGGCGGGCCGCTCCCCGGCCTCGGCCGCACGACGCGCGGCCAGCCTCGCCTCGCGCTCGCGGATCGCCGCCCGCTCGGGCGTCCAGCCGCCGGTCCTCGCCCACCGTCCGGCGGTCCTCGTCGCGCATCCAGGCGAGCACGAGCAGGATCAGCATCGTCAGGAACGCGAAGTCGCCGGCCAGCCACATGATCCCGCCCGCGACCTGCTGGTCCTCGAGCGGCGTCGGGCCCCACGAGCGCACGGTCGTCACGTAGTGCGAGTAGAGCGGCACCGTGGCCATGTAGATCGCGAGCGCGAGGAACGTGTTCTGCGGCATCTGCAGCCCGACGTAGAGCACCTTGACCGGCGGCGCCATCCGCCACGGCGACGGGTCGGGGCCGACGACCGGCCACCAGAACAGCAGCGCGGTGCCGAGGAACAGGCGCGTGCTCCAGCCGGTGGGCCCACTCGTTCTCGAGCGCGAGGTCGAACAGCGGCGAGAAGTGGCTCGCCCACATGACGGCCGCGAACAGCAGCCACGAGACGACCGGGAACGCGAAGAACCGGACGATCCGCGAGTGGAGCACCGGCAGGATCCAGCGCTTGCGCGTCTCGGGCGAGCTGGCCTGGAGGAGGAGCGTGATCGGGCCGGCGAACAGGAGCAGCGGCGGCGCGATGAGCGTGAGGATCAGGTGCTGGACCATGTGGACGCTGAACAGCGTCGTGTCGTAGCGCTCGATCCCCGAGTCGAGGGCGACGAGCAGGGCGACGATCCCGAGGGTCCAGGACACGGTCCGGTGACGGGCGACGGGACGGGCCGGGTGGAGCCGCCGGACCCGGCCGACCCCGTGGCGCCACAGGAGCAGCGCCCCGATCGCGGGCAGCCACACCAGCGGGTCGAACGACCACGACAGGAGGAACGAGCCCGCCTCCGGGGCGGGTGGGACGCCGCCGCCGTGGGCCGATGCGACCGGGGCGGCGAGGAGCGTCGCGACGACTCCGGCGCCGAGCACGACGGTCGGGCGCCGGCGGTTCGGGTTCACGAGCGCATTGTCGCCCAATTCCGCGCGTCCCGGCCGACGGCACGTCCGGGATGTGGCGTTGGGCCAATCGGCCGCGAACTCCCACTCGCCTCGGGTATGATGCGCGCGTCCGGCGCCCCTCTCCGGGGGAGCGCGCGTCCCGGACGACGAGCCCTCTTTGCTGAGCGGTCGCGCATCCGGCCGTCGACAACACTCGAGGAACCCGATGTCGATGCCTCCCCGGTCTCGGACCGGGTCCGGTGCTCTCCTTGCCGGCCTGATCATCGCCGCCGTCGTGGTGGTGTCGATCGTCGTGCTCGCCGCGTTCGGCGCCACGCCGGCGAGCGTCTGGAACAGCTTCTTCCCGAACTACGGGACGGGCGGCGTCACCGACCGCTCGACGAGCATCCAGAACCTGTACGACTTCGTGTTCTACATCGCCGTCGCGATCTTCCTCCTCGTCGAGGGCCTGATCGTGTGGTCGGTGTTCCGCTACCGCCGCAAGTCGACCGACACGGACCTCCCGCCGCAGACCCACGGCAACAACCTGGTCGAGGTCATCTGGACGGTCATCCCCACCGCGATCGTCATCGTCCTGTTCGCGATGTCCTGGCAGTCGCTCAACACCGTCGACGCCAAGGTGCCCACCGACGTCACCGTGCGCGCCGTCGCGGCCCGCTTCCAGTGGTCGTTCGACTACCTGGACGGCAGCGGCCCCGAGGCGAAGACGCTGTTCACCGTGGCGCTGCCGGTCGGCGACACGGGCGGCATGGTCCTCCCGGTCGGCGAGCCCGTCCACGTCGAGCTGCGGTCGGACGACGTCATCCACGCGTTCTACGTCCCGAAGTTCCTGTTCAAGCGGGACGTCGTGCCGGGGCGCAACAACACGTTCGACTTCACGGTCGAGGAGGCCGGCACGTACCGCGGCCAGTGCGCCGAGCTGTGCGGCGCCTTCCACGGCAACATGCTGTTCGACGTCCATGCCGTGCAGCCGCGCCGACTACGACGTGTGGCTCGCGGAGCAGATCGCGAAGGCCAACGCGACGCCGCCGCCCGCGCCGTCGGGCGAGGACGCCGGCCCGGTGCTCCAGCTGACCGCCCAGAACATCGCGTTCACCGAGACGGCGCTCGAGGCGCCCGCCAACGCGCCGTTCACGATCCACTTCAACAACCAGGACGCCAGCCGTGCCGCACGACGTCGAGATCAGGGACGCCAACGGCGGCGTCGCCGTTCAAGGGCGAGATCTTCAACGGCATCGCCGAGACCAACTACGCCGTCCCGCCGCTCGCCAACGGGCACCTACCTCTATCGTCTGCACCGTTCACCCGAACATGACCGGCAACCTGACGGTCAAGTAGGAGCATCGCTGGGATGGCCACGACGACCCTGAACCCCGCCGCTCCCGCGTACCGGAGCACGATCTACGAGTGGCTGACGACCACGGATCACAAGAAGATCGGGATCATGTACCTGATCAACTCGATGATCTTCTTCATCGCGGGCGGGCTGCTCGCGATGGTCGTCCGGGTCCAGCTCGCGACGCCGGCGGCCGTGCCCAACACGATGGGCGGCCTGGTGACCCCGGAGTTCTACAACCAGGCGTTCACGATGCACGCCTCGTTCATGCTGTTCCTGTTCATCATCCCGATCCTCGCGGGCTTCGGGAACTACGTGGTCCCGCTCCAGATCGGCGCGCCGGACATGGCCTTCCCGCGGATCAACGCCCTGTCCCTGTGGCTGCTGCCGCTCGGCGGCGCGCTCATGGCCTCGGGCTTCTTCGTCTCGGGTGGCGCGGCCGCATCCGGCTGGACCGAGTACCCGCCGCTGTCCGGCGAGCAGTACAGCGGCACCGGCACGGACCTGTGGATCATGGGCCTGGTGCTGATCGGGACGAGCTCGATTCTGGGCGCCATCAACTTCCTGGTCACGATCTTCAAGATGCGCGCGCCCGGCGTGACGCTGTTCCGGATGTCGATCCTCACCTGGACCGTGCTCACCACGAGCGTCCTCGTGCTGATGGCCACGCCGGTCCTGACCAGCGCGCTGATCATGCTGTTCATCGACCGCAACTACGGCGGCCACTTCTTCGACCCGGCCAACGGCGGCAACGCGATCCTGTACCAGAACGTGTTCTGGTTCTACTCGCACCCGGCGGTCTACATCATGGTGCTGCCGGCGATGGGGATCATCAGCGAGGTGCTCCCCGTCTTCTCGCGCAAGCCGCTGTTCGGCTACAAGGCGTTCGTGTTCGCGACGGTCGGCATCGGCGCCCTCGGGTTCTCCGTGTGGGCGCACCACATGTTCACGACCGGCGCCGTGTTCCTGCCGTTCTTCAGCCTCATGACGTTCCTGATCGCGGTGCCGACCGGCGTCAAGATGTTCAACTGGATCGCGACCATGTGGCGCGGGCAGCTCCAGTTCTCGACGCCGCTCCTGTTCGCGATCGGCTTCCTGACGATGTTCCTGATCGGCGGGCTCAACGGCGCGTTCTCCGCGGCCGTGCCGGTCGACTTCGCGCTCCACGACACGTACTGGGTCGTCGCCCACCTGCACTACGTGCTGTTCGGCGGCTCGGTGTTCGGCGTCTTCGCGGGCATCTACTACTGGTTCCCGAAGATGACCGGCCGGATGCTCGGCGAGGGGCTGGGCAAGCTCCAGTTCATCCTGATGTTCATCGGGTTCAACCTGACGTTCTTCCCGATGCACCAGCTGGGCCTCGCGGGCATGCCCCGCCGGATCGCCGACTACTCGGCCACGGCCGGCTGGACCGAGCTCAACGTGCTGGCCACCGTCGGCGGGTTCATCATCGCGTTCTCGATGGTCCCGTTCCTGTGGAACGTGTTCGTCTCGCTGCGCAACGGCAAGGTTGCCGGTGACGACCCGTGGGAGGCCAACACCCTCGAGTGGGCGACCTCCTCGCCGCCGCCCCCGTACAACTTCGACCATCTGCCGGAGGTCCGCTCGGAGCGCCCGGTGTTCGACGCCCGCCACGGCCGGACGGCCACGCACTGACGGGGAGCGAGACGATGGCAGCCGACACCACCGCCCTCACCGCCGCCGACGCCCACGCGCCGGCCGCCGCCGCCCACGACTCGGGCGGCATCGGCAACCCCGTCCTGGGGATGCTGCTGTTCATCACCTCCGAGGTGATGTTCTTCGCCGGGCTGTTCGCGGCCTACTTCAGCCTGCGGGCGAGCTTCATCGACGCCGACGGGGTCCAGCGCTGGCCGCCGCAGGCGTTCGAGGACATCCTCAGCCCGTTCACCCTGTGGACCGCGAGCGGCACCCTCAACGTCATCGTGCCGGCCACGATCATCCTGATCATCTCGTCGTTCACCTGCCAGTTCGCGGTGAACGCGATCAAGCACGACAACCGGACCTCGTTCCTGCGCAACATGGCCGTGACCCTCGTCCTCGGGATCACGTTCCTCGCGCTCCAGATGTACGACTACAGCATCCTCATCCACGAGGGGCTGACGATCAGCTCCGGGACGTTCGGGACCACCTACTACACGCTGACCGGCTTCCACGGCGCCCACGTCTTCGGCGGCGTCCTCATGCTGGCGGTCGTGATGTACCGCGGCATGGCGGGCCAGTTCAGCGGCAAGCACCACGACATGGTCGAGGCGGCGTCGCTCTACTGGCACTTCGTCGACGTCGTGTGGATCCTCCTGTTCTCGATCCTCTACCTGCTGTAGCGCGAAGGACTGAGACGTCATGACCCCTCGCCGCGCGGCCCTCGTCGGGATCGTGTTCCTCCTGATCGCCGGGTTCTACTGGGTCTTCCCGTACCTCGTCGACCAGTCGGCGATCGACTATGCCGGGATCACGATGCTGATCTGCCTCGGCGTGGCCATGTCGCTCATGGCCTACGTCCTGGTCGCAGGCACCCGCCAGAAGAGCTGACGCCCGCCCGATGATCGAGCAGCTCTGGAGCGACCTGATCGAGTTCACGACCCAGTTCGTCGTCCCGGACTGGGGCGCGCTGATCTCGCTGCTCCCGGTGTTCCTCACGATCCCGGTCTTCCTGTACATCACCTGGACGATCTACAAGTGGGCGACGGCGGGCCCGACCCGCAGCGGCAAGCGGCGCCTGCCGCCGGTCGCGCCGCCCGGGATCCACATGCCCGGACCGTCGTTCGCGCCGTTCGTCGCGGCGGCAGGCGTGTTCCTCCTGGTGTTCGGCCTCGTCGCGGGCGGGATCTGGCTCGCCGTCGGCGCGGTCGCCCTCGTCCTCACGCTCCTCTACTGGGGCCGCGAGGCGCTGCGCGACTACGACGGGATCCCGGCCGGTCGCCGGCCAGCCCGTCGTCGTGGGCATGCTGCCCGCGCCGGCCGGCACGCCGCCCGAGGGCGTCCACATCCCGCCGCCCTCGTTCCGCCCGATCCTCGTCGCGATCGCGATGACCATCCTCGTGGCCGGGCTGATCGTCGGCGGCTGGCTGATCCTCGTCGGCTTCGGGGCGATCGTCATCACCGGCATCGGCTGGCTGCTCGACGCGCGCAAGGAGTACGTCGCCGTCGAGCGCGCCGACCACACCGGGCACCTCGACATGGGCGGCGCGCCGAGGTGGCCGAAGGCCACGTTCGCCGGGCTTGCCGTGCTGGTCGCGATCGGCCTCGTGTTCTCGAGCGGGCTGCTGCCGAACTCCCAGACCGGCGCGGAGGCCGCGCCGAGCGGCGAGGCCGGGGGCGGCGGCGGTGCGCCTGCCCCGGCGTCCGAGGCCCCCGACGTGCCCGCCGCGGACGTGACGATCATCGCGGCCAACATCGACTTCACGACCAAGGAGGTCACGGCGCCCGCCGACGCCCCGTTCACCATCGCGTTCGACAACCAGGACACCGTGCCCCACGACGTCGTGATCAAGGACGACAGCGGCGGGACGGTGTTCCAGGGCGAGATCGTCACCGGTCCCAAGGCCATCGTGTACGACGTCCCGGCGCTCACGGCCGGCGGCTACACGTTCGTGTGCTCGATCCATCCGAACATGACGGGATCGCTCAGCGCAGGGTAGGCCCGCCACGATCCGTCACGCCCGTTCCCGGACCCCGGTCATCGTCGGCCTCGTGCTGGCCCTCGTGGTCGCCGCGTGCGGCAGCAACGCGCCCGTCGCCCGGATCGGCGAGCCGGCGCCGCCGATCATGGGCGCGACGCTCGACGGCAAGGCGTTCGACCTTGCCGCGTACCGCGGCAAGCCCCTCGTCGTGAACTTCTGGGCATCGTGGTGCACGCCGTGCCGCGAGGAGTTCCCGATGTTCAAGGAGAAGCTCGAGGCGCTGGGCGCCGACGGACGGGCTCCAGATGGTGGGCGTCCTGTACGAAGGACCAGCCTGACCTCGCCCGGGCGTTCCTCGACGACTTCGGCGCCTCGTGGCCGTCCGTCGACGGACCCCGACGGCGCGATCGCGAAGGCGTACCGGGTCGTCGCGCCGCCGCAGACGTACTTCATCGACAAGGACGGCATCCTGCGCGGGATCCAGATCGGCGAGGTCCGGCCCGAAGACTTCGACACGCAGTACGCCAAGATCGCCCCGTGACCGCCGCGGCGGCGGGGCCCGCCATCCGCGTGGACGCGCTGCACAAGGCCTACGCCGGCCGGGACGTGCTGGCGGGCGTGTCGTTCGACGTGGCGCCCGGCGAGCTGTTCGCGCTGCTCGGCCCGAACGGGGCCGGCAAGACGACGACCGTCGAGATCGTCGAGGGCTACCGCCGCCCCGACGGCGGCAGCGTCCGGGTGCTGGGCCTCGACCCGGCCGCCGACCGGCGCCGGCTCCGGAGCCGGATCGGCCTGATGCTCCAGGAGGGCGGCATCGACCCCCGGACGACGCCGCGCGAGGCGCTCCACCTGTACGCCCGCCTGTTCCGCGACCCGGAGGACCCCGATGCGCTCCTCGAGCTCGTCGACCTCGGCCGCGCGGCGAGCACGCGGTACCGGCGGCTGTCGGGGGGCGAGAAGCAGCGCCTCGGGCTGGCGCTGGCGCTCGTCGGGCGCCCGGAGCTGCTCGTCCTCGACGAGCCGACCGCCGGCATGGACCCCGCGGCCAAGCAGGCGACGCGCGAGCGGATCGCTGCCCTGCGCGCGGCGGGCACGACGATCCTGCTCACGACCCACGAGCTGGGCGACGTCGAGCGTCTCGCCGATCACGTGGCGATCCTCGACCGCGGGCGGATCGTCGCCGAGGGCACGCCGGCCGAGCTCACCGGGGCCGGGGCGCCACGCGTCCGGTTCCGCCTCGATCGCGTGCTCGACGCGGCCGACGCCGGGGCGCTCGCCGCGAGCCTCGGCGCGGGCGTCGAGGTCGTCCCGTCGGGCGCGGGGGCGGCGTACGAGGTCCGCGGGCTGGCCACGGCCCCGGACCCGCGCCTCGTCGCGGCGCTCGCCGCGTGGTGCGCGGCGCGCGGGCTGCTCCTCACCGAGCTGCGGCTCGGCGCCGCGAGCCTCGAGGAGCGCTACCTCGAGCTCGTCGGCGGCGGCGCGGCCGACGTCGCCGGACCCGACGCGTGACCACGCCCGTCTCGACCCGACCCATGGGCGCCGGCACCCCCGCGACGCCCGTCCTCCTGGCCACGGATGGCGCTGGCGCTGGCGTGCCCACGAGCTCCGGCTCGTCCTGCGGCGCGGCGAGAGCCTGCTGATCACGTTCGTCATCCCGGCGGGCGTCCTGCTCGTGTTCAGCGCGTTCGACCCGGCGGGTGGCTCGGGCGGCGGCGCGTCGGTGGATCGCCTGCTGCCCGGCACGATCGCGCTGGCCGTGATCGCCACGAGCCTCGTGTCGCTCGCGATCTCGACCGGCTACGAGCGGGCGTACGGCGTCCTCAAGCGGCTCGGTGGGAGCCCGGCGGGCACCTCGGTCGTCGTCGCCGCGAAGACCGCGTCCGTGCTGCTCGTCGAGGCCGTCCAGCTCGTGCTCCTCGTCGGCATCGCGGTCGGGCTGCTCGGGTTCCGGGCGGGTCCGACGGCGTCCGTGCCGGTGATCCTCGCCGCGCTCCTCCTGGGCACCGTCGCGTTCGCCGGGCTCGGGCTGCTGATGGCCGGCACGCTCCGCGCCGAGGCGACGCTCGCCCTCGCGAACCTCCTGTTCCTGCTGTGCCTCGTGCTGGGCGGGATCGTGCTGCCGCTCGACCGGCTGCCGGACGCGCATCGCCGCCGTCGCCTCGGTCCTGCCGCCCGCCGCTGCTCACCGAGGCGCTCGCGATCGGCCTCGGGACGCCGCCGGCGACCCGACCGGGCCGCTGCTGCTGCTCGCCGCGTGGGCGGCCGTGCTCGCGGGGCTCGCCGCGCGCCTGTTCCGCTGGGACTGACGGCGACGGCGACGCCGGCGAGCATCACCCGGCCGGCGTCGGTGCGGCGAATGGGCGGTCGTCAGGCGGGAGCGGACGCCTGGCGCTCCTGGCGCGAGGTGCGCCACGCCTTGCGGAACCCGTCGACCGCGTCGATGACCGTGATCACGACGATCACCACCACCGTGATCCCCATCGTGACCGCGAACCAGTTGCCGTCGCCCGCCTGGGCATCGACCGCGGCAACGAGCTCGTCGTTCAGCAACAGGTCCTCCTGCACGAGGTAGACGGCGGGGATCGCGAACGCGGCGGCGAGGATCGCATTCACGGTCGCGAATGCCCACGTCCAGCGGCCGCGCAGGTAGAGCGCGATGGCGAACACGATCTCCGCGGCCATGATCGCGAGGACGTACCACAGCCACCAGGTCCAGGTCGTGGGATCGAACAGCGGGTAGGCGGTGCCGTCGATCTGGATCGGCGGCCAGAGCTGCACCCAGACGATCGTCACGATGACGAACACCGCGAATGCGACCGACGCGACGGCCTCGCCGAGGCTCAGCCGATCGGGGGCCGGCAGCTCGGGCAGCTGGTCGGGCGTCCACGGGCTGCCCGTCGTGGGCAGGACCGCATGCCCGGTCCGCTCGGCGATCGCGAAGAACAGCGTGAACCAGAAGGTGAGCTGGACGGCGACCGTGAAGGCGACGCCGAGGCCGCCCACGATCGCCTCCCCGACCGGCTTGCCCGTGGCCCACCCGACCGCCCCGAACGAGATGCCGGCGATCGGGACGACGATCGGGAGGAGGAGCAACAGCAGCCGCTCCCACTCCGGGTAGAGGCGCGGGCCGATGAGGAACCGCGTGGTGTCCGTGTACTGCGCGGCGAGCTCGTCCGGGTTGCCGAGCTCCGCCAGCGCGGCCCGCTCGGCAGCCTCGGCCGACGCGTGGCCGGCGTGGGCCTCGACGGCATCCGCGACGAGGGCCCGGATCTCCGGCTCCAGCTCGTCGCGCTTGCGCTGCGGGACGGCGCGGATCACGGCCCAGACGTAGCGATCGGTGAGCGTGGTCATGCGTTCTCTCCCTGGGCCAGCCGGCGGAGCGAGACGTCCATCCGGCTCCAGTCCTCGAGCAGGGCTGCGGCATACCGCTCCCCGTCGGGGCTGATCCGGTAGAACTTCCGCGGCCGGGCCTCTTGCGTGTTCCACTCGCTCACGAGCAGCCCCTGGCTTTCGAGGCGTCGGAGGAGCGGATACAGCGTGTTCGCGTCGACGCTGAAGCCGAGGTCCCGGAGCTGGTCCAGCAGGGCGTAGCCGTAGCCGGGCTCGCGCAGCAGGAGGAGGCACGCGAGCACGACCGTGCCCCGTCGCAGCTCCTGCTGCCCGCTCGAGAGGAACTCGTCAAACGTCATGTCCGGCACGATAGTGTGTGCCACACACTATGTCAAGCCTGACGCTATTGTGCCGCGACGTTCGCTGGCCGCTCGCGACGCTGCGCCGCCGATCGCCGGCCGTTCCAACGGGCGCGTTCGGAGCGGTCTGGAACGCCCCCGCGTTCCAGTCCTCGATCGCGTGGCCGGCGTGGAACGTCGAGCGTTCCAGGCGGCGCCTCCACGCTCCGTTTGAAACGCCGGGCGAGCCACAAGGGCGAGGCGACGGGCGCGACGGCGAGCCACGAGGGGCCACGCGACGGGGCGCCGGGCCAGCCACGAGATCGCCGGGCAAAGAAAGAACCCCGGGGTGGTCGGGTCCCGGGGTTCATGGTGAAGCGAGTTGGTTGCGGGGAGGGGATTCGAACCCCTGACCTTCGGGTTATGAGCCCGACGAGCTGCCGCTGCTCCACCCCGCGACTGCGAAGGCTACCGTCGATCGCCCGATCCGTCAAAGATGGGCTGTGGCCCGGCGCTCGTCGCCGCCGCGGCCCCGGCCTGCGCGAGGTGCGTGGGCTGCATCGCGTCGTACAGCCGGCGGCGGCCGATGAGCAGGCCGAGGATGAGCATCGACCCCGCGCCGACGGCGGTCGCGACGAACGGCAGCCGGAGGTCGATGTCGGCCATGAAGCCCGCGCTCAGCGAGGCGACGATCGTCCCGATCGTGCCCGCCGCCCCGAACAGGCCCTGGGCGGTCGAGCTGCGGCCGATCGGCGAGGACCGCGCGACGAGCAGGAACAGCGCCGGCGAGACGACGGCGAACGCGGCGCCCTCGACCAGCCCGAGCCCGATGACCCACCACATGTTCGGGATGGCGGCGTACAGCCCGCCGCACACCGCGACCACGGCGATCCCGAGGCACGAGCGCGAGGAACCCGCCCTCGTGGTCGATGAACCGGCCCATCACCGGCGACAGGATGAGGATCGGCAGGGCGAACGTGACGAACGACAGGCCGATCAGCTCGAGGCCGGCGCCGAGCGACCCGAGGTACAGGCTCCAGACCACCTCGTAGGCGCCGCTGGCGAAGAAGCTGCCGACGTTGATGACGATCGCCGCGATGAGGACCCGGTTGAGCAGGCGGGTCGGCCGCGACGTCGCGGCCGGCTGCTCACCGCCGGTGCGAGCGGCCTCGGCTTCGGCCTCCGCCTCGGCGAGCGCGGCATCGCGGTCCGTCCGGGGCACGTCACGCACCCGCGCCGCAGACGAGGACGCCCGACAGGAACACGCAGATGCCCGCGACCCAGAACGGGATCGTCGGGTTGCCCGTCGCCGCGGCGGCCAGGCCGCCGATCGCGGGCCCGAGGATCAGGCCGCCCATCTGCGCGGCCCCGTACAGCCCGAACGTCTCGCCCTGCCGCTCCGGCGGGTTGGCGTCGACGAGGTAGCCGCGCGCCGCCGGGTCGTACATCGAGGCGGACAGGCCGGCGAGGAGGCGGGTCGCGACGAACGCGATCGGCCCGGCGACGAACAGCGGCGCCACGGCGAACACGGCGGCACCGAACAGGCCGATGACCATCATCGTCCGCCGAGGGGCGTTGTCCGCGATCCGGCCGAAGATGGGTTCGCCGACGAGCCTCGCGACGGACCATGCCGCGACGACCACGCCGAGCATCGGCAGCGAGAGCCCGTGCTCGGTGAAGTAGATCGGGAGGATCGGCAGGAGCGCCCCGAAGCCGACCCAGATGGTCGCCTCGGCGATGAGGAGCGGCAGCATCGGGCCCCACTGGGCGAGCCAGGTGCGGGCGCGTTCGGTCACGGGACGGTCTCTCGAGTACGGCCCAGCATGGTATCCGGTGCCGTCTCGCGCGAGCCCGTGGGTGCCGCCTCGTGGCCCGGCGGGCGGCGGGCCTATGATCGCGAGCGATGTCCCCGCTGCTGCTGCTCATCGTCATCGTCGCCGGCCTGATCGCGATGATCCCGGTGTGGCGGCTGCGCATCGCCGGCTGGCCTCGCCGCTGGCTGGTCGTCGCGTGGCTGGTGTACGCCGTCGGGATCTTCGCCGCGGTCCGGGCGCCTGCCGCGAGCCGGTTCATGCTGCCGATCCTCGTGCTCGCCTACGTCGCGCCGTTCGTGGCCGGGCCGGAGCGCCTGACCCGGGTCCTGCGGGGCCGGGGCGAGCCGCCGCGGCCCGATCGTCAACGTCACGCCGCACCCGCCGACGAGCCTCCCGCCGGGCAGACCCGACCGACCGATGACGATGCGGCGACGCCGAGCCCGACGACGTGGACGGCGGTCGATGACCGGCCTGCTCGCGCTCCATGGCGGCGGCGAGTACGTCAAGGGCGACGAGGCGGCGATGGACGCGCTCCTCGCCGCGGCCGTCGAAGCGGCGGCGCACGAGGGCGCCGGCACCGTGCCGCGGATCGTCATCGTGCCGACGGCGGCCGCGCGGCAGCGGCCCGAGCTCGCCGCGTCGCATGGCGAGCGGGCGTTCGCCGCCGCCGCGACGCGGGCCCGCGTCAGCGTCGAGATCGGCGTCGCCGGGATCCTCACCCGCGGCGATGCGGCGGACCCGCGCATCGTGGAGCCGCTGGCGGCCGCGCACCTCGTCCATCTGCCCGGCGGCGATCCGGACCTGATCCCTGCCACGCTGCGCGACTCGCCCGCGTGGGCGGCGATCCGGCGCGCCTACGACGGCCGCGCGGTGATCGCGGGTGCGAGCGCCGGCGCGATGGCGCTCGCGGGACGCTGCTGGACGCCGGCCGGACCGGTCGACGGCCTCGGGCTGGTGCCGGGCTACGCGGTCCTGCCGCATGACGGTCCCGGCCGCCTCGATCGCTGGCGCGCGACCCTCGGCGACGTCACGTGGCTCGCGCTGGCGGAGCAGACGCTCGTCCTCGGGCGGCCCGGCGGCGCGTGGACCGTGGCCGGGCGCGGCCGCGCGCGCGTGCTCGCGCCGGATGGCACCGAGGTCGCGAGCGCCGGCCCCGGCGAGACGCTGCGGCTCGACTGACCCGTCGGGTCATCGGCCGCGGACCCGGTCGGCTATCGTCGGGACGTGGCTGCCCCCCGCTCCGCCAACGGCTCCCCGTGGCTGCTCGAACGCGACATCGCCTACCTCAACCACGGCTCGTTCGGCGCCTGCCCGGACCCGGTGCTCGAGGCGCAGCGCGTGTGGCGCGAGCGCATGGAGGCGCAGCCCGTCCGGTTCCTCGGTCGCGAGCTCGAGCGGCATCTCGACGAGGCGCGGCAACGAGTCGCGGTGTTCCTCAAGGCGGATCCCGACGGCATCGCGTTCGTGCCCAACGCGACGACGGGCGTCTCGACCGTCCTCGCCTCCCTGCGGTTCCAGCCCGGCGACGAGCTCCTGGCCAGCGACCACGAGTACAACGCGACGCTCAACGCGCTGCGAGCGGCCGCGGCCCGCGATGGCGCGAGGGTCGTCATCGTCCGGATCCCGTTCCCGATCCGCGACCCCTCGGAGGCGCTCGAGGCCTACCTCCAGGCGGTGACCGAGCGGACGCGGTTCGCCCTCGTGAGCCAGGTCACCTCCCCCACCGCGCTCGTCCTGCCGGTCGGTGCGATCGTGCGCGAGCTCGACCGGCGTGGCGTGGACACGCTCGTCGACGGCGCCCACGCCCCGGGCATGATCGACCTCGACCTCGGTGCGCTCGGGGCGGCGTACTGGACCGGCAACGGCCACAAGTGGCTGTGCGCGCCGAAGGGCGCCGGCCTGCTCCACGTGCGAGCCGACCGTCCGCGACCGGATCCATCCGCTCGTCGTGTCCCACGGGGCGAACGACGATCGCCCGGGGCGGCCGCGGTTCCGCGCCGAGTTCGACTGGCCGGGCACCGCGGACCCGACCCCGTACCTGGCGTTGCCCGCCGCGATCCGCTACGTCGGCGGGCTGCACGACGACGGCTGGGCCGGCCTCATGGCGGCGAACCGGGCGCTGGCCCGGCGTGGCCGCGACGCGCTGTGCGGGGCGCTGGGCGTGGCAGCGCCTGCGCCGGACAGCATGCTCGGGTCGATGGCGGCGGTGCCCCTCCCCGGGATCGCCGTGACCCGCGCGGCCGCCGAGCGGCTCCAGGCCGAGCTGCTGGAGGAGGACCGGATCGAGGTGCCGGTCATGCTGTTCCCGGTCCGTGCCGCGGGCGACGGCTCGGGGCCCGGCGCAGCTCCTCGTCCGCATCTCGGCGCAGGCGTACAACCGCCCCGGCGAGTACGACGCGCTGGCCGCGACCCTCGCGAAGCGGGTGCGCGCCGCGTCAGGGCCGCGGTCGCTCCTCGGGCGGCTCCGCCGGGGCTAGTCCGCGGCCGGCACCGGCTCGGACGTCGTCGGGCGTCGGCGGCGTGCTGCCGTCATCCGGATCCGCACGTCCTCCCCGACCACGTCGGCCGCGACGAGACGGAACGGCCGCAGGTCGCCGATCGTCGTCACGCCCGGCAGGTCGAGCAGCGGACGACCGGCGCCGAGGACCGCCGCCCGGACGTAGCCCGACGACCTCGTCGACGAGCCCGGCCTGGAGGAATGCGCCGGCGATCACCGGGCCGCCCTCCACGAGCAGCGTCCCGACGCCGCGCCGCGCGAGCTCATCGAGCAGGGCCGGCAGCAGGATGCGCCCATCCGCGTCGAGCTCGATGCGGGCGACGCCGACATGCGCCGGCAGCCCCGGGTCCGGCGCCGCCGGACCGATCACGACGAGCGTCGGGGCGGCCTCGTCCGCGACCCGGGACGCGGCCGTCACGATGTCGGCCCGCGCGTCGAGCACGACGCGCAGCGGCGGCCGGCCGCCGACGCCGTGGCGGAGCGCGAGGTGCGGGTCGTCGATCCGCGCCGCACCCGACCCCACGAGCACGGCGTCGTGCGCCGCACGAAGCCGGTGGGCATCGACCCGGGCGGCCCGCGAGGAGATCCAGCGTGACGTGCCGTCGGGCGCCGCCACGCGGCCGTCCAGCGTCGCGCCGAAGACCCAGGTGACACGCGGGCGCCGGGACCGGGCCACGGAACGGTCAGCCGCGGCCGTCGAGCGGGATCCGCGCGCCGGTGATCGCGTCGGCGGCCGGCGAGGCGAGCGAGGCGATGGCCTCCGCGATCTCCTCGGGCGTCGTCCAGGTCGCGTTCTTCGTCGTCGGCTCGGTCTCGCGCTGGTGCCGGAGGTCGATCGTCCGGACCGCGACGACGTTGACGGTCACGCCGGTGCCGGCGGTCTCGCGCGCGAGCGTCCGCAGCAGGGTCTCCTGGGCGGCCTTCGCGACGGCGTAGCTCGCGCCCTTCGCCGCCGGGTCGGTCGCGAACGGCGAGGTGACGGCGAGGACGCGCCCGAAGCCGCGCTCGACCATGCCGGGGACCGCGGCCTGGGCGACGTGGAGCGTCGTCCACAGGTGCTGGTCGAGCATCGTGCGCAGCACGTCGGGATCGAGATCCGCGACCGGGACCCCGCCCGCCCAGCCGCCGACGAGATGGACGAGGACGTCGATCCGCCCGAAGCGCGCCTCCACGGCGTCGACGATGCCCTGCGCCGCGTCGCGGTCGGTCAGCTCGCCGAGGACGGGCATCCAGGCGTCGTCCGCGAGGCCTGCGTGCTCCGCAACCCGCCGCAGCCGGTCCTCGTTGCGGCCGACGAGGGCGAGCCTCGCCCCGTCCGCGGCGAACCGCCGGACGACGGCCCTGCCGAGCGCGCCCGTGGCACCCGTGACGAGGACGACGGCCGGCTCGTCAGCTGGCATCGGCGAGCTCCGCCACGGCCGCGTGCTCGGCCTGCTCGAGGCCGGGGTCGGCCATCAGGTGTCCGCTCTTGCGCATCTTCGTCTCGAGATAGGCGCGGTTGTAGGCGTTCGGCTGCATCACGAGCGGGATCCGCCCGACGACATCGACGCCGAGCTGCCGCAGCCCGTCGATCTTGCGCGGGTTGTTGGTCATCAGGCGCACGCTGCGCACGCCCAGCGAGTCGAGCATGTGGGCGGCGATCGAGTAGTCGCGCTCGTCGTCCCGGAACCCGAGCGCGTGGTTCGCCTCGACGGTGTCCAGCCCGTGGTCCTGGAGCGCGTACGCCCGGATCTTGTTGGTCAGCCCGATCCCGCGGCCCTCCTGGCGGAGGTAGAGCAGGATCCCGTACGGCATCGTGGCGAGCTGGCGGAGGGACGCTTCGAGCTGGTCCCGGCAGTCGCAGCGCAGGCTGCCGATCGCGTCGCCGGTCAGGCACTCGGAGTGGATCCGCACCGGGACGGCCTCGCCGTCGATCGCCTCGTGGCCGTGCACGAAGGCCGCGTGCTCCTTGCCGTCGACGGGGTTCCAGAAGCCGATGGCGTGGAAGTCGCCGTAGCGGGTCGGCAGCTCGGCCGCGGCCGCGATCCGGACGCAGACGTGGTCCTTGCCGACGCCCTGGCATTGGTGGACGGCGTCGCGCTCGAGGAGGGTGTCGAAGACGGGGAGGGACATGCGGGTCACCAGTGGGGTCGCGTGGAAGACGGCTGGGCTGCCTGGGTCAGGTACGTCGGGGATCGCGGGCGGGATGTGTCAGCTGCGGGGACGCTCCTCGGTCGGCCGCCGTCCCCGGCGCGGATAGATCACGAGCATCGACGCCGGCGTGTCGCTGACGTTCTCGACGTCGTGCGGGACGGCCGGGTCCCAGGCGAGGTAGTCGCCCGGCCCGAGCTCGACGGTGTGGTCGCCCTGGGTCATCCGCCACCGGCCGGAGAGCACGAGGTGGTGCTCGTCGCCGTGGTGGGCGTGGACGCCGGTGGAGTGACCCGGATCGACCGTGACCTCCAGGACGCACACGTCGCGGCTCGTCCCGGCGTCGACCTCGGTGATCCGGGCACAGCCGGCCTCGGTGGTCGGCCGGTCGGCGAGCCGGACGACGCGGGGCGGCGTGGACGAGTCGAGCAGCAGCCACGCCGGGGGCACGTCGAGCGCACCGGCGATCGCGGCCAGCGCCTCGAGCGATGGCGTCGCCTTGTCGTTCTCGATCTGGCTGAGATAGCCGATGTTGAGCCCGCTCTTCTCGCTCACCTGGGCGAGCGTCAGCGCGCGCGTCTGGCGCCAGCGGCGCGTCTCGCGGCCCACCTGGACGGACGGCGCAGTCGGCGCCGCCGGTGCTGCCGGCGCCTCCGCGATGAGATCCTGTTGTTCTGCAGCCAACCTACTTGACCTCAGGGTGAACTCGTGGCAGAGTTCGCTCATCGGCAATGTTGCTTTGCCATCAGCAAAACGTCAAGCCGGGTGCTGCCCGGCCGGAGGAACGAACACATGACGACGATCGCAGTCATCGGGACAGGCAATGTGGGCGGGGCGCTCGGCACCGCGGCCGTCAAGGCGGGGTACGACGTCGTGTTCGCCGGCCAGGACGCCGCGAAGACGCGCGAGGTGGCCGAGGCCGCCGGCGCGACCGCCGCAGCGACGCCGCGCGAGGCCGCAGCCGTGTCCGACATCATCGTGCTCGCCGTCCCCTACACGGCCTTCGCCACGGTCGCCGCGGAGATCGCCCCGGTCGCCGACGGCAAGATCGTCATCGACCCCTCGAACCCGATCAAGCCCGACTACTCGGGTCTCGCGCTGTCGGACTCGTCCGGCGCCGAGGAGCTCGCCCTCCTCCTCCCGAACTCGAAGGTCGTCAAGGCGTTCAACACGCTGTTCGCGGGCAACACCGCGAACCCGGAGGCGCTCGGCTTCCAGCTCGACAGCCTGTTCGCAACCGACGACGAGGCGGCCAAGGACGCCGTGTGCGGCCTGTCGGCGTCCATCGGCTTCCGCCCGATCCACATCGGCCCGCTGACGGCGTCCCGCGAGCTCGAGGCGATGGCCTGGCTCAACATCCGCCTCCAGATGGTCAGCAACGGCAACTGGAACACGGCCTTCGCGCTCGTCTCGCCGCCCGAGGCGGCGCTCACCTACGGCAAGTAGGACGCGGGTCGGACCGGCGGTCGCACACCACCCTTGCGGCCGCCGGCACCCACGGTGACACTCACGACGATGACCGACGAGCTCGACCCGGTCCGGATGCCGGCGCTCTACCTGGGCCACGGCGCCCCGCCGCTGCTCGACGACCCGCAGTGGATGGGCGAGCTCAACGGCTGGGCGCAGGGCATGCCGAAGCCGAAGAGCATCCTCATCGTCTCGGCGCACTGGCAGACCGCCCCGATGGCGATCGGCGCGACGGAGACCGTGCCCGCTCGTCTACGACTTCTACGGCTTCCCCGAGCGCTACTACCAGTACGAGTACCGCTCCCCCGGCGCACCGCAGCTGGCGGCCGACGTCACGGCGCTCATGCCCGCCACCGAGCCGGTCATCCAGCGCCCGACCCGCGGCCTCGACCACGGCGCGTGGGTCCCGCTCATGGCGATGTACCCCGAGGCCGACATCCCGGTCCTCCAGCTGTCGATGCCGGACCTCGACCCGGAGCACCTGTTCGAGGTCGGCCGCCGGCTCGCGCCCCTGCGCGACGAGGGCGTGCTGATCGTCGGCTCCGGGTTCATGACCCATGGGCTGCCGTACATCGGGCAGTACTGGGACGGCCGGCCCGGCGCGCCCGCCTGGTCAGCCGAGTTCGACCGCTGGGCCGCGGAGGCGCTCGCCACCGGCGACATCGACACGCTGTTCGCGTTCCGCGAGAAGGCGCCCGGGATGCCGTTCGCGCACCCCACCGTCGAGCACTTCGCGCCGCTGTTCGTCACGCTCGGCGCGGCCGCCAAGCCCGACGACGCGCCGAAGACGGCGATCGAGGGCTACTTCCTCGGCCTCTCGAAGCGTTCGATCGAGGCCGCGTAGCCCGCGCCGCCTCAGCCCGCGAGTTTCACAACGGCGCCCACGGCGGGCGTCAGGACGTGCACACTCCAGCACGGCACGGGACGAGGCATCCGCCACTCGTGCAGCGACGTGGAGGGTGTGCACGCATGACAGCAGCGACCAACTCAGGGGAGCCGGTCCTTTCCTGGCTCGCCCGTCGATCCGAGGCGTCACGGAAGGCCGAGGCGGACTTCGACGACTCGGCCCTCGAGCTCAAGCGCCTGTTCAGCGAGCTGTGGGGCACGTTCCTGCTCGTGCTCGTCGCGGCCGGCGGCGGCGTGGTGGGCGCCCTGCCCGTCGGCGGCGAGCTGACGCTGGCGATGAAGGCCCTCGCGCCCGGGATGATGGTCATGGGGATCATCTTCTTCATGGGCACGATCTCGGGGGCGCATCTCAACCCCGCGGTCACGCTCGCGTTCGCGGCGCGCGGCAACTTCCCGTGGCGACGGGTGCCGGGCTACATCGTCGCCCAGATCGTCGGCGGCCTCCTCGCTGCCCTGTTCCTCCAGTTCGCGTACGGCGGCATCCTCAACGGCGCCACGGAGCCCGGCGCCGGGATCTCGGACGGGACCGCCGTCCTCACCGAGGCGATCCTCACCCTCGGCCTCGTGAGCGTCATCCTGGGGACCGCGTCGGGCGCCCGGAACGTCGGCTTCAACGGCGCGCTCGCCGTCGGCGCGTACATCGGCCTCGTGTCGGTGTGGGGCGCACCGATCTCCGGCGCGTCGATGAACCCCGGTCGCTCGTTCGCCCCGATGCTCGTCGGCGGCGACCTGTCGCACTACTGGGTGTATCTCGTGGGGCCGATCGTCGGCGCGCTGATCGCCGTCGCGTTCGAGTTCATCCTGCGCGGCCGGCCGACCAAGGCCGGGGCGGAGGCAGCCCAGGGCATCCTCGACGAGGATCCGTCCGGCATCTGATCGTCCGACGGGCCCGGCCACAGGAGGCTGAGATAGCCCTCCGGGACCGGCCCCACGACGTCCATCTCGAACCGGCCGGCGATCGCGTCGAGACCCGCGTCATCCAGTCCCGCGGCGATCCCGGCCGCGAGCTCGTCGAAGTAGCCGGTCATGCCCGCGGGCGTGTACAGGTTGAGCTTGCGGCTGCCCGGCTCGAGCGTCTGGAACGTGTGGATCATCCCGCGAGGGACGTGGACGAACGACCCCGCCGGGCACTCGAAGTCCGTGCCGTCGAGGTGCATCCGGTAGCGCCCGGCGAGCACGAGGAACGACTCCGCGCAGTCGCGGTGCACGTGGAGCGGCGGCCCCAGTCCCTCGGCCTGCTCGCCGGTCTCGATCAGCGAGAACGCGCCGCCCGTCAGGTCGCCGTCCGCGTGGACCACGACGTCGAACCCGCCAAGGTCGATCGTCCGGGCCTCGCCCGGGAGCAGCACCACGCCGCCGCCTGCGATCGTCGCCATCGCCACCTCCCGAGCCCGCGACGGCTGAGCCGTCACCACCGAACGTTCGTGAGCCCGCTGGGATTCGAACCCAGGACCAAGGGATTAAAAGTCCCCTGCTCTACCGCTGAGCTACGGGCCCGGCGCAACGATACCCAGCCGGGCATGGCAGCGCCCGCCGGGGCGGTGAGCCGCCGGCGGGCGCAAGTGTCGCGATGGACGGGAGGTCAGGGCGTGCCGCGCCCGACCTCCACCACGAGGCTGTAGGTCGACTGGCTCGCGCTGAGCACGTTGTACATGATCCAGCGCGTCGGCTTGCTGCTGATGATCGCCGTCGGGTAGTCGTTGATCCGGCGGCTCGTCGAGGACGTGTAGCGACGCGATGAGCGCCGGGCTCTTCCAGTTCGCCATGTTGTCGGTCGACTCGCGCCAGCGGATGTTGACGCCCTTGGTCGAGCTCGCCGAGCAGTCGCTCCGCGTGCACGACGACCAGGCAACGCCGACCCGCGCCGTGCCGGCCATCGTGATCGAGGTGCCGTAGCCGGTCTTGTAGGTCGAGGTGGAGCTGAACGAGGCGACGGTCTTCGTCGATCCCCACGCGGCGTTGCGGTAGAGCTTCGCCTTGATGCCGCTCGCCTGCGCCCAGGCGAGCGCGACCCGACCGGTGCTGCCCGCCGCCGACATGTCCCAGACCGCCGCGGACGTGATCGGTCGTGGCGTCGGGCGGCCAGGTCTGGCCGTGGTCGGTCGAGACCTTGGCCGCTGATGGTCGCCCGTCGCCGGAGATCCAGGCGACGAGGACCGTTGCCGCCTGTCGCGGCGATGACCGGGTAGCCTTCGCAGCCGTTGTCGATGCTGTCGGCGACGTTCGTCGGTCGTGCCCGACGGTCTGGTGCCGACCCAGCCCGCGTCCTCGCTGTTTGCTCCCGCCAGTTGTTGGCGACGACGATGTCGCCGGTTCGCGCGTCGGTGTATGCGAGGTAGGCGTACGTGCCGTTCGCCGCGATCGCAGGACGGCCCGTGCGCGCGGCACCGTCGAAGGTCTTGGCCGTCAGCCAGGCGTCGACGACCCGTGGTTGGTGTTGATCCGGATCTGGAGCGGCCGCGGATCGCGACGGCTCGTAGTGCTCCCAGCGGTGATCTGTCTGGTAGGCGACGTAGACGTACTTGTCGGCCGGCCGCGATCACGCCGTTCTCGGCGAACTCGTCCGACGGGTTCAGGCGCTTGGACGTGCCCCAGGTCGATGCGCCCGGCGCTGCCCGCGGCGGTAGTACACGCCCGGGTTGGTGTGTTGAGGTACGTGTACTGCGAGTGGAGGTAGGTCGTCCCGCTGACGGTCGAGGTGGTCTTCGCGAGCCCGGCGCCGTAGTTGTAGGCGTATGACGGCGACGACTTCACCGCCGACGTCCAGCTCACCGCCGCGAGCGTGCTCTGCGTCGCGAGCAGGAGCATGAGCACCGCGCTCACGCCAGCGAACAGCAGACGCGTCCGACCGCGCCGCATCGGGGTCGCCATCGGCCCCCCACCTCCCTCGTGCGGTCCCCTTCAGCCGTGTCGCGACCGGGACCGACGGTCGGAGCACGGGCCCTGGGCACAGTCGGCCGGGCGGCCCGCCGAGCATAGCGGCCGACGACGAGCCGTTGAATGCGCCAAACGGCCTATCCGGCGCGCGGTCCTCGTCAGGAGCCGAGCAGCGAGTCGTCCACCAGCTGGTCGACCGTGACGGGGTTCGGGACGAGCCCCAGCGTGCCCATGAAGTCGAGCGACTGCTGCCAGCCGTCGCGGTCGATCGCCCCGTACGGCGTCTCGCCCCAGGTCGCGATCGTCGCGTCGAGGATCTGGCGCTGGAGCGCCGGGTCCTGGGCGAGGTCCGGCACGAGCGCGAAGGTCGCGTCGAGCCCGACCTGCGGGTCGGCGGCGATCTCGTCCATCGCCCGCAGCGTCGCGTCGGTGAACCGCTGCAGCGCGTCCTGCTTGGAGGCGAGCGTCGCGGTCCCCGTCACGAGGCCCGGCCCCGGCAGCGGCACGACGTCGTCCACCGTCAGCACGACCGGCTCGATGCCCGCGTTCTGCGAGCTGGATCGGCTCGTTGTTGGCGAAGCCGGTCGCCGCGTCGACGGCGCCCTGCTGGAGCGCGGTCGCCTGGCCGAAGTCCGGGTACTCGACGATCTCGACGTCGTCGACGGTGAGATCCGCGGACTCGAGCAGTGCCTGGAGCATGATCCACGAGCTGCCGTACTTGCCCGGGATCCCGATCTTCTTCCCCTTGAGGTCGGCCGCGGTGGCGATCCCCGAGTCCGCCTTCGCGATGACGACGCTCGGGAACTTGCCGTAGATCGTCGCGGCGTAGACGACCGGGATCCCCTGGCTGACGGCCGGGATGACCGACGTGCCGTCGCCGGAGCCGATGTCCATGGCGCCCTGCCCCAGGAGCGTGATGAGGTCGGGGTCGATCTTGTTCTGGAGCGTCACGGTGAGGCCCGCGTCGGCGTAGTAGCCCGCCTGCTGGGCGAGATAGAACTGGGCGAACTGGACGCTCGGGATGAAGCCGAGGCCGACGGTCAGCGCCGCCGGCTCCGGGGCGGTCGAGGGCGAGGCGGCGTCGCTCGGCGCGGCCGACGACGATGCGGGAGCGGACGGCTCGGCGGACGCGGTGGCGGCCGACGGCGTGCCGCCGCCGCCACAGGCGGCGACGACGAGTGCGACGAGGGCGAGGAGCGCGGCGAGGGTCGGGCGGATCGAGTGCACGGGTGCGGGTTCCTCCTGGGCATGGAACGCGGGGGTGACGGACCGGGTCGGGCGGATCGGCGGTGGCTCAGCGCTCCCCGACGAGGCGGCGCTCGATGCGCACCATCACGAGATAGAGCGTCACGCCGAGCAGGGCAAGGGTCGCCAGGGTGGCGAACATGAGCGGGATGTCGAACAGGGAGCCGCGGGCGACGTTGATGAGCACGCCGAGGCCGCGCTCGCCGCCCGCCCATTCCGCGATGATCGCGCCGATCACGGCGAGCGTGACGCCCACGCGCATCCCGCCGAGGATCGCGGGCAGCGCGGCCGGGATCTCGACCCGCCGCACGACCTGGGCGTTCGTTGCCCGGAACGCCCGGGCCATCTCGATCAGCCGCGGGTCCACGGACCGCAGGCCGACCATCGTCGCGACGGCGACCGGGAAGAACACGATCAGGGTCGTGATCACGAGCTTGCTCGGCAGGCCGGTGCCGAACCACAGGGCGATGAGCGGCGCGAGGGCGAGGATCGGCGTCGCCTGGGCCGCGACGAGGTACGGGCTCAGCAGCCGCTCCGCGAGCCGCGAGCGGGCGAGCAGCACGCCGACGACGATCGCCAGCGTGGCCCCGATCGCGAACCCGAGCAGGACCTCGACGAGCGTCGTGGCGAAGTGCGGCCACATCGTGCCGTCCGTCCACGCCTTCACGAACCGCTGCCCGACGGTGAGCGGCCCGGGCAGGATGAACGGCGGGTAGCTGCCGGCGACGACGATCGCCTGCCACGCGACGAGGAAGATGCCGAGCGACGCGACGACCGGCCCGAGCGTCGCCAGCCAGCGGCGGCCGCGGCGCGGACGGGTGGCGTCGGCGGCGGGCGCGGCGGCGGACGCGGCCCGGGTCGCGGGCGCCGTCGGGTGGCTCGTCATCGCTCGTCGTCCGTCGTGTCGACGAGGTGCGACCGGATCTCGGCGGCGATCCGCCCGGCGGACGCGGTGTCGAGGTCGGCGAGGCGCCGCGGCCGGGGCAGGTCGACCCGGATGTCCGCCACGACGCGGCCGGGTCGCGGCGAGAGGACGACGACGCGGTCGGCGAGGAACACGGCCTCGGGGATCGAGTGCGTGACGAGGACGATCGTCGTGCCGGTGCGCTGCCAGAGGGTGAGGAGCTCGGCGTTGAACCGCTCGCGGGTGAGCGCGTCGAGCGCGCTGAACGGCTCGTCGAGCAGGAGCGCGGCGGGGTCGAGCGCGAGCGCCCGGGCGATCGCGACGCGCTGCCGGGTGCCGCCGCTGAGCGTCGACGGCCTGGCGCCGGCGACCTCGCCCAGCCCGACGAGCCCGAGCAGCTCCGCCGAACGGGCCGCCTGGCGATCGCGCGGCCAGCCCGCGAGCTCCATCGGGAACCGGACGTTGTCGTCCACGCTGCGCCACGGCGAGGAGTCGCGGCTCCTGGAACACGAGCCCGATGGACGGGTCCGGGCCGGTGACCGGGCGCCCGTCGATCGTGACCGATGCCCGCGTCGGGCGCGATGAGCCCGGCGAGGACCCGCAGGAGCGTGCTCTTGCCACAGCCGTTGGGCCCGATGAGCGCGACGACCTCGCGCGGCGCGACCTCGAGCGACAGGTGCTCGAGCGCGGTCGTCGTCCGGGCGCCGCGGAACGTCAGCGAGACGTCGTCGACGCGGATGCCGGCGCCCGGTCCGGGCGCGATGGGCGAGGTCGATGGCGGCGGGCGCGGGCACGTCGAACCGGGGATCCGGTCCGGGCGCTGCGGTCATGGCACCTCCGTCGTACGTCGCGCACAACGGGGCAGGACGGCGAACCGGGCCGTGTCCGGGGTACGGACAGGCCGTCGCCGATGCCTTCTTCCATCCGGACTGTACCGTCGGCTCCGGTCGGCGAGGCTCGCGCCCCGCCTTCGGATCTGCAGCGTCATGGACGATGTCCGTGGCACCGCTCGTGGGCTCGTCCCGCGTCGCGGGACCCTACCACCGGTCGGGAATTGCACCCTGCCCCGAAGGCTCTGCCCGGAATGTACCACCGCCCGCGTCGGAATTCGACGGGCGGGCCCGCCTACTCCCCCAGCGCGTGCATCGCCGGCGCGAGCGCCGGGTAGAGCGACCGGTAGACCGCGAACCGGGCGTCGTACACGGCGCGGACCGACGGGTCGGGCTCGATCCGCCGGTCGACGACGGTCATCGCCGTCACCGCCGCCTCGAGGTCCGGGTGCAGCCCGCTGCCCGCCGCCGCGAGGATCGCCGCGCCGAGCACCGCCGTGCTCTCGATCGCGGGGATCGCCACGGGGACGCCGAGGACGTCCGCCTTGATCCGCGCCCAGGTGTCGTCGTGGCTCGGCCGGCCGGCGAGCCGGAGCTCGCGCAGCGGGGCGCCCGCCTCGATCAGCGGCTCCGCGACGTGACGCAGCGAGAACGCGGCCGCCTCGAGCACCGCCCGGGCGAGATCCGCGCGCCCGTGACCCAGCGTCAGGCCGACGAACGCGCCGCGCGCCTGCTCGTCGAACACCGGCGCCCGCTCGCCGGCGAGGTAGGGCAGGAACACGAGGCCGTTCGCCCCGGCCGGGACGGCGGCCGCGGCCGCGACCAGCTGGTCCGTGCTCCAGCCGCCACCCGTGACCTCCCGGAACCAGTCGACCGCGGCGCCGGTCGCGGCCATCGCCCCGCCCACGACCCAGCGGCCGGGCAGCGGCGCCGGCGCGACGAACAGCCCCGGCACCTCGACCGCGTGATCCGCGTAGATGCCGATCCCGCCCGAGGTGCCGCCCGTGTCCACCGCGTCACCCGGCAGCCGCAGCCCGGCGCCGAGCATCGAGCCGGTGCCGTCGTTGACCCCGGCGATGACCGGGATCCCGGGCCGCAGCCCGAGCGCGCCGGCGGCCTCCGCGCGCAGCCAGCCGAGCGGCTGCCCGAACGGCAGCGGCTGCGGGACCTGCGATGGCCGCACGCCGGCGGCCTCGAGCGCCTCGGGCGAGAGGCCGTCTCGTGCGCCTGGAGCGTCTGGCCGGCCTCGCCCGTCAGCCACAGCCCGAGCGCATCCCAGCTCGTGAGCAGCCAGCGGGCCTCGGCGGCCGCATCCGGATCCTCGCGCGCGAGCCACTCGATCTTGGGCAGCAGCCCGAAGCCACCGCCGCCGATCCGCCGGTCCTGCCACGTGATCGCGGGCGCGGAGCGGCCGCGCGTCCTCGTCGACGACGGCGAGCGTGGGGCCCTGGCCGACGATCCCGATCGCGACGATGTCCAGCCGCTCGCCGTCGCCCCCGCCGGCCCGGTTCGATCGCGCGCACGGCCGACGCGCACGCCCGCCACCAGTCGCGCGGGTCCTGTTCGGCGCGGCCGTCCTGCCCCAGCTCGGTGCGGATCGGCGCCCGGCCGAGGCCGACCAGCGTCCCGTCGAGGCCGACGAGGATCGCCTTCGCCTCGCTCGTCCCGAGGTCCAGCCCGAGGACGGCCCCGGTCACGCGGGCGTGGTCACGAGGCGGCGCCGGACGACGGCGTCGCGCCCGGACCGCCCGCCACGCCCGACACGTCCTCGGGGAGCAGGAACCAGCGCAGGTCCTCGAAGTCCTGGCCCACGGCCGTCCGGGGCGAACGTCGGCCCCGCGAGCGGCAGCGGCGGCCGGGCCAGCAGCGTGCGCGCCTCGGCGAGGTAGTCCGCGAGGCGCGACTCCGGCTCGCGGTGGCGGTGCGCCGGGTAGGCCATCCGCCCGTCCGCGTACGAGATGTCGTGGAGGCTGAGCGGCGGCTCGGGGTGGCCGGCGCGATGGCGCCACAGGCCGGTCTCGGGATTGAACCCGTACTCGGGCAGCAGCCGCCACCCCTCGCGCGCGACGAGGTCGACCGCGTCGAGGATGAACGAGAACACCGCCTCGCTGATGAAGTAGTTGAAGTTGACCCGGATCCAGCCGGGCTTGATCCCCTCGCAGCCGCGGGCGATCTCGCGCTCGAACTCCTGGCTCGTCTCGAGGTCGATCCCCAGCAGGCGGTGGCCGTACGGCCCGGCACACGAGCAGCCGCCGCGCGACTGGATCCCGAACAGGTCGTTGAGCACCGCCACCACGAAGTTGTGGTGGAGGTAGCGGCCCTGGTGGCGGACGACGAACGACACGATCGACAGCCGCTCCGCCTCGTGCGAGCCGAGGATCTCGATCGACGGGTTCGCCTCCCACTGCGTGAGCGCCCGGTCGATGAACGCCGTCTCCCGCTCACGGATCGCGTCCGTGCCAACCGTCGCCTTGAGCTGGAACACGAGGCCGGCGCGGATCGACTCGACGATCGCGGGCGTGCCGCCCTCCTCGCGATGCTCGATGTCGGAGAGGTAGACGTGCTCGACCGGGTTGACGTACTGGACCGTGCCGCCGCCGGGCACGCTCGGGACGCGGTTCGTGAACAGCTCCCGGCGCGCGACGAGGACGCCCGGCGTGCCCGGCCCGCCGATGAACTTGTGGGGCGAGATGAACACCGCGTCCTTGTAGGCCAGCGGGTCGCCGGGCGGGTCCATCTCGATCGAGACGTACGGTGCCGCGGCCGCGAAGTCGAAGAACGACAACGCGTCATGGGCGTGCAGCAGGCGCGAGATCTCGTACGTGTTGGACACGATCCCGGTCACGTTGGACGCCGCCGAGAACGAGCCGATCTTGAGCGGCCGGTCGGCGTACACCGACAGCTCGTACTCGAGCTGGGCGAGGTCGATGTAGCCGTCCTGGTCCTCGCGGATGGTGACGACGTCCGCGATGCTCTCGCGCCACGGCAGCTCGTTGCTGTGGTGCTCGTACGGCCCGATGAACACGACCGGCCGCTCGGGCGGCGGGATCCGGGTCCGGAGGCCCCACTCCTCGTCGAGGTTCGCCGGGATCCGGATGTTGAGGACATCCACCAGCCGGTTGATCGCGGCGGTGGAGCCCGAGCCGCAGAAGATGACGGCATGCCGGGCGGGGTCGCCGCCGCAGCCCTCGAGCACGAGGCGACGCGCCTCCTCGCGGAAGCGCGTCGTCTGGAGGCCGGTCCCCGAGGACTCCGTGTGGGTGTTCGCGTACAGCGGCAGCACCGCGTCGCGGATGTAGTCCTCGACGAACGACAGGCTGCGTCCGGACGCCGTGTAGTCGGCATACGTGACCCGGCGGATGCCGTACGGTCCCGCGACCGCCTCGTCCTCGCCGATGACCGAGGCCCGGATCAGGTCGACGAGCGCGTCCGGCCCGAGCCCGTCATCGCCGGGCCGGTGCTGCGTCGCGGTGATGCCGCCCGTCTCCATGTCGGAGCAGCATAGGGGATGGGCGGAGCGCCCCCGGGGAGCGTCCGCCCGTCCCGCGGCTCAGGGGATGAGCACCTTGCCCAGGTCGCTGAACCGGTAGCGGTTGAGGTCGACCCGGCCGCTGATCCCGTTCACCGACCCGCTCGACGTGTACTGCCAGAACGTCCAGCCGTTGCCGTTCCAGTTGCTGCCCGGCACGGTCGGCGCGGAGCCGGTCGTCCAGTGGGCGATCCACAGGACCTTGTAGCCGGCGGCGGCGATCTTGGTGGAGTTGCCGACGTTGCTCGACCAGAAGCTGGGCGAGACGTAGATCGCGCCCTTGACGCCGGTCAGCGCGTAGACCCGGTCCATGAACGCCTTGGTCCAGGCCTCGAGCTGGGCGTCGGACAGGCCACCCGGTGACCTCGAGGTCGAGGACCGGGAGCAGCTCCCCGGAGATCGGGGCCGCGTTCTTGATGAACCAGTTGGCCTCGTTGACCGCGTCGTTGGTGTTGGTGCCCGGGCGGGCGAAGTGGTAGGCGCCGACCTTGATCCCGTTCGCCTTCGCCTTGGAGCGGTTGGTGGCGTACTTGTTGTCGAGGAAGTCGGTCGACTCGGTCGCCTTGAGGAACGCGAACTTCTTGCCCGCGGCGGCGACCTTCACCCAGTCGATCGTCTCCTGCCAGTGGCTGACGTCGATGCCCTCCATGTAGCCGCTCGTCGGCGACGGCGTGGGCGTCGGGTTCGGGGTCGAGCTGGGCGGCGGCGTGGGGTTGGACGCCGGCGTGTCCGAGCTGAGGCTCGTGAACAGGCCCTTCGCGCCGTAGACCGCCGAGACGCCGTACAGCGAGGACGTGCTCTTGCCGTTGACCTGGTTGATCTTGTACCAGGACGAGCCGGAGACGTCGTCGCCGGCGCAGGTCGCGCTCCAGCTGCCGCCGGAGACGGTGCCGATCACGGTCACCTTCGTGCCCGCGGACAGGGTCGCCTTCTTGGACCCGCTGGTCGAGGCGCTCGACCGGATGTTGACGCCGTCGCAGGCCGCCTTCTTGTAGGACATCGAATAGAGCTTCTTGAACAGGCTGGACGCGGCGTACACGGCGCTCACGCCGAACCGGGTGCGGACGTCCTTGCCGTTGGCGACGGTGATCTTGTACCAGCTGCTGCCGGTCGCGGTGGATCCCGCGCAGGTCGTGCGCCAGCTGCCGCCGGACACCTTGTCCACGGCGACGACCTTGATCCCCTTGGACAGGGTCGCCATCTTCGTCGAGCTCGTGTACGGGCGGGACCGGAGCACGACGCCGTCGCACTTGGTCGCAAACGTGCTGAGCGCGAGCGCGGGCGCCGGCCTCGCGGCCTCGAACGCGGTCAGGATGAGCGCGAGCGAGACGACGAGGAGCAGGAGCGGCAGGGCTGCACGGCGGCGGCCGGCCGAATGGCCGGCGGCAAGTGCGGAGCGCGGTACGAACGCGGACACGAAACCTCCCTCGATGAGGCGCCAAGCGTCGCGGTCCCGGGCCCGGCGATCTATGGCCCCATGGGGCCAGTACGTACCAGTCCGATGGGGCTAGGTGCAGTTGTGCCCCATCGGCTGATCGATCATCGCGGGCTCCGCGTAGACCTCCGGGTTGACCGGGGTCGGCAGGCGCTCCCCACGCACACCGGCCAGGAGGTTGGCCGCGGCCATCGCCGCCATCATCCCACGCGTGTCACGCGACGCGGACGCGATGTGGGGGACGACGAGGCAGTTGTCCATCGTGACCAGCGGGTGGTCGGCGGGAAGCGGCTCGGGGTCCGTCACGTCGAGGGCGGCGGCCCAGATCGTCCCGTCGCGGAGCGCGGCGGCGAGGGCGTCCGTGTCGACCACCGGGCCGCGTGACGTGTTCACGAGCACCGCGGTCGGGCGCATCGTGGCGAGCGCCCGCGCATCGATCAGGTGGTGGGTGTCGGCGGTCAGGTTGACGTGGAGCGACACGAAGTCCGCGCTGGCGAGCAGCTCCTCGAGCGGCACGTGACGCGCGCCGGTCGCCACCTCCACGTCCTCGGGCAGGCGCTGGACGTCGTGGTACAGGACGCGCATGCCGAAGCCGCCGGCCCGGCGCGCGACGGCCTGCCCGATCCGCCCGAACCCGACGATGCCGAGCGTGGCGCCGTGCACGTCCGGTCCCAGCAGCGTCATCGGGCCCCACGTCTGCCAGCGGCCCCCGCGGACGTAGCGGTCCGCCTCCGGGATCCGCCGCGCGGCCGCCATGAGCAGCGTCCAGGCGAGGTCCGCCGTCGTCTCGGTGAGGACGCCCGGCGTGTTGCCGACCGCGATCCCCCGCCGCGTGCAGGCGGGCACGTCGACGTTGTCGAACCCGACGGCGTAGTTCGAGACGACCCGCAGGCCGGGTCCGGCGGCGTCGAGCAGCTCGTCGTCGACGCGGTCGGTGAGCAGCGCGAGCAGCCCGTCCACGCCCGCGACCCGCCGCAGCAGCTCGTCCCGCGGCGGCGGCAGCTCGTCCTCCCACAGGTCCAGCTCGCACGCCTCGCGGATGGGCGCGAGGCCGTCGTCCGGGATGACCCGCGTGACGAGGACGCGCGGCCGGGTGCTCATCCGCGCACGAACGTCGCGATCCGGTCGAGCGCCTCGGCGAGGTGCTCCCGGCTCGCCGCGTAGCTGATCCGGACGTGATCGGCGCCGACGGACCCGAACGCCGTGCCGGCGAGGACGCACACGCCCGTCTCGGCGAGCAGCCGCTCGGCGAACACCGCGCCGGTCATGCCCGTGCCGCCGATCCGCGGGAAGACGTAGAACGCGCCGGCCGGGACCGCGCACTCGATGCCGGGGATCCGGTTGAGCCCGTCGACGACGAGCATGCGTCGCGCGCGGAACTCGGCGACCATCGCCTCGACGTCGTCCTGGGGCCCGGTCAGCGCCTCGATCGCCGCCACCTGGCTGAACGACGACACGCACGAGACGGAGTTGATGATCAGCTTCGCGAACGGGTCGACGAGGGCCGGCGGCAGGATCGCGTAGCCCAGCCGCCAGCCGGTCATCGCGTACGTCTTGGAGAACCCGTCGAGCACGATCGTCCGGTCCGCGAGGCCGGGCAGCGACGCGATCGAGACGTGCTCGCCGTCGTGGACGATCCGGCCGTAGATCTCGTCGGCGAGGACGGTGACCTCGGGATGGCGCAGCACGAGCTCCGCGATCCGCTCGATGTCGTCACGCGTGAAGACGCCACCGGTGGGGTTCGCGGGCGAGTTGATGATCAGCAGCCGCGTCCGGTCGGTCACGAGCCCCTCGAGCTCGTCGAGGTCCACCCGGAAGTCGCGCTCCTGGGTGATCCGGTACGGGACCGGCGTCGCCCCGACGTAGCGGGCCATCGACTCGTAGATCGGGAAGCCCGGGTCCGGGTAGACGACCTCATCGCCCTCCTGGGCCAGGGCGAGGAGCGCGAAGAACATCACGGGCTTGCCGCCGGGCACGACCGCGACCCGGTCCGCGGTCGCGGTGAACCCCTTGCGTGCCGTCGCGTCCGCGGCGATCGCCTCGCGCAGGGCCGGCATCCCGAGGAACGGCCCGTAGTGGGTGAACCCGTCGTCGAGCGCCTGCTGCGCCGCCGCCCGGACGTTGGCCGGGGTGTCGAAGTCGGGCTCGCCGATCTCGAGGTGGATCACGCTCCGGCCCGTCGCCTCGAGCGCCCGGGCCCGCGCCGCGGCCTCGAACGCCGTCTCCGAGCCGATCCGGGCCATCCGATCCGCGAGCCGCATGGCCCGATGCTAGCCGACGGCGTCTTGCGCCCGAACGGGTCCCGCGCGATCCCTCGGTACAATCCCACGGTGTCCCGCTTCTACACGCTCGACGCCGCCAACGCGCTGGTCCCGGACCTGGCCGTCGTCACGGGCCGTCTCCGCGAGCAGCGCGACGAGCTGGTCGGGCTGCGCGACGCGTACCGCGACCGCGAGGGCGTGGTCCTCGGCGAGGTGATCGACGAGCTGCCCGAGGGCGACGACGCGGATGCCGATCCGGAGCTGCGCCGCCTCCGGCTGCGGATGCGCGGGATCGTGGACCAGATGCAGGCCGACGTCGCCTGGCTGGACGACCGGGACATCGTGCTCCGCGACATCGCGACCGGGCTGGTCGACTTCCCGGCGCTCGTCTCGGGCCGCCAGGTGTGGCTGTGCTGGCGCAGCGGCGAGGCCGCGATCGGCTTCTGGCACAACGTGGACGAGGGGTTCGCCGGCCGCCGGCCGCTGCAGGCCCTCCCCGACGAGGCCGCCCGCGCCTGACGCGGCCCGCGTCGCCGCGACCACGGCGTCCACTCCGTTCGAACACACGAAGACGCCGCCGGGAGGCCCGGCGGCGTCGGTTCGCGTGGTTCGGTCAGGCGATCACTGGATCGTGAACGGGATCTCGTCCAGCGCGTCGTCGAAGCTCCGGACGAGGAGGTTGTACTCCCCGGCGGCCGGATCCTCGATCTCGAACCGCGAGAACAGGTCCTTGGCGGTGGACTCCGGGCCGATCAGCTCGATCGACTGGCTGTCGCCGTCCTGGATCGTGCCCACGGTGGTGCCGTCGGGCAGCTTGAGGGCGACGTTCTCGCCGGTGAAGGCGAAGCCACCCGCGAAGTCGGACAGGAAGGTCGCGTCGTAGTTCACGGTCAGGACGAACGTTCCCTTCTTCATCTGGCCGTGGTTCCACGGCTGGTCGGCTCGGTACTCGCCGTCCAGCAGCTCGAGCTTCAGGGTGTCGGCGGTGCCCTCGCCCGTCGCGCTGACCGCGACCGGCTCCTGGGTGACGGCCGTGCCCGCCGTGGCGGTCAGCGGCACGATCGCCTGCTGGTTCTCGGCCAGGCCGATGGTCAGCAGCGCGTCGTCGAAGGTGAACGAGTCCTCGACATTGAACACGAACGATCCCTTGCCGGTCTGGCCGCCGGGCACGCTCGGGATGTCCATGGCCATCGCCTCGCTGGCGTTCTCGCCGGCGGAGGCGAGGTTGAGCGAGCCGTCGAAGCGGCCGTCCTCGCTGCCGGTGTTCTCGAACAGGGCCTCGATGGCGACGGTGCCGCCGCGACCCTCGGTGAGCTCGGCCGTGGCGGCGCCGAGCGCCACCTTGAAGCCGGCGAACCAGATCTCCTGGTCGACCTGGACCGTCGTCGTCGCGGCGGACGGCTCGGGGGCCATCGACTCGACGGCGACCGACGCGACCGCCTCGGATGCGGCCGGGGCCTGCGTCGCCGCAGCGCTCCCGCCGCACGCGGCGACCGAGATGGCAAGCGCGCCGGCGATCGCCAGCGCGGGGAGCAGACGGCCGGTGTCGCCGGCCGTGACGCGATTCCGCATGATGCGGACCTCCTGGATGCAGGGTGGTGAGGTGGCTGAGGTGACGGGTGTCGTGATCGCGGGTCGCGAGCGACCCGGGGTGATCTGCTGGTCCCCACTGTCCACATCGGGATGCGGGTTCCCTTAAGGCACGGTTCGGGTGGGCCCGGCGGGACCGGCTTACACTCGGGTCATGCCCGCCACGGAACCCGCCCCCGCATCGCGCCCGGACCGGATCCGGCAGGGCGATCGCGAGAAGGCGTACCGCCCGCTGCCCCTCGACGCGCGCCGCGCGGCGTTCGACGAGGGCCTTGCGGCCTACGACCGGGGCGACTTCTTCGCCGCGCACGAGGCGCTGGAGCCCGCCTGGATGGGCTCGGACGACCTCGAGGAGCGGGCGCTCCACCAGGGGCTGATCAAGCTCGCCGCCGGGTACGTCCACGCCGTGCGCCGCAACCCGGCGGGGATCGCCAAGAACCTCACCGGCGCTCGCCTGCACCTCGCGCAGTCCGGTGCCGCGGCCGCCGGCGTGGCGCGTGGACGTGCCGGCGCTCCTCGCCGACATCGACGCCCGCCTCGCCGACCCGGCCATCGCCGCCACCCCACCCGAGATCCGGAGGATCCCGCCCGCATGAACCGTCCCGCCGGCATCCCGGCCGTCGATCCCCTGTACGCCGACATCCGCCGGTCCGACCCTGCCCGGCCCGCGGTCCTCCTCGATGTGCGCGAGGCGTACGAGTTCGCCGAGGTCCGCGTCCCGGGCTCCCTGTTCATCCCGATGTCCGAGCTCGGCACCCGCATCGACGAGGTGCCCAAGGACCGGCCCGTGCTCGTCCTGTGCGCCGCCGGCTCACGGTCGCAGCAGGTGACCGGCCACCTCCTCCAGCAGGGCTGGGACGACGTCGGCAACGTCGCGGGCGGGATCACCGCCTGGGAGCGGATGGGCCTGCCGGTCGACCGCGGGCCGGTCCGCGAGGGCGAGGGCACGCTCCCCGGCTGACGCGCCGGACCTCCGCCCCGGAATCGAAACGGCCGCCCTGGCGGGCGGCCGTCGTCGTGCGTGAACCCGCGGGGCTCAGCGCTTGCGGCGGATCCGCGCCCAGAGCGCCTGCGCCTTCGCCGGGTGGTTGTACAGGTAGCCGATGAGGATCAGCAGGATGAAGTTGACGGTGCCCACGCCCGCGGCGTTGAGGTAGCCGATCTGCTGGCCGATCTCGCCGTCCAGCTTGAGCGCCGGGACGGTCGCCCCGAGCAGGCCGAGCTGGAAGAACGGCTCCTGCGGCGCGAGGTTCGTGCGGGCGATGTCATTCGTGACGCCCTGGGGCGTGAGGCCGGCGATGAGGAACGCATGCGAGCCGGAGACGACCGCGGCGGAGCCCTCGATGCCCTGGCCCAGGTCGGTCTGGTCGAGGTTCTTCCAGCCGGCGATCACGCCATCGGCGTCGGGGATGGTCCAGTACGTCTCGGCCGACTGCGTCGTGCCGTCGTTGCCGCCCTGGACGTAGATCCCGCCGTTGGCCGTGAAGCCGGACATGTCCGACCGCGGCCCCGGAAGGTTGGTCTGGGCAGACACCCGCCACTGGGCGACGATCGCGTTGGGGTCGTCGGCCGGCGCGTTGGGGCCGCCGACGAGGCCCTGCTGGACCGTCGCGACGACCGCCTCGGCGTCGTTCCGGCCGCCGATCAGGAAGATCACGTCGCCGGTGTGGGTCGCGATCCCGTCGACGTTGGGCTCGAACAGCGGGGACTGGGGCACCCATTCGCCGAGGCCGCCGCCGGTCGCCTGCTTGCTCTTCCAGACGGTGTCCGTCACGGCCGTGCCGTTGGTGCCGCCCATGAGCAGGATCCCGTCCGAGAGCGTGACGGCGGACGCACCGGCCCGAGCCTCGGGCAGCTTGACCGCCTCCTCCTCGACCCACGCGTCGGGCAGGGTGCCGTCGTTGCCGACGGTCAGGCTGTACACGGTGTCGGTGGGGGCGCCGTCCGGCCCGAACCCGCCGACGACATAGAACGAGTTGCCGAGGACGACATACGCGGCGTCCGAGCGCGCCTCGGGCAGCGCCGGCCCCGCGGACCAGGCGTCGAGGTTGCCGGTGCCGACCGCGTGCGAGATGTAGACGTCGGCGCTGGGCGCCTGGTCGTTGTCGCTGCCGCCGGCGTAGATGTACGTCTGGCCGATCACCCCGCCCGCGCCGTCGGTGCGACCCGCCGGCAGGCGAACCTCCTCGGGTGCGGGGTGCCACGGGAGCGTGGCGCCGGCGGGGACGGGACACGGGATGCCCTCGTTCTCGGGCGGGCAGAAGTTGACCGGCGCCCAGGCGAGCAGCCCGACGTCGACCGTCTTCTGGACCGTGGCGTAGTAGGCGCGGTCGGGAAGGTACCCGAGCAGCAGGATGATGACGACGAACCAGAACGCGGCCTTGACGCCGGCCCAGGCCCAGCCGTCGGCATCGAGCAGCCCGCCGAGCACGCGGCGGCGGCGGGGCGCGGGGAGGGCGGGGTGGGCCATCGGTCAGCCCCCCGCCACGATCGTGCCGACCATGTTCGGGTGGACGGTGCACAGGTAGTTGTAGGTGCCCGTCGCGAGCGCCGGGATCGGGTACTCCTTGGTCGCGACGCCCGGGAAGATCTCGCCCACGAACACGTCGCCGCCGCTGGCGTCCTTGATGTCGATGTTGTGCGGGATCCCGGCGTCGTTGTTCTCGAACCGGATCGTGAACGGCGTGTCCGACGGGACCTGCAGCTCGGCGATGACGAACTGGATGTTGAGCGCGCTCTCGTCGACGACCGTGCCGGAGGCGGCGGGCGACCCGCTCGCGCCGGGCGAGCCGCTCGCGCCGGGCGAGGCGCTGGCAGCGGTGAACTCGTCGGTCCAGCAGGACGGGAAGGGCGTGGAACCGGGCTCCGGGGCGTAGTTCGGGTCGACCCAGCCCTCGAACGTCTCCTCCTCGCCCGTGTCCTCGTTCACGACGGGCTCGAACAGGTCGGGATCCATGACCCGGTACGGTCCGGTCCCCTGCTCGGCGCGGATGAACGCGATCACGTCCTCGATCTGCTTGTAGTTGAGCGGTCCGGGCGGGTTCCCGGTGCTCGCCCAGATCGGCATGATCGAGTTCGGGTCGCCGCACGCGTAGCGCCCGCCGACATGGAGGATGTTCTCGAGGTAGTCGGGGTTGAGGTGCGCGAACAGCTTGTCCTGGCGGTTGAGCGCGGGGCCCTTGCCGCCCTCGCCGTCGGCGCCGTGGCACTGCGCGCAGTTCGCCTGGTAGATGTTGTAGCCCCGCTCCACGGACACGACCTGCTGCTCGCTCGCGGCGGCCTCGAGGCGGGACTCGGTCAGCCCGCCCGGCAGCCCCAGCTCGTAGAAGTAGTAGCCGATCACGAACAAGCCCACGATCGTGACCGCGAGGAACGCCGCCCACCGCGCGTTCGCGGACTGGCGGACGATCTTGGCGGCCCGCTCGGGCGTCAGGTCGTTGCGGTGGGCCGACGGCGGCGCGGAGAAGCGCTCGGCGGGCTCCGGCGCGGACGACGACGCCGGCGCGGGCAGGCGCTCCTCGGGCGGGCGGCCGGGCTGGTCGGTCATCGGTCTCCTCGGTGGGGGCGGCAGGTGACGGGCGGGGCTAGATGCAGCCGGTGGGCGAGCGCGGGGGCTCGATGCCGGGCTGTCCGACGGCGATGGGCAGCGGGCCCAGCGTGATCTTGCCCGTGTCGACGGTCAGGACGCCGTCGTTGCTGACCTTGACGCCGAAGCGGTCCATGCCGCGCGGCGCCGGGCCGTACTGGGGCCCCGCGGCCTTCACCCCCAGGCGGTCGTAGCGCGACCCGTGGCACGGGCACTCGAGCCAGAAGTTCTTGAGGCACGGGTTCGGCTTGCAGCCGAGGTGCGGACAGCGCTGGTAGAGGGCGCGGACGTTGACGTTCGTGCCGTCGCCGGTGTCGTCCTCGCCGGGGATGAACCGCTGCTGGCTCGGGTCCACGAGGATGACGAACGCCTTGGCGCCGCCGTCGTAGGCCGGGAAGCCCTGGTTGATCGGCAGCGCCGAGTTGGCGGCGATCACGTCGTCGAGGGTGCCGACCCGGACCTCGCCGCCGAACTTGCCCTCGAGGTTGGGCCACAGGAACCCGACGGTCCCCGCGGTCAGCTCGAGCAGCCACAGGCCCATGCCTGCGGCCAGCGACCCGCGCAGCAGCTCCCGGCGTGAGACGCCCTGGACCTGCTCGTGGCGGACGGCCTTGAGGGCCTCAGTGGTGAGGGCCTGCGGCTTGTCCGCGGGCTCGACGTGGTAGTTGCTCATGACTCCGAGATCCTTCGGCTCACAGGGCGAAGTGCAGGCCCGGCGTCCCGATCGAGAAGAACTCGAGGTACGGGATGACGAACGAGTAGCCGGGACCGCGGAAGAAGATCCCGACGAAGGTGACGAACAGGCCAAGCACACAGAACAGCGAGAACAGCACGACGGTGGTCTTGCGCTCACTCGGGCGGACGGCAAGGATGTTGCCGCGGTCGATGTACGGGATGAGCGCCGCGCCGACGAGCACGAACGTGGGCGCGAGGACGCCGGCGACGGTCGGGTGGAAGTAGGCGAGGAGCTCCTGCAGACCGAGGAAGTACCACGGCGCCTTGGCCACCGCCGGCGTGATGTTGCCGTTCGCCAGGTCCTCGAGCGGGGCGTTGATGAACAGGCTCATCAGCAGCAGGAAGACGCTCATCAGGCCCGCCGCCCAGAACTCGATCGTGAGCAGGTGCGGCCAGGTCATGACCGTGTCGTCGGGTTCCTTCTGGACCCGCACGACCGCGTCCTGCTTGACGAGCGCCAGCAGGCGGTACGGCCGCGCCGACATCGGCACGCGCTGCTTGTCGATCTCCGTCCGCCGGGCCGGGTCGACCGGCAGGACGACCCGCGTCTCCGCGGGCTTCTTGGTGTCAGTCATCGCGTCAGCCTCCGGCTCACAGCGGCCCCGAAATTCCGCCGTCTTTCCGAATTCGCCAGAAATGGACGGCGAGGAAGATCGCGGCGATGAGCGGGAAGGCCATGACGTGGAGCACGTAGAACCGGAGGAGCGTGTTCTGGCCGACCTCGATGCCGCCCAGCAGGAGCAGCTTCGACGGGGTGTTCGCCAGGGGCGCGTAGCTGGCCATGTTGCCGCCGATCGTGATCGCCCAGTAGGCGATCTGGTCCCACGGCAGCAGGTAGCCGGTGAAGCTGAGCATGATCGTGAGGAACAGCAGGACCACGCCCACGACCCAGTTGAACTCGCGCGGCGGCTTGTAGGCCCCGTGGTAGAAGACCCGCATCATGTGCAGGAACACGAAGAACACCATGAGGTGCGCGGCCCAGCGGTGGACGTTGCGCGTGAGCAGGCCGAACACGACCGTGCTCTGGATCTCGAGGATGTTCGTGTACGCCTGTGTCTCCGACGGGATGTAGAAGAACATCAGGTACACGCCGGTGACCGTCAGCACGAGGAACAGGAAGAAGCTGAGGCCGCCGAGGCAGAACGTGTAGGCGAACTTGACCGCGTGCTGCCGGACCCGCACGGGGTGCAGGTGCAGGAACACGTTGTTCATCACCGCGTACGCCCGCGACCGCTCGTCGTTGGGATACGGGTTGCGGAAGATCGACCGCCACACCGGGCTCCGCCGGATGGACTGGTCGACCCGCTCCAGGAAGCTCACCTACGCTCCTCCTGCCACGCCGGCCGTCCCGGCGAGCTGCGCATCACGGTAGGACTCCTTGTAGAGCCGGCCGTCGCTCGAGATCTCCTGGAGCTCGAACCGCTCCATGGTGATGGCGTCGAAGGGGCACCGCTTGACGCACAGCGCACAGCGGATGCAGCGCTCCTCGTCGAGGATCATGGCCGCCCCGTCGGTCCAGCCGTATGCCTCCTCGATCTCGGGCAGCAGGCCCTCGGTCTTCAGCTGGTTCACGTCGACCATGTGGATGACGCCCTCGGGGCACACGTCGGCGCAGGCGCCGCACAGCACGCACCGGAACGGGTCGAACCAGATGTTGTAGTTGCACATCAGGCAGCGGGTTGACTCGGCCACCGCGGCCGTCGCGTCGTAGCCCAGCTCGACCGGGGTCGTGAAGTTGACCGTCGGATCCGTGGACGGCATCCGGGTCTCGAGCTGGACCATCGGGATGTGCTGGCGCGGCAGCACGTCGTAGAACTCGGGCATGTCGTGGCGCCACGAGCTCGTGATCTTCACGTTGGGCGTGACCGTCACGTCGGTGCGGCCGGCGAGATAGCGGTCGATCGCGTAGGCGGCCTTCTTGCCATGGCCGGCGCTCTCGATGAGCGTCGTCGGGCCGGTCACGAAGTCGCCGCACGCGAACACGCCGCGGACGTTGGTCGCGTACGTCGCGGGGTCGACCTTGATCCGGCCGCGGTTGACCTCGAAGTTCGCCTCGACCGGGAGGAACGTGAGGTCGGCGGCCTGGGACACGGCGGGGATCACGGTGTCGGCCGGGACGACGAACTCGGAGCCCTCGATCGGCACCGGGGAGCGGCGGCCGGAGGCGTCGGGCTCGCCGAGCTTGTTGCGGATGAACCGGACGCCGGTCAGCTTGCCGTCCTCGCCGATCAGCTCGATGGGGCTGACGAGGAACTCGAGGTTGACGCCCTCGCGCTCGGTCTCGCCCAGCTCCTCCTCGTCGACGACGAGCTCGGACCGGGTGCGGCGGTAGGCGATGGTCACGTTCTCGGCGCCGTAGCGGAGGCTCGTGCGCGAGCAGTCCATCGCGGTGTAGCCGCCGCCGATGACGACGACGTTGCGGCCGACCTCGAGCTCCTGCCCGAGGTTCGCCTTCTTCATGAAGTCGACGCCGTACTGGACGCCGTCGAGGTCCGCGCCCGGGACATCGAGGTAGACCGGGTTCATCGCGCCGGCCGTGATCGCGATCGCGTCGTAGTCGCGCTGGAGGTCGTCGAACAGGACGTCGATGCCGACGGTCGTGTCGAACACGAACCGCACGCCGAGCCGCTCGACGAGGCGGACGTCCATCTCGATCGCCTCGCGCGGGAGGCGGAAGGCCGGGACGCCCACGAGCATCGTGCCGCCGCCGAACGGGAGGCTGTCGAAGACCGTGACCTGGTAGCCGCGGGTGCCGAGCTCGCGGCCGACGGCGATCCCGGCCGGGCCGGCGCCGATCACCGCGACCCGCTCCTCGCGCGGCGTGACCTGGGGCATGACGTCCGGGATGCCCGACGCCTCGTGCCACTCGACGAGGAACCGCTTCATGGCCCGGATCGCGAGCGGGCGGTCGATGTCGCCGCGCCGGCAGGCGCGCTCGCACGGGGCCGAGCAGACGTAGGAGCACATGGCCGCGACCGGGTTCGGCTCGCGGGACAGGATGTAGCCCTCCTCGAACCGGCCTTCGGCGGCAAGGTTGAGATAGCCCCGGCAGTTGGTGCCGACGGGACAGGCCTCCTGGCACTCGATGTTGCACTGGAGCCAGGATGCGTCCACGGGCTGGACGAGGAACTCCTGGGACTGGTCGAGGGTCACGAAGCGGACGTGCCTTTCCTGCGGTGCGCGAGCAGGGCGACGGGAAACCTCGGCGGAGGGACGCGCCGACCGTTCGGAGATTACCAAGCCGTGGGCGCGCGTGCATCGCAGGCGGGCCAGCCGACGCCCGATCTGCGCGCCATGCGGCTCGCGGAGCGGATGGGCCGGGCAGACGGCGATGCGGCCCCACGCCGCGCCGGGCGTCCCGACGCCGCGGCCGGTGATGTCGGGCGTGCCCGCGCGCGTGTTGACTCGCGAATGGCCCGCAGCACTACGCTGGCCGCGTCGTGCGGGCCGGGCCGCCGGCCACGCTAGGAGTCACGTGAGCCCATCCGAGATCGCCTTTCTGGCCGTCGGCCTCATCCTCGGCGCGGGCGTCGGCGCCGCGGTCGTCGAGGCGCTTCGTGCCCGTCCGGCACCCGGTGGCCAGGTCCGCGTGACGGTCTCGCCGAACTCGATCGGGGCCCGCGGCGGGCACACGCTGTCGGAGGCGACGCCCTCGACGGCCCGCGGTCCCGTCCCCGGATCGCCCACCGACGGCGGGTGGGCCGGATGACCACGACGACGCCGCGGACCGACCCCTCCCGTCGACGCCCGAGACGGCGACGCCCGGCGTCCCGGGTCGAACGCCCGTTCCATCGATGCCGGCCGGCGTCCCCGCCGGCGCGGTCGCGGTTCCCGTCCAGGGCGCGACGTCGATCCCCGTCGGCCCGGGCGCGATGACGATGGCGCGCCACGGGTCCGGCGCCGGACGACCCGGAACCGCGGACCGCAGGCGTCCGCGACGTCGCCGGCCCACCGCGCGTCGCCGTGCTCGACGGATGGCCCGGCCCGCCGTACCGCCGCAGCCGTCGCCGCGCCCCGCGACCGTGTCCGCTGGTCGACGTCGGGCCCACCGCGCCCGGCGTCGCCGTGCGGCCCCGCCCACCCGTGGGGCAGGCCACGCCGGCCCTCGCCGCGGCGCCTGTCGCCGTGCCGGTCACGCGACCCGTCGGGCCGCCTCCCCCGCCGCGCGGCCGACGACGAGCTGGCCGGGCCGATGGCGATCACGCCGGCATCCGCCGATCCATGCGACGTCCCGCGCCGGCTCGTGGACGAGCGCTGCACGGTCGCGTCCGAGGCGCGCGTCAACGCGAAGGCGGCCGCCGACGCGCTGCGCGAGGCGCAGCGTGCCTACGACGCCCTGCGCGAGCACCTCGACCGCGCCGAGCAGGGCGCCGACCCGCGCGAGGTCGCCGCCGCGAAGGACGAGCTCCACCGCCGGTTCCGCTCGGCGAGCGACGGGGCGACGACCGCCGAGGCGGCCGAGGCCGCGGCCCGCGAGTGGCTCGACGCGATCAACGAGCTCAACAACCGCTCGCGCGAGGCCGCGCGCTTCCTCCAGACGCGGCGGGGCGGACCTGCGGGCCGCGGGCCCGCGGATCGAGCGCCTCGCGGTCGAGGCCGACGCCGCCCGGATCAGCGCGGAAGGCGCCGAGGTCGCGTGCCGCGACGCCCGCGAGCGGCTCGCGGACTGCGAGGAGGCCGAGGCGCGCGGCCCCGAGCCCGTCCCCCCGACCGGCGGCGACGAGCCGCACCCGTTCGACGAGGCCTGGCCGGGCGAGTCGGAGTCCACCCGGACCCAGCCGCTGGACGAGCCCGAGCCGGTGCTGGGCGGCCCGGGCCTGCCGCTCGTCATCCGGATCCTCCGCGGCGACCGTGAGGCCCGCGACCGCCTCGTGGCGATCCTCGCCGGCAACGACCCCGAGGCCGCCCGCACGTGGCAGCTCCGCCTGACGGCGCTCGTCGACGCGATCGCGGCGCGCGCGATCGAGGACGGCTACCTCGACCTGCCCGGACGACCACCCGTTCTGGGGCCTGTTCACGTACGCCGAGCGGCGCGAGGTCGTCGGGGCGCTCTCGGCGCTCGGCTACCGCTTCGACGGGCTGGGCGGCTTCGCGGACGACCGCGTCCCGGCCGCGCGCGACCTGGCGCTCGCCGTGGGCTACGCGGGGCTCGACCGGATGCGGATCCGCACGTGGCCGCGCGAGTCCGAGGCGCGCGAGCTGTACGCCCAGGCGACGGTCGCGGCGGACGAGTGGCTCGCGCACCAGGCCGACGACCTGTCGCTGGGCCGGATGGTCGACGCGCTCGGCGCCCGGGCCGCGGACCTCGCCGACGTGTGGAACGCCTGGGGCCGCGTCCGCCCGGCGCTGCTCGCCGAGGACTGACCGGGTCGCCAGGCCGGGTCGGCTCGCGGAGGCCGTCTCCGGCTCGTGGGCGTGCTGCGGGCCCTCGTCCTCGTCGTCCTCGATGACGATCACGCGGTGCGCCTCGGCGGCCTCGACGCCGATCGCCGCCCCCTCCTCGCGGGCCCACTCGCGGATCCGCTCCTCGAGCGAGGCCGGCTGCCGGATCTGGCTCGCGTGCGCGCGCAGGGCACCCAGCTTGCGGTCGATCGTCGAGGTGATGTCGACCCACGCCGTGGGGTGGTTGCTCCACGAGAGGTAGAGCCGGCGGACCGTCCACGGCTCGAGGCCGTCGCGGGCGAGCCACGGGAACGCCATCGCGTTGCGGGCCGCGGGGTAGACGGCGTCGACCGCCGCCATGCCCGCCAGCCGGTGGTCGATGTGGTTCACGCCGCCGTCGCTGTGGAAGACCGTCTCGGGGTCGATCGTCAGGACCGCGTCGGGACGGAACTCGCGGATCTCGCGCACGAGCTGCTCGCGCAGGGCGAGGTCGTTGGCCAGCGCCCCGTCCGGCTGGTGGAGGAAGCGGACGTCGTCGTAGCCCACGACCTCGGCCGCGGCCCGCTGCTCCCGCTCGCGGAGCGCCCCGAGCTCGATCGGGTCGGTCCGCCAGTCGTCCGATCCGGCGTCGCCGCTGGTGCAGCACACGAGCCGGCCGACGGAGCCTTCGTCGATCCAGCGGGCGGCCGTCCCGGCCGGCCCGAAGTCGGCGTCATCGGGGTGGGCGACGATGACCAGGAAGCGGTCGGGGCGCCAGGCGTGATGGGCCGGCGGGGTGGCGTCGGGCATGCGCGTTGCCTCTCGATGGCCGCACGATTCGCCGCGTCGGGCGGGGTGCGGAAACTGTACGGACAACCTGTTTCGATGGTGCTACATTCGCGCCCGAGACTTCGCTCGTCTCCCCCCACGGGCGAAGTCTCGACTCGTGCCCGGCGGACCGCGCCGGACGGGTTTCCCGCCGCTAGGCCGGACGCCCCGCGACAGCCGACTCGAGGGCTGCCTTGACCTCGTCGGCGTGGCCGTCGGCCTTGACGTTCGCCCAGGTCTTCGCGATCCGCCCGTCGGGGTCGACGAGGAAGCTCGAGCGCCCGATCCCCATGTACGTCTTGCCGTAGTTCGTCTTCTCGCGCCAGGCGCCGTAGGACTCGGCGACGGCGTGGTCCTCGTCGGACAGGAGCGTGAACGGCAGGCCGTACTTGGCGCGGAACGCCGCGTGGGCCCCGGACCCGTCCGGGCTGATGCCCCAGATCTCCGCGCCCTGGCCGGCGATGTCGCCGTGGAGGTCGCGGAACTGGCAGGCCTCGGTCGTACAGCCGGGCGTGTCGTCCTTGGGATAGAAGTAGATGACGGTCCAGGAGCCGCGCCGGTCGGACAGGCGGTGGGTGGCGCCGGTCTCGTCGGCGAGCGCGATGTCGGGGGCGGTGTCACCGGGCTGCGGGATGCTCATCGGTCGAGGATAGCCCCGCTCGTCACGACGCGATCTCGATCACGAGGAGCCGTCCGGCGCGCACTGTGACCGCCGCGTCCGCCGCCTCGCGGACGTTCGAGAGGCCGCGCGCCGGCCCGACGAGGAGCGGCTCGTCGTGGAGCGGATAGCGGAGTCCGTGGGTCGTGACGCCCGTCGCGTCGCCGCCGAACGGCAGCAGCGAGACCGTCGCGCCCGGGCGGCCGGGGAGCGGCCGTCGGACCGGCGACCCGTCGCGGACCCGGCGCGTTGAGGAGCGACGCGCGCGTGCGCGCATCGAGGAGCGTGATCCTCGATCCCCGCGAGCGCCGGGTGGGCGAGCAGCCACACGTTGGCCAGCGCATGGTCCAGTCGCGGCCCGCCGAACGCGCCGAGCACGGTGACCCGCGTCGCGCCGTCGTCGAGCGCCGCGAGCAGCGCGAGCTCGGCGTCGCTCTCGTCCTTGGCGGCCGGCGACCGGCGGATGGGCGGGCCGGACGCCTCGGCCGCGGCGATCAGCGCCGGGTCGAGCGAGTCGAGGTCGCCGACGAGGAGCGTCGGCTCGAGACCGAGCGCGCGAGCGCGCGCGAGCCCGCCGTCGGCCGCGATCACCGCCTCGACGCCGTCGTCCCAGCCCGGGCCAGGCCGCGTCGAGGGCGGCGCGCGGCGGCACGTCGCCGTCCGCGACGACGAGCACGTGACGACCCGCGGAGGGGCCGTCGTCAGGGGTGGGCATCGTCCGGATCGTACCCCGCCATCCGGTAGACTCCCGCCGTGCCCGAGACACCCCATCCCGCGCCGATCCAGCGGGTCGTCGATGCCGCCGCCCGGAAGGGCGTGACGCTCGACGTCCACGTGTTCAGCGAGTCGACGCACACGGCCGAGGAGGCCGCGGCGGCCGTGGGCGCGGAGCTCGGCCAGATCGTGAAGTCGCTGGTGTTCGTCGCACCGGACGCGGACGGCGCGCTCGAGCCCGTCATCTGCCTCGTGTCCGGCCCGAACCGGGTGGACCTCGCGCGGCTCGCGGCGGTCACCGGCGATGCCGACGTCCGGCGCGCGAACGCGAACGAGGCACGCGAGCTGACCGGGTTCACGATCGGGGGCATCCCGCCGATCGGCCATGCCCAGCCGGTGCGTGTCGTCATGGACCCCGACCTCGGCCGGTTCCAGGTCGTGTGGGCCGCGGCCGGCACGGCGACCGCGGTGTTCCCCGTCCCGCCGGCCACGCTGCGGATGCTCTCGAACGCGCACGTCGCCCCGATCTGCGAGGAGCGGCGGACGGCCGACGTCCTCGCCGAGCAGGCCGGCCTCGCCCCGTCGCCGGCCACCGACGAGGCGGGCGTGGGCAGCGCCGCGGCCCCACACGTGCCGGGTGCGCCGGGAGCCGGCGCGGGCTCCACGAACGCCGGCGCGACCGGCGCCTGAGCGCCGCGCCGCCCATGGCCGTCGAGCCCCGGCACGCGATCATCTCCTTTCCCGGCGGGATCCGCGCGGACCTCCGCTGGGCCGGCTCCGGGCAGGCCGAGGCGGTGTTCGCGCTGACCCAGGCCGGCGGCGCCCTCGTCGACCATGGCGCGCTCGTCGGACCGGACCCGGACGCCCGCTGCCGCGCGGAGATCCGGGTCGAGACGCCGGCCGGCCCATGGACCGTCCGCCTCGCATCGACGATCAGCGATGACCCCGCCGGCCTGCTGTGGGACACCGAGGGGCTGCTCGTCCTCAAGTACGGGTTCCACGTCTACGCGTTCGAGGCGCGGACCGGAGAGCTGCGCTGGAGCCATCGCTCGGCATCGCCGGTGCTCGTCGTCCTCGGGTCGTCGCGCCTCGCCCATGTCCTCGTGCAGGCCGAGGTCGAGACGTTCGCGCTGGAGCCCGACGGCGAGGTCGCGTGGCGGGTCGCGCACTCGGACGTCGTGACCGAGGCGGAGCTGGTCGGCGGGACGGCTCGTGCTGACGAGCTTCGACGGCCAGGTGCGCGCGATCGACCCCGCCACCGGCCGGAGACGCGCCTAGTCGCCCGCGCGCGATCGGCCGCCGCCTCGGTGGCGGGTTTCCCCGCTGCGGGATGCGCCGCAAATCGGTGGATAACCGGTGGATAACCGCGAATCCCCATGCACGATTGGGCGGTAAACGGTGGATAAGCGCATTGACCGTCCCGCCGGCCTGCCCGTAGCGTGGATCCCAGCCCGAAGGGGCCGAGCGATGCTAACGGCGGCGATCACCTCAACGCCCACGCGTCGAGTAGGTTCCTTCGGGCGACTGATTCCCGGGCGTTCCGCCTGCAACCCCCGTTCCCCTGCCGGGCGGTTGCACGCCCGACCGCGGCTATCATCGCCGGGTGATCCCCCTGTTCCTCGTCCTGGCGGGTGTCGTCGCGCTCGGCGCCGGCTGGTGGCTGCTGCGTGCCATGGGCCCCCGCGCACGGATCGGACGGATCCTCGCCGCGACGCCGCTGGTGGAGGTGGGGCGTGCCGTCGAGCTCGCGACCGCCGGCGAGCCCCGGTACGTGGGCGTGGGCGGCCGGCTCGATGCCGAGGAGCCGTGGGAGGACGAGAGCGGCCGCCCGCTCGTGTTCCGGCGCAGCACGCTCGAGCGGCGCGACGGCGATGCCTGGGTGCCGTTCGAGACCGATCGCCGGCTCGTCCCGTTCGAGGTGTCCGGCGCGCTCGAGCGGATCGGCGTCGACGGCGAGGCCCTCGACGACGGGCTGATCGTCGTGACCCGCGAGTCGACCGGGACCGCCGCCGAGATCCCGGACCGCGTACCCGCCGGGACGCCGCCCGAGACGCCGATCCGGCTGCGCGTCGACCTGCTGAGCGCCGTCGACCACGCGGTGGTCCTGGGCGTCCCGACGATGACCGACGCCGGACCGGTCCTGCGGGCGGGCATGGGCCGGCCGCTCATCCTCACGACCCTCGAGCCCGCCGAGGCCATGCGCGTGCTCGCCGAGGGACGCCAGAACACGACGCGGCTGATCAGCGCCCTGCTGGGCGGCGGCGGCGGTCGCCATCGTGATCGGGCTCGCGTGGCTCGCGGTCGATGCGGTCCTCTGACGGCGGCGCGCGGTGGCGCGATCGAGGCGTCCTTCGCCGTCGCGCTGGCCTGGCTCACGGTGGTCGCCCTGCCGGCGATCGCCCTCGCCGCGGACCCGTCCGCAGTCGCCGGGCGGCGCGGCCGGCGACCCGCGCAGCTCCGGCGAGGGTCCGGGTCTCGTGGGCAACCCCGGCTGGGCGCTCGTCATCGTGCTCGTGATCGGGATCACGGCACTGCTCGTGACCCTGGCGTACGTGCGCCTGACGGCGTCGCGCGAGGGATCCGGCGACCGATAGTGCGCCCCGCGACGGGGACTCCGCGCGTGCCGCCGTGCACCGTGGCGGGCCCGCACCGCGGCTCATGAGAACATCGTCCTATTGGCAATTGTTGTGAAGTCCGGAAGCATTCCTCCCGAGCGGCAATGCCTACCAAATCCTCCATGCCTCCACCGGTCTCCAGGACCCCTCGTCCGGGCGACGCGACGCTGTCGGTCACGAAGGCGGCGCGTGTCCTTGGCGTGCATCCGAACACGGTCCGGGCGTGGAGCGAGGCGGGCCGGCTCCGCTACTACCGGATCAACGACCGCGGTGACCGCCGCTACCGGCTGACCGACCTCCAGCGGTTCCTCGCGGCGGCGGAGTCGGGCGCCCAGGCAGGCGCCGAGGTCGCAGGCCCGACGCCCCGTGCGGGAGTCCGCCGCGATGCGGGAGCCGCGCCGACCGCCCAGACGCTCACCGAGTCGTCGGCCGGGCTGGACCTCCTTGCCGATCTCGCCGAGGTCGCCTCGCTGCCGGCGGGTCTCGATCCCGCGCTGGACGAGGCGTGCCGCCGGATCCGCCTCGCGACCGGTGCTGCGCTGGTCGGGATCTGGGAGCGCCGGCCGGGCGGCCTCGTCCCCCGGGCGACCGACGTCGAAGGGCCGGGGATCACCGCGGCACGGGGCGCCGGCCAGGGTCGCAGCCTGTTCACGCTCGCCCTCGAGTCCCCCGAGCCGATCCACGCGCGGCCCGGGACGGACGGGCCCGCCCCCGTGCTCGGCATGGGGACCGACGAGCTCGTCGTGCGCATCCCCGGCGGCGAGGCACCGTGGGGGATCCTCGTCCTCGCCGGGGCGATGGTGCTCGGCCCGGACGACGGCACCAAGCTCGCCGGCGCGATCGCCCGCACGCTGGGCGTGCTCATCCGCGGCGCCAGCGCGACCGAGCAGGCGACGAGCCGCCTGCGACGGAGCGAGGCGCTGCGGCGCGTCGCGACCGACCTCGCCTCCCGGCTCGACGTCGGCGACGTCGTCCGCGACCTGTCCGACCACGCCCGGGTGCTGTTCGGCGCGGACCGCGTGGCGGTCGTGCTGCGCGACCCCGAGGGCCGGATCTCGTCGCCGGGCGGCACCGGGTTCTCCGACTCGTTCCTCGCGATCGCCCGGGACCTCGAGGAGATCGCGCACCGGCAGCCGCGACATCCCGCCCCGCCGGCCGGTCCTGCTGCTCGGGCCGGACGCGCCGCGGTCGGCCAGCCCGGTCCGCGCCGCCGCGGTCCAGGAAGGCGTCGACACGCTCCTCGCGGCCCCGCTCGTCGACGGCCACGAGCTCCATGGCGTCCTGTATCTCGCCCACGACCGGCCGCACCGCTGGCGCGAGGGCGACCTCGACGGCGCCGAGGCGCTCGCCGGCGATGCCGCGATCGCCGTCCGGTCCGCGCGGACGTTCGGGCGGATGGCCGCGTGGGCTGCGCAGCTCCAGTCGATCCAGCGGCTCGGCGCGCGCCTCTCGGGCCTCACCGACGTGCCGCAGATCGGCCACGCCATCGCCACCGAGCTGCGCCAGCTCATCGACTACGAGAACGCCCGCGTCTACCGCGTCCGCGACGAGAGCCTCGTGCCCGTCGCGATGCAGGGCTCCGGGGCGGTCTACGCGGACGAGAACCCCGAGCAGCTGATCGTCGCCGTCGGCGAGGGCATCACGGGCTGGGTCGCGCGGTTCCGGGTGCCGCAGCTGGTCGACGACACGGCCAACGACCCGCGGGCGGTCACGATCCCCGGCACCGAGGAGGACCTCGACGAGTCGATGCTCCTCGCGCCGATGGTCCACGAGGGCGTGTGCCTGGGTGTCGTCGTGCTGAGCAAGCTCGGGCTGCGCCAGTTCACCGAGGACGACCTGCGGCTGCTCGTCATCTACGCCTCGTTCGCGGCCCAGGCGATGGCCAACGCCGACTCGACCCAGCGCCTCCGCCTGCAGTCCGATGCGCTCGAGCGGCAGCTGCTCGCCCAGCAGGCCCTGATGCGCACGACCGAGTCCATCCTCACGACGCTCGACCAGCGCCAGGTCCTCGACCAGATCACCGACCGGCTCGGCGCGCTCATCCAGTGCGACAACATCGCGATCGAGGTCGTGGAGCGGCCGACCGGGCTGCTCGTGCCGCTGACCGCCCGCGGCGTCCACGCCGACGAGTACCTCGCGCCGTGGGAGCCCGGCGAGACCGGGATCGCGACCTGGGTCGTCGAGCACAACGAGGCGGTGCTCATCGAGGACGAGGCGGCCGACGAGCGCGTCAACCACTTCCGCGACACCGGCACGGCGGAGGGCAGCCTGATCGTCGTGCCGCTCCTCGGACCGAGCGGCGCGGCCGGCGTCCTGACGCTCGAGCGGCTCGGGCGGGAGCAGCCGTTCGACCAGCAGGAGTTCGAGTTCGTCAAGCTGTTCGCGGGCCAGGTCTCGATCGCCCTGCGCAACGCGGAGACCTTCCAGGCGGCCGAGGTGCGGGCGCGGACGGACGACCTCACCGGCCTCCTCAACCACGGGACGTTCAAGGACTGGCTCGGGCGCAGCGTCGTGGCGCGCGATCCGTTCGGCCTCGTGATGATCGACCTCGACGAGTTCAAGACGGTCAACGACTCGCTGGGCCACCAGGCCGGCGACCGCCTCCTGCGCGAGATCGCGGACGCGATCCTGGCCGCCGCCCGCGAGACCGACGCCGTGTTCCGCTACGGCGGCGACGAGTTCGTCGTGATCCTGCCGCGGACCGATGCCGAGGGGCTCATGGCGGCGGCCGAGCGGATCCTCCAGGCCGCCGAGTCGGTGGGCGGCAAGGGGTCGGCCTGGCACGCCGAGGGCGTGCGCGTCGGGGCTTCGATCGGGACCGCGTTCTTCCCGGATGACGGCGAGACGCCCGAGGACGTGCTGCTCGCGGCCGACCGTGCCTGCTTCGTCGCCAAGCGCCGCGGCCGGGGCCACGTCGCCACCGCGTCGGAGGGTCTCGCGATCGCGAGCGAGTTCGAGCTGTCCGAGCCGACCCCGGTCGATCCGCCGACCGCCGTGGGGGCCTGACCGGAGCCCGAGGGCCGCCGTCACCACCAATTCGCGATGCGCGTCACAATCGCGCTCTCGCGGAGGTAGGGGCCGTGCACCCGACAGATCGTCACCTGGACCGGCATCGCCATCGATCGATCGTCCGGCTCGCGCTCGTCGCGGGCCTCGCCGTGGTGCTCGCCGGGTGCCTGCCGGCGGCCGTGTCGCGGCCCACCGATCCGCCGCCGCCGACGCCGCGGCCCACGCCGACCCCCGATCCCACCCCCACCCCGACACCGCCGCCGCCCACCCCGACCCCCGCCCCGACCTTCATGCTGTACAAGGTCAAGTCGGGCGACACGCTCACCTCGATCGCGAAGGAGTTCAAGACCGACGGGCGCTCGATCGCGTACTGGAGCCGGGTGCGCCACCCGTCGCTCGACCCGGAGTCGTCGAAGTACTCGCCGGACCGCCTCAAGGTCGGCTGGACGCTCGAGATCATGCCCGGGCAGACCTACGTGCCGCCCGAGGACGACGGCGAGAGCGGCGAGCTGTACACGCCGGTGCCGGACGACCTCGACCCCGAGGATCCCGAGGACTCGCCGGCTCCGTCCGCCTCGCCCTGACGGCCGCGTCGCCCGCCCGCCCCCTCGCTGCGTCCGCGGCTCGCGGTCGGACGTATCCTCGGCCGATGGCCGTCGCTCGCGGTTCCGCGCCACGCATCGTCGTCGTCGGGCAGGTGGCGTCCGACGCCCGTGACCCCGGCTCGCCGCGCGCAAGCTGGCGCTGTCCGTCGATGCCGTCGCCCGGCACGGCGCGGCCGCGATCCCGCTGGACGCGTCGGGGAGCCGCGGCGGATCGCGCCGCGGCGCTCGCCACGATGGACGGGCTGCTGCTGACCGGCGGCCCAGATCTCGATCCTTCGCACTATGGCGCCGTGCCCGACGGGCGCGGAGCGGTCGACCCGGCGCGCGACGCGCTCGATCTTGCGGCGTGGGAGGCGGCCGAGGCACGCGGCGTGCCCGTGCTGGGGATCTGCCGCGGCCTCCAGGTGATGAACGTGTTCGCCGGCGGGCGGCTCCTCCAGCACGTGGAGGGGCACGCGGGACCGGCGTACGGATCGGGCGCCCCGCTCACCCACCCGATGCGCGTCGTGCCGGGCACCCGGCTGGCGCGGATCCTGTTCCCGGCCAACGTCGGCGGCGGCGTGGTCCAGGTGAACAGCTACCACCACCAGGCGGTGCGCGCGGCGGACCTCGCGCCGCGGTTCGCCGCGTGCGGCCTGTCGCCGAGCCCCGCGGGCGACCTCGTGGAGGCGCTCGAGACGCGCGCCGGCCCGTTCCGGATGGCCGTCCAGACGCATCCCGAGCGCCCCGACGGGACGCCCCGCCAGCTCGAGCGGCTGTTCGCGTTCTTCGTGGACGCGTGCCGGGGGCCGATCTCGAGCCGCTGAGGGTTCGGATCGCCGGGCGATCCAGGCGCGGGCGAGAGGGAACGGCCGCGGACCGCTAGAGCCGCCCCGCCTCGATGATCCGGGTGAGGAACTGCCTCGTCCGCGCCTCGCGGGGCTCCGCGAAGATCTGCGCCGGCGGCCCCTGCTCGAGGATCAGGCCCTCGTCGAGGAAGCAGACCCGGTTCGCGATGTCGCGCGCGAAGCCCATCTCGTGGGTCGCGATGAGCATCGTCATGCCGCCGGCGGCGAGCTCGCGGATGACGTCGAGCACCTCGGCGACGAGCTCCGGGTCGAGCGCGGAGGTGACCTCGTCGAGCAGCAGCAGGTCCGGCTGCATCGCGAGCGCCCGCACGATCGCCACCCGCTGCTGCTGGCCGCCCGAGAGCCGGTCCGGCACGTCGCGCGCCTTCGCCCCGAGGCCGAACCGCTCGAGCAGCGCCAGCGACTCCCGCTCCGCCTCGGCACGCGACCGGCCCAGCACCTTGCGCGGCGCGAGCGTCACGTTGTCGAGCACGCTCATGTGCGGGAACAGGTTGAACGACTGGAACACGATCCCGACCCGGCGCCGGATCCGGTTGACGTCGACGCCCTTGGCGGTGATCTCCTCGCCCTCGATGAGGATCCGCCCCGCGTCGATCGGCTCGATGAGGTTGATGCACCGCAGCAGCGTCGACTTGCCGCTCCCCGAGGCGCCGATGAGCGCGATGACCTCGTGCTCGGCGACCTCGAGGTCGATGCCCTTGAGCACCGTCAGCTCGCCGAACGACTTCCACAGCCCGTCGACGTGCAGGGCGGGATGGGCGGGCGCGGCAGCACCCACGGCCGGGGCGGCTGACGCGGTCGAAGGGGTCGTCACGGTGCCTCGCTCGGCGCGGCCGACCCACGGCTGCCGAAGAAGATCCCGTTCCGCCGGCCGCTGGCGACCTGCCCCTTGCCCTGGCGCCGCTGCCGGGCGATGAGCCAGTCCGTGAACCGCGCCAGCGGGATCGTCACGACGAGGAACACGAGGGCCGTCGCCACGTAGGGCGTGAAGTTGAAGTTCGCGGCGACGAGGATCTGCGACTCGCGGAAGATCTCCACCAGCGCCGATCGTCGACACGAGGACGGTGTCCTTCTGGAGCCCGATGAAGTCGTTGAGGAGCGGCGGGACCACCCGCCGGACGGCCTGCGGCACGACCACGAAGCGCATCGCCTGGACCTGCGACAGCCCGAGCGACCGCGCCGCGGCCTGCTGCGAGGGATGGATCGGACTCGATGCCGGCCCGGTAGACCTCGGACACGTAGGCCGAGTAGACGAGCGTCAGCGCGATGACCGCGTAGAAGAACTCGTCCTTCGGCACGCCCTCGATCCGGAGCGCGGGGACGCCGATGCCCAGGACGATCACGATCAGGAGTCCCGGCAGGGCACGGAAGACGTCGACGTAGATCGTCGCCAGGAGCCGGACCGGGAAGAACACCGGGCCCGGCAGGCCCCGCAGGATCGCGAGCAGGAGCCCGAACACGAGGATCAGGACCTCGGCCACGAGGAACAGCCGGATGTTGACCCAGAACTTGCCGAGCAGCTTGGGCAGCGACTCCCAGAAGATCGGGCCGTTGAGGAACGCCTCCTGGAACCGCGGCCAGCCCGGCGAGTTGACGACGATCCAGCCCACGACGCTGAAGAAGACGATCGTCGAGACGAGCGCGATCAGCAGCGAGCGCGCGCCTTCGCGGCCGACCCCGAACCGGGGCCCTCGAGTCCGGGGCGGCGGTACCGACCCGATCGACTGGGAGAGGGCCCCGTCGGGATCCATGAGCTAGCGGTGGCGGACGGTCAGGGCTGGAAGACCGGCGCCGCCGCCCCGACCGCGAGCTCCTCGGTGAGGATGCGCTCGAGCTCACCGGAGTCGCGAAGCTGGCCGATGGCCTGGTTCACGCACTCGGTGAGGGTGCTGTCCTTGTCGAGCACGACGCTGAAGTGCTCGCCGCCCTCGGGCGTGGGGAACTGGCCCACGATCGCGCCCTCGGGGAACTGCACCGACGTGACGTAGAACGAGGTCGGCAGGTCGACGACGAGGCCGTCGATCTGGCCGTTCTTGAGCGCCTCGACCGCGAGGTCGTTGGTGTCGTAGACCTTGGGCTCCTTGGACGGGGCGATGGTCGAGGTGATCGCCGCGAGGCTGGTCGTGCCGACCTGGGCGCCGAACTGGAAGTCCTTGAGGCCCGAGATCGTCGTGACCTTGGAGATGTCCGAGTCCTTCGCGCCGACGACGGCCTGGCTCACGTCGAAGTAGCCCTCGGACAGGTCGACCGCCTGGGCGCGCTCGTCGCTGAAGCTGACCTGGCTCAGGTAGATGTCGAAGTCCTTGGGTCCGGGCGCGATCGCGGTGTTGAACGGCGCGGCGACCCACTGGACGGTGTCGCCGACGAAGCCCAGGTTGCGGGCGATGGTCCACGCGGTGCGGCCCTCGAACCCGAGGCGGTTGGTCGGGTCACCGAGCTCCCACGGATCGGGGTTCGGGTCGGACGGCTGGTAGTACGGCGGGTAGGCCGGGATTGTCCGCGCCGATGGTGAGGGTGCCGGCGGTCTTGGTGGCCAGGGTGTCCGGCGTGCAGCCGATGGCGACCTGGGACGGAGCCTCGGACGCGGCGGCGGATTCGGATGCGGCTTCGCTCGCGGCGGCCGAGGCGGACGGCGACGCGGCGCCGCCGGAGCACGCCGCGGCGAACACGGCGACGAGGGCGAGGGCAGAGACGCCCGTGACGGTACGCATGGGTAGTGGGTCTCCTCAAGGTGGTGCGCGGCGGATTGTACCGCCGGGTTCAGGTGGTCCCGGATGCCCGTTGCGGGCCGGACCGAGGTGCGGCGGCGGGCCGCCGCGAGGGCCTGAGAAACAACGAGCCGCGAACCCCGTTTCGGTTCGCGGCCCCGGGACCTCGGCTCCGAGATCCCTGCTGTCAGGTGCTGACGGTCAGCGCAGGTGATCCCGGTGCACGTCCTCCGCACCGCGGGGCCGTCCACCCGTACACATCGTCGGGGACATGGTGGTGTGACGCATCAGGCGGCCGATGATCGGTGACGGACCGGGCGGCGTCAACCGGGCTCAGGTGTCAGCGTGACCTCGAGCCCGCTCGCCAGGGCCAGCGCGTCGGCGGCGCTGCCCTGGTTGACGCCGAGGCAGACGCGCCCGTACGAGTCCTCGTACAGCAGCGGCTCGCCGGGCCGGCGCTCGCCGAACGTGGGCGACCACGGGATCACGTGGACCCGCCCGTCGCCGAGCGTCACGCGGAACCGTCGCCCGGCCAGGCGCCCCGACCGCGTCGCCGAGCTCGGTCGCGAGGGCGGACAGCTTCGCGTTGCCGAACGTGTCCACGTACACGATCTCGGTCTCGAGCCCGCCGTCGACCGCGCGCGGCGCCGGCAGCGGCGAGGGCTGCGAGCGTCGACGGCTCGATGACCGGCCCGAGCGAGTCGAACGCCGCGCCCGCGGCGAGGTGCCCGGCGGCGGGCGCGAACACGTCGCGGCCGTGGAACGTCGTCGACACGAGCGGCAGGCGATAGGCCTCGTTGGCGAGCTCGCGGCCCTCGACGATCCCGCCGAGCCGCTCCGCGGCGGGCACGAGCAGGCCGTTGTCGGGGCCGATGAGCACGTCCCCGCGCGCGACGCGCAGCGCCACGGGCCGGCGCGCCGTGCCGACGCCCGGGTCGACGACCGCGACGTGCGTCCCGACGGGGACGTACGGCAGGGCGGCCCACAGCGAGAGCGCCCCCTCCCCGATCGCGTACTTGCGCACGTCGTGGGCGAGGTCGATCACCTCGGCGTCGGGGCAGATGCCGAGCACGACGGCCTTGCAGATCGCGGCGGACGGGTCGCGCAGGCCGAAGTCGGTGAGGAGCGTGACGATCGGTCGGGTCATGGCCGGGGATGGTAGCGGCCACGCGGCGCCGGTTAAACGCCGAAGCGACGCGGGGAGGAGGTCCGCGTCGCTTCGGAAGAGGAGTTCGACACCGGCGGAGAGGAGGGAGACCGACGGCGCCGAGGTGGTGTTCGGTTCGTTGCGCTGCACCGTGGTGCAGTGAGGGAACTATGGGCGCGGTGGTCCGGCGCTTCGATGACCCGTCGGTAGGGGGTGTGCGGGTACTTGCGGTCGAGCCCGGCTGCGACGGGTGCATGGCTCGAGTCGGGGTTCGGCGCGGTGCGTCGCTAGACTCGGGCCGTGCGGGTACGGACGATCGAGCTGCGGATCCTGGGGCTGGCGCTCACGGCGCTGTGGGCGGCCGCGTTCCTGCTCGTCCTGCTCGGCTATCGGCCGGGTGGCCCGGTGGACCTGGCCGTCGGGCTCGCGGCCATCGGTCCGATCCTCGTGGCGATCCTCGCCGTCGCGTGGCCCCCGGTCGCGCGCGGCGACCGGGCGTTCGCCGCGATCGCCTGGCTCGCGCTCGGCGCGATCCTGCTCCTCGTCCCGTCGCTCAACGGCCTCGTCACGCAGCTCGAGGGCCGCGGGCCGCAGACGCTGCTCCCCTCGTTCGAGGCCGCGTACCCGTGGCTCCTCGCGCTGCTCGCGACCGGCCTGTTCGCCGGGCTCGGTCTTGCGCGCGGGCGCCTGGGTGAGACGGCGCTCCGCCGCCGGCGGCTCGTCGTCGGGAGCGGGCTGGGTGTCGGGCTCGTGCTCGTCACCGGGTCGGCGTTCGGGGCGGCGGCGCTGGTGAACGAGCTGGCGCTCACGAACCAGCCCGCGATCGGGTCGCGGTTCGGGCCCACGGATCCGGCGCTCGAGGTCCCCGAGTGCACGGCCCCGCTCGCCTCGGGCGAGACGGCGCGGCTCGTCCTCCAGATGGACAGCTCGATCGACGACCGGCGGACCGGCCAGCTGCGGCTCGAGGGGATCCGCAACGGCGCCGACTTCCGCTACACGGGGTACGTGGCGTCGCGGCTCGCGCTCGGGCAGCGCGGGATGGCCCGCGATGAAGGCAAGGCGTACGAGCTGGGGCCGGGTCGCGCCTGGTCGGAGCGTGACCATCGACCGCGCTGCGAACCACGACCTGGACCGCGCGATCGTGCTTGGAGCGCTGACGCCCGACCAGCGTGCCGTCGCCGAGGATCACGGCCTGTCGTTCATCGAGGGCGCCCGCGCCCGCCACTGCCGCGTCCCGCTCGAGGGCGACAGCATCCGGCGCTCGCTGCCGCAGGTCTCGCTGCTCGTGGGCGAGACCGACCTGTCGCGCTGGCGCGGCGACCTCGACTACTGGGTGTTCGCGGACGGCGAGGTCGGCCAGGTGGACGGACGCCTGACGGGACCCGCGGGTACCCTCGATCCCGACGCGCTCAACGCGCTCATCCGGTTCCGGCTGACGGCGGTCGACCGGGGCCTGCCGATCACCGTCGTGCCGCCGGCCGGCTGAGGGAGGAGGCGCGATGACCGACGACGAGGCGTTCGGCGGGCTCGACGCGTCCGACGACGGCGCGCGCGTCGAGGGCAAGCGCGACCGGCTGGCCCGGCTCCTGTCGGTGCTCCGGATCCTCCAGGCGCACGGCGATGCCGGCATCTCGCCCGCCGAGATCGCGCGCCGGACCGGGATGTCGAAGCGCTCGATCTACCGCGACCTCGACGCGCTCCAGAGCGAGATGCAGGTCCCGCTGTGGAGCGACCGGGGCAAGTGGGGCGTCCAGCCGGGCGCGTTCCTGCCGCCGCTCCGACTCTCGCTGCCCGAGGCGATGGCCGTGTTCCTGTCCGCCCGGCTCGTGACCCGCTACGCCGACAAGTACGAGCCGAACCTCGCGTCGGCGTTCGGGAAGATCGGCGAGGCGCTGCCGGACGCCCTGCGCGAGCACGTGGAGCGGACGCTGGACGACCTCGCCCAGCGGCGGGTCGACCCCGACTTCAACCGCCACGTGACGGACCTCACCCGCGCCTGGGCGGAGCGGCGCGTCGTGCGCTTCCGGTACCAGCCGGCCCGCTACGACGGGACCGAGCGCGAGGCCCGCCTGGCCGAGGTCGAGCCCTACCTGCTCGAGCCCTCGCTCGCGACGCACGCGCTGTACCTCATCGGCCTGGACCGGACGCGCGGCGCGATCCGCACGTTCAAGGTCGAGCGGATCGTCGACCTGTCGCTCACGCCGCAGTCGTTCGAGGCGCCCGAGGCGGTCGCCCTCGCGGCGACCCTCCGGCGGGCGTGGGACATCATCGCGGACCAGCCCGAGACCGAGGTGGTGCTGCGGTTCGAGCCCGCGGTCGCGGCCCGGGTCGGCGAGGCGACGTGGCACCCGAGCCAGGTCATCCGCGAGCTCGACGACGGCTCGCTCGAGTGGCGCGCGCACGTCGCGGGCACGATCGAGATCCGGCTGTGGATCCTGTCGTGGGGCGACGAGGTGGAGGTGCTCGAGCCCGCCGCGCTGCGCGACGACGTCGCCGCCACCCACGCCCGCGCCGCCGCGCGCTACGCACGCAGCGCCCGATGACGGACGCGCCCGATCCCGTCACCGGCCGCAGGCTGCCGTTCGCGGCCGTCAACCTCATCAGCGACCCGATCCACGGCTACGTCGAGCTCACCAAGCGGCTGACGCCCGCCGACGCCCGGGCTGCCGACCTCGCGCCGGAGGACGTCGCCGAGGACGACCTGCTCGACACCCACTGGGTCCAGCGGCTGCGACGGATCAGCCAGCTCCAGAGCGCACGCTGGGTGTTCCCGACCGCGGAGCACTCCCGGTTCACGCACGGCCTCGGCGTGATGCACGAGGCGGGCCTCTGGGCGCGCTCGCTGTACCCGTCGTTGCGCGCGTCGCTGGCGGCGCTCGGACCCGGCGAGGCCGTCCCCTCGGAAGGGCTGGTCGTGGAGACGCTGCGGATCGCCGGCCTGCTCCACGACGTGGGCCATGGCCCGTTCGCGCACTTCTTCGACGACCGGTTCCTGGCCGCGTTTCCCGCACCCGCCGATCCCCGCCGCGCCGGGGCAAGTCGCTGTCCCACGAGGACCTCTCCCAGCTGATCGTCGAGCAGGAGCTGGGGCCGCTCATCCGCGGGCTGCGGCGCGCGCCCGGGGCCGTGTCGGATCGGGACCGGTTCGCCGAGGGCGAGGCGATCGATCCGCGCTGGGTCTCGTTCCTCATCTCCAAGCCGCCGCTCGTCGACCCGACGATGCCCGCCTGGGTCCGGACGCTCCAGCCGCTGCTGTCGGGCGTGTTCACCGTCGACAACCTCGACTACGTGCGGCGCGACGCGTACCTCACCGGCGTGTCGATGGGCCCGGTGGACGCCGAGCGGCTGCGCCGCTACACGTTCGTCTCGGATCGCGGGCTGACGCTGTACGAGTCGGGGATCGGTGCGCTCGAGATGTTCCTCACCGCGCGCCTGTTCATGTACCAGCACGTGTACCTGCACCGGACCGTGCGCGCGATCGACCTGGACCTCGAGGAGGTGTTCGCACCCTCGATCCTCGCGGTCTTCGGCGACGGCTCGCCGGCGGAGCGGCTGGGCGCGTTCGCGGACCTCGACGAGTACGCGCTGCTCCACCAGGCCGCGGCTGGGCCCGCGGCGAGCACCTGTCGCCGAGCCCGCCCCCGGGCGACGGGACGGTGACGCCGTCCATCGCCGACGGCTGGCGGGCGATCCTCCTGCGCCGCCCGCGGTGGCACGCCGAGCGCGAGGTCCGCGCCGAGTCGGCGACCGGCGACTGGCCCGCAGATCTCCTCGCCGAGCTGGGCGAGCCGGTAGCCGGACGGGTCGCGGTCGACCTCACCGGCATCGATGCCCGGCCCGGCGCCGCGAAGCCGCCGACGCTCGTCGTCGAGCGGCGCGACGGCGGCCCGGGACCGACCCTCGCGGAGGCCCTCGGGCGGCTCCCGGCGTGGCTGCTCATCGGCAGGCGGTACCGCCGCACACCCTGACGGCGCCGCGTCCACGCGCTCCGGGGCTGCCGCGCCGCGACCCCTGCGCCGCCGTATCAAGGTGCCTTGACGACTCAGCGCAAGGTCGCCTACATTGGGCGCCTTCCCCGCGGCGTTCGCCGCTCCTGATCTTCCGGAGTCGTCCCGCTCCATGCTCGGCAACTACCTCATCGGTCTTCGCGAAGGCCTCGAGGCCGCGCTCGTCGTCGGCATCCTCCTTGCGTACCTCGTGCGCATCGAGCGCCATGACCTCATCCGCTGGCTGTGGGCAGGCGTCGCCATCGCGGTCGCTGGTCTCGATCGGGTTCGGGGCGATCCTCACCTTCGGCCCCAGCACGCTGACGTTCGAGGCCCAGGAGGCGATCGGCGGGATCCTCTCGATCGTCGCCGTCGCGCTCATCACCTGGATGATCTTCTGGATGGCCAAGGTCGCCCGCCACATGCGGGGCGAGCTCCAGGCGAAGCTCGATTCGGCGATCGCCGCCGGCCCTGCGGCCGTCCTGTTCGTCGCCGCGCTCGCCGTCGGGCGCGAGGGCCTGGAGACCGCGCTGTTCCTGTGGGTCGGCGCGAAGGCCGCCGGTGACGGGCTCGCCCCGCTGGTCGGCGCGCTGCTCGGCCTCGCCACGGCCATCGCGATCGGCTGGGCGCTCTACCGCGGCGCGCTGAAGGTCAACCTCGCGGCTGTTCTTCGCCTGGACCGGCGTGTTCCTGATCGTCATCGCCGGCGGCGTCCTCGCCTACGGCATCCACGACCTCCAGGAGGCGGGCATCCTGCCGGGCCTCAACAACCTCGCCTTCGATGTCTCGGCGACGATCCCGCCGTCGAGCATCATCGGGACGCTCCTCAAGGGCGTGTTCAACTTCTCGCCCGCGACGACGTGGCTCGAGGCCATCGCCTGGATCGCCTACGTCGTGCCGACCATGTTCCTGTTCGTGCGGATGGTGTGGGGCGCCGCCCCGCCGCCCGCCCGTGCCACCCAGTCGCCGGCGCCCGGCGGCACCACGTCCGCCTGATCGCCTGACACGGGCGGCATCCCGCCGCCGCCAGACCCCCAGCTGCCAGGAGTCCCGATGCCCCGCGTTCCCAGCACCCGCGCCCCTCGTTCCGCGATCGCCGCCGCGATCGTCGTGCTGCCCGTGCTCGCCGGCTGCGTCTCGAACACCCCGAGCGCCGGCACGTCGGCCATCGACGTCGAGTCGTCCGCGACCGAGTGCAAGCTGGCATCGACGACCGCGCCGTCCGGGACGCTCACGTTCAAGGTCAAGAACACGGGCGACGACGTGACCGAGTTCTACCTGCTGGGCGAGGACGAGCTGCGGGTCGTGTCCGAGGTCGAGAACGTCGGCCCGGGCCTCACCCGTGACCTCGTCGTGCAGGTCCCGGCGGGCACCTACCACACGGCGTGCAAGCCGGGCATGGTCGGCGAGGGGATCAAGGCCGCCTTCACCGTGACCGACTCGGGCGCATCGATCGGCCCGTCCGGTGACGTCGCGAAGCAGCTCGAGGACGCCAAGGCCTCGTACATCGCCTACGTCAAGGACCAGGCCGGGACGCTCATCGCGGGCACCCAGGCGTTCGCCGACGCGTATGCCACGGGCGAGGACGACACCGCGCGCGAGCTGTACGCGAAGACGCGCGTCAACTGGGAGCGGATCGAGCCCGTCGCGGAATCGTTCGGCGACCTCGACCCCCTGCTCGATGCTCGCGAAGCCGACCTCGAGGAGGGCGCGGCGTGGACCGGCTGGCACCGGATCGAGAAGGACCTCTGGCCGCCGGCCCCCGACGCCAACGGCGGCGAGACCTATGTCCCGCTGACGACCGAGGAGCGCGCGGCCGCCGCGGCCGACCTCGTGGCCAACACCGAGGCGCTCGTCGACAAGGTCAACGCGCCCGACTTCACGTTCGAGGCGTTCCAGATCTCGAACGGCGCCAAGGAGCTCCTCGACGAGGTCGCCAGCGGCAAGGTGACCGGCGAGGAGGAGATCTGGTCGCACACCGACCTGTGGGACTTCCAGGCCAACGTCGACGGCGCGCTCGTGGCGTTCGAGGTGCTGCGCGACGTCGCCGAGGCCGAGGACGCTGCGCTCGTCACGACGCTCGACGAGCGGTTCGAGGCCCTCAACGCGCTGCTCGCCACGCACGGCTCGCTCGACGCCGGGTTCAAGGGCTACGACGAGCTGAGCCAGGCGGAGATCCAGGCGCTCGCCGCCGCGGTCGACGCCCTGGGCGAGCCGCTGTCCACGCTCACCGCCACCATCACGGGAGCCGGATGACCGATCGCAAGACGCTCTCGCGTCGCGCATTCCTGGGCGCGGCGGCCGGTGGGGCCGCCGTCGTCGGTGCCGCCGGGCTGGCAACGTCCGGCGGCTTCGGCGCGCTTGCGGCGGTCGTCGGCGGCGAGCCGGCGGCGGGGACCGCCGGGACCTTCCCGTTCACCGGGGTGCACCAGGCGGGTATCGTCACGCCGGCCCAGGATCGGATGTACACGGCGGCGTTCGATCTCACGACGACGTCCCGCGACGAGCTGATCGCGCTCCTCCGGACGTGGACGACGATGGCCGCGCGGCTCAGCGCCGGGCTGTCCGCCGGGCCGTTCGGGCCGACGAGCGGGCCGTACGACGCGCCGCCCGACGACACCGGCGAGGCCCAGGAGCTGGGCGCGGCCGGCCTCACCGTCACGATCGGGTTCGGGCGGTCGCTGTTCACCGGGCGTCCGGACGCCGAAGGCGACCGCTTCGGCATCGCCCATCGCCTGCCCGAGGCGCTCGTCGCGCTCCCCCACTTCCCGGGCGACGACCTCCAGCCGATGCGCAGCGACGGCGACCTCATCGTCCAGGCCTGCGCCGACGACCCCCAGGTCGCGATGCACGCCGTGCGCAACCTGACCCGGGCGGCGTTCGGGACGGCGCGGATCCGCTGGTCGCAGCTCGGCTTCGGGCGGACGTCGTCCACGTCGCGCGCCCAGGTCACGCCGCGCAACCTGATGGGGTTCAAGGACGGGACGGCGAACCTCAAGGCCGAGGAGACCGGCGAGCTCGAGACGCACGTCTGGGTCCAGCCGGGCGACGGCGGCGAGCGGCCGCGTGGCTCGCAGGCGGCGCCTACATGGTCGTGCGCCGGATCCGGATGCAGGTCGAGACCTGGGACCGCACCTCGCTCCGCGAGCAGGAGGCGATCTTCGGCCGGTCCAAGGGCGAGGGCGCCCCGCTGTCGGGCGGCACCGAGTTCACCGAGCCCGACTTCGGCCGCCAGGGCCGGGCGGGCGAGCCACTCATCGCCGAGAAGGCCGCACGTGCGCCTCGCCCATCCGTCGTCGCACGGCGGGGCGCGGATCCTGCGCCGCGGCTACAACTTCACCGACGGCAACGACGCGCTGGGACGGCTCGACGCGGGCCTGTTCTTCGTCGCCTTCGAGCGCGACCCGCGGACGGGCTTCATCCCGCTCCAGCAGGCGCTGGCCCGCCACGACGTCCTCAACGAGTACATCGTCCACACCGGCTCCGGCGTGTACGCGATCCCGGCCGGCGTGCCGGCGATCAACGCGGACGGGTCGCTCGTGGACGACGCGTTCCTCGGCGCGGCGCTGTTCGCGTAGGCCGGGATCCGTCCCTGGGTCCCGGGCCGCGTCCCAGCGCGCCAAGGCAGGTTCCACCCGTGTCGCGGCGGCTACCCTGACACTGCCCGGTCAGGGTCTGCTGACCGATTGGTGCCTGGCACGGGAGAGTGGCCAGTTGACGCAGGCAGGGGACGGAAGGTCGCGAAACCGGCACGCCAGGCGGTCGGTTCCTGCGCGGATCGGGTTCTTGTTCAGGACGGCACCGCGGCGAGCGAAGGTCCTCAGAACGTACGGTGCCTGGCACCGGTCCCCGCGGCACGCGGCCCGGTACCTCCTTGCGGACCCGGAGCTCGACAACTTCACCTACGCGATCTCGAACGCCGGGGAGCTCGCGGCGTTCCTCGCCGATGCGCTACGCACCGACCCGGAGGTCATCGCGGCGTACATCGGCGAGCTCGAGGGCGACCAGGTCCTTCGGCGGCAGATCGAGCGGCGACTGGCGACGCGCGTCGATCGGCGGCGCTCGATGCCCTATGCCCGTCGCGCCGGCTGGTATGCGATCGTTCGTCACGTCAAGCCCACCCTCCTCGTGGAGACCGGCATTCACGACGGTCTTGGCTCGTCGGTCCTCCTCCAGGCGATCGAGAAGAATGCGGCCGAAGGCGTGGATGGTCGCCTGATGTCATTCGACACGCGGCGTTCAGCGGGCTGGCTGATCCCGAAGAAGCTGCGGCCCCGACACGACGTGGTGATCGGCAACTCCCTCGCGCTCCTTGGTCCGGCGCTCGGTGATCGCACGGTCGACTTCTTCATCCACGACAGCGATCACCGGTACGAGTACGAGACCGCCGAGTTCGAGGCGATCTTCAACTGCTCGAAGCCCGGCACCATCCTCCTCAGCGACAACGCCCACGCCGGCCGCGCGATGGCGGACTTCTGCGACGGCCACGGCCTCGACTTCCGCTACTGGCACGAGCTGCCGGTGGGTCACTTCTACCCGGGCGCCGGGATCGGGCTCGCGGTCGTCACCGCCGATCCACGCCGCGGCTGAGTCGCTGACATGACCGTCGATGGTGCAGGTAGTGCGAGGTTGAGCACCGAGGGCGAGCTCGATGGACGCCCTGGTCGTCGACTTCCCGCTCAGGGGTGAGTGGATGGCCGTCCAGACGCCCGCGACCCGGATCCCGAGCCACGGCACGGACATGCTCGGCCAGCGGTACGCGTTCGACCTCATCCGGTTCGACCCCGAGCCCGGCGGCCGGTATCACCCGGCGGGCGGCCTGCGGGCGCTCCTGCTCGGCGTCCCGACTCGCGAGGCCCACGGCTGGGGCGAGCCGATCCACGCGCCGCTCGACGGGGAGGTGATCGCGGCTGGTGATGGGGTGCCCGAACGGCAGCGGATCCTCGTGGTGCGCGAGCTCCTGCTCGTCCTCCGCAATGCGCTGACCTGGCGCCCCACGCAGGAGCACCTTGGCCGCGTCCTGGGCAACCACGTCATCCTGTCCTGCGGCGATGGCGTCTACGCGGGGTTCGCCCACATGACGACCGGCTCCGTCGCGGTCGAGGTTGGCCAGCGGGTGCGAAGGGGCGACGTGCTCGGGCGCGTCGGGCACACGGGCAACTCGACTGCCCCGCATCTCCACTTCCAGCTGATGGACGGCCCGGACCCGCTCACCGCCCGCGGCGTGGCGTGCGCGTTCCGCGCCTACGAGGTCTGGCGCGACGGTGCGTGGCAGCGGGTCGAGGACTCGATCCCGACGAGCACGGAGCGCATCCGCTCGGTCCCCGGCTGATCGGCGTCGACCGTGCGACGTCGGCGGGCAGACGCCGCTCAGACGGCGATGACGACCTTGCCGCGCGCATGCCCGGCTTCGAGGTAGCGGAGCGCATCCGCCGTCTCGGCGAGCGCGTAGGTCCGATCGATGACGGGTCGGACGTCGCCGGATGCGACCAGCCCGGCGAGCGTCGCGAGATCCGCGCCGTTCTCCCTGGTGACGAAGACGGCGAGCCGCTCCCGCACGAACGGGTTGAGCAGGATCGCGGTGATGACGCGGTCAAGGCCGGACAGGCGGCCCTGGCCACTCGAGAGGACGAGCGTCCCGCCGGGCGCGAGCGCACGACGGAGCCGGCGTGGCGACGCCGTCCCGGCCAGCTGGACGATGACGTCGTACCGGTCGTCTTCCGTGGCCACGTCCGTCCGCGTGTAGTCGACGACATGATCCGCGCCGATCGACCTGACCAGCTCGAGGTTCGTCGGTCCGCAGACGCCCGTGACCTCGGCACCGAACGCCTTCGCGATCTGGACCGCGAAGGTGCCCACACCGCCGGACGCGCCGATGATCAGCACGCGCTGGCCCGCCTGGACTCGGCCATGGTCGCGGAGCGCCTGCAAGGCGGTCATGCCGGTCTCGGGCAGCGTCGCCGCCTCCTCGAGCGAGCAGTTGCCGGGCAGGGCCACCAGCTGGCCGGCCGGCACACACACCGACTCCGCGAGTGAGCCGGCGGCGTAGCCGAACACCTCGTCGCCGACCGACAGGTCCGTGACTCCCGACCCGATCGCATCGACGATCCCGGCGACGTCGATGCCCGGGACCGGGTTCCGCGGACGCCGCAGCCCGGTGGCGAGGCGGACGAAGAACGGGGCGCCCCGGACCACGTGCCAGTCGCCCGCGAACACGGACGCGGCACGCACGTCGAGGCGCACCTCGCCCGGCCCGGGTTGCGGTATCGGGAGCTCCTCCAGCGCGAGCGTGTCGGGCGGCCCGTAGCGCCGCTGGACGATGGCCTTCATGTCGTGCGCTCCCGATACTTACAGTGTAAGTCTTGCGATTGCCGGGAGCCTATACTTACACTGTAAGTCCGTCAAGCCCCCTGGGAGTCGACGATGGCATCGGACCCCGCACGCCGGGCACGAGCGCCGCTCACCCGCGAACGGATCCTTCGCGCCGCGATCGAGCTGGCGGACGAGGCCGGGGTGGAGGCGCTCTCGATGCGCCGCCTCGGTCGCCGGCTGGGCGTCGAGGCGATGTCCCTCTACAACCACGTGGCAGACCGGGACGACATCCTCGGCGGGATGGTCGAGCTGGTCGCGACCGACTTCGAGGTACCCACCGGCGCACCCGACTGGCGGACGTCGATCCGGAGCAGCGCGCGCTCGGCGCACGAGGTGCTCCTCCGGCATCCGTGGTCGAGCAGCCTGGCCGAGTCGCGGGCGGAGGTGGGGCCGGTCCGACTCCGCTGGCTGGAGGCGACAGTCGGCGTGCTGACAAGCGTGGGGTTCCCGATGCCGATCGTGATCCGGACGCTCATGGCCCTGGACGCCCACACGTACGGATTCACGCTTCAGGAGCAGGCGTGGCCGTTCCCGCCGGAGGCCTCGCAGGAGCGCGCGACGGTGCTTGCCGATGAGCTGCCCCCGGGTCACCCGAACGTCGCCGCCCTGATGAACTACGTCGCGACGACGGACGTGCCCATCGTGGACTTCGACTTCGGGCTCGACCTGCTCCTTGACGGCCTCGAGCGGCTGTTGCCGCGGGAGTGACTCGAGGCGGGCGATCAGGCGGACGCCGGGTCCCGGATGACCGGCGCGTCGACGTGCTGGTCGAGGCCCTTCCAGTCGAGCAGCTTGCCGTCGATGCTCGCCGCCCACTCGGCGATCTCCTGGAGGACGTCCGGGGGCAGGTCCGAGGCCTTCTTGAGCCGGATGCAGCCCTTGCCGCAGGCGCCGTTGGGCAGGCGATCGGCCCAGCGCTCGACGCCCGCCGCGCCGATGTACAGCGTCAGGTTCGAGGCGCGCGGCGCGAGCGTCAGGGCGGACGAGGCGCCCTCGCGACCCGTGGCATAGCGATACCGGTAGTGCCCGTAGCCCAGGGTGCCGCCGCCGGCCGACGGGGCCAGCGACGGCGCAGCCTCGCGGATGGCCCGGTCCAGCGCCTCGAGCTCGGCCCGCTGGCCTTCGGGCGTCTTCGACAGGACGTCGTCGCGCGTCTCGGTCATGGCGATCTCCCCGTGTGGCGGGCGCGGTGCAGGTCACGCCCGGGCGCACGCCGTATCATGCCCGGGCCGCGCGCCCGTAGCTCAGTGGACTAGAGCATCGGTCTTCGGAACCGAGTGTCGGGGGTTCGAATCCCCTCCGGGCGCGCCAGGTGCCTCTTCGCCCAAGCGGTCCGGGCTCCCAACTCGCGCTCATGCGGCCATTCCACAAGTCGCCGCGCAGCTTGAGGTTTACGGCGTCGCGGAGCGCCCGTCGGCATACGTGCGGGCGACCCACCGCGGATCGTCATGCGGTGGACATCGGGCATTGCGGTGAAGCCGGGCAAGCTCCGGGTCCCTTCGGCTGGGGCAGCCGGGTGCAGGCTCGCCTGAAGGTAAGGCCACTGACGCCCGCCGGTATTGTTCCTGCGCGCACGACGCCGGTGGCATCCGGTCACGGCGACGCCTGTTCCCGCGGCCTGAACTCGATCCAGCCGACGTCCGGAGCGTAGTCTGTCGCCACGATCTGGCCATCGACGATGGCAGACGCCCAGCCATAGAACCGGAATACGGGCCCCGGTCTTCGAACAAAGATGTGGCCCTTGTCGTCCTCGTCCGGGCCCACGCCAAGGTCGGCGTCCATGAAGCGTGGATCCTCGAGGAAGTCGAACGTTCTTGTCTTTCCGGTGGCGAGCTCGGTCGAGCCACATCCGCCCCCCGGCGTTCGCCGCCGCGTTGTCGACGCCGAACCGCAGATCCGGACGCCCGTCGCCCGTGTTGTCCACGACGATCCCGTACGCGAACCATCCGCTGTGTGGATCGAGCTGCGACGGTGCCAGTGGACTCGCCATGTCGTAGAAGAAGCAGCCCTCGGTCGTCAGCGACATCCAGCAACCTTCGCGGATCAGGACCTCGACGATGTCGACCACGGCGAGCGGCGCCGGGACAGTATCCCCACGCGGATCTCGGAATACCGCGCCCTCGTCCGATCCGGGTGCGACGAAGGCAATCGGGGCACCGTCGGCGGGCTCCGCACGGAGCGGCCCCGGCCAGTCCTGGGCAGCCCGCTCCAGCGTCCACGCCAGATCGACAGCCTGCGGCGTCAGATCGACAGCCTGCGGCGTCAGATCGACAGCCTGCGGCGTCAGATCGACAGCCTGCGGCGGCCGAATGATCGCGTCCTCGCGGCGCAGGACGGCCCCAGCGCCGGCGATTGCCCCGAGGATTGCCGCCGCTAGCGCCGCTCCGACGATCGCCCAGCGAAGCCAGCCGGAGCCTCCGACCCGGCCGCCAAGAGGACCGCCGAGAGAACGCTCCTGGCCCACGTCCGCCACCCGCTCGAGCGCGGCATCCAGCACGCCGCGCGGCGCCTGGGCCGGGGCAGTGGCCATGAGCCAGTCCCTGACCTGTCGTTCGAGATCGGGACGGCCGTTCATGCCGAAGCCTCCGATCGATCGGCCACCCGTGCCTCGGCCTCGAGGGCCGCCCGCAGTGCCGACATCGCATGGTGGTGACGGGACTTCGCGGTGCCCGCCGGGATCCCAAGCGCAGTCGCGACCTCCGGCAGCGGCAGGCCGACATAGTGGTGGAGCACCACGACCGCGCGATGGTCGATCGACAGATGGCGGAACGCGCCTTCGAGCTCGTCCCTGTCGGCGAGGTCGGGGGCGCCGTCCGGAATCGCCGGCTCCATCCGGACTGTCTGCACCGAGGCTTGGTAACGCCGCCGGCGGCGCGATGCTCATCATTCGCGGCACGGACAGAATCCGGTTCAGCCAGCCGTGGATCCGCTCGATGTCTCGGAGCTTGGGCAGCTGCCGCCAGCAGCGGACGAGGGCCTCCTGGACGGCGTCCTCCGCGAGGTCCGCGTCGCCTCCTGTACCTGCCGCCCGATCACGGCGTGGCGCCGGAACGACCTCGCCCGCGGCCAGCTGCCCGAACGCAGCTCGGTCCCGCCTGCCGTGCTTCCTGGACGAGCTCCTGTCGCATCGTCAATCACTGGTTGCACGGCAGGTTGCCGGTCGCCTAGGCCTAATGATCGGCGGCCGCGACCGAGTTCGGATGCGGTCCCCGTCGGTCGGCATCGTACCGGGGTGGAGGCCCGTCCAGCGTGTTGTTCCTTCGGCCCGACGCCCTCCGGGCGCGACTATGGCTCGGGCTGTCCGACAGATGAACGCCGGGGTTGCACCTAGGCCTGGAAGACCTCTGTCGAGAGGTACTTGACACCCGAGTCGCAGAGCACGGTCGCAACCGTTGCGCCCGGTCCGCGCCGTTGGGCTACCCGCAGGGCTGCTACCACGTTCGCGCCGCTGGACGTGCCTACGAACAGGCCTCCTCGCGCGAGAGAGCGGGCGTGCCATCTCCTGCGCCTCGTCCGACGAGACGGTCGAGATCTCCGTGGCGTCGATGGGGTCCCCAGAGCGGAGGGACGAATCCGATCCCGATCCGCTCGATGCGGTGGCCTCCGGTCATGCCCGTCGACAGGACGGGTGACTACGGCGGGCTCGACAGCCACGGCGAGGATGTCCGCCTTGTTGCGTCGGAGCGCCGCGACCGCGCCGTGGAGCGAGTGTGCGGTGCCCACCGATTGCACGAACGCATCGACCCGTCCGCCCGCCTGGATCCAGAGCTCGTCGCCCATACGCTCGTAGCCGCTGGCGCCGTCGTGGTTGTGCAGCTGACTCCACCCACCAGGCTTGTTCAACGCGCGCGATCGCTTCGGCGCGGGCGATCATCCGGCGGATCAGGTCCTCGGTGATCCGCAGGTTGTCGCTTGGCTCAAGGAGGACATCGGCACCGAGGGCACGCTTGTGATCACGCTTCTCCCGGCTGAACGCGTCGGACGTGACGATCCGGATCGGATGGCCCCGCGCCGCGCAGACGAGGGCGAGCGAGATGCCCGTGCTGCCGCCGTGTAATCGACGACCGTCCCGCCTGCTTCCACAGCCCGGCGCGCTCTGCTCCGTCGATGGCAGCCAGGGCGAACCGGTCCTTCATCGACCCGGTCGGGTTCGTTCCCTCGACCTTGGCCACAATCCGGCATGTCCATCCGGGACGACGCGGTGGAGTCGACCATGGGCGTGTTCCCGATGGCGTCGAGAACGGACGGCGATGGCGCTCGAAGACCGAACGGGGCGGGGCGACGTCGATGCCCACGTAGGGCTCGTCGCCCTCGACGTAGGCGTCATGGGGCGGGTCCACGGCAATGGCGTCGCCGGCGCCGTAGCGGCGCACGGTTCCGTCGGCCATGACGACTGCCATCCGGCCCGCGACGACGTACCCCAGGTGCGTGGCGGGACCAGAGCTCGAGATCCATCGCCTTCCCGAACATCTGTCGACCAGCGCCACCCGGGCCGTAGGGTCGAGCGCGTGACCCGTCCGCTGGGGAAGGCGGCGCCGTCGGCGTGACCGGCAGGGTTCTGGCGATGCTCGGCGTGGTCGCAGTCCAGGCGACGACACGGACAGGGTGCGGCACGGGTCATCACGGCCTCCACGATGCCAGCGCAGGCAGGCAGGACGCCGGGACTAATCGAGAGCCGGCCGTCGTCGTTCGTGCGCGTCCGACCCCCTCCGGGCGCGCCAGTGGCTCCTCGCCCCGTCAGCCGGGCGCTACGCCGGGCGGATGTTGTGGTTGGCGCGGAAGACGTTGTCGGGGTCGTAGCGACGCTTGAGCTCGCGCAGGCGTGCGTAGGAGGACGCCGGATAGGCGTCACGGACGGCATCGGCGCCCTCGTCGCCCATGAAGTTGACGTAGGTCGCGGCGCCGTCCGCGGGCAGCTCGGCGCGGAAGGCCGCGGTCCAGGCCTCGTTGGCGGCGGCCTGGGCAAGGTCCTTGTCGGGCGTGATGAGCCACAGCAGGGCGGGCCGATCGCGCCAGCCGAACGCGGTCGCGTCACCGGGGACACGCGCCATCGCGCCGCCGAGGACGCGGAGCTGGACGAGCGCCTCGGGTGCGCCGGGCTCGGTCAGCCGGCGCTCGATCACGTCGATCATCGCGTCGTCGAGGGTGTCGAGGAACAGGGCGCGGCTCGAGATGGCCCATGTCGGTCCCGCGTCGGGGTCGACCGGCGTGAACAGGTCCGGGTACGGCTTCGGGGCGACGGTGTCGCTCATCGGCGTTGCCGAGGGCGCGCAGTGGCGCCAGCGCCGCGCTCACCGGCGTCCGGCGAACCCGACCACGCGACCGAGAGGTAGACCACCGGCGTCCACGGTGCGCATCCGGGATCGCCGGGTCCTCCGGCGCCAGCATGATGATGGGCATCGCGTCAGCTCGTCGGGGGCGGCGAGCAGGATGGGGACCAGGCGGTGGAGCACGTCGCGCGTGGCCGGCAGGAGGATGTCGCCGGCGAGGACGTCGCCCAGCGGGTGGAGCCGGAACTGGAGGCGGGTGACGACGCCGAAGTTCGCCCCGGCGCCGCGCACGGCCCAGAACAGGTCGGGGTCCTCGACGGCGCTGGCGATCCGTCGCCGGCCGTCCGCCGTCACGATCTCGACCGCGAGCGAGGCTGTCGATCGCCATCCCGTGCTTCCGGACCAGCCAGCCGACGCCGCCGCCGAGCGTGATCCCGGCGACGCCGACGGACCCGGTGTCCCCGAACGGGGTCACGAGGCCATGCGCGTGGGTGGCGCTCGTGTACTCGCCGGCGAGCACGCCCGCGTCGGCCCAGGCCGTCCGCCCGACGGCATCGATCTCCACGCCGCGCATCGCCGACAGGTCCAGCGACGAGCGCTCCGTCGCCCGTGCTGTGGCCGGCCATGCTGTGGCCGCCGGCTCGGACGACGAGCGGCAGGCCCTGTTCCTGGGCGTGCGCGACGACGAGGGCCACGTCGTCCGCGTCGGTCGGACGGACGATCAGGGCGGGATGCCGGTCGACGGCCGCGTTGTGGACCCGGCGGGCGCGGTCGTAGTCGTCGGCGTCCGGCGAGATCACCCGGCCCCGGAACCCCGGGCCAAGCCCCGAGGCGTGCCGCGCGGTCTCCTCAAGCACCACGGTCGCATCGCTCCCTCTCTGCCGCGCCGTCCGACGCCGCGCTCGCGCGACCGTACGACCTCAAGTCCACTTGAAGTCAAGTACCGAATTCGGCGATGATCGGCGGATGCCGCTGCTGCCCGACCAGATCCCGATCGGCGTCCTCGCCGCGCGCAGCGGCGTGTCGACATCCGCGCTCCGCTTCTACGAGGCCCGCGGCCTGATCCAGGCGAGCCGGAACCCGGGCAACCAGCGGCGGTATCCCCGCCACACGCTTCGTCGCGTCGCCTTCATCCGTGCGGCGCAACGGGTGGGTCTCTCGCTCGACGAGATCGAGGTCGCGCTGGCCGACCTGCCGACGGACAAGGCGCCCGCCAAGGCCGACTGGGCCCGGCTCAGCCATGCCTGGCGCCCGCGGCTCGATGCGCGGATCACGGAGATGGAGAAGCTCCGGGACGAGCTGACCGGGTGCATCGGATGCGGCTGCCTGTCACTCCGGACGTGCCGCCTCATCAATCGGGACGACGTCGCCGCCGAGGACGGCGCCGGGTCGTACCTCCAGGCGGACCGTGGATGACTCGGGAACCGGGTCGACTGTCAATCGGGACGGCGCGAGCGACGCGGCGCGGCGATGTTCCGTCACTGAGCACGATCGACGCGGTAGGTCTCGGCTGGCGCAGCGCCGCGCGGCCCGAACCCACCGACCACCAGGAAGCGTCCGTCGTTCAGCGTGACGCCCTCGTGGTACCCGTGCTCCGACAGCATGTTCGGAGTGGGCGTCCAGGTGCCGGTGCCCGGGTCGTACAGCTCCGCAGTTGGGCTCCCGCCGTAGCCGCCGTCGCCGCTGCCAGTCACAAGCACCCTGCCATCGGGCAGAAGGCCGGCGGCAAACCAGCCGCGGCGCTCGGTCATGTCGCCGGTTCGCGTCCAGGAGTTGGTCTCGGGGTCATACACCTGCGCGTCAGGCCTGAGCGGGAACCCGAACCCCGCTACCAGCACCCGGCCATCCTCGAGGACTGTGGCCGAGTGGCCTGGACCTGGCGCCGTGCCGCCGGTGCGGGTCCACGATGCCGTCGGCGGATCGTACAGCTGGGCCGACGACCCGACGATCAAGACCCTTCCATCGAGGAGGAGCGCGGCCGCGGACGCATTCCTCGGCTCTGGCATGTCCGTGGTTGCGGTCCACAAGCCAGTGACGGGGTCGAATATCTCCGCAACGGCCAGGTCGATCCGCGTGCGGACCGGCGCTGCCGGGTACGTAACCTCGACCTCCGGCGATCAGTACCCTCCCGTCGGGGAGCAGCGTCGCGGAATGGGCTTCCCGGGCCGCAGCCGGTCTGCGGCCGCGGTCCAGGTCCCGGTGCCTGGGTCATACAACTCGGCCGATGCAAGTACCTCCTCGGTGGCGTCCGAGGCACCGACCGCCAGCGACAAGGACTCTGCCGTCGGGCAGCAGGGTGGCCGTGTGGTCCTTGCGGGTCTGGAGCATGTTCCCGGTCGCGGTCCAGGTTCCTGTCGCGGGGTCATGCAGCTCGGCTGTGTTGGTTGCACCGCCGCTACCGCCGCCGCCCGCAACCAGCACCCTGCCGTCGCCCAGCAGCGTGACGCTGTGCCCGGAAGTCCGGCGTCGCACCATGCCTCCCGTCGCGACCCACTCCCCTTGCGGTGCCACGTTCACGGCCTGGGAAGCGGGCGGACTCGCAAGTGGCGTTTGCAATGGAGTCTCAGCAGGCATTGGCTGCCGCAGCATGCCCGACGAAACGACCGCCGCGCCGGCGACGACGACCAGGAGAAGCCCCACCGCGATCAGGATCGAGGTGGTTCGCGAGACCGGCCAAGCAGGGGCCGCCATCGGCCTGGCCTCGACCAGGATCGGTGTGGCGCGTGACACGGATTGGACCGGCGCTGCCAATGCCCTGGCCTCGATCTCGTTCCACAGGTCCGGCTGCGGCAGGTAGTCGAGGGTGCGGAATCGTTCGTGCAGGTCAGACATCGTCACCCTCCTCCAGCAGGCGGCGAAGGCGCTGCCGACCGCGACTGAGGTGCGAACGGATGGCGAGCGGGTTCATGCCGGTGCGGCGCCCGATCTCGCGCACCGGACAGTCGACGTAGTAGTGCAGCACGATGACAATGCGCTGCTGCGGGGTCAGGCGCTGGAGCGCGACGAGCAGCGCGTCGTCCAGTCGCGCGTCATGCGTGGCCCGCTCGGGCATCGCTCCGTGCACAAGTTGCGATCGATTCTTCAGGTCGGCGGCCGCCAGCCGGAAGGCTGAGCGCCACACCCAGGCACTGACGTCGCGGATAGCCGAGCCGCGACGCAATGCCTGTGCGAACGCTTCGGCCACGGCCTCGTCCGCGACATCCGCATCGCCGGCAAAGGCGTAGAGCGCCCGCCACAGGCGACCACTATCCAGCCGATACGCATCCTCGACTTCGTTTGTCGCCGCGTCGCGCGCCACAATAGTCGCCACTATGCCCATACAGGGACGGATCGAGGCAAGAAGGTGGCAGCCCGCGCTCACGCTCGCGATCTATCCTGCTGTTCAACGTCGTGTCCCTGACTGGTGGACCAGCGGTAGGCGGTGATGGAGAGCGGCCACGGCGTCATCCAGGCCACGTATCCGGTCCAGGAGCGCCTCCGCCCCTGCGAGTGTTGTCCGCGGGCGCCCGAAGCTCCCCGGCGCGCCGGGTCTCCCGATCCTACGAGCGGCCGAGCGCGACCATCAGCGCCAGGATCGTGATGATCCCCGCCAGCTCCACGCCGAACCCGACCCGGAGCCTGCGAAGCGCTGCGTCCCCGTCCTGCTCCGCTGCGCCGTCCCGTCGGCCGTCGGCCCGGTCGTGAGCTGCGCCGCGGCACGGCTGGTGACGAGTCCGCCCGTCGCGAAGACACCGATCGCCACGACGATCGACGCGACCCAGAGCATCCCGAATGGCGTGAACGCGTCATCGACACCGCGGATCCGCCCGCTCGTCACGCCCAGCAGGAGGCCGGTGACGCCTGCCAGCATCGCCGACCCGATCACCAGCCGCTCCGGCGCGCGGACCAGGCGCTGCACGAGCTCGGGCCGCTCGGCCGGCGGGCGACGCCCGACATACGGGACGAGGACCACGTTCGCGAAGATCGACGCGCCGAGCCAGGACGCCCCTCCGAGCAGGTGGAGGAAGAGCAGGATCGAGCCGCCGTCCATCTCGGTCGGATCCTCGTGCGGGAGCGTCCTGGCAGATGGTGGGAGTCTAGCCAGCCCGACGTTCCCGGTTGTTGCACCTGCGCGCGTCGCCCTCCGGGCGCAACTCTCGGCTTGGCGCTCGCCTCAGGCCGGCTGCTGACCGCGGAGCAGCCCGACGCCCGACGGACAGCACGCCACCGACGAGGAACAGCCCGCCGACGAACACGAGCCCGATCAGCGCGTTCGGCGCGGTCGCCTCCGGCGTGAGCACCGACAGGAAGAACCCGACCGGCATCAGGATCGCCGCGAACGGGACGCCATGCCGGCCGAGCCACAGCCATCGGCCACGGAGGCTGGTCTCGTCCACGTAGCGCAGCAGGACGAGGGCGAGGATGAGCATCACCCCCGCATGGGCATGGCCGGCCCGCCACAGGTCCTGGCGCACGGGGTTGTCCAGGTAGCCCGGCGCCTGGCCGAGGATCATCGACAGGAGGCTCGCGCCGCCGAACGCCACGGCCGGGACCAGGATCAGGATGATGCCGGCGAGCCGGCGCGATTCGCGGGTCATGGCGGTGTCCTCTCGTCCGCTCAATATGCTACTGTGTCATATCACTGTGGGGAGTCTGCAGTATTCCACTGTGGCATGTCAAGCAGGAACGGGAGTCGATGACGGAACGACGCCTCAACGCCACGGCGGCCTCGCTGTTGGGGTTCCTCCACGAGCGTCCGATGAGCGGCTACGAGCTGGCGGCCACCGCCGCGGCCGTCATCGGCGACTTCTGGACGCTCACCCAGAGCCAGGTCTACCGGGAGCTGGCCTGGATGGCCGACGACGGGCTGGTCACGGCCGGCGAGCGCGGGACGCGCGACCGACGCCCGTTCGCGATCACCGATGCCGGACGCGAGGCGTTCGCGCGATGGGTGGTGCTGCCGCCCGGTGGCGAGACGATCCGGCACCCGCTGTTGCTCACGCTGAGCTTCGGGCGCCACGTGCCGCCCGACCGCCTGGCGGCGTTCCTCCGGCGGCATCGCGACGCGCACGTCGAGCGCCTGCAGGCATACGAGCTCGAGGAGCGCGAGGCGGCTCGTGCCGAGGTGCCGCCGGATCCCTTCCGGCTGGCGACGCTCGCCTTCGGCCTCACCTACGAGCGGGCGACGCTCGCGTGGTTCGACGCCCTGCCTGACTCGCTGACGGGCGCCGAGGACGATCGCCCGCCCGACGCCTGACCGACCGAATGCCGAGCGTCGCCGGCCGGCCGCAGAGTCGACGAAACGGGCGGGTGCCGGGCGTCCCCTCCGACACCCGCCGTACCCGCAGTCTCGCCCCGGCGACGGGCGTCGCGCACGTGCCGTTGGTCCCGAGTTCGGGGCGTCCGTTGGCCGGTGGACCGGGACCGGCCGTCCGCGGGTACGTCAGCCGTCCCAGGCGACGCGGATCTCGCCCTCGAGCCCGGGGATCGGGAGCGTCGCCGCCTCGGCCTCGACCGCCTCGCGCTCGCCGCGTGACAGGCGGCGCCACGAGCGCACGGTCATGCGGGCCGCGGCGCGGCGCCACGTGCCGACCAGCTCGCCCGCCACCATGAGCCCACCGGGCCAGACGGTTCCCGGCGGGTACAGCTCGCGCCGGCGGTCGGCGTCCGGGACGAGGAGCTCGCGGTCGCCCGCCATCAGGTACGGGTCGCCGCTCGACAGGATCCGGACCGGCGCCGGCGACGCCGGCGCCGAGGCCGCCTCGCGGAACGCCGCCTCGTCCGAGGCGAGGATCCACGCCTCGCCGAGCGGCGTCCCGACCGGCCTGAGCCCGGAGCCGAGCGCCTCGAACACCGGTCGACCGGCGCGTGGCGCGATCCCCGCCCACGTGGCGAACGCCGCCGGCGTCGACGGACCGGCGACGTGGAGCCAGCGGCGCGCGAGCTCGCGGCGGGCTTCGAGCGGATCCATGTCGGGCGGCGCCACGGTCCAGACCGTGGGCTGGCGCGCGCCGTCCCAGCGGATGAGGACGCGGCCGGTCGCGCCGGCATAGCGCAGGCGGGCCGGGTGCTCGCCCATGGTGTGCCCGGCCCACGAGTACGTGCGTGTGTCGCCGTCGAGGAGCTCCTCGAGTCGATCCGCGAGGCTCGACGGCCTGGCGACGCCCGCGCTCGTCGTCGGGGAGCGTCCCCAGCGAGAACACCGGCACGTCGCGCCGGGCGACGACGAACACGCTGAACCGCGGACCCCACAGCTGGGCGAGCGAGGGGTGCTCCCAGTCGTCGGGCCGGATGCCGTCCACGCGGGCGTGGAGCGCGAGCAGGGCGGCGCGCGGGACCGAGTCCTGCAGCCCGGCCCAGGCCACCCGGCGCAGCGACGCGGCCGTGCGCGGAAGCCGCGCATCGAGCGCGCCGACCTGGCGCCGGTAGGCGAGGATCGCGGTTCGATCCAGCTCCAGCGGCTCGGAATCTCGGGCGACCCTGCTCACGCCGCCCACGGTATGTCGTGGCCGGTCAGGACGCGTCATGCAATCGGTCCCCGGGATCCGGTGCGGTCGAGTGCGGTCCGGGGCGGTCGAGCTGGGACCTTCGGCGGTGCGCGACTGGGCCCCTCGCGCACCACCCGGTGCCGCGCGGCACCCCGGAATCGACGCTAGTACGAACGAGCCGCTGCGCCGCGGGGCGCCCGGCGGTATCCCTGTGGGTGCATGCATTCCAACCCTTCCCGCTCCATGTCCGGCGACGCGCGACGCGTCCGCGCGTCTGTGGCGCCGCGCCCGCGTGAGGACCCGCGGATGCGCCTGAGGGTTGCCGGCCTCGGGCCGGATCCGGACGCGCCGCTCATCGCCGTGGAACGCCGGGCTGCGCTCCTGCCGCTGTACACCGCGTTCACCATCGTCGCGGGCCTCGGCGCGCTGGTCCTCGTCACGCTGTTCGGCACGCTGCCGGCGGCGATCGCGCTGCCCGGCCTCGACGCGCCGTGGGACGGGATCGCCGGCATCGCCGTCTGGACCGTGTTCGGGCTCGCCGGGTCGCTCAAGGTCGTCCGCGGGCCGTCGGGCCACGGCGTCCTCACGTTCCACCTGCCGTTCATCGTCGCCGCGATGGTCCTCGGCGGTCCGATCGCCGGTGGCTGGGTGGCGTTCATCGCCTCGTTCGAGCGCCGCGAGCTGCGGGAGGCGCCGTGGTACGGCATCCTCGCCAACCACGCTGGCCTCACGCTTGCCGCGATCATCGGCGGTCTCGCCGCCCAGGGGGCCGTGGCCGCCGCGTCGGCCCTCGCGCTCCCCGGTGGCCTCGCCATCACGCTGGTCGGGGCCGTCGTCGGGACGCTCGTGCTCGCCGTCGTGCAGACCGCGCTCGCGGCCGGCGTCATCGTCCTGCGCGACGGGCTGACGCTCCGCGAGACGCTCCACGTGTTCGACAGCTCGTTCCGGGGCACGCTCCTCGCCGAGACCATCCTCGGCTGGGTGTTCGTCGTCACCTGGGTCGCCGTCGGCTGGTGGGCGCCCGCCCTGTGCGCCGCGCTCGTCCTCGCGCTGTGGCGGACGAACGCCGCCGAGGCGGAGCGCGATCGCGACGAGCTGACCGGCCTCCTCACGGCGCGGGCGTTCGCGACGCGGGTCGCCGAGGCGGCGCTCCGCGGCCGGCGCGGGATCGAGGGCGCGGCGTACGTGTTCCTCGACCTCGACGGGTTCAAGCAGGTCAACGACGGGCCGCGGTCGCACACGGTGGGCGACGAGGTGCTCGCGGCGCTCGGGGAGCGACTGCGCCGCTCCATCCGCGTGACCGATGCCGCGGGTCGCCGCGGTGGCGACGAGTTCATGGTGCTGTTCGTCGGGGTCCGTGACGAGGCGACCGCCGTGTCCCTCGCCGAACGCGTCCACGCGCTCGTGACCGCTCCCTACGTCACGACCGACGGGCTGAAGGAGGTCGGGGCGTCGGTTGGCGTCGCGCTGATCGTGCCCGGCGAGCGTGACTTCGAGCCGGACCTCCGCCAGCGCGCCGACGACGCGATGTACGCGGCCAAGGAGGCGGGCGGCGGCGTCCACGCGTGGCGGCCGGCTCCTGAGGCGGAGCCCGGGCCGCGCGAGGCACCCGACCCCGACGCCGCGCCGCTCGAGGCGGCCGTCCCGGCCGACTAGCTGGGGATCAGCGCGCGGGCGGATCCCGGCGATCACCGCGACGTTCGAGAACGCGCCCACGAGGCCCGCCCCGACCGCGACCGTCGCGACCACGCACGCCACGAGCGGGTGGCGCGTGACGACGACCGCGAAGATCGCCACGACGAGCACGACGAGCGCGGCCTTGACGGCGACCATCGCGCCGAGATCGCCGCCTGCCGCGAGCGCCGCGACGAACGGGTTGGCCTCGGTCCGGATCCCGTGGTCGCGGACCATCCGCACGAACGTCAGCGCGTCCGCTCCCTGGGCGCTGCCCACGGCGAGCAGCATCCCTGCGGCGGCGTTCGGGGTGCGCGGCCAGTGGCGCATGCCGCAAGCATGACCCTCTCGCATTGCACTGTCCTTATCGGACGGGCACCTCCGGTACACTCTGCGCCGTCCACCCCACTGTGTCCGATGGACGGTGATGCCCATGAAGGTCGGCGTCGCCAGGGAATTCTGCGGCCGGAGAACGCCGCGTCGCCCTGGTGCCCGAAGGGCTCGGCAAGCTGACGGCGGCCGGGCTCGAGATCCTCGTCGAGGCTGGCGCAGGCGCCGGCGCCGCGATCCCCGACCAGGCGTTTGTCGACGCCGGTGCGAAGGTCGTCAGCGCCGATGAGCTGTACGCGGCCAGCGACGTCATCCTGCGCGTCCAGAAGCCGACGCCCGCCGAGGCCGCCCGACTCCGGAGCGGCCAGGTCGTGATCGGCCTCCTGTCGCCCCTGCTCGACGCCCCGCTGATGGAGACGCTGGCCAAGGCCGGCGTCACCGCGGTCAGCCTCGATGCGATCCCGAGAACGCTGAGCCGCGCCCAGACGATGGACGCGCTGAGCTCGCAGGCGAACGTCGGCGGCTACAAGGCCGTCCTCATCGCCGCGAACGCGTACGGGCGCTACTTCCCGCTGCTGACCACGGCGGCCGGCACCGCCAAGCCCGCCAACGTGCTGATCCTCGGGATCGGCGTCGCGGGCCTCCAGGCGATCGGCACGGCCCGCCGCCTCGGCGCGGTCGTGTCCGCGTACGACGTCCGCCCCGAGACGGCCGAGCAGGCCGAGTCGCTGGGCGCGAAGTTCGTGCGGCTCAAGACCGCGATCGACGCGACCGGCGCCGGCGGCTACGCCCGCGAGCTGACCGCCGAGGAGCGGGCGGCCCAGCAGGCTGACCTCAACGAGGTCATCGCCAGCCAGGACGTCGTGATCACGACGGCCCAGGTCCCCGGCCGCAAGCCGCCGCTGCTCGTCACCGCCGACGCGGTCAAGGGCATGCGCTCGGGCTCCGTGATCGTCGACATGGCGGCGTCCGCCCTGGGCGGCAACTGCGAGCTGTCGAAGGCCGGCGAGACCGTGGTGACCGAGAACGGCGTCACGATCATCGCGCCGGAGAACCTGCCCGCGTCGATGCCCTCGTCGGCGTCCCAGTTCTACGCCCGCAACATCTCCGAGCTGCTCAAGAACATGGTCAAGGACGGCGCCCTCAACCTCGACTTCGAGGAGGAGGTGACCAAGGCGACCGTGATCACCCACGGCGGCGCGGTCGTGTCCGAGGCGGTCCAGAAGCTGCTCGCCCCGGCCGGAGGCAACGCATGAGCGCCGAGCTCGACCGCCTTCCTGTCGAACTTCACGATCTTCGTCCTCGCGATCCTGTGCGGCTTCGCGGTCATCTCGAAGGTGCCCGCCACCCTGCACACCCCGCTGATGTCGGGCGCGAACTCGATCCACGGCATCGTCCTCGTGGGCGCGATGTTCATCGCGATCGCCGCCGACGACCCGATCTCGTACCTGCTGTCGTTCGTCGCCGTCGCGTTCGCGACGCTCAACGTCGTCGGCGGCTACGTCGTCACCGACCGGATGCTCCAGATGTTCAAGCGCAAGCCCGCGGCACCCAAGGCCGAGAAGGCGGAGGGGTAGCCGTGGACCTGACCTGGCTCTCCCCCGTCGTCTACCTGCTGTGGCTCGCAGGGGCCGTCGGGTTCGTCCTGGGCCTGATCCAGATGAACTCGCCCGCCACCGCGCGCAACGGCAACCTGCTGTCGGCCGGCGGCATGGCGGTCGCCATCGGCGCCACGGCCGTGCTCCTCCTGCTCGAAGCCCGAGTCCGCGCGGCACCGACGCAGCCGCGGTCCCCGCCGGCTTCAACGCCGTCGGCTGGCTCGTGATCGTCGCCGGCATCGCGCTCGGCGGTGGCTACGGCCTGTACACCGCGCGGACCGTGAAGATGACCGCGATGCCCCAGCTGGTGTCGCTGTTCAACGCGGTCGGCGGCGGCGCGGCCGCGCTCATCGCCATCGACGAGTACCTGAAGTTCGCGAGCGCGAACGTCGTCCCCGGCCTGACCGAGAACGTCGCGACCGTGCTCGACATCGTCATCGGCTCGATCACCTTCACCGGCTCGCTCATCGCGTCCGGCAAGCTGATGGGCCTCAAGATCACGCCGTCCCGGCCGGTCCGGATCCCCGGCGGCCAGGTCGTGACGCTTGCGCTCGCGCTGATCACGATCGCCGGCGCGCTGTTCCTGTGGACCGGCAACGTGAGCCTGCCGGTCATCGGCGTGATCCTCGTCGCCGCGCTGATCTTCGGCGTCACGATGACGCTCCCGATCGGCGGCGCCGACATGCCCGTCGTCATCTCGCTGCTCAACTCGTTCACGGGCATGGCGGTGGCCATGGCCGGCTTCGTGCTCGGCAACCCGGTCCTGATCATCGGCGGCGCCCTCGTGGGTGCCTCCGGCGCGATCCTGACCAAGCTCATGGCCGACGCCATGAACCGGTCCGTCCTGAACATCATGGTCGGCGGGTTCGGCGGCGGCGACAGCACGGCCGGCGAGGCTGCTGCTGGTGGCGGCACCGAGCGCGAGCTCGGCGTCGACGACGCGGCGATCCAGCTCGCCTACGCGAGCTCGGTCATCATCGTCCCGGGCTACGGCCTGGCCGTGGCGCAGGCCCAGCACGCGGTCCGCGAGCTCGCCGAGATCCTCGAGGACCGGGGCGTGGACGTGAAGTACGCGATCCACCCCGTCGCGGGGCGCATGCCGGGGCACATGAACGTCCTCCTCGCCGAGGCGAACGTGCCCTATCCCCAGCTCAAGGAGATGGAGGACATCAACCCGGAGTTCGACCGGTGCGATGTCGCGCTCGTCATCGGCGCCAACGACGTCACCAACCCCGCCGCCCGCCGGCCCGGTTCGCCGGTCTCCGGCATGCCGATCCTCGATGTCGACCACGCGAAGAACATCATCGTGATGAAGCGTGGTCGGGGTCGCGGGTACGCGGGCATCGACAACGAGCTGTACGCGAACCCGAAGACGGGGATGCTGTTCGCCGACGCGAAGAGCGGCCTCGCGGACCTGATCGCGGCGGTCAAGGCGCTCTAGCCTCCCGCTCCGTCACCTGCACCGAGCACGGCCCCGGCGGCGACGCCGGGGCCGTTCAATTCCCTGGCGCGATCCGATCGGCGCTAGAGGCGGACCCGCGGTTCCGCTCGCGGCCGGCGCGAGCCGCGCGGCGTTGCGCTCGTCGCGCCAGGCGAGGAACGCGGCGCCCCGCGTCCACGTCCCACGCCGGCCCGTTGAACCCGAGCGTGAACTGCGTGAACCCCATGTCGAGGTACGTCGCGGCGTCGCCGGCGAGGAACCGGTCGAGGTCGTCGGGCTCGATCCCCACGCCCCACTCGATCGATGCCGGGTCGCGCCCGATCTCGTCGCACCAGCCGCGGAGCGCGGCGACCGCCGGCTCCAGCTCGTCGGGCCGGTCGGGGAACGCGGCGTGCCATGCGTCGGCGTGCTGCGCGACCAGCCGCGTCGTCCGCCGCACGCCACGGCCGGCGATGAGCACGGGCAGCCGGCGCACGGGCGGCGGGTTGAGGCTGGCGAGGCGGGCCTCGATCCGGGGCAGCGCCTCGCCGAGGTCCCGGAGCCGGCCGCCGGCCGTGCCGAACTCGTAGCCGTACGTGTCGTAGTCCCGGCGGAACCAGCCCGAGCCGAGCCCGAGGATCAGCCGGCCGCCCGCGACATGGTCGACGGTCCGGGCCATGTCCGCGAGGAGGTCGGGGTTGCGGTACGAGTTGCACGTGACGAGCGCGCCGATCTCGATCCGGCTGGTTGCCTCCGCCCATGCGGCGAGCGTCGTCCAGCACTCGAGGTGGGCGCCGTCGCGGTCGCCGTAGAGCGGGAAGAAGTGGTCCCACGTGTAGGCGATGTCGTAGCCGAGGGCCTCGGCGCGCAGGACGGCGGCGCGCAGGTCCGGCCACGAGCCGTGCTGGGGATGGAGCTGGGCGGCGATGCGGATCGGGCGCATGTGGATCTCCGTGCGGGTTCGCCCCATGCTGCACCTTCTCCTTGGGGGAAGGTCAAGCGTACACTCGTGCCGTGTTCCGGATCGCCGAGTTCGCCGCGCCTCTCGGGCGTGTCCGCGCGCACGCTGCGCAAGTGGGACGCCGCGGGCGTCTTCCGGCCGGCATGGACGGACCCGTCCTCCGGGTACCGCGGCTACTCCCCCGCCCAGCTGCCCGAGCTGCGGCGCGTCCTCGCGCTGCGCGACGTCGGCGTGCCGCTGCACGAGATCGCGGAGCTCGTGCGGGGCGGCGACGCCCGCGTGGCGCTCGAGCGGCGGCGCGAGGAGCTCGAGGCGGCCCGGCGCGAGGCCGAGCGACGGCTGCGGGCGCTCGACATCAGCGTCGCGATGGCGGACGACCCGGCCGCCCCGGACGTCGTCGTGCGGCCGGTCGCCGAGGAGCTCGTCGCGTGGGTCCCGCTGCCGGCCGGCGACGAGCCCGAGTCCGACGCGTGGTACCGCCTCGAGGCGGTCGTCCGCGACCTCGGGCGGCGACGCGCGGCACCGCCCGGTGCGACGACCATCGACGGCGTTGCCGCGATCTACGTGCCGCTCACGCGCCCGATCCCGCCCGGCCGCGACATCACGCCGACCGTGCTCCCGGCCGTGCGCGTCGCCTCCGTCCTCCACCGCGGCCGCTACGAGGGCCTCCCCGCGGCCGAGGCGGCGCTCGAGCGCTGGACCCGCGAGGCGGGCCTGCGGACCGCCGGCCCGGTCCGGACGCTCTACGTCCAGTTCGGCGCCGAGGCGGAGCTCCGGGTACCGGCGCGCTACCTCGTCGACCGCGCCGCCGACCTCGTCACGGAGCTCCAGCTCCCGGTCGAGTGACCTACGCTTGGCCCATGCCCCGCAAGCGTGCCGCCGCCGCGGCGACCCCCGTGCCGTCGCCCTGGCCGCGACCGGCCAAGATCGCGTTCATCGGCTCGCACGGGATCCGCAAGACGTCCGCCCTGCTCGCGTTCGCGGCGGAGGTCCAGCGGGCCGGGCGATCGGTGGAGCTGGGCCGCGAGGTCGTGCGCGACAACCCGCTGGGCATCAACGAGGGCGCGACGGGCGAGGCGCAGCTGTGGGTCCTCGTGTCGCAGGTCCGCCAGGAGCTGGAGCTGGGGCGCAAGGCGGACGTCCTCGCCACGGACCGCGGCGTCATGGACAACTACGCGTACTACCTCCGGGCATGCGGCGGGACGGACGAGTTCGCCGTGTACCCGCTCGTCCAGCGCTGGTCGCAGACGTACGACCACGTCGTCCGGCTGCTGCCCGACGTCGCGCTCCAGGCCGACGGCGTCCGCTCGACCAACGACGCGTTCCGCGACGAGGTGGAGGCGATCCTCGACCGCGTCCTGCCGGAGCTCGTCCCGGCGGACCGGATGACGGTCCTGCGGGCGTCGGAGATCACGAGCCGCTTCGACTGGTTCGCGATCGTCCAGCGCCTGGCGACGATCGTCGGCGCCACGGTCACGCCGCCCGACCTCTGGCGCTAGCCGGTCACCACGGCTCGGCGGGCGCCTCGCGCGCCGCGACGAGCAGCTCCGCCTTCCGGATCGATCCGTCGTCCGACGCGTCCACGGCGAGCGTCGCCGGGGCGTGACCGCCGGCGCGGCGCGCGGTTGCCGTGTCGCCGCCGCCGTCCGCGGCCTCGGCCGGCCACAGCTCCCAGGTCGCGGTCGTCGTCCCGTCACCCTCGACCGGCAGCCCGAGCGCCAGGGGGCCGAAGCGCGCCGCCGCGGCGCGCAGCGAGCGCCGGACGTCGTCGGTGGCGAGACCGTCAGCGGCACGAAGGTCGGCCGGCCAGTCGGGCGCGTCCATGGCGGTCGCGGCGGCGAACGCGTTCCCTGCGGCCTGCAGCGCGGCCGACGGCGTCCGGACGACGCGCAGCGCCAGCGTCTGGATCGTCGGCCGCGGCTCCGGCGTGGTGAGGATGGCGACCCGCAGCCAGCCGCCCGGCCCGCGCAGCCACCACGCCGCGTGGGCGGGTGACCACGACTCGTCCGGCCGGTCGGGGTCCGGCTCGAGCGGCCCGACCTGCTCCACCGCGGCCTCCATCGCCGCCCGCCGGGCCGCCCGCGGCTGGTCGAGGTCGACGTTCATCGCGAACGCGGCGTCCGCGACGGCGTCGTCCCAGCCGCGGAGGAGCGCCATGACGACCGGCCGGAACGCCTCGGTCGCGGGGGACGGGCGGACGCGCCGTCGCACGACGCCGTCCGCGGCGACGAGCGCCGCGAGCTGCCGGTCGGCGAGGTCGCGGGGCGAGGCGTAGCGCAGGTTCGCGAGGCCAACGATCCCGATCCCGCTCGCCGGGTGCCACGCCATGTACGACCCGAAGCCCGGGTACCCGCCGCCGTGGTTGATCGTGATCCCCAGCTCCGCGTCGGACATCGCCGCCAGGCCGTAGCCGTAGCCGCCGGCGAGCACGGCCGGGGCGAGGTGGGCGCCATGCGCCTCCAGCTCCGCGCCGAACACGCGGTGGCCCTGCTGCATCTCGCGTCGCGACGCCCGCCGCAGCACCGTGCCCTCCTCCGGCTCGTCCCGGGCCGGCACCGCGTCGAGGAACCAGGCGACCCACCGGGCGAGGTCCGCGACCGTCGAGTACAGGCCACCCATCGAGGCGAGGGCGCCGTACCCGTCGCGGCCCTCGCGGACGAGCGCATCGCCCTCGCGGACGTAGCCGTGGGCGAGGTGCTCGGCCGGGACCTCGTCCTCGTGGAAGCCGGACGACGCCAGGCCCAGCGGGCGGAGCAGCCGCGCCCGGACCACGTCGCCGTACTCCTCGCCCGGCGACGGCGGTGATGACGCGCCCCAGGATCCCGTAGCCGAGGTTCGAGTAGTCGAACGTCGTGCCGGGCGTCCAGGCGATCACCGGCCGCGCCCGCAGCAGGGCGTCGAACGCGTCGAGCGGGAGCGCCTGCTGGCGGTCGCCCCACGGGTCGTCGGTCGGCAGCCCGGCCGACATCGTCAGCAGCTGGCGGATCGTGATCGGCCCGGCGTCCGCGGTGGGCGCGGCCCACCCGTCCAGCGCCGGCACGTGCTGGCGCGACCGGGTCGTCGAGCCGCAGCCGGCCCTCGTCGCGCAGCTGGAGGATCGTCGCGGCCGTGAAGCTCTTGGTCATCGACGCGATCCGGAACACGGACCGCTCGTCCGGGAGACGCGTTTCGCCGTCGCGGAGCGTCCCGTCGCCGGCCGCGTGGACGAGCGCGCCGTCGCGCACGACGCCCCAGGCCATGCCGGGGACGTGCCGCTCCACGCGGCTGGCGCGGAACGCCTCGTCGAGGGATCGCAGGGCGTCGTCGAACGTCGGCATGGCGCCGATGATGCCCGACGACTGCCGCGCCCGGCGGGCGTGGATCAGGCGGAGGGGACCACCGCCGCGGTGCGCGGCGCCGTCATCGTGAGGTCGATCCGCTCGAGCCGGAGCGGCGCGAGCATCGTCAGCGACTCGGCCAGCACGACCGCGTCGTCGCCCTCGGACAGCTCGAACTCGGCGGGCGGGTTCGCGAACGTGTGGCCGCCGCGGTTGATCGACAGCAGCGTCGCCCGGTGCTCGCGACGGAGCGTCGCCGACAGCGCATCGACGGTCAGGCCGCAGTACTCCTCGGGGAGCGACACGCGGTAGAGCTCCGCGCCCTCGCCGCCCGAGACGATGTCCGTGACGAGCGACGACAGGCCCGGGTACAGCGCCGAGCGGGCCAGCAGGTGCGAGGCGAGCGTCGACGTGACGAGCACCTCGTCGGCGTTGGCGCGCTTGAGGTGGACCTCGTGGCGGGGGTTGTTGACCTCGACCACGGTGCGGACGTCGGGCGCGATCGCCTCGATCGCCATGACGATCAGGATCGAGCGCATGTCGGCGGCATCCGAGCCATCCGACGGGAACACGATCGCGGCCTGGGCCGTCGTGATCCCCGCCCGCTCGAGGTCGTCGGCGTGGCTCGCGTCGCCGCGGACGTAGTAGACGTCGTTGCCGGCCGGGTTCCGTTCCGCATCGTGGAGGAGGACGATCTTCGCCTTGTACTCGTCCTGCTTGAGCTCGTTGACGAGGTCCCGGGCGGTGGCGTTCCAGCCGCAGATGATGATGTGCTCCGAGTACCCCGCGGCACCCATGCCCTGGCCCTCCTTGAGCAGGAAGTCGATGACGAACGCGACGAGGGCCCCCGTGATCGTGCCCAACAGCGCCACGCCGAAGAGGATGAGCAGCCAGCTGACGATCCAGCCGCCCGGTGAGGTGATGAACGACGAGTCGCCCTGGCCGAAGACCGTCGTCAGGCCCCAGTAGAACGAGCTCCCGACCGACTCGACGGTCCATGGCTTCTCGAGGAGCGTGACGAGCAGCGCCGCGATCCCCACGAAGATGACGATCCCCATCCCGAGCGAGATGAAGAAGCGGCGGTCGAGGGACTTCTGCGCGCGCTTCGAATACCACAGCACGCGCCGGATGACGGGGCTGGCGAAGAGCGACGACAGCTGGGTGCGCATCGGCGGCGATGGTGCCACCACGGAGGGGCCGCCTGCAAGCGACGGGAAGGTACCGGGCGGGTCCTCGGGCACGAGACGGACGGCCGCCGGCATCGCTGCCGGCGGTCGTTCTCCCCGAAACCCCCCGGGAGACTCGTGACGGGCTCGTCTCCCCCCGGGACCCCTTCGCGCATCGTCCCGCCCGGGACGCAGCACCGCCACCGGCGGAACGCCGATGGCGGTCTACGACTTCTGTCCAAGCCGGCGGTCAGCCGGCGCGGGTGGCGGTTACGGGCTGCCGAGCCCGAGGCGGATCACGACCCGGTAGTTCGAGGTGGACGACTGCCCGGCCGCGGTCCACGACACGAGCCGGCGGGTCGAGCTCGAGTAGAGCGCGGACGGGTACTCGTTGATGCGGCGGGAGCTCGTCGTGGCGAGCGAGCCGATCGTCGTGTTCGACGTCCAGGAGCTGCCGTTGTTGGCCGATTCGAGCCACCGGATGCTCGAGCCCTTCGAGCTGCCGACGTCGCAGCCGGTCGTGTTGCAGGCCGAGTACGCGACGCCAATCCGCGAGGTCCCCGTGAGCGCGACCGCGGGGTTGTGGGCCTTCTTGTAGGTGGTCGCGTCGCTGAGGGTCACGATCGTCCTGATCGGGCCCAGCGTGCCGCTGGTGTACACGCGGGCGTAGACGTGGCGGGCGCTCGTGTCCGTCCAGGCGAACGCGAGCCGGCCGTCGCGATGGGCGGCGGACGCGTCGGCGTAGCGGGCGTCGTCGAACTCCTCGGCGGCCGCCCAGTCGTCGCCGCCGTTGGTCGAGACCCGGATCTGCGACGACGTGCCGTCGTTCCAGATCACCGCGACGGTGTTGCCGGACACGGCGACCACGGGCTCGCCCGAGTAGCCCTCCGAGCCGAGCAGCGTCGTCGCCCCGATGGCCTCGAGCAGGTCGAACGATGCGCCGCTGTCGGTGCTGCGCTGGAGCCGGATCTCGCCTCCGGAAGCGTCGGTGTAGGCGATGAAGACGGTGGAGCCGGACGCCGAGATCGACGGGCGGTCGATGTAGTTCGCGCCCAGGAACGACACGCCCGGCTTCCAGTAGTCGCGATGGCCGTGGTTCGTGTTGCGCCGGAACTTCAGCTCGCGCGGCTCCTCGGGGTCGTAGTTGGCCCCGTAGTGGAGCTCGCGGCGCCAGGCGACGTAGAGGTACTTGCCGCTCGTCGCGTCCGTGCCGTAGTCGCCGTGCTGCGACGAGCTGTTGAGGCGGAGCGCGCCGCTCCAGCTGCTGCCGGTGCTCGTTCCCCGCTTGTAGTAGATGCCGAGGTACGGGCCACCATCCTCGACCGCGTCGCCACCGATGTAGTCGCGGGTGAACACCTGGTGGAGATACGCGGTGCCGCCGCTGGTGACCGTGCGCGCGAGCGACTGCTGCCAGCTGTACGCGTAGTCGGTGCTTGCCTTGTGCAGGTCGCCCCAGGACACGGCCGCGAGGACCGGGCTCCAGGCGAGCAGCACGGCGAACAGGCCCGCGGCCACGGCGCCGATCGTGCGGGGACGCCGTGACGGGACAAGGCGTGCGTGCATTGGGCTCTCCCTCCAGACCGACGGGCACCGCCGGGTAGTCGCGGATGCTCTCCCACCCCGCCGCGCCGGTCAAGCCCTTGTCGGCGGGGCGTCGGCGATCAGGCCTCGGGGTCGACCAGCGCCAGGCGGATCCGCTTGTTGATCCGGCCCTTGGACTCGTAGCCGGTCACCCGGATGCCGCCGACCTCGGCGGTGTTCGCGACGTGGGTGCCGCCGTCGGCCTGGAGGTCGAGGCCGACGATCTCGATCGTCCGGATCTGCTCGATCCCCTCGGGCAGGAGGTTGACCTTGGTGCGGATGAGGTCCGGGATCGCGAACGCCTCGGCCCGTGGCAGCACGTCGACCTTGACGTCACGCCGGCGGTGGAGCTCGTCGTTGACGGTCTGCTCGATCTCGCCCACGAGGTCGCCCGACATCCGCTCGAACTCGAAGTCCATCCGGCCCGAGCCGGGCTCCATGTTGCCGCCCGTGACGAGCGCGCCGTAGTCACGCCACACGACGCCGCACAGGGCATGGAGCGCCGTGTGGGTCCGCATCAGCGCGTAGCGCCGGGCCCAGTCGAGGTCGACCGTCACCGCCTCGCCGGCGGCGGGCAGCTCACCGTCCTCGGGTGCCTCGAGCTCGTGCACGATCTCGCCGCCGACGCGCCGCGCGGCCCGGACGGTCCAGCGGCGCCCGTCCGCGGTCCGCAGGATGACCCCGCGGTCCGACGGCTGGCCGCCGCCGCCCGGGTAGAACGTCGTCGTGTCGAGCACGACGAGGGGCACGCCGTCCGTCGCCGAGACCTCGAGGACGCGCGCCGGCAGCTCGCGCAGGTACGCGTCGGTGTAGCAGCGCTCGTCGACGCGCGTCATCGGATGGCCGCCCGATCCGCGGTCAGGAGCCGACGGTGAGCGTCCCCGTCATGTTCGGGTGGATCGTGCACACGAAGGTGTAGGCGCCGGCCGCGAGCGGCCCGACCTGGTAGTTGACGGTCGCCGGGCCCGGTCACGGGGTCGCCGTTGAACACTGACGCGCCCGATCCGTCCTTGATCTCGACGTTGTGGGGCAGCGCCTCCTTGTTCTCGAAGGCGATCGTGAACGCGGTATCGGCGGGTGCCGTGATGCGCCGTCTGCTCGAACGCGATGTTGGCGGCCGAGAGCTGGACGGTCGTGCCGGCGCCACCCGACGGGGCGGCCGAGCCGCTGGGCGCAGCCGAGGCGCTGCCCGACGGGGCGACCGACGCGCCGTCGCTGGGCGCAGCGGACGCGGACGCATCGGCGGACGGGGACGGCGTCGGGCGGCGCGTAGGTCCAGCCGGGTGCGGATGACGTGGAGCAGGCGGCCGCGCCGAGGGCGACGGCGGCCAGCGCGAGGGCGAGCATCGAGCGACGCATGGGAACCTCAGGGGGCAGCGTATCGGTCAGGTCCCGCCGATCCTACCGAACGCGGGCGAGGCGTGCCTCCGTGGAAACCCGCGACGCGTCACGCGGGCCGGCGCCCGCCCGCCTCGAGGCCGAGCCGGATCGCCACCGCGGCCGCCTCGACGCGACCCGACACGCCGAGCTTGGCCAGGATGTTGCCGACGTGCACGCCGACCGTCTTCTGGCTGATGAACAGCCGGTCGCCGATCTCGCGGTTGGTGCGGCCCTGGGCGATCAGCGCGAGCACCTCGAGCTCGCGCTTCGACAGCCCGAACGTGTCGGTGCCCATCCCGCCGGGCCGGCCGATGCCGCCCAGCGCCTGCGCCTCGGCGATCGGGCGGCGAGGCCGCGGGCGGCAGCTGCTCGGCGGGGGCGGGCGCCTCCTCGAGCAGGGTCTCGACCGCGGGCGGCAGCGAGATGAGCGCCCGGCCGGCGAGCTCGCGCAGCTCGCGCAGCAGGGGCCGCGCGTGGAGCTGGAGCGCGATCGCCACCGCCTCGGACAGCGGCTCGCGGGCCTCGCCGCGCACGAGGCGGGCGTCCGTCCGCGCGCCGTCCGGGCCGGCGACGGCGCCACTCATGGTCGCCTCCGCCTGGCGCCAGCGGGCCATCGCCACCCGGTACGGCTGGCCGAGCGCCAGCCAGCGTGCCGCCAGCTCCGCCCAGTGCGCGGGGTCGTCACGGCCGACGAGGCGGGCGTGGAACGCGCGGGCCGTCGCGAGGCTCGCCTCCGGCTCGTCGCTGCGGGCCTCCGGGTTCTCCGCCCGGGCCCGGGCGACCGCGGCCTCGGCATCGGCGAGGATCCGGCTCGCGCGCTCGCGTGACGCCGCCACGTCGCCGATCCGCCGCTTCTCGAGCGCCTCGGCCACGATCGCCGACTCGACCTCCATCGACGTCGACGCCATGCGCGCGATGAGGACCCAGTCCTCCGAGCCCTTGAGCCGCGCCCAGCCGCGCTCCGCGGCACGCCGGGCATCGGCGAGGTCGCCGCTCCACAGCGCCATCGCCGCGGTCGCCTGGTAGGCGGGCACGGCGAGCTGGTCGTCGCCACCGGTCTCGAGCTCGACCAGCACCCGGCCGAGGAGCCGGGTCGCCTCCTCGCCCGCCTCCGCCTCGATCTCGAGGTTCGCGAGGTTGACCAGCGCGTTCACGGCGGCGCTTCCCGACGGGCTCCAGTCGATCGCGCGCAGGAGCAGCTCGCGGCCCTCCGCCCAGCGGCCCACCACGACGAGGACGCCCGCGACGTTGCCGCCGAGGAGGTTGCCGTACACCGCGCCGAGGTCCGCCTCGCGCGCCTCGGCGATGCCGCGATACGCCTCGTCGACGGCCTCGCCCGGCCGGCCGAGGAGCTCGAGCAGGAACGTGAGGTTGGCGCTCGCGCGCATGGCCTCGTCGATGAGCCCGGCGGCCGACGCCCGGGCGAGCGCCTCGCGGAGGAGCGGCTCGGCGGTCTCGGGCTGGTCGCCGTAGCTCCGCGCGACCGCGAGCGTCGTGAGCGCGTGGATCGCCTCGGGCTCCGCCTCGTCGCCGACCGCGGCGGCCACGTCGAGCGCCTCACGGGCGACCTTCTCCGCGTCCCGGAACGCGGCGGCGATCATCCGCTCCTGGGCGAGCAGCGCGAGGACGCGGGCCCGCTCGATCGACGGCTCATGGGGCATCACGTCGGCGGCCTTGCGCAGCGCAGCGGTCGCGCCGGGCCCGTCGCCCGCCGCGAGCCGGTAGCGGCCCGAGCCGCGCCTCGAGCACCGCGTGCTGGAGGCGGTCCCGCCGCTCCCCGAGGGCCGCGAGGCCGCTCTCCGCGTAGACCGTCGCGCGGCTGGGGCGGCCGGCCGCGGCCGCCGCCTCGGCCGCCAGCTGCGAGACCGCGGCCAGCCCGACGCCGTCCGGCGACCCGTTCGGCGGGCTCGCCGTCCGGTCCCGCGCACGGGCGGCGGCAGGGGCAGCTCCAGGCCGAGCTCGAACGCGTCGAGCGCGTCCAGCGGCGCCTCGAGCTCGAGCGCCAGCCGGCCGGCCTCGAGCGCCGCGGCCCGCGCCTCGGCGGGGCGGTGCGCGGCCCGCCAGTGGTGCGCGGCGACGATCGGGATGTCGCCGAACGCCGTCGCGAGCGCCGCCCGGTAGCGCGGGCGCTGGGTCGGCAGCAGGTCCGTGACGACGGCCCGCGCGACGAGCTCGTGGCGGATCCGGAGGCGACCGTCGGGCTCCTCGCGGACGAACCCGTGCTCGATCGCCTCGGCGAGGCCCGCCGCGAGGTCGGCGTCCAGCCCGTCGGCGGCGCGGCGCGGCATCGACGAGGATCGCGGCGGGAGGTTGGAGGCGACGTTCGCGCTCGCGAGCTCCGCCTCGAACGCGGCCGAGACGACGGCCAGCCGGTCGCGCTCCATCGGCCGCTGCGACGGCGCGAGCAGCCGCAGCACGCGGCGGCATTCGTGGGACCGGCGGGCGAGCCGGGCGGCGATGAGGTCGCCCAGCGTCCCGGTCAGGCTGACGTGCTTGAGCTCGCGCCGGGCGGCGATCAGCTCCTCGATCACCAGCGGCGTCCCGGCCGACCGCTCGGCCACGAGGACGACGACCGACGCCGAGGGCCGCTCGCCCTCGATCCCCTCGATCTGGTTGCCGATCTCGCGGCGGGTGAGCGGCGCGAGATCCACGCGGACGGGGGCCCGGAGCCCGGCTTCGATCACCGCGAGGTTCGCGCGCAGCGGATGCTCGCGGGTGAGCCGGTCCGGCTGCCAGGTGAGCACGAGCGACAGCCGCTCCTCGCGGGCGATCCGCGACACGAACGTGGCGAACGCCCGGGTCGCGGCATCGGCGACATGGAGATCCTCGAGCGCGACGACGATCGGCCGCTCGGCGGCGACGCGCCCGAGCCAGCGCATGAGCGCCTCGAGCGCCCGCGGCTGGCGGCGCTCCGGGTCGGCCAGGGCGCTGGTGCGCGGGGCGGGCATGCCGGCGGCGAGGTCGGCGAGGCGCGGCAGGCCGAGCAGCAGCGGCCGCGCGTCGCGCTGGAGGAGCGCCCGGAGCTCGTCGTCGGGGCGCGCGTCGAGGAGCGGGCCCAGCGCGTCCAGCACGGACGCCCACGGCGGGTCCACGGGGCCGTTCGCGCGCCCGCGCAGGATCAGCGGCGGCTCCGGGCGCGCCGCTGCCCGTTCCAGGACCTGGTCCAGGAACCGGCTCGCACCCATGCCCGCGCTGCCCGCGACGAGGACGGTCGTCGCAACCCCCGAGCCGGCGCCCCCGATGGCGGCGTCGACCCGCGCGATGTCCTGCTCACGGCCGATGAAGCGGCGGCTGACCACTCTCCCCGGCATCGCCTGATTGTAGGGACGCCGGGCGGGCGGACTGGCGCCGTCCCGTTACCGCTGCAGATTCGGGTCGTGCGCCGAGTCGGCATACATCGGCGGGCACCCACGATCGACGGCCGCGGGCCGCAGCTCGTAGTGCCAGGACTCGTTCCGGTAGATCTGGCACAGCCCGTAGCGGGCGCCGTGCTCGGACAGCCAGGCCGTGGCAGCGGTCGGCCCGATGTCGACCGCGTCCCCGGACACGTGCGCGGACGTGTCCGCGCTGGCGACCCAGCGGGCCGCTTCCCGCTTGGATCCGTACCGGGAGACCGCCTCTCGAAACAGCTGCTCCTGGTACGCCGGCTGAGCGCCAGCCGCTGTTGACGTACAGGTCGATGCCGTCCTCGGCGGCATCCGTCGCGGCCTCGCGCAGGGCCCGGAGCAGGTCGGGATCGAGGTTGGCGACGCCCGAATGCCCGTCATCGAATACCGTCACGTCGTCCGGAAGGGCACCGTCATCCTCGGTGACGGCACCGTTGCCCTCCGTCGTCCCACCGCCGGCGCCGCGAGGAGCGTCGCCGATCGCGGGCGCCAATGCCGGCGCTGACCGTGGCAGCGGACGCTGCGCGGCCGGCGGGGGTGGTTCGCCGACCGATGATGCCGAAGACGATGCCGACTGATAGACGAGGGCCCCGATGATCGTGGCTATGACGATGACCAGGTTGACGGTGCCGGGCCGGAGGGTCCGGCGGGTTGGTCGTGATGCTGCGGGGTGATTCACGCCACCAGTCAAGGCAATCCGATGTCACCAGCGCGTATCCGGTTTTCGATACCCCGGCGATATGCGCCGTCGAGGAGGATTGAGCGCGTGCGTGTGCTGGTTGTCGAGGACGAGCCCTTCATGGCCGAGGCCATCCGCGACGGACTGCGCCTGGAAGCGATCGCGGCCGACATCGCCGGTGACGGCGACACCGCCCTGGAGCTGCTGGACGTCAACGCCTACGACATCGCGGTCCTCGACCGCGACATTCCCGGGCCATCCGGCGACGAGGTCGCCGAGCGCATCGTCGCGTCCGGCAGCGGCACGCCGATCCTGATGCTGACCGCCGCCGACCGGCTCGACGACAAGGCGTCCGGGTTCGGGCTCGGGGCCGACGACTACCTCACCAAGCCGTTCGAGCTGCAGGAGCTCGTGCTCAGGCTCCGGGCGCTCGACCGCAGGCGCGCCCACAACCGCCCGCCCGTTCGCGAGATCGCGGGCCTGCGCCTCGATCCGTTCCGCCGCGAGGTCTACCGGGACGGCCGGTACGTCGCGCTCACGCGGAAGCAGTTCGCCGCGCTCGAGGTCCTCGTTGAGGCCGAGGGCGGCGTCGTCAGTGCCGAGGAGCTGCTGGAGCGGGCCTGGGACGAGCACGCGAACCCGTTCACCAACGCCGTCCGGATCACGGTCTCGGCCCTGCGCAAGCGGCTGGGCGAACCGTGGCTGATCGCCACCGTGCCCGGCGTCGGCTATCGCATCGACGCGGTGCCCGGCACCGGACGCGAGGGAGTGCGACCGTGACTAGGGCGCCCGGGTTGAGCGTCCGCCTCAAGCTCACCCTCAGCTACGCGGCGTTCCTCATGCTCGCCGGCGCCGTGCTGCTCGCCGTCGTGTGGGTGTTCCTGCTGCGCTACGTGCCCGACGGCACGATCAGGAGCCTCGGCGGGTTCGTGCCCAACCGCTCCGACCTCCAGGAGGCGTTCGCGCCGCGGGCAGCCGCGGTGCTGGCGTTCCTGCTGGTGTTCGGGCTCGTGGGCGGGTGGCTGCTCGCCGGACGCATGCTCGCCCCCCTGTCCCGGATCACCGACGCCACGCGCAGGGCGGCGAGCGGATCGCTGTCCCATCGGATCCAGCTCCCGGGTCGCAGCGACGAGTTCCGAGAGCTCGCGGACGCCTTCGACACGATGCTCGGCCGGCTCGACGCCCAGCTCGCCGAGCAACAGCGGTTCGCCGCCAACGCCTCCCACGAGCTGCGCACCCCGCTGGCGATCACCCAGTCGCTGCTCGACGTTGCCCGCAACGACCCGGCTCGGGACGAGGACGTCCTCATCGAGCGACTCCATGCGGTCAACGCCCGGGCGATCCACCTCACCGAGGCCCTGCTCCTGCTCAGCCGCACCGATCAGCGATCGTTCACCCCGGAACCCGTCGACCTGTCCCTGATCGCGGAGGAGGCCTCCGAGACGCTGCTCCCTCTCGCCGAGAAGCACGGCGTGACCATCGAGACGTCCGGGGACATCACCCCCACGATCGGCTCACACGCGCTGCTGCTGCAGCTGACCACGAACCTGGTGCACAACGCCATCGTCCACAACCTCCCCGAGCACGGCACCGTGCAGGTCATCACCGCCGCCCGCCCCGAGGCCGTCACGCTCACCGTCGAGAACACCGGCGACACCCTCGCGCCACAGCTGGTCTCGACGCTCACCGAGCCGTTCCAGCGGGGATCCGAACGCATCCGCGGCGACCATGCGGGTCTCGGCCTCGGCCTGGCCATCGTCAAGAGCATCACCCAGGCGCACGATGGCACCCTCACGATCGTCCCCCGCCCGGGCGGCGGGATCCGCGTCACCACGACGCTGCCGGCCGGCCGGCCCCAGATCGCCCTCTCCGGCGGGTCGCGCTAGTCCCGGCTTGGCCTGGACGGGCACGCGGGATGGCGCGGGCGATGTGCCTGCAACGCCCGTCGCACGCAGCGATTGCACGCCCGCACCGCGGATCGGTGGAAGGTGGGCGGACACCGCAGCGCACGCACGAGCACCGGCGGTGATGAGGCGGTCCCATGACGTTCAACCTGAGCCCCGACCGGCAGGCGGACCGCGACGATGCCTGGACCCGCGCCGACGAGGCGGGCGACGGCATCGCGCGGACGTGGCTGTACATCGTCGGCGTCGCGCTGCTCGCGGCCGGCCTGGTCGGCTTCGTCGACAACCCGATCGTCAGCCGGCGCGGTGACGCGCTGTTCCAGGTCGACACCCTCCACAGCGTCGTCCTCCTGGTGACCGGGCTCGTCGCGCTGTTCATCGGCGCGTCGCCAGCACGGTCGCGCCCTCGGCGAGGCGACGATCGCGTTCGGCGGCGCTGTACCTCGTCGTCCTCGGCGCGACGCTCGTCTCACCGGACCTGCTCGGCATCTTCGCGACGCCGGTGAACACGGCGGACCACGGCCTGCAGCTCGCCGTGGCCGGGGGCAGCATCGTGGCCGGGCTCGCCTCGACCTGGGAGCGCGTCGCCACCTGACGCCCGCAGGCACGGGCCTGCGCCCGGGTACCCTGCCCGGGTGCAGGAGCGCCGCCCGCCCCATCCCGCCAACGACCTGAACGAGCTGTCCGGCGAGGAGTGGCTGTACTTCACGAAGTCGGTCTGGACGACGGCCTACCCCTCGGAGCTCGGCCACCAGCGGCGCAAGGCGCACGGCGCGAACAAGCCGCCCCGGCTCATGGCCCGCCTCATCGAGTTCTTCACCAAGTCCGGCGAGCTCGTCCTCGACCCGTTTGCCGGCGTCGGCGGCACGCTGCTCGGCGCGGCGATCGCGCGCGGACCGCGGCGCGCCATCGGCCTGGAGCTGGACGAGCGCTGGATCGACGCCTACCGGGAGACGGTCGAGGCGCTCGCCGCCGAGCGTGACGGCGCCGGCCCCGCGCTCGTCGACCTCGGCCCGCAGGATCCGGGTGGGGTGCGCGGCTTCGACCCGTCCGGGCTCGAGATGCGCCACGGCGATGCCCGCACGCTCCTGCGGGCGATGCCGGACGCGAGCGTCGACCTCGTCGCGACCGATCCGCCGTACAACGTCCAGCTGCCGATGACGATGGCGGGCGGCAAGCTCGCGGAGGCGCATGCCAACCGGCGGACCGACTACGCGATGGTCAGCACCCACGACGCGGACCTCGCCAACCTGCCCGACTACCCCGCGTTCCTCGACGCGATGCAGGACGTGCTCGGCGAATGCCACCGCGTGCTGCGGCCCGGCCGGTACGCGGTCCTGATCGTCCGGGACGCCTACCAGGGCGGCCGCTACCTGTTCACCGCCGCGGACCTGGCGGCGCGCGCCGACGCCGTGGGACTCGTGCCCAAGGGCGACATCGCGTGGTACCAGGCGGGCACGCGGCTGCGGCCGTACGGCTATCCGCGCTCGTTCGTGCCGAACATCGCCCACCAGCACATCGTCGTGCTGCGCAAGGCGCCGGTCGCGCGCCGGTCGAAGGCGGCGCCGGCGGCCGGCTAGGCGTCGCCGAACTGCTGCCGCTTCTCCGTGTAGGCGCGGAGGATGTCCTCGAACCCGCCGACCTGCGGCCCGTCGTCGCCCGACGTCCAGCTGTCGCCCGCCTGCGTCGACGGGTCGATCACGACGTCGCCCAGCGTCATCTTGTGGAGCCAGCCCTGCCGCCCGTCGGGGCACAGGACGCGCCAGTACGTGCCCCGCTTCTCGAGCAGCACGACCTCGTCGCCCTCGTCGAGCGCGCCGATCTCGGTGCCTCGCACCTCGTCGGGCAGGTCGAGCAGGCTCACCATCCGGTAGCGGATCAGGCGCCGCTCCATGCCGTCGACGGCGACGCCGGCGTCACCCGTGAACCGGAGGCTGACCGCCGCCGCGGCCCCGATGCCCCGGGCGGGGTCGGCCTTGCGCGCCTCCATCAGCGACGGGCGGCGCCAGCGGGGCATGTGACCGTCGATGTCGGAGGTCCCTGCCGCGACGGGTGCCGCCACGGCGGCCTGGACGGCCGTCGCGACCGCGGCGGCGTTCGGCACCACGACCTTCGCATACGACGCGTTCGGGGCGAGCCCCGCGCCACGGGCGGCGTTCGCGGCGAGCTCGTCGTCCGGTCCGGTGGGCTCCCGGTCGCGCCGCTTCTTGCCGAACACGAGGAACGCCATCGCCATCGTCACGCCGCCGGTCGCGACGACCGTGGCCGGGAGGGCGCGCGTCAGCGTGGCGAACAGGCCCGTGCCGCCCGTGCCGGGCAGCGCCGCGTCGCCCGCGCCGCCGCCGCCGGGCCGCCGAACCCGCCACGGCCGCTGTCGGGACCGGAGCCGCTCGGGCCCGGAGCCCCTCGCCGGGCCGGTCGAGCCGGGCAGCAGGCCGGCGGTGATCGGGTCGTCGGAGGGCGACGGGCTCGGCTCGGCCGTCTCGGCTGCATCGGGCGCTCGGCGTGGGAGTCGGCGTGGGCGTGGGCTTCGGCGTCGGGCGCGGCGCCACCTTCGTGGACTCCGCCCCGGGCGGAGGCGTGCCGCGTGGCGCGATGCGCGCCTGCGGCGTCGGCTTGGCGTGGGCTTCGGGGTCGGCTTGGGCGTGGGTTTCGGCGTCGGCTTCGGGGTCGGCTTCGGCGTTGGCGCCGGCTTGACGGTGACCGATCCGCCGCCGAGCGAGGCCTCGTGGCGCTTCTCGTCCGAGGCGAGGAACTGGACGTCGTATGTGCCCGCCTTGAGCTTGCCCTGGTAGACGAACCGGCCGCCCTTCTTCCAGTCCTGGGAGTCGGTCGAGGGCCGCATCTCGTGGACCGCGCCGCCGATCTGCACGCGCACGTAGCTCGGCTCACCGCCCTGGGAGTTGCGGAACGTGACGGCGAACGTGATGGTCGTGGTCGTGGTCGCCGTCCGCGGATCGACCTCGGCGTTGACGAGGCTGGTGGGCCCGGCGCCGGCGGCGGTCGCCGGGAGCACCGAGATCGCGATCAGCAGCAGCGCGGCGAGGGCCGCCCGGATGGCCGGGTGGCCGAGCCGCTGGGCGAACGCGCTGAACCCTGTCGCGTGGTGCACGGTGCTGCTGACCGCCTCCTCGTTCCCCTCTGGGCGGGGTATGGGCGGAGCATCAGAGGGCGACAGACGGCTCGCTATGGTACGGGGGTCCCTGCAGGGGAGGGACCGGCGGCGACCGTTGCGGACGCATCCGGGCGCCCTGGGCACGGTCGGGCCGGCGCCACCCACGAGATAGCGGTGCGTCCGGGCACCGGCCGCGGTTCGGTGCGGTGGGGTCGCGGGCGGTGGTCCGTACCCTCGTCGGCGGCGGGTAGCCCCATGGTTCCACTAACGCGCTCGCGTGGATCGACCACCATCCCGTACATGCAGGTCATCGCCGCCGACGCCCCTCGGTCCCGCCGCGACCGCCTCGTCATCCTCCGCTCCGCCGCGACCGGCGTGCTCCTGATCCTGGCGGGTGTGCTGATCGGGTGGCTGTGCCTCGGCACCCCGCTCGTCAACTCGTTCATCCCGGACGGGCGTCCGACGACGTTCCAGACGGCGCTCGGCGTCATGGCCTGGGGGTTCGCGATCCTCGTCCCGGCCGGGTTCCTGCTGTTCGGCTTCGCGCGCATGGCCCACACGATCGATGCCGCGACCTCGCTCCGGCCGACGACCGTGACCCCGACCCTCGCCCGGGCGCTCGGGCCCGACCACCTCGCCGCGACCGACCTCCGGCTGCCCGGCGGCCGCCGGATCCACGAGCTCGTGCTCGGGCCGTTCGGGATCCTCGTCCTGGGCGATGTCCCGCCCGCCGCGGTGAGCCGCCACGTCGGCAGCCGCTGGGAGATCCGCGGCGCCCGCGGCCGCTGGGTGCCGATCGAGGCGCCGCTCGATCGCGCGTCCCGCGACGCGGAGCGCGTCCGGGGCTGGCTGGCGACGCACGACCGCGACTTCCTCGTCCGGGTCTATGCCGCGGTCGTCACCGACGACCCTCGCGTCGACCGCACGCCGACGTGTGCCGTCGTGAAGCCCGGCGACCTCGCCGGCTGGCTCGAGGCGCTGCCGGTGCAGCGCGGCCTCAACGCCGAGCGGCGTGAGTCGCTCGTGGCGCTCTTCAAGTCCGTCGCGGCGTCCCGCTAGGCCGGTCGGGCGTGCCGCCGATGAGGCGGCTCATCGGGGTCGCTGCCGGGAACCGGCGGTCGCCCCCGAGCTCCGCCTGGGTCGCCGCGCCGGGTCCGGCCGTCTGGCTGGCGTGGTCGTCGACGACGAGGGCCCGCTCGGGGCTGCCGACGAGGTCCGCCGGCCTGGGGCAGGTCGCGGTGCTCGACCGTGGCGAACTCCGCGTGCGCCGGGTCGTCGACCGCTCCGTGGTGCCGCCGCTCGGCCGGCGTGCCGCCCGGCGCTCGACCGCCGGTCATCTGTCCGTCCCCCGGTCGCCCTCGCCGTCCGCGGACCGGAGCCACTCGGTCTGCGGGCCGGGTCCGCTCTCGACCTGGACGTCCTCGCCGTCAGGGCTGCCGAGGGAGCCGGTCCCGGCGCCGCTGCCGGACCCGTAGCCGCCACCCGCGCTGCCGAGCTGGCCGCCCAGCGGGCCGCTGCGGCCGGGATCCGGGTCGGCGCGCGTCTCCGACGCGTCACCGCCCTTCGGCGCCGGACCGGCGTTCCTGCCGTCACCGGTGTCGGCGATCGCGCCGCTCCCCGCTCCGTCGGACCGGAGCCCGGGGCTGTCGATGTCGTCGCTCCGCGTCGGGTCGCCCATGCCGGGCGCGGTGTCGCGGCGGTCCGGGGTCGTCATCGGGCGTCTCCTCGGCTGCGCTGGGCCGGGGCCGGCCCGGCTGACGACGAGCACGCGTGCGTCCCGTCGCCGGTCTGAGGATCCCGCGTCGACGCGGTTCGCCCGCCTCGCGGTGCGCCGCCGTCGCGTCAGGGACGCGTTGCACGCGGTGCGCGACGAGATCGGGCGCTGGACGCCGGAGGTGGTAGGGGAGCCAGGACTCGAACCTGGAACCAGCGGGATATAAGCCCGCCGCTCTGACCGATTGAGCTACTCCCCCACGAGCGATCCGACGAGGCGGGAGCGGGTGGCGTCAGGCCGCCGAGGAGTTCCCGCCGTCGCCGCGGATGCGCGACGTGATCGAGCCGAGGCGGAAGGGCCGGCCTCGCAGCATCGGCGAGCCCTCGCGACCGCCACCGGCGGATATCGCGACGGGGTCGCCCGCGATGCCGCCGGCGTAGACCTCGCGCCTGGAGCTCGGAGAAGAGCTCCCGCTCCTCTTCCGTCAGGTACGTCTCGAGCGGCAGGTCATCCGGATCGAACGGCTTCGGGGTGGCGACGACAGGGGCAGCCGGCCGTGCGTACGCGGGTGCGCCGTACAGCTTTGGCAGCGCCATGTGGTGTTCGTCGTTGCCCACGAGAGTCCTCGAGCGTCGGGTGGGGCGGCTGGTCTGCACGGATCATACCGGCCCGATGCAATGCGGTGTCGATAGGTCGATCGGGTGCGCCATTGCCCGGACCTGCCAATCGTCGCGGGCCGACGCCCGGTCAGGCGATGAGCGGCTTGACCAGCTCGTGCAGGACGACGAGGACGAGGTACGCGATCGGGACCGCGGCGAACAGCCCGAGCGCGAGGCTCCAGGGCGTCCGCGTCGCGCGGCGATCGCCGGCGCCGGTGGGCAGCGGCACGACGAGGAACGTCAGCACCGCGCCGGCGATCAGCACGATCGCGACGTACAGCGTGAGCGCGAGCAGGCGCAGGTCACCGCCCGGCAGCGTGGCGCCGCGATCGAGCGCGATGTCGTAGGCGAGGAACAGCGTCCCGAGGATGAGCGCGATCGAGAGGCTCGACATCACCGCCCGGAACACCGGCCGCGGCGCGCGCCGGAACTGGCGCCAGCGGACCTCGACGAATCCGCGGCGCCTGACCTCGGGCCGCTCGGCGCGCGGCGTGGGCACGCCGGTCACCGGAGCGGCGAGTCGTCGGACCCGAGCACCGCGAGCGTGCGCCGCGGCGGGATCGAATCGGGCGTGTGGGCGGCGAGCAGCTCGACGCCCTGTGCGAAGCGCTCCAGCTCCTCCTCGGTGTTCCAGAACCCGACCGACATCCGGATCGCGTCGATCGGGCGGCAGGTCGCGGATGATCGCGAACGTCCGGGCGCTGAGCTCGCGGACCGCATCCGCCGCCGGCCAGCCGCCGATCCGGAACGTGACCAGCGTCCCCATCGCGTGGCGCGGGGTCACGAGCGACACGCCGTCGATCGCCGGCCAGGCGGTCCGCGCCCGCGGCCGCGAGTCGCGCCGCGCGCTCGTGGGCCCACGGCAGCCCGATGTACATCGAGAGCCAGCCACAGCTCCGGGCGAGGCCGACGACGGACGGGCGATGGAAGAACCCGAACTCGAACCGGCGGGCCCCCGGGCGGAGCACCGGCCGGACCGGGTCGAACGTCTCGTACGAGATGAACCCGGCGCTCGCGGGCACCACGCTGTCCGCCCATGCGCGGCGTGCCCACAGCGCGCCCATGCCCTCCGGGCCCAGCAGCCACTTCTGGCCGGGGATCGCGTACGCGTCGACGCTGAGGGACTCGATGTCGATCGGGATCGCGCCGGCGGACTGGGCGCCGTCGATGATCGTCGCGGCGCCGGCATCACGGGCGAGCGCGCCGAGCCTGGCGATCGGCAGGACCGCGCCGGTGGTCCACAGGACGTGGCTCGCGACGATCGCGCGGGCGGGCCGCTCCAGGGCGGTGCGGAACGCCTCGACCGTCCGCTCCGCGTCCTCGCCGTCCCCGATGTCGACCATCTCGACCTCGATGCCGAGCCGTTCGCGCAGGGCGAACAGCGGCCCGAGGCCGCCCGGGGTGCTCGTGGCGGGTGGTGACGACACGGTCACCCTCGCGCCACGGCAGCGCGTTGATGGCGAGGTTCATGCCGTCGGTGGTGGAGTGGGTCATCGCGACGTCGTCGGGGTCGGCGACGATCACGGCCGCGATCGACGCCCGCAGCTCCGCCCAGCGCTGCTGGACCTCCTCGAACCCCTCGGGGCTCGCGCGCCCGATCGCCAGCTCGCGTGCCGCGAGCTCGTCCATCGCCAGCTGGGTCTCGGCCGGCATCGGCCCCGCGGTCCCCGCGTTGAGGTAGATCCCCGCGCCCGTCGCGGGCAGCAGCGTGCGAATCGCCGCGACCTTCTCCGGGTCGGGCATGAACGGGGAGACCACGGGCCTATCATACGTACGGCCCCTCTCCCCCCGGTCCGTCACCCACGGAGGCCGCCCTTGGCCGGCACCGCGCGCCCCGAGCTCATCGCGACGCCCGAATGGATGGCCGAGAACCTCGGCCGGCCGGATCTGCGCGTCATCGACGCCCGGTGGCGACCGGACGGGACCGCGCGCCAGCTGCACGCCACCGGGCCACGTCCCGAACGCCGTGTACATGGACTGGCGAGCGGACGTCATCGACACGCCCGAGGGCGGCGACGCGCTGCTCCTCGCGGCGCCCGACCGGTTCGGCGCGGTCATGACGGCCGCGGGCATCGGCGACGGGACGTCGCTGGTCCTCTACGACGACACCGTGTCGTACTTCGCGGCCCGGATCTGGTGGAGCCTCCGCGCCTATGGCTACGAGTCGGCGCGGATCCTGGAGGGCGGCTGGCCGACCTGGGTCGAGGCGGGTCACCCGATCGCGAACGGCGAGGTCGTGGCGACGCCCGCCTCGTTCACGCCGCGCGCCCAGGTCCGCGAGCGGCTGACGACCGCCGACGTGCGCGGGCTCCTCGGCGCGCCTGACGTGCTGCTCGTGGACGCGCGCGGCCCGGCCGAGTTCCGCGGCTTCGAGGGCAACGTGCGCCGGCTGGGCCACATCCCGGGCGCGGTCAACGTGCCGGTCGCGACGATGCACCAGCCGGGCACGCAGCGCCTGCGCGACGCGGCCGAGCTGCGGTCGATCCTGCTCAAGGCGAACATCACCCGCGGGCGACGCCTCGTCTGCTACGACGGGTCCGGGGTCGCGGCAGCCAAGCTCGCCTACGTGCTGATGGTGCTGGGCCACGAGGACGTCGCGGTCTACGACGGCGGCTGGGCCGAGTGGGGCGACCGCCTCGACCTCCCGGTGGATCGCTAGGGACCTCTCCGGCGGTCGCCGTCGCGCTTGTCTCGGGCCACCGATCCGATCCTTGCGCCACCGTGGCTGGTGCCGGACGATGCACGCCCTGGAGTGCTTGTTACCCACCAGCTCGTTGGTGCAGGCGACGCAGGACCGCGAAGGCGTGTCATGCACCAATGTGCGTGGTGGTGGGCGCCCTTGCGCTCGCTCCGGGTCTCATGCGCGCTCGGCTGCCGCTGGCCTTGAGCGTGGGCGCGGTCGCACGACCCGACGAACCGTTGCAGGACCTCGCCGAGCACCATCGCCACTGGTGGGTGGCAGGAACAGGAGCAGCCCGCGGCCGCCGCTCGGCGTGCGAGCCAGGCCCTGCTGCCCAGCCGCGCATCGGGAAGGCGCGTCCGAACACCGGCCCATGCCGCTGGACGTGGCGCCGCGCCGTCCGCGTGTCCATGACCGACGAGCAGCCTGGCCGCTGCGAGCCACGGACCAGCCGAAGCGCTCCGCTGCGATCTTCGGCGCAAGCCGTGTCTTCTGGTCCAGGCGCGCGGATCGTCTCCTCCACCGACACGATCTCGGTCTTGACCTCGATCACGAGGAGCGTCCGTGTGGCCGGGTGGAACGCGAGCACATCGATCGATCCTCGCTCGCCCCACTCGCTGTACGTGACCTCGGTCGCCGTCAGCCACCCTCGCGCTCGAGCAGGCGGACGATGGCGGCGACGATCCGGGCGTGGTCCTCGTCGCGCAGCCGGTCGACCTCCGCGCCCCGCCATCGGACGCCGATCACGACCTCGGCGCCGACGGCACGTGCAACGCGCCGCAGCGCACGGACCGAGACGTGCTCGAGCGCACCGAGCTCGAGCAGCGAGACGAGCTGCTGGCTCAGGCCGGCGCGGTCCGCGACGTCGACCTGGCGCAGACGCAGCCGGACCCGGATCGAACGCAGCAGGCGGCCGATTGCGATGTCGTCCACGGCTCGAGCATCGTCATGACGACTTGACTGCGGCTCACCGCCGCGCGTGCGTGCGCCGTCACGCGGCGGGAGCGCACCCTCGCGGCCCACCAAACGACGAGGAGCCACCCGTGACCGATCCCACGACGCGACCTGCCGACGAGCACGGCGGCATCGACAACGCGACCGAACAGGTCGTCGAGACCTGGCAGGACGCGACCGAGGGCAAGGACCCGAGGCGACGACGGACGACTTCGAGCGGATGCGCGACGGGTTCCAGCAGGTCGCCGAGGACGGCTCCCTCGCCGGCGCCGCCGAGCGAGGCACGGAGGCGGACCCCGAAACGCCCGCCTGAGCGGCGATCAGCCCTCGGGCGGGGGCGGCGGCTCCATCCGCCACGGATCGAGCGTCGCGGCCGTCCGCGCCCTCGCCGAGGTCGGCGTGCGGGTCGGTCGCCTCGGTCGCGGCGAGCCGGCCGGGATCGTCGACGTCCGCCCATGGGTCGCTGACCTTGTGCGGCGCGAGGATCTGCGCCCGCCGGTGGTTCACCGCGACCAGGACCGCCTGCTGGCGCGGCTCGCCGACGTGATCGGACCAGAAGGTCGCCTCGGTGATCGGCAGGAAGCGGCCCTGGAGCTCGGACAGCGCCGCCCGCAGGTTTCCCTCCATCGGCAGCAGGTGCATGATCCCGGTCACCCGGAACGGGGGGATCGAGATGATCGCCTCCTCCTGCACCTTCGGCGTGCGCAGCTCGGGCACCGGCTCCACCGGCGTGGTGGCGACCGCGAACAGCACCGCGTCGAGGTTGATCTGCGCGAACGCCGCCGTGATCGTCTCCCCGCGCTGCCCGAACTCCTCGACCGTCACGTCCTCGAGGATGAGGAACGGGTCCTCGGAGAGGTTGAGGATGTCGCTGACGCGATGCTGCCTCGTCCGCACCAGGCCGTGCGTGATCAGGGCGTCGGTGTAGAGGGTGATCTCGAGCCGCTGGAGCTCGTTGAACGCGGCGAACATCTCGGGCTCCTCGTGCATCTCCCCCGGCGCGCGAGCGCCGTCGCGCCAGCATACGGACCTGCGTCGCGCGCGCCAGCCCCGTGGCACGCGCCGGTGGTCCGGCCGGACTACTTCCTGGCGCTCGCCGTCACCAGGTGCTCGGCGCCGAGCTGGAGGTCCTCGTACAGCCGCGTCACGCCCTCCAGGGTGTCGATCTCGTCGACCGGCTTGTCCGGGCGCAGGTTCGCGATCCGGGGAAACCGGAGGGCGAAGCCGGACTTGTGGCGAGCCGAGCGCATGATCACGTCGAACGCCACCTCGACCACGACCAGCGGCTCCACCACCCGATAGCGGCCGTGGACGCTGATCGTGTGCTCGAGGAACCACTTCGTCATCTCGGCGATCTCGGCATCGGTCAGCCCGGAGTACGCCTTGCCGATCGTGACCAGCTGCCCGCTCGCCTCGTCGCGCACGGCGAACGTGTAGTCGCTGAGCACGCCGTGGCGCTTGCCATGGCCGACCTCCACGCCCACCACGACGCAGTCGATCGTCGCCAGCGCCTTCTTCATCTTCAGCCAGCCCAGCCCGCGCCGGCCGGGCGAGTACGCGCTCGTCGGGTCCTTCACCAGCAGGCCCTCGTTGCGCCGCGCCCGGGCCTCGGCGAACGCCGCCTCCAGCCCGTCGACCGAGTCCACCGACACGAGGTGGCTGAGCGCGAACCGGCCGCCCTCCGCCGCGGGTGGCAGCTCCAGCGTCTCGAGCCGCCGGCGGCGCTCCGTCAGCGGTTCCTCGAGCACCGGCGTGACCACCGTGTCCGCGTCGCGGTCCATGCCCAGCACGTCCCAGGCGACGTAGATCACCGGGATCTCGGCCAGGATCTTCGCGGACGGGTTCTTGCGCCCGAGCCGCGCCTGGAGCTGGAGGAACGGCAGCACGACGCCGTCCTTCCAGGCGAGGATCTCGCCGTCGAGGATCCCCGACCACGGCAGGTCGCGGGCACCCTCCACCACCTCGGGGAACTGGCCGCTGATGTCGTGCAGGTCGCGCGAGTAGAGCCGGACATCCGATCCGCGCCGGTGGAGCTGGGCCCGGATGCCGTCGTACTTGTCCTCCACCCACACGGTCGGCCCGAGCCGCCGGACGATCTCGGCGGCGTCCTCGGCCGGGCGACGCGAGCATGAACTTGAGCGGGTGGAACAGGGTCATCTGCGCGTCGCCGAGCCGGCCGTCACGGGCGAGCATCGCCGTCTGGCCGATGTCGCCGGTGAGCATCCCCGCGCGCTTCACGGCATCCAGCGGCCGGTCGAACGCCTTCGCGAGCGCCGCCTCGAGCAGCCCCTCGCGGAGCCCGATCCGGAGCTCGCCCGAGAGCACCTTCACGATCGCCGCGGCGGTGCGCGGACCCGACCGGGCGAACAGGTCCTCGAGCAGCCGGGCCTTCGCCGCCGCGCCGGACGCCTGCTGGATGGCCTCGAACGATGGCCCGGGTCTCCGCCAGGGTGGGCTCGGCGTCGGGCGGCGGGGCGTGGCCCGCCTCCTCGAGCACGGCGGCGACCGCCGCCGCGACGTCGCTGAACCGGTCGTAGGCCCGGCGGAGGGCGTCGCCGTCGGCGCCCGCGACGCGGAGCACCGCGCCGGTGATCCCGGCCCAGCCGATCCCGATCGTCCGCTGGTCCCCCTCGGCGAACGCCCGGCCGGTGAGGAACACGGCCGCGATGGGCAGCGCCTCGGCGTCGAGCGAGGCGAGGTACCCGGCGAGGATCGCCGTCTTCTCCGACGTCTTCGTCGTGGCGGCGACCTGTTCGGCGACCTCGCTCCAGCGGCGCATGCGGGCGATGGTAGCCGTGGCGGCCGGACGCGGGACCCCGTCTGCGGGCGGTGATACGGTTTCCCCGATGCTCCATCGGCGCTGGTTTCCGGACCACATCGAGGGGTCGCTCGTCGTGCTCCGACGCCACTCGCGTGACAACCTGCGCGACTTCATGCGCTGGTACCAGGATCCCGAGGTCGCGCGGCTGACGCGCTACCAGGACGGCCCGATGCGCCCCGAGGAGATCGAGCGCTTCTTCACGATGCGCGCCCTCGGCACCGACAGCCTCGCGATGGGCATCCACGTCCGCGAGACGAACCGGCTGATCGGGTCGTGCGCGTTCAGCCAGCTCGACGGCGACAACGGCTCGGCGCTGTTCCACATCACGATCGGCGAGCGCGACGCCTGGGGCCACGGCTACGGCGGCGAGGCGACCGAAGCTCATGGTCGACCACGCGTTCAGCTCCCTCGGGCTGCACCGCGTGGCGCTCTCCGTGTTCGCGTTCAACGAGCGGGCGATCCGCGCCTACCAGCGGGTCGGGTTCGAGCACGAGGGCAAGTCGCGCGAGGCGATCTGGCGCGACGGCCGGTGGTGGGACGAGATCCACATGAGCGTGCTCGAGCCCGAGTGGCGGGCGCGCCGCTGGCAGGAGCGGGCGGCCGCCGAAGGGCGGTCGACGCCGGGCGACGGGACGGGTGATGGCGTGGCGGCGCGCGACGGCGCGGAGCAGCCCGCCGGCGCACCCACCAGGGGCGGAGGAGGCTGACGATGCCGAGCACGGGTCCGGCGGCCGATGCCGCCCGCGCCGAGTTCCGGGAGTGGATGGAGGCCAAGGGCCACGCGGTCGAGAACGCGCGCAAGGCGGTCGAGGTGCTCGACGCGGCGTTCGCCTCGGGTGCGCTCCAGAAGACGCCCGTCCTGGGCGCGATGCTCGCCGACCTCATGGTCGCGCTCGAGCAGGACGAGGGGCAGAAGCTGGGCGGCAAGTCCGCAGAGGCCGCGCGGTTCATCATGCGCGCGATCTCGCGCGAGCTCGACAACGCCTGAGGCGGCAGCCGCGGGCGGGCTCCGGCGATTGGGGCTTGACTCTCGGGTAGCCCGAGGGTTCAGGATGCGGCCGTGACCGACGACGAGCTCCTCCCCATCGGCCGGTTCGCCCGGGCATCCGGGCTGACGATCGGCGCCCTCCGTCACTACGACGAGGAGGGCGTCCTCGTGCCGGCCGACGTGGACCCGGCAACCGGCTACCGGCGCTACCGGCGTGACCAGCTGCAGATGGCACGCGCGGTGGCGGCGCTCCGGGACCTGGAGCTGTCGATCCCCGCCATCCGGGCGCTGCTCGACGCGGACGATCCCGCCACCCGGGCGACGATCCTCCAGGACGAGCGCGTCCGGCTCGAGGCCCGGACCGCCCGCCTCCAGCGGGCGCTCCACCGCCTCCACATGCTCTCGATCACCGCGGACCAGCGGGCCGCGGCACCGCCGACGCCCGATGCCGGCGAAGCCGATCCTTCGGCCCGTCCCGCGGCCTCCCCCACCCCACGCTCCGAGGACCTGTCCGTGCCGACCCCGCCGCCGCCCCCGACCCTCGACCCCGAGACGCACCGCGCCCTCGCCGCCGGCCTGTTCAACCGCTCCTGGGACCTGCTCGAGCTCGAGGACCGGACCGCCCGCCAGGACGCCGAGCTCATCGACACCGCGCACGCCTCCGCCTGGCACTGGCGCCAGGTCGGCACCGCCGCGAACGAGGCCCGCGGCCACTGGCCAGCTCGCCCGCGTGTACAGCGTGCTCGGCCATGGCCCGAGGCCGTCTACCATGCCCGCCGCGCGAACGAGATCGTCGACCTCGGCGGCGACGGGTTCGAGGACTGGGACCGACCGGCAGCCGCCGAATCGATGGCCCGCGCCCTCGTGGCGAGTGGCGACCTGGCCGCCGCGGCCGAGTGGAAGGCCCGGGCCACCGAGCTCCTGGACGCCGTCGCCGACGCGGACGACCGCAGCGTCGTGGAGGGCGACCTCGCCGCGCTGCCCGTCTAGGCGGCGGCGACGCGTGAGCGGGGCGCTCCCCCCGCGTGTCGGGCAGGTTTCCGAACCGGTAGCCTTCGGGCAACCGCGAGGAGCCCGCCGCCCGATGTCCGCCGCCTCCACCCATCGCGCCGCCTCGGTCGAGTTCGACCACGTCACCAAGTCGTACGACGCGAGGGCGACGAAGGCCGGTGCGCCGGGCGCGGTGAACGACCTGTCGCTCGAGATCCCGGCCGGCAAGATCTGCGTCCTCGTCGGGCCGTCGGGCTGCGGCAAGACGACGTCGCTCAAGATGGTCAACCGGCTGATCGAGCCGACCTCCGGCCGGATCCTCCTCGACGGCGTCGACGCCGCCACCCGCGACACGACCGAGCTCCGGCGTGGCATCGGCTACGTCATCCAGCAGACGGGGCTGTTCCCGCACCAGACGATCGAGGACAACGTCGTCACGGTCCCCCGCCTGCTGGGCTGGCCGAAGGACCGGATGCACGACCGCGCCCACGAGCTGCTGACGGTCGTCGGGCTGGACCCGGACCGGTACGCCCACCGCTATCCCGCGCAGCTCTCGGGCGGCGAGCGGCAGCGGGTCGGGGTCGCCCGGGCGCTCGCGGCGGACCCGCCGGTCATGCTCATGGACGAGCCGTTCGGCGCCGTGGACCCGATCGTCCGCGAGCGGCTCCAGAACGAGTTCCTGCGCCTCCAGGAGCAGCTCGCGAAGACGATCCTGTTCGTCACCCACGACATCGACGAGGCGATCAAGATGGGCGACCTCGTCGCGGTCTTCCAGGCCGGCGGGGTCGTGGCCCAGTACGGCCCGCCGTCGGAGATCCTCGCCAGCCCGGCGTCGGAGTTCGTCGCCCGGTTCGTCGGCACGGACCGCGGGCTCAAGCGGCTGTCGCTGTTCCGGGTCGGCGAGCTGGACCTGTCGCCGGTCGTGACCGCGGCGGTGGGCAGCGACGGAGCGGCCGCCCGGCGCGCCGCCGCCGACGACACGTTCGCCTACGTGCTCGTGACCGACGAGGCCAGCCGGCCGGTCGGCTGGGTCCATCGCGACCGCCTCACCACCGGGACGGTGTCTGCGGACCAGGTCGAGTCGACGTCGCCGCTGCTCGACCGCCGGACGACGCTCAAGGACGCGCTCTCGATGCTGCTCGACGCGGACGTGCAGGCGGGGCTCGTGGTCGACCGCACCGGGCGCCCTCCGGGGCCGGATCACGGTCGACGACATCACGGCGCTCATGCGCGAGCCCGATGCGCGACCACTCGACGCGACCGCGCGCGCCGCCGCGGACGCGGCCGCCGGCGAGTCCCGGGCGAGGCGACCCGAGGACGCTGCGGCAGTCGCGCCCGGCACGTCCGACCGCCCGGACGCCGACGACGCGGCCTGACCCGTGGAGATCCGCTGGGACTGGATCGCCGACAACGCGGACGTGATCCTGCTCGCCCTGTGGCAGCACATGATCCTCGTGATCGTGCCCCTCGTCGTCGGGTTCGCGATCAGCCTCGGGCTCGCGATCTGGGCCGTCCGGAAGCCGGTCGTCTACGGCCCGGTCACCGCGGTCACCGGGATCCTGTACACGATCCCGTCCCTCGCCGCGTTCGCGCTGCTCGTCCCGATCTTCGGGTTCTCGATGCTGGTCGCGTTCATCCCGCTGACCACGTACACGCTGCTGATCCTGTTCCGGAACATCGTCGCCGGGTTCCAGGGCGTCCCGAGCGAGGTGCTCGAGGCGGCCGACGGCATGGGCTACCGGCCGCGCGAGCGGCTGCTCCGCGTCGAGCTCCCGCTCGCGGTGCCGCTGATGATCACCGGCGTCCGGCTGGCGGCCGTGACGCTGATCGGCCTCGCGACGGTCGCGTCGATCCTGGGGTCCTCGTTCGGCGGGCTCGGCCAGCTCATCACCGACGGCCTCCAGACGTTCTTCCCGACGAAGTACGTGCTCGGCGGCGTCCTGTCGGTGCTGCTGGCGCTGGTCGTCGACCTCGTGCTCGTCCGCGTCGAGCGGATCGCGACGCCGTGGTCCCGCTCCCGGGCCGGCACGGTGGTCATCCCGTGAACGAGCTCATCACCTGGCTGACCACCGCCGCCACCTGGCAGGGCGAGACCGGGATCCCGTTCCGGCTGCTCGAGCACCTCGCGATCTGCGCGGTCTCGGTCGCCGCGGCGACGGCGATCGCGCTGCCGATCGGGCTGTACATCGGCCATACCGGGCGCGGCGCCACCGCCGCGATCAACATCGCCAACATCGGGCGCGCGGTCCCGTCGTACGCGGTGATCGTGATCATCCTGCCGATCTCGCTCCAGCTGTCCCCGGAGTACGGCCTCGACCTCATCCCGACCTTCATCGCGATGGTCCTGCTCGCGATCCCGCCGATCCTCGTCAACGCCTACGCCGGGCTGCGCGAGGTCGACCGCGACCTCGTGGAGGCGGCCCGCGGCATGGGCCTTCGCGAGCGGCAGATCCTGCGTGGCGTCGAGGTCCCGCTCGCCTCGCCGGTGATCATGGGCGGCTTCCGGACCGCGGTCCTCAACGTCATCGCCACGGCGACGATCGGGGCGGTCGTGAGCTTCGGCGGGCTGGGCCGGTTCATCATCGATGGCCGGGCGAAGGGCATCGCCGGGACCGGCGAGCTCCTTGGCGGGGCGCTCCTCGTCGCGGTGCTGGCGGTCGGCATCGACCTCGTGCTTGCCTTCTTCCAGCGCCGGCTCGCGCGGCGCGCCAACCCCGAGCAGCCGCGGGGCGGCGGACTGTCCGACCTCCCCGAGTTCCCGCTGCTGCCGGAGCTCGAACGCGCCTGAGCCGTGCCCTCCGCGGCATTGATCCGCGCGGCCCCGTCACGCGTACTGGATGGCGAGCCCGGGAAACATGACGCGCCGTGACAACAGTCGCCATGTACCCTGCCCGGGCGCGTCCCGGTTCGGGGCGCCTGGATCAACACAGGAATTGGAGGAGACCCAATGCGGTTTGTCCGCACGGCTGCCCTCGGGGCGGCGATGCTGGTGGCGTTTGCCGCCTGCTCGTCGGGTGGGGGCGGTTCTGCCAAGCCCGACATCAGGATCGGGTCCGACGGCTTCTACGAGTCGAAGCTCGTCGCGGAGATGTATGCGCAGGTCCTCGAGGCGGACGGGTACAAGGTGACCCGCAACCTCGGCATCGGCGCCCGCGAGGTGCGCCAGCCGGCGCTCGAGAGCGGCCAGATCGACCTCTCGCCCGAGTACGTCGGGTCCGGCCTCGGCTACTACGACAAGGCGGCCCCGACCGGCGACGGCCCACCAACCGCGAGGCGCTCGCGAAGGTCCTCAAGGACAAGGGCATCAGCGTGTTCGCGATCTCGCCCGGCGAGGACACGAACGCGGCCGTCGTCCGCCAGGACACGGCCGACCAGTACAACGCTCACGAAGATGAGCGACCTGGCCGCCGTCCAGGGCGACCTCAAGTGGGGCCTGCCGCCGGAGTGCGATGCGAACCCCAACTGCAAGGGGGCGCTCGAGGCGTACGGCATCACGTACCCGCCCGCCCAGCGCGAGGCGCTCGCCGCATGCGACGCCCCGATCGCCGAGGCGCTCCAGGAGCAAGGCGTCGACTTCGCCTGGCTGTGCTCGACGCAGCCGGCCATCGCGCAGTTCGGGTTCGTCGCCCTCGAGGACGACAAGAACACCCAGCCCGCCGAGAACATGACCGCGATCGTGCGCGACGACTACCTCGCGAAGGTGGGCGACGCGAAGGCCTTCCAGGAGCTCCTGGACAAGGTCTCGGCGCTGCTCACGACCGAGGTGCTGACCGATCTCGGCGTCAAGGTCGCCGTCGACCAGCAGTCCGAGGCGGACGTCGCCAAGGCGTTCCTCACGGAGAACGCGCTGCTCAAGTAGCGAGTCCCTCGCCACCTGCTCGAAGGCCCCGGGTCCGCCCGGGGCCTTCGTGATTCCCGGGCCGCGCACGCGCTCAGGCGCGGGTGCCCGTCGCCACCTCGTCGGCGGGGGCCGCGGTGCCGTCGGCGGCGTCAGCCTGCGGCGCGGGCTCGGTTGCCGAGGCCACGCGTGCGCCGGCGGGGCCCGAGCGCGAACGCGATCGCGCCGCCGATCGACGTGATCAGCAACGAGAACCCGTGGACGAGCACCGCCATCGCCAGGGCGTCGTCGCGCGAGATGCCGACCGACGCGCCGATGGTGACCGCCGCCAGCTCGTACGTGCCGACATAGCCGGGCGCGGCGGGGATCGCCGTCGCGAGGTTGGTGCCCGCCGCGAGCAGCGCCGCCTGGCCCATCGTCGGCTCGATGCCCACGGCCTGGGCGCCGGCCGTGAACGCGAGGATCGAGCAGCCCCAGGCGAGCAGCGTCAGCACGAGCGCGCGACCGATCGTCCCGGCCTTGGTCGCGATCGTCAGGCCCTCGCGCAGCCGCGCGAGCATCTCGCGGACCTGCGGCCAGCGATCGAGGAACGTGGCGACGCGCTCCGCGCCGGGCAGCCGGTGGGCCGCGATCCCGATCGCGATCGCGACGATCAGCAGCGCCGTCACCGCGAGGCCGACGAGGACGGCCGAGGCGACGATCCCGCGCACCGACAGGACGAGGATCGCGATCGACGCGATGGCCACGAGCACGACGGTGTCGACGACGCGCTCCACGACGATCGTGCCCAGGATCGTCGACCGCGGCACGCCGGATCGCGCACTGAGGTCGTCGGTCCGGACGAGCTCCCCGAGCCGCGCGGGCAGGATGTTGTTGGCGAGGTAGCCGACGAGGTTCGCCGGCAGCGTGTGCCGGAACGGGACGTCGGCGACGGGGCGAAGGAGCACCCGCCAGCGGAGCGCGCGCAGCCCGATGTCGATGACCATGAACGCGACCATCGCGACGATCCACTGCGGCTGGGCGGTGATGATCGTGTTCCAGGTCGCGGCCAGGTCCACGGACCGGACGACGAGGAACAGTGCGACGATCGAGATCCCGATCCCGATGACCGCGCGGCCGAACCCCCGGCGGCTGACCATCAGGCGGTGCCGGACTCGCGCTCGGCGGGCCGGGGCCGGAGCTTCGCCGAGCGGCGCAGCCCGGACCGGTGGAGCAGGTACGTCCCCACCACCCGGAGCGTCGACAGGCCGTACACGACGCTGCGCTTGAAGCCGACCGAGCTCGCCTCCTCGAAGTAGCGCGTCGGCACGGCGATCTCGCCGATCCGCAGCCCGCCCACGGCCACGACCTGCGCGACGAGCTCCTGGTCGAACACGAAGTCGTCGGAGTTGAGGCTGTACGGGATCGTCTCGAGCAGCCGCCGGCTGTAGGCGCGGAGGCCCGTGTGGTACTCGGACAGGTGCAGCCCGAAGGCGCGGTTCTCGAGCCCGGTGAGGAACCGGTTGGAGACGAACTTCCACTTGGGCATGCCGCCGGCGAGCGGGTCGCCGAGGAACCGCGAGCCGAGCATGAGGTCCGCGTCGCCGGACAGGATCGGCGCGACCAGCTGCGGGATCCGCGTCGCGTCGTACTGGTAGTCCGGGTGGAGCATCACGACGACGTCGGCGCCCCACTCGATGGCGCGGTCGTAGCACGTCTTCTGGTTGCCGCCATACCCCCGGTTCTGGCGATGGACGATGACCTCGAGGCCCAGCTGCCGGGCGATCTCGACCGTCTCGTCCTTCGACACGTCGTCGACGAGGATCACGTGATCGACGAGGTCGTGGGGGATGTCGGCATACGTCCGCTCGAGCGTGCGTGCCGCGTTGTACGCGGGCATGACGATGACGACCCTGGGCTGGTCAGGCATCCGCCAAGGGTAGCCGGAGCCGGCGAACGGCCGCGACTCGTCGATGGTCATGGCGGTGTCGCGTGCCGTACCGCGCCTGTCGCAGACGCGTCACGGACGCCCGGTACGCTGGCGGCACGCCGTACGATCACCCGACAACGATGCGGGCGGCCCGACGCCCGCCAGGAGACCTGCACCCGATGTTCGACCGCCTGTTCGGCGACCGCCGCACCGATCCCGCCCACGAGGGCCGCGTCCCGCCCGGCCAGTACGTGACCGAGAAGTTCCCCGTCCTCCACTACGGCTCCGTGCCGCGGGTCGACCTCGCGACCTGGGACTTCAAGGTCTACGGCGAGGTCGACAACCCGTTCACGCTCACGTGGGCGGAGTTCCAGGCGCTGCCGCGCAAGCAGGTCACGACCGACATCCACTGCGTGACCCGCTGGACGAAGCTCGACACCCACTGGGAGGGCGTCGCGATCCAGACGATCCTCGAGCTGGCGCAGGTCCGCCCGGGCGCGAAGTTCGTCGTGGGGCATGCGGAGCAGGGCTACACCGCCAACCTGCCGCTGGACATCCTGGACGACGACGACGTGCTGCTCGCGGACACGTTCGAGGGCGAGCCGCTGGAGCCGGACCACGGCTACCCGCTGCGCCTGATCGTCCCCAAGCGCTACTTCTGGAAGGGCCCGAAGTGGATCCGCGGCCTGGAGCTCACGACCGCTGACCGGCTCGGGTTCTGGGAGCGCTACGGGTACAACAACGACGCCGACCCGTGGCAGGAGCAGCGCTTCGCCGAGTAGGCCACGCGCCGGCCTGGGGGCCCAGGCAATCCCGACCGATGCGAGCGTCACGATCGTCTTGAGGTACGAGGCTGGACGGCGCAGAATGCCGGTCCACTCCAGCGCCGCTCCCACGGGAGGATCGTGATGCGCTCCAGCTTGGCCGCCGCCCGGCGCCTGTCCATCCTCGCCGCAGCCGCCGCCATCGGTACCACCATGCTCGCGTGCTCCGCGGACACGGCCCTCGAACCGGCCGCCGATCCGTCCACGCAGGCGGTCGTCGACGAGGGCGGCTCGGAGGAGGAGGAAGAAGGGGCCTCGAAAGGCAAGCGTCGTTCGGGGACGGTCGAGCCGGCCGTCGTGGCCGCCGCGCCCGATGGCCCGCTCGAGGCACCGGCTGCCCTGACCGGGGACGCATTCGCGCCGCAGGTGCGGCTCGGCTATACGACAGGCGACCAGTGGGAGCCGGCGATCGCGGCCGACGGCAGCGGCCACGTGTACGTCCTGTACGCCCAGTATCTCGGCGTGCCCGGCTGCGAAGCCTGCCTCAGCCCGACCCAGGTGGTCCAGGTGAGCGCCGACGGCGGCGCGACCTGGGGCGCCCCGAGGCCGATCCAGGAGCCCGGGGCCCGTGGATGGGACTCGCAGATCACCATCGACCCGGTCGACGGAACGACTGTCTGGGCCGCGTGGCTCGAGAAGGACAAGAGCGACATCGTGGTCGCACGGTCCGACGACTTCGGGGGCACGTGGGAGATCAAGACCGTCGACACGACCAACGCGGGCACCGACAAGCCCATCCTCGCCGTCCGCGGCAACGACATCTACGTCGCCTACAACCACACCCAGACCAACTGGGTCTCGTCCTCGCACGACGGCGGCGACACGTGGGAATCGGTGAAGGTGCAGCCGACGGGCAAGGGGAAGCTCGGCTGGTCCCTCGCGAGTGGCGGGACCGTCACGCCGAACGGCGACGTCCACTTCTCGTGGTCCGGCTACGAGCAGAACGGCGTGGCAAAGGGCCCGGTGAACCTGTTTGTCAGCACGAGCACCGACGGCGGAACGACGTGGCGCGACACGGTCGTCGACGTGTCCGGCTCGCCGCCCGACTGTTCGGCGGACATGTGCGGCTGGGCGTATCTCGGCGCACAGATCGCCCTTGCGTCCGACGCCGACGGCACCCTGTACGCGTTGTGGAACGCAGGCCCGAACGACACGAAGCGGGCGCCGGAGCGGATCTGGTTTGCCCGATCGACCGACGGCGGCGGCACGTGGTCAACGCGCGAGGAAGTGTCGACCGCCGCCGCCGGGGTCGCCCACGCGTTCCCCGCGATCGCGGCCGAGGCGGACGGCACCGTGCGAATCGCCTGGATGGACGCTCGCGCACCCGGCGGATCGCTGTGGAACGTCTACTACCGGTCCAGCACGGACGGCGGGGCCACGTGGTCGCCAGAGGCCGACATCTCGAGCTACGTGACCGGGTACGACTACATCCTGCCGGACGGATTCGAGTTCCCGTTCGGCGACTACTTCGAGCTCGCGATCGACGGCGGCGGGGTGACCCACGCGGTGTTCGGCGAGGGACTCAACTACGACACGCCGGGTTCGATCTGGTACACGCGCGGAAACTGACCTCGGCGGGGATCAGGCGAGGAACGAGCGGACGAGCGAGGCGAGCGCCTCCGGCCGGTCCATCGCGACGAAGTGGCCGCAGTCGTCGAGCTCCACGAGGCGTGCACGTGGGATCGCCGCCGCGATGTGCTGCGCATGCTCGAGGGGGATGAAGTCGCGCCTTCCGCGTACGACGAGAGCCGGCATCGGCAGTGACCGGAGGGCAGGCTCGAGGTCGTAGCCCTCGCGGTTCCACGTGTCGCCGTACAGCCGCTCCTCGATCGCCCTCGCCACCACGATCCCGTCGGGCGTGAACCCCCGGCGCAGACGGCCCACGAGCAGCTCCAGCCGTTCCCGCCCCGCCACGGTCGGGCGGAAGTGAATGCGGTAGTACTCGGCGTCGGCCTCGAGCTCGCCGCGCACGAACGCCGGTTCCGTGACCAGGCGGCGCTTGCGTGCCGCCTCCTCGGGCGTCCGCTGCGCGGCGAACGACGAGCGCAACGCCTCCGCGCCGGCGTGGGAGACGGGGACAGGCGCGACGAGCACGAGGTGCGCGACGCGGTCCGGGCGCCGGATCGCGTACTCCACGGCGAGCAGCGTCCCGAACGAGTGGCCCAGCAGCGTGACAGTCCCGCCGGCGGACCCGGTCTCCTCGATGACCCGATGCAGGTCCTCCATCTCGGACGTGAGCGACACGACGGCCCCCTCGCCCTCGGAGGACCGCCCGCGGCCTCGCTGGTCGTAGTAGACGAGCCGTAACGAGACCGCGAGCGCGTCGAGCTCGGGCAGCAGGTACTCGTGGTCGAAGTCGGGCCCACCGTGGATGACGACGACCGGCGGGCCCTCACCGGCCTCGCGGACGAACAGGCCGTGCGCCGGCGACCTGGAGCAGGCGCTCGCGGGGGACTCCGGCCCCGGTCACGGCCCCAGCAGGTCCTTCATCTGGTTCGCGATGAACCGTGCGGCTCGCGACGGGTGGAGCCGGTACAGGCGGTCCATGAGCTTGGCGTCGCTGCCGACCATCACCCGGTAGGCGTTGCGCTCCATCCCGTCGAGGATGAGGCGCGCCGCCTTGTCGGCCGGGAGTGTGCGCCTCGCGGCCTCCTCCATCTTCGCGCCCATGTCCGGGATCGCGACGCCGGAGTTCTGGGTGATGTTCGTCGCCACCGCGCCCGGGAACACGACCGTGACGTGGACCTTCGTCCCGGCGCACTCGGAGTGGAGGCCCTCCGTGAGCAGCTTCACGGCGGCCTTCGACGCCCCGTAGATCGTCTGCCCGGGCACCGGCAGGAAGCCGCCCATGCTCGAGACGTTGACGATGTGGCCCTCGGGCCGGGCGAGCAGCAGCGGCAGGAGCGTCCTGGTGAGGTACAGCGTGCCCCACCAGTTGACGTTGAACACACGCTCGATGGCCGGGTACTCGAGATCCTTGAGCCGCACGAACGGCTGGATGATCCCGGCGCAGTGCACGATCCCGTCCACGGCCCCGAAGCGGTCGATGACGGCCGCAGGCATCGCCTCGACCGCCGCCCGGTCGGCCACGTTCACGACATGCACGGAGAGGCGGTCGGGCGCGCTCGCCAGTGCGGCCGTCTCGGCGAGCGTCGTCTCGTTGAGGTCGACCGCGGCGACCTTCGCCCCGCGACGGAGCGCCTCGAGGGCGACCTCGCGGCCCATGCCGCTGCCCGCGCCGGTCACGACGAGCACCTTGCCCGATGCCTTCATGGTCGACCTCCCTGCGTGACTCGTCAGGCGGGCGCGGCGACCCGCAGCAGCCGGCGGGCGCCGGCGATCCCTTTGAGCTCGTGCTCGCCGGCGTCACCGAGGAGGATCCCGGAGCCGTCGATCAGGTCGGCCGTCGTCTGGGTGAGGAGCACCTCGCCCGGGCCGGCGATCGCGAGCACCCGCGCCGCGATGTGGACCGCGATGCCCCGCACGTCGTCGGCGACGAGCTCCACCTCGCCGGTATGGACGCCGACCCGGATCGACGAGGCCCATCGCGTCGCACGCGGCGACCATCGCCGAGGCGCAGCGCACCGCGCGGGTCGGGCTGTCGAACATCGCCAGCAGCCCGTCGCCCGTCGTCTTGATCTCGCGGCCCGCGGAACACGTTGAGCTGCTCGCGGAGGCTTGGCGTTGTGGGCGGCAAGCTGGTCGCGCCACGCGGCGTCGCCGATGGCCCGCAGCTGCACGGTGGAGTCGACGATGTCGGTGAACAGCACGGTGGCCAGCTGGCGGTCGGGCGGCTCCTGCATCGCCTGGCCCATCGCCCGCCCGCTGCCGCCCCACTCGACGGTGATCCACGGCTCGTCGCCCACCACCCACTTGTCGTGGCCGGGCGGGATGTCGAACACGGATCCGGGCCCGAGGTCCATCGACTGGCCGTCGTCCATCACGACCCGCAGCGCGCCGGAGAGCGTGTAGCCGAGGTGGCGGATCGGGCATGACGAGGTGCCCAGCATCGGGCCGAACGTCGTCGACCAGCGCCAGCCCGGCTCGAACCGGCAGTGGCCGACGTGGACCTCGTCGAGGTCGACGCTCTCGATCCGCACAAGCGGGAACTCGCGCAGCTGGTCCGGGGCGCCGAACGACTTCACCTGGAGCCTGGGCATCGGTCCCTCCCCCACTGGCCGGCCGCCTGCCTCATGCGTGGCTCCGTTCCTCGAGCCGGCGGCGGTCCTCCGTCTCGAGCTGGAACGTGCTGTGGTCGATGTCGAAGTCGTCGGCGAGACAGGTCGACAGCGCGCTGAGCGCGGTGCCGGGATCCGCGCCCTGGGCGAGGACGACGTGCGCCGACACGACGTTCATCCCCGACGTGATGGTCCAGGCATGGAGGTCGTGGCAGTCGACGACCCCGGGCGCCTCGAGGATGTGCCGCCGGACGTGGTCCATGTCGACGCCTTTCGGGGTCGCCTCGAGCAGCACGTCGGTCGCGTCGCGCAGCAGCGCGAACGTCCGCGGCAGGATCATCAGGCCGATCGCCACGGACGCGACGAGGTCCGCGCCGGTCCACCCCGTCACGGCGATCACGCCCGCCGCGACGATGACGGCCGCGGAGCCGAGGAGGTCGCCCAGCACCTCGAGGTAGGCGCCGCGCATGTTGAGGCTCTCCGCCTGCGGATGGCGGAGGAGCAGCAGCGAGACGCCGTTGCCGGCGAAGCCGACGAGCGCGAACGCGGCCATGGCCCCGGTCGCGATCTCGACCGGCTGGTTGAACCGCTGCCACGCCTCGAACAGCACGAACGCCGCGATGCCGAACAGCAGCACCGCGTTCGCGATCGCGGCGAGGATCTCGAGGCGCAGGTAGCCGAAGGTGCGACCGGTCGTCGCGGGCCGGCCCGGCGAACCAGATCGCGAGCAGCGCGAGCCCGATCCCGGCGACATCGGCGAGGACGTGGCCCGCGTCGGCGAGCAGCGCGAGGCTGTTGGTGACGACCGAGCCGATGACCTCGACGACGAGGATCGTGAGGCTGATCGCGAACACCGCCACGAGGCGGCCGCGGTGGGCGGCGGCGGCCGAGCCGTGCGTGTGGGGCATCAGGCGCGGCGTCGCCCCGGGGCGGGACGGCGGGGACGCAGGTGGACCACGTCGCCAGTATGCGCGCGGTCGCTTCCGTCAGCCCGCGGTCGCCCGGCTCCCGGTGTGCTCCACGACCCAGCCCATGGTTCGGCGCGTCGCGCGCATGCCCGAGGTCACGAGCTGGGGCGTCAGCCGAGCTCGAACGACGTGACGCCGAACACCCGGTCGAGCGCGATGTCGGGGGCCGGGCCCGTGTACATCCGCGCGGTGGCGAACACCTGGGTCATGCCGCGCCGGGCGACGAGCGCCTGGCTGCCGTGTTCGGCTCCGGGATGTCGAGGATCCACGGGTCCGCGGGCGGGATCCGGGCGAGCAGCGCGTCGAGGATCGCCTCGGCGGCCGTGACGTCGTCCGCGAACAGCGGCCCGACCTTCCAGCCCCGGACGCAGCGGCGGATGACGCCGTACCCGCGGAGCGTGCCGTCCGCCGCCGGCAGCGCGCGGGCGTGGGCGTCCGCCTGCCCGATCCACGCCTCGAGGAACGCGCGGCGGGGCGCCGGGAAGCACGGCCGATCCACCGCCTCGATCGTCTCGATCGGGATCGACCGGGCGTCGACGGTCGGGTCGTCGTCGGCGCGCAGTCGCCGCCGGCCCGGTCCCGTGCCCTCCGCCTCGAAGCGCGCGTTCCGGTAGGCGAGCACGCGGCCGATCCCCTCGTAGACCGTGACGTTCTCGAGCACGCCGTCGCCGCCCTGGACGCAGCCCTCGAGCCGCCGCCGCGCGGCCTCGTGGATCGCCAGCCCGTAGCCGCTGGCCGCGGAACGCCTCCCGCACGATGTAGCAGCCGAGGAACGCGAAGTCGTCGCTGTACCGGACGCCGCTGACCGTCGCGATGGGCTCGCCGTCGAGCTCCCCGACGAGGAACCCCTCCGGATCGGCGGCATGGAACGTCTCGGCGTCGTGGAGGCCGGGGTTCCAGCCGGCCTCGGCCATCCAGGGGACCGTGACCGCGGCGAGGTCGGCGACGGTGGCGGTGCGGATGCGGAAGCGGCCGCTGGCGAGATCCCGGGCGGCGGGCGACGACGGGTCGAGCACGCGCATTCCGTGCATCGTCGCACGCGACGTCGACGGGTGAGCAACGGCGCGCCGTAGGATGCCCGCCATGCCCGCCCCGCTCGTCGTCAGCGACATGGACGGGACGCTCGCCACGGTCGACACCTGGCGGGGCGTCCACGCCTGGATCCGCGCCTGCTACCCGTCGCGCGACGCGGACCGGTTCGTCCGCGTCCGCATGCCCGCGATCGTGAAGGCACGCGTGTTCGGCTTCGACAAGGAGGGGTTCCGCGCCCGCTGGCAGGAGGACCAGGCGCGGCTGCTCGATGGCATGGACGCCGCCCGGCTCGACGAGCTGGCCGCCTCGGTCGTCGAGGAGCACCTGTGGCCGTCACGCCGGCAGGGTGCGGTGGACGCGGTCCACGCGGCGATCGATGTCGGCCCGCGCTGCGGATCCGGGCGCGCGGCTGGTCCTCGCGACCGGTGGCTGGCAGCCGATCGCCGATGCGTTCGCGCGGCGCCTCGGGGCGGACCTCGCGCTCGGGACGCCGCTGGAGGTGCGCGACGGCGTGGTCACCGGGCGGACCGTGGTGCCCACCCAGAGCGGCGTCCAGAAGGCGGCCGCCGTCCGATCCCTTGCGGCAGGCGCGCCGGTCGTCGCGGCGTTCGGCGACACGGCGGCAGACGTCCCGCTGCTCGAGCTCGCCGATCGACCCGTCGCCGTGGCGCCGGACAGCGCGCTCCGTCGCGAGGCCGTCCGTCGCGGCTGGGAGGTCCTCGAGGCCTGACATCGGGAGACCTCGTGGCGCCATCGATTTGGGCGTGATGCACAACGATTGGGCACGCCGCTGAGGCGTCCTGCCACGAACGGCGCCGCGTTCTCCGAACCGCAACCGAACCCCCACCCCTGTGGCCCGTGCCCTGCCGGGTGCCGATTGCGTACGGTTCCGCCCCGCCCCGATCAGGGGTTGGTGCGGAGAGCGCCGTGGTCCGAACGCAGACCCTGTACGAACCGTCCACCGAGCACGACAGCTGCGGCTTCGGGTTCGTCGCGGACATCGCCGGCCGGCCCTCGCACGCGATCGTGCGCGACGCGCTCACCGTGCTCGCCAATCTCGAGCACCGCGGCGCGAGCGGCTCCGAGAAGAACACGGGCGATGGCGCCGGCATCCTCGTCACGCTCCCCTACCGGTTCCTGGGTGGGGTCGCCGCGACGCACGGCGTGACGCTCCCGCGCGACGGCTACGGCGTCGGGATGGTGTTCCTCCCGCGCGACGCCGCGAGCCGCGAGGCGTGTCGCACGAAGGTCGCGGACACCCTGGCCGGCTGAGGGCCTCACGCTCCTCGGCTGGCGCCCCGTCCCCACCGACCCGGAGGGCCTCGGCGACGCCGCGCGGTCCAGCCAGCCCGTCATCGAGCAGGCGTTCGTCGCCCGGCCCGACGGCCTCGGCGCCGGCCCGGACGAGGACCTCGACTTCGACCGTCGCCTGTACGTCGCGCGGCGCCTGATCGAGAAGACCGTCAGCCGCTCCGCGCTCCCCGGCCGGGACGACTTCTACATCGCGTCGATGAGCTGTCGCACGATCGTCTACAAGGGGATGCTCAACGCGTCCCAGCTGCTGACGTTCTACCCGGACCTCCACGACGGGCGCTTCGAGGCCCCGCTCGCCCTCGTCCACAGCCGGTTCTCGACCAACACCTTCCCGTCGTGGGACCGGGCGCACCCGTACCGCTACATCAGCCACAACGGCGAGATCAACACGCTGCGCGGGAACGTGAACTGGATCTTCGCCCGCCAGTCGACGTTCCGGTCCTCGGTGTTCGGGGACGACCTCCAGAAGGTCCTGCCGGCGGTCGACGTCGACGGCTCCGACACCCAGATCTTCGACAACGTGCTGGAGCTGCTCCACCTGTCGGGCCGCAGCCTCGCCCACGTGATGATGATGATGGTCCCCGAGCCGTGGGGCCGGAACACCGCGATGAGCGCCGAGCGCCGGGCGTTCTACGAGTACCACTCGTGCCTGATGGAGCCGTGGGACGGGCCGGCGTCGCTCGCGTTCACCGACGGCATCCGGATCGGCGCCACGCTCGACCGCAACGGGCTCCGCCCCGGCCGCTACTGGGTCACCCGCGACGGCCGGGTCGTCATGGCGTCCGAGGCGGGCGTGCTCGACATCCCGCCCGGCGACGTGATCGAGAAGGGCCGCCTCCAGCCCGGGCGGATGTTCCTCGTCGACACGGCGCAGGGCCGGATCATCCCGGACGAGGAGCTCAAGGCCGAGATCACCGGCGCGGAGCCGTACGAGGACTGGGTCCGGGACGCGCTCGTCCGGCTCGAGGACCTGCCCGCCCCGACGTCCGTCATCGGCCCCGACCACGAGACCGTCCTCCGCCGCCAGGAGGTGTTCGGCTACACCGCCGAGGACGTGCGGATGATCGTCACGCCGATGGCGACGACGGGCACGGACCCGGTCGGCTCGATGGGCAACGACGCGCCGCTCGCCGTCCTGTCCGAGAAGCCGCAGCTCCTGTACAGCTACTTCAAGCAGCTGTTCGCGCAGGTCACCAACCCGCCGGTCGACGCGATCCGGGAAGAGATCATCATGGCCACCGACCGCGCGATCGGGCCGGAGGAGAACCTCCTCGAGCCGGGGCCGGACGCCGCGCACCAGGTCGCGATCCCCTCGCCGGTCATCTCGAACTCGGAGCTGGAGCAGATCCGGGCGCTCGACGGCGGCCCGGCATCGCACGGCTTCCGGACGATCACGCTGCCGATCCTGTTCAAGGTCGGCGAGAACGGCGCAGGCCTCCGGCGCGCGATCGAGGACCTCCGGCGGGCCGCGTCCGAGGCGATCAACGAGGGCTACAACCAGATCATCCTGTCCGACCGCGGCCACACCGAGACCGACGCGCCGATCCCGGCGCTGCTGGCCGTGAGCTCGGTCCACCACCACCTCGTGCGGGCGGGTACGCGCGGCCGGATCGGCCTCGTGCTCGAGTCCGGCGAGCCGCGCGAGGCGCACCACTTCTGCCTGCTCATCGGCTACGGCGCGTCGGCGATCAACCCGTACCTCGCGTTCGAGACGATCGACGACCAGGTGCGCCTCGGCGCGATCCCGGGCCCCTACGAGCAGGCCGAGTACCGCTACCGCAAGGCCGCGACCAAGGGCGTCATCAAGGCCATCTCGCGGATGGGCATCAGCACCGTCCACAGCTACCACGGCGCGCAGGTGTTCGAGGCGATCGGCCTCAACCGCGACTTCGTCGACGAGTACTTCACCTGGACGCCGACCCGGATCGGCGGCATCGGGATCGAGGTCGTGTCCAAGGAGGTCAAGGCCCGCCAGGACCGCGCCTGGCCGCCGCACCGGCCGATCGTCCACACCCAGCTGCCGCCCGGCGGGCAATACCAGTACCGCGCGGACGGCGAGAACCACCTGTTCAACCCGCTCACGATCCACACCCTCCAGCGCTCGGTCCGCAACGGCGACTACGCCGCGTTCAAGGACTACAGCTCGCTCGTCGACGACCAGAGCTCGCGGCTCGCCACGCTGCGCGGCCTGCTGGAGCTCAAGGCGGCGCCCCGCCCGATCCCGATCGAGGAGGTCGAGCCGGTCGAGACGATCGTCCGGCGGTTCAAGACCGGCGCGATGAGCTATGGCTCGATCAGCCAGGAGGCGCACGAGGCGCTGGCGATCGCGATGAACCGCCTCGGCGGCAAGTCGAACACCGGCGAGGGTGGCGAGGACCCGGCCCGCTACGAGCTCGAGGAGAACGGCGACTCCAAGAACTCCGCGATCAAGCAGGTCGCGTCGGGCCGCTTCGGCGTCACGTCCGAGTACCTCGTCAACGCCCGCGAGCTCCAGATCAAGATGGCCCAGGGCGCGAAGCCCGGCGAGGGCGGCCAGCTGCCGGGCTCCAAGGTCTACCCGTGGATCGCGAAGACCCGGCACTCGACGCCGGGCGTCGGCCTGATCAGCCCGCCGCCGCACCACGACATCTACTCGATCGAGGACCTCAAGCAGCTGATCTACGACCTGAAGATGGCCAACGAACAGGCGCGGATCAGCGTCAAGCTCGTGGCCGAGGTCGGGGTCGGGACGGTCGCGGCGGGCGTCGCCAAGGCGCACGCGGACGTCGTGCTGATCTCCGGCCACGACGGCGGGACCGGGGCGTCGCCGCTCACCTCGATCAAGCACGCGGGCATCCCGTGGGAGCTCGGGCTCGCCGAGACGCACCAGGTGCTCGTGATGAACGACCTCCGGAGCCGGATCGTCGTCGAGGTCGACGGGCAGCTCAAGACCGGCCGCGACGTCGTCGTCGGCGCGCTGCTGGGCGCCGAGGAGTTCGGGTTCGCGACCGCGCCGCTGGTCGCGCTCGGCTGCCTCGTGATGCGCGCCTGCCACCTCAACACCTGTCCGGTCGGCGTCGCGACCCAGGACCCGGAGCTGCGCAAGCGGTTCGCCGGCGACCCGAACCACGTCGTCAACTTCATGCGCTTCATCGCGCAGGAGGTGCGCGAGCACATGGCCCGCCTCGGGTTCCGGACGATCGACGAGATGATCGGCCGCTCCGACCGCCTCGAGATGCGCCCGGCGCTCGACCACTGGAAGGCACGCGGCCTCGACTTCGCCCGGATCCTCGCCCAGCCCGAGGTGCCCGCCTCGGTGGAGCGCCGCCAGACGATCGCCCAGGACCACGGGGTCGAGGACTCGCTCGACGCGAGGGTCCTCCTGGGGCTCGCGCAGCCGGCCCTCACCGAGGGCCTCGCGGTCACGGCCGACCTGCCGGTGCGCAACGTCGACCGGACGGTGGGCACGATGCTCGGCTCCGAGATCACCCGCCACTGGGGTCGCGCGGGCCTGCCCGACGACACCGTCCGGCTGCGGTTCACCGGGTCCGCCGGCCAGAGCTTCGGGGCGTTCATCCCGCCCGGCCTCACCCTCGAGCTCGAGGGCGACACGAACGACTACGTCGGCAAGGGCCTGTCCGGCGGACGGATCGTCGTCCGGCCGCCCGAGGAGGCGCCGTTCAAGGCGCACGAGAACGTGATCGCGGGCAACGTCGCGCTGTACGGGGCGACCGCCGGCGAGGCGTTCATCCGCGGCGTCGCCGGCGAGCGGTTCGCGGTCCGCAACTCGGGCGCGGTGGCGGTCGTCGAGGGCGTGGGCGACCACGGCTGCGAGTACATGACCGGCGGCCGCGTGCTCGTCATCGGCAGGACCGGCCGCAACTTCGCGGCCGGCATGTCGGGTGGCGTCGCCTGGGTGTTCGACCCCGACAGGCACGTTCGCCGCGCGCTGCAACACCGAGATGGTCGGGCTGGAGCACCTCGCCGATGACGCCGAGGACACCGCCGCCGTGCACGAGCTGCTCGTCCGCCATCGCGACCTCACGGGCTCCGAGCGCGCGACGCAGCTGCTCGAGAACTGGTCGACGATCCTCCCCTGCTTCGTCCGGGTCGTCCCCCACGACTACCGCCGCGTGCTCGACGCGCAGGCGCGGATGCGCGCCTCCGGGATGTCGGTCGAGGAGGCCGAGATGGCGGCGTTCGAGGAGAACGCCCGCGACCTCGCCCGGGTCGGGGGCGGCTGATGGGCCGGCCCACCGGGTTCATCGAGATCCAGCGCCGGGGCCAGCCCGCCCGGCCGCCGCTGGAGCGGATCCACGACTGGAGCGAGGCGCATCCCCGGCTGTCCGACGGCGAGCTCGCGGACCAGGGCGCGCGGTGCATGGACTGCGGGATCCCGTTCTGCCACACCGGCGTGATGATCAGCGGCATGGCCTCGGGCTGCCCGATCAACAACCTCATCCCCGAGTGGAACGATCTCGTCAACCGCGGCCAGTGGCGCGAGGCGTCGATCCGCCTCCACCGGACGAACAACTTCCCCGAGTTCACGGGCCGCGTCTGCCCGGCGCCCTGCGAGGGGTCGTGCACCGTCGGGCTCAACGGCGACCCCGTGGCGATCAAGACGATCGAGCAGGAGATCGCCGACCGGGCCTGGGACGAGGGCTGGATCACGTCGGCGCCGCCGCTCACGAGGACGGGGCACCGGGTCGCGGTCATCGGCTCCGGGCCCGCCGGCCTGTCGGCCGCAGACCAGCTCAACAAGGCCGGCCACCACGTGACGGTGTTCGAGCGGGCCGGACGCGTCGGCGGGCTGCTGATGTACGGGATCCCCAACATGAAGCTGGACAAGGACGTCGTGTCGCGTCGCGTCGGCCTCATGGAGGAGGAGGGCATCGACTTCCGGACCGGCGTGACGGTCGGCGCGGACATCGCCGCGGACGAGCTCCAGTCCGAGTTCGACGCCGTCGTCCTCGCGACCGGCGCGACCGTCGCCCGCGACCTCGCGATCCCCGGCCGCGAGCTGGGCGGCATCCACCTCGCGATGAGCTACCTGCGGGGCAACACCCGGCGGCTGCTCGATGGCGGGGCGGACGCCGAGGCGCCGATCGACGCCGCGGGCAAGGACGTGCTCGTGATCGGCGGCGGCGACACCGGCACGGACTGCGTCGGGACGGCGATCCGGCAGGGCGCGCGCAGCGTGCGGCAGCTCGAGCTGCTGGGCAAGCCGCCGCTCGAGCGGGCGGCGAACAACCCGTGGCCCGAGTGGCCGAAGGTCTACAAGCTGGACTACGGGCAGGAGGAGGCGCAGGCGCTGTGGGGCGAGGACCCGCGCCGCTACTCCACGACGACCCGCCGGTTCATCGGCCGCAAGGAGCACGTGACGGGCGTCGAGATCGCCGACCTGTCGTGGCAGACCGGGCCCGACGGCAAGGTCGCGATGCGCGAGGTGCCGGGCACGGCCCAGGTCCTCGCCGCGGACCTCGTCCTGCTGGCCCTCGGGTTCCTCGGGCCGGAGCCCGCGCTCCCGAAGGCGTTCGACTGCGAGCTCGACCCGCGCGGCAACGTGCGCACGGACGCCGACAAGATGACGAGCGTGCCCGGCGTGTTCGCCGCCGGCGACTGCTCGCGCGGGCAGTCGCTCGTCGTGTGGGCCATCCGCGAGGGACGGACCGCGGCCGAGGGCGTCGACCGGTATCTCGCCCGCCGCTAGGGCTGCTGGCGTCCGTTCGTCTTGCGGCGCCTCGCCGGCCGCTGCCCCGGCATCGTCTTCGCCGGCCCGAGGAGCGGCTCGAGGTGGCGGATGATCATCCGCTTGCCCTCGTCCAGCCGATCCTGCGCGACCGTCCCGTCGCGCACCGAGTCGTCGATCAGCGGGCTCGCGGCGAGCGAGATCACCCAGGCCGCGCGGTAGGCATCCTCGGGATCGACCGCCGGGTTGCGCCCGCAGATCGCGGCCGCGAAGCCGGTCGCTGCCCGCACGGAGCCGTCCCGGTCCAGCTCGGCCAGCCGAGGGGAGCCGAGCATCGCCTGGCGGAGCGCCACGCCCGCCGAGGTGTCGATCCGGAACTGCGCCATCCGGTCCCACAGCCCGTCGATGACGGCCGCCCAGTCGTCGCTCGTGACGAACGTCTCGTACAGGCCGGCCAGCTCCTCCGCGCGAGCCTGCTCGAACCGATCGAACAGCTCGTGGACGATCGCCCACTTGTCGGGGAAGTAGGCGTAGACGGCGGTGATGCTCACCCCGGCGCGGCGCGCGACCTCGTTCGTCGTGAGGGTGGTGATGCCGCCCTCCTCGATCATCTCGGAGGCGGCGGCACAGATCGCGTCCACGGTCGCGCGGGCGCGCTCCTGCGTGGGCCGTCGGCGGCGACGCGCGAGCCCGAGATCCGTCACGGATTCATTGTGCCGGATGGGGACGCCAACAGTAGTCTTTGCTACCATTCGAGCACGTCTCTCCCCATGGCCTCGGTGGCGAACCCCCCCGCCACCGAGGCCGCCTTCATGTTCGGGCCGGCGGCGCCCGGGCGACGCGCGCTAGTTGACGCTGGTGAGCAGCGTCCGGCGATCGGCCTGGAACGGCGCGAGCCGCTTGTCGAGCAGCGAGAGCTCCCGGTCGAGCAGGCGGTCGAGATCGCGCAGCCGCGCCTCCGCCGAGTCCGCCTCGAGCAGCGCCTGGCGCGTGGCCGGGTCGATCTGGACGATCCCCGTCAGCAGGAACGAGAGCTGCGAGGGGTCGTCGGGGATGTGGAGCGCGGCGGCGAGCTCGACGGGTCCGCCACCGGACGTCTCCACCACCTCGGGCTCCTCGTCGTCATCGGCGTCGTCCGGGACCTCGACCTCGACCTGGACGTCGATCGGCTCCGCGTCCTCGCCGTCCCGCGGCTGGAGGAGCCGGAGATAGTCGACGAACCGCCGCGTGACCCGGCGCACGAGCTCCTCGGCCGCCTCCTCGTCGCCCAGCGCGTCGCCCAGCTCGTCGACCTCGCCCAGGAGGTACGGCTCGCGGTCGGCGATGACCTCGCGCACGACGAACCGGCCGGTGCCGACCGTGAGCAGGTCCCAGCGCCCGTCCGTGTACTTCGATGCCTCGCGGATCTCGGCGAACGTGCCGACCACGCAGATCGACAGCTCCTGCGTCGCGCCGGTGCGCGGCGCGACCTCGCGGCCCTCGCGGATGAGGACGATCCCGAACGGGCTGCTCGTGTCGAGGCAGCGCTTGACCATCGCCCGGTAGCGCTCCTCGAAGATGTGGAGCGGCAGCGCGATGCCCGGGGCGAGCACGGTGTGGAGCGGGAACAGGGGGATCTGCATGGGGATTGCGGCCAGCGTACGCCGATCCGGGAATCAGCAGAGCCGCCGGGGATCCGGCGGCTCTCGTCTGGTGTGTGGGCGCGTGACGCGCCGGTCGGTCAGTGGGCGCAGGAGCGGGCCGAGCCCGCGTCACCCTCGGTGCGGAAGCTGGAGCCGCAGCCGCAGCCCGAGACCGCGTTCGGGTTGTTGACCGTGAAGCCGGCGCCCATGAGGGTGTCGACGTAGTCGATCTCGCTGCCCTGGATGAGCGGGATGCTGCTCTGGTCGATGTACACGCGGACGCCGTTCGCGGCAAGGACGCTGTCCTCGGCGGTCGGCTGGTCCTCGAGCATCATGCCGTAGCGGTAGCCGGAGCAACCACCCGAGTAGACGTACACCCGCAGACCGATGTCCGGGCTCGTCTCTTCCTTCGTCAGCTCAGCAAGCTTCGCCGCAGCGGCGTCGGAAAGGGAGACGACCGTCGGCTGGACTTCAAGCATCGCGAAGATCTCCTTGGGGTCGCGTCGCACCCTCCCGGTGCGAACACACCGATCCTACGCAGCGCAACTGATTTCGTCCAGCACCCGCGGCGAAACTCTGGTCCTGGGCCGATTCTTGGCCCACTCGCCGCGTCGGCCGCGCCGGCCCGCTCCGGCCGCGCGTGGACCGCCGGCGTTCCAACGGAGCGTTGCGGTGCCATCTGGATCGGCCGGCGTTCCACTGGTCGACGGCGTCGCGGGCTGGAACCCCAGCGGTCCGCCAGCCGCTGTGCGCTCCCGTTGGAACGCCCGGCGTCCCGAGGGAGGGCGTCGGGAGGACGAATGAGCGAGCGATCAGCGCACCGCCAGCACCGATCCGCTGACGAAGGCCGCGACGCGAGCAGCGTGCCGACGACGGCCGCCACGCGCCGCCCGCCGCGTGACGTCCGGGCCACCCGCCCCAGCGCGATCGCGACGACGAGCGCGACCGCGCGCAGGACGAGGCCGGCTCCATGCCTACGCCTCGACGCGCTCCACGACCGTGGCGATCCCCTGCCCCACGCCGATGCACATCGTCGCGAGGCCGTAGCGGCCGCCGGTCCGGCCAAGCTCGTGGACGAGCATCGTCACGAGCCGCGCCCCGGACGCCCCGAGCGGATGCCCCAGCGCGATCGCCCCGCCGTTCGGGTTCACCCGCGCCGGATCGAGCCCCAGCTCGTCCATGCACGCGACGGACTGGGACGCGAACGCCTCGTTGATCTCGACCACGTCGAGCTCGGCCGCCTCGATCCCTGCCCGGGCAAGCGCCTTGCGCACGGCGGGCACGGGACCGATCCCCATGACGTCCGGGTGGACGCCGGCGACGGCGGTCGACACGACGCGCGCCAGGGGCCGCAGCCCGAGCTCGGCCGCCCGGCCCGCCTCGACCAGGAGCAGCGCCGCCGCGCCGTCGTTGATCCCGGAGCTGTTCCCCGCGGTCACGGTGCCACCCGCCTTGAACGCCGGCTTGAGCCCGGCGAGCGCCTCCAGCGACGTCTCGCGCGGGTGCTCGTCGCGGTCCACGACGGTCACGGCCCCCTTCCTGCCGGCCACCTCGACCGGCACGAGCTGCCCGTCGAACCGCCCGTCGGCGATCGCGGCGGCGGCCCGGCGCTGGCTCTCGAGCGCGAAGGCGTCCTGCCGCTCGCGGGGCACGGTCCACTGGTCCGCGACGCACTCGGCGGTCTCCCCGAGCGAGATCGGCGGATAGGCCGCCTGCATCCGCGGGTTGACGAACCGCCAGCCGAGCGTCGTGTCCTCCATCGTGCGCGCGCCGCGCTCGAAGCCGGCCTCGGGCTTGAGCAGCACGTACGGCGCCCGCGTCATGGACTCGACGCCGCCGGCGATGAACACGTCGCCGTCGCCGGCACCGATCGCGTGGGCCGCGGCGTTCACCGCCTGGAGCCCCGACCCGCACAGCCGGTTCACGGTCTGGCCCGCCACCTCGACCGGCAGCCCGGCGAGCAGCGCGGCCATCCGCGCGACGTTGCGATTGTCCTCGCCCGCCTGGTTCGCGCAGCCGAGGATCACGTCCTCGACGAGCCCGGCGTCGATCCCGGTCCGGTCGACGATCGAGCGGATGACGACGGCGGCGAGGTCGTCGGGGCGGACGGATGCGAGCGCGCCGCCGTAGCGCCCGATGGGGGTGCGCACGGCGTCGACGATCCAGGCCTCGCGGAAGGGTCGGTGCAGGTCTCGGGCCATGCCCCGATTGTGGCACGCGCCGGACAGGGAACCCGGCCGCCGTTCCGCGCGTCCGGCACCCATGCCGACGCCCTCACGCCTGCTCGCGCCCGCCGCCTTCATCGTCGCCGCGCTCGTCGCCGCCTGCGGCGGGTCGGCCGCGGCTCCCCCGACCGGCGGGTCGGCAACGCCCGCGGACCCCGCCGCCGCGACTCCAGCCGCCGACGCGGACCACATCGATCACCCGACCGGCCCCACCGACATCGTGCTGCGGGTCGCCGAGGAGGGCGGCTTCATGATGATGGAGACGGTGATGGCCCGCGTCCCGCGGTTCACGCTCTACGGCGACGGCCGCGTCCTCATCAGCACCCCGGCCGAGGCGGCGAAGGCGGCGCCGGGCAACGGCCTCCCGGCGGAGGTCCTGCGCGAGACGCACCTGACCGAGGACGAGGTCCAGGCGGTGCTCCGGAGCGCGCTCGTCGACGGCAAGGTCGGCATCGCGAAGGAGGAGTTCCCGGTGATGGTCATGGACGTGCCGACCACCGTCATCGAGCTCCAGGCCGGCGGCGTGGACAAGCGGATCGCGGTCGCCGGGCTCGGCATGGAGCCGCCGCCCGGTCCCGACGCCGCGGTCCTGACGGCGCTCGCCGAGCTCGTCGAGCGGCTCGTCGCGATCCCGACCGACGCCGACTACGCGGCACCCGCCTCGGTCGCCGTCCTCGCCCAGACGGAACCCGCGCCGGGCACCGCCACGACGGCATGGCCGTGGCCCGAGACCGCGCCCCAGGCGTTCGTCCAGCCGCCGCCCGACGACCAGTTCGGGTTCACGACCCACCTCCTGACGCGCGGCCGAGAGCGAGGCGATCGGGAGCGCGCCGGGCGACGCCGCCGGTCCGTTCACCTACGACGGCCCGGACGGCAAGACGTACGTCGTCGTCGTCCGGCCGGCGATGCCCGAGGAAGCCGCCGCCTGACGACGGCCGACGGCGCGCCTAGCGGTGCCGCCAGACCGGCGGCCGCTTCTCGAGGAAGGCGACCATCCCCTCCTCCTGGTCGTGCGTGTCGAACAGCGCCTCGAACCGCTCGCGCTCGAACCGCAGCCCCTCGTCGAGCGGCAGCCGCTGGGCCGCGTTGACCGCGGCCTTGGCCGCCCGCACCGCCTCGACCGGGAGCGCGGCGATCGCGGTGGCCCGATCGAGCGCCGTCTCGAGCACCTCGGCGGCGGGCACGACGACCGACACGATCCCGAGCCGCTCCGCCTCGTCGGCACGCACCTGGCGCCCCGACAGCACGAGATCCATCGCCCGTGCCCGCCCCACGGCCCGCGCCAGCCGCTGCGTGCCGCCCGCGCCCGGGATGACGCCGATCGAGAGCTCGGGCTGGCCGAACACCGCGTCATCGCCCGCCACCACGATGTCGCACGCCATCGCGAGCTCGCAGCCGCCACCGAGCGCATAGCCGCGCACCGCCGCGATGACCGGCGTCCGGAGCCGCCCGACGCGGTCGACGGCAGCGAACGGATCGTCGCGCCGCAGCTGCTCGCGCGTCGAGCTCGCCAGGTCGCGGATGTCGGCCCCGGCCGCGAACGCCCGCTCGCCGGCGCCGGTGATGACGATCGCCCGGCACGACTCGTCGTCGTCGAGCACCGCGAGCACCTCGTCGAGGTCGGCGAGCAGCGCGAACGAGAGCGCGTTCCGGGCCTCGCGCCGGTCGAGCGTCACGAGGGCGACACCGTCACGCGCGGGGTCACCCGCGGGGAACGCCACGCTGACGAGCGAACGCTCGCGGTCGTCGGTCATCGGGTCGCCTCCTTGAGCCAGTCCGTGTCGGGTGTGACCTCGCCGTCCGGCTCGTCCGCGCCCAGGTGGGCCGACGATCGTGGTGCCGCTGCCGGTGTCGGTGTCGGGTCCGGCCCGGCGCCGCATCGGACGCCGCTTCAGCACGCCGGGCAGCCACCGCCTCGGTCGAACGATAGAACCCGGCGAGCGCCTCGATCGCGAGGGCCGGCCGCCGGAGCAGCACCTCGTGGCCGCAGTCGGGCGCGACCAGCAGCCGCGCGTCGGGGAGCTGCCGCTTGAGGCGCCACGCCTGGTCGGCCGGGACGAACGGGTCGCGATCGCCGACCACGAGCAGCACCGGGCAGTCGATCCCGACGAGGTCGGCAGGTCCCTGGAGCTCCTGCGACGCGACGTCGCGGGCGATCGCGGGGAGCAGCCGCTGCCAGGCGCCGGGACCCTGGACCGGGTCATGACGCGCGGAGAGCTCCGTCGGCCCATTCCGGGTCCTGCGCCTCGATCCGGTCGGCGTCGAACAGCCGCCGGGCGACCGAGGCGCGGGGCTGGCGCTCGGGCGCGATCCCGGCCAGCACGAGCGTGCGCAGCCGCCCGGGATGCCGGACGGCGAACCCGAGCGCCGTGGCACCGCCCATCGAGAACCCGAGCAGGTGGAACGTCTCGAGCCCCAGCGCATCGACGAAGGCGAGCGACGTCGTCGACCAGCCACTCGTAGCGGAAGCCCGTCCGCGGCGTCCCAGCGCGTGCCGCCGTGGCCGCGCGCGTCCGGCACGTGACACCGGAACCCGCCGCGGAGCGCCGGCAGGACACGGCCGAAGTCCGCCGCGCCCGACGAGCTCGCCCCGTGGAGCAGCACGAGCGGCGGTCCGGCGCCGTCCACCGTGTACGCGATCTCGAGGCCGTTGGCGGCGATCGTCGGCATCGGGTGGCCGCTCAGCCGGCCGGCGATTCGGGCTTGCCCGCGACGGTCGCGGTCGTCGAGCGCTCGATCCGCAGGTAGCGGCGGCGGTGGTAGAGCAGCGGGCCGGCCGCGGCGTCCGCGACGGCGCTCGCGTCGACCCGAGCGATGTACAGGCAGTGGTCGCCGACCGGCACCTGCTGCTCGATCGTGCACTCGAGCGAGGCGATCGCGCCGTCGAGGATCGGCAGGCCCGTCGCGCCCGGATGCCACGGGGCGCCGCAGAACGCGTCCCGGCCCGGCGTGACGTCGGAGCCGGCGAAGCAGTCCGAGAGATCCTGCTGGGCCTCGTCGAGGATGTTGACCGCGAACCGGCCCGCGGCATCAATCGACGGGACGATGAACCGGCCACGGTCGATCGCGACCGTCAGCATCGGCGGCTCGAGGCTCACCGACGCCAGGGCATTGACCGTGATCCCGAGCGGCCGCTCCCCGTCGAGCGTCGTGACGACCGTCACGCCGGTCGGGAGCTGGCCCATGGCGACGCGGAAGTCGAGGCTCGGATCGGGCATCTCCGCAGGATAGGCCGGAACCCGCTTGCCGCTCCGCGGATACTCCCGTCGAGGAGGGCGCATGAGCCACACGACCCGCGACACGGCGCGCTATGCGACGACGGTCGCCCGCTACCAGGATCTCGTCGGCCGGCTCGTCGGATCGACCTCGATGGTCTCGACGGCCGAGGTATCGCCGGACGGCATGCTGGTGGCGACGATCCTCCAGGTCACCGACGCGCTCGAGGGACGCGGCCACGCGGAGCTGCACGTGATCGCGGTCGACGGCGGCCGGCGGTGGCAGGTGACCGGCGCCGGTGTCGACGCGGCCGATCCGCGCTGGTCGCTCGGCGGGCGGCGGCTCTCGTTCCTCGCCGACATCGGCAGCCGTCACCGGCCGGCGCCGTTCGCGCTCGAGATCGGGTCCGACGGGCCCGTCGGCGAGCCGCGGCGGCTCCCCGCCCCGACCGGCTTTCCCGAGCTGCAGCGGCCGAGCCGGGACGGCGCGTCGCTCCTCCTCGTCGTCGCGGGCGAGCACGCCGAGCAGGCGGACGGGATGGGCTCGGGGACCGTCGGCGACCTCGCGGCGGACGCCGCCGACGAGCCCGCATGGACGCCGGTCGTCGAGACGACGACGGGGCACGACGAGTGGCGGACGACCTGGATCGTCGACCTCGCGACCGGTGACGCGCGGCAGCTGTCGCCCGAGGGCATGAACACGTGGGAGGCCGACTGGCTGGGCGACGCCGCCGTCGTCGCGGTCGTCACCGACGCACCGGCCGAGGACGCGTGGTACCACTCGAGGCTCGTGCGGATCGGCCTCGAGGACGGCGCGGTGACCACCCTCCACGTCCCCGAGTGGCAGCTCCAGTTCGCCACCGGGTCGCCCGACGGGTCCGGCGTGGCGGTCATCGAGGGTGTCGCCAGCGACCGCTACTACACGTCGGGCGAGCTGCTGCTCGTCGCCGCGGACGGATCCGGGGCGCGGACGCTGCCGACGGCCGGCGACGCGCATGCGGCGCGCTGGCTGGGCGACGACCGCCTCGTCGTCCTCGGGCGCGACGGGTTCCAGGTCACGGCCGGGATCGCGACGACCGGTGGCGCATGGCAGGAGACGTGGCGCGCCGAGACGGGCGAGGGCGGGCTATTCGCGTACCTCTCGCCGATCGGGACGGACGGCGACTTCGTGACCTCGCTCGACGGCCCGCTCGAGCCGGAGCGGCTCGCGGCGATCATCGGTGGCGAGGAGCGGACCCTCGTGTCGAACCGGACGCCCGTCCACGACGAGCTGCTCGCGGCGTGCGCGGCGGAGCGGATCGTGCGCTGGACCGCCGGCGACGGGACGACGATCGAGGGGCTGCTCCGCGTGCCCGCGGGCGAGCCGCCGTTCCCGACCGTCCTGTGGGTGCACGGCGGCCCGGTCGCCGCCGTGGGCCGGTACGCGCCCACGGTGCTCGGGGCGATCCAGGCGGAGGCCGGCTACGCCACCCTGCAGCCGAACCCGCGCGGCTCGACGGGCCGCGGCCGGGCGTTCGCCGCGGCCGTCGTCGGGCGACATGGGTGGCGTGGACGCGCAGGACCTGCTCGCCGGTGTCGAGTGGCTGGTCGCGGAGGGGATCGCCGACCCGGCGAGGATCGCCGTCGCCGGGGTGAGCTACGGCGGCTACATGGCGGCGCTGCTGCCGGCGCTGTCCGACCGGTTCGCCGCGGCGATCGTCAGCTCGCCGCTCACCGACTTCGTGGCCGCGTACTACGCGTCGAGCCTGACGGCGTTCGTGCGCGACTACATCGGCGGCCATCCCGCGACCGACACGGCCCGCTACGTCGAGCGCTCGCCCGTGTTCGCCGGGTCGCGGCTGCGGACGCCGACCCTGATCACGAACGGCGCCCGTGACCGCGCGACGCCGATGGGCCAGGCGATCGAGCTGTTCCGCGCGCTGCGCGAGCAGGGCACGGACGCCGAGCTGGTGATCTACCCGACGGAGGGCCACGGCTTCAGCGATGTCGCGACGCGTGGCGACTGGATCGGGCGGATGCTCGCCTGGCTCGAGCGGTACATGCCGGCCGGGTCCGGTTGACGCACCGCCGCGACCCCCGGCCCGCGAGGCCCCGGCCCGCGGGTCTACCATCGGCCCATGAGCAGCGAGACGCACCGCCGGCTCGCCGGCCACCCGCATCGAGCGGGACTCCATGGGCGAGATGGAGGTCCCCGCAGACGCGCTGTACGGCGCCTCGACGCAGCGCGCCGTCCTCAACTTCCCGATCTCGGGCACGCCGCTGCCGCGCCGGTTCCTGCGCGCCCTCGCGCTCGTGAAGCTCGCCGCCGCGGTGACCAATCGCGACCTCGGCCTGCTCGACGGCGCCGACGGCCGAGGCGATCGTCGAAGCCGCCCGGGAGGTCGCCGACGGGCGCCACGACGCGCACTTCCCGATCGACGTCTACCAGACGGGCTCCGGGACCTCGACCAACACGAACATGAACGAGGTCATCGCGCACGTGGCGTCGGCGCGGCTGGGCGCGAAGGTCCATCCCAACGACGACGTCAACAAGTGCCAGTCCTCCAACGACACGATCCCGACGGCGCTCCAGCTGTCCGCGGCGCTCGCGATCGAGGAGGAGCTGATCCCCGCGCTGATCGACCTCCAGGAGGCGCTGGCGGCGAAGGCCGACGCGTTCTGGGACGTCGTCAAGACCGGCCGCACCCACCTCCAGGACGCGACGCCGATCCGGCTGGGCCAGGAGTTCGCGGGCTACGCCGGCCAGGTCGAGGAGGCGATCCGACGCGCGCAGGCCGCGCGCGACGAGCTGCTCGACGTCCCGCTGGGCGGGACGGCGGTCGGCACCGGGATCAACGCCCACCCCGAGTACGCGGCCCGCGCCTGTGGCCAGCTCTCGCAGCTCACCGGCCTCCTCGTCCGCGAGGCGCCCAACCACTTCCACGCCCAGGCCTCGCTCGATGCGGCGATCGCCGCCCACGGCGCGCTACGCGCGATCGCGCTCGGCCTGTGGAAGATCGCGAGCGACATCCGGCTGATGGGCATGGGCCCGCGCGCGGGCCTCGGCGAGCTCGCCCTGCCCGAGACGCAGCCCGGCTCCTCGATCATGCCGGGCAAGGTGAACCCGGTCATCGTCGAGAGCCTGACGATGGTCGTCGCCCGCGTCGTCGGCAACGACGCCACCGTCGGCTTCGCCCAGACCGGCTCGCTGCTCGAGCTCAACGTGATGCTCCCGGTGACCGCGCTGGCGATGCTCGAGTCGATCACGCTCCTCGCGGCCTCGGCGCGCAACTTCCGGGTCCGGCTGGTGGAGGGCCTCACGGCGACGGAGCGCGGCCCGCAGCTCGTGGAGCAGGGGCTGATGCTCGCGACGGCGCTCGCCCCCGAGATCGGCTACGACGCCGCGGCGGCGCTCGCGAAGGAGGGCTTCAAGTCCGGCCGCACGGTCCGCGAGCTCGCCCTCGAGCGGGGCATCCCGCGGAGCGCCTCGACGAGCTGCTCGACCCGGCGGCGATGACCGAGCCGGGCCTCGGCGGCGGACCCGCCGGCGGCTGAGCGGCCCTACGGCGTGATCGTCAGCGTTCCCGTCATGGTCGGGTGGACCTCGCAGCTGTAGACGTACTCGGCCGCGGCAAGCGGTTCGATGTCCACCGCCGTCGTCGCCACGCCCGTCACGACCTCCGTCTTCGCGATCTGCCAGTCCACCTGGTGGATCAGGAGGTTGTGGGGCACACCGGCGTCGAGGTTGCGCAGCTCGATCCGCCAGGGCGTCCCGGCGGGGATCGTCATGGTGGTCGGCTGGAACGCGAGGTTGGCGGCAACGACGGTCGCGATCGGCCCCGTCCCGGCAAGCTTCTGCGGCGGCCTGGTCGACAACCTCGCCACACCCGCCGAGCGACGTGAGGGCTGCCGCCGCGAGGACAACGGCCGCCGTCCGGATGCGGATCACTCGACCGGCCGGCCGAGGCGTTTCAGCCCGCGAGCCGCGAGCGCCTGGAGCCGGGTGAGCTCGGCGGTCAGCACCTGCTGGCCGCGCTCGGTCAGCCGGTACGGCTGCCGCCGGTCGGACGTCGGCAGCGCCTCGATGAGGCCGCGCTCCTCGAGCCGCGCGAGGGCCGTGTAGAGCGTCCCGGGCCCGAGCGTGCGGCCGGTCTCCTGCTCGACGGCCGTCTTGATCGCATACCCGTGCGCGGCGCCGCCGCTCAGCACGACGAGGATCTCGACCGACGCCTCCGCGAGGCCGCCGAGATCGGCGACCGGATCGTCGCGCGTCATGCGAGCCGTCCCGTCGTCCGCGGCCGCGGTCGCGGGTCGAGGAGCTGGGCCACGGCCGCAGCCACCCACGCGGCACCGAACGCCGCGGCAGACCACGGCGCCGGGACGACGAGCACCAGCGCGGCGACCAGCAACGCCCCGCCCGGCGCCCAGTCACCTGCCGCGAGCAGCGCGATCCCGACCATGAGCGTGCCCGCCGCGGCGAGCGTGGCGGCGACGGCGAGGGCCGGCCCGGCACCGGAGCCCGAGATGGCGCCCGCGAGCAGCACGATCCACGCCAGCCAGCCGATCGTCGCGAGCGGCCGCCCGATGCGCACTGCCGACGGATCGTGTGGCCCGAGCCGCGTCGACGCCCCGAGCGTCGCGAGCAGGAGCAGTGGCGCCGCCGCGAGGAACACCGGCAGCGTCTCGAGGAGGTACCCGGGCCAGTCTGGCGGGACGGGCTGGCCGAGGGCCACCGCGCCCGCGAACGTCCAGGCAACCCCGCCGATCGCCGCCGCCACGACCGGCCAGGCGGGCACCCACCACGGGTGGAGGTGGGCGTCGAGCGCGCCGCGGACGAGGTCGAGCCGAGCCCGCATGCCGGGCGGATCATCGGCGAGCAGCGCGTCCATCTCGATCGCGTAGCGTCGCTGCCATCGGGCGGGGTAGAGGCGCAGCAGCGGCTCCATCGTCAGACGCATCCGTGCTCGACGCGTGGCGGGATGACGCCGGGCTGGCCGAGCGCGATCGGCAGCGGCCCGAGGATGATCCTGCTGGTGTCGATCGTCAGCACGCCTTCGTCCGAGACCTCGACGGCGAACCGGTCCATGCTGCGCGGCGCGGGCCCGTAGGTCGTCCCGGCCGGCTTGATCCCCAGGCGATCGTACCGCGACTGGTGGCACGGACAATGCATCCACCAGTCCTCCAGGCAGGGCTCCGGACGGCAGCCGAGATGGGGGCACCGTTGCGACAGCGCGATCACGTTGACGCCCGCGCCGGTGCCGGTCGCGTCAGCGCCGTGCCGGAAGCCGTCCCCGGGCTCGACCAGCACGACGAACGCCTTCGCAACGGCGACGTAGGCCGGGAACCCGTCCGCGACGGGGAGGGCCGGGTTGGCCGCCTCGAGGTCCGCGAGCGTCCCGACCCGGACCCGGAGCGCGGCGACCGCGGCCTTTGGCCACAGGAATCCGAGGGTGCCGGCGGCCCACTCCGCGATGACGAGGACGACGCCCGCCCCGAGCGACCGCCGGAGCAGCTCCCGGCGTGAGATTCCGATGCCTGCCACGGTTCCCTGCCTCCGGCCGGAACGGCCAGATAGTCGGTGGATCGATATATCGAAGATCGATATACCTCACCGACGCCGCGGCGTCAAGGGGACGGTGGTGGGCTCGAGCGGAGGCGCCGCCAGGTGAAGGCGAACACGGCCGTGGCGGTGACTCCCCACACGAGGTAGACGAGGACCGCGCGCAGGATCTCGGGCGTGGCGTCCGTGCTCTCGGGGTCGACCGGTATCAGGGAGCCGAGCGTCACCGCGATGACCAACGCGACGACGAACCCGAGGACGAGGGCGACGAGCAGCACCCCGCCCGCGAGCAGCATCGTGCCGATCAGGCGCATGGGCTGCTCCGGCGCGCGATCCGTGTCATGGACGGAAGCGTTCAGCCTCATCCCGCCCGGCGTCAAGGCCCGCAGCGTCATGCGACGCCGGATGCGGGTCGGGTAGCCTCAGCCACGCATGCCCGCCGACCGTGATCCCGATCCCGTGACGCGCGTTGCGGAGCTGGAGCAGAAGCTGCGCGTCCAGCGTGCCCTCGTCGCGATCGTCGACGCCGCGAACCGGTCCGACGACCTGATCGCGCCCGCTACAATCGCGCCGATGTCCACCCGCATCTGGGACCAGGCCGGCTCGCTGCCGGTCCCCGCGTCCGGCCTCGCCACGCCCGAGATCGTCGCCCTGCGCGACGACGTCCCCTCGGTCGAGGAGCTGTTCACCTTCATGCGTGACGCCGAGCTCCGATTCGGGACGCTGCGGATGCGGATCGAGGAGCACTCGTTCACCGCGCGCGGCGAGGACGTCGTCACGAGCGAGGTGTCGCTGGAGCACCCGGGCAAGGCCAAGGTGCTGTCGTCGCTCGGCAACGGGGACAGCGCCGCCGTCGACTACGACGTGTGGATCTCGGACGGCACGACGGTCCGGACCTACACCGCGTCGCGGACGCTGGGCACGACCCGCCCGGTCCGGCCGCGGCCTCGCGGGCTGAACGACGACCTCCCCGGTGCGGCGCGCGTCTACACGCCGATCACGCCGCTCCAGATGGAGACCCTGCCCGACCTGTTCATCCACCCGGCCGGGTACTGCCAGAACGTGCTCGCGACGGGCGACTGCCGGATCACCGGTACGACGACGGTTGCCGGGCGCGAGGCCCTCGTCCTCGAGTGCGACCACCCGCGGACCGTCGAGGTGGCCGCGGACCGCCCGGACTTCGCGATCCGGATCGCGGTCGATCGCGCCGACGGCGTGATCCTGCGGCTCGAGGAGTCGATCGGCGGGCGGGTCACCCGTGACGCGATCGTCACGACCTACGCGCCGGACGTGACCCTGCCGCCGTCCGCGTTCGCGTTCACGTTCCCCACCGGGACGACGCAGCTCTACTGATCGCCGCCGGGCGAGTACGCTCGCGCCGATGCCCGACGATCGACCCGAGCGGGAGAAGTACGGCCGAGCCTCGCTGCGCGAGCAGTGGGGCGACGAGCTGCGCAAGTTCCTTGGCAGCACGCCGCTCGTCGCCCTCGTCGTGGCGCTTGTCGGCGGCTGGCTCGTCCTGCAGCTGACCCGGCCCCAGGTGCTCCGCGTCCCGGAGGTCCGGGCCGGTGACTGCCTGTACATCCGCTCGGCCGACGCGGACCCCGACCTCCACCCGATCGGCACGGAGAGCGGCATCCTCCTCGTGCTGTTCGAGCAGAGCGCGGAGCGTGCCCCGTGCGACGCGTCCCACAGCCACGAGGTCGCCGACGCCTGGCTGCTCGAAGGCACGGCGGCTGCGGCGTATCCGGGGCGGAGCGAGCTGACGCTCGCGCAGGAGGCGCGCTGCGAGGCGGCGTTCGAGGCCCATGTCGGCCACCCGGTGGATGGATCGACGCTCCGGCTGACGACGGGCGTGCCGACCGAGCGGTCCTGGGATGCGGGCATCCGCACGGCCGTCTGCCTCGTCTCGAACGCCGACGACACGTTCCTCTCCTCGCCGGCCCGCGGCGCGGGTCGCTGACCCCGCCCGGCGGCAGGCTCGTCGGCGCCGCCGCGGACGCTCCCCTCGCGGGAGAAAACGAGGCACACTGTCCCGACGCGCCCCCCAACGGCCGGGGCCCCTGCCGAGAGCGCTCATGCCCAGATCACGAGCAACCGACAAGCCGGCGTCCCAGCCCGAGCCCGAGGCCGGACCGCCTCCGAAGCCGCGGCCCCGGCGACCAGCGAGGAGCACGGCCATGCCCAAGGAGCCGCCGCCGACCGCGCCCGAGCCGGCCGAGACGCCCGCTGAGCCCGACGCCACGGGGGAGCCCGGCGGCGCGGTGAAGCCGTGGCGCGACGAGGCGCCCGACCCCAAGCGGACGAAGAAGGTCGCGCGGGAGGCCGCCCAGCTGGCCGAGCAAGCACGTCGAGGACGACCAGGACAAGGCGGCCGCCGAGGCGAAGCGCGAGGTCCTCGACGCGACCGGGCTGCGGGTCGCGATCGGCGTGGACGTCGGTGGATCGGGGATCAAGGCCGCGGCCGTCAACCTCGACACGGGCGAGCTGCTGAGCCCGCGCCATCGCGTGCCGACGCCGCAGCCCTCCGCGCCGGCCGCCGTCATCGCCTCGATCGCACGGATGATCAAGAAGATCACCGCCGAGGTGACGCTCGATCCGAAGGTGCCGGTCGGCGTCGGCTTTCCGGCGGTCGTCATCGACGGGGTCACGAAGAGCGCCGCCAACGTCGACCCGGGCTGGCTCGACTTCGATGCCGACAGCGCGCTCGAGCGCGTCCTCAGCCGGCCCGTCCACCTCGTCAACGACGCGGACGCGGCGGGCGTGGCCGAGATGCGCTTCGGCGCCGGGATGGGCCAGCAGGGGACGGTGTTCCTGATCACGCTCGGGACCGGGACCGGCTCCGCGCTGTTCTACGACGGGATGCTCGTCCCCAACCTCGAGCTGGGGCACATGGAGATCCGCGGCCGGGACGCCGAGCGCCGCTCCGCCGCGGCGTCCCGCGTCCGACGAGCGCTCAGCTGGAAGGCGTGGGCGATGGACCTCGACGAGCACCTGCTGGCGATCGAGAAGCTGTTCAGCCCGAAGCTGTTCATCATCGGCGGCGGCGTCTCGAAGCGATCGGAGCGGTTCATCCCGCGGCTGACCGTCCGGGCGGCGGTCGTGCCGGCCAAGCTGCTCAACGACGCGGGCATCGTGGGGGCGGCGATCGCGGCGGCCGAGACCGAGGAACGCCGCGCGCGCTGATCGCAATCGCGGGCGCCGCCGATTGTCCTTGCCCGGAGCGTCGTCCGACCCGGATCATGGCGGCACGTGCCGCCCCTGCCCGAGCTGACTCTCGCCGTCCCCGACGACCTGCGGTTCATCATGGACCTCGGCGTCGCGGTCGCGCTCGCGCTCGTCGGCGGGATCATCGCCGTCCGGCTGCGCCAGCCCCCGATCGTCGGCTACCTCCTCGCGGGCGTCGTCATCGGGCCGTTCACGCCCGGCTTCGTCGGCGACACGGCCCAGATCAGCGAGCTCGCCGAGGTCGGCGTCGTCCTCCTCCTGTTCGCCCTGGGCGTCGAGTTCTCGCTCAGCAAGCTCGCCCCGGTGCGCCGGATCGCCGTCCCGGGCGCGATCCTCCAGGTCCTGATCATCGGCGTCGTGGCGGCCGGCATCGGCATCCCGATCGGGCTGCCGGCGCCGGCGGCGGTCGTGGTCGGGGCCGCGGTCGCGATCAGCTCGACGGTGGTCGTCCTCAAGCTGCTCGCCGAGCGGGGCGAGCTCGACAGCCTCCATGGCCGCTCGGCGATCGGCTGGATGGTCGTCCAGGACCTCGCTGACGATCCTGCTGATCGCGCTGCTCGAGCCGTTCGCCGCCGGCGGCGACCTCGCGGGGCCGGTCGCGTTCGCGCTGCTGCGGACGGCCGCTGTTCCTCGCCCTCGCCTACGTCGTCGGCACGCGGATGCTGCCCTGGCTGTTCCGGTCGGTCACGCCGGCTCGGATCGCCGGAGCTGTTCCTGCTCACCGTGTTCGCGACCGCGCTGCTGGCCGCGTTCCTCAGCTCGGCGGTGTTCGGCCTGAGCCTCGCGCTCGGGGCGTTCGTCGCCGGGCTGATCGTCAGCGAGTCCGAGCTGAGCCACCAGGCGGCCGGCGAGATCACGCCGTTCCGCGACCTGTTCGCCGTCCTGTTCTTCGTGTCCGTGGGATGCTGCTCGACCCCGCGGCGATGCTCGCGGACTGGCCCGCGCTGGTGGCGCTGCTGGTCGTGGCGACCGTCGGCAAGGCGGCCGTGAGCGCCGGTCTCGGGCGGCTGCTGGGGCTCCCGCTGCGCAGCGCGCTGCTGCTCGGGCGCGACGATCGCCCAGGTCGGCGAGTTCAGCTTCCTGCTCGCCGAGCAGGCGCTGTCAGCTCGACCTGCTCGACACCCGCGGCTACAACCTCGTGCTCGGCACGGCGGTCGCGTCGATCGTGCTCACGCCGGTCCTCGTCGTCGGGCGCACGTTCGCCTGATCGAGCGCCTCGAGCACGCCCGTCTCGTCGCCGAGCCCCCGGTCGAGGCGCTGGGCGGCTTCAGCCGCGGCGAGCTCGCCGCCGCGGCGCGGACGGTGGCGCGGACCGGCCCGCCGTCGTCGTGCTGGGTGCCGGCCGGGTCGGGCGGGTCGTCGTCCGGGCGGTCCGCAGCCGGGGGTTCCGGTGCGTCGTGATCGACCGCGACCCACACGCGCTGGACGAGGCCGCGACCATGGGCGCGGCGACGCTGTTCGGGGATGCCGCGAGCATGGCGATCCTGCGCCGGGCCGGCCTCGACGGCGCGCGGCTGCTCGTGATCACGATCGGCGACGCGATGACGGCCCGTCTCGCCGTGGAGCGGGCGCGCGAGATCAACCCGCGGCTGACCGTGATCGCGCGGGCACGCGGGCGGACCGAGACGACCGCGCTCCAGGACCTCGGCGTCACGCGGCTCGCGGACCCGGAGATCGAGGCCGCGATCGAGCTCGCGCGCGCGTCGCTCGCCCGGATGGGCGTGTCGGGACCGGAGCAGGCGGCGGTGACCGTCGGGCTGCGGCGCCGCCACTACGGCGAGCGACGGAGCGAGCTCGGCGCCGGCGCGCGGCCGCGAGCCGGGGCAGGGTCCGCCGCTAGCCGATCAGCGGTAGCGGGACGGCAGGTACGACCCGGAGTCGATGGCGCCCCACGGGTTGACCCGGTACGAGCCGCTCCGCCACGGGAAGCCCTTCCACAGCTCCACGTGGAGGTGCGGCCCGGTCGCGCATCCGCTCGAGCCCACGGTGCCCGAGGGGCGTCTCCTCGCGGATGACCGGCTGGCCCGAGTACACGACCTCCTTGCCGAGGTGGTAGTACGCCGGTGTAGCGGCCGTCGCCGTGCGAGACCCAGACCTGGTAGCCGCCACAGTTCGACTTCCAGCCCGCGAACACGACGCGGCCCGTGCCGACCGGGACGACGCGGGTGCCCCGTGTGGCGGCGAGGTCGTCGGCGCGATGGCCGGAGCTGTAGCCGCGGCTGAGGTACGAGTCACGCGAGGCGATCGGCCACGCGGCGCTCGACGGGAGCCCGGCGAGCCCGACGAGGAGGAGCGCCGCGACGGCGGCGAGGACGAGACGGTGGGGCGAGCGCCATGACGCGCGAGCCCCGGTGGGCGGTGGATGACGCCTGCGTGGCGTCGGAGTTCGGGTAGGCCAACGGCCTGCCTCCTCTCTGCCGGACGCCGTGCGGGCTGCGCACGGCGACGGAGACTGGCAAGAGCCGGGTGCCCACGGCGCGCCGGGTCGGCGGACGCGCGGGTGCCGCGACGACGTGCGACGCGCGCCTGGGGACGCGTGGTCACGCACGGGGTCGGGACTGACGAACCTGGGGGAGAGCGAGGCTCGATCGCCAGCGGGGCGGTGGTGCGACCGGGACGGATGTCGTCCGGGTGGTCGCGAGTCGACAGAACGGGCTGCCGGGGGCGCGGCTCTTCGGTTGTCGACTCCCCCGTGGGAGAGCCTGTGAAACGTGTCGCGTCAGTCTAGGAGAGGTGGCCCGACCCGGCAAACGCCCCTAGAACTGCTCCCAGCCGCGGAACGTGTCGGGCAGGGACACGGCCGGCGCGCGACGCGCGACCCAGTCGCGGATCGCCCAGTACGAGGTCTTGAACGCGATCTCGTCCCACGGGATCGCGTCCGGCGCGAAGGTCGCGACCTCGAGCGCCTCGGGCGTGGTGCGCGCCACGCCGCCGACGATCCGCGCCTCGAACACCACGACCACGACGGCGGCCTCCAGCCGCGAGTACAGCCCGACGATCTCGCCCGGCTCCACCAGCAGGCCCGTCTCCTCGAGCGTCTCGCGGACGGCCGCCTCCGCCACGGTCTCGTCGACCTCGAGGAAGCCGCCCGGCTGCGCCCAGGCGCCCTTGCCCGGCTCGATCCCGCGTCGGAGGAGCACCGCCTCGCCGGCATCGGTGACCGGGATCGTCGTCACGACGAGGCGCGGGTTCACGTAGGCGATGAAGCCGCAGCTGGGGCAGACGGCGCGCTCGCGATGCTCCGTCGTCGGGGGTCTCGGCGCTCGAGCCGCGCGCCGCAGTTCGAGCAGTGGTTGAGCGTCCGGGTCACCCACCACGGCGCGCCCTGGCCGGACGCCATGTCCGTGGACCGGCCGTCGATCCCGCGACCCATCGACCCCAGCAGCTCGCGCTCCTCGGGCTCGAGCTCGCGCTCGGCCGGTGCGGGGCCGTCGGTCACGTCACGCTCCCAGCACGAGGACGACCGCCCCGACGATCAGCGCGAGGAACACGACCGCGCACACGACCCACGCGAGCCGGAACAGCCCGCGGTTGCGGTCCACGGGCATCCACGCCCAGGCCGATCGCCAGATCCGGAGCGTGGCGTCGGCCGTCGTGACGAGCAGCAGCGGCGCCGCGAGCAGGACGCACAGCTTCACGAGCGGGCTGTCGAAGCCCGCGCCGAGCTCGAGCGCGGTGATCGCGATCACGCCCAGGATGAGCGCCGGCGCCGAGAGCAGGACGAAGTGCTTCTGGAGCGGCGTCGGCTTCGCCTCGGGGACGCTCCGGACCGGGAGGCCGCGCAGGCTCGGCGGGAGGTGCTCCTCGCCCGGCCGGATCGGCGGCGACGCGCACGGCGGGCGCGTGCCCGCGACCGCGCCGCTCGCGCCGGCACCGGCCGTCGCCACGTCCGGCACCGCCTGCCGGTCGAGGACCGGCATCCCGGGCTCCCAGCGCTCGTCGTCCATGGACCGAGTCTATCGCCGGGGCGGCCGGAGCCCGGTCGCGGTCCCGTCGGCTACCCTCCCGGCGTGACGCTCATGACCCTCCGGCGAGCCGCCCACGCGTCGCCGGTCGCGATCGCCCTCCTCGTCGTCGCCAACCTCGTGCCGCTCGTCGGCGTGCTGTTCTTCGGCTGGAGCCTGACGACGATCGTCGCCCTGTACTGGCTCGAGAACGGCGTCGTGGGCGCGTTCGCGCTCGCCCGGATGGCGACCGCCGAGGGCGTCGACGAGGATCCCGGCAGCGTGACGATCAACGGCCGCCCGGTGTCCGCGGCGCAGCTCCGCAACCCGGTCACCGCCCGCGTCGTCCTGATGCCGTTCTTCGCCCTCCACTACGGGATGTTCTGGCTCGTCCACGGCGTGTTCGTGTGGTTCGCCCTGCCGATGATCTGGGAGCAGATGGGCGGCGCGACCGGCGGCCCGAGCCTCGTCGCATGCCTGTGGGCGCTGCCGGTCCTCGTGCTCAGCCACGGGGCGTCGTTCGTGTACAACTGGTGGCTGGGCGGCGAGCGCTACACCTCGTCCCCGGCGCGCGAGATGGGCGCGCCCTACGGCCGGGTCGTGATCCTCCACGTGACGATCGTGCTCGGCGCGTTCCTCGTCGCGTTCCTCGGCTCGCCGATCTGGGCGCTCGTGCTGCTGGTCGGCCTCAAGACCGTCGCGGACCTCGCGGCCCACCTCGCCGAGCGTCGGCGCGCCGGCGTCCGTGCCCGGGCCGAGGGCGTGCGAGCTGTACCGGACGCCCGGCCGAACGGTCTGGTCCTAGCCGGACCCGGCGCGGTCGACCCGCTCGTCAGGCGAGCGGCTCCGCGTTCGACTCGTCTTCGAGGACCGAGGCGGTCTGCGCGTCCCGCCGGGCCGCCACCCGCGCCGCCAGCGCGTCATCGCCCAGCGCGAGGATCTGCGCCGCGAGCAGCGCCGCGTTGTCGGCGTTGCCGATGGCGACCGTGGCAACCGGGATCCCGCGCGGCATCTGGACGATCGAGAGCAGCGAGTCCAGGCCGCCCAGGTGCTGGGTCGGGATCGGGACGCCGATGACCGGCAGGGTCGTCTTCGCGGCGAGCATCCCGGGCAGGTGCGCGGCGCCGCCGGCCCCGGCGATGATCACCCGGATCCCGCGCCCGGCCGCCGTCTCGGCGTAGCGGAACAGGTGGTCGGGCGTGCGATGGGCGCTGACGACCCGCAGCTCGCACGGGACGCCCAGCTCGGCCAGGACGGCCTGCGCCTGCTCGAGCACGGGGAAGTCCGAGCGGCTGCCGCCCACGATGCCCACGACCGGTCCCGCCACGCCTGCCTCCGTCACGTCGAGTCAGCCCTCCCAGCGCAGCGCCGCGCGCGCCCGCCGCGCGCGCTCGAGCGCCTCGTCGGCGTCCGTGCCGACGACCGTCAGGTGGCCCATCTTGCGCCGCTCGAACACCCGCCGCTTGCCGTACACGTGGAGGTGGACGCCGGGGTCGCGGAGCGCATCGGGGACCCCGCCGAGGCGCGCGTCGCGATCCTCGCCCGTGCCCAGGAGGTTGACCATCGCGGCCACGCCGTGCGGCACCACCGAGCCCAGCGGCAGGCCGAGGATCGCGCGCGCCTGCTGCTCGAACTGGGACGTCGCCGCACCCTCGATCGACCAGTGGCCCGAGTTGTGGACCCGCGGCGCGAGCTCGTTGATCATCAGCCCGCCGCCGCGCAGCTGGAACAGCTCGACGGTCAGCAGCCCGACGAGGTCGAGGCTGCGCGCGAGCCGCTCGGCGATCTCGGCCGCGTCGAACGCCTGGAGGGGGTCGATCGGCGCCGGCGCCACGCTCTCGGACAGGATCCCGGCGTCGTGGACGTTGCGCGACGGCGGGAAGGCGCACGTCCGCCCGTCGCGGTCCCGGGCGAGGATCACCGACAGCTCGGCCTCGAAGTCGATCTCCGCCTCGAGCAGCAGCGGCCGGCCGTCCTCGCCGCCCAGCGAGCGGACCGCGGCCGCGACCTCGGCACGCGCACGCGGATCCGCGCCTGGCTCCGCCCGTCGTAGCCGCCGAGCGGCAGCTTGAGCCGGCACGGGTAGCCGAGCGCGTCCGCGGCGGCCTCGGCGTCGTCGATCCCGCGCACCTCGCGCCACGGCGCCACGTACTCGCCGATGGAGCGGATGAACCGGCGCTCCGCGAGCCGGTCCTGGGTCGCCCGGAGCGCCGCCAGCCCGGGCCGAAGCGGGGCGTGCTCCCCGGCGGCCGCGGCGGCATCGAGGCCCACGTGCTCCAGCTCGTACGTGACGACGTCGCTGCGCTCGCCCAGCCGCCGCGCGGCGTCGACGTCGTCGTAGCGGCCGACGATCAGCTCGTCCGCGACGGCCGCGGTCGGGCAGGCCGGGTCCGGGTCGAGCGCGACGATCCGGTAGCCCATCGCCCGCGCCGCGACGGCGAGCATCCGGCCGAGCTGGCCGCCGCCCATGATCCCGATCGTCGAGCCGGGCGGCAGCGGGGCGACCGGTCCGCCGACGGGCGGCGGATCCCCGTCCGGTACAGCGCGTCGAGGACGAAGTCCGCCTTGCGCGCGGTGTACAGCTGGTTCAGCCGGCCGTCGGGCGCCTCCTCGACGATCCGGCGCTTGGCCTCGCGCGTAGGCGTGGCACAGCGCGGGGTCCGTGCGCAGCGCCTCGCGGAACGCGGTCAGCTCGGCGAGCTCCCCGCGGGCCGGCGGCATGACGTGGAGGTGGATCCGGTACGGCTCGCCCTGGTGCTCGACCGCGCCGGTGAGCATGGGCCGGGTCGGCGGGAACGGGGCGACGCCGCCCTGGCGGCCGAAGCCGAGCGACAGGAGGGCGTCGGTGATCGCCGGGATGTCGTCCGGGTCCGCCTCGATGCCGAGATCGAGGATGTTCTTGCCCGGCAGCCCGGGCACCGCGGAGCTGCCGACGTGCTCGACCACCGCGCCCGGGACGGCCGAGGCGACGAGCCGCGCGACGCCGCGCGCGACCTCGGGCGCGGCCGGGTCCCACGGGTGGAACGCCGCCGGCAGCCGCTCGTACGGGCGGATCGGGAGATCGGACATCGAGGCGAAGTGTAGGGCGGGTCATCGACGGCACCGGCGGGTCCCGGCCGGTTGCGATGGCGTCGCCCGCGCCGTACGATCGCGACCCTCACAGGAGATCCGCCATGCGCATCGTCACCGGGCGCCGCGTCACCGAGGTGGACGTCGGCTAACTCACCGCTCGAGCCGCCCCGTACGACGGCGTGCTCGCGGACATCGGCACCGGCGACGGCCGGTTCGTCCTCGCCACGGCGGCGGCGAACCCACGCCGGCTGGTGATCGGCATCGACCCCGTCGCGGATGCCCTCGGCGAGGCATCCCGTCGTGCGGCCGCGCCCGCCCGGAAGGGCGGCCTGCCGAACGCGCTGTTCGTCGCGGCGGCCGCGGAGTCGCTGCCGGCCGCCCTGCACGGCGTCGCCGCAGCGCGTGACCGTCAACCTGCCGTGGGGCTCGCTGCTCCGCGGTGCGCTCGCGCTCGACGAGGCGGCCGCGGCCGGCATCGCGTGCCTCGTCGCACCCGGCGGCATGGCCGAGCTCCTGCGTCGCCCCCGCCGAGCGCGACCGGCTGGCGGGCGACGTCTCGGTGGAGCGGCGGCTCGAGGGCGGCTGTCTCGCCGACGCCTGGCTGCGGCACGGCCTGTGCCTCGTCGAGGCCCGCCCGGCGACCGCCGCGGAGCTCGCCGCGACACCGACCACGTGGGCGAAGCGCCTCGGCCTCCGCGGATCCGGAGCGCCGGACCGGACGGCGTGGCGGCTCGTGCTCCAGGCGCGAGCCGGCCGACGGAGGCCCGACACGCGGCGGTATCCTCCGGCCATGCTCGGTGGACCCGGCCCGTACGGCGTCTCGGCGCCGCGCATCCTGATCGTCGACGACGACCCGAACCTGCTCGTGATCCTCGCGGACCAGCTGCGCGCGGACGGCTACGAGGTGCAGACGGCGCGCGACGGCGAGGAGGCGCTGCGCCGCCTCGGCCAGGCCTGGCCGGACCTCCTGATCATCGACATGCTCATGCCGCGCATGGACGGGCTGACGCTCGCCCGCGAGGTCAAGGCGCGAGCGGACCTGCCGATCATCGTGCTGTCGGCGATCGACACGGCGGATTTCGAAGGCCGACCTCCTCGAGGAGGTCGCCGAGGACTACGTCACCAAGCCGTACCACTACCCGGAGCTGCGGCGCGCGCGTGACGCGCGTGCTCCGGCGGCTCGGCGACCGGGTGCCGCGCCAGCGGCTCGACCTCGGGCCCAACCTGTCGCTCGAGCTCCACCGCCGCGAGGCGGTCGTCGGCGGCGAGACGGTGACGCTCACGCCCACCGAGTCGCGGCTGCTGTACGCGCTCGCCGCGAACCTCGGCCAGACCGTGACCACGGAGACGCTCCTCGCCCGCGGCTGGGCGGACACCGAGGACGCCGATCCGAGCTACGTGTGGGTGACGATGCGCCGGCTGCGCCAGAAGGTCGAGCTCGACGCGAACAAGCCCGTCCACCTGCTCACGGTGCGGGGCATCGGCTACCGGCTCGTGAGCGCCGGCGAGCCCGCCGAGTCGTGACCGAACGGCCGGACGGCACGACCGAGGACGATGGGCCGCCCGCGCCTGCGAGATCGTCCGCCACGTACGGCAGGTCCGGCGCTCGGCTTCCGCACCCGGCTGACCCTCGGGCTCGTCGCGGCGGCGGTGCTGCCGCTCGCGGGCTTCGGCATCGTCGTGCTCCTCGTCACGGGCGTCGGCACCGACACGACCGTGTCCCGCGTGCTCCTGCTCGCGGTCACGGTCGCGGTCGCGTTCGCCGTGCTGCTGGCGGCCGCGATCGCGGCCGACCTCGGAGCGCCGCTGCGGGCGATCGCCTCGTCCGTCGACCGGGTCTCGTCGGGCGACCTCGGCACGCCGCTCGAGCTGCCGGGCGACGACGAGTTCAGCCGCCTCGCCGACAGCCACAACCGGCTGGCGCGCGACCTCCAGCGCCGGAACACGGAGCTGCGCCTGATCCTCGTCGCGCTCGAGTCGATCGAGCTCCACGAGCGCCCCGATGCGATCGCCGGCCGGTCCGCCGAGGCGGCTCGCGCCGCGTTCGGGATGATCGACTGCGAGCTCCACCTCGTCGACCCGCGCGAGATCGCCACCGAGGAGGCCGTGCCCGGCGAGCCGATCCCGGTCCGGGCGCAGCTCACCGCCGCGGGCGAGGTGCTCGGCGTCGCGACCGGGCACCTGCCGGCGACCCGCCGCTGGGAGCGCGCCGACCAGGACCTGTTCGAGCTGTTCGCGATCGAGGTCAGCGCGGCGATCCGCAACGCCCAGCTGTACGCGCGGGTGGAGGACCAGAACCGGCGGCTGCTCGAGCTCGACGAGGCGAAGGACGACTTCCTGCGCGGCGTCTCCCACAACCTCCAGACGCCGCTGGCGAGCATCCGCGGCTACGCCCAGCAGCTCGAGTCGGAGCGCTCCGATCGGCGGCTCGGGATCATCACCGAGCAGGCCGACCGCCTCAGCCGGATGGTCCGCCAGCTGCTGACGGTGAGCCGGATCGAGTCGGGCGCCCTGCGCCCGCGCCAGGACGTGCTCGCGCCGGCGCTCCGCGTCCAGCGGGCGTGGGAGGCGCTGGGCGCGGCGGACGTCCCGTTCCGGCTCGACGACGACGCGGCCGGCTGGCTCGCGGTGGCCGACGCCGACCAGCTCGACCAGGTCCTGTGGGCGATCCTCGACAACGCCGTGAAGTACGGCAACCGCGCGGGCGTCGACGCGCGGGTCTGGACCGAGCGCGAGTCGTCACGGATCGCGATCACGATCACCGATGCCGGGCCCGGCGTGCGCGAGGCCGATCGCGACCGGCTGTTCCGCCGCTTCGAGCGCGGCACCGAGCGCCCGTCAGGCGAGGGCAGCGGGCTCGGCCTCTACGTCTCCCGCGAGCTGTGCCGGGCGATGGACGGCGACCTCGTGCTCGATCCGCGCGAGGGACGGGGCCGGCGCCTCGCTCACGATCACGCTCCCCGCGGAGGCACCCGAGGAGTCGTAGCGGGTTCCCCCGTAGGCCACTGGTACGGGGGAGTACCACGGCCGGCGCACAACCCGTCGCCCGGCGGCACCGATGCAAGGTCGGCCGCAAGGTTCGTGTACGATCGTCGCCGCTGCCAACCACATCACCAGATGTCGCCGGGGGAAACGTCGATGTCGTCACTGTGGCCCGTAGGGGCCCGTGCCCGCGTGCGCCGATTCGGCCCACGCGGAGCTACTGCATCACCACCTGATCATGGGCTGCCCGCCGCGTCGCACACGCGCGCGTCGGTCTCGCCCCGGCATGCCATCCGGCGTGTCGCGCCGCTCGTCGCACCGCCCCGCGTCCGGCCAGGCCATCACCGAGCTCGCACTCATCCTGCCCGTCCTGCTGCTCCTCCTCGTGGGGGCGCTCGACCTCGGGCGTGTCTTCTACTCGCAGATCACGGTCAACGACGCGGCACGCGAGGGAGCCATCGAGGGCTCCCGCAACCCGACCTCCTTCCTCGCCGGCACGGCCTGTACGTCGGCGAACAAGGAGTCGAACCGGATCATGTGCCGGACGCTCAACGAGGCGAGGGGCGGGTTCGTGACCGTCGCTCCCACCGACGTGAGCGTCTCGTGCTCGACGGGCACCTGCCCGACCAGCGCGAGCCTCGGCCAGACGATCAGCGTCGCGGTCACCGGCCGGATGACGCTGCTCACGCCGTTCATCGGCGCGATCTTCGGCTCACAGGACCTGACGCTGTCGGCGAACGCCACGGCGCAGCTCAACGCGGCGCCGAGCGCCACCGGCACGGCCCCGACCGCATCGTTCGACGCGACGCCGCTGAGCGGTCCGGCGCCCCTGTCCGTGACCTTCACCGACACCTCGACCGGCGGCCCGGTCACCTGGTCATGGGACTTCGGCAACGGCCAGGTCAGCGCGACCCAGGGCCCGCACACCATCGTCTATTCCAGCGCCGGCTCGTACACCGCCAAGCTGACGGTGGGGAACGCCGGCGGGATCACGTTCACGACCCGCACCATCACCGTCGGCTCCGCGCCGGTCGGCGCGCCGGTCGCGGCCATCTCGGCCACGCCGACGACGTCCGGGGCCGCGCCACTGACCGTCTCGTTCGCGGACCTGTCGACCGGCAGCCCGGACACCTGGGCGTGGGACTTCGGCAACGGCCAGACCTCGACCCAGCAGAACCCGGGCCCGATCGTCTTCGCGTCGGTCGGCACGTTCACCGTGACGCTCACGGCGACCAACAGCTCCGGCACCAGCACGGCAACGACCACGGTGTCCACCAATGCCGCGTGCCTCGCGCCGACGGCCTCGTTCACCGTCAGCCCGATGTCGGGGCGGAAGAACGACACCCAGTTCGACGTCACCGACGCCTCCACCAACATGTCGACCGCCGGCTGCAACGCCCAGTGGTCGTGGGACTTCGGCGACGGCCAGGGCAGCACGCTCCAGAACCCGCCGAACCACGTCTACTCGAAGCGTGGCGACTACACCATCCAGCTCACGGTCTCGAACCTCGGCGGCTCGTCGACGTTCACGCGACTGGTCACGGTGTCCAATTGACCGCGCTCCTTCGCCGCCTCGCGCGGCATCGGGCGGACAGCGGGCGGGGACAGACCCTCGCGGAGTTCGCGCTCGCCCTCCCGATCTTCCTGTTCATCCTCATGGGGATCTTCGACTTCGGTCAGGCGATCTACATGTACAACGGCGTGTCCCAGGCGTCGCGCGAGCTCGCCCGCGCGACGAGCGTCCACCGATGCGCCGGCAGCCCCTGCACGCTCGGCAACAGCGCCGAGACGCAGGCGGTCCTGGCGACCCAGAAGTCGCTCATCCCGAACCTCCAGAACCCGACCTACACCTGCGTCGACATCGACGGCAGCACGATCAACTCGGCCACGACCTGCCTGCCCGGCAACCAGGTCCGGGTGCGGATCGTCGCCCGCTACTCGCCGATCACGCCGCTCCTCGGCCTGACCGGCACGTGGGACCTGCAGTCGACCAGCTCGGTCTCCATCCAATGAACCGCGGAGTGCCCACCATGGCCCGAACGGACCAGCCCGCGGAGGACAGCTCCAGCGGTCAGATCATCATCATCTTCGCCCTGGCGCTCGTCGCGGTCATCGCGATGGTCGGCCTCGTCCTCGACGGCGGCTCGACGTTCGCCCAGCGGCGGACCCAGCAGAGCGCGTCCGACCTCGCGTCGCTCGCCGGCGCCAACGACTACCTCCTCAACCATGACACGAACCTCGCGACCGCCCGCGCCCGCACGGTCGCGGCGACCAACGGGTTCACCCACGGGACGGATGGGGTCACCGTCGACGTCGTCGTGACGACGTCCAACGGCGTGGAGGTCGCGGTCGACGTCCAGGCCCCCCACCAGAACCACTTCGCGGGCGTGGTCGGCATGTCGACCTGGCCCGTGAGCACCACGGCGACCGCACAGGCCGGGTTCCCGGACTCGGTCGTCGGGGCGGCGCCGATGCTGTTCAGCATCGACGCGTTCGGGCCCAACGGGACGCCGCTCGCGGCCTATGGCAACAGCGCCTCGCCGTTCACCTTCGACCACGGCCAGGGACAGAGCGGCGACGCGCCCGACGCCCCCGGCCTCATGTCGTGGACGGACTACAACCCGCTCACCAACGACAACACCCAGACGATGCACAACATCATCGTGGGCAACACCGTGGTGACGTCGACGATCGACTTCGGCGACTACATCGGGGAGCACAACAACGGCCAGCATGCCGCGCTGTTCGGCGACCTGATCTACCCCGCCGACTACCCCGTGCCGATCGTCGACCACACCGGCCACTTCCAGGGCTGGGCGACGTTCCACCTCACCGGCGCAAGCCAGGGTGGCAAGTCCGTGACCGGCTACTTCAAGTCGAACTTCGTGAACGAGAGGCTGACGATCAGCTCCTGCTCCGCGGCGGCCAACGACTGCCCGCGCTACGTGGGCTCGTACGTCCTCAAGCTCATCAACTAGCTCGTCGCTCCTCCAGGCGGACGGCCGGACCCCACCCGGGGCCCGGCCGTCCGGCGTCTCCGGCACCAGACGGGACGCGGTGCGTGCGTGCCCGCACACCAGACCCGTGCAATTGACACTTGTTCGACGAGAACTTCGTGTTCAAGCAGACGCTGGCGGGGCTCATCGAGTAGGGGCGCTCGGGGGCGCGACAGGACCACCCGGCCTTAAGACCCGTACGGGTTCCTCGCGTCCGACGGGACCGAGGGACTAGACGTCCGACGCACCGTTTCAAGGAACCCGGCAAGGTCGCGCGCACAGCCTGAGCGGCGTACTCAACCCGCACGCCTGGTCTCAGCCGTGGTCCTTCCGACATCTCGCCGACTCGCCTCCTCGACCGCACCCGCCGGCATCTCGCCGAGCGCTCGCGCGGCCAGAGCCTGGTGGAGTTCGCGCTCCTGCTCCCGGTGTTCATGCTGTTCTTCGCGACGACGCTCGACCTCGGTCGCCTCGCCGCCGCGCAGCTGTCGGTCGCGAACGCCGCCAAGGAAGGCGCGTTCCAGGCGTCCAGCACGCCGACCGACTTCAACCCGTCGAACCCCTGTCCCTCGACCGGCGACAGCAACCTGGTCCTGTGCCGGGTGCAGCTCGAGCTGAAGGGCAGCGGGATCAGCGTCAACCCGTCGGACATCGTCGTCACCTGCAGCCAGACCGGCTGTCCGACCGGCATGGGCAGCCGCGTCACGGTCACCATCACCGGCCGGTTCCAGCTGCTGACGCCGGTCCTGAGCCCGTTCTTCGGCGGGACGAACGTCGCGTTCACGCGATCCTCGACGGTCCAGCGCGAGACGCTGCCCGCCCCGGAGACCGCGCCGCCGATCACGACGACGACGACCACCACCACGACGACCACGACGACGACGTCGACCGGCACCGCGACCAGTCGACGAGCACCACCACGACGTCCACCACCACCGCGTGCACGATCCCGAGCGCCGGGTTCACCTACTCGACGACGCCGAACAGCGGCCACGCGCCCGTGGTCATGTCGGTCGTCGACACGACGACCTCGCCGGCGTGCGCGATCACGAGCTGGTTCTGGGACTGGGGTGACGGCTCGACCTCGATGCAGAAGGACCCGACGCCGCACACCTACCTCGTCAGCGGCAAGTACTACGTGACCCTCCGCGTTGCCAACTCGGCCGGCACCAACACGACCGGCGCGGTCGAGGTCTGGGTGAAGTGACGATGACCACGACGAAGCGCCGCGACCGCGGTCAGGCCCTGGTCGAGTTCTCGCTGATCCTGATCCCGTTCCTCTGGATCCTGATGGGGATCGTCGATCTCGGGCGCGGCATCTACGTCTACAACGGCGTGAACCAGGCCGCCCGCGAGCTCGCCCGCGTGACGAGCGTCCACCAGTGCAACGGCTCGCCGGGCGTGCCCGCTCGGCACGTCGCCGGAGACGGCGCAGGTCTACGGCACCCAGCAGAAGCTCGTCCCGGGCTTCGGCGGGACGGGCTCGACCGTCACCTACGCGTGCACCGACGTGACCGATGCCGCCGTGACCGACCTCGACCCGAACGGCTCGTGCCCGAGCCACGCCTTCGTGCGCGTCACGCGTGAGCGTGCCGTTCTCGGCGGTCACGCCCTTCCTCGGCGGGTTCCTCCCCAGCTCGCTGTCCTCCGCCTCCCACGTCCAGATCCCGTGAAGGAGCTCGCCATGCACGACCGGCGCTTCGCCCGCGGCGAGGACGGCCAGATGCTCGTCATCTTCTCGCTGTGCCTCGTGGCGATCATCGCCATGACCGGCCTCGTCATCGACGGCGGCATGACCTTCGTCCAGAAGCGCGAGCAGCAGAACGTCGCCGATGCGGCGGCGTTCGCCGGCGCGTACGCGTACGTCAACAGCGGCTTCACCGGCGATGCGGCTCCGGCCGCCCAGGCCGCGGCAGCCGCGAACGGCTACACGACCGGCACCGACGGCGTCGTCGTCACCGTCGCCACGTCGATGGCCGGTGGCGCGGTCAACGTGACCGCGACCGTGACCAAGCCGCACCGCAACTACTTCAGCGGCATCGTCGGCTTCACGAGCTGGCCGGTCACCACGACCGCAACCGCCATCGGCGGCATGCCCAACGCGGCGCTCGGCGCGATGCCGATCATCTTCAACCAGAAGGCATTCCCGCACGCGGTCGGTCCGGCCTCCGAGATGTCGTTCGCCGAGCCGGGGCAAGGCAACGAGGACGTGCCGCAGACCGCGTCCCAGTTCAACTGGACCGTGTTCTGCGAGGCGAACGGCAACCCGTGCAACGCGAACACCAACCTGGTCGACGACTACATCCACGATCGAGGCGTCTCGACCTGGGTCACGCTCGACCAGGACATCGGCCCCCTCAACGCCGGCGAGCACGCGTCGCTGTTCAGCGACATGTCCGATATCGTCGGCACCGATGACAACGAGTTCCCGGTGTCGATCGTCGACGACGACGGCAACATGGTCGGCTGGGCGATGTTCCACCTGACCGGGTCGGTCGGCGGCAGCACGAAGGAGATCCGCGGGTACTTCGTCTCCCCGGTCAACCACGGCAGCCTCCGTGTCCAGCAGGGCGTGAACGCCGGCGGCAACTTCGGCGACACGACGGTGCGCCTCACCAACTAGCGAAGCGTCGGGACGCTTCGTCCGACGTCACCCGGCGACCGGCGTGGGCACGTGCCGGTCGCCGGGTCGACGCGTCCCGCGCGCCCTACCATCGCCCCACGCAGGGTGATGGAGGGCCATGACGACCGCCGCACGCCGACGCCCGGGCACCGAGGTCGCGGCCGGCCTCGCCCAGCTGCGCGGCTACACGCCCGCCTGGTTCCGCGCGGACCTCCTCGCCGGGGTCACGGTCACCGCCTACCTCGTCCCGCAGTGCCTCGCGTATGCCGACCTGGCGGGTGTCCCGCCGGCGACCGGGCTGTGGGTCGCGGTCGTCGCGATGCTCGTGTACGCCCTGCTGGGGACGTCGCGCCAGCTGTCGGTCGGACCGGAATCGGCGACGGCGATCATGGTCGCCGCGGCGATCACGCCGCTCGCGGCGGGCGACCCGGCACGCTACGCCACGCTCGCCGCCGGGCTCGCGCTGATGGTCGGGGTCGTGTGCATCGCCGCGTGGGCGCTGCGGCTCGGGTTCGTGGCGGACCTGCTGTCGTTCCCGGTGCTCATCGGGTACATGGCGGGCGTCGCCGTGATCATGATCGTGTCCCAGCTGGGGACGCTGACCGGCGTCGACATCGAGGCCGACGGCGTGATCGAGCAGGTCCGCGAGCTCGCGGGCCGCATGGACGAGATCCAGCCCGTCACGCTCGCGCTGGGGCTTGGCGTCACGATCTTCCTGCTCGTCCTGCGGCGGCTTGCGCCGCTCGCGCCCGGGACGCTGATCGCGGTCATCGGGTCGGCGATCCTCGTCGCGGTGCTGGGGCTCGAGGCGGAGGGCGTCGCCGTCGTCGGGCCGGTGCCGTCGACGCTTCCCTCACCGATGCTGCCGGCGATGACGGTCGCGGACATCACGGCGCTGGTCGGGTCGGCGGCGGCGATCGCGTTCGTCGGCTACACGGACGTCGCGCTGACCGGTCGCGCATTCGCGGCACGGACCGGCGAGACGATCGATGCGAACCGGGAGTTCCTCGCCCTCGGTGCCGCGAACGTTGCGTCGGGGTTCACCGGCGGCTTCGCCCTGTCCGCGAGCGGCTCGCGGACGGCGATCATCGACGCGATGCGGGCGCGCAGCCAGGTCACGGGGCTGGTGGCCGCGGTGTGCGTGATCGCCGTGGTGCTGCTCGTCCCAGGACTCATCGCGACGATCCCGCGGGCCGCGCTGGGCGGCATCGTCGTGTACGCCGCGATCAGGCTCATCGACGTCGCCGGGTTCCGCCGCCTGTGGGGCTTCCGCATGACCGAGTTCGGGCTCGGGGTCGCGGCCGTCGCCGGCGTGCTGCTGTTCGGCGTCCTCGCCGGAATCCTCGTCGCGGTCGGCCTGTCGGTCGCAGAGCTGTTCCTGCGCATGGCCCGTCCCGCCGCCGCGGTGCTCGGCCGCGCCCCGGGCGTGGCCGGGCTCCACGACATCGACGACTACCCCGACGCGAAGACCATCCCGGGCCTGGTCGTGTTCCGTTACGACGCGCCGCTGTGCTTCGCCAACGCGCAGGACTTCCGGACGCGTGCGCTCGACGCGGTCGACGACGAGGCCGAGGCGTCGCACGTCGACTGGCTGCTGCTCAACGCCGAGGCGATCGTCGAGCTGGATGTCACCGCGGCGGACGCGCTGCGCCAGCTGGCCGAGGACCTCGCCGAACGCGACGTCCTGTTCGCGATGGCACGCGTCAAGCAGGACCTGCGCGACGACCTGGCGCGGGCGCACCTGTTCGAGGTGCTCGAGGAGGACCGGATCTACCCGACGCTGCCGGTCGCGGTGGAGGCGTTCGAGGCGTGGCAGGCCGATCGCGCCGGGGACGGCACGCCCGACGGCGGACGCTCCGCCGCGGAGCCCTGAGCCTTCGGCCTAGCGCTTGACGCCGGCGGGCTTGCCGGGGCCGACAGCCTTCATCCGCGTCGTCTGCGTGTCCGCGTCAGCAGGCTCGGTCGACGCCACGCCGGTCGTCGGATCGACGCTCGCCGCGGGCTCGGCCTCCGCCGCACGGGTGGCCGCCGACGCCTCGCGTTCCGCCGAGCGCCGGTCGCGCGCCTGCTCGCGTTCGCGGCGCGCGGCATCGTCCGCCGCCTTCGACCGGACGGCCGCAGCGTCGCGATCAACCGCGGCCTGCTGGATCGTCGCGCGCATCTCGTCGACCACCGGCGCGCCGGTGCCGGCCGCCTGCTCGAGCGTCGCCTCGCCCGGGCGCCGTGCCCGGAGCTCGTCCTTGTCGAAGCTGACCTCGGCGCGGTACACGGAGTCGAGCAGGCTGTCGAGCGAGCCGGCCTCGTGCGCCCGCTGCACGGCGGCGTGCGTGACGAGATCGCCCACGTCGAGGACCACGGCATCGTGCAGGTCGAGGATCGCCTTCGTCACCGGCCGCCCGACGGCGTCCTCGATCTTCTTGAGCCGCTCCTTCGTCTGCGCCTCGTCGACGCGCCGGCCGGCGGCATCTGACGCGAGCCCGATCCGCTGCGTGAACTGGTCCCACAGCCCCGAGGCACGGTCCCCGGCCGCCGACAGGCTGTCCGCGAGGTCGCCGGTCCCGTTCGAGGTATCCGCCAACCCGACGGCGCTCGTCAGCTGCGGGATCCGGCCGGCCTGGCGGGCACGCTCGACGTCGTCGTCGGTGACGCGCCGCCCCGCCGGGACGATGACCGCTCCGCGCTCGTTCTCGACGTCTTCGCCCGTCCGCTGCCCGATCAGCTGGTCCTCCGGCTGGGTATCGGCCGCGCTCGCACCGGCGGCCGCGGCGGCATCGCCTGCATCGGCGATCGCGCCCGAGAGGCCGCCACGCTGGGCATCGAGCATCTCCGCGGTGTCGGGGTGGACGTAGATGATCTCGGGTCCGGTCCGCATGACCTCGGTCACCGGGAGGTTGCGGACGCCCGTCGTCGCATCGCGCCACGCGCCGCCGGTCACCTCCAGCGACAGGACGCGGCCGCTCGCCTCGTCGAAGTAGATGTCGTTGACCGAGCCCTGCGCGTCGCCCGTCTCGGTGAACACGCGGGTGCCGATGAGCGACGTCTTGCGATCGAGGATCTCCTTGATGTCGGGCACGTCCGACGCGGAGCGGATGCTCGAGCGATCCGTGACGATGACCGCGTCCCGCCCGAACGACTCGATCTCGTCGACCGGGACGACGTGCGCGGATCCGAACAACCCGCCATCGTCGACGAGCAGGCCGACGACGGTCTCGTTGGTGGCGCCCAGGATGACGTCCTTGACCTCGCCGACCCGGACGCCCTCGGTCAGGCTCAGGATGGGACGGCCGATGAGCCGCTTGCCCTTGCGCATGGTGGACCTCCTCAGGCCGGCACGACCAGGTACACGTAGACCACGAGCGCCGCCAGCACGATGAGGACGAGCAGGACGAGGGCGGCGAGCCAGCGGTTGTCGGACGCTCCCTGCAGGCGCATCGGGCGGACCTCCGTGGGATGACGGGGGCGCGCCGAAGACGGCCCCGGTCGGTCTACCCTCCCCCGCCGCGTTGCCCACCCGTCCCGTCCGGGTGGTGCGTCCGCTTGCAGTCGCGTGTCAGCCGCGCACTACTCCGGACCGAGGTCGTAGCCCATCGCGCGCGGCACGCGGATGAGCCAGCGCAGCGGCGGCGGCACGTACCCGCCGACGTCGTCCCGCTCCTCCGCCGCGACGATCGCCTCGCGGATCACCCGGGCGCCGAGGAACCGGAACGGCTCGGGCGGGAAGCGCCGCGCACGGTGGCCGACGACCGGCAGGCGCGCGTCCGGGTCGTCGTGCGCACCCGTCGCGAGCGCTGCGAGGATCCGTCCGCCGAGCCACGACGGCCCGACACCCGTCCCGCTGTAGCCGTGGCCGAACAGCACGCGGTCATCGGTTCCGGGCACGCTGCCGAACGACGGCAGGTGGTTGGGCGCGATGTCGATCGGCCCGCCCCACGCGTCGACGAGCGCGACGTCGTCGAGCATCGGGAAGATGCGGCGGAAGCCGCGCGCCGCGTTCGCCACGGAACCGCGGTCGCGTTCCATCCAGCCGGCGTCCATGCGCCCGCCGTAGCCGGCCCGGCCGCCGCCGCCCCCGAACGCGATCCGGCCATCCCGGGTCGTCCGGAAGTAGTGGTTCGTGAACCGGAGGTCGGTGATCGCCTCGCCACCGGTCCATCCGAGCTCGGCCAGCCGGTCGGGGATCGGCTCGGTGAGCACGATGTAGCTGGACCACGTGATGAGCCGCTGCCCGAACCCCGCCCCGGGCCAGCCCGCGGCCCACGCGTTGACGCCCAGGACCGCGCGGCGCGCGCGGATCGAGGCGCCGTGCCCGAGCATGGCCCGCACGCCGTCGCCGTCGGCGGCGATCCGGTTGACGGCCGTGCCCTCGTGGATCGTCACCCCGCGTTCGAGGAGGACGCGACGCAGTCCGCGCGCGAGCCGGGCCGGGTGGATCGAGGCATCGGACGGGACGAGCATCCCGCCGCGGAACGCGGGCGAGGCACAGGCCGCCTGGACCTCTGCCGGCGAGAGGAGGCGGAACCGGTCGGCGACGCCGAGCGACGCTGCGAGCTCGAGGAATCCCTCGCCGGCGTCGTCCTGTGCCGGCGACGAGCTGACGACGAGCATGCCGCCGGGCACGAACCACGGGTCGACGTCGTGGTCCCGGGCCCACTCGCCGATCCGCGCGGGCGCCCCGTCGGCGGCCATCGCGGCCGCCAGCCCGCCCTCGCGCCCGAACGAGCCGACGAGTGCCGGCAGGGCGTCCCACCAGCCCGTGACGAAGCCGCCGTTGCGCCCGCTCGCGCCCCCGCCGACGATGTCCCGCTCGATGATCGTGATCCCGAGCGTGGGATCACGCTCGAGCAGCCACCAGGCGGTCCACAGGCCGGTGAACCCGCCGCCCACCACGACGACGTCCGTCGTCGCGTCGCGGGCCGGCGGCGGGCAGGGAGGGCCCGGATCGTGGTCGAGAGCCTCGCGCAGCCACCACCCGCGACGCGCACCCGGGATCGAGCGTCGCCATGTCGCGTTCGACGAGGCGGCGCAGACGCGCGGTGGATCGGGGGCCGGGGATGTCGGGCATCCACGCCAGCCTCGCACGATCGGCGGGGTGTTGTCAGGCGGCGGTGGACGAGCCTCCGCTCATGGCGAGGACCGGCCGTTCCTCCGGGCCGGTCCCGTCGCCGCCGTCAGCGCCGATCAGGCCCCCGTCGCGGAACACGTACAGGAGCGGGAATCGCCGCCGTGGCCGCCAGGGGATCCTGGTAGCGGCTGCGGGCGCGCGGAAACCGCTCCTGGAGCAACGTCTCGAGTCTGGCCGGGATCGCCGCCGCGTGACGGACGCGATCGAACCGGCGCAATTGCTCCAGGACGTGACGCTGGAATGCCTCGTCATCCCTTGGGTATGTGCGGATCTCCACCCGTGTCCGCAGGACCCCGACGGGGCGGACGACCTCCGTCATGTCCGGATGATCCCGCCGTGACATCACCGCGCGCGAGCGGGAAATCACCGGACGGCGCGAAGCCCGGCCGTTACAGATCCGTTGAACGGTCCGGCGCTGTGGCGTCGCGGGCGGGTGCCCTGCTGACAGGCGCCTCGCCCGCCTCCTTCCAGACCGCCCTAGTCAGGCGATCGACCCGGTGCAGGGCCTCGGTGTATGCGGGCGTGTCTCGCGCCTCGCCCTGCCGCTCGGCGTCGGCGGCCTGCAGCTCGTCAAGGAGGCGGCGGAGGGGCTGATCCTGGTTCATGGCACTGGGCGACCTCGGGGGCATGCACATCGTCACCCCGGATGCGGCTCGATAGCGGGTTAACCCTCAACTTCTCGTTACAGCCGCATTGCACCAGCGGTGTGCGAAATTCGGTCGCGTCGGCCCCTAACGAACGGGCCCGGGCTGCGTTTTCGGATGCAGGAGCCTCGCGTGACATCCGTTCCCCCGGCGGTGTGGCAGCGCGAGGCTCTTTTTCGTCCCCGGCATCCCGTCGAGTCGGTGGCCGACATCCCCCGAAACGCCCATGGAACGTCATCGGGGAGGGCTGCTAGACTGCCCTCCGCGCCGACATAGCTCAGTGGTAGAGCAGCTGTTTCGTAAACAGCAGGTCCTCGGTTCAAATCCGAGTGTCGGCTCCAGCTACCTTTCCCGTTCAGAATCGCCGGTTCAGCCTGCGAATCTCGTGGCTGTCGTGTGCCACAACCCCGAAGACCTGCTAACTGTGCGGTTTCCCGGGGTGACGGCGTTCACGGACGCGCTTAGCGCTGCTTACGCCAAGTCGTAGGCAGGCGGATCCGTCCGAAGCAATTTGCCGGCCTACTGAATGCCTTGCCGCTCGCCCGGTGCGGCAGTACCCGTTGACCGCACGGACCGTTGGACGGTGACGGGAGTCGTCAGGGTGCGCTCGCTGCCGACCTTGCGAGTCGTGCCAGTCACCTCCAGTAGCGCGCGGTGGGCGATGTCGGTGCTGGAGTGGCCGAGCATCAGCTCGATGGTCCCCGAGTCGACGATGCGCCCCTGTCGTCCGCAGTATGCGAAGCGGTCGGCGGAGACCTCGAACGTGACGTCGGCCTGTTCGCCGGCGTCCAGGTCGACTCGCGCGAAGCCAAGAAGCATGATCACCGGCCGGGCCACCTCGGCCACCGGATCGCTGTAGTAGAGCTGGACGACGTCAGCCCCGCGGCGCGCTCCCGTATTCGTGATCGTGGCGGAGACGGAGAGTCGGCCGTCGGTGTCGACAGTAGTTGCGCTAAGGGAGAGGTTGGAGATCTCGAAGCTGGTGTATGAGAGTCCGTGCCCGAAGGGGTAGAGGACCGGCACCGAGATCGAGCTGACAGCGAGCCCCGGAAGGCCGTAGGCAGACTGGAGGTAGGTCGAGGGCTGGCCGTAGGGTACGGCCGGAATCTGGACGGGAAGGCGACCGCTCGGGTTGACGCGACCGGACAAGACGCCGGCGATCGCCGGCCCTGCGCCTTGTCCGGGCATGAATGCCTGGACGATGGCGGAAGCCGCGTCCGAGAACTCGCCGAGGGCATACGGGCGACCGGACACGCAGACCAGGACGGTGGGGGTCCCAGTCGCCAGTACGGCTCGCACAAGTTCTGCCTGCACCCCGGGGAGGGTCAGGTCAGGTGCGTCGCACCCCTCGCCTGAGGTGCCACCGCCGAACATCCCAGCCAAGTCCCCGACAGCCACCAGGGCGACGTCTGCCCGTCTGACCACCGTGACGGCCTCGGCGATCCCGCTCGAGTCAGTACCGTTGATGGCGCAGCCGGGGGTCGTGGCGATCTGCGTCGTCGGGAACTCCGCGACGACCGCATCCGCCAGGGTTGGAACGGGCACGCCCAAGCCGAGCTCTGGGAAGCGGTGGAGCAGGTGGTTGGGGTAGGAGTAGCACCCGAGGAAGGACCGGGCCTCTGCGGCGGTCGGGCCGACGACGGCGAGCCTCAACGGGCCGGTCAACGGCAGGATCCCGCGGTTGGCCAGCAGGATCACCAATTCCTCGGCTGCGAGCTGCGCGACGGCCCGATTCTCGGGGCTGTCGAGGTCGGTGGCCGGATCCACACCGCTGAGCGGGTCGTAGTCAGCATCGAGAAGTCCGAGGTCCAGCTTCTGGTCCAGGACCCGCCGGACGGACCGGTCCACGACGGCCTCGTTCAGCTGCCCACCCCGCACCAGGTCGACCAGTCCGGCGCCGTAACAGCGGCTTGCTGGCAGCTCCACGTCCAAACCCGCCTCGAGGGCGAGCGCGCCAGACGCCGCCGGCGAGGCAGCCACCTTGTGCACGTCCGATAGCAGGCTGATGGACCAGTAGTCGGACACCGTGACCCCGGTGAAGCCCATCTCGTCACGCAACAGTGTCGTGAGCAGTTCCCGATCGGTGGCGACCGGGACGCCGTCGATGTCGGTGTAGGAGTTCATCACCGAGCGGGCGCCGCCCTCGCGGACCGCGACCTCGAACGGTGGGAGCATCACGTCCCGCAATTCCCGAGGTCCCATGCTCACCGGTGCGTGGTTGCGAGCCGCGCGCGAGGCTGAGTAGCCGACGAAGTGCTTGAGGGTGGCGATCACCCCGCCGGACTCAAGGCCCCGCACGTAGGCCGCCCCCACGATGGCGACCAAGTAGGGGTCCTCGCCGAGACGTCTCCTCGACGCGACCCCAGCGGTAGTCGCGCACGACGTCGAGCACCGGGGCCAGGCCTTGATGGACGCCGACGCTGCGCAGGTCGTCGCCGATACGGCGGCCGATGCGGCGGGCCAGGTCCGGGTCGAAGGTGGCCGCGAGGGCAAGCGGTGTCGGGTAGATCGTCGCCTGGTACGTGGTGAAACCCGTCAGACACTCTTCATGGGCGATGGCGGGGATGCCGAGGCGAGTCTTGTCCACGAGGTCGCGCTGCATGGCGGCCAGCCTCGCGACGCCCTCGGCCACCGAGACCGGCGCGGTACCGAACGCCCGGGTGATCTGACCGAGCCCGTTGAGGATCGACGTGTCCCAGGGCGTCTCCTCGAAGGCGTCCTCGAACGGGGCCGCCAGCTGCTGGTCCGTCGCAAGATTGGCCCCGACGTTGAACCCGGGAAAGGCACTCCCCAGCTGCGCGACCTTCTCCTCAAGCGTCATCTCTGCAAGGAGGTCGCTGAGGCGCTCATCCCGCGGACGTGAGGAGTCCTGCCACGAACGGGACATCGGAACCTCCATGAGAGAGCGCTCCTGCTGGATGTACGAAAGGAGGGCCTGGCCGCTTCGCCCTCGCGCGGAAGCCTTCGATTGCGGACGTCCTCCAAGGACCTAGGCGTCGTGGCCCTCATCTTCCTGGATGATGGCGCAGGCACCTGCTGACAGCAGGAAGTGCCATTCGACGCGGTTCCCAGTCACGAGGTCCTCGCCGGAAGTTGGGACTCGGACGGGGCCGTCGCCATGGTTGATCACGAAGAGGAACGTGCCCTGCTCACCGCGACGACGCACGGCCTCGACGGCTGAGCCGGCGCCGAGGTCGACAACCGGCCCGGTGCCCGCGTCACGGCAAACGCGCCCGAAAAGCGAGTGCATGGCTCCAGGGTCGAGCAGGGTTCCCACGTACCAAGCCGCGCCGCGTCCGACCTCGTGTCGCGTGACTACCGGTCGACCTGCGAGCGGACCGTCGGCGTAGCGGGCGAGAGTCGTCGCACCGCGCAAGACAGTGTCCTCGGACCAGATCGTGCCGGTCCAGTCTTGGTGGTCGGTGCCCCCGAGTGTCTTCGCTCACCTCGACTCCGACCGATGCGCCCGGCGCCAGGGGGTAGAACTCCTCTGTCCGGATCCCGAGCAGATCGGCGAAGGCCCCGGGATACCCACCGAGTCGCACATGGTTGTCGGGATCGACGATTCCGGAGCCGTACGTCACGACTGCGTGGCCGCCGCCCTCGACGTAGGAGCGCAGGGCAGCGGCGAACGCGTCGTCGGCGAGGTACAGGCCGGGCACAACGACCAGGCGGTACCCACTGAGGTCCGACGCCGGGCCGATCAGGTCGGTGGTGACGCCGAGGGCTCGCAACGCCCCGTGGACCGCGAGTGGTTGGTCGACGTAGCGGACCTCGGCCGAGGGATGGTTGGGCTGGTCGCAGGCCCACCTGGCTTGCCAGTCGTAGAGGACCGGCGACCTCGGCGACCACACGCGTTCCCACGAGGTCGCCAAGCCGACCCAGGATCGCGCCCAGCTCGACGGTCTCGCGCCAGACCTTGGTGTCTGTTCCGGCGTGCGGGAGCAGGGCGGAGTGAAACTGTTCGGCTCCGGCGTGGCTGGCCCGCCATTGGAAGAAGCCGACGGCGTCCGCGCCGCGCGCGACATGGGTGAGGCTGTTGCGCAGCAGTTGGCCGGGGGTCTTGGCGTAGTTGATTGGCTGCCAGCTCACGGCGCTGGTGGAGTGCTCCATGAGGAACCAGGGGCGGCCGCCGGCCAGTCCGCGGGTCAGGTCGGCGCTGAAGGAGAGCTCGGCGGTGGGGTCGCTGAGCCGGCCGTCGAGGTAGTGGTCCTGGCTGATCAGGTCCTGCTCGGGGGCCCACGTCCAGTAGTCGGCTTGGGCGAAGTGGCTGTTCACCATGAAGTTCGTGGTCACCGGCACACCGGGGCTCAGCCGGTTCAGGAGGTCCCGCTCGGCGCGGAAGTGGTCGAGGAGCTCGTCGGAGGAGAAGCGTTCGTAGTCGAGGAGGTGGGTCGGGTTCGGTCCCGCCGTGGTCAACCGCGGGGGAAGGATCTCGTCCCAGTCGCCGTAGTGCTGGCTCCAGAACGCCGTGCCCCATGCGTCGTTGAGTCGTCCCACGGACCCGTACCTCGCACGCAGCCACTGACGGAACGCGGCGGCGGAGTTGTCGCAGTAGCAGCGCCCGTTGTGGGCGCCGAGCTCGTTGGACACGTGCCACATCGCGAGGGCCGGGTGGTCGCGATACCGCTTCGCCATCGCTTCAACGAGGACCAGAGCGCGCTCTCGGAACACCGGGGTGCTCGGGCACCACGCCTGCCGACTTCCCGGCCACAGCCGGTGACCCGAGTGGTCCACCGGCAGGATCTCTGGATAGGTCCGCGACAGCCACGGAGGCGGCGATGCCGTGGCGGTGGCCAGGTCGACCGCAATTCCGCCGGCGTGGAGCAGGCTGAGCACCTCGTCGAGCCAGCCGAAGTCGAAGGTCCCCTCGCTCGGCTCCAGGATCGCCCAGGAGAAGACCGCGACCGTGGCGAACGTGACGCCGGCCTCACGCATCAGCCGTACGTCCTCCGGCCAGGTCTCCCTCGGCCACTGCTCAGGGTTGTAGTCACAGCCCATGGCCAGTCCGGACAAGGGCCACTGCACTGCGGTCACGGCTCAGCTCCCCTGGTCGGGTGTGACACTGCGGAACGCTCGGATCAGAACAGCGTGTGGCCGCCGTCCTTGACCAGAACACTGCGAGAGGACCGCCAGGTTCGCACCGGCTGCGGCCAGCGCCCGCACGAACTCCTTGCCCAAATCACGCGTTCCGCCCGTTACCAGCTCGACCTGGCCGCTGAGCGTCCCGTCACCCACCGACAGCGCCGCCCTGCTTCGGGATCCGCCTGGCTTCATCGGTCGCGCTCCCGCCGACGACAAACGTCTCCA
>CAVXNF010000004.1:0-20575 GCA_963763075.1 uncultured Chloroflexia bacterium | reverse complement strand
CTGGTCGGGGCGAGAGGATTTGAACCTCCGACCTCATCGTCCCGAACGATGCGCGCTACCAAGCTGCGCCACGCCCCGACCGAAAGTGCCCGCTGAGGGCCGGGGCATGATAACCCATGCCCGCCGGACCGACGAACGGCGACCCCGTCGGCCGGCGCGTCACATCGGCAGCGTCTCGCCCCTCGGCGGGATCCGGATCCGCAGCGTCGCGACGGCCGCCAGCACCGACGCCGCGGCCATGACCCAGAACACGAGCCCCAGGCCGTTGCCCGACCCGCCGAGGTCGATCAGCAGCCCGTAGACGATCCCCCAGCAGGAGCCCACGCCGAACGCGAGCGCGAAGTACGTCGCGAACGCGGTGTCGCGGAGCGGGCGAGGCGTGACGTCGGCGAGCAGCGCCTGCAGCTGCGGGCTCTCGACGAACGAGAACGCGCTCAGCAGCACGATCCCGATCCACAGCCGCAGGACGTCGTCGCCGGCGAGGACGAACGCCGCGATCGACCCGGCCCCGGCGAGGTAGACCCCGACGATCACCGGCCGCCGGCCGATCCGGTCCGACAGCCAGCCCGCGACGAGCGGCCCGGGCACGGACATGACGAGGAGGACGGCGTACATCGCCCCGATCGTCGGCGCGTCGAGGCCGACGACCTGGTCCAGGTAGAGCGGCACGAAGATGTTGAGCACGCCCAGCCCGCGCGAGCCGCCACCGAGGACCGCGGCCGTGAACAGCCAGCGCAGGTCGCGATCGGCGAGGACGCGCCGGTAGATCGCCCGGACCGGGCCGTCGGCCTGGGCGGCTGCGGTCGTGGAGCGCTCGCGCACGAACGCGAGGATGGCGATCGCGACCACGATTGCTGCGACCCCCAGCGCCGCGACCGAGGCCTGCCACCCGAACGCGACGATCGCCAGCGCGGCGGTCGCGCCGACGACGACCGTGCCGACGTTGCCGCCGGCGACATGCGCCGCGATCGCGGTCCCGATCCGGTTGGGCGGGAACTGCTCCGCGAGCAGCGCGTTGCCGACCGGGTGCTGCGGCGCGCCGCCGATGCGCGAGACCACGTTCGCGACCGCGAACCCGCCGAAGCCGGTCGCGATCGCCTGGGCCGCCATCCCGGCCCCGGTGAGCAGCCCGCCGCCGCCGAGCAGCACCGGCCGGCCGATGTACCGGGTCACGACGCCGAACGCGTACTGGAGCAGCCCGCTCGCGATCCCGCCGATGGTCGACAGGATGACGACCGTCGCCGCCGTGACGCCGAACTCGTCGATGACCGCGAGATAGACGAGCGGGTAGAGCGCCGACTGGCCGTGGATGATCGCGTGCTGGACGCTGAGCAGCCCGAGGGTCAGGCGCGGCCGGATCCCGCGGCCGGCGTGGGTTCAACCGGAGCGGGCTCCGCGGGCGCGGGTTCGGCGGCGGGCTCGACCGCGGGCTCGGTCACGGGGGCGCGCATCGCCCCACTGTAGGTCGAGCGACGGCGCGTCCGGATCGCCGCGCCGCACGCCGGACATGCCGACGCCCCTGGGCGTGCCGGGGGCGTCGACGGTCGGGGCGCGAAGCCGGTCACCCGGCCGCGGCACCTAGTACTGGAACAGGATCTCGCGGTACTTCGGCAGCGGCCACAGGTCGTCGGCGACGACCGTCTCCAGCGTGTCCGCGATCTCGCGCAGCGCGTTCTGGGCGGGGATCACGTCGTCGACGAAGACCTTTGCCTCGGCGATGACGTCGCCCGCCGCGTGGGCCTCGTGCTGCGCATGCTCGAGCGCGTGGATCCGGTCCACGAGCTCGTCCGTGTAGCCGCGCCAGCGTCTCGGCCAGGTGGATCGCGGACTTGACCGAGCCCGCCGCGCCGAGCCTGCCGAGGTAGGAGATCGCAGCCGGGAGGATCATCGTCTTGGCGATGTCCAGGGCCGTGCTCGCCTCGATGTTGCAGACCTTGACGTAGCGCTCCCAGTTGATCTCCGCGCGAGCCGTGAGCTCGCGCTCGGACAGGACGCCGAACGCGGCGAACAGCTTCTTCGCCTTCTTCGTCGTCAGGCTCGGCAGCGCGTCCACCGTGGTCCGGTTGTTCGGCAGCCCGCGCTTCGCGGCCTCGGCGTGCCACTCCTCGGAGTAGCCGTTGCCCTCGAACAGGACCTGCTTGTTGTCCTTGGCGATGCCCGACAGGATCCGGGTCAGCCCGTCGAAGTCGCCCTTCTTGAGCTTGTCCAGCTCGTCGGCGAGGCCCTTGAGGCTGTCCGCGACGGCCGTGTTGAGCACGGTCTGCGGCCAGTAGATCGGGGCGGACGAGCCGACCGCGCGGAACTCGAACTTGTTGCCGGTGAAGGCGAACGGCGAGGTCCGGTTGCGGTCCGTGGCGTCCTTGGCGAGCTCGGGCAGCGAGGTCACGCCGAGCGTCACCGAGCCGCCCTTCTTGGAGCCCGACGCGGCGCCCTTCTCGAGCTGGCCGACGACGTCCTCGAGCTGGCTGCCGAGGAAGATCGACATGATCGCGGGCGGTGCCTCGTTGGCACCGAGCCGGTGGTCCTGGCCCGCGTCCGCGATGCTCGCGCGGAGGATGTCCGCGTGCTCGTTGACGCCGCGGATGACGGCGAGCAGGAACGCGAGGAACTGGGCGTTGGCATGGGGGTCGTTGCCCGGGTCGAGGAGGTTCTCCCCGTCGTCGGTGGCCATCGACCAGTTGTTGTGCTTGCCCGACCCGTTGATGCCGGCGAACGGCTTCTCGTGGATGAGGAACATGAGCCCGTGCTGCGGCGCGAGCTTCCGCATCATCGCCATCACGATCATGTTGTGGTCCGAGCCCACCGACGTGGCCTCGTACACCGGCGCCATCTCGAACTGCGCCGGCGCGACCTCGTTGTGGCGCGTCTTGGCGGGGATGCCGAGGCGCCACAGCTCGCGGTCGAGATCCATCATGAACGCGAGGATCCGCTCCCGGATCGAGCCGAAGTACTGGTCCTCCAGCTCCTGCCCCTTGGGCGACGGGGCGCCGAACAGCGTGCGTCCGGTGAGCAGCAGGTCGGGGCGCTGCTCCGCGAGCCGCCGGTCGACGAGGAAGTACTCCTGCTCCGGGCCGATGTTCGTGAACACCCGGCTGGTGCTGCGGTTCCCGAACCAGCGGAGGACGCGCAGGGCCTCCTTGCCGAGGGCCTCCTGGCTGCGAAGGAGCGGGATCTTGTGGTCGAGCGCCTCGCCGGTGAACGAGACGTACGCGGTCGGGATCGTGAGGGTCGTGCCGTTGGGCTCGACCTGGAGGAAGATCGGGCTGGTGACGTCCCACGCGGTGTAGCCGCGCGCCTCGAACGTCGCGCGGATGCCGCCGGACGGGAACGACGACGCGTCGGGCTCGCCCTGGAGCAGGTTCCGCCCCGAGAACTCGGCGACCGTCGTGCCCTCGCCGACGGGCGCGAGGAACGAGTCGTGCTTCTCGGCCGTGGACCCGGTCATGGGCACGAACCAGTGCGTGTAGTGGGTCGCACCCTGCGCGATCGCCCACTCCTTCACCGCGTGGGCGACGGCGTCGACGATCGCCGGGTCGAACGGCTCGTGGCCCTCGATGGTCCGGCGCAGCTTCTTGAAGATCGGCTTCGCGAGGTACTGGCGCTGCGCCTCCTCGCCGAACACGTACTGGCCGTAGATGTCGGCGCCGGCGTCGTGCAGGTAGTCCTGCGTGCTCTCGACCCGATGGGCCGCGATGTCGGCGATGGCGGTTGTCCGTGCGCTCATGGGCTCTCCCTGCTCTCGTGACGGGGTGATCGTCGGTGTCGGGTGGCTCGTGGTGGGTGGGTCGTGGGTCAGAAGGCCTCGAGGTAGCGGTCCAGCTCCCAGCCGGTGACCTGGGTCCGGTACTCGTCCCACTCGGCCCGCTTGGCGGCGATGTAGTGGGACAGGACGTGGTCGCCCAGGGCCTCGGCGATGACGGGGTCGCGCTCGAGCTCGTCGATCGCCTCCCCCAGCGTCCCGGGCAGCTCGCGGATGCCCTTCTCCGCGATCCGGGACGCATCCATCTCGAACAGGCTCTCCTCGACCGGGTCGGAGAGCGTGAGGCCGCGCTCCACGCCGTCGAGGCCGGCGGCGATCATCGCGGCGAACGCGAGGTAGGTGTTGGACGAGGGGTCCGGGCAGCGGACCTCGGCTCGGGTCCCCTCGATCGACTTGCCGGGCGAGATCATCGGCACCCGGATGAGCGCGCTCCGGTTCGTGCGGCCCCAGGTGATGTAGGTCGGCGCCTCGTAGCCGGGAACCAGCCGCTTGTAGCTGTTCACCAGCGGCGCGAGGACGGCGATCATGCCGCGGGCGTGGGCGAGGATCCCCGCCATGTAGCTGCGCGCGACGTCGGACAGGCCGTAGGGCGCCTTCGCGTCGGCGAACGCGTTCCGGCCGTCGGAGATCGAGAACAGGCTCTGGTGGGTGTGCATCCCCGAGCCGTTGATGCCGTGGATCGGCTTGGGCATGAACGTCGCGTACAGGCCGTGCTGCTGGGCGATCGCCTTGAGCGCGAACTTGAACGTGATCGCGTTGTCGGCGGTCTTGAGCGCGTCGGCGTACTCGAAGTCGATCTCGTGCTGGCCCGCGGCGACCTCGTGGTGGGCGGCCTCGACGCTGATCCCGAACGCCTCCAGCGCGTCCACCATGTCCTGGCGGACCTCCTGCGCGAGGTCGGTGGAGTAGTCGAAGTAGCCGGCCTGGTCGTGGGGGAGGGGCGAGATCCGGCCGTCGTCCCCGCGCCGGAACAGGAAGAACTCGAGCTCCGGCCCGGTGTTGACGACGTAGCCGAGCTTGCGCGCCCGCTCGACCTGGCGGCGGAGGACGTAGCGCGGGTCGCCGGTGAACGGCTCGCCGCGCGGGGTGAACACGTCGCAGATCACCCGGGCGGTGCCGCGGCCGCCGGTGCCGGGCTGCCACGGGATCTCGTTGAACGTCGACATGTCGGGCGCGAGGTACTGGTCCGACTCCGCGATCCGGGTGAAGCCCTCGATGGACGAGCCGTCGAACCAGGTGCCGTGGCGGACCGAGTCCTCGAGCCGGTGGATCGGGATCGTGACGGCCTTGACCACGCCGAGGATGTCGGTGAACTGGAGCTGGATGAACCGGATGCCGCCCTGGCGTGCCGCCTCGATCCGCGCGAGCGCCTCGCTCGCTTCCTCGATCGCCAATGCGCCCTCCTGCGCGGAGCCGGGCACGGCCGTTGTGCTTGTGCGGACAGCACGAAACGGTCGGTGCGTCGCGGTGATGGCGCGAGTCTAGCGGCGGTCGTGGCCTGCGGACGCGGCGTTCTGCCCCGTCTAGCGGGTCGGTTTGTTGTGCGGATTGCACGACTCGGACCGCTACGGACAGGGCCAGACGGAGCTCGGGGTCGTCCAGATCCCACCCGGTCCGGGCCTCGAGGTTGCGGACGCGGTACGCCAGCGTGTTGCGGTGGATTCCCAGGCCGATTTCGCGGCCTCACCCGCCGCGCCGTGGTCCAGGACCGCCCGGAGGGTCGCCAGCCGTTCCCGCACGCTCGCCGGACGCCCGCCGAGCAGCGGTTCGAGCAGCGCGGTCGCCTGCATCCGATCGTCGGGCAGGCTGCCCAACGACGCGAGCAGCCGATACGCGGCCAGGCGGTCGGCGCGCGCGACGAGCGGCGGCTCGGCGAGACGCTCCGCCGCGTCGAGCGTCGCTCGGGCGTTCGCCTCCTCCGTCGGGCGCCCGCCCGGCTCGTTGAACGGCTCCGACAGGGCGACGGTGCGGCCCAGGAACTCGGCCACGCGGCCCGCGATCCGGAGGCCCAACGGGTCGGCCGGCTCGAGCGCGGCGATCGCCCGCAGGTCGAGGCTCTCGCTCGTCCCGCGGAGGCTGAGACGGCGGGCCGCGAACCGGAACCGGAGCTCCTGGCGGATCTCCTCGCGGCCCGGCTCGCCGGGGATCGACTCCGGCTGGCGGGCGACGAGGACGATCCACGGCGGCCCGTCGCTCGGCAGCGCCTCGCCACGCGCGCTCTCGTCGCGGGCGCGGCGGACCTGCGACTCGACGAGCAGCTCGAGGCTGAGCAGGGGCGCGACGCGTTCCGTGGCGACGGTCTCGAGGTCGCTGATCGGGCGCTCGCCGAGCAGCACGAGCCAGCCCGCGGGCGACGTCTCGCCGGGGGCGCCGGGGAGCGGCACGCGCTTGCCGCCGGACAGCGGCCGGGCGAGGTAGGCGGCCACGGCGGCCGCCGAGTCGGGGACGTCGGCCGGGGCGTGGAGCGCGATCGTGTCCGACCGCCGCCCCTCGAGCGCGACGGCCCGGTGGAGGAACCCGCCGATGGCGGCGATCAGCGACTCCACGCCGCGGGCCGCCATCGCGAGCTGGGCGAGATCGCCCTCGAGCACCGACGACTGGCGCTCCAGCTCCCCGCGCCGGTCGATGAGGAAGCCGATGAGCCGCCGCTCGAGCGCGGCCGGGTCCAGGCCGTGGACGCGGATCGCCGGCAGCCCGGCGTCCGCGGCCGCCTCGCCGAGCGCGGCGAGCGTGTCATGCGGCTGGCCGGCGGGTGCGTCCGTGCCGGTCGCGGCGGGCGCGGGGACGAGGAGCAGCCCCGAGGCGCCGCTGCGGGCGAGCGTCTGGGCGAGATCGACGAGGTCGGCCGGGGCGGGGGCGACGACCGCCAGCGAGCTCGCCGGGACGATGACGAGGTCGGTCGGCTCGAGGACGTCCAGCGCCGGGACCCGTGCCCGCAGCACCCGGACCCAGCCGACGCCGCGCGCGTCCTCGCCGTACGGCACCGGCGCGCCGATCGAGTCGGCGTCGGGCAGCAGCGTCGCGAGGATCTCGTGGAGCGGGGCCATCGCGGGAAAGTGTGCGGCACGCGGCGGTGCGTGCCGCGTGGCCGTCTGCGTCACGGATCGCGCGGCGATCCAACCGACGGGTACCGACGCTCGATGGCACGTCGGCGTTCCAGCCGACGGGCGTCGACGACCGGGTCCCGGCGCTCCAGCTGGCTCCTGTGCGCTCCGGTTGGAACGCTCAGCGATCCACGGGCGGGGAGGCGGGCGGAGACCGGGCGGCGGTGGCGGCGCGGCCGCGGCGGCAGATCCGGACCGCCGCGCCTTGACGAGGTCGTCGAGCACCGAGCCGAACTCCCGCGTCACGTCGACGTAGCGATCCGCGCGGACCGTCAGCGCGACTCGCCCGTCGCCGCTGACCTTTGCCCACACCCGGCGGCGGGGCATCCAGAACGTGATCAGCAGCCCGACGACGAGGCAGCCCGCCGCGAGCCACACCAGGCCCTGGCCCGGATCGCGCTTCGCGATCAGCAGCGTGAAGTCCTGGAACCCGCGCAGCTCGACCGAGAAGTCGGTCCCGGCGGCCGTGTCCGACTCGCCGCGGGTCAGCGCGAGCGGCTCGAGGCCGGCGATCTGGGGCGACCCGTCGTCGTTCACCCCGACGGCCCGGAACGGCAGCACGAGGAGCACGCCCGTGCCGTCGTCCTGGCGCTGGAGCAGCAGCTGGAGGGCGACATCCCGGCCGGGCACGCCGAACTCGGTGAACGGGAAGCCCGCGGCCTCGTCGGTCATCGGGATCGGGCCGGTCCACAGCGGTTGGCCGTCGGCGTCGCGGATGACCACGTCCGGCGCCGGCCCGAACCCGTTCTGGTGGAACGTGTAGCCGCCGACGGTGAGGGGATCGTTGACGCGGATCGTCTTCTCGGCGATCTGCTGCCCGTCCTGGAACACGGCGAGCCGCGTGGTGAAGTCAGTCGCCTGGCCGGTCTCGAGGAACCCCGGGGCGTCGAACCCGAGGTTGCGCACGAGCAGCAGCCCCGGCGTCCCGATCGGCTGCACGGTGAGCGACTCCCCCTCCGCCACGACGAGGCCCTGCTCGTCGCCCAGCCGCGAGGTCACGGCCGCCGCGACGAGGAACAGCACGAGCCCGGCGTGGCTGATCAGGGTCGCGAGCTTCACCCAGCGGTTGCGGTCGCCGTAGACGTACGTCGCGCCGTTGGCGACCTCGCTGCGCACGACGAACCTGTGGCGGCGCAGCACCGCGGCGACATCGGGCGCGGCGACCCCGGCCATCAGCGCCCGGTCGGGCAGCGTGGGGTCGAAGAACGGGTCCGGCTGGACGACCCGGATGTCCGCGCTCTGGCGCCACAGGCGGGGCGTCCGGTCGAGCGTGCAGGCGACGATCGAGAGGATCAGCACGACGAGCCCGATGCTGAACCAGGTCGAGCTGAACACGTGCCACAGCTGGAGCCGCTCCAGCGCGTCCACGACGCCCGTGCCGAGCACCGGGTCGTACTGGCTGTGGAGCTTCGCCATCTCGTTCGCGTAGTCGGTGGACGACCGGAACGCGAACCCCGGCAGCTGGCGGAGCGTCATGCCGACGACCGCGAACAGGCTGAGGACGATGATCTGGACGACCGCGAAGTTGACCGAGGTCAGCAGGCCCCACACGGCGTTGCCGAGCCGGGCGGCCGGACCGGGGACGGGGCGGGCGGCCGGGCGGCGCGCCGCGATGGTGGCGATGGGAGGCCCCTACGCGCCGGTCGCGACCGGGATCGTCGCCCGCGCCGCGTCGAGGGCGGCCGCGAAGTCCGCGATGAGGTCGGCCTCGTCCTCGAGCCCGACGGACACCCGCAGCAGGCCCTCGGTGATCCCCGCCGCGGCGAGCGAGCCGGCGTCGAGCGAGCGGTGGCTGCTGGACGGCGGGTGGACGACCATCGTGTGGACCGAGCCGAGGCTCGCGGTCCGCTCGGGGATCGTGAGGGCGTCGTAGAACGTGCGACCGGCCTCGCGGCCGCCCGCGAGGTCGACCGAGAGCATCGCGCCGCCGCCGTCGAGGATGCGCGAGGCGACGTCCGCCTGGGGATGGCTCGAGAGGCCGGGGTAGATGACGCGGTTCACGCCGTCCTGACGCTCGAGGAACGTCGCGAGTGCCATCGCCGTCCGCGCCTGGCGTTCCATGCGCACCGCGAGCGTCGTGATCCCCCGCAGGACGAGGAACGCCGCGAACGGCCCGAGCGTCGCGCCGGTGTCGATCTGCGCCGAGCGGACCGCGGCGATCCGGTCCCGCGACCCGACGACGGCGCCCGCCATCACGTCCGAGTGCCCGGACAGGTACTTCGTCGCGGACTCCATCACGAGGTCCGCGCCGTGCTCGAGCGGCCGGCACACGGCCGGCGAGGCGAACGTGTTGTCGACCGTCAGCAGCGCGCCGTGACGGTGCGCGAGGTCGGCCAGCCGCGGCAGGTCGGCCAGCACGCAGGTCGGGTTCGCGATCGTCTCGACGTGGAGGATCCGCGTGGGCCGGGCCGCGAGCGCCGCCTCGACGGCGGCGGGATCGGTCGTGTCGACGTACCCGACGTCGACGCCCAGCCGCCCGAACGCCGCGATCGCCTGGGTGCGCGTCGTCCCGTAGCCGACCTGGCCGATGAGGACCCGCTCCCCGGCCCGGATGATGCTCAGGAACGCCGCGTGGATCGCGGCCATGCCGGTCGCGAGCGCGATCCCGGCCTCCGCGTCGTGGAGCTCGGCGACCGCATCGCCCATGGCCACGACCGTCGGGTTGTCGATCCGGCTGTACGCGTACCCGGGCTGCTCGCCGGTGAGGACCGCGGCCAGCTCCTCGGCGTCGCCCGAGGCGAACGTGGCGGTCTGGTAGATCGGGACCGTCGTCGGCGTCTGGGTCACGCGCGGCGCGCGCGAGGCTGCGCGGATCGCGCGCGTGGACGGGCCGGGACGGGGTCGTTCGTCGGTCACCGGCCGATCCTACACCGGCTTGCCGCGACCTCCCGCCGAGGGGGCCCGGGAGCCCTCGAGCGCGGTCGCAGGCCGGGTCCGCGACGCCTCGTCCATGACCGGCACGCCGGTCGTCCGGTCGCGGCCGGCGCGCTTCGAGCGGTACATCGCCTCGTCGGCGCGCTCGAGCAGCTCGCCCAGCGACTCGCCGTCCTGCGGGCAGCTCACGAGGCCCACCGAGACGCTCGTCCCGACGTGCACCCCGTCGAGGTCGAGGCCCGCCTCGGCCACGCCCCGCCGGATCTTCTCGGCGAGGACCCAGCCGCCCGTCGGATCGGTCTCGGGGAGGAGCACGACGAACTCGTCGCCACCGAACCGGGCGCCGGTGTCGATGAGCCGGGTGCCGGCCCGGACGACGTCGCCCACGAGACGCAGGGCGCGGTCGCCGGCGAGGTGGCCGTGGCGGTCGTTGATGACCTTGAGGTCGTCGAGGTCGATCATCAGCAGGCAGAACGCCCGCCCCGTGCGCTGGCTGCGCGCGAGCTCGCGCTCCAGGGCGCCGAACAGGTACGGCCGGGTGCGGAGGCCCGTCAGCGGGTCGATCGTCGCGAGGCGGTTCGCGTCCTCGCGCGCCCGCCGCTGCTCGCGCCCGATCGCCATGCCCACGTACGCGACCAGCCCCAGCGCGGTCAGGTTGACGGCGACCGTCGCGAGCCACGGCCCGTCGATCCGGGGCGTGCCCGCGAGGACCGCGGCGAGGTACGCGAGCGCGGCGCCGGCGGTCAGCCCGAGGGCGATGCCCGGCGGCACGACGATCGCCGCCCCGACGACGATCAGCGGCAGCGCGAAGAAGAACGGGCTGGCGGCGCCCCCGGTGAGGGCAAGGAGGACGCTCACGAACAGCACGGCGAGCGCGCCCTCGACGATCAGCTGGAGCGAGTCCGGGACGCGCGGCGGGACGAGCTCGTGGAGGACGAACGTGTACAGGGCACCGACGACGAGCAGGGCGAGGATCGGGCCCTCGTTGGCGCCCCACAGGTCGGTGACGGCGACGATCGTCGTGACGACGAACAGGAACACCCACGTCCCGACCCGGACGACGCGGTCGAGGGCCGCGGGCCGGAGGTCCGACGGGTCGCCGGCGCCGATCGTGCGGACGGCGACACGGTCGGGACGGCCCGGGACAGGGACGGTCTCGGCCTCGACGGGGAGCGTCTCGTCGGCGTCGGGATCGTGACGGCGGACGAGCCCGCGGACGCGACCGCCGAGCGGTCCCGGGGCAGCGCCTACCAGCGCCAGCGCCGCCAGGACGGCGACGAGCAGCAGTGCGAGCAGCGTCTCGATCGCCACAGGCCCGCCCCCGGGTATGTGCGGCCCCGTGGGCCGCGAATACGTGGATCGTATACGCGATCAGCCGAAAACGGCTAGCGCGTACCCCACTGGTAGCTCTGCTTCATGAGCCGCAGGTACACGAACGTCTCCGTCTCGCGCACGCCCGGGATCTTGCGCAGCTTCTCCGACAGGAACTGGAGCAGCGCCTCGTTGTCCTCGGCGACGCACTCCACGAGGATGTCGTACGAGCCCGCGGTGACGACGACGTAGTCCGTCTCCGGGAACGCGGCCATCTCCTCCGCGACCTCGAGCAGCCTCGACGCCTCGCACTTGATCCCGATCATCGCCCACTGCTGGAACCCCAGCTTGAGCGGGTCGGTGACGCCGACGACCTGCATGATGCCGCGCTCGATGAGCCGGTTCGTGCGGGCACGGACGGCGGCCTCGGACACGCCGAGGTCGGCGGCGATCTGCGTGAACGGCTTGCGGCCGTCCTCCTGGAGATGCTCGATGATCCGCTTGTCGAGATCCGAGACCTCGCCCGCGTTCCGGCCGTGGCGCGGGCCCGCCCCGCGCTGGCGCGGCTCGGTCATGGGCAGCCTCCAGGCATGTCGAGCGGCGCCGTAATGTGGGTCATGGTCGACTCCGCGCTGAGCGTGCCCGGCGAGCCCGCCGATCGGTCGCGGATGCTAGCAGCCCGGACGGTCGCCGCAGCATCGTTCTCCATGGCGGGACGGCCCGTCAGCCGCGATCCAGCCGGTCGAGGACCGGCGCGAGGGCCTCGACCGTCGCCTCAGTGATCGGGTCGAGCACGAGCTGCACGTGGCCGATGCCCTCGCGGGCATACGCGCGCAGCGCCTCGGCGAGCTCGTCGGGCGTGCCACGAAGCGGCGCCACCGCCTGCTTCGGATCGGTGTCGCCCATCACCCGGCCGGTGCCGCCCGGGAACTGGACGAGGACGGCGACGGTCCGCTCGATGTCGGCCGGGTCGCGGCCGGCGGCGGTCGCGGCCTCGTCGACGGCGGTCCGCAGCGGCGCGACACCCTCCGGCCGGTTGCCCGTGTCGGCATACCACGAGTTCCACGCGTCGACGTACGGCAGCGTCAGGGCGAGCATCCGCGCGCCGGACGAGCCGATGAGCAGCGGCGGGCCGCCGGGGCGCGCGGGCCGCGGCAGCAGCTCTGCGTCGCGCGCGGCGTAGAACTCGCCCTCGAAGTCGATGTACCCGTCGCGCAGCAGCGTCCGGACGATCGTGAACGACTCCTCGAACCGGCCGATGCGGTACCCGAACGGGCGCGCCGAGCGCGGCGAACTCGACCGGGTTCCAGCCGGCGCCGATGCCCAGCACGAGCCGGCCGCCGGAGATCTCGTCGACGGTCGCGGCCTGCTTGGCGAGCATGAACGGCGCGTGGAACGCGGTCGCGGCCACGAGCGGCCCCAGCGTCACCCGCTCCGTCGCCTCGGCCAGGCCCGGCGAGCGTCGTCCACGCCTCCCACGGCCCCCGCGCCTCGCCCGATGCGTAGCGGTACAGGAGGTGGTCGCCGAGCCAGATCGAGTCGAGCCCGATCGCCTCCGCTCGGCGGGCGATCGCGCGCAGCTCGGGCCAGCGGACCTCGCGCTCGACCTCGGGGAGCTGGATGCCGACCCCGATGGGCCGGCCGGGTCGTCGGGGGATCACGCGGCCACGCTAGCGCATCGCGGGACTAGGATGCGCGCGTGCCAGACGAGCCCACGATGCCGCTCCGGGCGCCCACAGCGCGAAGGTCGGCGTCGCGCTGCGGGCGGTCGGCTTCATCGCCGCTCTGCTCGCGATCACCACCCTCGCGATCGCCCTTGTCGAGAGCGAGGCGTGCCGGCCAGCTCGACGGGTCGCCGCTGTACCTCGTCGCGGTTGTCATCGTCGCGACCCGCTACCGCACGGCGGCCGGCGTCGCGACGGCGATCGCGGCGTTCGTCATCTACAACCTGTTGTTCACGGAGCCGCGGTTCACGCTCACGGTCGCCGACCCGCGTGAGTGGCTCAACCTCGTTTTGTTCCTGTTCGTCGCGGTCGTCATCGGCCGCTTGCAGGGGTGAGCGCCAACCGCGCCGACGAGGCCGAGGCCCGGGCACGGGAGGCGACCGCGCTGTACGGCATCGCACGCACGCTCGCGGTTGAGACGTCGGACGTGGCGCTGGGCGAGGCGGTCCGCCAGCTCGTGCGGGATGCGGCCATGACGCGTGCCTGGATCACGCTGGACGATCAGGGCGTGACCGGGTCCTCGCCGACAGCGCGACCGGTCCCCTGCCGGCCGCGCCGCCCACGGTCCAGGTGCTGATGCGTGAGGGTGCCGAGCCCCGTTCGATGGGCACGCACGACGGCCGGGTTCGGGATCGGCGGACGGGGTCGGACCGCTGGTATCGCGTCCGGCTCGCGGTGGGCGACGCGCCGTTCGGCAGCCTCTGGGCGAGCCGCCCGGCGACGGCCGACCCGCCCGACCGGATCGAGACGCGCCTCCTCTCCCTCGCCGCCGACCAGGTCGCGCTGGCCGTCCAGCGCGATGTGCTGCGGGCACAGGCCGTCGAGGCCGAGGTCGCCCGGCGGGACGCGGCCCTCAAGAGCGCGCTCGTCGACTCCGTGTCGCACGACCTGCGGACGCCGCTGGCCGGGATCCGGGCCGCCGCCGGGTCGATCGCGGACCCGGACACGGCGGCCTCCCCCGAGGAGGTCCGTGCGACCGCCACGTCCATCGAGGCGGAGGCGATGCGGCTGGACCGGATGGTCGGCGCGCTGCTCGACCTGAGCCGGATCCAGGCCGGCGCGCTCCACGCCCGGCGCGAGGCGCTCGATGTCGAGGACGTGGCCGGCGCGGTCATCGACCGGCTGCGGCCGCTGCTCGGCGGGCGCACCGTCCAGACCGTTTTCGAGAGGACCTGCCGCCGGTGGAGGCCGATCCCACGTTCCTCGACCAGTGCCTCGCCAACCTCGTGGAGAACGCCTCGCGCCACACGCCCCCGACGTCGACGGTCACCGTGCGGGCCGCGAGCGCCGGCGACCGCGTCGTGATCGAGGTCGAGGACGACGGGCCGGGCGTGTCGGACCAGGTCGCGGGCCGGCTGTTCGACCGCTTCTACCGCTCGTCGGCCGCCCCCACGCAGGGCGGCATGGGCGTTGGCCTCACGATCGTCCGCGGTCTCGCCGAGGCGATGGGCGGCACGGTCGACGCCGCGCGCGGCACCGCCGGCGGGCTGCTCGTGCGCCTGACGCTGCCCGCGGCGGCACGACCCGTCGACGAGGCGTCCGCGTGACCGACCCCGGCGCACGGCTGCTGCTCGTCGAGGACGAGCCCGCGGTCAGCGACCCCACCGCGACGAACCTCCGCGGCCACGGGTTCCGGGTCGACGTCGCGGACTCGGTCCGTGAGGCGCTCGCCGCCTGGGACGCCGAGCGGGCCGACTGCATCCTGCTGGACCTCGGCCTGCCCGACCAGGACGGGTTCGCCGTCATCACGCGCGTCCGCCGGGAGTCGACCGTGCCGATCCTCGTCCTGTCGGCGCGGAGCGATGAGGCGGCGAAGGTGCGGGCCCTCGAGCTCGGCGCGGACGACTACGTCACCAAGCCGTTCGGCCTCGCCGAGCTCCGGGCACGGATCGGGGCGCTCCTCCGGCGCGCCGGGGGTCGCGAGGCCGACCAGGAGGGGATCGTGCGGGTCGGGCCGCTGGAGCTGGACCCGGCCCGGCGGCAGGTCCGCTGCGACGGCGAGCCACTGGACCTCACGCCGCGCGAGTACGAGCTGCTCAAGACGATGCTCGCCCACCGCGGGCGCCTCCTCACGAAGGGTCGGCTGCTCCGGGCGGTCTGGGGCACCGCCTACGACGCCGAGGCGCACTACCTCCACGTCTACGTCAGCCGGGTCCGGCGGAAGCTGGACCGGGCGGACCCGAGCGGCCGGGCGAGCGGCCTCATCGTCGCGGAGCCGGGGATCGGCTACCGGATCGGCACCGGCGACGACGAGGAGGACTGAGCGCCCCTGTTGAGGGGTTGTTGAGCGTCACGACCCGTTCCACGGCCTCCGCCTTCTTGGGACCCGGACCTACGGTGAAGGCGTGGACACCGATCTCGATCATCACCTGCCGCGCCATCGTCGGTCCGCAATCGCGCTCGCCGCCGGCCGACGGACCAGGTGCACGCGGCCGCCGAGCTCGTCCGGCGGGGCCTTGCGACGAGGGTCGTCCTGGTCAACGCCCCCATCGACGCGGCGCTGCCGGCCGACTGGGATGACCGTGGCACGCCGATCCACCTCGAGCGCCTGGGAGACGGCCGGACGGTCCTCACCGCCGGACCCGTGGCACACCGGTGACGATGGTCCCGGGCCGCCGGCCCGGGGACCGCAGGGTGCGCGTCCCGAACCGCGCCTCGCGCTACTTCCGGCATGCCGCGCCGGACGTCCTCGTCGCCCGCCCGTCGGCGATCGAGGCCCCGCATCCCATCCGGCGCTCCGTCGACCGCGCCCGCCGGTTCGCGCTCGGCCGGCCGCTCGCCTCGGCCGAGGAGTCGACCGAGCGGCTGTCGAAGGTCCAGGCCCTCGCCGTGTTCTCGAGCGACAACCTGTCGTCCGTCGCCTACGCGACCGAGGCGATCCTGTTCACCCTGCTCATCGCCGGCCAGTCGACGTTCTGGCTCGCGCTGCCCATCAGCGGCCTCATCGTCCTCGTGCTCGGGATCATCGTCGTCTCCTACCGGCAGACCATCCGCGGTTATCCGGACGGTGGCGGCAGCTACATCGTCGCCCGTGAGAACCTCGGTCCGGGCGCCGGCATGGTGGCGGCGGGCGCGTTGCTCGTCGACTACGTCCTGACGGTCGCCGTCAGCGTCGCGGCGGGCGTCGCGGCGATTACCTCCGCGTTTCCGGCAATCCCGTCGGCCTGGATCGTCCCGATCTCGACGGTGTGCATCGTCCTGGTGACGCTCGTCAACCTGCGCGGCGTCCGCGACAGCGGCAACGTGTTCGCGGTCCCGACGTACCTGTTCCTCGGCTCGATGCTGCTGCTGATCGGCGTGGGGCTGCTGCGCGCGCTGCTTGGCAACGCGCCCATCGCGACGCCTGCCACCCCGCTCATCCCGGGCGCGGAGACGCTCGGCGTCCTGCTCCTGATGCGCGCGTTCGCCGACGGCTGCAGCGCGATCACGGGCGTCGAGGCCGTGTCCAACGGCGTCCCGGCGTTCCGGAAGCCCGAGTGGCGCAACGCCCGGACGACGCTCACCGTGATGGCCGTGTTCGTCGGGATCCTGTTCCTCGGCACGAGCGCGCTCGCACTCGTCGCCGGCGCCCAGCCCGACCCGCACGAGACGGTCCTGAGCCAGCTGGGCCGGGCCACGTTCGGCACCGGACCGATGTATTACGTCCTCCAGCTGTCGACGATGGGCATCCTCGTCCTCGCCGCCAACACCGCCTTCGCCGACTTCCCGCGGCTCTCGTCGCTGCTCGCGAGGGACGGGCTGATGCCCTCGCGGTTCGCGTATCGCGGCGAGCGCCTGGCGTTCAGCTCCGGGATCATCGCGCTGGCCGTGCTCGCGATTGTCGTCGTCGCGGCATTCGGCGGGCGGGTCGAGGCGCTCATCCCGCTGTACGCGGTGGGCGTGTTCACGTCGATCACGCTGTCGCAGCTCGGGATGGTCGTCCACTGGCGGCGGACTCGCGGGCCGGGCTGGCGGCGCAGCCTCGCGGTCAACGGCGTCGGCGCGGTCGCGACGGCGATCGTGACCCTCATCTTCGCGGCAGCGAAGTTCGCGTTGGGGGCATGGCTCGTGATCGTCGTCGTGCCGCTGCTCGTCCTCGGCATGCGCTCGATGGAGCGGCTGTACGCCGGTCGTCGGGCCGCCGTCCGCGTGGAGCCGGCCACGATCGTGGGCCCGCCGACCCGGCGCCAGCACGTGTACGTGCCCGCGTCGGACGTGACGCGCGACGTCGTGCATGCGATCAAGCTCGCCCGGACGATGGCCGACGACGTGCACGCGTCCACGTGACCGACGATCGGGCCGCGGGAGCGGCGTTCCGCGAGCGGTTCACGCGCCAGCTGCCGTCCGTGCCGCTCGTGCTCGTGGAGTCGCCCTATCGCGAGCTGGTCCGGCCGCTGATCCGGTTCTCGAGGAGCGCGCGGCGGAGGCGGGCGACGACGTGATCGTCGTGCTGCTCCCCGCGTACCTGCCGGCGAGGCCATGGGAGCGGCTCCTCCACCACGGCAACGGACCGGCCATCCGCGACGCGTTGCTCGGGCTGCCCAACGTGCTCGTCGCCGAGGTGCCATATCGCCGGCCCGACGCGGACGCGCCCGCCGGCCGGACGCCGCAGCCCGACGCTACGCTGGGCGGGTGACCGCAGCCGAGCCGGCGTCGACCGAGCCAGCACCCCCGTCCCCTGCCGGCTCCCGGCCATGGCTGACCAAGGGCGTCACCGGGATCGGCGTCGCGAGCCTGCTGGCCGACGTCGGGCACGAGATCCCGACCGCGCTCCTCGCGTCGTTCATGACCGTCGTCCTCGGGGCACCCGCCGCGGCGCTCGGGTTCGTGGAGGGGCTCAGCGACGCGATCTCGGGCTTCGCCAAGCTCGCCGGCGGGGCGCTCGCCGACGACCCGCAGCGCCGGCGCCGCGTCGCGCTCGGCGGGTACGTGGCGACCGCCATCCTGTCCGCGTCCGTGGGGCTCGCGACGACCGCCTGGCAGGTCGCCGTGCTGCGCTCCACCGCGTGGGCGGCGCGTGGGATCCGCGGCCCGGCCCGCAACGCGCTCCTCGCCGACGCCGTGGAACCCAGGTTCTTCGGCCGTGCCTACGGGTTCGAGCGGGCCCTCGACAACGCCGGCGCGATCATCGGGCCGCTGCTCGCGATCGCGCTGGTCGCCGCCGTCGGCATCCGGGGCGCGATCCTCCTGTCGGTGATCCCGGGGCTGTTCGCGGCCGGGGCGATCGCGTACGCGATCAACAACCTGAGGACCGAGACGCCACGCGAGCACCGCCCGATCCGGCTCGTCATCCGGCCGCTGCTCCACGGGCGGCTGGGCCGGCTGCTGGGCGCGATCACGGTGTTCGAGATGGCGAACGTCGCCACGAGCCTGCTCATCCTCCGCGCCACGGAGCTGTTCATCCCCTCGATGGGCGCCGACCGGGCCGCGATCACCGGCATCGGCCTGTATGTCGGCTACAACGTGGCGGCGACCGTCGTCTCGTTCCCGGCCGGACGCGCCGTCGACGCCGTCGGCGGGCCGCGGGTGCTCGCGGTCGGGATCGCGTTGTTCGCCGTGTCCTATGCGCTCCTGGCGGTGACCGGACCGGACCTCGTGCCGCTCGCGCTGGCGTTCATCGCGGCAGGCGTGGGCATCGGCGCCGTCGAGACGGCGGAGAACGCCACCGTCGCGTCAGCGGCCCCGGAGGACAAGCGCGGCTCCGCGTTCGGGTTGCTCGCGGTCATCCAGGCGGGCGGCGACCTCGTCGCATCGGCCGTGGCGGGGCTCGTGTGGACGTTCGTCGCGCCGGCCGCGGCCTTCGGGCTTGCATTCGTCGCGATGGTCGTCGCGCTCATCGCGCTCGCGGCGGGCACCCGTCGCGGCGCGGGAGCGGCCAGGAGCTAGGACACGACCCCTCGCCCCGCGATGAGGCTGAGGATCAGGTCGATGTCGTTGCTGCCCACGATGCCCTCGTACTTCGCGCGGACGATCCCATCCCCGTCGACGACGAAGACCCACGGCATCCGGGTCGCCGGCCACACGGCGTCGCCGAGGCCGAGCGCGGCCGTCTCGTCGTTGAGCGGCGGGTCGGCGAGGTCGCCCGCGAGGATCGGCGCCTCGGTCACGACCTGGTAGCTGAACGGCTCGAGGTCGACGAACGCGACCTCGTCCGCCCAGCGGTCGACGAGGTAGCCGACCATCGTGATCGCGCGGCCGCACGCGGGCGACACCTTGAACCGCGCCGAGTCGACGACGAGGACGTACGGCCGGCCGGCGGCGCGGGCATCGGCCGTGGACTCGCGGTACAGCCGCAGGTCGGGGGCCTCCTGGGTCGTGATCGCGAGCGCCTTGCCGCCGACGTCGTCGAGCGTCGGCGTGTCGATCGCCGGTGCCGGCGCGCCGATCGCCGCGGAGGCGCCCGGATCCCGCGCCTCGATCGCGACCGAGCCCTTGCGGCCGTCCGCGGTCACGAGGTCCAGGCGCCACCAGCCCGCGACCGGGATCTGGACCGTCGCCACGAACGAGGCCCGCTTCGCGCCCGCCGGCTGGATCGCGACCGCGGCCACGTCGGGTGCCGTGGCGGTCTCGTTCGCGCCGATGACCCGGGCGGCGACGGCCTGCGACCCGTCGAGCGGCGTGCCGTCGGGCTCGGTGAGGGTGACGATGACCGGCGTCTCGGGGCCGGCCCAGATGCTGCTCGACACGACGAGCACGCGCAGGTCGTCGCCGGGGCCGCTCCCGCCGGCGAGCGCGGCAGGCGTCGCGGCCGGCGGGGGTGCGACGGCCGAGGGCGCGGCGGCGTGCTTGCGAGCAGCCCCGTCACCTCGGCCGTGATCGGCCCCGCCTCCGTCCCGAACGGGAACCGCGCCCGCAGGTTGCCGGCGGCATCGACGAGGAACACGTCCGCGGTGTGGGCCATCCCGTAGCCGTCGTCGGTCCCCTCGTCGATCTTCGCGTACTTCACGCCCCACGCCGTCGCGGCGCGGGCGATCGCCTCGGGCGTGCCGGAGAGGCCGGTGTAGGCATCGGGGAGGTAGCGGAGGTAGGAGGCCATCTCGGCGGGCCGTCGCGCTCCGGATCGATCGACACGAACACCGCTCGGACGTCGGGACCCGCGTCGGCGAGCACCTCGTTGAGCACGCCGACCGTCGCCGGACAGACGTCGGGGCAATGGGTGTAGCCGAAGAACACGAGCACCGGGTGGCCGATGAGCGACGTCAGCGCGAACGGCTCGCCCGCTGGTCGACGAGCTCGAGCGCCGGAGCTGCCTGCGCGACGACGCGGTCGTCCCCGCCCGGCGTATCGCCTTCGACGGCTCCCGCCGCCGCACCTCCCGGCCGCCCATGGCGAGCACGAGCAGCCCGATCGCGACCGCGGCGAACACGGCGAGGAGCGCACCACCGACGAGGGCCGCGCGACGGTCGAGCGGGGCGGGCGGCGGCGCGGCGGGTCGTTCGGACATGGTGGCTACCCGGCTCGAACCTGCGCCTCGACCGTGACCGGCCCCGCCTGTGCGAAGGTGAGCGCGAGCTGGACCGTCTCGCCGGCGACGAGGTCCTGCTGAGGCCCTCGAGCATCACGTGGTTGCCGCCGGGCTCGAGGGCCAGCGTGCCGCTCGCAGGAATGGCGATCGCAGGCGCGCAATGCATCCCGGTCATGCCGTCGTCACCGGTCGTTGTCTCGTGGAGGCTGACCGACGTAGCGAGGTCCGGCGCGCCGACGCCGACGAGGGCGTCTCGGCGGCGGAGCCGTTGACGACCGTGAGGTACGCGGCGGTGAGCCCGCCCTCTCCCGCGGCCCGGATCCAGGCGTTGTGGACGACCAGGGACCCGTCAGGCGCA
>CAVXNF010000003.1:0-11793 GCA_963763075.1 uncultured Chloroflexia bacterium | reverse complement strand
AGGTCGCGAGGCATCAGGTCAGGTCACCGATCCCACGGCCTCGAGGTGCTGGCGCTCCAGGTTGACGTCCGCCATGAACCGGTACCGGCCGGCCAGGAGGAATGCCACCGTGTACAGCACCGGCGACGACGAGCAGGAGCGACCTGATAGCCGGTCAGCAGCGCCACGTACTCGAGCGCGCCGCCGACCATCGCGCCGAGGAGGTTGGAGGCGAACGCCATGTCGGCGGTCGCGTGTCACGGAACGAGTAGGTGAACACGAGGTTCGCGAAGAACACCGGCGCGAATGCGAGCGACCGCCGGCGAGCGCGTAGCGCAGCCCGGCGGGATCGATGAGCAGCGTCTCGGGCGGAATCGCCCACGCGACGAGCGAGCGAGACGAACAGCGCCGCGTACAGCGGCGCGGGCCGGCGGATCGGAGCCAGCGCGTTCACCACGATGGCCAGCAGCACGCTGGCGAGGATCGCGAAGAACGCCATCGCGTTCACGAGCCACGTCGTGCCGAACAGCAGGCTGAACGTGACGAGGCTCCGGGTCTCGAGCAGGAGGAACGCGACGCCGAGCACGAAGAAGTGCGGGCTGAACCGGCGGATCGGCGTCGCCGTGACGCGCGCGGCCCCGAGCACGGCGACCACGCGCGAAACGAGGAGGAACGCGAGCGCCGCCGACGTAGTACGGCGCCACGAACGGGCGTCCGCAGGTACAGGAACGGCCAGTCGTCGGTCGCGGACGTGGGGACCGGGTCGCCGGTCTCGGGCACGGCGTCGGTCGTGTCACCCGGGGGCGGCGCCCCGTCGAGCGCATCGACCAGCGGGCCCGGCCGCGAGGATCGCCTGCTCATCGCCGAACAGCTTCGCGAGGACGGCGGGACCCGAACTCGTCGGCCAGCATGGTGTCGAGCTTGGTGACCAGCCACGGCTCCCGGTAGGTAGTTGTACATCACGAACAGGCCGCCCGGAGCGAGGTGGTCTCGCGCGGCGCGGATCGACTCCTCGGTGAACAGGAACGACTCGAGGCGCACGCCGGCCGTCGAGCTCACGAGCGTGAGTGAGTCCGTCTGGGCGTAGATGATCAGGTCGTACAGCTGGTCGGTCCCGCGCAGGAATGCCCGCCCGTCGTTGACGTGGAGCGAGACGCGCGGGTCCGTGTACACGCCCTCGGGATGGAACTCCGCGCCGATCCGGGCGAGGCGCGGGTCGATCTCCACCGCGTCCACGTGGCTCGCCCCTTCGGCGAGGGCGAGGCCGGTGTCCGTGCCGGACCCCGACCCGATGACGAGGACGCGGTCGTACGTCCGATCGGGGAACCAGGCGTACGGCTGCGGGTGCAGGGCGTCGCGCGCGGCCTCCTCCGAGGGCAGGATCGCCTGGTGGGGGATGCCGTCGACCTCGAGATACACCGGCGGCCGGCCTGCCGACGCGTCCTGCGAGGCGCGCCCGAGGTCGGCTGCGAACGCCGAGATCCGGTAGTACGGCGACCACATGTCGCCGCTCGCCGAGCCGACGATCCAGCTGCCGCCGATGACGAGCAGCATCGCCACGCCGCCGAGGGCGGACCATGGCGTCGGACCGGCCCCGAGCGCGAGCAGCAGCAGCATCGCGCCCGTGACGATGAACCAGACGGTCGGCCCCGTCTCGAGCCAGGCGAGGGCGGTGAACGCCGCGATGCCGGCCATCGACCCCGCGATGTCGATGGCGTAGGCGCGCAGCGGCGGCATCGAACGCATCAGCGGGCCCAGCGGCAACGCGAGCGCGGCCATGAGCGCCGTCACCAGGACGATGACCAGCGGCAGCACGACGAAGTTCACGTCGGCGCTCGTGGAGTTCGGGAGGCCGAGCAGGATCTCGCTCGCGTCGTCCGCCTGGACGTTGAGCTGCGCGCCGTACACCAGCAGCACGGTCGCCAGCAGCAGCGGCGCGAACGGCGACAGCGCGGGCCGCACGCCCCGGCGCCCGAGCAGGATCCCGACGCCGATCCCGAGGAAGCTCGCCATCAGCAGCGCATTGCTGAAGAAGCCCACGTACTTGACGTTCGCCGGAATCCAGCGGATCAGCAGCAGCTCGACGAACAGCAGGGTGAAGCTCGTCAGGAGCAGGCGCACCCGTGGCCCGGCGAGCGGGCTGAACGCCGCGAGGGGTCGGCGTGGGTTGGCGAGCCGGCCCCGCGTCGCGGCCGACGCGCTCACGAGGATCGTCCGCGGCGCAGGGCGCGGCCCGGCGTCGCGCCGGTGTGCTCCCCGCCGTCGACCACCGCGACGCCGTTCACGAACACGTAGGGGATGCCCTCCGGGAACTGGCGCGGCTCCTCGTACGTGGCGAGGGACCGCACCGTCGCCGGGTCGAACACGACGAGGTCCGCCGCCAGCCCCTCGGCGATCCGGCCGCGATCCGCGAGGCCCAGCCGCGCGGCCGGGGCGCCGGTCATGCGCTGGACCGCCGCCTCGAGGCCGAGCCAGCGTTCCTCGCGCACGAGCTGCCCGAGGATCCGCGGGTACGCGCCGTACGACCGTGGCGACGGCTTGTCGCCGATGAGCACGCCGTCGGTCCCGATCATCGACGCCGGGTGCTGGAGGAACGGCCGGATCCCGTCGAAGTGCGGCCCCGGTGTCACCTGGTTCGTCCGCAGGTCCTCGGCGAGCAGCAGGTCGCAGATCGCGTCGACGGCGTCGCGCCCGGACGCGCGCATGAGCTCGCCCAGGGTCCGCCCCTCCCACTCGAGATTCTCCGGTCGCGTCAGCGCGCCGAGCCGCAGCTCGTCCCAGGCGCGGTCGCCGGCGAACATGCGCCCTCGCGCCCGCATCTCGTCGCGGATCTGGGCACGCACGGCGCCATCCGCGAGGCGCTCCTTCAGCGACGCGACGCCGCCCGCCTGGATCCACGTCGGCAGCATGATCAGCAGCCGCGTGCTCGCCCACTCGGACGGGTACAGGTCGAACGAGACGTCGAGCCCCTCGGCCTGGGCGTCGTCGACCAGCGCGAGCATCTGCTCCGGCGGGCCCGGGAACGTGGCCCGGTGATAGAAGTGCGTGATGTGGGCCGGCGCCCCGCTCCGGCGCCCGATCTCGATCGCCTCCCGGAACGGGTCGAGGAAGCCGTCGCCCAGCGGGTACCGGACATGCGTGTGGTAGATCCCGCCGAGGTCCGCGGCCACCTCCGCGATCGCCGCCAGCTCCTCGGTCGTGGCGTAGGCGCCCGGCGGGTAGTCGAGCCCGGTCGACAGCCCGAACGCCCCGTCCTCCATCGCCTCGCGGAGCCGCGCCCGCTGGTCGGCGATGGCCGCGGCATCGGCCGGCACCTCGTCCCAGCCGAGCGCCGCGATCCGGAGCGGCGTGTTGCCGACGACGGTGGCGATGTTGACGGCGACCCGGCCGTCGTAGCGGTCGAGCTGCCCGGCGATGGTCGCCCAGTCGAAGGCGATGTCCGGGCGGCCGTCGAGGCCAGCGTTGAGGACGACGAAGTCGGCCAGGTCCTGCGGATCCGGGAACGGCGCATAGCCGTTGCCGTCGACGCCGATCAGCTCGGTGGTGACGCCCTGGCGGACCTTCGGCTCGTGGCGCGGCTCGGCGAGGATCACGAGCCCGCCGTGGCTGTGGAGGTCGATGAACCCGGGCGCGACGACGTGGCCCGTGACGTCGATGACCCGCGCCGCATCGACGACCTCGTCCTCGCCCGGCAGGACGATCCGCGAGCCCGAGACCGCCACCCTGCCCGGCACGCCCGGCGCGCCGGAGCCGTCGATGATCGTGCCGCCCTCGAGCAGCAGGTCGACGCGTCGGGTCACGCGACCCCCGGCGGGCCGTCGAGCGACCGCCCCCGGACCCAGGCCATCCGGACCATGTCCGGGTGGGGGCGGAACGCGAGGCGGGACATGATCTCGGCAGGGTCGTCGGAGTCGATGCCCTCGACCGGCGCGACCAGCCGCGGGTCCACCGCGATCATGTCGGCCTCCTTGCCCGCCTCGAGCGACCCGATCTCGGCCTGCAGCCCCAGCGCCCGCGCGCCACCGATCGTGGCCAGGCGCAGCCAGTCCAGCGGGTCGAGCGGCTCCGGACCACGTCCGTCGGCGAGCACGTGGAGGCCGCTCTGCGTGTAGGCGCCGGCGCGCATGTTGGCGAAGATCGACAGCTCCGGGCCGGCCGACACGTCCGACCCGAGGCCCACCCGGATCCCGTGCGCGAGGTAGTGCGACAGCGGCATCGCGCCCGACGACAGGAACAGGTTCGACGCCGGGCAGTGCGCCACGGCGGTGTCCGTCTCGGCGAGGCGGGCGACCTCGCGGTCGGAGAGATGGATCGCGTGGGCGAGGATCGTCCGCGGCCCCAGCCCGGCGGCGCGGTCGTAGACGTCGAGGTAGTCGATCGCCTCGGGGAACAGCCGCGCGACCTCGTCGAGCTCGTCGTGGTCCTCGGACAGGTGGGTCTGCCAGTACGCGCCGGTCGACGCGGCCAGGGCCGCCGATTCGCGCAGCATCTCGCGGCTGCAGCTGATGGCGAACCGCGGCGTGAACGCGTACTGGAGCCGGCCGCCGTCCGTGCCATGCCAGCGGCTGCACAGGTCGGCCGACTGCCGGAGGCTGACGTCGAGGATGCTGTCCGGGGCCAGCCGGGAGTCGTAGGTCCCGCGATCCATCATCACCTTGCCGATGACGGCCCGCATCCCGTGCGCCTCGACGGCCCGGAATGCCGCGTCGAGCGACGGCTCGTAGACGGCGCCGTACATCACCGCCGTCGTCGTCCCCGAGGCGGCGAACGCCCGGCACGCGGCGGGCGCGAGGCGCTCGGCCGTCGCCTCGTCGAAGCCGCGCTCGAGCGGGAAGATGTAGCGCTCGAGCCAGTCGAGCAGGTGGAGGCCCGCGCCGACGCCCGCGTTCGGGAGCTGCGGCAGGTGGACGTGGAGGTCGATCATCCCGGGCATCAGCACGAGCGGCCGGAGATCGATCGGCGCCTGTTCGGCGTCCGCAGCCGCGTCATGCCACGGCCCGACCGTGACCAGCCGCCCCGTCTCGTCGACCTCGACCCGGCCGTCGCGCTCGTAGCGCGTCCCGCCCGCGCCGAGCGGGGTGAGGACCCGTGCGCGGATGACGAACGGCGGCCGCAGGGGCGGGGACGTCACCATCGCCTGATGCTACGACGCCGGGCAGGCGCCGCGGTACGCTCGGCGCGATGCTCGATCCCGCGTCCGTCCGGCTCACGTTCGATGGCGAGCTCGTCTACTGGCGCGGCCCGTCGCCGTTTCACTTCGTCGCGGTACCGCCCGACGGCGCCGAGCTGCTGCACCTGGTCGCGCCTGTCGCGACGTACGGCTGGGGCGTCATCCCGGTGACGGTCACGATCGGTGACACGACCTTCCAGACCTCCCTGTTCCCGAAGGACGGCGGCTACCTCGTCCCGGTCAAGGACGCGGTCCGGCGCGCGGAGCGCCTCGAGCTCGGCGACCTCCGTCGCCATCGACCTGACGATCCGCACCTGACGCGGCTCAGGGCCCGAGCCGGATGATCCCGGCGTTGGGCAGGTCCGCGTAGACCACGTCCTCGTCCGCCTGGGACACCACCCGGACGTCGTACGGATAGTCGCCGGGCGGCTCGCCCGAGGCGTCCCAGCGGACGCGCGCGACGCGCCGGTCGCCGGTCGTCCAGCGCACGTCGCCGTTCCACGAGGTCCACGCCGCGCCCGGGCCGGTGTGCACCGTGAACACGATCTTCGTGTCGTCGACGACGGGACCGGTGTTGCGCAGGCTCGCCCAGATCGACACGCCGGTCTCGCCGTCATCGGCGACCCGGGCCGAGCCGGTCTCGGTGATGCGGATCCCCCGATCGGCCTCGGGCGTGACGGCCATGGCGATCGTCGGCCACGGCATGTACGGCGTCGAGAACACGAGCAGCAGCACGACGAGGCCGGCCGTGGTCGCCGCGGTGGTGATCCGTGCGATGCGGCCGTGGAAGAACGTCGCCACGAGGCCCGCCTCCGCCAGCGCGATCCCGACCAGGAGCACGGCGAGGGCGCCGATCGAGGCAACGCCCCAGTCGAGCCAGGCGCCCGTGAGCGCGAGGTCGCCGGCGAGGAACCGCGGCAGCCACAGCCCGACCAGCGGGTCCTCGTAGCGCTCCGGGGCGTTGGGCATCGTCACGGTCGCGATGAACACGAGGACGATCGAGGCGGCGATGAGGACCCCGGTCAGCGGGCGCACCCGCGACGGAGCGAGCGCGACGAGGATCGCCGCGAACGGCAGCGCCGGCGTCAGGAACCGCGGCCCGGGCGTCCAGCCGCCGAACGGCAGGTAGTAGCCGGCGTTGAACAGGAGGAACCCGACGACCATCGCGACGCTCACCGCGACCTCGGCGCGCAGGCCGCGGCGGCGGAACGCGAGGAGCCCGAGCGGGACGAGCACGAACCAGGGCGCGAGCCGCAGGAGCCCGCGCGGCCCGACGAGCAGGTCGGCGAGGACCTCGAGCCTGGGCACGGTGACGCCCAGGATCCCCTGGCTCATGCCCGCGGCGAACCCGCCGCTCACGAGGTTGTTGTAGCCGAGGCTGAGCGGGCTCCCGAACGAGACCGCGTTGTACGCGAACAGCAGCGCGGCGGGCAGGATCCCGCCGATCCCGACGAGGAACGGCGTCCGCAGGTCGACCCGGCGGAGGAACGGCACCCGCGAGCCGCCCCAGCGGCCGTGGTCCGGCCCGGCGAGCAGCGCGTAGGCGCCGAGGATCACGACACCCAGCCCGCACGACACGTCGGACAGGACCGCCCAGCCGCCCAGGAACCCGGCGAGGACGGCGAGCCATGGGCCGTGGCCGGCGCCACGCTCGCGTGCCCGCCACAGCGCGTAGAAGGCGGCGAACAGGAAGAACGTCGAGGCGGCGTGGCCGAACAGCATCGTGGCGAACGGGAACGCGATCGAGCCCAGCCCGTAGCCCACCGCCACGACCAGCGCCCAGACCTCCCCGACGGCCGGCCGCAGGAACCGGAGCAGGAGGACGGCGAGGATCGCGGTCAGGAGGCCGCTGGCGACGAACGACAGGACCGCGACCGCGGCCTGCTGGTCGGGGATGCCCTGCCCGGTGATCGACGAGACCCCGAGCAGCGCGGCGTAGGCCGGCACCGCGACGAACGACGTGCCGGGCGCCTTGTCCGAGTAGTAGTGCCCGTCACGGAACGACTTGTCGCCGGTGTTGTCGTGGAACCGGTCGATCTGCGTCGAGCCGTCCTCCACGATGGCTCGCACGAGGTCGTAGCGGCTGTACTCGTTCCAGGCCGGGACCTGCTGGAAGTAGCCGAAGCAGAACAGGAGGCCGAGGAACAGGAGGAGCTCGCGCCAGGTCGTGACGCGGAGCCGCCACCAGCGGGGCTCGGCGGGCGCCGCCGGGGTCGCGTCAGGACCCGGGACCTCGGCGGCCGGGGCGTGGTACGGCTCGCCCTCGGGGTCCCCTCCATGCATGGCGGGCATTCTGACAGGTACCGTGCGCGCGGACGGCTGGGGTAGGCTTCGCCAGCCGCCGGGCACCCGTCACGCGCCCGGGATCACCCGCCCGGAGGACCCACCCATGACCGACGATCCGCAGCCGACGACGTCGAGCGTCGGCACGTCACGCAAGGCCGCGAGCGTCGGCGGTCAGGTCGTCGCCGTCGTCGGCATCGGGGTGTGCATCGTCCTCGCGATCGTCGTGCTCCTGGCGCGCGGCTGGGCGGTCGACCAGGTCGACTCCATCGCCACGAGCATCGATGACGCCCTCGGCCGCGGGATCCCTGCGCTCCAGGCCGCCGACGACCGGGTCACGCAGATGGGCTCGACGGTCCAGGAGGTCGCCGACGCCGCGACGGCGGTGGCCACGTCCGAGGCGGTGGTGGCGCCGGCCGTGGCCCAGGCGCTGTCGACGCGCCTGTCGAGCCTGTCCGAGCGCTACACCCCGATCCGGGCCGCGTATGCCGACGCGCACAGCCAGCTCGTGTCCGCGCTCGACCGGGTGCAGACGATCACGCGCTTCCTGCCCGGCGTGACGGTCCCGCAGGAGCCGATCGACGCGCTCGCGAGGGTCGACGAGGCCATCCGGGCCGTCGACGAGCGGATCACGGCGATCCTCGAGGCGAACCGCGCCGGGACGGCGATCCGCGAGAGCGCCCAGCGGGTGGCCGACGCCGCGCCCGCCGTCCAGACCGCGCTCGACAACGTGTCGACCCGGTTCACCGACGCCGAGGCGCGCCTCAATGAGGCACGGGCCGACGTGACCAGCCGGTTCGACCGGATCAGGACGATGATCACGATCGTGGCGCTGCTCGTGATCGCGCTGCTCGTCTACATCGCCGCGCTGCACGTCGTGCTGCTGCGGTTCTCGGGTGGCCTGCGCCGCGAGCCCGACGCCCGGCGGCCTGACCGCGCGCCGGCAACAACGAGGCCCGGCCCCTCGCGGGACCGGGCCTCTGTCGTGTCGAGGATCAGGCGATGAGCTTCGCCTTGAGCTCCTCGTACTGCGCGTCGTTGATGACGCCCTTCTCCTTGAGGTCGGCGAGCTTCGCCAGCTCGTCGGCCGTGGACACCTTCGCCGCCGCCTGCCCGGCGGCCTCCGCGCGGACCATCATCTGGACGTCGGTGGCGGTGACCTTCGGGCGGGTGATGATGTACACCAGCGCGCCGAGCCACGGGATGATGATCAGGGCGACGATCCAGACGCCCTTCATGACGCCGGTCAGGTCCTCGCGACCGAACAGGTCCATGAAGCAGCGGAACCAGATCATGATCGCGATCACCCAGAAGAAGATGATCGCCATCGTCCAGAAGAAGTCGAGCAGCGTGCCGTTGAACATCGTTCACCTCAGTCTCGGAGCGGGACGGGGCGGCTCCGATCGCGGAGACCCATTGTCGGCACGTTCGGCGGCGCATGGAGACCCTGCGCGCCGCGCCGTGACGCGGGCGCATCGTGCGATTCACGTGACGCGCGGCCCCGGCTCGTCGCTAGCCTTCGCGGACACCGCCTCCCGTCCCCAGGGCTCGCCAGTGCCCACCGCCACGCTCGTCGTCAGCCCGCTCGCCTCCCGGATCCGCGACGCCGCGGTCGCGGCTCGTGACGGACGCGCGGGCCGCGATCGGCCGGCGCGGCTTCACGACCTCGAGGTCGTGGAGTCCGGCGACCCGGCGACGATCTCCGGCGCGACGCGTGCGGCGCTCCCCCGGGGCGACGAGCTCGTCGTGGTCGCGGGCGGCGACGGGACGCTGCGCGACGCGTCGCGCTCCGCTCGCGTCGTCGGGTGTCGAGGTGGGCATCCTCCCCTGCGGCACCGGCAACCTGTACGCGACGGCGATCGGCCTGCCGCGCGCTCTGCCGGCGGCGATCGAGGCGCTCGCGACCGGCATCGCCACGTCCTTCGACCACGCGACGGTGCAGCTCATCGCGCCGCACTGGACGACCCGGGAGATGCGCCGCTACCGGGCATGGGGTTCGGCGTCGCGTGCGGGACCGGGTTCGATGCCCAGCTCATCGCGGCGACAGACCGCGAGCTGAAGCGCCGCTACGGGATCGCCGCTACTTCCTCGCCGCCAGCCGGCTGTTGCCGCGCCTCCAGCCGCAGGCGACGGTGCTTGTCGTCGACGGGGTCCGCATCGAGCTCGAGGCCGTCGTCGTGCTCGTCGCGAACTGCGGCGACGCGATCCCGGGGACCCTGCGACCGCGACTTCCGATCGATGCCGCCGATGGGCTGCTTCACGTGTTCGTGCTGCCGCGTGGTGGGATCGTGGGCGGGGTGCGCGGCATGCTCGAGCTGATGATCGCGGAGACCAGGGCTCTTCGGCGTCCGGACACTCGGTGCGTCTGGCGGGACACGAGGTGCGGGTCGAGATGACGCCCGCCGCCCCGACCCAGGTGGACGGCGACGCCTACCCTCCGGCATGGCTCGATGCGCGGGTCCAGCCGGTGCACTGCGCATCATCCGCGGAGCGGCAGGATGAGCGTGCACGATCATTCGGCCGGTCCCACCATGGCACCCATGTCCGACGCGCCTCCGCCCGCCATCGCCCGGCGGAAACCGCTCACGCTCTACATCCTCGTCGGCCTGATGGCCGTCAAGGCGATCCTGATCATTCTCGTCCTGGTGGGGCCTTCTCGTTCAATGACGGGCCGATCGGCGAGGCGCTGAAGATGCCCGACGTGGGGGCCGCGATCCGCGAGACACCGGGGCGGTGGGCGTCCTGATCCTCGTTGCCGCGGTCCTGCTCGTCTCCGCCTTGATGCTGCTTGCCGGCCGGCGGACCGGCTGGCTGCTGGCGATGGTGATCACCGGCATCTCGGTCGCGATCGACATCATCGCGTTCCTTGCAGGCTCGGGCAGCGAGCTGTGGATGCTCCTCAACGTCATCACTGTGTTCTACCTGAACCAGCGCGACATCCGCGAGCTCGTGGGCGTCACGCTCGTCCCGGTCGTGGACGTGCCGCCGCCGGTCGCGTCATGACCGACCCGTTCGCCGCCCACCCGGATCGAGGCGCGGACGCCGAGGACCTGGCGCTCCTCCGCCGCTACGAGCCGATCCTCCGGTTCACGCACGGCGAGCTGTTCTTCCCGATGCCCGCGGAGCGGTACCTCGAGTCCGCGGCCCTGCTGGCGGGCCCACGGCCCAGGAGTTGCAGGTTGTCGTGCCGGCGGGCGAGCTCGACGAGGCCCGCCTCGTCGCCGATGGCGAGACGGACAACGCCGCGATCCGGTTCCTGCGCTTCGTCCAGCGCCGATGAACCCGATCGAGATCGCGCGCTTCAACCAGCGGCCGGACCGCGACACGTTCGACGCGCCCGGCCGGCTGGCGCGGGTCGGCATCCTCGCCCGGATCCTCGACGCGGCGCTCGTCGCCTGCCGGGTCCGCGGCAAGGTCCCGGGCGGCACCGCTGCGGCCGCCAAGGTCAAGTACGACGAGCTGCGACGCGCCGACCCGCGCGTCTCCTACCACGGGCGGGTCTCGCGGCGCGGCGGCTGGTCTTCCTCCAGTACCTGTTCTTCTACGCGATGAACGACTGGCGCTCGACGTTCGACGGCGCCAACGACCACGAGGCGGACTGGGAGCAGGCGTTCGTCATCCTCGAGGAGCTGCCCGACGGCTCGACGCGGCCGATCTGGTTTGCGGCCGCCGCACACGACGAGCATGGCGCCGACCTCCGCCGCCGCTGGGACGACACCAAGCTGACCAGGGACGGCGACCACGTCATCGTGTTCCCGGGCGCCGGCTCGCACGCGACCTACATGGAGCGCGGCGAGTACATCATGCGGCTGCCGCTCCCCGGCGAGCGGCTCGTCCACGGCATCCTCGACGTCTCCGGCGGATGTGGCGGGACACCCTGAACCAGCCGGATCCGGGTGATCTCGCCGAGGCCCTCAAGCGCCTCGTATCGGTGCCGTTCGTCGACTATGCCCGGGGTGACGGGCTCACCGTCGGGCCCGGGCAGGAGGTCGAGTGGTCCCCGATCCCGATCTCGGACGCCACGCCGTGGGTCGACGGGTACCGCGGGCTGTGGGGCCTCGATACCGGCGACCGCCTCGCGGGCGAGCCGGGGCACCGGCCGGCCCGAAGTACACCCCGGACCGGCACGGTGCGCCAGTCCGTGGAACGACCCCGCTCGGGTTCGTCGGGCTCGCCAGCGCGGCAACTCCCAACCGACTCGCGAGAGGTCCTGTTCTGCCCGGATCGCGACGCTCGAGGCTGGAACGGGCCGCGGTCATCGAAGATGCCGACGCCCCCTCGGTGGTGCTGCCCCGGGCTGGGATCGAGGCGCGGGTGCTCGGCGTAGACATCGGGCGTCGGCGAGTACCGGGAACGACGCG
>CAVXNF010000002.1:0-64591 GCA_963763075.1 uncultured Chloroflexia bacterium | reverse complement strand
GCCGTCGGCATCGACGACCCAGAGGGAGGAGGAATTGGTGTCGGCAGAGCGGCTGACGAAGGCCAGCCGCGTGCCGTCCGGGGACCAGTCAGGGTGAATCTCGCGGCCGGGTCGGTCCGGAAGCAGCTCGTGCAGGCCGGACCCGTCGGGGCGGACCAGAAAGATCGCGTCAGTGCCGTCGCTTCCCTGCCACTGGAATGCGATCCAGGCCTCGCCCGGTTGCGGGACCGCCGTGGCCTCGCTCGGGGAGGCGGTCGCGGCCGGTGCCGTCGACGCGGACGCCGACGGCGAGCTGGGCTCGACGGAGGCCGGCGTGGCCGGGGCGATGGACGCGCCGCCACCGCCGCAGGCGGCGAGGACGACGCACAGCACGGGAGCCGCGGCGCGCAGCGCTCGTGGGTGAGGTCGCGTGATCCCAGCGTGGCCGGGTGACGCCGACGGACGCATGTGCTCGCCCTCCCTCCGGCGCACGTCCTGCTGTCTCGGGCGGGTTCATCGAGGGACGACGCGCGCCGCGCGTAGTGTCCCATGCCGTGACCTCGTAATCGCGGGTCCGGCGGCGCTTCTAGAGGCCGAGATGGAGCCGCAGGGCGTCCTCGAGGTCCGCGAGCAGATCGCCCGGAACGGAGCCAAGCCGGGCGCCAAGCCGCTCCACCGATACCGACCGCACTTGCTCGGCCTGCGCCTTGGAGTCGCGATCGAGTCCGGTTCGGGCTGACGGCAGCAGCACCTGGAACGGGAAGACTCGCTCGACGTTCGACGTCACGGGGACGACGGTCAGGACCCCGCGGCCGAGGCGGGCCGCGGTCGCGTTCGCGATGTCGTTGCTGACGATGACCGCCGGTCGGCGCTTGTCGGCCTCCGAGCCGCGCACCGGCTCCAGGTCGACGGCGTGGATGTCGCCTCGGCGCATCACTTCTCGAGTCCGTCCGCCGCCGTCGCATCCCACGCATCGGCATCGTCGGCAGCCCACTCGGTCCACGCCGATTCATACGGTGCCGCGAGCTCCATCGTCCGCAGGAGGCGAACGGCCCGGTGCACTGCGGCCGAACGCGACTCGAGGCCCTGCTCCCTGGCGTACTCGTCCAGGAATTGAACATCGTCGCCGGGCAGGCTCACACTTACCTTCATCCACGGAAGCGTACCCGGGTAGGACTCGGGTAGCAATACCGGACGACCAGCGTCAGGTCCCGCTCACTCACACTGGGTCAGGGCGGACACCATCCTCGCGGTGCCGCGCCCCGGGGTGCTTCCGTCAGGCCGCGGCGGGCGTCCAGGCGGAGGTCCAGGCGACCCACGCCAAGCCCGCGTTGAGCGCGAGCGGGAGCGCGACCCAGACGCTCGGATGGGTGACCAGGAGGACGGTCGAGGCCGCCACCCCGATGAGGATCAGCGGACGCCAGAGGTTCGCCGGCACCCACAGGCCGAAGGTGGCGAGGAAGCCCAGGAAGAAGGCCAACACAGCGATTGAAGCCAGGCCGATCATGAGCGGGATGAGGAGCACCAGCGGGCTCCCATCGAGCGAGCCGAAGACCCAGCGCGAGCCGGCGTTGCTCGCGAACGGGAAGATCAGCGCGCCGCCACTGCCACCCGCGCTCGGGTTGATGAAGCCCATCGCGAAGTGGGCGGCGACGAAGATCGCTGCAGAGGCAGCCAGTCGTTCGATGACAAACATGTCATCACCTTCCTAGGTGTGCGGGATGCGGGACGTTGATGACGAGTGGACGTCGGGCATGGCGGAGGAGCGGCACCGCGGCCAGGGCTGCGGAGGCCACGCTCAGTGCACCGATCACCAGGGCGACGACGGTGGGGACTTCCTCGCCGGCGGCCGCTGAGAACACGAACCCGCCGACGACTCCCGCGCCCATGAGCGCCACCCAGACCAGCATCGGCTGCCCGTAGGCGCCAACCGCAGTCCGCCGGAGCAACCCGATCCCGGCGACCGCGCACAGCGGCAGGAAGAACGCCAGGTCGAGCGCGTAGACCGGGTTGGCCGGGAGTCCGGCCTTGACGAGGTCGGGCGGCAGCACGCCGGTCGCCGTCGCCGAGGCGATCTGGCCGATCCAGAGGAGGCTGAACAGGGCGGCCATGGCGACGAGCAGGACGCCCGACGCCCGCCGGCTGAGACCCGCCCCGACGGCCGTGCCGGCCTCACCCAGGGACGCGTCCCGCGTGAGCAGGATCAGGCTCCACAGGGCCAGGCCGACGATGGCGATGTGGACCGCCGTGAGCGGGTTCATCACCACCGAGAAGGCGAAGATCGCGTAGTTGTAGACGAGATAGAGGAGCCCGGCGAAGACGGCGAGTCGGCCAGCCGCCGATCCGCCGCGAGCGGCCCACAGGCCAAGGGCGAGGACCGGCACAGCAACGAGCAGGGTGGCGAGATCGGTCCCGCGGGCCTGTTGCGCCCAGTAGGGCGTGTCGCGGTAGAGACCGGGGATGAGCAGGCCTGCGCCGGCGGCAACGGCGGCGAGCGCCGACGCGATGGCGGCGAGTCGGAATTCGATGGATCGTGTGGTCACGGAACGCCTTCTGTCTGCGTGATGCCGACGCTGATGCGCCACCATCAGCGTCGGCCGCGGAGGGCGATTCCGACAGGGCCACTCGCCGCCAAGTCGGGTGCCACGTGGCCGCGCGGGTGTGGTTGTGACCGGGGTCAGATCGGGTGGGCGGTCCCTGGGTGCAGTCCCACGAGCCCGCCGTTCCGTGCCCAGCCGACAGCGCTGACGGTGATCGCGACGCCGAGGGCCAGGTAGACGGCCTGCAGCGGCGGCTCGTTGCTGTAGCCGATGATCGCGATCTCGACGGCGACCCAGATCAGCAGGGCCACGCCCACGATGAACGCCGCGACCGGTGCCCACGGATGTCGCAGCCACGTCAGGCGCGCGGCGACCAGCGGACCCAGTCCGAGCACGCCGAACAGGATCAGGCCGGGCCCGAGGTAGGTTTCGAACGGCGAGCCGGCGAGCGCCGACACGGGCAGCGGCATGATCTCGCCGCGGGGAGCCAGGATCAGCACCACGCCACCAGCGATGGCGCCCACGCTCAGGAGGACCTCGAGCACCAGGATGCCCTTGGCCCATCGGCTGAGCGGCTGCCTGGGCTGTGTCACCGAGCGGCCGCCAGCTGCTGGGCGATCCCGGCGCTCCAGGCGCGGATCTCGTCCCATGGCCGGTAGTCGCCGTCGGGGGCTCGGACGAGGCCGACGATGGCGCGCTCACCGAGGCTCAGCTGGGTGCGGTCCAGCCGGCCGCCGAAGACGCGGTGGGAACGGGCACCCAGGCGGGTGGCGATCGGCGCGGCGTCGGCAGGCTCACCCTCGGGCTTGAGCGGCTCGCCGAGCGGGCCGCTTGAGAAGAGCCACACGGGCAGGGACGCCAGCGCAACCTCGTTCGCAGCGACGAAGTCCTTGGCGGAGCCGAGCCATCGGCCGGCGTAGATGCCGCTGCCGAGCACCACCCCGTCATAGCCCTCGAGCGATGTGACCGACTCCGGCGATGCGACGGTGGCCTCGATGCCGGCCGCGGTGAGTTCTTCGGCGATCGCGGCGGCGATGCCGGAGGTCGCGGCGTGCTTGGATGCTGCTGTGACGAGTACGCGCATGGTTGTCCTCGGGGGGCGACTGTGGCCTAGAGCCGAGCCGACTGCGGCTCGGCCCTGTCGCCAGCGTCGTTGCTCCCCGTGCCGGCCGATAGAGCCGAGCCGGGGCCCAGTGACAGGGCCAGAGGTCACGAGCTTGGCGTTGTGCGCAACGAAGGGCTCGCCGCCGCCCGCGACTTCGGCCTGTTCACTCGGCGGGCGCTGCCTCGCCCCAGGCGTCTGCACCAAGGAAGCGGTACGCCGCGAAGACCCAGAGGATCGACAGGATCGCCCCCAGCGACGCGGCGAGGAGCCACGGGGTTGGTCGAAGCCAGCCCACGGCGAGCGCTGCCGCCGCTCCGGCGGCGATGGCCGGACCCAGGGGCCGGTAGACGCCGGCCAGGCGATCGGCATCGACGAGCGATCGCTCGGTCACGATCAGGGCGAGCAGGCCCAGCGCGACGGATCCTGACACCAGCCACGCTGTGCTCGCCGGCGTGACGGCATCGTGCGCGTGGAAGATGAGGCTGGCCATGCCGGCCCCGGCCGCTGCGATGGACAGCGTGATCGGCAGGTGGCTCAGCAGCCAGTTCGCCAGCGATCGCCCGTCGTCGCGTGGCAGTCGCCGGCCGACGACATCGAAGTAGATCCACCAGAAGCCGAACCCGATCCCGAGCGCGAGCATGCCCGTCGCGATCGTCGTCACGTCGTGGACCGCCAGGGACATGCCATCGACGACGCCGAAGATGACCTCTCCCAGGACGATGATCGTGAACAGGCCGAACCGCTCGACCAGCGATTCGCTCGGCATCACGTCGGGGCTCAGCCCGACCGGCGAACGACCGGCGACGACGATCGCCGCGACCCACATGGCGCTGACCGCGGCCCAGGCGACCAGTCGTGGCTCCGGCGGGAGCAGCGCGCTCGCGAGGATCACCGCGGTCGAGACCAGCATGCCCGCCACGTACCGGCTGGTGATCGCCCGGAACTCGGCGTGGTCCTGACGACGGACCGCGTTCCACTGCCACGTCATGACGGCCATGAAGGCCGCATACACGACCGCGAACGCCGCGCCCGTGGCCCCCGCAGCCTCGGCGGTGAAGACCGCGAGCAGGGCCAGGATGGCCATCTGGATGAAGACGAGGTTGCGTGTCCGTCCGTCATCCCGGCCGTGGAGCTCGACGTAGAGCGATCCGTTGACCCACGCGACCCAGATCAGGGAGAAGATGACCGCGAACTCGACGATCCCACGTTCGGTCACGTGCTCGGCGAGGTGATGGGCCGCCTGGGCGATGACCGCGACGTAGACGAGGTCGTAGAAGAGCTCGAGGAAGCTGACGTTGCGATCGGGCCGGACCCCGCCGTGCGGCCTCGGCGGCGTCCAGAGCCAGCGCTTGAAACGCCGGCGCGTCTCCTCGGTCATGGCGTCAGCCTAGCAACCGGAACCGTGGGTCAGACGGCCTGATTCCTCGGTTGCGTGCGCGTCGGTCGCCCCCCGAACCGGGGTCAGTCGAACTTGAAGCTCGCCGTCTGTGTCGTCCCGTCCGAGAGCGTGACGGTGAGCACTCGACAGGTCCCTTTCCACTGCTTGTCGGTCTTCCAGACGTAGGTGTAGACGCCGGTGACGGCGTCGTACGAGAGGGCGCTCCCGCCCGGCGCGACCGTCTGCTCGATCGCGTCGATCGGTGCGGCCGAGTCGCAGCTGACCTTCTGCGAGGACGGCGATCCGGCGGCGAGGATGCTCAGCCCCTCGTCGCCGCCGAGGCTGAACTTCACGGGGATGGCCTTGCCGGCGTTTGACCGGTTGACAGTCGGGGCGTTGTTCACCGGCTCGAAGAAGCCCGCGAAGTCGAACGGGGGCGGCGGGGGCGGCCCGAACGACTGCCCGACGTTCCAGGTGCTTGCCTGGGACGTGCGGACGGTCAGCCGGATGTCGCCCTGCAGCGACCCACCGGTGAGGGTCTCCCGCAAGAAGACGCACGGATCCGGCGTCGCGCTCGCGTCGGCCGCTGTGCAGTTCGGGACAGGCGTCCCGTTCCGGAACAGCACGATCGACGCGGCGGTCTCGCCGGCGGGGATCGCCGTGGCGTCGATGGTGAACACGAGCACGAGCGGCAACGCCTGCGTGGCGACTGGCGCCGTGATCACCACCTCGGACCCGAAGAAGCCGTAGTTCGCAGGCGGCGTCCCGGTGATCGCCTGCTCGGTGATCGTGACCGCGGCGGGGGTCACCACCGTCGCAGGCACGGACACGCTCGTCTCGATGGGGTCTGTCGGCGTGGCGCCGTCGTTCTCGGGGTCAGTCGTCGTGGTGGTGCCGGTCGCGCCGCTCCCGGAGGTGGTGTCGGGCGGCGGCGGCCCGCTGGTGCGGCAGGCCGAGAACTCCGACGACTGGCCGCCGGTGGCGGTCGAGGTCGACGTGGCGGTGATGACCGTCCCATCGGCGACGGGCGAGGGCAGCGCGGCCGAGAAGCTCGCGGCGCCGCTCCCGTTGGTGGTCACGTTGAACCCGACGACAGCAGCGTCTGGCCCTCGCCGTTGCCGGAGGCGTCGCAGGTGGCGTTGCCGAACAGCTCGATGCGGTACTGGGTGCTGTTCGACGCCGCGAGCGTGCCGGTCACGGTGGACAGGCCGTTCTGCGTTACGGCCGCGGTCAGCGCCGGGAAGGCATGGGACGCGGGCGTGGTGGTGACGGTGTTCGACGCTTGCGTGCCCGGCGAACGATCGATGCCGAGCCCGCCGTTGGAGTGGATTGAGTTACCGAGGACGGCGGCCCCGCCGGCCTCCAGCCACACGCCGTCGAACGCATTGTTCGCGATGACGTTGCCGGCACCTGGCGCGGTGCCGCCGATGGTCGTACGCGGCGAACCCCCGCCCTGGAGGATGATGCCGTTTCGCCCGTTCGGCTTGGGCGTCGTGCCGTCGGGCGCGGTGCCGATTCGGTTGCCCGTGATGGTCGTGTCCTGCGGGCCATTGAACACATTGATGCCGTCCACCTGGTTGCTGGCGACGGTGTTGCCCTCGACGAGCGTCCCCGTTCGTCACGCGGTGAACGCGAATCCCGTACCCGTTGGGCATCGCGATCGTCCCCGTGGGATCGAGTCCCACGACGTTGCCCTGGATCGTGTTTCCGGTCGAGGCCTGGCCAGTGAGGTGTCCCCGGTGACGAGGATCCCGTCCTGCGTTGCTCCGACCACGACGTTGCCCTGACCGACCGCCAGACCACCGATCACGTTGTTGTCGCCCACGACAACGATCCGGGATGCGCCCACCGGGAGGGCTGCCGTCCGGCCGCATTGAGGCCGACCCAGTTGCCCTGGATGACGTTGTCGTGCGGCTCCGGCGCGCCACTGGAGTAAAGGCCCGTGCCGATCCCGCCGCTGCCACCGGCGACGACGTTCCGGTCGGCGGCCGTAGATCCACCGATCACATTGTCCGAGGTGGACGCCTGCGATCCCGCGAGCTGGTGTTGGCGACGGCCACGAGTCCGGTGGCGTCCAAGCCGAACCAGTTGCCGGCCACCGTGTTGCCGCCCCATCGCTCGAGCGAGACGGCCGGGTTGTACCAGCTGTTGAGGATCAGCCCGCGGACCTCGGAGTCGCCGCCCGCGACGCGCAGGCCGTACCAGCCGAAGGCGTTCGTCCCGGAGAGGACGACGATCGGCTGGCCGGCGAAGCCCGGGTTGCTCGTCGCATCGATGTCCACCGGCCCGCCGATGATCGGCAAGCCCGGCGAGGCGGGCTGGATCACCTTCGACCCGGTCAGGTTGAACAGGATCGTGTCGCGACCGGGGTTCGCGTTCGCGGCGACGATCGCCTCACGGAAGCTGCAGTGCGCGACGGAGCACGTGCCGTCGTTGGCATCGTTGTTCGACGTGACCGTGTAGGTCGCAGGCGTCGCGACGGCGACAGTCGTCGTGTCCATCGCGTCGTTGTCGGCGAGCGTCGTCTCGGGCTCGGTGGCGGAGACGCTGGCGGTCGTCGAAGCCACGCCGGCGGAGCCGAGGCGGGCGTCGACCTCGACGCTGATCACCGCCGGGCCCGACCCGAAGCTGATCAGCGAGCCGAGCTGGCAGGTGACGACCCCGGCCGCCTGGGCGCACGTGCCCTGCGCTGGGGATCGCCTGAGCGAACGTCGCGCCCGGCCGGCAGCGTGTGCTCCAGGACGATGTTGGTGGCATAGATCTGCGTGGCGTTCGAGACGGTAAGCGTGTAGTGCACCGCCTCGTTCTCGCCCACGACCTCGCGGTCGTCATCGAGCGTCAGCGACAGGTTCGGCTTCGGCTTGGACGCACAGTAGGCGAACTCTGATGTCGTCCCGTCCGGATTGGTCGCGGTCGCGGTGAACGTGTCACCGAGCGCGATTCCGCCCGGCACGTCGAAGGTCCACGACGCGAATGACGGGAAGCCTGATGGGACCTCGACGCTGAGGCTGCCGATCGGCACGTCGCCTTCGCCGTATCCGCTGGGATCGCAGCTCGCGACCTTGAAGACCTCCACGGCGTACGTGCCGGGCGAACCCGACATCGAGCCGGAGAGCTGGTCCCGAACTGGCTCACCATGACGCTGGGCGGCTGGGTCGGACCGAAGAAGCTCGGCCCGTCGTCGCCGTAGTCGATGCCCAGCCCGCCGTTGTCGAAGATCCGATTGCCGCTGATGCTGGCGTCGGACGGGAAGCCGGTCGGAGCGATGCCGTCGCCCCCGTTGGCGTCGATCGTGCTGCTGTCGACGCGCAGGCCGCTGCCCGATGCAGCCACGCCGTGCCCGTCGAAGCCCGTGATGCGCAGGCCGCGGACGGTGACGTCGTCGCCGGAGGCGGACAGGCCCGCCACGCTGAGGCCGGCCGACGACCCGTCGAGCACGACGAGCGGCGAGCCGACGGTCCCGGGCTGGGTGCTCCCGTCGATGAGGACCGAATCGGTGATGTCGGGCAGCGCCGTGCCGGGCGTGATCGTGCGGATCCCGCCGCCCGGGATGTCGAACGCGATCAGGTCGGCGCCGAGCTGGCTGTTCGCCTCGTTGATCGCCTCGCGCAGGCTGCAGTGGCTGGAGTCGCAGCCGAAGTCATCGGCGTCGTCGTCGGAGGTGACGACGATCGCCGGCTCCGGGTAGGCCAGCTCGTCCAGCACGGGGTCGAAGGGGCCGATGTCGTAGTTGTCGAGCGTGGAGCCGCCCGGGAAGAAGTTCCAGGCCACGAGGCCGTCGACGCCGAGCGCCCGCTGGGCATGGAGCTTCGACCGGAACGCGCAGCGCCCGGTCCTCCAGGTCCCCGCCGACCCGGGTTGGGATGATCCCCGTCTCGCCGACGATCAGCGGCTTGTCCAGGGCGGCGCACTGGTCGACGCGGACGCCCATGCCGTTCCACTGGTCGCCCGGGACCGCCTGGGTCGGCGAATAGTCGTGGACCTCGCACAGGTCGATGTTCGGCAGGTCGTGGACGTCCTGGTACTGCGAGCCCTGCGTGCCGCACTGCCCGCCGCCGATCGTGCCGAGGCTGATCAGGTGGTTCGTGTCGATCGACCGGACGAGGTCGGACACGTCCTCGGCCCAGGTCTTGAGCACGTCGCGCGGCCCGTCGCCTGGCGGGCAGGCACCGAACGCGCCGCCGGGGTTGACCTCGGCCTCGTTGATCAGCTGCCAGGCGAGGATCGCGGGCTCGTTCTCGTAGCGGGCGACGACCTCGGCCACCCAGTCGCGGTAGGAGAGCCAGCCGGCGCCGTAGCGGGACGCTAGCCCGGGATCGGGCGCGTTGTAGCCGCCCGTGTACCAACCCTCGGTCTTGAACGAGTACGTCGGCGCGACGTCCGCGCCGCACTCGCCCCACTGGTCGGTGAGCGTGGGGATGACCTTGTAGCCCTTCGCCTTCGCGATCGCGATCGTCCGGTCGAAGCGCGTCCAGTCGCGGGCGTTCGTCCCCTTGTCCGTCGCCAGCGTCTGGAAGAACCACGCCCGGAGCACGCCGTGCGCCTCGCCGCCGAGGCCGGCAGCGTCGAGCGCCTGGCCGAACTCGGTGTCGTCGAGCTCGTCCCGGCACCAGCCGTCGGAGTTCGCGTTGTACATGTTGATGCCGGTGAACGTGTACGGCTGCCAGGCCAGCTGCAGCTCCGAGCCCGAGCGGGTGACGAAGTCCTCGCTCGTGTCGTGGGCGCCCGCGACCGCGGGCAGCGCACCAACGAGGATCGCCATCGCGGCGATGGGCAGGATGCGGAATGCCGCATGGCGCACGGCGGACGGGACACGCACGACCGGACCTCCCTCACGCCCCCGACCGGTGGGGGCGACCTGTCACCCGAGACGCGAAGATTGCGTGGACGCGGTTGACGGGGGGAACTGGGGCCCCTCGCGATGGTTCGCCTGATGTGCCCACGCCGAGCATGGCAGCCCCGTCTGCCCCGTCAATGCGGGAAATGGATGAGATCGAGGACGTGGCGTGGTACCGATAAGAGCGGTGAACTGGCTGCAGCGTTCAATCGCCTCGAGAAACTGCAACCTCGACAGTCGCCGCCGTGTTTCCATGGTGATGGGCATGACGATGACGACGAACCAGGTGAGCTTCGACACCGCGCTCGGCCGGTGCGCCGTCCGCTGGACCGACGCCGGGATCAGCGGCGTGCTGCTCCCCCACCGCGACGGCCGGCCGGGTCCGGCGATCGAGGACGGCGTCGAGGTGCCGCCGTTCGTGCACCGCGCGATCGAGGGCATGCGGGCGACGCTCGCGGGCGAGCCCGCGGACCTGCGCGATGTGCCGCTCGACGAGTCAGCGGTCGAGGCCGAGCGCCGGGCCGTCTACGCGGCGACCCGCGACATCCCGCCGGGCTCGACCCGCAGCTACGGCGAGGTCGCCCGCGCGATGGGGCTCGAGGACCCGCGGGCCGCCCGCGACGTCGGCGCCGCGCTCGCGCGCAACCCGTTCCCGATCATCGTCCCGTGCCACCGGGTGCTCGCCGCGAACGGGACGCTCCACGGGTTCTCGGCCCCCGGCGGCCTCGAGACCAAGCGCCGGATGCTCGAGCTCGAGGGCGCGCCGGGCTACGGCCAGCAGGCGCTGTTCGGCTGAGGGCGGATCAGCCGGCGCGAGCTCGCTGCAGCTCGAAGAGCGGACTCGGGGCCTGGAACCCCTTGAGGTTCCGCGGGCCGGCGTCGACGAACCCGAAGCCAAGGGGAGCGCCCAGGTCTCGCACGACGTCGGAGACCAGGGTCTGGCCGCCGTCGGCGGCGTCGCAGATGCGGCTGGCCAGGTTGACCGTCGAACCGAACAGGTCGTTACCGCGATCGACGGGTTCGCCTGCGGCCATGCCGATCCGGACGCGCAGCGGCGGCCCCTCGGTCGTCGCGTTCCAGGCGTCGAAGCCGTCCTGGATCGCGTTGGCACAGGACAGTGCGCCGGCAACGTCGTCGAAGGACGCCATGATCCCGTCGCCGGTGTGCTTCACCTCCCGCCCACGCGCCGCGACGAGCGCCCGACGGATGATCAGGTCGTGCTCGGTCAGCAGGAGCAGGTAGGCCGACTCCCCGCCTCGTGCAGGAGGGACGTCGAGCCCTGGAGATCGGTGAACACGATCGTCCGGAATGCGCTCGTGATCGCGGTGGCATCGACCGGCTCCTCGATCCGTCCGAGGAACCGCAGGACGTTGTCCTCGACGACCGGGATGATGACGTTCGGGACGAGGCCGTGGCCCTCCCGGTGGACGGTCGCCAGATCGGCGGCGCTCGGCGACCTGGCGAGGCAGAACGCGGCTCCCGCGTCGGCGTCGAACCAGTAGGTCAGGAACTGGACGCCGTACTTCGGGGCGGCCTGTGGCTGTTCAACCGCGTCCCGTTCGTCGCCTCGCTCTACCGCTACTGACGGCCGCGACCTGAGTCGACGGTCAGCGACCCTCCGCCATCAACGCGGTCAGGCTGGACCAGCGGCGTAGGCTCTGCGCCGTACCCGGCCAACGGATGAACGCACGTCGTCGCGTGCACCGCCCGGATGGAGGCTGGCCATGGCAGAGCACCCGAACGCCACCGTCGTCCGCGAGATGAACGAGGCAATGGCCAACGGCGACCTGGAAGGCGCCGCCAGCCGCGTCGCCGACGACGTGGTGTGGCACGAGATCGGGCGCGCCGAGCCCCGGCGAGGAAAGGCGGAGCTCGCGGCCTCGATGGGCGAGTTCCAGGGCTACGACATCACCTGGGACACCCACGATGTGCTCGCCAGCGACGAGCACGTCATCGCCCTCGGGACGGCGACGGCCACGCATGGCGACCGGAAGCTCGTCTACCGCACGGCCGAGATCTACCACGTCCGAAACGGGCAGGTTTCCGAGCGCTGGGCGTTCTCCGACGACACGAAGGCGATCACGGACTTCTTCGCGGCTTAACGGGAGCCGCCACGACCTCGGGGTGAGGCCGCGGCGGTCCGATCGTTGAAGGGTCGCAGGAAGTCCCGTCGGCAGGCTGTCGGAGCCGAAGGACTAGATCAGCAGTAGACCGATGAGCCCGCCCCGCTGAACCTGCACACGTCGATGAGGGTCCCGACGGAGTTGCGCACCACCGCCTTGTCGCCGGTGTTGTTCCAGATGTACCAGCCCGAGCCCCAGTAGCGATGGCTCAACGTGTTCGAGCCCTTGCCCGTGTGGATCTTCACGGTGGTGCCGCCGCGTAGCGTGTACGTGCCGAAGCGGTAGACGTGGCCGGCGGCGTCCTTGATCTTCCAGCCCGACAGCGACTTCCCGGTCGAACAGCGGTTCTTGAGCTGGATCCATTCCGCGTTGAGGCTGGTATTGGACCCCGTGTCGGAGCCCGGCGAGTCGAAGTACACGCGGTAGATGGAGACGCACGGGGCGGCCTCCACGGGCTGGGCGGTCATGGGCGCGGCCGAGACGGCGCCCGCAACAAGCAGGGATACCGACAGCGCGATGAGATGGCGCTTCATGGTCTTGGTGAGCTCCTTGGTGCGATTGGACGCAAGTGATTGACGATCGGTTGTCGTCGGCCGACGTCGGCCGACTGCTGCGGAGAGGGATGTGGAGCCTCGATGTCTCACGACTCGCAGCCGATGCCGTCGAAGTCGAGATCGAAGCGATGTGGGTCGGTTGGCAGCACCTCAAAGCGGCGGAAGGAGACGTCGCCGCAGTCGAGATCGGGCGGCGCGGGCGGGATGCAGACGGTGGGATAGGCGGGATCGCAGGCACCGCCGGTGCCCTGTTCGGGCGGAGCTGACGTCGCCTCGGCTTGCGGGTCTCGGATCGGCCCACAGTCCCCGCCCCTGCTCGCGGGCCTCGCGCTGGGCGGCGAGGTACAGGTCGACGTAGCGGACGTCCGGCGGGTAGGTCACGACCTGGGCGAAGCCGCCCGCGAGCAGCGCGGCGTTGACGAAGGTCATGCCGGACGGCGACGACGGGTCCTCGACCCACACGTAGCGCAGGAGTCGTCCGTACCTGTCGTGCTCGGTGAGATCGCGCTCGAGCAGGACCTCGCGGCCCTCGACGAGCGCCCGGTTGGCGGCCGACGCCTCCTTGCCCATGAACTCGACAGGCTTGGAGGGATGGACCGTCTCCGGCGTGTCGACGCCGATGTAGCGAACCCGCTCGATGCCCTGGCCGCGGTCGATCTTGATCGTGTCCCCGTCGACGACCGCGACCACGGTGGCGCGCTCGGTCTCACCGATGGGCGCGCCGCCGAACGGGATCGAGGTCGGCTCCGGCGTGGGCTCGGGCGTGTCGATTGTCGTGGGCGTCGGTGTCGACGGACGGCGGCTGACTCGCCGGCGCGCTCGCGTCGGCGAGGAGACAGCGGTCGGCGGAGCCGTCTGCGGCGCTGCGCTTGGCACCGCCAGGGCGCCTGTGCAGCCCACGGCCGTGATGGCGATCACGAGTGCGGCGATCGCAGCCTGAGGACTCGTGGCGAGACGGGACACGTTCTGCGCGAGCTCCGTTGACGATGTCGGCCCGAGGATGCGATCAAGCTCGATCTCGCTGATGCGCGGCCGCGTCGGGAACCCGAGACCATCGCTGCGACGATCGTCTCCCAGGAGGCTCGCTCACGCCAACGTCCGATCGAGCAGACCGAGGCGGGCGCGATTGCCTGAACCCGGCAACCGCACGCGCTTCGGCTAGCATCCTCGCGACTGAGGAGGATGCTCATCTCGTGACCCAGCAACTCCCGCCGAGACCGCCCGGCCCGGCCTATGTGCCGCCGCCGCCGTCAGCGCCCATCGTCGTCGAGCAGAAGACCGGACCCGGGCTGCTCGTGCGGGCCGTGTGGTTCGTGTTCGTCGGGTGGTGGCTGAGCGGGATCGTCGCGTCGATCGCCTGGTTCGCCATGATCACGATCATCGGGCTGCCGCTCGGGATCTGGCTCGTCAACCGGCTGCCGACGGTGATCACGCTCCGGCCGCGGACGACCTACGCGTACGCGAGCGTCGACAGCACCGGCAACTGGGTCTACTCGCGGGCTGCCGCGATCCCGCAGCTCCCGTGGTGGGTGCGCGGGATCTGGTTCCTGCTCGTCGGCTGGTGGGCGTCGTTCTTCGTGATGGCGCTCGCCTGGGCGCTGCTGCTGCCGATCATCACGATCCCGATCGGCCTGTGGCTGTTCAACCGCGTCCCGTTCGTCGCCTCGCTCTACCGCTACTGACGCGTCCGGGCGGAACGAGCGACTGCCTACGGCGACGTACCCGGTCCCGTGAAGTGGATCCCCTCGAGGAACGCCGTGGCTTCGGGCATGGCCGCCGCCAGGCTGTCCTCGGTGAGGGCCCAGACCTGGATCGCGATCGTCGTGCCATAGACCTCGGTGACGATCAGCTGCGACGGCATAGTCGAACCGCACGTAGCCCGGGCCGAGCGTTGAGCCATCCGGATGCAGGTCGGGAATGCTGCACTCCGCGTGCTGCGACGGGTCGATCGAGGCGACGAGTGCCGATCGCCCATCGAACGTGACGGCCTCCACCGCGTCGATCCCCAGCCCGGCGCGCTCGCGCAGGTCGTTGAGAAACGCGACCGGTGGTTCGTGGACCCGGGTTCGGCCGTCTCCCGAACAAGCATGGACGAACCCGTCCCGTGTCGGGAACAGCATGATCCCCCACCCGTCCTTCTTCGCACGATAGGGGGAGTCGTCCGCGCTCTCATCGATCCCCCAATTGAAGCCCAGCATGCCGGCACTGCGCCACGAAGGCTCGACTGGCTCCGCGGCTGAGTCGCGGTACTCGAACGGCCGAGTGAAGTCCGCGATTGTGTTCATCTCGAGCGCCGGGCTCGCGACGGGATTGCCGCTCACGGGCGGCCCCGTCGACGCGTCCGGCGTGGTCGCTGTCGGCGCATCCGTGAAGTTGACGCCCTCGAGGAACCGGGCGGCGAGCGGCAGCACGCGCTCGAGGGTCTCGTCCGTCCCCGCCCAGGTGTGCACGACGACGGTGGTGCCATCGACCTCGGCGGCGAGCAGGCGGGAAGGCAGGTCGAGGCGCAGGAACTGGCCCTCTGTCTGCTGCAGCCCGAAGGGGGTCTCGGTGTGCAGGCCGGCGTCTTCGCACTGGTTCGCCCCGGCGTCGAGCGACGCGGCAAGTCCCGGGTGCCCATCGACCGATGCCGGGGTCGGCTCGCCGAGCCCGACGCCCGCGATCGTCCGAACGTCCTCGAGCAGCTGTGCCGGCGCGACGCGGACGACCGTTGGACCGGAGTGCCACGTCGTCGCCGGGCACGCGGTGGCCCACGCGTTGGCGCCGGTCGCGATGACGACACCCCACGATCCCGGGATCGGCGAGCCGTCCGCCGACCGCGGGTAGGCCGTCGTCGGATAGGCGGTCGTCGCGTCGCCGAGGGGAATGTCCGCCGCGCCGAACGCGACGGCGGTCCGCGACAGGTACCAGATCGACAGGGGGATCGACTCTTCCTTGCGGAACTCGAACGGCCGGACGAAGTCGCCGACGAACCGCGTGGTCGCGCGAGGCGTAGCCTGCGGCTCGCCCTCGCCCTCGCCCTGCTCGTCGCCGATGACGGTGTTCGCGGGCGGCGTGGTCACCGGCCGGCTCCCGACGACCGCGATCCCCGTTGCGGCCGTTGCCGCCAGGACGGCGACGGCCAGGAGCCGCATGGTCGGGCCGCCACCCCGCCGGACGTGCAGCGTCCCACGCAGTCCTCGCCGCTGCGGGGTGGTCGCCACAGCGTCGACGATCGCGGCATACACGCCGTCGGGCTGGCCACGTTCCGCCCGGCGCGCGAATGCCGCGTCCAGCAGCTCGTCCGTGAGAGCGGGCTCGGTGTTCATCGGTCCTGTACCTGCAATGCGCGCTCGAGGGCGCGTCGAGCCGTGAAGAGCCGGGACTTGACGGTGCCCGGAGGGATGCCGAGCCGGTCACCGACATCGGCGAGGGACAGGCCTTCGTAGTGGTGGAGCCAAAGGATCGTCCGGTCGTTGGGGCCGATCCGCTCCAGCGCGCGTTCGAGCCGGTCGAGCGATGCCGTCCGGTCCTCGTGGCCGCTCGTCGACCGGTTCGCACCGCCCGAGTCCGGGAGGACGCTCGCGGGGATCTCGCGGATGCTGCGGCGTCGACGACCGCGGAGGGCACTGCGCGAGGTGTTGACCACGATCCGCCCGAACCAGGCCGGGAACAGCTCCGGATCGCGCAGCTGAGGGAGGCTCGCCCAGGCGTGGACGAAGATCGCCTGGGTGGTGTCCTTCGCGTCGGACTCGTTGCCGAGGATCGCGAGCACCGTGCGGAACGTCGCGTTCAGCCGTGAGTCGACGAGCGCGGCGAACGCCTCCTGGTCCCCGCTCCGCGCTCGCTTGACGAGCGCGACCTCCATTCGGTCGCGCGCCGCCGCCGGGACCAGCTGGCCGGCTCCCGCCAGCCTGTCGACGCTCATGGAAGACAAGACGCCGCTCAACGGGTGATGGTTGATGCGATTGTGGCGCGTCGCCACGCCGCTCTACTGGTACTGACGTCGTCAGTCGCCGAAACGGCTCCAGAACTCCATCGGGACCCCGGCGTCCTTGAGGAACTGGCCCGGATCCTGGTCGCCGTGCGCGGCCGCCCACGCCGCCAGCAGCTCCGGCAGGTCGTCGCCCGGCGAGCCGCCGAGCGCCGCGATGGCCGCCTCGACGTCAGCCTTCGCGATCGTCCAGGTCCACTCGTACTCGCGGATGCCGGCGCCCATGATCGACTCGACCGCCGACCCGAGGTCCTGGCCCTCGATCAGACCTCGCCGTCGTCGTCGACGGACGTAGCGGATCGACCGACCCTGCATCAGACGTGCGGCGCGACGCCCTCGGCGAGCTGCTGCATGAGCTCGAGCTGCTCCCCGATCTCGAGCAGCGGGAAGTAGCTCCGGCCCGCGAGCTCGACCGGCACGCCGGCGCGCTTCCGGAGATCGAGCAGCCCCTCGACGAGCTCGTCCGTCGTCCCGACGATCGTCGCGCGGCCGCGGACGAGCGCCTCGTCGTCGCGCACGAACGCGGGCGGCGTGGCCGCGGGCAGCGCACGGGCCGCCGACGCCTCCATGTCCGAGTACTTCCACTGCATCGCCCACAGCGCGTCGCGGTAGCGGGCGAGCGCCGCCGCGCGCGACGGGCCGGGCAGCAGCACCGAGTAGTGGATGAACCGGAAGGTCGCGGGGTCGCGGCCGATCTTGTCGCACTCGTCGAGGACCCAGCCCACCTGCTCGACGAACTTCTCGGTCGGGGCGTTGGCGAACAGGCCGTCGGCCAGGCGGGCGGCGCGCCGGATCGCGACCTCCGCTCCCCCGCCGATGAGGACCGGGATCTTCGTCGGCGGCGTCGGCCGGACGCCGACCGTCGGCAGCTTGTAGACGTCGCCCTGCGTGGGTGAACGGCTCGCCGGTCCACGCCTGCGGCAGGATCTCGAGGATCTCCTCCATCGCGGCGCCGCGCTTGCGGGCGTCGGCCCCGAGCCCCTCGTACTCGACCTCCGACCAGCCGAGCCCGAGCCCCAGCGCCAGCCGGCCGTGGCTCAGGAGCTGGACGGTCGCGGCGTCCTCGGCCAGGCGGAGCGGCTGGTGCATCGGCGCGAGGACGACGCCGGTGCCGATCTCGATCGTCGAGGTCGCCTGCGCGATCGCGGCGCTGACGACGAGCAGCGACGGCATGTACCCGTCATCGACGAAGTGATGCTCGGTCGTCCAGATGCTGCTGAACCCGAGCCGCTCCGCCTCGACCGCGACCCGGATGGTCTCGTCGTACGCGCGCGTCCAATCCGTCTCGCCCGGCCGCACCTGGGCGCTGAGCAGTCCAAATCCAAGTCCCATGGCCCGAGGGTAGCAAGGGCGGCGACATCTCCAGTTTGACCGGTGACGTCACAACGGGAGCGCGTGCGCGTCCTCACCGGGCACACGGTCGGGAGGGACACGCGATGCGCCCGTCACAACCTCGCGTTGCAGCACTGATCGTCATCGGCCTGTTCGTCGCCACGGCTTGCTCGCCGGCGCCGACCACGGTCGTCCGTCGTGACGCCGACCCCGTCCGCGACGCCGCCGACTGCCAGCCCGACGACGTCCGCCCGACGCCACGCTTCGCGTCGTGGACCTGACTGCGATCCTCGGTGTTGCGGAGGCGGATCGCTTTGAGACCTTCGGCGACCAGCCCATCCGCCTCGAACAGGTGTGGTCTCCCAATGACACCGGCCTCGGGGGAACGTGCGGCGAGACCAACGTGCCCTGGCTCGAATGTCTCAATGTCGACGACTGGCTCGATCCTGCCCGTCGCGGAGGGCGCCGGCTGCCCCTTCACGCAGTCGGCGGACTGCTATGACGGCCCATGCTCGAGATCCTCTACGAGCCAGGCCTGAGCGAGCGGCTCGGTCTTGGTGATGGCCCCGTGGACCTGATCGGCCACTTCGGCGATCCTGCATCCGAGGGCTGCCGCCCGGAGAACCGCGACGGATGTCGAGACCGGTTCGTGGTCACGGCCATCGATCAAGCAGCGTCCTAGCAGACCGGTCACCGAGGCGTGCGCCTCCGAGTAGCCGACGGAGTGGCGCATCGCCGGAACGCAACCGGCCGCCGCGATGGCGGGTGCCACCACGACGGCCAGTGTCGCGATCCGAGGTCGTCGCGACGCCGCCCGTCAGCCAGGACGTTCGGGCTCAGCGGAGCGATGTCAAGGCGAGGGCGAGGGCGACGGCGCCACCGGCTCGATCTCGAGCGTCTCGAGCATCGCCATGACCTCCGCCCGGTCGGCGTCGGTCGTGTCGGCCGGCAGACGGACGTCGAACGTGAAGTGCGTCGCCGTCGACATCGAAGCGCGTACATCCGGTTGATCTCGCCGGTGTCCTGGACGTAGCGCCGGTCGCCGTTCCCGCCGTCCCACAGCCAGAACCCGTCCTCGCCGTTGCCGCACTTCGTGATGTCGGCGGTGATCGTCGTCTCGACGTACTGGCCGGGTAGCCGGAGATCGTCACGTCGGTGGCCGGGCCGGCGGAGATGCCCGGCTGGTTGCCGAGCGCCGGCGATGAGCTCCTCGACGCCCTGCGGCGTCGGGCTGCTTGAGCGTGTGGTCCGTGCATGGATCGACGTACGTCCCGGTCATCCGCCGCGCCAGACGACGATGACCGGGCCCGTGTCGTCGCCGTTCGGCCCGTAGTCCTTCCCGACGGCGCTTGCGCCAGGCTCGTGGTCCAGCCGGATCGCTCCATCGGGGATGGTGACAGTCATGCCCAGCGCCCCGTCCACGAGGTCGCCGACGGGTCCCGGACCGGCGGCGTTCGGGCACTCGGGGTGCCGCTGGCGCTTAGGTTGCGGCGACGGGGCTTTCGGCGACGGCCGCGCCGGCGACGCCCGACGGCGCGGGCCGGAGCAGGACGCACGCCGGCGCCGACGAGGAGGACGAGCGCGGCTGCGATCACCCCGTACCTCGCGAGGTCGGACATGACTGGTTCCCTCCACGGGCCGATGGCGACCCGTTGTCGTGTTCGATGGATGTCGTGCCGCACCTCGTCGAAGGCCCAGTCCGGGAGGACGTCGGTGCCGTCCTCGAGGAAGGCCTGCGATCAGCCGATCGGGATCGCGCGGTGCGGTCATGCGAGTCGCTCCTGGGAGCTGCTGGTGCTGCGCGCGTCGGCGTCCAGGCTTGCCCGGAGCGCCGCCGTGGCGTGGAACAGGCGTGACTTCGCGGTGCCGAGCGGGATGCCCAGCCGGTCCGCGAGCTCGGGCAGCGGCAGCCCGACGTAGTGGTGGAAGACGAGCACGGCCCGTTGCTCCAGCGTCAGCCTCCGGAAGGCACGCTCGAGCTGGTCGCGATCGTCGACCGTGAGGATCTCGCCCGCCGCCACCGGCCCGTCGACCGGCAGGAGGCGGATGGATGCGGACCACCGCTTGCGACGCCTGGCCTCGGCGTAGCACTCGTTGGTCACGATCCGGTGAAGCCAGGCCTCGAAGCGATCGGGATCCCGAAGCGTCCGCAGGTCGCGCCACGCCAGGATGAGCGCCGCTTGCACGGCGTCCTGGGCGAGGTCACGGTCACGGAGGATCCGGGACGCGATCGACATGCACCGATCGCCGACCGTGCGGGCAAGCGCGTCGAAGGCTTCTTCGTCGCCCAGCTTCGCCCGGTCCACGAGCTCTCGATGCACGAGCTGCTCCTATGCCGCTGACCGCTCCCTGGTGGGTCGGTCGCAAAGCAGATGGATGTCGCTCGGGGAAAGGTTCAATCTCGCACAACGCGACCGCGCCGGAATGAATGGACGACGGCTTGAAGGTTTCCGGCCCGCGAATTGTCTGGATGGCGTGAACTCACGCGAGGCAGCTGGGAATGACCAGTGGCGAGGCGTCGGACGCTCGATCGGGGCCGTCGTCGGCGCATGCGTTCCAGGCGCTCGCCGACGAGCATCTCGATGCCGCCTATCGGCTGGCCCGGATCATCCTGCGCGACCAGGCCGAGGCCGAGGACGCGACCCACGATGCGTTCGTCCAGGCATGGCGCAAGTGGTCCACCCTCCGCGACCCCGACCGGTTCGAGGCGTGGTTCGATCGGATCCTCGTCAATGCCTGCCGGGATCGGCTCCGCGTGTCGTCCCGCCGGGTGACCCACGACATCTCGGGCGAGCTGGGGCTCGCCATTGCCGACCCGTACGCCGCGACCCTCGAACGCGACACGATCGAGCAAGCCCTCGCGTCGCTTTCGCCGGATCACCGCGTGGTCGTCGCCCTCCGCTATGACCGCGACCTCGCCGCCGACGAGATTGCCCGCCGTCTCGACATCCCGGTCGGAACCGTCCACTCGCGTCTCCACTACGCCCTGCGGAAGCTGCACGAGGTCCTCGACGGCCTCGCGCTCGAGGACCCCACGCGATGAACGACACCGACGTCGAGCTCGAACGCCGTCTCCGGGTCCACTTCCGCGATGCGCGGGCCGCCGACGGTGCGTCGCTCGCATTGCGCGCCGATGTCCTACGCCATCCCGCGCACGTCGGGCGTCGCGGGCCGTCGCCGGTGGGGCTCGGCGCCACGGGCTGACCCTCCTCGCCGCGACGCTCGCCCTCGGCATCGGCGCCGCGGGCTGGGCCCTCATCGCCGGCGGCCGGCTGACGGAGCCGCCGCGTCCGTCGCCCGAGGCCATCGTCGTTGCGCCCTCGCCGTCCGAAGCTCCGGCCGAGACCGCCCCCGCAAGCCCGTCACCGACGCCGACCGTCGATGGGACGGAGCCCGGCGTCGCCACCGGCTGGGCCGCCGCAGGGACCATGGCCGAACCGCGGATCCTCCCGACCGCAACGCTGCTCCAGGATGGCCGGGTGCTCGTGGTCGGCGGCATCGCCAGTGATCGCAGGGCGGTCGCGTCGGCCGAGATCTGGGATCCCGCCACGCGGCAGTTTTCGCCGGCGGGCACCCTGTCGCGGCCCCGCAGGTCACGCCGCCACGCTCCTCCAGGACGGACGGGTGCTGATCGTCGGTGGCGAGGACGGGCGCGAGGCCGTCCCCGCGTCGCCGACGGAGGTCTGGGACCCCGCGACCGGCGCATTCACGACGGTCGGCACGATGCCCGCCCTGCCGCCCGGCCTGACTGCAACCACGCTCACCGATGGCCGCGTCCTGATCGTTCGATCGGACTGTCTGCCTCGTCGCGACGGTCGAAAGCCAGCCGTCCGGACACCGGCGGTGCCCGATCGAGCAGACCGCCTCGTCGTTCCTCTGGAGTCCGGACGGAACAGCCGTCATCGGCCCCGAGGTGCTCGAGTCGCGCCAGTGGCACACGGCCACCCTGTTGCCGGATGGACGAGTCCTCCTGGTGGGCAACACGAGCTGGTCGATCGACGACCCGGAGTCATCCGAGCTCTACGACCCGGCCACGAACGCCTTTGTGCGGATGGACGAGACGCGCGACCTCATCGGGAGTGCCCAGACGGCGACGCTGCTGGCCGACGGACGCGTGCTCGTGACCGGCGGCGACACGTCCGACCCGAACGGCGATCCGTCCAATTCATCGGGCCCCTCCGGACCGCCGAGACCTGGGATCCCGCGTCGGGCACGTTCGAGCGTGCCGGCACGATGGCGTTCGCCCGCCGCGCACACCAGGCGGCGTTGCTGCCCGACGGGCGGGTGATCGTCATCGGTGGAAGCGGCAAGCCGACCGATAAGTTCGTCGATCCCTCGAGGGCGACGACCGAGATCTGGGACCCGGTAACGGGCACCTTCGAGCGTGGACCCGCCCTCTCGGACGCGCGCGCCCGGTTCTCGCTCGTGACCCTGTCGGACGGGAGCCTGCTCGTCATCGGCGGCGACGCCCGCTACGACGGCCGCACACGACCGCGGCACGGCGCTCGCGAGTGCCGAGATCCTGGACCTGTCGCCATCGAACTGAGTATCGCTGGCCAGCGCTCAGCGCTCACTCAGCCGTCCGGACGCGTGGCGGAGCGCATCTCGAGTTGGTTCGACCGATGTCGAACACACAGCGACCTCACAGCACAGCATGCACAGCCGACGCACAGCACGGCACAGGGAATCGTGGCCTGGCGACCGTGTTCGACGGCGATCGAAGCATCTGCAGGTACGCCGCTCGGCGGCGAGGGAGACCGGGTCGCCCGCGGCGAGGGAGACCGGCCGCGGGGCGGCGGTTCAACAGGCGGCGGTTCGATGGAGGGTGCGGCGTCAGCCCGCGGCGGCCGCGTAGCGTGCGGCGAGCACCCGCAGCTGGGCGACGAGCTCCGGCGGCTCGGTGACCGCGAAGTCCGCGTCGAGCAGGCCCAGGTAGACCGCCAGGTCCACGAGCCGCTCGGCGCCGGTCGTGAGCGTGCACGAGGTCTCGTCGATGGGCGTGATCGTGCCGACCCACGGCCCCACCCGCTCCGACAGCCGGTCAGCCGGCATGTGGACGACGACCCGCGCCTGGTGCCGGCGCGCCTCGGGCGGCACACCCCGCGAGATCAGCGCCTCCACCTCCTCGTCGGTGATCGGCCGCGGCGAGAACCGCGGGCCGGGCGACATCCCGGGCCGCATCCGGTCCACCCGGAACGTCCGCCAGTCGTCGCGGTCCAGGTCCCACGCGACGAGGTACCAGCGCTGCCCCGCGTGCACGATCCGGTACGGCTCCACGCGCCGCTGCGATGACGTCTCGCGCCGGTCGGAGTAGTCGAAGCGGAGCGTGAAGTGCTCGCGCGCGAGCCTCGCGATCGTCGTCAGCGCCTCGGGATCGACGGTCGCGTACGGCCGCCGGCGCTGGACCTGCTGCGTCACGTCGTGGAGCGTGGCGACCTGGCGGCGCAGGCGCGGCGGGAGCACCTGCTCCAGCTTCGCGAGCGCCCGCAGCGACGTCTCCTCGATCCCGGTCACGGCGCCGCTCGTCGCCGTCCGCAGGCCGATCGCGACCGCCACGGCCTCCTCGTCCTCGAGCAGCAGCGGCGGCATCGACGCCCCCGCCTCCAGCCGGTACCCGCCGACCGACCCGCGCGTCGCGTGCACCGGATACCCCAGGTCCCGCAGCCGCTCGATGTCGTTGCGCACCGTTCGCGGGCTGACCTCCAGCCGCTGGGCGAGCTCCGAGCCCGTCCAGTCGCGCGGCGTCTGGAGCAGCGACAGCAGCCGGAGGAGCCTCGAGGAGGTCGACATCGCGCCGCCAATCTAGCCCGTCCATTAGGAACAAATCAAGCCTAATGGACGGCTAGTCTCGGGACATCAACCCAACCGAACGAGAGGTGCTCGCGGTGTCCAACGCGACAACTCAGCCAACAACCCAGGCCTGGGCCGGATTGGCGGATCGTCCGCCGATCGAGCTCCCCCACCCCGTCCGCATGCGCGTCCTCGGCGCGGTCATGGTGGGCGTCTTCCTCGGCGCGCTCGACCAGACGGTGGTCGGCACGGCGCTGCCGTCGGATCATCACCGACCTCGGCGGCAACGGGCTCTACACGTGGGCGTTCACCGCCTACCTGCTGACCTCCACGATCAGCGGCCCGATCTACGGCAAGCTCTCCGACCTGTTCGGCCGGCGGCCGGTCCTCCTGTTCGGCATCAGCGTGTTCATGCTCGGCTCGCTCATCGCGGGCCTGTCCCAGGAGATGTGGCAGCTGGTCGCCGCGCGCGGCATCCAGGGCCTCGGCGCCGGTGCGCTGTTCCCGGTCGCGATGGCCGTCATCGCGGACCTGTTCGCGCCGTCGGAGCGCGGCCGCTACCAGGGCCTGTTCGGCGCGGTCTTCGGGCTCTCGAGCCTGCTCGGCCCGGCGGTCGGCGGCCTGCTCACCGACACCGTCGGCTGGGCGTGGGTGTTCTTCATCAACATCCCGATCGGCGCCGCGGTGCTGCTGACGGTCCGGCGCTACCTGCCCGCGTACCACCCGGCCGGCGAGCGCCCGAAGATCGACTACCTCGGCGCGGCGCTGTTCACCGGCGCGCTCGTCCCGATCCTCGTCGGCCTGACCAACAAGCAGGCGGCCGAGTGGTTCGACCCGATGGTCGGCGGCCTCATCGGCCTCGGCTTCCTCATCCTGGCCGCCTTCGTGTGGGTCGAGTCCCGCGCGGCCGAGCCGATCGTGCCGCTGGGCCTGTTCCGCAACCGCGCGTTCACGATCTCCGTGACGTCGGCGTTCCTCGTGTCGTTCGGGTTCTTCGCCGCGGTGGTGTTCCTGCCGCGCTGGTTCCAGGTGGTGGGCGGGTCGTCCGCGACGATCTCCGGCTACCAGATGCTGCCGCTGCTGGGCGGCGTGATCATCAGCGCGGTCGCCGCGGGCCAGATCGTCGCGCGGACCGGCCGCTACCGGCTGCTGATGTTCGGCGCGCTGGTGCTCGTCGCGGTCGGCATGGGCCTGCTCACCCAGCTCCGCGCCGACACGCCGCTGCCGATCCTGTTCGCCTGGATGTTCATCGTCGGGCTCGGCATCGGGCCGATGTTCTCGGTGTTCGCGATCGTCGTCCAGAACAGCGTGGCGGTGACCCAGATCGGCGCCGCCTCGAGCAACCTGTCGTTCTTCCAGCAGGTGGGCGGCACGGTTGGCCTCGCGATCACGGGGACCGTGTTCGCCAGCACGATGACCCGCGAGGTGCCGACGGAGCTGTCCGCAGCCGGCGTGCCGCCGGAGGTGGGCCAGGCGCTGGCGAGCAGCGGCGGGACGCAGGCGCTCACGGGCGTCGGCGACGCGGGTGCGGCGCTGCTCGCGGCGATGCCCGCGGACGTGCGCGGCCTCGTGGAGCCGCACATCCCGGCGATCGTCGAGGCGATCCACTCGGCGCTCTCGGTCGCGATCGCGAGCACGTTCGTGGTCGGGATCGTGGGCACGGTCATCGCCGCGGGGCTGGTCCTCCTGTTCCGCGACGCTCCCGCGGTCGCCGCGGAGACCGAGGCCGAGGAGAGCGCCGCGAGCGAAGGAACGCGCCGTCGCCTGACGCGAGGCGTCAGGAATCAACAGTGCCGGGGCGTCACAGCGACGCCCCGGCACATCCGCGCGCTGGCGAGCAACCCCGCTAAACGCGCGACCTCGTGCGGCCCGCCCAGCATCGGATGCCAGGCATCGTGAGGCCCACTGCGACGTCCAGCCTCTATGCTGCGCCGACCAGCGCGATGTCGGCCCGTCACCTGACGCTCGCTGGATGGAGGGTTTGCCTTGGACACCCGAGTCCGTCGGCGGCACGTGCTTGCCATCGCCCTAGCCGCCCTGCTCCTGCCGATCGTCGCCGCTTGCGCGGCACCCACACAGGAGTCAGCCTCAGCGCCTGCGCCGGAGGCGTCCGCCAGCCCGAGCGGCGCGCTCGGCGGCTCCGTGACCTACCAGTCGGACGGGGCACCGGCAACGACGGAGGTCGATGCGGTCGCTGATGGCGCGAGCGTGTCCGGCACGGCCGTCACGACGTTCAGCGCAGGCACACACACCGTCCAGGTGGAGTGCGCCAGCCGGAACGGCGACACATGGGCCCTCGGCGGCACGACCGAGCAGACCACGCTCCCCGGCGAGAAGGCTGGCGACTGGTCGGCGGTCATCGTCAAGGATGGCTCGCCCCAGCACGTCGGGATCTGGATCTCCGACGACAAGGCCGCGGGAATCGACTGCGATGGCTGGCTCGCAGCGATTGATTTCGCAACCCTCGATCCCGCGTTTCTCCTGCCCGTGGAGTCCGGGGAACTGGTGGCCCCGCCAGCGCCCTGACCGCGATCGCAGTCAGAGGCCACCGCGCGAACACAATAGTGCCGGGGCGTCGCGAGACGCCCCGGCACATCCGTGTGTGCGAACGGCGCTCGGCTACTGGGCCATCTTCAGGAGGCCGATCGAGGCGCCCTGCGGGTCGGTGACGATGGCGAACTCGCCGCCCGGGAAGTCCTGCGGCTCGAACACCTGCTGGGCCCCGAGCTCGATGGCCTTGTCGAACGCCGCCTTGACGTCCGGGACGGCGAAGTAGATCTGCCAGCCGCCCTGCATCTCGCTCGGCGCGTCCGCGGGGATGTCCACGGCGCCGGCGATGCTGTTGCCGTCGACCTGGAACTCGTTGTAGTCCGGCTGGCCCTCGCCCATCGGGCTCGTGCGCACGGTCCAGCCGAAGACCTTCGTGTAGAACTCGATGGCCTTGTCGACGCCGCGGGTGTTGATCTCGGCCCAGCCGAACGAGTTCGGCGCGGTCGTCTCGAAGCCACCCATCCGGGTGCCCTGCCAGGCCGAGATGAAGGCGCCGGTCGGGTCCATGAAGACGGCCATCTTGCCCTGGTCGCCGACGTCGAACGGCGCCATCGCGACTGTCCCGCCGGCCTCGGTGACCTTCCGGGCGAGCGCCTCGATGTCGTCCGTGCCGATGTACAGGCTCCACGCCGTGGGCGCGTTGGGATCCATCGCCCCGCCGATGCCGGCCGCGTCATGGCCGCCGATCTTCGCCAGCGCGTAGCCGCCGTACTGCGGGTCCGGGTTGACCTCGACGTCCCAGCCGAACAGCTTCGCGTAGAAGTCGCGGGACCCGGCCGCGTCCTTGCTCGCGAGATCGACCCAAGCGGGCTTGTTGATCGTGCGCGTCATCGCCTGTGCCATGGTGCAGGCCTCCTGACTCGGGTTGTGGTGGGCTGGACGCCCATTGTCCCACCGTCCGCATTAACCGACCACCAACGGCCGTATGCTCCGACGATGAAAGCGGCAGTTCGATACCGATACGGCGGCCCGGAACAGGTGCGGATCGAGGAGCTCGAGGCGCCCGTCGCGGGCGAGGGCCAGGTGCTCGTGCGCGTGCACACGGCGTCGGTCAACCGGGCCGACCTCGACTACATCGCCCCCCGGCCCCAGTTCATCCGCGCCTTCGTGGGCGTGCGCAAGCCGACGAACCCGCGGCTCGGGACGGACGTCGCGGGCACGGTCGAGGCGGTCGGGCCCGGCGTGACGCGGTTCACGCCCGGCGACCGCGTGTTCGGCGACCTGCTGCCGTTCGACATGGGCTCGTTCGCGGAGCTCGTCGTGGCCAAGGAGAAGGCGTTCCTGCCGATCCCGGACGGCATCGACTTCGACACCGCCGCCACCCTCCCCCACGCGGCGGTGCTCGCGATCCAGGGGCTGCGGACGCCGCAGCGGCGGACGATCAAGCCCGGCGACCGCGTGCTCGTCGACGGGGCGAGCGGCAACGTCGGCCCGTTCGCCGTCCAGATCGCCAAGTGGAAGGGCGCCGAGGTCACGGGCGTCTGCCGGACCGAGAAGGTCGAGTTCGTGCGCTCGCTGGGCGTGGACCACGTGCTCGACTACCGCACGACCGACTTCACGAAGCAGCCCGAGCGCTACGACTGGATCATCGCGTCCGACTCGCACCACCCGATCCGCTCGGTCCGGCGCGCGCTCCGGCCCGGCGGGCAGTACGCGACGCTCGGCGGCGGCTCGAGGGACATCATCGAGTCGATGGTCATCGGCAAGCTGTCGAGCATCGGCAGCAGCAAGTGGGCCGGGCTGATGCTGTGGTGGAAGCCGTTCCACGAGCCGGACGTGCCGGACGCTCACCGAGCTCATCCTCGAGGGGACGCTCAAGCCGGCGATCGACTCCGTCTACCCGCTGGACCAGACCCGCGAGGCGCTGGAACGCGTCCACAACGGCGAGTCGGCGGGCAAGGTGCTGATCAAGGTGATCGCGGACTGATCGCCCTCGGGCGCGCATGATGGGCGCGTGTCGGCTGCCTCGCTGGACCGGCTGCTCGCCGCGCTGATCGTCGGCCTCGCCGCGACCGGTGCAGTCAGCCTCGTCGCGGGCGCGCCGGGTCACGCCTGGCTGTTTCTCGCACACGACCTGCTCGCGGGCCTGCTGGCGGTGGCGGTCGTCATGAAGCTCGTCGGGTCGGTGCCACGGGCCGTCCGCGGGGGCGCTGGGGCCGGCTCGCGGTCGCCTCGCTCGTGACGGTCGCGGCCCTCGCGTCGCTCGTCGGCCGGGTTCGCGTGGGTCGCCGGCGGCTCGCTCGTGTGGGTCGACCTCCCGTTCATCCGGTGGTCGCTGCTGACGCTGCATGTCGTGGCGGGCATCGCGCTCGTCCCGTTCGTCGTCGTGCATCTCGCTGCCGCGCCGGTGGCGCGTGCTGCGGGTGCGGGCGCCTCGACGGGCATCGACTCCTTCGGCGCCGGCCAGGTCGGGATCGCGACTCTCGCGCCGTGCCGTGCTCACCGCCGCCGGCTACGGCGCCGTGGCGGTGCTCCTCGTCGGCGGCGCCACGACGCTCGACACGCTTCGCGGCGGCGTCCGCCGGTTCACCGGCTCGCGGTGGCTGCCCACCGGTCCGCCGGGCGTGCCCACGACGTTCCTCGGCGAGCCGGTGCCGGTGATCGACGCCGCGGCATGGAGGCTGCGGATCGCCGGACGCGTCGATCGTGCGGTCGACTACGACCTCGCGGCATTGGCGGCCCTCGGCACGACCGACGTCACGGCCGTCCTCGACTGCACGGCCGGGTGGGCGATCGAGGCGACCTGGACGGGCGTGCCCCTCCGCGCGGTCCTCGCACATGCGGGAGCGGCCGGAGACGCCGCCCGGATCGATGTCGTCTCGGTGACCGGGTGGCGCACGTCGCTCTCCGCGGCGGCGATCGAGCGTTGCCTCCTCGCCTGGGCGGAAGGCGGCCGGGCGATCGCGACCGAGCACGGCGCACCGCTCCGGCTGGTCGCGCCGGACCACCGAGGGCTCGAGTGGGTCAAGTGGATCGACCGCATCGAGGTTGGTTGACCGTGCCCACGATGTCGGCGGACGCGGGTCCACAATGACGGGCGCAGGAGAGGTGCGATCGATGGCGACGTCGCCAACCACGTTCCAGGGCTTTCGGCCGGAGGCGATCCAGTTCCTCGTCGACCTCGCCGAGAACAACTCGCGCGACTGGTTCCAGCCGCGCAAGGCCGACTTCGAGCGCCTCATCAAGCAGCCGATGGAGGAGCTGTGCGTCGCGCTCGAGGAGCGAGTTCCGGGCCCGCGACATCCCGCTCCACGCGGATCCAGCCCGATCGCCGTTCCGGATCTACCGCGACACGCGCTTCTCGAAAGACAAGACGCCCTACAAGACCGCGGCCGCGGCGAACTTCTCGTGGGCGGGCGACGGCGTGGACGCGACGACCGGGCGCTCGCACACGGAGAGCGTCCACGCGAGCGGCGGGTACTTCCACCTCCAGCCGGGCGAGATCTTCGTGGGTGGCGGCGTGTGGCACCCGGACAAGGCCTGGCTCGACGGGTTCCGGCGGCGCATCGTCGACGACCCGGCCGAGTTCACGCGAATCGTCGAGGCGCCGGCGTTCTTGGACACGTTCGGCGCCGTCTCGGACGACGGGGAGTCGCTCAAGCGCGTGCCGCCCGGCTACCCGGCCGATCACCCGGCCGCGGACCTGCTGCGCAAGAAGAACGTCACGTTCGGCCGCCGGCTGTCCGACGACGAGGCGCTCAGCCCCTCGCTGCCGGTCCTCCTCGCGGACACGTTCGCGACCGGCACGCCGCTGCTGCGCTACCTCGCGAGCCTGTAGCCCGCAGGCCTTGCCCGCACCGGCCATGCTTCGAGGGTCGTCGCCCGCAGCTGGAGCCGCCCGATGGAAGAGCGCATGGCCGTCCCCTCCCCTGCCGAGCGCCCCCTGACGGGCGCACCGACTGATGGCCCAGCCACGACGCCGGGCGGCCCCCGTTCTCCGACCCGCGCGCGCTGCCGATCCTCTCGACCGAGCACTGGAGCCTGCTCGCCGGGCGCTCGCTCGTCTACAACGAGGCGTTCTCGCGCGCCGGCATGTTCCTCACGTTCCTGTCGGCGACGCTCATCGCCCTGGGCCTGATGTCCGGCGCGATGGGCTTCAGCACCGAGTTCCTCACGATCACCGTGCTGCTCCTCGCGCTGGACCTGTTCATCGGCCTCGCGACGATGGGCCGGGTCTCGACGGCGACCGACGAGGACATCCGCTACCTCCAGGGCATGAACCGCATCCGCCACGCGTATCACGAGGCGGTCAGGGCCTGGAGCCGTACTTCATCGCCGGGCCAGTACGACGACGTGGTGGGCATCTTCGGGGTGTCATCGTCGGACGTCGAGTTCCGCTCGCGACGGTCGATCATCCACGGCTTCACGACCGTCGTCGGGATGGTCGGCGTGATCAACGCCACGCTTGCCGGCGTGCTCGTCGCGACGATCGTGCTGCTCGTCGGGTCCGGGACGGCGGCGGTCGTCGCCGGCGCTCGTGACGTTCACGATCGCGATCGTGGCCGCGGTCTACTGGTTGACGAGGGCGACGGCATCGACGGTCGAGGCGCTCGAGGTCAAGTTCCCGACGCCCGCGTCCGGCGACCGCCCGACGGGCTGACGTTCAGGCGCCGGACATGGAACGAGGGCGCCGGTGTCGGCGCCCTCGCGGAGTGGCTGTGAGCGGGTTATGACTTGACGGGGTTGAACCCGTCCGGGCTGCCCTCTTCGCCGGAACCGCCGTCGAGCTCGGGCTGGAGCCCGCCGGGCCGGCCGATCTTGTGGCCCTCGACGTCCTGCTCGCCCTCGGTGGCGGGGGTGGGCTCTTCGGTCTCGGGGGTCTTCTGCTCTTCGGTCATCGCCGAGTCTCCTTTGTCGTCACCGGGGGTCAGGTGCTGCGGCCATTCTGTGCGATGCGTGTTGCTGCGTGAACGGCCGATTGCACAGCGTGCCTGTCGCCGACGCGACAGGCTGCGGTTGAGCCGCCGCCGTCCGGGGCCTAGCATCGACGCGTGAGCTGCTGCGATCCGGACGTGTACGACGACCGCTTCGATGCCCGGTCGGCCGAGCTCCAGCTGCGCGAGTACCAGCGCAACGGGCCGGACGACTGGACGACGCGCCTGATCGACGAGCTGGCGGACGGCGGCGTCGACGACATGACGGTCCTCGACATCGGCGCCGGCGTGGGCGCGGTCCACCACGCGCTGCTCGAGGCGGGCGCCCGATCCGCCGTCGACGTCGACGCCTCCGGCCCGTACCTGGCCGTGGCACGGGGCGAGGCGGAGCGGCGCGGCCTCGGCGACCGGGTCACGTATCGCAAGGGCGACGCGGTGGCGCTCGCGCCCGAGCTCGACGAGGCGGACCTGGTCTCCCTCGACCGCGTCGTGTGCTGCTACGGGGACATGCCCGGGCTGGTGAGCGCGGCGGCCGGGCGCACGCGGCGGCGACTGGGGATGGTCCTGCCGCGGGACGACGTCTGGGTTCGGGCGTTGGTGGCGATCCCCAACGGCTGGAACCGGCTCCGCCGCGACCCGTTCCGGATCCACGCGCATCGCACCGCGGACGTGACGCGGGTCGCGATCGCGTCCGGGCTCGTCCAGCGATCCGCGCATCGCGGCGTGTTCTGGCAGTCGCTCGTGTTCGAGCGCGCCGGTGCCTGACGGGTTGCCGGCCGCCACGCCCGCCGGCCGGGCCGCGCATCGGGCGGGTCGAGGTCGTGTGCGGCCCGATGTTCGCGGGCAAGACCGAGGAGTTGCTGCGGCGCGTCCGGCGCGCGGTCATCGCGGGTCGCCGGGTCGTCGTCATCGGGCACGCGCTGGACACGCGGCACGGGGCGGACCGGGTGGCCTCGCACATCGGCGTCGACTTCCCGGCCCTGGCCGCCGCTCGACCCGGGGACATCGAGGCGCTCGTGACTGACGGCACGGACGTCGTCGCGATCGACGAGGCGCAGTTCTTCGGTGCCGGGCCTGCTGCCGGTCGTCGCGCGGCTCGCGGACCGCGGGCTGGTCGTGATCGTCGCAGGGCTGGACGTGACGTTCGACGGCGACCCGTTCGAGCCGCTCCCCGCGCTCATGGCGCTTGCCGAACGGGTCGACAAGCTGACGGCCATCTGCCTCGTGTGCGGCGAGGACGCGGTGTTCCACATCAAGGTCGCGGGGCTAGCGGCGGACGCGGACGACCTGACCGCCGCGAACGTCGGCGGGACCGAGACCTACCAGGCCCGCTGCCGCCGGCACGTCCCGTGGGCCGAGGGCGCCCGGTGAGCCCGTCGGCGGACGAGCCTGATACGCCGGGCGAGGTCACGCCCGCCCTCGACCACTATCCGAACGGCAACCCACGGTTCCGCGGCTTCCACCTCGACGGCGAGATGCACGGCGAGTGGACGTTCTACCGCACGGACGGCTCCGTGATGCGCACCGGCGCCTTCGACCGCGGACGCCAGGTCGGCCCGTGGACGACCTACGACCGCTCCGACACAGTCGTGAAGGTCACCGACTTCGGCACCTGAGCGCGGGAATTTGGGTATTCCCACTCGCCGCGGAGAGGCGCATGCTGTCGCCTCCTCGTGGGGGCTCCGACACGCGATCCCGTCACCTGGCCGCCTTCGATCGCGCCGAGCCACTGGCGAACCCGACCACGACCGGTTAGGAGGTCGTGCGGTGAAACGGCACGTCATCCCCGCGGTCACCCTGGTCGCCCTGCTCATGCTCGCAGTTGCGGCCCCGGTCCAGGCTCGGCCCATCGAGCGCGAGAACTACAGCGGCACGGACAGCTTCGACTTCGACGACTGTGGGTTCGTGATCCACGACGAGGTCACGTTCAAGGGCGTGTTCATGCTCAAGGCGCCGCGAAGCTCGGGCGCCCCGCCGTATCTGTTCGACAACTACGAGAATCATGAGGTCCTGTCCGCGAACGGCCGCTGGCTGACGATCGACCACCAGGGGATCTACAAGGATCTCCGGATCACGCACGTGAGCGGGACGATCTACCAGTTCGTCGCGCAGGAGGCCGGGCGACCGTTCGTCATCCGGGACAGCGACGGCAACGTGCTGATCCACGACCGCGGGCTGCTGCGGACGACGTTCCAGGTCGACACCCTGGGCGACTCCGACCTCGAGAACGACATCTTCCTCGAGGACAGCTGGGAGCTCCTCGCGGACCACGGCAGCCATCCCGGCTTCTACTTCGACTTCTGCGAGTTCATGACCGACTACTTCCTGGGCTGAGCCCGCCCTCAGCCTGGCGCTCCATGGCGGCCGCGCGATCGATTCCGACGCGCGGCCGCCGTCGCTCGACTAGTTGATCGCGCCCGGATCCTCGCGCGGCTCGACGACGTCGAACGCCCCCTCGGCGAGGACCTCGCCGCCGCGGACGAAGCGGAGCGCGAACCAGCCCGGCGTGCGGTAGGCGGGGATGTCGAGCCAGCCGGAGTACTCGGTCGCGTCGGGATGCGCGAGCCACAGCTCCGTGCCGCTGGCGACCCGCTCCCAGCCATCGGCGTCGACGTGGACGGTCACGAGGTGCAGCCGCACGGTCCCCGCGGGGCCGCCGAACCGCGCGTGCCAGTGGATCCGATCGCCGAGCACGAACACGCCGCGATGGGCCGGCCGATCAGGGCCCGCGAACGGGCTGTCGGCGAAGTCCACGCCCGACTCCGCGGCCTCCCGGTGGCGGTCGACGGCGAGCTCGGTGGGCGGCCCGAGGGCCTCGTGGGCGTTCATGTGGTGTCAAGGATCGAGGCCGGTGCGAGTCGTGTCATCCGTCGTTCGCGGGAGGCCCGGGAGGACGCCCATCGATGACACACGCGTGCAAGGCGAGAGGGCGGAGTTCATCCCGGGCGTCATGTGGACCGGCCGAGACTGGAGGCACTTGAGGACCCCCAGGTGCAGACACGGAGGTGACGGCATGCGTGACCGATACGAGCGCAACTGGGACGACGATCGGCAAGCCGGCTGGACCCAGGAACGCGGCGAGTACGACCGCTTCGGCCAGGGCTACGACCAGATGAACCGCGGCTACGGGCAGGACTTCGGCTCGGGCTACGGCGAGGGCGGCTACTACGGCCAGGGCCGTCGCGGCGGTCGCGGGTTCGGCCAGGGCGCCGAGGGCCGGAACCGCCCGGGCTACGGGTTCGGCATGCCGAGCTACGGCCCGCAGAGCCAGTTCGGCCAGGGCACGAGCCAGCAGAGCCAGTTCCCGCAGCAGGGCTTCGGCCAGGGCGGCTGGCAGCAGGGCCCGGACGACTGGGACCAGGGCTACGGCCAGCAGGGCCAGTTCGGCGGCGCCGGCGGCTACGGCCAGGGCTACGGCTCGGGTCAGCCGTTCGGCCAGCAGGGCTACGGCCAGGGGTTCGAGCAGCAGGGCCGGTACGGGCAGCAGGGCTTCGGCCAGGGCCAGTACGGCCGCGGCGGCTTCGAGCAGGGCCGGTACGGCGGCATGAGCCAGGGCTCCGGCCAGCAGGGCTCCGGCAGCAGGACCAGTTCGGGCAGGTCAGGGCTTCGGCCAGCAGCGCCAGGGTCAGTGGGACCAGGGCCAGTACGGCCAGCAGGGCCAGGGCGAGTTCCGTGGCGCCGGCCCGAAGGGCTACCGCCGCTCGGACGACCGGATCCGCGAGGACGTCAGCGACGAGCTCGAGCAGCACGGGTCGCTCGACGCCCACGAGGTCGACGTCTCGGTGGCCCAGGGCGTCGTGACGCTCCGCGGCACGGTCCCGGACCGCTGGATGAAGCGGATGGCCGAGGACTGCGTGGAGTCGTGCCAGGGCGTCAAGGACGTCCGGAACGAGCTCCGCGTGGAGTCCCACGAGCACGAGCAGCAGTCGCAGCGCCAGGGCTCGATGCAGGGCTCGTCCCAGTCGTCGGCGCCAGGGCCAGTCGGCCTCGGGCCACAGCACGAACGAGCAGCGCTCGACGGCGACCGCCGGCCGCCAGTAACCCTCGCCCGCCTCAGAGCCGTCGCCCTTCGGGGCGGCGGCTCTTCTCGTGCGCGGGCGGCCTCAGGCGGGCGGGCTGCTCGCCCCGCCGCGGACCCGCCGCCCGTTCTCGTGGGTGACGCCGTCGCAGCGGCCGCGGGTGTCGAACACGAGGGCGATGTGGTAGCCCGTCGCGCGCCACTGGAGGAGCGTCCGGCCGTCGGGCAGCGGCGTCTCCTGGGAGGCGGGTCCGGCGGCGCGCTCGATCTCCTTGCGCGTCTTGCCCTTCAGCGTGCCCAGCGCCACGAACCGCCTCTTGAGCGACCGGCCGGGTGCGCGGAACAGGTACGGCACGACGACCGCGACGGCAGCCGCGAGCACCAGCAGCACGACGGCGACGACACCCGTATCCATGCCGTGACCGTAGCAGGAGCCCGACCGGCCGTGGTCCATTCGCGGGATGCCCGATCGGCCGACGCCCGCGTACGGTGGCCGTTGACCACGGACGACACGAGCTGCTGCCCATGCGCGAACCGCCCGAGATCATCGCCAGCCCGAAGATCGACACCGCCTTCGTGACCGAGGCGCGTGCGCTCGCCGCACGCATCCCCGCCGGGCTGTCCGCGCGCGATTCGCTCGCCTGGTACGAGGCGTCGCTGCGCGCCGCCTACCCCAATGCCGTCGTCCGCGAGCAGGAGACGCTCGCCCGGAGCGAGGGGGCGCTGTACCCGGTCTGGTACGCGAGCAACCGCCCGAAGCCGTTCCGGATCGCCACCTCGTTCACCGTCGACGTGTCGCTCGACGACGCCTTCGATGCCTACGTCGACCGGATCACGGAGTGGCAGACCGCCGTCGAGCTCGTGCCCAGGCCCGGGACGCCGCCGCTGATCGGGCGCACGTACGACGCCACGTACCGGTTCCTCGGCATGGCCTACACGGGCTCGTTCCGGGTGCGCGACGCCGACCCGCCGCGGAGCGTCACCTACGAGGCGTTCGGCTCCGGCATCACGGTCTGGTACACGACGACCTTCGCGTCGCTCGGCGACCGGACGTCGGTCACGGTCCAGGGCGACTACGACCTGCCGTCGAGCATCCTCACGAAGATCGCGGACCGGCTCCACCTCGAGCGGGCGATCGGCCGCGACATCGAGCGCGCGAACGCCGCCTTCGTCCGGCTGTGCGAGTCGCTCGCCGAGACGGAGCTCAGGTCGGCCGGTTGACCGTGATCGACGTGCCGGTGCTCGTGTCGCCCGTGTCGGGCTCGTGGTTCGAGGCCGCGGCGTAGGTCGTCCCCGTCTTCGCCACGCCGGTCACGGTGAACGTGGCACCGGTCACGGTGTTCGCGAGCTTGCCCGTCTTGACCGAGCAGGTGCCGTTCGTCGCCGTCGTGCACGACCCGGTCCCGGTCGCCCCGTTGCTCCACGTCCCGGTCACGACCGCGCTGCGCACGTTGGCGTCGCTGCCGTCGTGGACGCGGATCGTCACCGTGGCGACCCACCCGCTCTTGCCGGAGTTCGCGCTCGACCGGTCGAGGTCGCCCACGTGGAGGACGGTTGCCGGCGGCGGTGGCGGCGGCGTGGCGGTGATGGTGACCGTGACGGTGGCGACGTTGGACACCGAGGTCGCCGTCGCTCGCGGTGTAGCCGAACGCGTCGGAGCCGCTGTAGCCGGCATCGGGCGTGTACGTGATCGTGCCGTTCGGGTTGGCGACGACCGTCCCGTGCGGCGGGTCGCTCGCGGTGCCGATGCCGAGCGCGGCTCCTTCCACGTCCGAGTCGTTGGCGAGGACGCTGATCGTGACCGGCGTGCCGGCGGCGGTCGTCGCGCTGTCGTTGGCCGCGACCGGCGCATCGTTGACCGCCGTGACGGTCACGGAGACGTGGCCGGTGTCGGTCCCGCCCTGGCCGTCCGCGATCGTGTAGTCGAAGCCGTCGGCGCCGGCGTAGTTCCCGTCCGGCACGTAGTGGACGGTGCCGTTGCCGTTGATCGTTGCCGTCCCGTGCGGCGGGTTGGTGACGCCGGTCACGGTCCGGGGGTCGTTGTTCGGGTCGGTGTCATTGGCGAGGACGGCGATGTCGGTCGCCCCGTCCTCGGTCACCGTCGCGGTGTCGTCGTTCGCCACCGGCGGCTGGTTGCCGGGCGGGGGCGCGACCCCGAGCACCGCCTCTGCCGCGTCGAGGACGCCGCAGCCGAAGTACTTCGGGTAGCGCGGATCGCTGGTCGGGATCGGCGAGCTGCCGAAGATCGTCTGGACGCCATAGCCCACGTTGGCCGTCGCGCACAGGCGCGCGCGCACGTCGTCGAACAGGCCGGGCGTGCCGGCGTCCGCGATCCCCGCGTCGAGCAGCAGCGCGACCGTCCCGGCGAGGTGCGGCGACGCCATCGAGGTCCCGCTCTGCGCCGAGTAGCCGTTGGGCGAGCACAGCAGGCACGTGCCGACGGGCACGGTCGAGAAGATGCCGTCGCCCGGTGTGGCGAAGTCGACCTCGGGACCCGTGCACGAGTAGCCGGTCAGCGCATCGGCCTGGTTCGTGAACGTCGTCGACAGGACCTGCGGGTAGCGCGCCGGGTAGGCGACCGGGCAGCCGTTGAAGATCTCGGTGATCGTCACCGTGTTGCCCGACGCGGCCACCATCAGCAGCCCCTGCGCGGCGGCGTTCGCGACGGCCGTCCCCAGCGCGACGTTCTCGACCTGGGTGCCGATGCTCATGTTCACGACGTCGATGTCGTGGGCGACCGCCCACTGGAGGGCGAGCACGAGGTCAGACTCGAGGCCGTTGCCCGCCGCGTCGAGGATCTTGAGCGCGTACAGGTCGACCTGCGGCGCGACGCCGACCACGAGGTAGCCGTTCTTCTCGGCCGCGAGGATGCCCGCGACATGCGTGCCGTGGCCGTTGTCGTCGAGCGGCCCGTTGCCCTGGGTGTCGAGCGGGTCGAGGAAGTCGAAGCCGCCCTTGTAGTTGCCGAGGAACTCCGGGTCCACGACGGGCGGCTCGTTCGCGGCCGGCTGGTCGTGGATGTAGTCGATGCCGCTGTCGATGATCGCGACCTTGATGCCGGCGCCCTTGATGCCGGCGTCGTGGACGGCCTTGGTGCCGATGTGGACGACGCCCCAGGCGTTGTCGTACTCGAAGTCGCCGGTCGCCTGCGCCTGGAGCACCGGCTCGACCGCGCTGACGGTCGCGTCGAGGTCGACCGACACGACTCGCGGGTTGTGCCGCAACCCGGCGATCGCCTGGGCCGGGACCTCGGCGGCGACGCCGTCGATGAGCGTGTAGGTGTGGTTGACCGTGCCGCCGGCCTCGCGGATGAGGCGCCGCTCCGCCAGACCGGGCGGGTCCTGGAACTGGACGATGACCTTGACCTTGTCGCCGCCCGGCTCAGCGCCCACCGCCGGGGCCGCGGTCAGGGCGGCAACGAACGCCGCCCCCGCCAGCGCGGCCGTGGCTCGCGTCATCGACCCGCGCCGACTCCCACCCATGTCCGGACCCTCCAGCGTTGCGCCACAGTAGGCGCGAGCCGGGGTTCAGACAAGAGGCGTTCGGAGCGATCCGGTGCGGCGGCGCGCCGCCCGGTCAGGCGGTGACCGGGTTCGAGGCGGTGCGCGCGACCTCCGCGATGTGGTCCGCGAGCTCGCGCGGCTTCGAGAACATCGGCCAGTGGCTCGTCGGCATGTCGATCCAGGTCGCGTTGCGCAGCTGCCGGACCCCGGCCAGCCACGACATCACGGGCTCGTCGGCCGCGTACTTCTGGTAGTCCTCGGCGGTGTACGCCGTGCAGATCAGGGTGCTCGGGATGTCGTTCCGGGCGTCGTTCGTCAGCGGGTAGGTGTCGCGCAGGACCCCGCCCGGCACCGGCACGCCGCGCTCCTGGAACGTCGCTTTCTGCTCGTCCGACACGCCGTCGAGGTTCTCCTCGGCCGAGAGCTCCTCCCAGACGAGCGGCTTCTCGGCGTCCGTGAAGTCCGCAGACTGCGGCGTGATCCCCGGCGCGCTGTCGACGTAGACCATGGCGGCGATCCGCTCGGGGACGCGATCGCTCGCCGCGTAGCCCGTGAACCCGGTCCCGCTGTGGACGGCGAGGACGACCGGCTCGTCCTTGGCCTCGATCGGCCTTGACGATCGCGTCGACGTGGTCCGCGAAGCCGATCTTCGAGCGATCGGCGTCCTTCGACTCCATGCCGGGCAGGGTCAGCGCGGTCACGTCGAAGCCGTCGTCGCGGAGGAGGCCGGCGACCTCGTCCCATGCCCAGCCACCGAGCCAGAAGCCGGGGACGAGGATGATCGGGGCGTTGCGCATGGGGGACCTCCTTCGGTCGGTGGGAGCGTCGTGGCGTTGCCCACAGTCTCGCGCGCGAACCTGTCAGGGCCTGTCCGGTATTGGCCGGCGAACGTGTCGAGCGCATCTGGCTTGCCTTGCACGCGTACGCTGCCCGGGCCGGGGATCGCATCTCAGGCCAGAGGGAGCGACCACCATGGAGGATCGGACGGCGCTGTTGGCGCGCGTCCCGCTGTTCGCCGAGCTGAGCGAGGAGGAGCGGCAGCGGATCGCGGAGCGAGCCGAGACGGTCGAGGTCGGCGCCGGCACGGAGCTGACGCACGAGGGGCGCTACGAGGGGTACTTCTTCCTGGTCGTCGCAGGGAGCGTCCGGATCGATCAGGGCGGCGCGACGATCAACACGGTCGGGCCGGGCGGGTTCCTCGGTGAGATCTCGCTGATCGACGACGGGCCGCGCACCGCGACCGCGATCACCGAGACGCCGTGCGTCCTGCTCAGCCTGGCGAACCGCGACTTTGACGACGTGCTCGATCGGAACCCGGCGATCCGCGACCGGCTGGAGGCGGAGATGGGCACGTTGCTCGAGCGGATGGACGAGACGGCGACTTGACGCTGGCGGCGGCCGACGCGGCACAGGCCGGTGAGGCCGGCGCGGACGCGGCCGTCGCCCGGCCCGGCTTCGACATCCTGCGCGAGATGGCGCGCGGCGGGCTGGCGGGGCTCGTCGTCGGGCTGGTGGTCGGCGGGATCGGCGGACGGCTGCTGATGCGCGTCGCCGCGCTGCTCGAACCCGAGGCCGCCGGCCTGCGGACCGAGAACGACAACGTCATTGGCGCGATCACGTTCGATGGCACCCTCGCGCTGCTGGTGTTCGGCGGCCTGCTGTCGGGTGTGATCATCGGAGCGCTGTGGGTCGTCATCCGGCCGTGGTTGCCGCGGCGGCCGCTCGCCCGCGCGCTGGTCGCGATCCCGATCTGCATCGCGATGGGCACGACGCTCCTGATCCAGGATTCCAACCCCGACTTCATCATCCTCCGCCGCAACCTCGTGGTCGTCGCGGCGCTCGTCGGGCTGGTCGCGCTTGTCGGGCCGTCGATGGTGCTGGCCGAATCCGTGCTCGATCGCCTCCTCCCGGCGGTCCGGCGGCGCGGTCCGGCGCTGATCACCTACGCGGTGATCGACGCGTTGGGCGCGTTCCTCGTCCTCGCGCTCGTGGTGCCGCTGTACCTGCTGAGCGCGCTCGTCGTCGCCGGCATCGCGTTCGTCGTCGTCGGGATCGGGAGCGTCGTCCACTGGGCCGGACGCGTCCGGGGCGGAGCCGACGCACCGTGGCTCGCACCCGTCGCCCGAGGGGCGCTCGCCATCGGCACGGTCGGCGGTCTCGCCGTCGCGATCCCCGAGATCCTGGGGGCGGCGAACCTCGGCTGAGAGGCGGCCGCAAGCGTCAGCGGCTCCGTGATGCCGCGGCCGATCCCTGCCGCCCGTCACCGTGTGCACAGGTCGCCGCCCGAACGAGGTGGCGCAAGGAGGCAGCAGATGGGCGCTTTCCGCGGGCACGTCAACCTCCGTCCGCGTCGGCCTCTCGCCGGGCGCGTCGCCCGCTGGTACGCCGGTCGGGAGCTCGCGAATGCCATGCGCCGGCCCGTGGGCGCGTCGCCGCTGTCCACGGCGATGTCTTCCTCCGGACAGCGCCTGCACGCAGCCTCTGCGTCGGCGATGTCGGGGCTGGTCCGCCCCATCCCCCGCCCCTAGGCTTCGGGCTCCGGAACCGCGCGCCACGCCTGTCCGAGGCGGGTCCCATGGGTCCGCCCGCCCAAGGTACGGCGTGCCGATGGGACGGGTTGGAAGGTGCACAGGCGCACCTCCACGGCGTACGGTCGTGGCAGACGGCGAGAGCCGTCCCGGCCCGACTCGGGTCGGCCGAAAAAGGCAAACCCGGGGTGACCCGGGGACGCAAAGCCACGGGACTCGGGTTGCGGGATCGCCCACCACCTGAGTCAGCCGGGTTGCCGGACTGGAGGTTGGTGTGGCTACGGCCCGCCCGCGCCTCGACGCGCTCGTGCGCGTCCTCGCCGTTGTGGCGCTCGCATTCGCGGGCTTCGCCTCGGTACGACCGATCTGACGCGAACGTCGCGTCACCGACCGACGCCCCGTCCACCGGACGGGGCGTCTTCGTGTCTCGGGTTCTGGCACGGCGGCGCGGTTCGGCTTCCCGCGGTAGTCATACGCTCACCGGGAGAGCGTTACCGGCCGAGCCGCGCATCTCCTTCGCGGATCTGCGCGCCAGGCGCACCGCATCACGCGGCAACCGCCCACTCTGGGCTCAGACGCTCACGGGGTGAGCACTGGACGCCGACCGTGGTGTCGAACGCTCTTCGGGTGAGCGTCTGACAGCGCGCAGCCCTGAATCTGGCGCAAACCCCCGCGGCTTCGGCCGAAATCCGAGTCCCGCAAGCACCGGCGCCGCGGATAGTGCTCCCCTGGTGAGCGTCTGAGCACCGCGTAGGGGGCGGCGGCTCGCATGATGGGCGGCGGCGGCGGCCCGCCTCGCGCCGGCGAGCCGCGCCATAACGCTCCCCTAGCGCAGCACCGCGAATGCGTCGAGATCCACTCGCTCGCCCGAGCCGCTGACCACGACCCGGATCGTCTTCGACACGCTGGACGAGTACGTCCGCGTCCATGCCTGGACGCGGTACGTCGTCGTCGCCGAGAACAGGTCGATCGTCGTGATCAGCGTCCCGTTGACGTAGATCTTCGCCTTGCCGCGGGTCGGGCCCGTGGTCGTGATCCACGCGAAGCTCCGGCCGGTCGCGGTGAACCGCGCCGACGATCCGGAGGTCGAGCTCCGGCGCGTGCTGCCGCCCGAGAACACGTCGGCGGTCGAGGTCGCCCAGCTGCCGCCATACGCGAACGCGCTCGACGTCTGCTGGTAGAGGCGCGCCTCGAACGTCGCCCCGTTGGCGAACGTCCCGACGTTGCCCTCCTTGTCGATCCCGCGGACGCGGAACGCGTAGTCGTGCGTGCGCGAGAGGGTCACGTTGAACGCCGCGGAGGTGAGGCCGGTCGCGAGCGTCGACCACGAGCCGCCGTCCACGCGCCGCTGCACGGTGTACTGCTTCACGCCGGAGCCGGAGTCCGACGCGTTCCAGGTAACCCGGCCCAGCGATGACGACCCGGACAGCTGCAGCCCCTGCCGGAGGGACGTCTTGACGCCCGATACGACGGGCTTCGTCCGGTCGACGTCCACCGCGCCGATGTCGCACGGGTTGACGCGGCCGTAGCCGCGCTGGTCCTTGCCGGAGATCGGGGCGGCGGCGCAGACCGTCGCGTTGCCGCCGTCGATGAGCGCGTTGCCCGCGACGAGCTTCGGCTTGAGGGTCTTCGTCGGCCCGCCGTTGTCGGCCAGCGTGGAGGGGCCGAAATAGTCACCCAGCGTCTTGCCCGCGAGGCCCACCAGCGAGCTGACGGAGTTGGCGGCGAGCTCGCCTGCCAGCCCGTTCGCCCAGTCGGATGGTGATCCGTTCGCCGTGTTGCCCAGGATCGCGCTGTTCTTCAGCTGGAGCGTCCAGCCGGTGCCGTCGGTCTCGACGCCGCCACCCGAGGTCGCCGCCGTGTTGCGGGCGATCGTCGAGTTGCGGATATCGATGTTGCCGCTCGCGGTAGATGCCGGCGCCTTCGTCCAGCGCGATGTTGTCCGCGATCGTCGAGTTGTAGATCTTCAGCGTGCTGTCGCCGGTCGGCGACTCCATGTAGATGCCGCCACCATCGCCCGCTGTTGCCGCTGATCGTCGACTGGTCGATCGTGACGGTCGCGCCGATCATCCGGATCCCGCCACCCTTGGCGTCGGCGCTGTTGTCAGCGATCGTCGTCCGCACGAACGAGGCCGTGGCTGCCCTCGTTGAGGGTAGATGCCGGCACCGCTCACGCCCTCGGATCATTGCCGAGTGGATCGCGCGAGTCGGTGACGCTCAACGTCGATCCCGACGGATGACGCTGATCCCTCGGCCGTTGCCCGAACACCTCGACGTTCGACAGCGTCGCCGACCGACCACCGCGATCGCGTCTCCCGTGACGCCTGGACGGATTCAGGTTCCTGAGGGTCGCGGCCGAGTCGTAGCAGACGCAGAAGCCGATCGACACCGTGCCCGTCGCCGTCGATCTCGATCCCGCCGCCGCCGTCGATCGTCAGGGCCTCGCTGATCTCGGGAGCTCGAGTGCCGGTCGCTGAGGACAATCGTGCCCCTCGACGTCGAACGTGATCGTGTCAGCGCCGATTGCCGCCGATGCACTCGCCGCTGGTGGCGCCCGACGCGAGGTCTTGTTCGCGGCGAAGATCGCCTCCCGGAGCGTGCAGTCGCCGTCGTCGGCGATCGTTGTTCGCAGGTGAGTTGACGACGATCGATCGTGCGCCGGCGAGGCACCGCCGCGGGCGCCGCCGCAAGTCCCGCGACGAGGCCGCCGGCGAGGAGGAGCGCGCCAGCCCGGCGCACGCGTGGTGTGGCGGATCGCGCGCATGTCCCTCATCCCTCCCCGTGACCGGCCGACGGCGGGCCGAGGCAGGGAACGCTACTTGATCACGGCGAACGCGTCGAGGTCGAACGCGCGGACGGCCCGCCGTGCCCACGACGACGACCCGCACCCGCTTTGTCACCACGCTCGAGAACGACTGCTGCCAGATCACCGAGCGGTACTGAGCGGACGCTCCGGTACGTGTCGACGGTCGCCTGGAGCACCCCGTCGAGGTAGATCCGGACCGCGCCCCGGGTGCTCGACCGGGTCGAGACGACCGCGATGCTCTTGCCCGTGAACGTGTACGCGGCGGCGCGCCCGGCGGTGGAGGCGTGGCGGACCGTCCCGCCCGAGAACTTCGACGACGAGGCGAGCGTCCAGCTGCCGCTGTAGCCCACGCTGCCCGAGCTCTGCTGGACGAGCCGCCCCGTCCGCGAGCCGCCGGTCGCGTAGCTCGACGTGTTGCCCGCCTTGTCGGTCGCGCGCACCCGGAAGCGCGTCGTGCCGCTCGAGGGGACGGTCGTCGTGCGGCTGGCCGATGTCAGGCCGCTCGCGAGCGTCGACCACGTCGAGCCGCCGTCGAGGCTGCGCTGGAGCGTGTAGCCCGCGATCCCCGCGCCACCGGCGTTGTCGCCGCCGGCCCAGGTGACGGTGACCGGGATCGACGAGCCGTTGAGCGGGACGCCGGTCCGGGGCGTGACGGTCGGGACGCCGACGGTGGGCTTGACCGTGTCCATGACGACGACGTCCGCGTCGGCCTCGCTCTCCGGGCCCGTGTTGCCCGCGATGTCCTCCGCCGCGTTCGCCTCGAGCGCCAGCGTCACGCTGCCGTTGCCACACCCGGTGACGGTGACGGTCGCGGACGTCTCGCCGGCGCTGAACCCCTGCAGCACGCACCCGGCCGCCGTCCCGCCGAGGACGAGATCGTCCTGCGCGAGGCCGCGTGACGCTCTCGGTGAACGTGATCGCGTAGGCCGGCGCTGCCCGTGTTCGAGGCGGGCTTGCCGGGCTTGACGCCGGCGCCGGGCTTCACCGTGTCGCGGACGATCGAGTCGTCGGCCAGCGCCCGGCGCGGCCTCGACGGTCCCGAGCCCGTCCGTCGCGCGGGTGTAGACGCGGTACGTCGCATCGACGGCGGGGATCGTGCACGTGATCGTCCCGCTGGCGGCCGCCGAGGAGACCGAGCCGCACGCCTGCGGCGACGTGAGCGACGTGCTCGTCGAGTAGAAGGCCTGGACGCTCGACACGCCGACGCCCGACCCGTCCGACGCGGTGTACGCGACGCTCACGCTCGTGCCCTTCGTCCCCTTGGCCGCGATCGAGGCCACGGACGTCGGGGCGGTCCGGTCGACGACAACCGACGTGGACGTCACGGCCGCCGCCGGGCCGACGTTCGCGACGAGGTCCTCGACCCGCTGCGCGCCCAGCGTCAGCGTCACGGTCCCGTCGCCGCAGCCGCCGAGCGCCACCGTCCACTCGTCGCCACTCCCGGACGGCGGGCCGATCACGCACCCGGGCGCGGTCCCGCCGACGGACAGGTCGCTCACGGCGAGCCCGGTGATCGCCTCGGAGAAGTCGAGGGTGAACGCCAGCGATGCGGCCTTCGTCGGGCTCGCGGGCGGCGTGATCGTGACCGACGGCGCCGCGATGTCGGCGGTGGCGATGAACGCGAGCGCGGCCGGTGCGTTGGCGATCCCCGCGCCGCAGCCGAGCGTCGGGCAGCCGAGCGCCGTGGCATCCGCGCCGAACGCCGTGACCGCGGACGTGAGCGCCCGCTCGAGCGCCGCCGGCTGCGCGGCGGGCTCCGAGCGCGCGGAGCAGCGCGGCGATCGCGGCGACGTGCGGCGCCGCCTGCGACGTCCCGCTGCCGGCACCGATCGAGTCGGCGGCCGGCGTCGTCGTGCCGGCGTTCCAGGTGCTCGGGATGCTCGTGCCCGGGGCGGCGATGTCGACCGCGACCCCGTAGTTCGACGACGTCGTGGCGCTGAACACCGCGCGCTTGCCGGACGGATCGGTCGCGGCGACGGCGACGACCCCGGCGCAGTTCGAGGGCGTGTGGTTGCGCGGCCGGGACGCCGGCGTTGCCGGCCGAGACGACCGTCAGCGTCCCGCGGGCCCGGGCGGCGTTGACCGCCGACTGGAAGAACGCGGGGCACGGGACGCCGCTGCCCAGGCTCAGGTTGGCGACGTCGGCCGGCGTCGTGTTGAGCGGCACGCCGATGACCGGGCCGCCCGACGCCCAGGTGAGGCCGTCGGAGATGTCGGTGAAGGTGCCGCCGCACTTGCCGAGCACCCGGACCGTCTGGATCTTCGTGTCGGGCGCCGCGCCGAACACCCCGATCTCGTTGTTCGCGGCGGCCCCGGCGATCCCCGCGACGTGCGTCCCGTGCCAGCTGGAGTTGCGCACGCTGCAGTGGCCGACGCTCTCGGGCGCGGTGACGAAGTCGCCCGGGTCGGTCGGGTCGGCGTCGCGGCCGTCGCCGTCACCCGCGGTGAACGTGTCGGTGACCATGTCGTAGCCGGCGACCGTCTGGCCGGCGAGGTCGGCGTGCGGCCGGATGCCCGTGTCGAGGATCGCGACGACCGTCCCCTCGCCCGTGCTCGTCCCCCATGCGCCGACCGCGTCGATGCCGAACGGCGAGCCGTCCGCGGCGCCGAGGTCGCCCCACTCGAGGATCGCGTACGGGTCGTCGGGCAGGGCGTCGATCGTCGCGATCGGATCGGCCTCGGCGGTGACGACGCCGGGGATCGCCTGGAGGCGGTGCACGATCCCGTTCGCGTTCGGCCCCAGCGGCGCATCGAAGCGATAGACGCCCGTCGTGCCGGCGATGCCGAAGGCGCGGACGAAGGCGGCCTCGCGGCCGGCGGCGACACCGAGGGCGGCGACCCGGCCCCGGTCGTCGAGCGCGGCCCGGCGCTGGGCGCGCGTCTCGCCGCCGAGGCTGTCGGCCGACCAGCGCACGACCACCTGGCTCGTGGCCGCGACGCCGTCCGCGGCGGGACTCGCAGCGACCGGCGGCAGGTCAACCGGTTGGGCGGCGGCGACGGCACCGGTCCCGATCGTCGCGAGGACGACCGCGAGGGCGGCGACGGCGGACGAGACGGAACGCGCTCCCCGAGGCATCGGGCGCAGGGTACGCCACCTCGGCGCGCGCGCATCGGCCGTTCGACGCAGGAGGCTAGGCCCAGGCGCGGCCGGCGCGGGCCTCCCAGTACGCATCCGGCGGCTCGGCGAGCGCGAGCAGCGCGTCGACCTCGTCGGCCGCAAGCGTGACGTCCACGGCGGCGACGTTCGAGCGCAGCTGGTCGGGCGTCGCGGCGCCCGGACAGCACGACGCCGGCCCACGGCTGGGCGAGCGCGGCGGCAAGCGCGATCGCGTCGCGGCGTCGTCCCATGTCGCTCGGCGGCGGCCGCGATCGGCGCCAGCGACGCGTCGTCCTCGAGCACGCGGCCGTTCGCGAGCGCCTCCTTGACGATGACGCCCCACCCGGCCGCGTGCGCCTCGCGCGAGGGCCGGGCCGGCGGACGGCTCGAGCACGTTCCAGGTCGCCTGGACGCAGCCGAACGGGTTGACGCCGTCCACGCGCACCTCGAGCGCCGCGCGCACGACGTCGCCCTGCCGCGGCCCGCTCACGCTCAGCCCGATCACCAGCCCGTCCTCGGCGCGCAGCCGCGCGAGCTCCGCGAGGACGGCGCGGTCGGCGAGGATCCCGCTCTCGAGCGTCGCCGAGTGGACCTGGTACAGCCGCAGCCACGGCCCGAGGAGCTCGCGGCTCTCCGGCAGCTGCGCCCGGAGCATCGAGATCGAGTGGTCCTTGACCTCGTGGACCGGGGCGTCCATCCGCCACTCCCCGACGTACCGGTAGCCCCACTTCGACCCGACGGTGACCTCGGACGGATCGATCGCGCGGGCGCGCAGCCACGAGGCGAGGAACCGTTCCGCGTACCCGTACGACCGCGCCGCATCGAGATACCGGATCCCGGCCGACCAGGCCGCGTCCAGCACCTCGTGGCTGCGCGCCTCCATCGCCTCGATCGAGCGGTCCTCGCCGTCGCCCAGGTCCGCGGAACGGCCGGTCGTGATGTACGCCGGCCGCCCGAGCGCCGCCAGCCCCAGCCCGATCGGCGTCACCCGCAGTCCGGTCCGCCCGAGCTCGCGCATCTCCATGCGCACAGCCTACGGCGACGGTCGCTCAGTCGGCGGCAGCCCCGTACGTCGCCGGCACGATCTCGTCCGTGAGCAGGCGCAGGACCTCGTCCGCCTGCTCGAATGCGACCGAGTGAGCCGCGCCGGCGAATTCGATCCGCTCCTTCGTTGGCGCGTCCAGCGCCTCGAACCAGTCGAGCATCAGGTCGCGCCGGCCGTCGAGCTCCGCGAGCCCGTCGAGGACATAGACCGGCACGTCGAGCGTCGGGACCGACTCGCGGAGGTCGAGGTCGTACAGCTGCGGGTACATCGCGGCGAACGTGTCGATGAGCCCACGCAGGACCGCGGTCTTCTCGAGGAATGTGTACTCGGATCCGAGGGCGCCGAACGGGTCGAGGCCGGACCCGGTCCCGCGCGCGATGTAGCCCGCGGACGGTTCGTACGGCGGGTAGAGGTAGTCGTACCAGGCGAGCAGGTTCGAGTTCGCCCACGGCATGTCGCGGTACGGCGGCCGGCCGATCTCCACGAGCTTCGCCGCGAGCGCCTGGTCGCCCTGCGAGGCCGCATAGGCGCGGAGGTCGTCATAGATCCGCTCGTCCGTCTCCACGACGTCGACCATCTGGCCGCTCGCGATCCACGCGTGGAACAGGTCTGGGCGGCGCTGGGCGGCGAGCGTGCCCAGGATCGTCCCCCACGATTCGCCCATGAGGTAGATCTTCTGCTCCGTCAAACCGGAGGCGGAGATAGTCGGTCAGCTCGATGACGTCGGACACCGCCCGGTCGAGCGTCATCCCGTCGAGCGGGTCGATCGCCGCGTACGACTTGCCGTTGCCACGCTGGTCGAGGTCGACGACGACGAAGTCGCGCGTCCATGGCTCGCTGAGGACCCGCGACAGCGCGAGGTCGGACTGGCCCGGACCGCCCGACAGGTAGAGCAGGACCGGCTTGGCCGGGTCCGCGGCGCGGATGAGCACCGAGTGATCGGCGCCGCCGAGCTTGACGGTCGCGAGCTCGGCGAGCCCGTTCGGGGCGGGCGTGCCGTCGCTGCCGAGGACCGGGGGCGTCGATGCGGGCCACGCCACGAGCACGGCGAGACCGATCGTCAGGCCGGCCGACGAGCCCGCCGCCGATGCCGGGTCGTGGGTCGCGCGCTGCGCCCTCGGTCCGCTCGCGCAGCGACGCCGCGCCCGATCAGCACGCCCGTCGCCAGCGGGAGCACGACGAGGACGAGGTGGATCCCGCGCGTCAGGACGAAGGCGATGATCCCGTAGGTGGTGTCGAAACGGAACGCGAGCGTTGGCGCGACGAGCTGCCGGCGGCCGAGCTCCACGCCGACGATGTAGCCGACAGCAGCACGATCAGGATCGACCACCGCGATCGGGTCAACGCGCCGCCCGCGATGCCCGACGCCGAAGGCGAGCGCCATGACGGCAAGTCCGTCTCCGGTGTCGACCGGTCCGCGGGCCGCGAACGTGTCCGTCATCAAGCCCGCCGCGATGGCGATCACCGCCGAGGCGCCGAACCCGAGGAGCCTCGGAGGCGGCGATGGGCGCCTCGATGCGGCGTGCGTCATGGGTGGACACGGTCGCCATGGCGGCCTCCCGAGCGCGAGGTTTGGCGCGGGACGCAGCCGGACGAGTTGCCGGGCACGGCTCATGGTGACGCGCGCGATGCGGCGCAGTCAGGGCCATCGGTCGTGTCGTCGGTGACGCCGGGGCGTCATCGGGCCCGGACGCTACTCCGCGCGGCGGTGCATCCCGACGAAGAACCCGTACGGCTCGCCCGCCGGGTCGTCGGCGTCCTTGAGCTCGTGCGCGAGCTCGTTCGATGCCGCGCCGGAACGCCTCCAGCGCGCTCCGGCGTCAGCCGCACGCCGAGTCGCGACCCGATGCACCTGGTACTCCGGCGGCGACTCCGCGACCTCCGCCCGGAACGCGTCGATCAGGGCGAGCGTCCCGACGTTCGTCTTGCCGCTCCCCTCCTCCTCGCCCACATCGAGCGTCCAGGACTTGCCCGTCGCCCGGTACGGGCGCTCGACGGAGCCGCGCGCCCCGCGCCGCTCGTCCTCGGGCGCGAGGAACCCCGTCGCCACGAGCAACCGCACGTGGTGGAGCATCGTGCCGGCGTTGAGGCCCAGCCGCGCCGCCAGCTCCTCGTTCGTCATCGCGCGGTCCAGGCACAGCCGGAGGATCCGCAGCCGGAGCGGGTTGGAGAGCGCCCGAGCCTCGTCGTGGGTCGCCGCGCGTCGTTCCATGTCGCTGATTCTCGGCAAGTGGTTGACGTTTGTCAACCGGTTGACTAGTCTCAAGCGATGACCACGGAGACGACCGCCGCCCCCGCCTCGGCCACCCCCGCCGGCACCGGCCTCGGCGCCAACTACTGGAAGCTCTGGGCCTCGTCCGCCGCCTCGAACCTCGCCGACGGCGTGTTCTGGATCGCCTTCCCGCTGCTCGCGATCCGCCTCACCGACTCCCCCGTCCTCATCGCGGGCGTCGCGGTCGTCAGCCGGTTGCCGTGGCTGATCTTCGTGCTCATCGCGGGCGCGCTCGCCGACCGCCTCGACCGCCGCCGGACGATGATCGGCGTCTCGATCCTGCGCACCGTCGTCGCCCTCGTCATCGCCCTCACGATCGTCACCGGCACGGACAGCCTGTGGCTGCTGTACGTGACCGCGTTCATCCTCGGCGTCGGCGAGACGCTGTTCGACACCGCCGCCCAGTCGGTGATGCCGTCGATCGTGCGCCGCGACGACCTGTCGAAGGCGAACGGCCGCCTGTATGCCGTCGAGCTGACGATGAACCAGTTCGTCGGCCCGCCCCTCGGCGGCTTCCTCGCCGGTGTCGCCATCGCGTTCGCCTTCGCCGGCTCGGCCCTCGCGTTCGCCTTCGCGGCGGTCGCGCTGGTGCTCCTCACCGGCTCGTTCAAGCCGGTGCGCGCCGAGACCGCCGGCCCGCGGCCGGGCGTCGTCGCGGACATCAAGGAGGGCCTGCGCTACCTCTGGAACCACCGGCTGCTGCGGACCCTCGCGATCATGGTCGGGACGATGAACCTCGCCTCGTCGGCGACGTTCGCGGTGTTCGTCCTGTACGCGGTCTCGCCCGGGCCGATGGGCCTCGACGAGTTCGGCTTCGGCCTCCTGATGACCGGCATGGCCATCGGGAGCCTGTTCGGATCGCTCGTCGTGGAGCGCGTGGAGCGGTTCATGGGCCGCGCGAAGCTGCTCACGACGGCGGTCATCATCAACGCGATCACGGTCGCGATCCCCGGCCTGACCCCGAACCCGTGGATCGTCGGCGCGTCGTTCGCCGTCGCGGGCGTCGGCATCGTGATGTGGAACGTCGTGACGGTCTCGCTGCGCCAGCGGATCGTCCCGGACGCCCTGCTCGGGCGGCTCAACGCGAGCTACCGGCTCCTCGCCTGGGGGTCGCAGCCGATCGGCGCGCTGCTCGGCGGCCTCCTCGCGCAGTGGCTGGGGCTGCCGGCCGTGTTCATCATCGCGGGCGTCGTCGTGGCCCTGCTGCTGTTCCTGCGCCGGATCATCACCGACGAGGCGATCTCCGCCGCGGAGGCCGAAGGCGATGCCGAGGCCGCCCGATTGGCCGCCGCCACCGAGGCGCCGATCGACGGCGCGCCCGACGCGATCTCCACCCCGGCGTAGCGTCCGGAGGGCGCCACGACAGCGCCGATCGAAGGCCGGGGCCATGATGATGGCGTCATGGCAACCGAGATCACGCTCGCCGACGCCCCGGGCGAGGCGCCCACCCCGACCGCCGAGCCGGTCGCGGCCGAGTCTTCGTCCGCCGACGCGGCCGCCACGGCGCCCGCGGCCACGCAGCCCCCGAGCGTCGTCGACATCGCCTGGTTCGGCGCGATCGCCGCGGCCAAGGCGCTCGTCATCGCGCTCGCCGTCGACGCCTTCGCCAACTCCGAGTCGCCGCGCTACCAGGGCAAGGGCATGAAGCTGCGGGCCGTCGGCTACACGGGCGGGCTCATGGTCGTGCCCGTCGCCTGGCGGCTGCTCGGGCGCAAGGACCCGTACCCGCGCGAGCTCGACCTCGCCGTCACGCTGCCGCTCCTCGCCGATGCCGGCGGCAACGCCGTCGGGATCTACCAGCGGGCGCACGTCGACGACGCGATCCACTTCGCGAACGGCGCGCTGTTCACGTCGGTCGTCGGGGCGCTCGTCTCGCCGCGGACGAAGACCTCGTGGGAGGCCGCGGGCATCGCGGCGGCCGTCGGCACCTCCGCGGGCGCCGCCTGGGAGATCGCCGAGTGGGTCGGGCTCAAGCTCGGCGCGAAGGGCATGAACCTCACCTACGACGACACCATGGCCGACCTCATCGAGACGACCGGCGGCGCGGTGCTCGGCGGGCTCGTGACGCTGCTGCGCCACCCGGCCCGCCTGCGCAAGCTGCCCGGCCGCGGCGCCGACGAGCTCGTCACGCACGGATAGGCCGAGCCGGTGACGACCTCGGCGAGCGTCCGGTTCGTGGGCCACGCGACGACGGTCCTCGAGCTGGGCGGCGTCCGGATCGCGACCGATCCCCTGCTGCGGACGACGCTCGGGCCGCTGGAGCGGCACGGCGCGCCGCCGGAGGAGCGCTGGTTCGATGATCTCGACGCGGTCCTCGTGTCGCACGGGCATCCCGACCACTTCGACCCGTGGTCGCTCGCGCCGGACCGCCGGCCGCGGCGCCGTCGTCGTCCCGCGCGGGCTCGGCCGGGCGGCGGCTCGCGCGGTGGACGGCGAGGTGGTCGAGGTCGTCGCCGGCGAGCGGTTCGCGATCGGCCGGGTCGAGGTCGAGGTCGTGCCCGCCCGCCACTGGATCACGCCGGGCACGCCGCGGGCGCAGCCGGTCGGGTATCTCCTCCAGGCGCCCGGCTCGCCGTCCGTCTACTTCGCCGGCGACACGGGCTGGTTCCCCGGCCTCGACCTCCTCGCCGGCCGCGTCGACCTCGCGCTGCTCCCGGTCTGGACGTGGGGGCCGCATCTCGGGCCCGGGCATCTCGGCCCGCGCTCGGCGGCGGCGCTGCTGGGGCGGCTCGGTGCGACCGGTGCCGTCCCGATCCACTGGGGGACGCTCTACCCGCGCCGCCTGTCGCGGGTCTGGGACCGGCCGCTCCGCCAGCCCGGCCTGCGGTTCGCGGGCCACGCCTCGCTCCTCGCGCCCGCGGCCGACGTCCGCGTCCTCCAGCCGGGGGCGAGCGCCGCGTTCCCGATGTCGTCGCTGGTCGCCGCGGCGGCCGCCGCCCGGCTCGGCGGTAGGCTGGACCGATGACCGAACCGATCGCGCCCCGCGGCCGCTACGGCGAGTCGATCGCCGCCGAGGTCGCCGCGCTCGAGGCCGACATCCGCCATCGCGTGGTGGACCTCGAGGAGGCCTTCACCGGCCGCGACTGGGCGACCGTCGCGCGCATCTACCGCGAGGTGGCGGCCGTCGCCGACCGGCTCGAGCAGCTCGATCCGAACGCCTACGCCGCGACCATGACGCGCACCGAGGAGGCGATGGAGATCACCCGATCGCTGCGTCCCACCGCGCTCGAGGACGAGGCCTGGTCCGAGGACACCTCGCCCTGACGGCTGGCGCTGTCGAACACCTGTTTCGGGGTTCCCAAGCGGCCGTCGGGCGGCTAGGATTCGAGGCGTTCCCAGCGCGCCAGACCGGCACCCGGAGGCCCATCCGATGCGCCGTCGTCCGTCGTCCCGCGCGTCCCTGCGAACGTCCCCGCCCCGCTCCGCGGCCCTGCGTGCGCCCGCGTCCTCGCGCGCCCGCCTGGTCGCCCCGACGCACTTCGCGCTCGCCCGCCATCGCCCCACCCGGTGCCTGTGGGTGTTCGCGATCCAGGGCGAGGCGGTCGTCGGCGTGTGCGGCCCGCTCGAGGGCGACGCGCCGCCGCCCTGGCTCCTCCCCCACTTCGACTTCGACAGCGCGGACGCCCCCACTTCGACTTCGAGAGCGCGGATGCCCGCGCCAACCTGCCGGTCGTCCGCGCCAACCTCGCCGAGTTCGACCGCCTCGCGTAGCGGAGCTCGCGGCAGACCCGCCCGAGTCAGCGCGCTGACCGGCGGGCAGGCTGACGAGCACGGGCATCACAGTCCACCTGGCGGCGTCGTCCAAACCGCCGGTCGACCCACACCGGGGCTACGCTCACCGGGCCGACCGGCACGAGGGAGGACCGCCAGTGACCGGTCACAGAGCCATCCTCGCAGGGGTCATCGCGATCGTTCTCGGAGGGTGCGCAGGCGCGTCACCCGACTCGGCGCCGACGAGTGCGGTCGGATCCCAAGGGGTCGCGCTGTCAGTGCCTACACCCCCGGCCCCCACGACGTCCCAGACGATGACCCCCGTGGCGACCGCGAGGCCGACGGTCACGCCCACCCCTTCGCCTCGGCCTTCGCCGCAGCCGACGCCGGCTTCGGTGCCAGACCTGCCGACGGGCGTGGTCTTCAGCGAGCGGTGGCGGCAGGTCGATGTCGACACCGCCGTCCTGGCCCACAAGGTCACATGGCGGGCGCCCCTGTCAGACGACATCGAGATCAGGGTCTATGGCGTCACGAGGTGCGTCGAGTTTCCCGTGCCGTTCCCGACCGAGCCGCGCACCGCGGAGTGCCTCCTGAAGGGAACCAGGCTGCCGGCCTCGGTGCGTACCCTCCTGGCCACTGCGCCGGCGTCCGAAGGCGTGGCGAGGTGGAAGTACCGGACGCAACCGGATACGTGGGCCTGCCACGGCGGCTACGAATACATCGATCGCGGAGACGAGGAGCGCGACGGCGAAGGAGGGGCCTACGCGGTTGGGCCCGGGTACTACTCCGTCGTCGTCGGTGCCTATAACGACCAGGGCCATTCGATCTTCGCGATCGCAGAGCCGGGGTGGTGGGATACCGGGGACCCAGGCTGCTGACGTCAGGCGGCGCGGATCGCCTCGAGGAAGGGCGCGAAGCGGTCGAGGTACTCCGCGGTCAGCGCGGGGAGCGGGCTCGGATCGTCGGCCGCGGCCGCGTACATCGTCAGGTGCTCGACGCCCGCGTCCCGGATCGCGCGGACCGTGGCGGCGACCTCGGCCGGCTCCCCCACCAGGCAGCCCGGCTTCTCGACCGCGACCCCGTCGTCGTCGATCGACACGCGGCCCCAGCCCGTGACGGGGAGCGTCGCCGGGTCGCGCCCGACCGCCTCGCACGCGCGACGCGCGATCGCCATGACCTCGGCCGCGTCGGCGGCGTTCGTGATCGGCGTGTTGACGTTGATCCGGTCCGCGTGCCGCGCCGCGACCTGCGCGGTCCGGTCGCCCACGCCCGCCGCCAGGACCGGCATCGCGCCCGCACGCGGGCCCCGCGGCTCGATCACCGCCCCCTCCACCTGGTAGTGCTCGCCCTGGAACGTCAGTCCGCCGTCGTGCACGAGCCGCGAGACGATCTCGACCGCCTCGCCGTACTTCGAGACGTGGCGCGCCCCGTCGTAGCCGAACGCGCTCCACGACGGATCGCGCGCCGGCACGCCGCTGCCCAGCCCCAGCACGACCCGCCCGCCGCTCACCTCGTCGAGCGTCTCCGCCATCTTCGCGAGCAGCGCCGGGTTGCGGAACCCGGTGCACGCGATGAGCGGCCCGATCTCGATCCGCGACGTCGCCTCGGCGGTCGCGGTGAGGATCGTCCAGCACTCCCAGAACCCGAACGTGCCGCGCTTCGGCGACTGGCGCTGGAGGTGGTCGGGCACCCAGAGGGTGTCGACGCCGAGGGCCTCGATCGCCAGGGCGAGCTGCCGGATCTGCGGCCACGTGGCGTACGACCCGTCGCGCAGCGGCCAGGTCGGCAGGTTGAGCCCGATGCCGATGGGAGCCCGCGCGTCGGTCGTCATGGGTGGATGGTGCCGCACCCGGTCTACGTCGGTGCGGCCAGGTCGCGACGCGGGAAGCGCCACAGGCCGAACGCGATCGCCGCGACACCGATGGCGGCGAGCACGAGCAGGTCCGTCGGCGCCGCCCGGCCGCCCATGATCTGCATCGGCCGCAGGTAGTGGAACGGCGAGTACGGCTGGAGGAACGCGGCGTCGGGCCAGAGCGTGCCCAGCACCTCGAGCACGTAGCCGCCGATGACGAGGGCGAGGCCGATGGCGATCGGCGTCCCGACCCGATCGAACGAGGACGAGGCCGCGAGGCAGACCGCGGCGAGCGCCACGAGCAGCACGACGGTGTTGACGCCGAGGAACGCGAGCTGGGCCGGATCGAGCCGGCCGGCGACGTCGAAGGCGAGCGCCCCGATGACCACGCCCAGCACCTGGCCCGCGGTGGTCATGGCGGCGAACCCGGCGATCGCCAGCAGGAGCGTCGCGAACACGGTGCGGCGCGAGATCGGCCGGCTGAGCAGGACCTCGAGCGTGCCGCGCTGGCGCTCCCCGGCGATCGCGACCGCGGCGAAGCCCACCGGATAGGCGAGGGACAGCCCGAGCGCGACCGGGTGCACGGACCCCAGCGCCACGGCGCCGGACAGGCTGAACGGATCCGCGCCGAGCAGCCGGAGGAACGCCTCCGGGATGATCCCGGACTTGATGATCGCCTCCATCTGGATGCCGAACGTCGCGTAGATCACGGGCATGAGGAAGCCCCACACGCCGAGCGCGAGCGTCAGCACGAGCACGCGCAGCCGGTGCGCCCGCCAGGTGTGGCGCAGGAGCGGCCCGCTGATCACCGGCCTGCCTCGGCGGAGACGGTCTCGGCGGTGCCGGTCTCGGGACCGTGGTACAGCTCCAGGAACGCGTCCTCCAGGCTGGCCGCCTCGATGAGGACGTCCGCGACCGGCGCCGTGGCGATCGCGGCGAGCAATGGCCGCGGGTCGCCCGCGAGCGCGCACGTGAGCGTGTCGCCGACGATGACGATCTCGCTGACCCCGGGGACCGCGGCGAGATCCGGCGCCGGCCCGGTGAGCCGCAGCTCCACCCGTCGCCGGCGCCGCGCGAGGAGCGTGCCCACGTCCTCGACCGCGACCAGGCGGCCGGATCGGACGACGGCGACCCGGTCGCACACCCGCTCGACCTCGGACAGGACGTGGGAGCTGAAGAACACCGTCCGCCCGGCCGCCTTCAGCCCGTCGAGCACGTCGTAGAACGCGCGCTGCATGAGCGGGTCCAGGCCCTCGGACGGCTCGTCGAGGATCGCGAGCTCCGGGTCGTGCTGGAGCGCCTGGACGATCCCGATCTTCTGGCGCATCCCGCGGCTGTAGTCGCGGATCGGGCGGCGGAGCGTCCGCGCGTCGAGCTCGAGGCGGTCGCACAGCTCCGCCCGCCGGACCGAGGGCCGGCCGGCCAGCTCGGCGAGGTAGTCGAGGTGGCGCTCGCCGGTCAGGCCGTCGTACAGCGCGATGCCGCCGGGCAGGTAGCCGACCCGGCCGCGGATCTGCGACGCTCTCGCTGGCCGCGTCGAGCCCGAGGACCGTCGCCCGCCCGGCCGTCGCGTGGAGGTAGCCGAGCAGCAGCCGGATGAGCGTGCTCTTGCCGGCGCCGTTCGGGCCGAGGAAGCCGAAGATCTCGCCCTCGCGGACCTCGAGCGTCACGTCATCGAGCGCACGGATCACGCGCGCGTCGGCGCCGCGGCCACCGGCCTGGTAGTGCTTGGTGAGCCCCTCGGTTGCGATCGCGGCCATCGGCCGAAGGCTAGCCGGTGTGGCCGCCCCGCGCCGCGCGCCGGTCAGCCGATGACGGTCGACAGGAACCGGGTCAGGAGCGTGAAGCCGAGCCAGATGATCCCGGCGAACGCGAGCAGGATGCCGCCGACGAGCGCCCACGAGCCACCCGTGCTTCGCGCCCGGGTCGACGGCGTGGCGGTGGAACAGCTCGAGGTTGCGCATGTTCGCCTTGAAGCCGAGGTCGAACAGGTCGCCGAGGATCGGGATCAGGCCGATGAGGAAGTCGACGCCCGCGTAGATCGTCATCTGGACGAGGACGATGCCCGGGACCTTGAACCGCGCGGCCTCGAGGACGATCCACGCCGACATGAACGCGCTCGTGAGGTCGCCGATGATCGGGATCATGCCGATGAGCGGGTCGATGCCCACGCGCTGGCCCGTGCCCGGCACGCGGATGAGGTTGTCGAGCAGGTTCGCGATCATGCCGATCCGGCGCTCGGCCGCGTGGACGCGGGCGGTCCGGCCGCTGTCGATCGGGCGCGCGTACCCGGTGCTCTTGGGTGCGCTGCGTGGTCGCGCGGGTGCCTGTTCGAGTGCCGTCCATCGCGGCATCATGCCCGCGGTTGCCGAATTGCGCCCCGCGGCGGGCTGCGGAAGCGCGCCACGTGCGTTGCAGTCGCCTCTTTCCCGCCTCGTTCTCCCGCCGCGGGCCGCCCCGAGCCGGTAGATTCGGGGCGATGCTGTTCCGCGCCGATCCCTGGCTCCACGTCATCGCCGGCTGCATGTCGTCGGGCAAGACCGACGAGCTGCTGCGCCTCCTGCGCCGGGCCGAGATCGCGAAGCGACGCATCCTCCTCGTCCGCCCCGACGTCGACGACCGGACGCCCGCCGACTACGCGGAGAGCCGCTCGAAGGCGCGCTACCCGTCGAGCCCGGTCCCGAAGGGCGAGCCCGTCCAGATGCTGTCGCTCGCGCGCGAGCGCGACGTCGATCTCATCGGCATCGAGGAGGCGCAGTTCTTCGACGACTCCCTGCCGCGGGTCGTCGAGACGCTCCGCCAGAGCGGGCGCCACGTCATCGCCAGCGGCCTCAACACCGACTTCGCGGGGCGCCCGTTCGGCCCGATGCCGACGCTCCTCGCGCTCGCGGACGAGATCACGATGCTCAGCGCGATCTGCGTCGTGTGCGGCGAGACCGCGACCCGGACGCAGCGCCTGGTCGGCGGGCGGCCCGCGGCGATCGACGACCCGCTGATCGTCATCGGCGGGTTCGAGGCGCCGGCGGTCGAGACGTACGAGGCCCGCTGCCTGCGCCACCACGAGGTCGCGCCCGCGCGATCGGCCCGCGGCGTCGTCGCCGAGGGCGGGTAGGTCTCGTGGCCGACGCCCCGTCGCGCGGGGGTTCGTGGCGGCCGATCCTGCTGCTGGTGATCATCGCGCCGCTGCTGCTCGGGCTGGTGCTGCTGCTCCGGGCGGGCGGCGGGCTGCAGGTCGTGCCGGCGGTCGACTGGTCCGCGTATCCGGCGTCCGTCCACGACGCGGTCGATGCGGCGGCGAAGAACGCTGACTGCGCCGGGCTCGCCGAGCAGCGGGCCTGGGCGGTGGATGCGGACGCCTCGCCCCTCGTCGACCACATCGACTCGATCCGGCAGTCGCTCGTCTGCCCTCGCTGACACGCGGGCGCCTTGCGCCCGAGCCGCGTGCGCACGTGCCGCGCATTCGGACGAGCGTCATCGTGATCCTGCGCGGTAGGCGCGCAGAACGACCGTCCGGGCGTGGCTCGCGTGCGGATCTGCGCGCTGGATGCGCGGGATCGCGATGACCTTCGTCGATACGCGCGCCTGGGTGGCAGCGCGGAGCCGCTGTGCGCTGAGCGAACACTCCGGCGAGAACTTCGCCCGGCTGCGCGCTGACCGCTTCGGTCGATGAAGAAGCACGTGATCCTGCGCGCTGACCGCGCACCACGGCGAGTTCCTCACTCGATGGTGCGCTGAGCGCACACGGGGCAGGTCAGGGCGAGGTCGCGCGCTGACGCACATCGGCGGGGCAAGCCACGGGCGAGGCGAGGCGGCCGGCCTGAGCACAAACCGGGCCCGCCCGTCCACATCCTGTCCACATCGGCCGGGAATTGTGGATAAGTCCGCGGCTGCCGGCCCCACATTCGTGGACAAGCCCGTTGTGAGGCGGGGGCACCGGCCGATATTGTTCGACCTGCCCGAAGGGGCCGGTGGTACCGACGCCGGACCGATGAGTGATCATCGGACCGGGTCCCCGAACCGCCGTCGACGAGGCCGCAAGGCCGGCGAGACGGAGGGTGCCGGGGCCGCTGCGACAAGGCCAGGCTTGCTTGGCAGTGGCGTGGGCGTGACGGTACGGTACGGTTCCTTCGGGCGCTTTCGTGTGCGCCGCGACCCGGACGTCTGCCCAATGCCCAAGCTGTCCGCTGGCCTGCTCCTGTACCGCCGTGTCGACGACGGCATCGAGGTGCTCGTCGCCCACCCCGGCGGCCCGATCTGGGCCCGGCGCGACACCGGCGCGTGGTCGATCCCCAAGGGCGCCGCGAACAACGGCGAGACGCTGATCGACGCCGCCTACCGCGAGTTCGAGGAGGAGACCGGCCATCCGGCGCCGGTCGATGGCGCGATCGACCTCGGCGAGGTGCGGATGCGCTCCGGCAAGGTCGTCCACGGCTGGGGCGTCGAGGGCGATCTCGACCCCACCCAGCTCAACAGCATGTTCGTCCAGGTCGAGTGGCCGCCGAAGACCGGCCGCATCGTGACCGTCCCCGAGATCGACCGCGTCGCCTGGGTCCGCCCGTCCGAGGCGCGCCGCCGGCTCAACCCCGCCCAGGCCTCGTTCGTCGACCGGCTGCTCCAGGCCCTGGCGAAGACGTAGCCGTGGGCGAGTGGCTCCTCGCCAACGGGCTCGGCGGCTACGCGCTCGGCCCGCGCTCCGGGCCGCCGACCCGCGGCTACCACGGCTGGCTTGTCGCGGCGACGACGCCGCCCGACGGCCGCCGGCTGCATGGTCGGTGCGATCGAGACGACCGCGATCATCGGCGGCGCCGAGCACCGCCTTCCCGAGCTCGAGCTCGCGCCGGGCGACGCGAGCCGCGACGGCGTCGACCTGCGCCTCGAGGCCTGGATGCCGCGCGGCACGAACGCGATCTGCCTCCGCTGGACGCGGACCGACGCGACCGATGCTCGCCGTCCGCCTCCGCCTCGCTCCCCTGCTCGCCGGCCGCGACCACCACCCGGGCGGCGACGGCCCCGAGCCGGCGACGCTGACCACCGAGCTCACCGATGACGAGCGCACGGCCGTCGTCAGCTGGCCACCGGATCGCGATGTGCCGCCGCTGCGGATCGCGGTCGACGGCGGCCGGCTGACGCGCGACGAACGGATCGTGTGGGTCGACTACCCCGAGGAGGTCGCTCGCGGCACCGCCAACGGGGAGCGGCAGCAGACGACGATCGCCGTCGAGGCGGACCTCGCGCCCGGGCGACGCCGTGACCCTCGTCATCGGTGTCGAGGAGGGATCGCGCGTCACCCTCCCCTCCCCGGCCGCGATCGAACGCGTCGCCGAGGCCGAGGCCGCACGGGCGACGACGCTCATCGACGCAGGCAGGACCGGCGGCCGATGACCCACGCGTCGCGGCCCTCGTCCTCGCCGCGGACCGGTTCCTCGTCCATCGCCCCGATCCCCGCGCCGACGATCCCGCCGAGGGCGTGACGGTCATCGCCGGCTACCCGTGGTTCGGCGACTGGGGCCGGGACACGATGATCGCGCTCCCGGGCCTGACCCTCGCCACCGGCCGCCATGACGACGCGCGCCGGATCCTTCGCACCTGGGCGGCCCTCGTCCGCGACGGCCTCCTGCCGAACCACTTTCCCGAGGCCGGCGTCCCCGCCTACCACGCGATCGACGCGCCGCTGTGGTTCGTCCATGCGCTCGGCGCGTACGAGCGGGCGACCGGCGACGCGACGCTCCCCCGCGAGCTCCGCCCGGCGGTCGAGCAGATCATCGGCGCCTACGCCGCGGGCACCCGCTACGGCATCGGCGTGGACCCGGCCGACGGCCTCGTCCGCGGCGGCGAGCCCGGCCTCCAGCTCACCTGGATGGACGCCAAGGTCGACGGGGTCGTGATCACGCCCCGCCACGGCAAGCCGGTCGAGATCCAGGCGCTGTGGATCGAGGCGTGCCGGCTCGCGGCCGGTTGGGCGACGGCCGACGGCGATGACGACGCCGCACGCGCACCACGCGATCAAGGCCGACCGTGCGACCGCCTCGTTCCGCGCCCGCTTCCCGATCGCCGATCGAGGCTGGCTCCACGATGTCGTCGACGGCCCGGACGGCGATGACCCGACGCTCCGCCCGAACCAGCTGCTCGCGCTCAGCCTCGTCCCCGACCTCGTCGACGCCGAGCGGGCGCGCACCGTCGTCGACGCCGTGGCGGAACACCTCGTCGTGCCCGGCGGGGTCCGGACGCTCGCGCCATTCGAGCCCGGCTACCGCAGCCTGTTCCAGGGCCCACCGGCGTTCCGCGACTCGGCGTACCACCAGGGACCGGCGTGGACGTGGCTGCTGGGGCCGTGGCTGGATGCGGTCGCGCGCGTGCAGGGCACGGACGCCGCCCGCGCCGAGCTCGCCCGTCACCTCGACGCCCTCGACCCGGATGGCACCGGCGCCGTCCCGGAGCTCCTCGAGCCCGAGCCGCCGTTCGCGTCCCGCGGCTGCCCGTGGCAGGCCTGGGGCGTCGCCGAGCTGCTCCGCTGCGCGACCGAGCTGTCCCCGATGCGCGACGCCGGCGCCCCGCGCGGCGGCCCACCCGTTCGCTAGCCTTCGAGAGCCCTCACACGAAGGAGACCTGGATGCTCGGGGAGTTCAAGGCGTTCCTCACGACGTCGAACGCGCTCGCGCTGGCGATCGGCGTGATCATCGGCGCGTCGCTCGGCGCGGTCGTCAACTCGCTCGTCAACGACATCATCATGCCGCCCATCGGCTACGCCCTCAGCGGGGTCAACTTCGAGGACATCAAGTGGGTCCTCAAGCCGGCGGAAGGCGGCGACCCGACGACCGAGGTCGCGGTCCGCTTCGGGGCGTTCCTGCTCACGCTGATCACGTTCGTGCTCGTGGCACTCGTCGTGTTCTGGATCGCGAAGCTGTTCATCCGCGAGGCGGAGGAGTCGCCGGCCGAGCCGTCGGACGAGGTCAAGCTCCTGACCGAGATCCGGGACGCGCTCGCCGAGCGGCCGTAGCCGGTCCCGACATACCGAAGAGCCGCCCCGGCAGCAGCCTGCGGGCGGCTCTTCGATTCCCCCCGGTAGGCCCGGAACCGAGCACCGGACCCTTCGGGTTGCCGCCCCCGCCGACACCGCGGATGGTAGCGACACCCCGCCCAGTTGTCACGTATTTATGGATCCGCATCGGCCTGCGATGCGGACGTGACGTTCGCCGGCCCCGATCGAATGGGTCTTGCCATTCCGTTGACGAGGTCGGTCGCCTATCGTTGGCCGTGCCTGAAGGGGCATCGAACATCTAGTGATCCGTCGTTGTTTACAGTGACGGGGCAGCTAGTGATCGAGGTTCCTTCGGGCGTTTTTCGTGTGTCGTGGGCTCACCTCGGATAGGGCCCGATGCCTCCATCGGCCAGGGCGATGGCGGTCGACGCGAGGCTCAGGGCGATGCCGAGCAGCAGTGAGCTGAGGATCGAGAGACGGCGGCGCATGGGCAGACCTCCCTGAGAGGCGCCTGCAGCCGGACGGCCGTCGCGTTGCGCCCCCCGGACCGCGGATGCTAGGCTTCGCGCCGCCGTGCAGTCAAGTATTAGTCAACAGACGACCGACCAGGAACGCCGGCTGTCGGCGTCCCTCGACCCGGCCTGGCGCGTCGCCCTCGGCCTCGAGCTGCGGGACCGGCGCCGCGGGTCGGGCCTGACCCAGGGGGCGCTCGGCGCGCCGCTCACGAAGGGGTTCGTGTCCGCGGTCGAGCACGGACGGACGATCCCGTCGCTCCCCGCCCTGCGGCTGATGACCGACCGGCTGGGCGTGCCCCTCAGCGAGTTCCTCCGAAGCGTGGATCGGCGGTCGACCAGGACTTGACCGGGCGTATGATCCGCGGATGACCGAAACCCAGCTCAAGACCCGGCGTCGGGTCGTCGTCGACCAGCGCGAGCTGGCCCAGGCCATCGGCACCCGGATCCGTGCCGCGCGCCTCGCGGCCCACCTGACCCAGCAGCAGCTGGCCGGCGATCGCTACACCAAGGCGTACATCAGCGCGCTCGAGCTGGGGCACGCGAAGCCGTCGATGGCGGCGCTGGACTACCTGGCGCCCCGGCTGGGCACGACGCCCGACTCGCTGCTCACCGATCACGCCAGCCGCTGGACGCGCGTGGACGCGGACCTGCACCTCGCCGCCGGCCGCCACGCCGCAGGCCGCCGAGGCGTATGCCGACCTCGCCGACGAAGCCGCCGATCGCGTCATCCGGGGTGAGCTCCTGCTCGGCGCCGGCGAGGCGTATGCGCGGATGCGTGACGTCGTCCGGGCCGGTCCCGCGCTCGCGGAGGCCGGCCAGCTGCTCGCGAAGGGGGGCCGACCCGGCGACCGGATCCGCGCGCAGTACTGGCAGTCGTGGGTCCACATGAACCTCGATGACCCCGACGAGGCGCGGCGGCTGCTGCTCGACCTCCTCCAGGGCGACTTCACGGCCGCGGAGGATCCCGGACCTCGAGGTGCGCATCCGGATCGCCCTCGCGAGCATCGAGTCCTCGCACGGGTCCCCGGAGCTCGGGCGGCAGTACCTGGAGGAGGCGCGCGGCCGCGTCGACGGGCTCGACCTCCGGCGGCGCGCGGTCTACTTCGACGTGCTGACGAAGTCGCGGCTGCAGGCCGGCGACGCCGAGGCGGCGATCCGGGCCGGGCTCGAGGCGATCACGCTGTACCGCGCGGCCGACCAGGCGATGGACGTCGCGATCCTCGAGAACGA
>CAVXNF010000001.1:0-415297 GCA_963763075.1 uncultured Chloroflexia bacterium | reverse complement strand
TGGGTGAACCTCATCTCGCCCGTGCCGGCAGCGATCGCCCGGCCGCTCATCGAGGGCCTTCGCAACGAGGTCGTCGTCCGGGACCCGCGCCCGGCCGCCGCGTTCGGCCTCCACCCGCAGCCATACGTCGAGGCGCTGGGGCGTGCGATCGATCGTGCCGACCATCACGACGTCGAGTCCACATGGTTCGACGCGCTCGCCAGGGCGGATCGGGCGAGCCTTCTCGTCGCTTGACCTCCCAGGAGGGGATCGTGATCGAGCGACGGCGGCGGACGGTCGCCGCGCCACCCGGAGCGGGTGTTCGCCGAGGTGGAGCGTCTCGGCGGCGACGCGGGCTGGCCGATACACAAACGTGCTCTGGAAGGTGAGGGGCCTTCTCGATCGCCTGATCGGCGGTGTCGGGATGCGCCTGGGACGCCGCGATCCCGACCATCTCCGGGTCGGCGACGCGCTGGATTTCTGGCGGGTGGAGGAGGTCCGCCGGCCGACGCTGCTCCGCGCCTGCGGGCGGAGATGAAGGTCCCCGGCCGGGCGTGGCTCCAATACGAGGTGACCCCGACCGAGGGCGGCAGCCTTCTCGACCAGACGGCGTACTTCGAGCCCAAGGGGCTGCCGGGTCTTGCGTATTGGTACTCGCTCTACCCGGTGCACGGCCTGATCTTCCGCGGGACAGTCCGCGACATCGCAGACCGGGCCGTCCGCCGTGCCGAGGACGGTCCACCGGCAACCTGACGCCGGGTTCGGCCACGTGGCCGGTCATCGGCGCACCGGACCAGAAGACCGTGGCGCGGCTGTCCAGGCCGCTTGCATCCGCCGATCCATGGGCGTATACGTGAACCACATGGTTCAGTATACGGGCGGTGCACTCGATGCCTCGTTCGCCGCGCTCTCCGACGCCACCCGACGCGGCGTCCTGGAGCAGCTCGGGCGTGCGGACGCCTCGATCACCGACCTTGCCCGGGCGTTCCGCATGACCCTCACAGGCATGCGGAAGCACGTCGGCGTCCTGGAGCAGGCAGGGTTTGTCACCACCGAGAAGGTCGGGCGCGTGCGCACCTGCACACTCGGGCCGCGCCGGCTGGAGCAGGAAGCCGTCATGGATCGAGCAATTACGCCAGCTCTGGGACGCCCGGTTCGACGAGCTGGACCTTGTTGTCGAGGAATTGAGTCGGAAGGAGAACGTCGATGGACACAGCAAGCGTGACTGAGCCCACCCCGGTGAAGAGCCGTGCGACGGTGGAGCGGACGTCCGAGCGTGAGCTCGTCGTCACGCGAACGATCAATGGCCCGGCGCGCCTCGTGTTCAAGGCATGGACCACGCCCGAGCTGTTCAGGCAGTGGTGGGTGCCGAAGTCGCTTGGCATGAACCTGCTGTCCTGCGACATGGATGTCCGTGTCGGCGGCACATACCGGTTGCAGTTCGCCTACGGCGACGAAGAGGCGGCCTTCTTCGGCACGTACACGGAAGTCGCGCCGCACTCGCGCCTCGCCTGGACCAATGAGGAAGGTGACGAGGCCTCCCCCCGACGGTGACCTTCGCGGAAACAGGCGGCAAGACGTTGGTCGCCATGCACGAGCTGTATCCCTCGAAGGAAGCGCTCGACGCCGCCGGCACCGGGGCGGCGGATGCGATGGGCGAGTCGTTCGACCAGCTGGACGAGCTTCTCGTCACCCTTGGCGCGAGCGAAGGGCGGTCATGACCTTGGCCGGCTGAGCACCCGAATCCGTCCGGCGCGTGCGCCCGCCCACGCGACGAGCGACGCACACCGGTCGGCGCGCCCACGCGAGGTTCCGGGTGCCGGGAGCGCATCGGTTACGGGGTGCTGCCGGCCGGCGGCTTGGTCCGAGAATCGTGGCCGCGAAGATGGCCATCGTGCCGACTGTCTGGAGCTGCGCCGGCTCAGAACCAGGCCGTGAGGATGTCGCCGAGGCCCTCCTCGGTGTCGCCGATATTGTCGAACGTGCCCCGCCGGTGGTTGGCCTCGAGGATCCTCCGCCCCGGCCCAGGAATGTCGGCCCGGAGGTCCCGAGGATCGTTGATCCGAACAGGACGCCCCCAGGCGTGAGGACCGCGGCCACGTTGGCGACGGCAGCGGCCTTGCTCGAGAGCGGTCCAGGGAGGCAGTGGATCACCCCGTTGAGTGCGGCCGACTCGAACGCCCCGTCGACGGGGAGCGGCTTGAGCACGTCCGCCTCGACGGTCGTGACGTCCAGGTTCGGCAACCGACGGGCTGCGTCACGAGAGGGAGCGGTTGACGTTGGGGTCGAGGAGCGTGACCGGGCTGGCGTCGGGGAGGCCGGCTCGTGCCAGGAAGTAGCCGGTTCCCGGTCCCACGTCGAGGTGGCGCCGGCCCACGTGCCGCCGGTACCCCTCGAGGAGGCGAGACGCCGAGCACCGCCAGAGGACTGGCGCGAAGACGCCGAGGATCAGCGGGTCGTAGATCGTGAGGAACAGCCGGGTGTATTCCCGCTGACCTCTGTAGGCGCGGTCGTTAGCGTCCATTCAGCCGCACGCCGACCTCCACGTTATCTGCCAACGATGGACCGGCCCGGAGACCACGGTCAAGGCATCGGCAAGGTGGCGCACGATGAGTCAGTCCCCTCGCTCAGCGGGCGGCGGCGATCAGCAGCTCGGCGAGGCGCTGGGGCGGCTCGCGGAAGGGCCCCGTGACCCGTGGCGATCCTCGACGATCTCGGCGTCCACCATTGTGCCGCCATCTCCACGATGGTCACCGCGTGGCCGGCCGACTCCAGCGGCTCGACCAGACGGCTCCCAGCGTAGAGCCGGGCGTGTTCCAGGCCCCGGGAACGATGACGAACATGGACACGCTGGCGATCCTCCGAAAACGAAGTGTCTCCAAGGTCCGCCTCGGACACGGCCCCGCGTTGGCGACCGTGGTCCGTGGCCGCTACCCGGGGAACGCCACGTGGTCCGACCACCGATGCGCTGGGTCATACCCCAGGACCCTCCGCGCCCGGTCGATCGCCAGCAACGTCTCGCGGCCCTCGAGGGGACGGTGAGCGGCACGTCGGGGTAGACCTCGGCCATGAGGTCCGCGGAGGGACGGGTCATCACGGTGTCGGCCGCGGCGACGATGCACACGGGAGCGCCAGTGACCTTGGCCTCGAGGGCGAGGCGGCACGCCTGCGCGACGTCACGGCAATCGACGTAGCCCCACAGGTTCCACGGCGGAGCCGCGCGTCGGCCCATAGGTCGGGAACTCGGCGTAATCGTCCGGCTCCATGATGTTCGAGATCCGCAGTCCGACGAACGGATCCCCGACCGCCGGCTGAACTGGGTCGCCATCGTCTCGCCGACGAGCTTCGAAAACGCAGTTCGCTGCTCTCGGGACGCGGCTCGATCGTCTCGTCGATCGGAGCGAACGCCGGCGGGATGTCGAACGGCAGCCCCAGCACGGGCTTCGAGAGACGCCCAGACCACCCGACGGACACCACCCGACGACGGCCGCCGCGAACACGTATAGTCGAGAGGGCGTTGACCCGGAACGTCTCGGCCGCGGGGCGTAACTCCGGGGGCGGGGATGGCCGCGAGGTGGACGACGGCGTCCGCGCCAGCGACCGGCTCATGCCCCCCTGACCGTAGTCCCCCGAGGTCGGCGACGAGACACTGCCCATGCGGGCTCCCGTCGTGGCGGCTGTCGACGTTCAGGACGTCATGGCCGTGCGCGCGGAGGTCCGCGACGACCCAGCGGCCTGCCTTGCCGGTGCCACCCGTGACCACCACCCGCATGTCGAACCTCCCGACCGCCCTTCGCCGGCGACTTCACCCCGATTTTCTCAGGGAACGGCACTCATAGTGGGTGAAGCGGCCCACCCGGGGACGCGAACAGGGAGCCCTGGTGGATGGACCTCGCGCTCGTCGAGGCGGCACGCTCGGGGACGAGGAGGCCTTCGCCTCCATCGCTCGCGGCTGCGCCGACCGGCTATTCGCCGTCGCGCATGGATCCTGCGTGACGTCGGGCGCGCCGAGGACGCCGTCCAGCAGACGCTCGTCACGGCTTGGCGGAACCTGCCGGCGCTCCGCGAACCCGAGCGCTTCGAGGCTGGCTCCATCGGATCCTCGTCCACGCCTGCTACGCCGAGGCCAAGCGCGCCTCGAGGTGGTCCGCCAACGTCGTGATGCTGCCCGTCGACGGACCCGCGACGCCGGACGGCACCCAGGACATCGTCACGCGCGATGCGCTCGATCGTGGGTTCCGCCGTTTGCCGGCGGACCAACGCGCGGTGTTCGTGCTCCGCCACTACCTCGGCTGGTCGGTCGCCGAGATCGCCGAGAACCTCGGCGTCCCGACGGAAACGATCCGCTCGAGGCTCCGTTACGCGACGTCCACCCTCCGGGCGGCACTCGAGGCCGATGCCCGGACGACCAGCACTACATCCCTGGAGCGGATGGCATGAACGAGAACGATTTCGACCCGACCGCCCGAGCCTGGCTCGATGACGGCCCGACCCGGATGTCCGACCACGCCCTGCTGTCCGCCCTCGAGGAGATCCACACGACTCGACAGCGCCGTGCCGTGTGGCCGGCGCGGCGGCGACCCCTGTGAGCATCTTCGCCCGCATGGCCGTCGCGGCGGTCCTCGTGGTCGGCGTCGGCCTGGTCGCCTTCAACGTCCTGCCGCGCCAGCCGGACCGATCGACTGTCGGCGGCACGCCGACCGCGAGGCGACCGCCGACCCGACGCCCAGCCCGTCACCGTCCGCGTCGCCGGCCCAGGTCGTCGACTTCCCGAGCATGACCACGACCTTCATCTCGCTGCGGAACGGCTTCGTGCTCAAGCATCCCGACGGGGTCGCGCTGACACCGGCCACGAACCTGTGGGGCTTCGGAGATGACGGTTTCGATGTCGTGGAAACCGACCTGGCCGCCGTCTTCAAGGGGTCGTCGACGGAGATGCCGCTCGTCGAGAACGGCTTCCTCGTGGGCGAACCCTCCGACGATCCCGATCGATGCATGGGTCGACGAGGTCGTGGAAGACGTAGCCGGCGCCTGTGATGTGCCTCGCAGCCAACAGGCCGAGATCACCATCGATGGGCAGCCGGGCAGGATCTCGGAGTGTCCGAACCAGATCGAGGCAACCGTCGTCGCCGGCGGGCGGCTCTACCTCTTCACCCTGTCGCACGACCGCCTCGACGCCAGGGCCGTCTTCGACACCTTCGCCGCAACGATCGACCTGACCCCGGAGACCGCGATCGACTTCCCGAACCTGCCGTCGACCTTCGTCTCGCCGACCTATGGCTACGCCTTCAACTACCTGGACAGGGGCGGGCTCGAACCGGCCACGGAACGCTGGGATCCGGTCAACAAGTCGCCCAGCGACGAGGCAGGCGAATCCCATCGGCCGGGACGCCGACCGATTTGATGTGGTGGAGACCGGCCTGGGTGCGGTGTTCATGGGCGCGTCGATGGAGATCGCGGACGAGGCCTCGATCGATGACTGGATCGACGACTACATCTCGGCTGGCGGCTGCTACGTGCCGCGCAGCCAGCAGGCAGAGATCATCATCGACGGACAGTCGGGCAGGATCTCTGATGAGTGTCCGGACAAGGTCGTGGCGACCGTCGTCGATGGCGGGCGGCTCTACCTCTTCGCGATGCTGCACAACCGCACTGATGCCAGGGCATTCTTCGACGCCTTCGCTGCCACGATCGACCTCGCCCGGAGGATGCAGTGGAGCCGTGAGCACGCCGTAGAGGCCGACCGCGCGGGGACATGAAAACGCCCGGGGATTCGCATCCTCGGGCGTCGACGGGGAGTGGGATCTGAGGCTCGTCCTACTGGTCGGCGCTCTGCGCGCTCGGCGGCCCGGAACTCGACCGCCGCCGGTGCGACGAGCGGATCGGACTGGGTGCCGGTCAGGCCGACGCCTCGGCCGGCCCGGAACTCGACGCGCCGCCGGTGCGACGAGCGGATCGGACTGGGTGCCGGTCAGGCCACGCTCGGCGGCCCGGAACTCGACCGCCGCCGGTGCGACGAGCGGATCGGACTGGGTAGCCGGGCGATGTTGCCCCGGGATCCGGCGATCAGTGCGATCGCGATGAGCGCCGTGATGGCGACGACGGCCATCATGCCTGCCACGAACCATGCTCGGCCGGCACGGGTCGTGCCTGCATCGCCGATCTCGATGCGCTGCTGGTGCTGTGTGCGAGATCCATCACGATTCTCCCGTTCCGCCTCGCCGATGGTTCCGGTCCGGGAGTCGGACCTTGCGGCGGGTGCTTCTGCCCCTCAGGCGTGAGAACGGACGGAACGACTGTTCAACCCGATGTCACGACACCGAACATCGATCCGTGCGCCGATCCGCGTCGCTATGCTTCGGTGCCGCACGCAGCAACATTGATCGGAAGCAGATGCACGAAGGGGCGTTGTTCGTCGGACGCGACCGCGAGCTCTCGGAGATGCTCGAAGCGCTCGACGCGTCCGGATCCGGACGAGGTCGGGTCTTCCTGCTCGGTGGGGAGCCCGGCATCGGGAAGAGTCGCCTCGCGGACGAGCTGGCGACCCAGGCCCGAGGGAGCGGGCATCAGGTGCTGTGGGGTCGCGGCTGGGATGGCGCCGGGGCACCCGCCTACTGGCCCTGGGTGCAGGTGCTGCGCGCCCACCTGCGCTCAGCAGACCGCGACGAGCTCCGACGACAGCTGGGGTCGGGTGCGCGGGATATCGCCCAGATGCTCCCGGAGCTGCGCCAGACACTTCCCGGACCTCCCGGCTCCGGCCGAGGCGGAATCGGAGTCGGCGCGCTTCCAGCTGTTCGACTCGACCGCCACCTTTCTCCGCAATGCGGCCGCTGCTCACCCACTGCTCGTCATCCTCGACGACCTCCATGCGGCCGACACGCCCTCGATCCTGCTGCTCCGATTTGTGGCGAGCCAGATGGCGGACATGCCGATGCTCCTGGTCGGGACCTACCGCGACGTCGTGCTGACCCCCGACCATCCGCTGACCGCCGCCCTGGCTGAAGTCGCCCGCGAGCCGATCACCCGCTCGTTGGTGCTGTCCGGGCTGCAGCCCGATGCGGTGGAGGCGTTCATCCGCTCGACCACCGACTCCGCGCCGCACGAGCACCTCGTCGCTGCGGTCTGGCGGGAGACGAACGGCAACCCGCTGTTCGTCAGCGAAGCCGTCCGCCTGCTGGCCGCCGAAGGGCGACTCAACGACGTCGCCGACCTGCCCTCCCTGACGCTCGTCGTCCCGGCGGGGGTCCGGGCCGTCATCGCGCGGCGGATCGAGAACCTCAGCAAGGGCTGCGGCGGGCTCCTCGGCCTCGGGGCCGCCCTCGGCCCCGAATTCAGCCTGGAGGTCCTGCGCCGGATCGCCGACCTAGACGTCGACCCCGCGATGGACCTCGTCGATGAAGCCGTCCAGGCGGGACTGCTCCTGCCGGTCGCCGGCGCGCACGGTCGCTACCGGTTCTCGCATGACCTCGTGCGTGAGACGCTCTACGGCGAGCTGTCACCCAAACGCCGGGCACGTCTCCATCAACGCGTCGCCGAGGTCATCGAAGCGCTCTTCCCGACATCCATCGAGGCGCACCTGGCAGAGCTGGCGTTCCATTACGTCAAGGCGGTCGAAGGTGGCGGTGTCGCCACCGATGCCGGCGAGCCGATCGGACCGAGGGCAATCGACTATGCGCGGCGCGCCGGCGACCAGGCGGCCCGCTCGCTCGCGTACGAAGAGGCCGACCGCCTCTACCGCATGGCGCTCGCCGGGATGGACCTGACCGGCGCCACCGATGAGCGATCGCGCACGGAGATCCTGCTCGCGCTCGGGGAGGTCCAGGCGCGCGCCGGCGACTTCGAGGGCGCCCGGGTCACCTTCCTCCTGGCCGCCGACACCGCGCGCCGGACCGGGGCCGGCGAGCACCTGGCGCAAGCCGCCCTCGGGTACGGCGGCCGCCTGGCATGGGCCCGCCCCGGACGGGACACGCAGCTGATCCCGCTGCTGCAGGACGCGCTGGTGATGCTGGGCGGTGGCGACCGGCGCCTGCGGGTCTTCCTTCTCGGCCGACTCGCCTGCGCGTGGCGGAGCTCCCCGGACCGACGCGATGACAGCGCGGCCCTCAGCCTCCAGGCAGTGCAGATCGCCCGGGAGCTGGACGACCTGGCGACGCTGAGCTACGCCCTTGCCGCTCGATATTGGGCCATCTGGTGGCCGGAGAACCCCGCCGAGCGCAATCCCATCGCAGCCGAGATGGTCGCCATCGTCGAGGCATTGGGCGACGGCGAACGGCTGGTCGACGCGCACCTGTTGCTGTTCATGGACTACAGCGAGGCCAGCCGGATGACCGAGGCCCGGCTCGCCGTCGACGCGGTGACTCGAATCGCCGAGGAGTTGCGTCAACCGGCGCAGCTTGGCTCGGCGTCGCGCCCCGGTCGCTGCTGGCGTTGATCGACGGCGATTTCGCGCTCGCGGAGGAGCTCATCCCGAGGATGCTCTCCAGGCGCCGGATGCCGTCGGCGCGCGACGACGAATCGGCCGGCCGGATGCAGCGGTTCCTGCTCCGTCGCGAGCAGGGTCGGGTCGGCGAGGAGCTGGCAACCGTGCGAGCTTCGGTCGACGACTTTCCGTGGTACCCGCTCCACCGGGCGGCATTGGCCTGTCTCCTGCGTCGACATCGGGCGTGAAGCGGAGGCACGCGACGTCTTCGACGAGATGTCGAGAGACGAGTTCCGGATGTTCTACCGCGACAGTGAGTGGCTGTTCGGGATCAGCATCGTCGCCGAGGCATGCGCGCTGCTGGACGACGTCGGAGCGGCTGCGACGCTGTATGGACAGCTCGAGCCGTACGCCGGACGGCACGCGATCGGACATGCAGAGGGGAGCGTGGGGGCCGTCGATCGCTATCTCGGTCTGCTGGCGGCGACCCTCGGCCGACTCGATGACGCGGAGCGACACCTGGCCGCCGCGGTCGAGTTGAACGAGGCGTTGGGCGCTCGACCGTGGACGGCCCATGCCCAGCACGACCTCGCCGCGGTGCTGCGACGGCGAGGCGCCGCGGGGGATGCTGCCCGGGCCGAGGCGCTGGATCGCGCCGCCCGCGACACGGCGGTGGCGCTCGGGATGGCGCTCGCCGAGCGGATCACCGCGGTCGCGGACCAGACGACGGTCCCGACCACCGCGCCAGGCCCGATCACCGCCGGCTCGATCGCAGTCGGCGACGTTCCGTCGCGAGGGCGAGTACTGGACCCTGGAGTTCGGCGCCGACACGTTCCGCGTCCGCGACGCCAAGGGGATGCGCCACCTGGCACGACTGCTCGAGTCCCCGGGTCGCGACGTCCACGCCCTCGAGCTCGCGAGGTTCGAGGCGCCGGTCAGCACGCAACGAGGCGTCGTGGATCCGTCCGTGACCGACATCGGTGGATCGGACGACGCAGGTCCGCTCCTCGACGCCGAGGCGAAGGCCGCGTACCGGGAGCGGCTTCGTGACCTGCAGCAGGAGCTCGCGCAGGCGGAGGCGTGGAACGATCCCGAGCGGGCGGCGCGCCTCCAGGAGGAATCCGACGCGTTGACCCACGAGCTGGCCGCCGCCTTGGGACTCGGGGGTCGTGACCGCGTCGCGTCCTCAGCGGCCGAGCGTGCCCGGATCAGCGTCACCCGGGCGATCCGCTCGTCGCTGACGCGGATCGGCGAGCACAGTGACGGGCTGAGCGCGCACCTCGATGCCACCATCCGAACCGGCACGTTCTGTTCCTACACCCCGGACCCGCGCGCACCGATCACCTGGCGGCTCTGACCTGAGGGCCGCTGGGTCCAGAATGGGACGCCATGCCCCGCCTGCAGTCACGTCCCTTCGCCACGCCCGATGAGGTGCGGACCTTTCCGTACGGCAGCGCCACGGTGCTCCAGCTCGACGAGGCCGTCGTTGGTCGAGCCGTGTACGAGCCCGGCTGGCGATGGACGACGGCCATGCCCCAGATCGCGGGCACGCCGACATGCGAGCTGCACCACCTCGGCTACGCGATCTCCGGCCTCATGCACGTCGTGACCGACGATGGCCAGGAGCTCGACATCCTGCCCGACTCGATCTACGAGATCCCTTCGGGTCATGACGCGTGGGTGGTGGGCGACGAGCCATGGGTGACGCTCGAGTGGACGAGCGCCCGCGCCGTTCGGTGTATCGCCCGAGGGTCCGGGCGAGCGGATCCTCGCGACCGTCCTGTTCACCGACATCGTCGACTCGACGGCGATCCTGCAGCGGGTGGGTGACGCGGCATGGCGGGACCTGCTCGCGACGCACAACCGTCTGCTGCGCGAAGACCTCAACCAGTTCCGCGGGCGCGAGGTCGCCACGACCGGGGACGGGTTCCTCGCGGTCTTCGACGGCGCCACGCGCGCCGTCCGATGTGGCCTCGCGATGACGCGCTCCGCGCAACGGGCGGGCCTGGCGATCCGGGTCGGCCTGCACACGGGCGAGGTCGAGATGGAGGGACCAAACGCTCGTGGCGTCGCCGTCCATGCAGCCGCGCGCGTGATGTCCTTCGCCACCGCGAACGAGGTCGTTGTCTCCTGGACGACCAGGGACCTCCTCGAGGGCTCCGGGCTGATCCTCGAGGATGCCGGCACGCACGAGCTGAAGGGGCTGGACGGCCGACGTCAGCTGTTCAGGCTCATCCCGCCGGGGACCGGAACGAGATGACCGAACCCGGCCCGACCGAGGAGACGCGCATCGATCGCTGGCTGTGTGCCGTGCGCCTCGTCAAGACGCGTCCGCTTGCGACCAAGCTGTGCGAGGCCGGCCACGTCCGCGTGAACGGATCGTCGGCGAAGCCGTCGACCAAGGTTCGCGCAGGCGATCGGGTGGAGGCACTGATCGCGGAGCGCGAACGCGTGGTCGAGGTCGTGCGCCCGATCGAGTCGCGTGTCGGGGCCCCGGTCGCCGTGACCTGCTACGTAGACCACAGCCCGCCGCCGGTGGTGACCGAGGTCCGGCCGCGGGATCATGGCCGTCCGGGGCGAGGGCCGGCCCAGCAAGCGTCTCCGCCGCGAGCTCGAGCGCCTCCGCCGGGCCGGACCCGGCTGAGACCCGCCGGTCATGGTGCCGTCACCATCGGCTGGCAGGATGTACCCATGACAGACACCCGGAACCCTGCCCCGAAGATCCAGAAGTCGGACGCCGAGTGGCGCACCAGCCTGACGCCGATCCAGTACCACGTCCTCCGCGAGAAGGGGACCGAGCGCGCGTTCACGGGCGACCTCTGGGACGAGCACCGGTCGGGGACCTACCGCTGCGCCGGCTGTGGCGCGGAGCTGTTCCGCTCCGAGACGAAGTTCGAGTCCGGCACCGGCTGGCCGAGCTTCTTCGCCCCTGCGGCCGACGGCGCGGTCGCCACCGAGAGCGACCGGTCCTTCCTGATGAAGCGGACCGAAGCCTTGTGCGCGTCCTGCGGCGGCCACCTCGGCCACGTGTTCGATGACGGGCCGCGGCCGACGGGCCTGCGCTACTGCATGAACTCGGGGGCACTGACCCTGGACCCGGACGAGCCCGCCTGAGCGACTGACCCGATGAGCCGCTCCGGCTCGACAGCAAGAAGCCCCGGATCAGATCCGGGGCTTCGTGCGGGAATGGGAAGGAACGGCATCAGTCGGCCTTCGGGGAACTCTCCGTCAGCGCGGCCGCGACGGAGGCGACATCGGCCGCTGCGGCGTCGTTGAACGCCTGCTCGGCGAACGTCATCGCCTGCTCGATGGTCATGCCGGTCGACTCGTGCGACTCGGCGCGGTAGCCGTCGCGCAGGGCCATCAGCTGCTCGAAGTAGAGCTTCCGCTCGTATCTGGTCATCTCGGTTTCTCCCTGGATCCCTTCAGGCGGGATCTGATGACCCAGACGATGGGCTTAATCCAGCGGCGAGCCATCGGGCTGGAGCCTTATTCCGATGCCCATGGGTATCCCCATTCGCAGTCGACCAATGTCGATGTTCGCCGGTGACAGACGTCGAGGCTTAAGCCCCACCAGCATTACCCTACTACTCACTCACCCCTAACTACACCCCTTTACCTCACCCTACCCCTTACAGATCGACAGCGCACCTTCGCCTCTTCAGACTACCGATACAGCCATCCGTCAGTCCCAGCCGTGCTTGTACCCCCCCGTCGCCCGCTTGATCGCACCGCTGTGTAGCGATCGTCAGCTCGCTCCCAGATCCCTCAATACGTCCGTCACTCACCCTGTTCGTCTCCGACTTGCCCACCCCTCCCCGCCGGAACAGTACAGTAGACGTCGCGAGCCGCCGCGCGTAGGTACCGCCAGGACGCGCCGAAGGCACCGCCAGCGCCAGGCCGATGTCATACGGGTCCCACGAGGGCCGCTCGCAAGCGAATGACCGACCCTCGATCGCCGAACGAGGACGTGCCCTCGATGAACGAGATGATGACGTAGAGCACGATGATCGCGATCAGCGCGCTGGGCCGAGGGTAGCCCGTAGATGACCGCCGGGATGTGCGATCCACGGCCGAACAGGGGATCGAGCTCGCTGAACGCGGCGAGACCGCCAGGAACAGCTAGTCGGCGATCGCGGGTCCACCACGAGCGCCAGGAGCATCAGTCCGGCCCATGTCATCAGGCCCAGGAGCACCATCAGGATGGCTTCCGATCGGAGGTAGCTGCCGAACTGCCCGCCGATGATCCCACGACCGGCGAGGATGTCCGCCCGCCACGGGTCGGGCAGGCGCTGTTCGATCTCGGTCGCGAAGCCGGGTCGTCGACGACGAGCAGGAACACGTAGAACGGCAGCCCGATCATCGCCATCGTCACGTCGAACACGCTGAACAACGGAGCGACGACGCCGGGCAGCACCGCCAGCAGATCGACCGAGCCGAGCGATGCACCGAGGCTGGAGACGTAGTCGATCAGCCTGCTGCTGAGCTCCGGATCGATCGGTGCTTCCGCCAGCCATCCGCGCATCTCATCCAGCGCCCGTCGGAGCGATGGCCACGAACGCCGCCCCCTGCGACACCACGGAGTCGGTCACGATCACGGCGAACGCCACCAGGCACAGCATCATCAGGGCGACCGAGGCCAGCGGTCGCCAGCCAGCGGGGCACGCCACGTCGCCCGAGTGCGGTCACCGCCGGGTCGACCAGGTACGCGAGGGCGAGGCCGACGACGAAGATGGGGAGTGCGCGCGCCGCGGCGAGCAGGACGACGACGAGCAGGATGCCCGCGGTCACGGCGACGACCGCCGGCCGGGACGGGATCTTCAAGGACGGATACCTCGTGGCCTCCGTGAGGTGGCGCGGGATTGCCCGGCGTGTCGCTTGCGCTGGGCGGAGGCCGATCGCTGGTCATTGCATGTCCTCCTCCGACTGCAACCGGTCGTCGCTGGGAGCGGTCGTTGTCGCCGCTCCCAGCGCTGTGCGGCGTCCGCTGTCCCCACGTAGTCGTCGTCAGCACGGATCGCCCGAGGACGACCATCGCCCGGACGCCGGTCAGTGCGCAGCCGCGCGGTTGACGAGCTTGGGCAGCGCGTCGGCGATCCCGTGGAGCCGGTACGCGAGGCCGAGGCTCGAGACCCCGAACACGACCGACCACAGCCCGACGAGCCACACCAGCGAGAGCAGGCCCTCGCCCGGGAAGGCGACGAGCACCGCGCCGAACACGATCGAGGCAACGCCGCCGACTGCCATCCAGAGCTCGCCGTCGAGCTCGCGCCGGAAGGCGACGGCCGCGACGACCTGGAACGTGCCGGTGACGATCGCCCAGAAGGCGACGACGTACAGCAGCGACAGGGCCGTCAGGCCCGGCCACGCGAAGGTGACGATCCCGGCGACGATGCCGAGAACACCGATGATCCCGACGGCCCAGGCGTGGCGCCGCGCGACCGCGTCGCCGCGGGCGAGCGCGACGAGCAGCGCGACGCCGTCGACGAGGACGTAGGCGCCGAACAGGAAGACGAGCACCGTGAGCGTCGTCTCCGGCCAGATGAATGCCAGGATGCCGAATGCGATCGCGGCAACGCCACGGATCGCGAATACCCACCAGTCGCGGGCCACCAGGGCAAGCATTGGAAGGTTCTCCTTTCGATCGAACCTTGAATTGGGGGATGAAGCGTCCGATCCACCGGGATCAGTGGTCGTCCCACGATCCGGCCGATTGGCCGCGCAGGCCGCCATCCCGACCGCCCGCGTCCGAACATGAACGGCGGGGTCACTGGGGCTTACGCCCCCAGTGGCCCCGCGAGGTCGCCCGGGTCAGGGCACGAGCGCCTCGCGCGTCGTCTCGACCGACTCCTTTGCGAGCCGGCGTGCCTCTTCGAGCTTCGCCTTGCGCGCCTCGTGCGACGCCTTCAGCTCGTCGATGCGGGCGTCGATCTGCTGCCGCTGGCTCTCACGCGCCTTCGCCTGCTGCTCGCGCAGCGTGGCGAGCCGCGCCTCGAACTCGGCCTTCTCCTGCGCGAGGGCCTTGTCGACGCGATCCACGAGGGCCTCCAGCTTCCGCCGCTGCGCCTCGATCGACTGCCTCCACCTTCGCCTTCGCCTCGCCCGCGGTCTCCGCGAGCTCGGCGCGGAGCTGGTCGAGCTCCGTCCGCGCGGCGTCCGTCTCGCGGACCAGCTCCGTGTCGACGACTTCGCCGGGAAGCCGGCGGAACGTCGTCCCGCCCAGCGCCCCGAGGCGAGTGTCGATCGGCGTGACCCACATCTCGTCGATGTCGGCGATGACCGCGGCCTTGCCGGGGGTCAGGGTGGCCGAGACCTCGTCGATGAAGTCCAGGCTCACGCCGGCCTTGAACAGGTCGTACATCAGGCCGCCGGCGCCGCCCACGTACGCGCCCACGGCGACGCCGACCGGCCCGCCGAGCAGCCCGACGAGGCCGCCGGCGACGATGCCGACGAGCGTGCCGATCGGTCCCTTGTCCGCGACCTGGCGGTCCGCACGTTCCCGGAGCTGTCCTTCGCGATCACGGTTGAGGCGTACATGGTGATGACGCCATCCCGGTGGAGGTCCTTGAGGGCGGTCAGCCCCTCGAAAGCGGTTCGCTCGGAGTCGAACACCGAGACCAGGATCTTGTTGCCCACTTCTCGTGGCTCCTTGTCTTCAGTCGCGACGGTTGCGCGACGCTCGACTGGAGCCTCCCGGCCGCCCGGATGACCGGGCGTCGTCCGATCCGACCGATTCCGCTGTCTCACGTGCGCCGGTTACTGCGCCGCGGGACCGTCGCCGACGCAGCGGCCATGCACGCGGTCGAACGGGCCTAACCGGCCGAATCCACCGAATTGACCGACGCCGGATCACCCGCCGGCGCCGGACGCTGACGCTCGAGGAGTGCCGGGCGAGCTCGCCCGGCCCGGATCGTCTGGAGGAACCCATCCAATGCGCAACGCGAAGCCGCGGAACACCCGCTTCTCGCCGCCCGGAGCGGAGCGCGCGACGCGGATCGCGCGCGGCGCCGTCGTGGTCGGAACGACGGGCTTCGCCGTGCTCGTGGCCGTGGTCCCGACACAGCAGGGCGAGGCGATCGATCGGGCGCTCTCGGGTCGGCTGCAGGCGAACCACGACCCGCGGGTCGACCGTGCGATGGGCGTCGTCTCGTGGTTCGGATTCCCGCCCCAGAGCCGGGTGCTGCCCGCTGGATACGCCGCCGTCCTGTGGCTCGGCGGCTTGCGGCGCGAGGCGATGTTCCAGCTCGCGGCCTCGGGTACGGGGCTCCTGGCGACGATCCTCAAGTCGATAATGCGGCGACCGCGCCCGGTCGCGGGCACGCGTCCTTCGCGTCGTCGCAGCGCCGCTCGATGGCTCGAGTCTCCCGAGCGGGCACGTGCTGACGTACACGGGCGTCTATGGCTGGATGGCCATCATGGCGAGCCTGCTGATCCGGCCGGGAGTGCCTCGACGACTCGCCATCGCGACCGCGACGACGCTCGTTGCAGCGGTCGGCCCCAGCCGGGTCTATCTCGGTCACCACTGGCCGAGTGACGTGATTGCCTCATACCTGCTGGGCTCGAGTTATCTCGGCGCGCTGTTCATCGCCTACCGACGCTTCGGGTCGCGGAGGGTTGCACGATGACCGAGCAGCGTCCGATCAGCGACGAGCGGCGGATCCGCATCCTGTGGAATCCCGACCTCGGGCCGCAAGGGAGGCATCCCGACCAACCGGGCGTCGCGCGGGATGCTGCTCGAGCTGCTGCCGCGCTACGGGCTGGGCGACGAGCTGATCGAACCGGCGTCCGAGGCGGAGGCCGCCGAAGCCGCCGCCGACGCCGTTCGGCAGGGGTACGACGTGGTCGTCGCAGCCGGCGGAGACGGGACGATCGGGCTCGTCGGCCGGCAGCTGCTTGGCACCCGCACCGCGCTGGGGATCCTGCCGCTGGGCAGCGTCATGAACATCCCCCGAATGCTCGGCGTGCCGCGCGACCCCGAGCAAGCGGCGCGCATCCTCGCCGACGGCCACCTGCGCTCGATCGACGTCGGGCCAGGCCGGTGACCGCATCTTCTACGAGGCGGCCTCGATCGGCATGCACGCTACGGCGACGCGGGAGATGCCCCTGGTCGACAGCGGGGACTACGGCGCGATCATCCGGTCCATCGTGGCGGCGCTCCGCTACCGACCCTCCGCGGTGCGCATCGAGCTTGACGGCGACCGGACGATCGAGGTCGATGCCGTCGCCGTCGCCGTCGCCAACGGCCCGTTTATGGGCCCCGGGGTCCCGGTCGTGCCGGGCGCCCTGCTCGACGACGGCCTCTTCGACGTCCGCGTGTTCCTGCACCCACACGGCTCCGGAACGGCTGCGGGACGTGTCGAGCATCGTCACCGGTCGGCGCCCGCGCGAGCGGCGCTCACTCACGGAGCGGGCGAGCCGGGTGCGTGTCACGAGCGAGCGGCCCCTCGCCGTGCGGGTGGACGCCGTCGACCTGGGCTCCACGCCGGTCGTCTTCGAGATCCGACCCATGGTCCTGACGGTCGTGGCACCAGACGCATCAGCGTCAACGGCGACGTCGTCGCAACGCCGGGGCCCCCATCTGCCGATCCCGCGACGCGGCGTCGCGACCAACAGCGCCCCGGATGCGTGACCACGGCAGGTCCCACTTGGTTGCGGCTGGCGTGAGGCTCGACCGCGACCCGTGGGTCGTCCCATAGGAGCGATCCGGCGTTGACGTGCAGCCGGCGTGAGGTTGCCTCCACGACCACCTCCCCGTCCTGATCGGGTTCGACGATGCGTTCGTGGAGCTCGCGGGTCAGCGCGCGGATCTCGCGGGTCAGCTCGGTGTTGAGCCTCAGCTCCTGGACTTCCTCGACGAAGTCGTGATCCGCCTTCTCCTGCTGGAAGGCGGCCTGGCGGTTCTGGCCGATCATCACGAAGGTCGACAGAAAGATCGCCTCGAGCGAGACCACGAGCGTCAGCGTCGGCCACGGAGGCTCCTCCGAAGCAGGACCATCCACAGCCCGAACACGAGCACGTGGACATATACGAACGTCATGGAGCCGGCGAACGCAGTGATGCGATCGGCGATCCGGAGCTGGAAGTTCGCGGCTCGCTCGGCGTCGAGCTGGATGCGCAACGGGGTGTCGCGGCCTGCGAGCGGTCACGTCATGAGCCTCCAAGGGTCTAGCGGCGATTGCCCGCCAAAGCGTGCGCGTCGACAAGATGACCGGCCGTCGTCCGATCCGACGGATTCCGTTGCACGCTGTCTCGGTCGTTCAGGCGCGCTCTGCGGCGTGCGACGATGCCGGCATGCGGGTTCCCGAGCGGACCGCGCTGGTCCGCCTGCCCTCGCTCGTCGTGGCGCGGTCGAGGCTTTTCGAATTGCTCTCGTCGGGCGTGGCGGGCGGCATCACGCTGGTGTCGGCGCCGGCGGGCAGCGGCAAGACCGTCATGCTCCGATCCTGGATCGCGGCCAACGGGCTGGGTGAGCGAACCGCCTGGGTGACCGTCGAGCGCGAAGAGCGCGATCCGCAGCTGTTCTGGCTGTCGGTCGTGGATGCGCTGCGTGTCGCAGGCGTGCACGGGCCGATCGAGGATCTCGGCCCCGACGCCAGACTTCGACGGCGAGGCCATCGGTCGCGCGCATCGTTGCCGCAACGCGCGTGCTCGACGCGCGCGTCCTGCTCGTGATCGACGACCTGCACGAGCTGCTCGAGCCCAAGGCGCTTGCGCAGCTGGAGCTGCTGCTCGCCCGCCGGCAGCCGCAGCTCGCGGTGATCCTCGCAACGCGCCACGACCCGCCGCTCGGCCTGCATCGGTACCGCCTCGACGGCGAGCTGACCGAGGTCCGGGCCGCCGACCTCGAGTTCACGCTCGACGAGACGCGGGAGCTCCTGGCCGCTGCCGGCATCGCGCTCTCCGAGGAGGCCCTCGCTTCGCTCCTGTCGCGAACCGAGGGGTGGGCGGCGGGCCTCCGGCTCGCCGCGCTCTCGCTGGACGATCCTCGCGGACGCCGAGCGGTTCGTCGCGGAGTTCTCGGGCAGCCAGCGAACGGTCGCCGACTACCTGTTTGCCGAAGTCCTGCAGCGCCAGCCGGAGCCAGTTCGCGAGCTCCTGCTGAGAACGTCGATTCTCGACCGCGTGAGCGGGTCGCTCGCCGACCGGCTCCTCGAGACCACCGGATCCGAGCGGATCCTGCTCCGGCTCGAGGAGACCGGCGCGTTCGTCTTCGCCACAGACCGCGAACGCTCGTGGTTCCGCTACCACCAGCTGTTCGCCGACCTGCTTCGCCTCGAACTTCGGCGGACGGCACCTGATGCCGTTTCGGGCCTCCACCGCGCCGCCGCCGGGTGGTACGCGGATCATGCGCTCCCGATCGAGGCGATCAGGCACGCACAGGCAGCGAAGGACTGGCGGTACGCCGGCGACCTGATGGGGGAGTATGGCTTCAGCCTCGCGCTCGACGGCACCTACGCAACGGTGACCACTCTGCTCAAGGCCTTCCCCGCCGAGGCGTTCGACAATCCGGAGTTGGCTGCCTTCCTCGCGTATGGGGAAGTCCTCAGGCCGTCGCTCGACACCGCCGCCGCGTACCTCGCGGTGGCGGAGCGGCACGCGGCACAGGTTCCCGACGAACGGCGGCAGACATTCGCCGCGATGGTCGCGGCCTCGCGGTTGACCATCTCCCGGTGGCGCGGCGACTACCGCACGATTGCCAGCGAGGCGGCGCCGCTGCTCGAGCCGCGCGAGGTCGACTCCGTCGTCGAGGTCGCGGTGGCGAACGACGTGAGGGCGGTGGCGCTCATGAACCTCGGAGCGGTCGAGCTGTGGGCGGGCGCCGGCGACGACGCGGAGCGGCACCTGACGGAGGGGCTGGAGCTCGCGCGGCGGAACGGGCGACCCTATGTCGAGATGGGCTGCCTCGGCCATCTCGCCCTCGCCGCCGGGCGGCAATCGCTCAGCGCGATGCGCGGCCTGGCGTTGCAGACCGTGGAGATCATCGAGAAGCATGGATGGCAGTCCGAGCCGATCGCCCCGATGGTGCTCGCCACGATGGGCGCCGCCGACGTCCTGCAGGGCCGCTTCGACGAGGCCGGCCCGTGGTTGGATCGCGCGGAGCACGCCCTGCGACCGAACGCCGAGCCATCCAAGGAGATGGTCGTGCGGCATGCGCGGGCGATCCAGCGCGTGGGCCAGGGTCGTCTCGCAGAGGCGAATGTGCTGTTCGCCGAGGAGCAGCGGCTTCAGTCGCTCGTGGTCTCCCCCGATCCACTCGCGATCTGGGCGCGTGGGTGGCAGGCACAGGTGCTCATCAGACTGGGCAACGTTTCGGAGCACGCGCCGCCCTCGAGACGGCGACCGACGGAGAGCTCGCTGTATGCCGACACGCGGGCGGCGTTCGCCGCGCTGCATCTCGCAGAGCAGGATCCTCGCGCTGCCGTTGATGAGCTCGCGCCGCTGCTCACGGCCACGCCATCCGCGGCACGTTCCACGTGCTTCGCGACGTCTCGGTGATCAATGCCCTCATGCTCGAGCCCTGGCACGGGCGATGCTCGGTGACTCGAGGGTCGCCGAGGACGACATCGAACGTGCGCTGGACCTCGCCGAGCCCGACTCGCTCATCCTCCCGTTCCTCGTCACGCCGGCGGCTAACCTCCTCCAGCGGCACCCGCGACATCGAACGGCGCACGCGGCGCTCCTCACGAACATCCTCGACGTGCTGGCGGGGGCATCGCTGGCCGCTCGCCGCAGCAAGGACCCGGAGCTGCTGGAGGCGCTGACCGAGAGTGAGATCCGCGTGCTGCGGTATCTCCCGAGCAACCTGTCGGCGCCCGAGATCGCCGGCGAGATCTTCGTTTCGACGAGCACCGTGAAGACGCACATGCGCCACATCTACGAGAAGCTGGGCGTCCACCGCCGGACCGAGGCGGTCGACCGCGCGCGCGACCTGGGGCTGCTCGGGCCGTCCTCGCAGGCTCGCCGCTGACGGGCACCAATCAGTTCGCACGATCCGGACGACGCAGCCTCATCCGCCATCACGTGATGCTCGCGGCATGGACGAGCAGCCAAAGGCATCGCGGTTCGAGATCCACGTCGGCGGCATCCTCAGCGAGCGGTTGCTGGGTGCCTTTCCGGATCTGCGTGCCCGCACGACGGGCGGCATGACGGTGCTCGTCGGCGACATGCCGGATCAGGCTGCGCTCCACGGGGTGCTCTCCCGCATCGAGTCGCTTGGGCTCGAGCTGGTGGAGGTTCGTCGCGCCACAGCCCGGACGGACGTCTCCCGCCCGGTGCGGCAACGCGAGCCCGCGGACACAGGCGTCGGGAACCTGGCGGCCGCTACAGACTCGTCGGTTGATGCGCACGACGACGCGACATCCGACGTTCGATGAGCCGTCTCCCACGCCGGTCGTCCCTGCGCGTGTTCCTTCTCGGCCGCCTGCTCGCGGTCCGGATTCTCGCGACGCGTCTGACGGGGGAGGCGATCCCGCACCGGTCGTGATAGGCGACGGCGTCAGAAGCTGCACGCAACGTTTCATCAGGGCGATGGACGCGGATGGCAGCCACGTGACGACGTGGCGCTACCATTGTCCACAGACTTGACAAAGCCCCTCAGGCGGCACACCATGGCGCGGCTTTGTCCAGTGTCTTGCCTATCGGCTGGGCACGGTCGCGGCGTCGGAGGAGTCATCGCGGATGAGTCATCGCGGATGAGTGCAAGCGCGACGGTGCTGCCCGAGAAGGCAACGCACCAGCAGACGCGAGCGTTCAACCAGCAGCTCGTCCTGCGCGCCCTGCACGACCGCAGCCCGCTCTCGCGCGCCGATCTCGCGCGGATCACCGGCTTGACCCGTACCTCGGTCGGCGACCTGGTCGGCACCCTCATGCACGACGGCCTGGTCGAGGAAGTCGGTCGCGGCCAGTCGAGCGGCGGCAAGTCGCCGATCCTCCTGGGCGTCGCTCCCCACGGCCGCCACCTGATCGGCCTCGACCTCGGCGAGTCACGGTTCAGCGGTGCGGTCGTGAACCTGCGTGGCGAGATCCTGCGCTCGGTCGCGCTGCCCCTCGAGGGTCGCAACGGCGATGCCGCAGTCGAGCTCGTCTGCCAGCTCATCGACGCCCTCCGCGCCGATGACCACGCTCCGTTCCTCGGCATCGGCATCGGCGCGCCCGGGGTCATCGACACGAGCTCGGGGATCGTCCGCTGGTCGGTGAACCTCGACTGGGCCGACCTCCGCCTGGGCCCGCTGCTCGAGGAGCGCTACGGCATGCCGGTGGTCGTCGCCAACGACAGCCACGCCGCCGCCCTGGCCGAGCTGACGTTCTTCCGTCGCCCCCGGCCCACCAACCTGGTGGTGGTCAGGGTTGGTCGCGGTCTCGGCGCGGGGATCATCCTCAACGGCCAGCTGTTCCAGGGCGATGGGCACGGCGCGGGCGAGTTCGGCCACATCTCGGTCGCCGGCGCCGCCGCTCCGTGCCGCTGCGGCCGGGACGGCTGCCTCGAGACGGTGACGAGCATGCGCGCGATGGTCGACGCCGCGGGCGCGGTGCAGCCGTCGATCACCGACGAGGACGGCCTCGTGGACGCGTTCCTGGCCAACGTGCGCGGCATCCGCCGGATCGTGCTCGATGCCGCGCGCGAGCTCGGCATCGCGATCGGCTGGCTGATCGGCCTGCTCAACGTCCGCCACGTGCTGGTGGTCGGCCCGGTCGCCGGGTTCGGGGACGACTGGCTGGCCGAGGTCCGACGGTACGCCGGGTCGAGCGCCCTGACCCTGCTCGCACGCGACACGCAGATCGACTACGGCCACGTCCACGATGACGTCGTCGTGCTGGGTGCCTCGGCGTTGCTCATGGAGCAGCAGCTGGGCCTGGGGCTGGTGCGATGACGACCGCACCGACGGCGCGCACGGGCCTGGTCGCCGGCATCGATGTCGGCGGCACCAAGACCTCGATCGTCGTCACCGACGATCGCGACCACGTCGTCTACGAGCACGTCACGCCGACGGACGGGCCGGCGCTCGTGGCCCAGATCGCCGGACTCGTCGAGGAGGCGCAGCGCCAGCTCGGCCAGCCGCTCGCCGCCGTCGGCGTCGCCGTCCCCGGCCAGGTGGACGCGGTCGAGGGCTCGGTCAGCATGGCCGTCAACCTGGGCATCACCCACCTGCGGCTCGGCCCGCTGCTCGAGGACGCGCTCGGCATCCCCGCCGTCGTCGAGCACGACGCCCGGGCAGCGGCGCTGTGGCTGAGCGAGCGCGCCGTGGACGGGTCGGCCTCCGGGCCGGCCAACGTCGCCTTCCTCGCGATCGGGACCGGCATCTCGGCCGGCGTCGTCCTCGACGGCGCGCTGCTCCGCGGCGCGAACGGCTTCGCCGGTGAGGTCGGCCACATCCAGGCCGATCCGGCGGGCGTCGTCTGTGCCTGCGGGCTGCGCGGCTGCCTCGAGACGATCGCGTCCGGTCCGGCGATCGCCCGCCAGGCAGACGAGGCGATGGCTGCCGGACGCGAGACCAGCCTCCCGCCCCACCCGGGCGCAGCGGACGTGTTCCGCGCGAGCGCCGCCGGCGACGCCCTCTCGATCGAGATCACCGACCGGGTGGCCGAACACCTCGCACGGGCGATCCGATCGCTCGCCCTGACCCTCGGCGTCAGCCGCGTCGTCATCGGTGGTGGCGTCGCGGCCGCCGGCCCCGCCCTGCTCGAATCCGTCCGTTCGCGCATTTCTCGCGAACGCGCATACTCACCCCTCGTCCGCGCCGCCCTGGGCGATGCGAGCGTCGAGCTGCTGTCGCCGACCGAGGCACCCGGTGCCCGCGGGGCGGCAGCGATTGCCCGCCGTCACGTCGTCTCGCCTCAGCGAGAGGGGGTGGGCGAGCGATAACCCACGGCGCCACTGCTGGAGCTCATCGATCGCCGCCGGTTCCAGCGGAGCAACTCGTCACCGTACACTCGCGGCACATTGGAGGAGTAACACGTGACCAACAGACTGTGGACAACGTCCGCGCTCGCGGTCGTCGTCATGATGCTGGTAGGCGCTTGCGCCTCCGGCACCGCGTCGCCGACACCGGCCGCATCCGTCGCGGCAAGCGAGTCCGCCAGCGCGCCGGCCGAGTCGGCTGAGGCGAGCGCGAGCGCGGAGGCTTCGGCCCCGCCCGCAGCCGCCGTGCCGGCCGTTCCGACCGGCTACACCGAGCTGGACGCGGCGCTCGGCGCCGACAAGCCGTTCAACGGCAAGACCGTCTCCGTCCAGACCCAGTGGGTCGGTGGCGAGGGCACGAACTTCGCCTCGTCGCTGGCCGACTTCGCGGCCGCGACCGGCATCAAGATCAACGTCGACAGCATCGGCTCGAGCCACGAGACCGTGCTGCGGACGCGCATCCAGGGCGGCCAGCCGCCGGACCTGGCGATGCTCGCCCAGCCCACGCCCGTCCTGGCCTACGCCAAAGACGGCAAGGTCATCGACGTCGCGACGTTCATGGATGCCAAGAAGCTCGCCGACGAGCACCCGGCCACCATCGGCCTGGTCACCGAGGGCAGCAACATCTGGGGCATCCCCTACAAGGCCGACGTCAAGTCCACCATCTGGTACCCGATCAAGGCCTTCGAGGCCGCGGGCTACACCGTCCCCAAGACGTGGGACGAGCTGATCGCCCTGTCCGACAAGATCGTCGCCGACGGCACCAACCCGTGGTGCGTCAGCGCAGGCGGTCCCGGCGACGCGACCGGCTGGCAGATCACCGACTGGGTCGAGGAAGTGGTCCTCAAGACCAAGGGCCTCGACTACTACAACCAGTGGATCAACCACGAGATCCCGTTCAACGACCCGGGGATCAAGGAAGCCTTCGACCGCGTCGGCAAGATCTTCTTCACGGACAAGTACGTCTACGGCGGACCGCAGGCGATCATCAACACCGACCAGAAGACGCCGATGGACCCGATGTTCGATCAGGACCTCGCGGCGCCGAAGTGCTGGATGCAGAAGATCCCGACCTGGTACGGCCCGGACTTCTTCCCGGATCAGCGCGCAAGCGGGACGCCGTCGAAGTACGTGATCGGCGAAGACATCGGCATCTTCCCGTTCCCGACCATCGACCCGGCCCAGACCAACGCCGAGGGTTCGGCTGACACGCTCATGGTCCTCGCCGACCGGCCCGAAGTCCGTGCCGTCGCCGAGTTCCTCAGCACGCCGGAAGGCATCCAGCGCTGGATCGAGACCGGCAGCGCCATCTCGGCCAACGCCTCGACGCCGCCCGCGTGGTACGAGGGTGCCTACAAGCTCAAGGTCGCGTCCGAGATCGCAAACGGTGCGGCCGGAATCGGCTTCGATGCCTCCGACCTGATGCCCGCCGCCGTCGGCGCCGGGACGTTCTGGACGAAGGCCGTCGAGTGGGTCAACAGCGGTGGCGCCGATACCGACGCCATCCTGAAGGCCATCGACGACAGCTGGCCCGCAACCCCGTAGTGTCTTAGTGGCTAGCGGGGCGCCCACCGCACGGTGGGCGCCCCGCCTGCTCGTTCCGAGAGGAGGAGTGGATGGCCGTAACCAGGGCCGAGCGTCCGGGGCCCGCACAGTTCGTCCTGCCCATCCTTGGGCTGATCGCGCTGGGCCTGTGCGGCGCCGGGTTCCTCGTCCTCTACGACCCGCAGGGCGGGCCGAAATTCCTCGCCTCGATCTACGAGGCGCTTGGCAACACCGCAGGCGCGACCGACCTGCGCAACGGCTCGGGCGATCAGGTGATCGCCAAGATCCTGCTCGCGGTGATCGCGCTGGCCGTCGGTGTCGGCGGCATCTGGCTGCTGTACCTCGGCGTCGGCGCGCTGGTCAGCCTGCTCCAACCGAAGTGGCGCGACCGCATCCTTCCCTGGGTCTTCGTCGGGCCCGCGCTGCTCGCTGCTGGGCGTCTTCCTCGTCTATCCGGCGGCAGGCACGATCCTGCGCGCGTTCCAGGACAACGAAGGCCAGTTCACGTTCGCGAACTTCGCGGTGCTGGCCGACCCGGAGTTCCTCACCATCCTGCGCAACAACGCCCTGTGGCTGATCTTCGGCACCGGCGGCAGCGTGCTGCTGGGCCTCCTGATCGCCGGGCTGTTCGACCGGGTCCGACGCGAGGCGCTGGCCAAGACCTTCGTGTTCCTGCCGCTGGCGATCTCGCTCGTGGGCGCGTCGGTCATCTGGGGCTTCATGTACGCCTGGCAGCCCGCCGGCTCGCCGCAGATCGGCCTGCTCAACGCCATCGTGGTCGCGCTCGGCTTTGAGCCGATCCCCTGGTTCACGACCAGCCCGATCAACGTCTTCGCCGAGATCATGATCCTGGTCTGGCTCCAGACCGGGTTCGCCATGGTCGTGCTGTCGGCCGCGATCAAGGGCGTGTCGGCCGAGGTGCTCGAGGCGGCCCGGCTGGACGGCGCCACGGAGCGCCAGCTGTTCCTCCAGGTGGTCGTGCCGCAGATCCGCGGCTCGATCGTCACGGTCGCGACGACGATCGCCATCGTGACCCTCAAGATCTTCGACATCGTCTACGTGACGACCGGCGGACGGTTCAACGACGACGTCGTGGGCGTCCGCATGTTCCACGAGATCTTCCAGTTCTTCAACGACGGTCGCGGCGCGGCGCTGGCGACCCTGCTGTTCCTGGCGGTGTTGCCCGTGATGTACATCAACCTGCGCAACTTCAAGCGCCAGCAGGCCCAAGGATGACGGCGCCGGCCCAGACCACGGACGTCGCGCAGACCGACGGCGGTCGGGCGCGTGGCCGCGTGGCGGCCGCCGCTGCTGCGCAGCCTGCCGCTGCGGCTGGCGGTCCTCGGCATCTGCCTGTTGTGGACGATCCCGACGCTCGGCCTGCTGGTGACGTCGATCCGCGACCCGCTGTACATCACGACATCCGGCTGGTGGACGGCGCTGTTCAGCCCGCTCGACCCCCCGAACCAGTGGACGCTGTCCAACTACTCGACGGTCATCGCCAGCGACGGCATGGGCAACTCGTTCATCAACAGCCTGATCGTGGCCATCCCGTCGACCGTGATCCCGATCACGATCGCCGCGTTTGCCGCCTACGCGTTCGCGTGGATCCCGTTCCGCGGCCGGGGGATCCTGTTCACGATCGTCGTCGGGCTGCTCGTCGTGCCGATCCAGATGTCGCTCATCCCGATCCTGCAGATCTACAGCGCGGGGAACCTGTACGGCACGTTCCTGGGCATCTGGCTGGCCCACACGGGCTTCGGCCTGCCGCTGGCGATCTTCCTGCTCTACAACTTCATCTCGCAGCTGCCGCGCGACCTGTTCGAGTCCGCGGCGATCGACGGTGCCTCGCACCTCCAGGCCTTCATCCGGATCGTCCTGCCGTTGTCGATCCCGGCGATCGGCGCGTTCGCGATCTTCCAGTTCCTGTGGGTCTGGAACGACCTGCTGGTCGCGCTGGTGTTCCTCGGGCCGAGCGCCGACGTTCGCGTGCTGCCGACGGCCCTGTACCAGCTGATCGGCAGCCGCGGCGGCTCGTGGCACCTGCTCACCGCCGGCGCGTTCATCACGATGGTCGTGCCGCTGATCGTGTTCCTGCTGCTCCAGCGAGCATTCGTGCGAGGGATCCTGGCCGGCTCCGTCAAGTCCTGACGCCGGGCCCGGGCGTCTCGTCCGGCCCCTACCGCCGGGCGATGAGCCGCTGGTACCAGCGCGCGCTGTCCTTGGGCGTGCGGCGCTGGGTCTCGAAGTCGACGTGGACCAGGCCGAACCGCCGTCCGTAGCCGAGGCTCCACTCGTAGTTGTCCAGCAGCGACCACACGTGGAAGCCGGTGAGCGGCACGCCGGCCGCGAGCGCGTCGGCGGCCGCTGCCACGTGGCGGGCCAGGTACGCCACGCGGGCCGTGTCGCGCACCTCGCCGTCCCGATCGACCGTGTCGGGGTACGCGGCGCCGTTCTCGGTCACGATGATCTCGCGCGGCGCGTACGTCCGGTGGAGCTGGAGCAGCGTGTCACGCAGGCCGTCGGGCGCGACATGCCAGTCCATCTGCGTCTGCTCCGAGCCCGGCAGGGCGCCGATCTCCCAGTCGAACGGGCGGTCAGACAGGGCGCGGACCGAGTCGCGGCGGTAGAAGTTCAGGCCCAGGTAGTCGAGCTCGGCGGCCGGCGGATCGGCGAGCTCGATGCCGTCGAGGTGACCCGCCGCGCGGTGCACCTCGAGGCCCAGCGCCGGGTAGCCACGGCCGAAGAGCGGATCGAGGAACCACGCGTCGCGCGCGGCGCTCCACTGGTCCGCGGCGACGCGATCCCGCTCCGCGTCGCTGGCAGGCGCGACCTGGTTGACGTCGAATGCGAGGCCCACCTTCGCGCTGGCGACGCGGGCGCGGATCGCCGCCGTGGCGGCCGCATGGGCGCGGAGCTGGTTGTCGGCCACGCGGATCGCCGTCGGCCAGTCGCGCAGCCCCGGCGCATGGATGCCGTCGGCATGGCCCAGGAAGGCAAAGACCGCCGGCTCGTTGAACGTCATCCAGTCCGTGACGCGGTCGCCCAGCCTGGATGCGATCAGGGCGGCGAAGTCGCTGAACCAGCCGACGACCTCCGGGTTCGCGAAGCCCCCGCGGTCCTGCAGCGGCTGCGGCAGGTCCCAGTGGAACAGGTTGATGAGCGGCTGGACGCCGGCGTCGAGCAGGGCGTCGACGAGCCGCTCGTAGAAGTCGATGCCGCGCTCGTTGACGTCGCCCGTCCCCATGGGCAGGACGCGCGGCCAGCCGATGCTGAAGCGATAGGCGCGCGCCCCGAGGTCGGCCATCAGGCGCACGTCCTCGGGGTAGCGGTGGTAGTGGTCGGTGGCGACGTCGCCGGTGCTGCCATCGGCGATCGCGCCCGGCTGCCCGGCGAAGGTGTCCCAGATCGACCGGCCCCGCCCGTCTTCGGCTGCCGCGCCCTCGACCTGGTACCCGGAGGCGGCGAAGCCCCAGGCGAAGTCGGCGGGGAAGCGCTCGCCGAGCCGGACCGGGTCGATGTCGAGCTCGGGCGGCGGGTTCATCGGTGGGCGCGGATACGGGTCACCCGTCCACTGTGCGCCACGTCGCCACGTTTCGCGAGGCGCAGGCGCGCCCGTTCCGCCGCGTGGGACGCGCGCCGGATCAGGTCTCGGCTCGACCCGACCGGTACTCGAGGCGAAGTCCCAGGTCCTGGGGGTAGTTGCCGAAGCCGCGGCCGAACAGGTTCAGCCCGCCGACGTTCTCCGCCTCCGGCCGGACGCCCATGCGCACGACGATGGGCTCGCCGTGGGCAAGCCCGAGCGAGGCGACCTCGACGGCCGACAGGCCGATGCCGTCGATCGTGGTGCCGTGGTCGGTGACGAGCCATCGCTTGAGCACGCCGAACTGCGAGTCCTTCTCCTCCCACCACGATGGCGTCAGCCGTCCGCGTTGGCCGCCGAAGTCGGACGGACACGTCCAGTCGCCGAGCGGCGTCCCGTTGATCCAGACGGTGATGTCGCTGGGCCAGTCGAGGTCGTGGAGCGGCGCCTCGCTGCAGACCTCCGCGGTCAGCTGCAGCGACTGGACCCGTGCCCCGGGCGGCACGCGATTGGGAAACCGGTACTCCACGTAGCCCGGCCCTGAACCAGAGCAGCTGCGCCGTCAGCCGGTCGGGCTCGTAGAACGCCGACGGATCGTCGAGGAACCCGATGAGGCCGGTCGCGCTGACGAGGCCGCAGGTCGGCTCGACGTCGAAGTCGGAGAACCCGCCGATCGGCATCTGGACGTCGACGGCGTCGTGGGGCTCCTGCGCGCCGCGGGGCAGGTCGAACACCAGCTCGTCGTAGGTCCGCGCGCACACCTTCTGCAGCCCGCGACTCGCCGGCCGCAGCTCCGTGTGGAGCAGGCCGGCCCGTTCCAGGACGCCCACGTGCATGGTCGCGGTCGAGGACGGCAGGCCCATGTCCTTCGCGATCTGGTTCACGGCGACGACGCGATCGCCGAGGTACCGGAGGATCTCGACCCGGGTGTCGTTGGCAAGCGCGCGGAAGATGACCGCCGCGTGTCCCTCGCCGGTCGTGCCGTCCACGCGGATGCTCTTGCGGGCCGCGAGCCGGTGTTTCGTGTCCATCTGTCAGCCAGCCTAGTATGAGTGACTAGTGGTTACAAGAGGCAGTTCGGGCGCAAATCTCTTGGATCCGAGCGTAATCGCGCCGCCATTGACACATAGTGCTACGGTAACCGGGCTTGATGCAGCAAAACATGCGTGGAATGTCGCGTCGAGCGCCGACCAGGGTCAGTTTGCCGTTCGGGGCATCGTGGAGGAGCAACGTCCATGCGCATTCCCGTCGCCAGTCTGCCGAAGCTCGCAGGCCTCATGGCGAGCCTCACGGTCGCCGCCGCCTGTGCCAGTCCAGCCGCCTCCGGGCCAGCCGCGAGCGGCGGCGAGCAGGTCGTCCAGACGGCCGCGGCCGGTGAGGCCTGCACCTTCGACAAGTACAACCCGCCGGCGTACCGAAGCTCGACCTGAAGACCGCGACCATCGGGTTCGCCCAGTCCGAGAAGGAGGCGAACCCGTTCCGGATCGCCGAGACCCAGTCGATCAAGGACGAGGCCGCGAAGCTCGGGATCAAGCTGATCACGACCAACGCCGAGTCCGACCTGAACAAGGAGATCTCGGACATCAAGGGGATGATCGACCAGGGCGCCCAGGCGCTGATCATCTCGCCGCTGAACTCCGAGGGCCTCGACCCCGCCCTCGAGTACGCCCAGGAGAAGAACGTGCCGATCATGACGATCGACCGCTTCCTCACCACCAAGACCGCCTGCACGGACTTCATCGGCTGGGTCGGCTCCGACTTCGTCGAGCAGGGCAAGCGCGCCTTCGATGCGCTCAGCGCCGCGACCGGTGACTCGTGCAACCTGGCCGTGCTGCTCGGCGCCGCCGGCGTCAACGTCACGAACGACCGCCAGCAGGGCTTCGAGGACCAGATGGCCGCGAAGGCCTCGAAGATGAAGGTCATCGCGAAGCAGGCGGCCGACTACGAGCGGGCCAAGGGCCAGACGGTCACCGCCCAGCTCATCCAGGCGAACCCGGAGATCAACTGCATCTACGCCCACAACGACGAGATGGCGCTCGGCGCGGTCGCGGCGTTGAAGGATGCCGGCAAGCAGCCGGGTGACGTGAAGATCCTGACGATCGACGGCACCAAGGGCGCCGTCCAGGGCATCGTCGACGGCTGGATCAGCGGCGTCATCGAGTCGAACCCGCGCTTCGGGCCGCTGGCCTTCAAGGCGCTCACCGACTTCTACGGCGGATCCGGCGTCCCGGAGAAGACCATCATCTCGGACAAGGAGTACACGAAGGACAACGCCGAGGCCGAGCTGCCCAACGCGTATTGATCCCCCCACCTGACGGTACCGGCCCGCGTGACTAGGCCTCCTCCTGGGTCATGCGGGTCGGTACTGATTCCTGCCACTATCGGCTGGTGAGGGTCGCATGACGACGATCGCCGAGCCCGCCGTCCTCGACGTGCAGGGCGTCTCGAAGCGGTTTGCCGGCGTCCTGGCGCTCTCGGACGTGTCGATCGAGCTGCGCGCGGGGCAGGTGCACGCCCTGGTCGGGGAGAACGGGGCCGGCAAGTCCACCCTGATCAAGGTGCTCACCGGCGTGCACCAGCCGGACCAGGGATCGATCGTGTACCGCGGCGAGCCGGTGACGTTCGCCCGGCCGCTGGACGCGCAGGCAGCGGGCATCAGCACGATCTACCAGGAGGTGAACCTCGTCCCGCTGATGAGCGTGGCGCGGAACCTGTTCCTCGGCCGCGAGCCGACCCGCCTGGGCTCATCGACTTCCCGCGGATGCATCGCGAGGCGAGCGCGAGCCTCGCGCGCTACGGCATCCACGTCGACGTCAGGCGTCCGCTCAGGGAGCTGGGTCTGGGCGTCCAGCAGATGGTCGCCATCGCCCGCGCGATCGACGCCGATCACCGGGTCGTGATCATGGACGAGCCGACCTCGTCGCTCGAGCCACGCGAGGTCGAGCGCCTGATGGAGGTGGTCGATCTCCTGCGCCGGGACGGCGTGGCGGTGGTCTACGTGTCGCACCGGCTCGACGAGGTCTTCCGGCTGTGCGACGCGGTGACCGTGCTTCGTGACGGGCGGCGGGTCCACACCGGACCGATCTCCGAGATCACGCGGCTCGAGCTCGTCTCGAGGATGCTCGGGCGGGAGCTGTCCGAGGTCGCCCGGGCCAGGACGCGCTTCGGCAGCCACGACACGTCGCAGGAGACGCGCGCGGTGCTCCAGGCGACCGGCCTGACGCGTCGCCACGTGCTCGACGACGTGACGGTGGAGGTGCGTGCCGGCGAGGTGGTGGGGCTGGCCGGCCTGCTCGGATCCGGCCGGACCGAGACGGCGAAGTCCATCTACGGCGCGCACCCGCTCGACAGCGGCTCGGTGGAGGTCGCCGGCGAGGCGGTCAAGCCCGGATCACCGCGGGCCGCGATCGCGGCCGGGATCGCCCTGATCCCCGAGGACCGCAAGGCCGACGGCATCATCCCCACGCTGTCGGTGCGCGAGAACATCGTGCTCGCGGCCCTGCCCACGATCTCGCGCGCGGGGTTCGTCTCGCGGCGCCGGCAGGACGCCCTCGTCGAGGCGCTGATGACCCGCCTCCGGATCAAGGCGTCGAGCCCGGACCAGCGGGTCAGCGAGCTGTCCGGCGGGAACCAGCAGAAGGTCCTGCTGGCGCGGGTCCTGTGCCTCGAGCCCCGGTCCTGCTCCTCGACGACCCGACCCGCGGCATCGACGTCGGCGCGAAGGCCGAGATCCAGGGCCTCATCAGCGACCTCGCCGAAGCGGGGCTGGCGGTCGTCCTGATCTCCTCCGAGCTCGAGGAGGTCGTCGAGGGCGCCGACCGGATCATCGTGCTGCGCGACGGGGCCGTCGTCGGCACGCTGTCCGGCGCGGAGGTCAGCCAGGACGGCGTGCTCGGCATGATCGCGGCCGCGGCGCAGCGGGCGGACGAGCAGGAGCCGGACTCGTCGGCCGATGCCCGGAGGCGACGACGATGTCGTCCGCTGAGCTGATCACCAGTCCTCGCTCGGTCACGCGCGAGCAGGTCCTCGACTGGATCGCCGAGCGAGGCGTCTACGCGGGGCTGTTGCTCCTGATCGCCTTCAACCTCGTGTTCACGCCGCGCTTCGCCGAGGTCGACAACATCCGCCTGCAGTTCGTGCAGGTCGTCCCGGTCGCGATCATCGCCCTGGGGATGGCGCTGGTCATCGGCACCCGCGGCATCGACCTCTCCGTCGGCTCGGTCATGGCGATCGCCTCGGCCCTGCTGGCGCTGTACCTCGGCTACGGACCGGCCGTCGCGATCACGATCGCGCTCATCGGCGGCGCGTCGGTCGGCGTCGTGAACGGCGTGCTCATCTCGCGCTTCGGGATCCAGCCGATCGTCGCGACGCTCGCGCTGCTCGTCGGCGGCCGCGGGCTCGCGCTCGTGATCGCCCAGGGCCGGCTGACCGAGATCTTCGACCCGGCCCTGAGCTCGATCGGATCGGGGCGCCTGCTGGGCGTCCCGTACGTGGTCCTGATCGCGCTGGGCGTCGCCCTCGTCGTCGGCGTGCTCGTCGCGCGGACGACGTTCGGTCGCTACGTCGTGGCGATCGGCGGCAATCCCGAGGCCAGCGGCCTCGCGGGCGTGCCCGTCCGGCGGACGCTGCTCTCCGTGTACGTCCTCAGCGCCGGCCTGGCGGCCCTGGCGGGGATCATCCAGACCGCTCGCCTCAGCGCGTCCGATCCGTCGTTCGTCGGCAACCTCATCGAGCTCAGCGCGATCACCGCCGTGGTCGTCGGCGGGACCCCGCTGTCGGGAGGCAAGGTGCGGATCGTCGGCACGCTGGCCGGCGCGATGCTGATGCAGCTGATCTCGGCGACGCTGATCACCCACAACCTGCCCGATTCGGCGACGCGGATGGTCCAGGCGGCGATCATCCTCGCCGCGGTCTTCATCCAGCGTCAGCGGAGCGGATCGTGACCGCGGCGACCGGCAGCCCGGGGGGCGTCGACCCCGTGCTCACCCCGGCCGCAGGCTCCCTCGACGACGCCGCGCGGATCGCGACGCGGCGCGAGCGCATCGCCCGCATGCTCCAGCGCAGCGGCGCGTTCCTGATCCTCGCCGCGGTCACCGTCATCGCGTCGCTCGTGTTCGGGACGAAGTTCGCGAGCGTCGACAACTTCCTGAACATCCTCGAGGCGAGCTCGTTCCTCGGCCTGATCGCCGTCGGCATGACGTTCGTCATCATCGGCGGCGGCATCGATCTCTCGGTCGGGTCGCTGCTGGCGCTGTCCGCGGTCCTCGCGGCGTACGGCTCGCAGTCGGGCAGCATCGTCGCCGTGGCGCTGCCCCTCGTGGTCTGCGGGGTCATCGGCCTGTTCAACGGGCTGCTCATCGCCCGGGGCCGGATGGCCGCGTTCATCGTGACCCTCGCCGCCCTGCTGTTCGCCCGCGGCCTCGCGTTCGCGGTCTCCGACGAGGGCAACACGATCTTCCACATCGACAGCGACCTCGCCGTCACCTGGCTCGGCCAGGAGTCGATCATGGGGATCCGGATCCCGATCATCATCGCCGCGGTCGCGTTCCTCGTCGGCTGGCTGGTCCTCACGCGATCCCGCTACGGCATGGCGGTGACCGCGATCGGCGGCAGCGAGGACGCGGCGCGACTCATGGGCCTGCCGATCGCCCGGGTCAAGATCGCCATGTACCTCACGAGCGGGCTCCTCGCGGGCCTGGCGGGCGTCCTGGTTGCGGCCCGCTCGTCGTCGGGCCAGTCGACGATCGGGGTCGGGCTCGAGCTGCAGGCGATCGCGGCCGTCGTGATCGGCGGCACGCTGCTGACCGGGGGCTCGGGGTCGATGATGGGCACGCTCGCCGGCGTGCTCCTCCTCAACGTCATCAACAACGTGATCAACCAGGTGGGCACGCTCAGCTCCTACTTCCAGCAGGTGGTGAGCGGGGTGTTCCTGATCGTGGTCGTGCTGATCCAGCGGTATCTCAGTCGGGAGCAACGGCTATGACGGGTCCCACCACGCTGCGCTTCGGGCTGTTCCTGAGCCAGGCACGCATGGACTGGAACCGCGTGCTGGACGAGTTCCTCGAAGCCGAGGAGCTGGGCTTCGACCACGCGTGGCTGGTCGACCACCTCGTCGACACGGATGGGGCGCCCGAGGACGGCTGTCTCGAGGCGTGGACGCTGCTCGCGGCGATCGCCGCGAAGACGACGCGCATCCGCCTGGGCGTCCTCGTGTCGAGCAACACGTTCCGTCACCCCGCGATCCTGCTCAAGGAGGCCGTCACCGTCGACCACATCAGCGGCGGGCGGCTGGTCCTCGGGATCGGGACCGGCTGGCACGAGGACGAGCACCGCCGCTACGGCATCGACCTGCCGCCCGCCCCGGAGCGGGTCGACCGGTTCGAGGAGGCGGTCGAGGTCATCAGCCTGCTGATGCAGCAGGAGCGGACGACCTTCGATGGCCGGTTCTACCAGCTCGACGATGCGCGCCTCGTGCCGCCCCCGGTCCAGCAGCCCCGGATCCCGATCCTCATCGCGGCGCACCGGCCGAGGATGCTGCGGATCGCGGCCCGCTATGCCGACCAGTGGGACACGTTCGGGGTGATCCCCGGCGCCGCGACGGAGGGCGTCGAGACCGACCTTGCCGATCGCATCGCCGGCCCTCGATGCGGCCTGCCGGGCGATCGGTCGCGACCCGGCCGAGATCCGGCGGTCGACCTGGGCGACGAGCGAGGCGCTGCGCTCGACCGACGCCTATCTCGACTTCGTCCGCCACCACCACCGGCTGGGCTTCACGGACTTCTCGACGGTCCGGCCCGCGGCCTCCGACACCGGGGTCCTCCGGCGCGTGGCCACCGAGATCATCCCCGAGCTGCGGGCCGGACGGCTGCTCGACTAGCCGCTCGCCGCCCGCGACGTCTGCGTCAGGCGAGCCGCCAGCGCATGCCGCCGTTCGGACCGACGAGCAGCAGATGCTCGGGCGTCGCCCCGGCCGGGACCGCGAACACGAGCGCGCCGCGGACGCAGTCATCGGCACTGAACGTCCCCTCGGAGGCGTAGACCTCGTCGGGCGAGTCGGCCTCCGCCTCGGGTTCGATGGTGGCGCCGTCGCTCAGCTCGAGGTTGAGCTCATAGCGGATGTTGCCCACCGTGATGTCGCTGACGATCGTCGGCGGCAGGCACCACTCGAGGTCGATCTCCTGCCAGGCTGCGCCCGCCGGGGGCGCAACGGAGCGCTCACTGGGCCCGAACGAGTGGACGGTGACTCGGCTGCCCCGCGGGGTGACGCCCACCTCGCCGTAGTCGACCGTGACGGCGGCCGAGGCCTCAGGCGACGCCGACGGCGAGGGCGACGGCGAGGCGGTCGCCACTGACGGCTCCGGTGACGCGGCGGGAGCCATCGATGCCGGTGCGGACGCCGGCGCCTCGCTCGGCGCCGCCGACGCACCGCAGGCGCTCACGAGCAGGCCGGCTGCCATCGCCGGACCGAGGTATCGGACCCACCGCCGCCTACCCATTGGGCGGAGTCTGACAGATCGCCGCGGCCATCCGCAGCATCCCGGCCGTGTCCGCGGGCGGCCGACGACGTGCTCCTCATCCACCGGCGAGCCGTGCGTCAGCTGCCCCGACTGGTGGGCAACAGCCCGCGCTCGAAGGCCGTCGCGACGGCAGCCGCCCGGTCGTTGACGTTCAGCTTCGCGTAGATGTGGACCAGGTGCGTCTTGACGGTCGCCTCGGAGATGAACAGCCGCACCGCCGCCCCGCGGTTGGTCTCCCCCTGGGCGATGAGCGACAGCACCTCGAGCTCGCGGTCGCTGAGCGACTCCGAAACCGGGTTCCGGAGCTGGCTCATCAGCCGCGTGGCGACCGATGAGGCGAGCACGGATTCGCCGCGCGACGCCGCGCGCACCGCGCGGAACAGCTCGTCGCGTGGCGAGTCCTTGAGGAGATAGCCCGTCGCCCCGGCCTCGATCGCCGGCACGACGTCGCTGTCGGAGTCATAGGTCGTGAGCACGAGCACGCGCGACGGGATCTGCCGCTCGGCGATCGCACGGATGGCGTCCGCGCCGTTCACGCCGGTCATCCGGAGGTCCATCAGGATCACGTCCGGGACCAGGCGGCCCGCGAGGTCGATCGCCTCGGCGCCGTCTGACGCTTCGCCCACGACGACGAACTCCGGGTCGCCCGAGAACATGCCCCGCAGGCCGTCCCGCACCACGGGGTGGTCGTCGACGATCAGAAGCCGGATCGGCGTCATGCGCGGCCGACCAGGCCGGGGGCGACGATGGCGGGGACCCGCGCCGACACGGCCGTCCCGGCGCCGGGCTCGGACTCGATGGCGAGCGTCCCGGCGACCCGGTTGACGCGCTGCCGCATCGCCGACAGCCCGAAGCCGGCCCCGCGCTCGTCGGACGCGGTCGAGACCTCGAAGCCGACGCCGTCGTCGCGCACGTCGAGCGTCACGACGTCGCCCATGTACGACAGCGTGAGCCCGGCGCGCGAGGCGTTGGCGTGCTTGGCCACGTTGGCCAATGCCTCCTGCGCGGTTCGCAGCAGCGCGACCTCGACCTCCGGGTGCAGCGGCTGGACGTCGCCGGTGGTCACCACCTCGACCGGCACGCCGTTGAGCGCCGACCACTCCCGGGCGACGTCGGCCAGGGCCTCGGGCAGTCGCGCGGTCTCGAGGTGCTCAGGCCTCGAGCCCTCGACCGATCGCCGCGCCTCGGACAGGCTCTCGCGCGCGAGGCCGATCGCGTTCCGGACGTGCCGCTGCCAGGCCTCGGGGCGGTCGCGGGCCTGCTCGGCCGCCTCGAGCTGGGTGACGATCCCGGTCAGGCCCTGGGCGATCGTGTCGTGGATCTCGCCTGCCATGCGTTGCCGCTCGTCGAGCACGCCGGCCTCGCGGGCCTGGGTCAGCAGCTGGGCGTGCAAGCCGGCGTTCTCCTCGAGCGCGGTCTCGAGCCGGGCCACGGCCAGGCGACGTTGCTCGCTCACCTCTGCCATGCGCTCGCCGAGGATGCCGCCACCACCGATCGCGAGCGTCTGGATGACGATGATCGCCACCCAGATCGCCAGCCACTCCGGGTTCGTCGGGAACCCGCCGATCACCGTGTTCACGAGGACGGACGTGGCGAACACGCCGCCGATCAGCAGCACCCACGGCCGGAGCATCATCGCGTGGAAGAACCCGGTGATGAGGAAGATGAAGAACAGGTACTCGCGCATCGACAGCAGCGTCGCGATCGCGAGCAGGCCGATGAAGTAGACGAGCATCCGCGCGCGATGGGCCTGGCGCGGTTTCGGGGTCCGCGTGTAGCCGAGATACACCCAGACCGCGGCGAGGGCGACCAGGCCCGCGGTGACGAGACGTTCGCCCGGGGTCTCGGTCGACCAGGGGAGGGTCAGGGCCGACGCCACCGCCAGCGTGACGAACGGGCACCAGTCGGTCAGCCGATCGCTCCATCGCTCATAGAACGACCGAGCGGGGTTCGGCATGACTGGCGCGCTCGGGTGGCTCATTCCCAGCGGAACCGCCGGGCGGCCACGGTGCCGGCCACGATCGTGATCAGGGCCATGACCGCGAGCTGGGTGGGCTGGGGCGAGATCCCCGTCCAGGCATCGAGCAGCGCCTGCACGCCGGGCGGCGTGTAGTCACCGATGCGGATCAGGAACTCGGGCAGCAGCATCCGCGGCAGGTATACCCCACCGAGGAACATCACGAGCGCGAACAGCGGCACGAACATCGCGGTCGCGGTGGCCGGGGTCGGTGCCACGGCGGCGACCAGCAGGCCCAGGGCGAACAGCGCCGACATGCCGAGGAGGAACGCGACGGCGAACCCGATCGGGTCCTTCGGCATCGGGATCCCGAAGACGAGGAAGCCGACGACGAGCAGCACCGCGAGGCTGATGAGCGCCACGCCCATGTTCACCGCCAGCTGCGCGATCAGGAGGGACCGCGGGCTGGCCGGCGTCGTCGACAGGCGGCGCAGGACGCCCTTCTCGCGGTACTTCACGAGCCGGCCCGGGAGCGTGTTGACGCCCAGGACCGCCAGCGTCATGACCACCATTGACGGGGCGAACGTGTCGATCCAGCGCAACCCGCCCAGCGCCGGGTCCGCTTCGGTCCCGAACAGGAGTCCGACGACGACGAGGATGATCGTCGGCAGCAGGATCGAGACCAGCCACATGCCGGGCTCGCGGAAGAACAGCCGTGCCTCGACGGCCGTGAGCCTGGTCAGCATGGAGAGCTCCTTCCGGGCCTACGAGGCGAGCTTGCGGCCGGTCAGGGCGACGAAGGCGTCGTCGAGACCCACCTGCTCGATGCGCAGCTCGTTGGCCACGATCTGATTGCGCGCGAGGACCGCCGTGACGGCCGACACGAGGTTGCCGGTGCCGGCGACGACGACCGTCTGGCCCTGCCGGCTCACGCTGTGGACCTCGGGCAGGTCCGTGAGCAGCCCGTCGTCGATCGGGACGGACGGCCGGAACCGCAGCCGCTGCTCGGCGTCGACCCGGGCCACGATCCCCGCAGGCGTGTCGAGGGCGACCAGGCGCCCGGCGTCGATCAGCGCGATCCGGTCGGCGAGGCGCTCGGCCTCCTCCATGAAGTGCGTCACGAGGATGACCGTCACGCCGCCGGCGCGGACGTCCTCGATCAGCTGCCAGGTGTCACGCCTGGCCTGCGGGTCGAGCCCGGTCGTGAGCTCGTCGAGGATCGCGATCTTCGGGTTGCCGATCAGCGCGAGCGCGATCGAGAGCCGCTGCTTCTCGCCGCCGGACAGCTTCCCGAACATCGACTTCCGCTTGTCGGCGAGCCCGAGGTCGATGAGCAGCTGCTCGCCGTCGCGCGGCGCCGGGTAGAAGGAGGCGTAGAGGTCGATCGCCTCCCGGACCCGGATCTGGTCGGGAAGCTCGCTCTCCTGGAGCTGGATGCCCACGACGCGATGGAGGTCGTCCCGGTCGCGCTGCGGGTCGAGCCCGAGCACGCTGATCGAGCCGGCGTCCGGCGTCCGCAGGCCCCCGATGGACTCGACGGTGGTTGTCTTGCCGGCGCCGTTGGGACCGAGGATGGCGAAGATCTCGCCCTCCTCGACCGTTGAAGGACACGCCGTCGACGACGGTGCGGTCGCCGTAGCGCTTGGTGAGGTCGGTGACTTCGATGACGTTCATCGGCGGAGTGTCCGCGGGTGACCATGCCGCAGTCATCGCCCGGCCGGCCCCAACCGCCGACCGAACCCGGTTGACCGGCGCATCAACCGATCGGCGGATCGGCCAGGTGCAGGCGTCCCGATCCAGCTCGCGAGCGGGAGCGCCTCGCGCCGCGTTCGAACCTTCCGGGACCTGCGACCATCTGTACTTGGGCAAGCACCCAGTCGGGTGCTGCTCCCGGAAGGAAGCCCGTGCAAACGAGGCTGATTGACCTGGCGCGGGCCGGCGACGACGTCGCCTTCACAGGGCTCGTCGATCTCCATGGTGGCCGCTGCTACAGCATCGCGTACAGGATCCTGCGCGATGCAGAGCGGGCAGAGGACGCCGTGCAGCAGGCCTTTCTCCTCGCGTGGCGCGAGCTCCCCCGTCTCCGGGACCCCGACCGCTTCGAGGCCTGGCTCCACCGACTCCTCGTGAATGCGTGCTACGAGGAGATCCGGCGCAACCGGCGGTGGACCGTCAATGTCCGCGCGCTCCCGCACGAGGGGCCGGCGGACATCGACGAGATGGTGTCCGTGGAGCATCGGATCGCGCTTGATCGCGCGTTCGCGACGCTGTCCCCGGAGCATCGTGCCGTGGCGGTGCTCCACCACCACGCCGGCCTTCCCCTGCAGCTGATCGCCGAGACGACGGGCGTGCCCCTGGGCACCGTCAAGTCCCGGCTGCACTACGCGACGCGGATCCTCCGCGGCGCCCTGACGCGAGACGGGGTCGAGCCCCGGAAGGTCCGATCAGCATGACCAGACACGACGACCCTGACGACATCCTCGGCGCGTGGTTCGACGAGGGTCCACGAGACCTGCCCTCCACCACGCGGCGCGCGATCATCGCCTCACTCCCCACGAACAGGCAGACCCGGCGCGGTCTCTTCGCGCCCTGGAGGTCCCTTTCGATGTCCTACCCTCTCCGCGCCGGACTCGGCGTCGCGGCAGTCGTGCTCGCGGTCGCCGGCACGGCAGCCTACTTTCGCGAGCCATCGGGCACCGCTGCCCCGATTCCCACCACGAGCCCTGCCGCGACCGCCCAGGCGCCCTCGCCGACGCCGGCGGCCCTGGGTTCGCAGCAACCCGCCGATTGGCCGCGCTACACGTCGGCCCAGTACGGCTTCACCGTCGGCTATCCCCCTGACTGGACGCTTCGGAAGGCCTACCGGCCGTGGTCGATGGCGGAGGACCTGAACGACGGGCACATGTCCGCAGGTGCCGATGGGTTCCTGTCGGGCGACGAGGAGCTGTACCTCAATGCCTGGATGGCGCCGCTGGACGCCGGTCAGTCCGGCCCCGAGTGGCTCGCGGCGTTCTGTCCGACCTGTAGCGACCTGCCGACGCGCCCGGTCGTGGTGGACGGGCAGCCGGGAACGCTCGTCTCGGGTGCGTCCGAGGCCCTCGCCTACGTCTTCGTGGACGACAAGGTCTACGTGTTCGGGGTCTGGCGCGACGGCTACGAGCCGCTGCTCGAAGAGTTCCTCTCGACGGTGCAGCTCCCCTGACCTGCGGGCCGCCGCCGCCCAGCGTCGTGGCGGCCACCCTGACGCAACGGGAACGGCTTCGTCCTTCGGGACGGGGCCGTTCTGCTGGTCAGCCGCCGGCGTGCGGCCCGTTGCGGCTGCTCGCCTGGATGCCGCAGGAGGCCGGTCGCGACCGGCCCGGTTCAGGCGCTCGCGGCGCGGCCCGAGCCGCGGGTCTTCTCCAGCACGAGCTGGAGGTCCTGGCTGAGGCCGGTCGCGAAGCCCGCCTCGCTCAGCGCGAGGTAGTAGTCCCACATCCGGATGAAGCGCTCGTCGAAGCCGAGGGCTCGGACCTCGTCCAGGCGGCCGAGGAACGCCGAGCGCCACGCGGCGAGCGTCCGCACGTAGTCGGCCGCGATGTCCGTGACGCCGGTGACGAGCAACCGCGTGTCGCGGGTCGCCCGCTCGATGACCGCGAGCGACGGGCACAGCCCGCCCGGGAAGATGTACGTCTGGATCCAGTTGGCGCCCCGGAGCTGGCGCTCGTACGCGGCATCGGGGAAGGTGATCACCTGGAGGCTGAGCCGGCCGCCGGGTCGCAGCGCCCGATCGCAGGTCTCGAAGAACGTGGCGTGATACTCCGCGCCGACCGCCTCGAGCATCTCGATCGAGACGATCGCGTCGTACGTGCCCTCCACGTCCCGGTAGTCGCGCAGCTGGACGTCGACCAGGTGCTCCAGCCCGGCGTCGCGGACGCGTTCCCGGGCGAGCGCGTGCTGCTCGTTCGAGATCGTGATCGTCGTCACCCGGCAGCCCAGCTCGCCCGCGGCGTACAGGGCGAAGCCGCCCCAGCCCGTGCCGATCTCGAGGACGTGCTGGCCGGCGCGCAGCCCGGCGTTGGCCGCGAGCTGCCGGTACTTGTTGCGCTGGGCGTCGGCCAGCGACTGGTCCGCGGACGCGAACACCGCGCTCGAGTAGGTCAGCGTCTCGTCGAGGAACAGCCGGTAGAAGTCGTTGCCCAGGTCGTAGTGGGCGGCGATGTTGCTGCGGCTCCCGGATCGGGTGTTGCGCCGCGTCCGGTGCGCGATCGTCCTGCGCCAGCTGCGCCGGGACCCGGAACCAGCCGCCGGACAGCGCGAGCGCCTCCCGGTTGCGGGCCGCGAGCCGGAGCAGGGCAGGCAGGTCCGGGCTGGACCACAGGCCGTCCATGTAGGCCTCGCCGGCCCCGGTCTCGCCGCCGCCAAGGATGCGGGTCAACGCCGCGCGGTCGTGGATCCGGATCTCGGCCGATCCGTCGGCGAGGTCGCCGCCGAAGGTCTGGACGGAGCCGTCCGGCAGGACGACGCGCAACCGGCCGATGCGGATCCGCTCCGCCGCCGACAACGCGACGCGCCAGGCCAGGCGGTCCAGCAGGCCGGGCGCCGCGGTGCGGTCGATGGGGAGTGTCGGGCTGTTCATCGGGCGACCTTTCGATGGCGTTGGAACCGGGCGCCGCGGAGCCACAGGCGCAGGGCGTGCCAGTGGATCAGGGCCGTCGTCCGCTGGGGGAGGAACGGGTGGCGGAGCAGGAGCCGGGCCAGGTTCCGGTCGGTGAGCGGCCGTCGGGCGAGGTCGAGGCTGGCGTGCAGCTCGAGGCCCTCGGGCTGGTGCTGGTTGATCGTGATCCGCAGCCGCGCCGGCTCGTCCCGGACGCGCACCTCGTAGCCGCCGCGGATCTCGATGAACGGCGAGACGTAGAACGCCTTGTCCATCGCCGCCGACGAACGTCTCCGAGCCCGCGTCCCGCGGGCGGAGCGTGTACAGGTGGCGCTCGCCGTGCGTGTTGTGCACCTCGACGACGACGACCCGCAGCACACCGTCGCCGTCGCGGCACAGGAAGAAGCTGGCCGGGTCGAAGACGTAGCCCGCCACGCGCAGGTTGGCGACGAGCGTGATCTGCCAGCCGCGGGGATCCTCGCCGTTCGCACGCAGGTGGTCGATGATCCCCGACCGGACGTCGACGGCCGGCGGGTCGAGGTGGTCCTCGTCGCGGAAGGCGACGAGGCCCGGCCGGTTGCGCCGGAACAGCCGGAGCGACCGGTCCACCTGGTCCAGCTCGTCGAGATCGAGCGCGGCGTAGAACACGCCGTGCTGGAGCCCGTACGTGAACGGGCGGGCCCGCCGGTGGCGGACGACGCCGTGGAGCAGGTGCGACCTCATGCCGCCCGATCCTCCGCCGAAGTGCCGGCCATCGCGGCGAGCGCGGCCGCCGCCTCGAACCCGGACCGGCAGCCGTCCTCGTGGAAGCCGTAGCCCAGGTGGGCGCCGGCGTACCAGGTTCGTCGCCAGCCCTGGAGCTCCGCCACGGCCGCCTGCGCGTCGAGCGTCGCGAAGGTGTAGCTCGGGTGGCGCATCTGGCGGTCGGCCACGATCAGCGCCGGGTCCAGCCGCTCGTCCGGGTTGACCGACACGCACCACTGGTCGGGGCCGGGCAGCGACTGCAGCCGGTTCATGTCGTAGGTCATCGCGAGCCGGTCGGCGGGTCGCCGGCAGTCCGCCTGGTCCACGTTCCACGAGCCGCGCGCTGCCGGCCGGCGGGGGAGCAGCCGCTCGTCGGTGTGGAGGACGACCCGGTTCGTCGTGTACTCGAAGCCGGCCAGCGCGCGGCGCTCGCGTGGATCGGCGTCCCGGAGCACGGCGAGCGCATCGTCGGCGTGCGTCGCCATGACGACCGCGTCGAACGTGTCACGCGTGCCGGCGGCGGTCCGGACCGTGACCCCGGCCCCGCTGCGCTCGACATCGACCACCGGGTCGCCGGCCCGCACCGCGTCCCGGCCGATCCGGTCCACGAGTCGCTCCACGTAGACCTTCGAGCCGCCGGTGATCGTCCGCCACTGGAGCGCCCGCCCCACCCCGATCAGCCCGTGATGGTCGAGGAAGCGCAGCAGGTAGTCGAGCGGGTAGTCGCGGATCGCGCCCGCGGACGTCGACCACACCGCGGACGTGATCGGGACGAGGAAGTGGTCGCGGAACCCCGCGCCGAAGCCCATCTCGTCGAGGTACGCCCCGAGGGTCAGCCGGGACGGGGTGCCCTCGTCGAGCCGCGCCCGGGCGTCGCGGTAGAAGCGCAGGATGTCGGGGAACATCCGCCAGTGGCCCGGGCCGGAGCGCGGCCGACGGCTGCGCGAACCAGCCACGCGCCCCGCGCGAGCTGAACTCCACGTCGCACGCCCGGCAGGCCGAGCCGAGGCTCATGTCGCTCGGCTGGGTCTCGACGCCGAGCTCGCCGATCATGCGCAGGAACGTCGGGTAGGTGACGTCGTTGTGGACGATGAAGCCCATGTCGACCGCGACCGGACCCGAGGCGGTCTCGACCTCGACGGTCTTGACGTGGCCGCCGATCGGCGACTCCGCGTCGTAGAGCGCGATGTCGTGGTCGCGGTGCAGCGCGTAGGCGGTGCTGAGGCCGCTGATCCCGGCCCCGATGATCGCGACGCGCATCAGCGTCCGGCCCCGGCGCCGGCCGACGCGGCGAGCGCCGCGAGCGCGTCGCGCATCCCGGCCGCGGCATCCCGCCCGATCCGCTTGAACGTGCCACCGAGGAACGGCTGCAGGAGCCGCCGGATGCCCTGGAGCGAGATGTCGGCCGCGTAGTCGATGGCGGTGCCACGTCCCGCTGGGCTCGAAGCGGATGTCGTCGACCGACGCCACGCCGGACCCTTCGCCGACCAGGACGACCCGTGTCGGCCGCTCGAACTCCGTGATCCGGTAGGTCATCGGCGCGACCCGGCCGCCCATCCGCACGCCGAGCTCGAAGGTCGTGCCGACACCGATGGGCCCATCGCTCGCCTTCGGTCCGCCGCGACCACGCGGTCCCGGGATCCCAGGCATGCGAGTTCGCGAAGTTCGCGATGAAGTCGAAGGTCTCGTCGACCGGCAGGTCGGTGGTCAGGCGCTCGTGGATGCGGGTCATGCCTCTCCGATCAGGGTGGGAGCGGGTCGCGGGTCGGCGATCCCGGCGAGACGGACGACGGCGTCCCACAGCCGACGGCGATCCGCGCGCGAGACGCGCGTGGACGGGATGCGGTCGAACGGGCGGGGGCGACGATCCAGCAGGAGCCGGCCCGAGAGGTCGATCGCGCGTGGGTCGACGGCCAGCCAGACCATCGTGTCGATGCCCTGCGCCGGCGTCCGCAGCAGCGGACCCATCACGCGGTGGAAGCCCGGCAGGGCGGCCGCGATGCCCGGGGTGTCCGCCCAGCCCGGGTGCATCGCGACGAAGCTGACGTCACGGCGCGCGATGCGCCGCGCCCACTCCCGGATGATGCTCACCTGGGCCCGCTTCGCACGCGCGTACGCGCGCGTCCCGTCCCACGGCTCCGAGGCCCACTGCAGGTCGTCGAGGTGGAGGCGCTGGGCGTACTGTCCGCCCGACGTCACCGAGATCACGCGGGCGCCACGGGTCGCCTCGAGCAGCGGCAGCAGGCCGGCGACCAGGGCGAACGGCCCGACGACCATCGTCGCCAGCGTCGCCTCGATCCCGTCCGCCGTGACCTGCCGGGTCGGGAAGATGGCGCCGGCGTTGTCGATGACCGCGTCGAGTCGCGACTCGGTGGCCACGATTCGCTCGACGGCCTCGCGCACCGAGGCGAGCGACGCCATGTCGACGACGACGATGGGGAACCGGTCCTCGCCGTGGATGCGCAGGAGCTCGTCGCGAACCGCCTGCAGCTTCGCCTCGTCGCGGCCGGCCAGGATCACGCGCGCCCCGAGCGTGGCCAGCGCGCCAGCAGCCTCGCGCCCGAGCCCGGACGTCACGCCCGTCAGGAGGACGGTCCGTCCTGCCATCGAGCCGGCCCGCGGCGTCGTCCAGCCGAACAGCCCGCGGCGCACGACGTAGCCGATCCGCGAGAAGCTGCCGATCACCGTGATCTCGAGCAGGTCGTCGATGACGGCCGCCAGGTCCATGCGTGCTCCAAGATGTTTGTCTATGGTTTGTAGAGTGTTTGAGCAGACCCTAGCCGGATCGTCCACGTCTTGTCAAACGTTTGGTGCGTGCTAACGTGAACAAACCATGTACACGATCAAGCAGGCAGCGATCCGCACCGGGTTGTCGATCCCGACCATCCGGGCGTGGGAACGGCGCTACGGCGTCATCGATCCCGCGCGCACCGCGAGCGGCTACCGCCTGTACGACGACGAGGCGATCGAGCGACTCGTCGCGATGCGCCAGCTCGTCGAGGTCGACGGGATGCGGCCGAGCCAGGCCGCGGACCAGGTGCGTGGCGGTGGCGCCGCCGTCGCCGGTCTCGCGGCACGTGCGCGGCTGGCACTCGTCGATCGTACGGGGCCGGCGCCGTGGCCGCAGCGGGCACGTCGGTCAAGGCCCGGTCGGCGCCGTCGTCCATCGCGGCCTTCCGGGAGGCGACCCGGCGGATGGACATCCCCGCGATCGAACGGCTCCTCGACGAGGCGTTTGCGGCGGAGCGCTTCGAGGCGGCGACGAGCAACGTCGTCTACCCGGCGCTGCGTGCCATCGGCGAGGACTGGGCGGAGGGCAGCATCGACGTGGCCATGGAGCACGCGGCCAGCGAGACCATCCGGCGCCGGCTGGCCCGGTTCTACGACGCCTCGGTCGACCTCTCGGCGCCGCTCGACCTCATCGTCGGGATGCCCCCGGGCTGCCAGCACGAGATCGGCGCGATGGGGTTCGCGGTCGCCGCCCGGCGCGGCGGCCTCAGCGTCCTCTACCTCGGCGCGAACGTGCCGGTGCCGAGCTGGGTCCGGACCGCCGATGCGGTCGGCGCGCCGGCCGCGGTCGTCGGGGCGATCGTCGATCGCGACGTGCCGGCCGCGACCGACGTGGTCACGTCGCTGCTCGCGTCGACGAACCGGCCCGTCGTGTTCGTCGGCGGCCGGGTGGCGCCGGCCGTCGCCGAGGCGACCGGTGCGGTCGCGCTCCCGGCCCAGCTGGACGCGGCCGTCGACGTCATTCGTCAGCGGCTGCGCGCGAGCCGCTCGGCCTGACGGTCCGCCCGACGATCGTCACGGAGCCCGCCGCCCGGACCGGGCGGCCGACGGTACCCTCGCGCCATGGAGACGTCACCCCGGGTCAATCCCATCGGCGTGTCGACCTGGCTCTGGACCTCGCCGTTGACCGATGCCGACCTCGACCGGCTCGTGCCGCTGGTCGGCGGGTGGGGGTTCGACATCATCGAGCTGCCGATCGAACAGCCGGGCGACTGGGATCCGGGGCGAGCCGCGGACCTGGTCGCCGGCGCCGGCCTCGGCACGACGACCTGCGCGGTGATGACCCCGGACCGGGACCTGACCACCACCGATCGTGCGCTCACCGCGACGACCCAGGACTACCTCCGGCAGTGCATCGACATCGCCGCGGCGGTGGGATCGCCGGTGGTCGGCGGGCCGATCTACGCGCCCGTCGCACGCCTGTGGCAGCTGGACCCCGACGACCGCCGGCGGACGATCGAGCGGCTCGTCGAGGCGCTGCGCAGCGTCGCGGATCACGCCGAGCGCCAGCGGTGTCCGCCTCGCCCTCGAACCGCTCAACCGGTACGAGACCAGCTTGATCAACACCGTCGAGCAGGCGATGGACGTCGTCACGGGCGTCGACTCCCCGGCGCTGGGCATCCTGCTCGACACGTTCCACCTCAACATCGAGGAGAAGGACCCGGCCGCGGCGACCCGGATGGCGGCCGGCCACATCGCGCACGTCCAGGCCTGCGGGACGGACCGCGGGACGCCGGGTGCCGACCGGTTCGAGTGGGACCGGTTTGCCGATGCCCTTGCCGAGGCGTCCTACACCGGCCCGATCTGCATCGAGTCGTTCACGGCCCACAACGCGGCGATCGCCCGTGCCGCGTCCATCTGGCGTCCGCTCGCCGCCACCCAGGACGCCCTGGCGGTCGACGGGCTGGCGTTCCTGCGGCCGTTGTTCCAGGGCGAGCGCGGAGGCACATCCCGATGAGCAGGCTCGTGTTGATCGCAGGCGCGCCGTCCCATGGACCCGGCGCCCACGAGCATCGGGCCGGCTCGTTGCTGCTCCAGCGCTGCCTCGAGGCGGTGCCGGACCTCGAGGTCGAGGTCCACACCGGCGGCTGGGTTCCCGACGACGAGGTGCTCGAGGGTGCCGATGCCATCGCGATCTATTCGGACGGCGGGGCCGGCCACCCGATCCTCGTCGGGGATCGGCTGGAGACCCTTGGCCGCCTGATGGACCGCGGCGTGGGGTTCGCGCTGATGCACTGGGCCGTCGAGGTCCCGCGTGACCGGGGTGCGCCGCAGGTCGACAGCTGGATCGGGGGCCACTACGAGGACCTCGTGAGCTGCAACCCGATGTGGGATGCCCGCTTCGAGCAGCTGCCGGACCACGCGATCACGCGCGGCGTGTCGCCGTTCGTCACGCACGACGAGTGGTACTTCAACCTCCGGACCGGTGACGACGCCCTGGCCAACGAGCCGGCCGTCCGTGCCGGTGCCGACCGTGCGCCCGATCCTCGTCGCGACGCCGGCCGACAGCGTCCGCGAGGGCCCGTACGTGTGGCCGCATGGCCCGTACCCGGCGGTCGTGGCCGCGAGCGGGCGTCCCGAGAGCCTGCTGTGGGCGGTCGAGCGTCCCGACGGTGGTCGCGGCTTCGGCCTGTCGGGCGGCCACTACCACGAGAACTGGGGGAACGATGCGTTCCGGACGACCGTGCTCAACGCGCTCGTCTGGCTGACGGGCGCGGACGTCCCGGACGGCGGGGTCGCCTCCCACGTCTCCGCCGACGACCTTGCCCGTGACCTCGACGAGAAGGGCTGACCGGGACCCGGGCCGAGCCGATTCCAGCGTGAGTGATCTGTCCGGGCAGTCGCCCGGGTGCCAGAGCGAGGTAGCAACCGTGAACCTGTGCCAGAAGGACGTGGTCCTGCATCACCCGACAGCCGATGCCGTGCCGGCCGGGAGCCGGGCATGAGCCGCGCGATCGACGGCATCGTTGCGCGCGGCGAGGTCGGCGGACGCACGGTCCAGATCGTCGAGACCGGCGAGGTCGAGTGCCACGTGTACGAGCCCGCGCCGCTCGCGGACGGCCAGGTCCGCGTCCGGACCATGCGCTCGGCCGTGAGCACCGGCACGGAGATGACCTTCTATGGACGCGACGCGTCCAACGTCTACCTCCACAAGCAGTGGAACGAGGAGCTCCGGCTGTTCGAGCCCGGCACGCCCTCCATCGACTTCCCGTTCGTGTTCGGGTACCGGGCGTCGGGCGAGGTCGTGGAGAGCCGGTCCGCGGACGTGGCCGTCGGCCACCGCGTGTACGGCAACTGGCGCCACACCGAGTTCACCACGATGTCCGCGCAACGGGCCATCGACCACACGCTGCCCGCGGACCTGACATGGGACGACGGGGTGGACCTCGGCCAGATGGGACCGATCTGCGTCAACGCGGTCGCCTTCGGCGGGGGAGAGCATGCGGGCGGCCCGGCGGTCGTCCTGGGTGCCGGACCCGTCGGCCTCATCACCGCCCAGATCGCGGCGGCCGAGGGGGCGCAGGTCTTCGTCGTCGACCGCGTCGCCGAACGGCTCAAGGTCGCGCGCGACCTCGGCCTCGAGACCGTCGAGGCGGCCGAGGGCGTCGACGTGGCGGCGACCCTCAAGCGCCGGTTCGGCTCGGAAGGGATCGCGGTCGCCTGGGAGTGCACCGGCTCGACCTTCGCGCTCCACGAGGCCATCCGGGTCGTGCGCCGCAAGGGCCTGGTCGTTGCCGTCGGCTTCTACCAGGGCGAGAGCCGGGGGCTGCTGCTGGGCGACGAGTTCCACCACAACGGGATCCGCGTGGTGTGCGGCCAGATCGGCAACATCCACGAGTCCTACACGTGGGACACCCTCCGTGAGCGGATCACCGAGCTCGCGCTGGCCGGCACCGTGAAGCTCGGCTCGCTGCCGCGGCTGACGCTGCCGGTGGAGGAGGCGGCCGCGGCCTTCGCCGCGCTTGGGCAACCCGGCCGAGGTCCTGCAGACGGGGTTCCGGTACGACCCGGCGACCTAGGCCGCGCGGCTAGCTCGAGGGCCGGTCCGGGCGCAGCCGTGCTCCCGCGGCCGGCGGGTCGGTCGCGTCGTCGCCGGCGGGCTTCGGTTCGGCATGGGCGACGTCGTACTCGATCCGCAGGTCGACGTCCTGGGGGTAGTTGCCGAAGCCTCGCCCGAAGATGTTGATCCCGCCGACATTGGCCGCATCGGGTTGGATGCCGATCCGCACCGCGATCGTCTCGCCGGCGCGCAGCCCGAGCGCGTCGAGGGAGACGGCCGAGAGCGACACCCCGTCCACGGTGGCCCCGTCGTCCGAGACGCGCCATCGCTTGAGGACGCCGTACTGGGAGTCGCGATCGTCCCACCAGCTCGGCGTGAGCCGGCCGCGGGTCCCGCCGAAGTCGCCGGGACAGGTCCATGCCCCGAGGTGGATGTCGTTGATCCAGACGCTGATGTCGCTCGGCCAGTCCGGGTCGTGGAGCGGCGCCTCGCTGCACACCTCCGCCGAGACCGCGATCGCGGAGATCACCGATCCGGGCGGAACCCGGTTCGGGAAGCGGTACTCGACGTAGCCGGCGCGGAACCAGACGAGCTGGGCCGCCTGCCGGTCGGGCTCGTAGAACGAGGCCGGGTCGTCCATCAGGCCGATCAGCCCGTTCGGCCCGGCAAGCCCGCAGGTCGGCTGGATGGCGATGTCGGAGTACGCCCCCACCGGCATGCTCAGCTCGTAGGTCCGGCGGGCGTGGCGGTCTCCCCTGGGCAGGCCCAGCACGACCTCGTCGTACGTCCTCGAGCACACCTTGCGCAGGCCGCGGCTGGCGGGCCGCAGCTCGCACGTGATCAGCCCGGCCTGCTCCAGCTCGGCGACGTGCATCGCGGCGGTCGACGGTGGCAGGCCCAGATCCGTGGCGATGCGGTTGACCGCCACGACCCGGTCGCCCAGGTAGCGGAGGATCCGCAGCCGCGGCTCGCTCGCGAGCGCCTTGAGCACCTCGAGCGCCCGGCCGTCGGCCTCGCTCGCATCGACATGGGTGCTCCGGCGCAGGACGGATCGATCGGTCATGGCGTCGAGTTGTCCAACTATTCCTGTTCGACACAGGGTCAAGACGCAGGATAGCAGCACCGAGAGCCCCGATTGCGGGCTAGTGACACGCGTTTTCCTGTATTACACTCGCGCGTCTTGGGAGCAATCAAGTTGCCACCCATCGGGACCTTGAAAGGGTCAACGTGCGGCCTGGTGTCTTCGATCCGGTAGCGGAACGGTCGAGCCTGCCCCTCGCCCACGGCTGGTCGTTCGTGCCCGATCCGGACGCGACGCTTCACGCCCTCGGACCTGCCGCCCGGCGACGCCATCGACGTGCCCGGCGCCTGGGAGGACCACACCGGCGGCGTGGGTGGCCTCGTGACCGGGTGGTACGTGCGGCGCCTCGAGATCCCGCCCGAGTGGGCCGACGACGCCGCCGTGCTGCGCTTCGGCGCCGTGATGTCGAGCTGCCTCGTCTACCTCGATGGCACGCCGGTCGGCGGCCACGAGGGCGGCTACCTCCCGTTCGAGGTCGACCTCACGGCGCATGTCCGGGCCGGCGCTGCCCACGACCTCGCCGATTCGCGTCCGCAACCCGTTCGGCGTGTTCGACCGGCAGCCGGTCTACAGCGAGCCCGGGGCGATCGACGCCGCCGCGTCGCTGCTCGGCGAGGAGCTCACGGCGGCCCCCGGCGGCAAGCAGACCTGGTACTCGTCGACCAGCGGGCTCGTGCGACCCGTGACCCTCGAGCGTCGACCCCGGGTGCACCTCGGGACGCTCGCCATCCGCCCCGACCTGGCGGGCGGCCGGGCGAGCGTCCGCTGGTCGGTGGACGGCCCGGCGGACGAGGTCGCCGCACGCGCGGTCGCCGACCGGATCTCGATCGAGGTCACGGATCCGGCCGGCCGGCGCGTGGCGAGCTGGACCCGGGACGGCGTCTCGCCGGGCGACGGGGGAACGGTCGACCTCGAGATCGCCGATCCGGTGGCATGGGACCTGGAAACCCCGGCGCTCTACCGCGCAGCGGCACGCCTCGTCGACGCGGACGGCGGCACCGCGGACCTCCTGACGGCGACGTTCGGCATGCGCGACGTGGGCACGCGCGACGGGCGCGTGACGCTCAACGGGCGACCGGTGTACCTGCTCGGCGCGCTCGACCAGGACTACTACCCGGACACGCGCTCGACCGCGCCGTCGCGGGCGTTCCTCGATGACCAGGCTCGCGAAGGTGCGGGAGCTGGGTCTCAACCTCCTGCGCTGCCACATCACCATCCCCGACGAGGCGTATCTCGACGCCGCCGACGAGGCCGGCCTGCTGGTGTGGTGCGAGCTGCCCAACTGGAACCGGTTCAGCCCCACGGCTGCCGCGACGGGCCTCGCGATGCTCACGGAGATGGTCGAAGCCCTGGGCAACCATCCGTCGATCGTCGCCTGGACGATCATCAACGAGGACTGGGGAACGGACCTGCGTCGGGTCGCGGACCACCGTCGCTGGCTGGCCGACGCGTACGAGCACCTCCGCCAGCTCGACCCGACCCGGCTGATCGTCGACAACTCGGCCTGCGGCGGGCCCGGTGACGAGAACTTCCACGTCCGATCCGATCTGGCCGACTTCCACGTGTACAGCCTCGCGCCGGACCACGCCGCGGCCTGGCGTGATCGGGTCGCGGACTACGCCACGCGGCCGGACTGGCTGTGGAGCCCGGAGGGCGACGCCGCAGGAGCAGGGCGACGAGCCCCTGATCCTCTCGGAGTTCGGGTCGTGGGGGCTGCCGGACCCGCGTGCGTTCATCGGGCCCGACGGCTCCGAGCCCTGGTGGTTCGCGACCGGCCCGCTGGCCGGGCGGCCGGCGGACATGGCGGCGCGCATCGAGGCGTCCGGCCTCGATCGCGTGTTCGATGGCGTCGCGGGCCTCGTCCGCGCGACCCAGGAGCACCAGCTCGAGGCCCTGCGCTACGAGATCGCGGAGCTGCGACGGCATGCGTCGATCTCGGGCTACGTCATCACGGAGCTGAGCGACATCTACTGGGAGGCGAACGGCCTGCTCGACCTGGCCCGCAGGCCGAAGGCGTTCCACGACCGCCTTGCCGCGATCAACGCGCCGACCGTCGTCGTCGGCGATCTCCACCCACGCGACTGGCGCGCGGGCGACCGGATCCGCGTGCCCGTGACGGTGTCGTCGTGGGACGGGACGGATGCGACCGGTGGCCGCGTCGACTGGGAGGTCGTGGTCGCCGACGGCCCGGCCGGACCGTCCGGCCGGATCGACTTCGACGGCTGGCCGGCCTGGACGGCCCGGGTGGTCGGCGAGCTCGAGGCGATCCTGCCCGAGGTCGAGGCGGCATCCCGGGCCACGATCAACCTCGTGCTCCGGGACGCTGACGGACATCGCCGGGCCGTCGCCGACGTGCCGTTCGCGATCATTCCCGCGCAGCTCGCGGACGCCGATCACGCGGCGATCGCGGACCGGGCCGGGGTGACGATCACCGACCACCTGGACCGCGCCGCGCTGGATCGTGTCCAGCGCCGGTGCGCACCTGCTCGTCCTCGCCACGGACCCCGCGGCGATCGACGCGGACCTCGAGCTGCCGGTCCCGCTGCGGATCCACCGCCGGTCGGCCGCCCACCCCGTCCAGCCGACGGCCGGGGCCGTGTGGCAGGGCGACTGGATCACCACCTTCGCGTGGGCCGTCACCGACGAGCTGCAGGGCATCACCGCGGGCCGCTGCCTCGACCTGCCGTTCGAGCGGGTGCTGCCCGAGCTCGTGATCACCGGCGACGGGGTCGAACTGCAACCCCGGCTCGTGACCGCGGGGCTGTTCGCGGGATGGGTCCATGCGCCCGCGGCGTTCACCGTTGCGATGGACATCGGGGCGGGCCGGCTGGTGGTGACGACCCTGCGGCTCGCCGCGGACAACGGTCCGCTGGCGCGCGCCATGCTCGCGGACCTCGTCCGTTCGGCAACCAGCTCAGCACATGCGGGGACGACCCCCGGGGCGGGGCCGGCGCCCTGATGCCGGTCATCGATGACGATCGTCGCCCAGGTCGGGCGACGCGAGTGCACTGGAGTCGGCGCCGCGGACGCGGCGTCGGAGAGGAGAAGCCCGGGATGCGCAGCAACACCTTGCTCCGGGCGGTCGCTGGTGCGGCCGCGCTGGGGCTGCTCCTTGGGGCGTGCGGCCCCCGGGGCGGCACAGCATCGGATCCGGCGGTGACGGCACCGCCGGCTCCCACGCCGGCAGCCAGCGCCGAGGCCGGCGCCTCGGCGGAGCCGACCGAGAAGCCCGCCCTGGCGGGCGACCTCGCCGTCTGGACCTACCCGCAGGGCGACGACGAGACGTCGCTGAAGGCCTACAAGGCGGCGTTCGAGGAGCTCTACCCCGACGTCACCGTGAAGATCAGCGTCGTCCCCGAGGACACGTACCAGCACCAAGGTCAACACGGCCCTCCAGGCCCACAAGCCGCCCGATGTGGCGATCATCGAGGATCGTGCCTGGATGAAGGCGGACCGGGTCCTCGACCTGACGCCGTACTACGCCTCCTGGGGCGTGGACGTCGCGGACTTCAATCCCGGCGGCATCGGTCGCGCGACCGTCGAGGGCGACGTCGCCGATGGCGTGTACGGCGTCGGCGACTTCCTCGGCGGCAACATCTTCGTCTACAACAAGGCGCTGTTCGACGCGGCCGGGATCCCGTATCCGGCGGCCGACAAGTCGCTCACCATCCAGGAGTACGCGGACATCTGCCGCAAGCTCGCCAAGCCCGACCCGGACCCGGCCAAGGCCGTCTACGGCTGCTCGATGCCCGAGTGGGCGCCCGGGCATCCAGACCAAGGACGTGTTCGGCGCCGACGGCCGCTCGGCCGAAGGCAACCTCAACTCGCCCGAGATGGTCGAGGCGTTCAACATCGCGGGCCAGCTGGTCCGCGAGAAGGCGGCTCCGGGCGGGACCGCGCTCGACCGCGATCGGCGAGTCCGACCTGTTTGCCGAGGGCCGCCTCGGGATCACCTGGACGGACTTCACGGAGACCCCGAAGTACGACGCCGCCGGGCCTCCAGTACGGCCTCGCCCCGTTCCTCGTGATCAAGCAGGGTGAGTCGTTCGTGGACACCTGGACGGCGGCGTGGGGCACGTTCACCGAGTCCACCAACCAGGCCGCGGCCCTCGAGTTCCTCCGCTGGCTGGCCACCGACGGCCAGGTCGTCCGGATGGAGACCTCCGCGGATCCGTCGCTGTCGATGTCGGTCGCCGAGGAGACACAACTACGGCGAGGGGGATCCGACCAAGGAGGCCTACCTGCAGGTCCTCTCGGCGGCCGCCCAGCCGCAGGTCTTCGTGCCCCAGGGCGTCGATGCCTGGGACCCGGCCGAGGTCCTGCGCCAGCTGACCATCGGTGGCAAGACGGACGCGAAACCCATCCTGGACACGATGGCCGCAGCGGCCCAGACGGAGCTGGACCGCGTGTGGACCGAGTGGGAGAAGATCGGCCAGTGACGGCCTGAGGCACTGCCCCGGGGCCGGTTCCGCCGGCCCCGGGGAGGATCCACGGAGGCTCCATGAGGCGATTGCGGGGCACCGCCACACCGAGGCGGACGACGGGTCAGGCACGGGCCGAGGAGCGCGCCGCGTACGCGTTTCTCACGCCGTGGCTGATCGGGATCGTCGTGTTCCTGCTGATCCCGCTCGCGTACGCGGTCTGGATCAGCCTGACCGACGAGCAGCTGCTGCGCCAGGGTGCGTTCGTCGGCCTCGACAACTACGTCACGATCCTGGGCGGCGGCGATCCCTACTTCTGGAAGGCGATGCAGGTCACCCTCTCCTGGGTGCTGCTGACCGTGCCCCTGTTCATGATCACGGGCCTGGGCATCGCGCTGCTGCTGAACCAGAAGCTGCGGGGGATGCACGTCTTCCGCACGCTCCTGTACATCCCGGCCGTCCTGTCGGGCGTGGCCGTCGCCGTCCTGTGGTTCGTGCTGCTCAACGGCGAGTTCGGGGCCGTCAACCAGCTGCTGCGCGCGATCGGCATCGAGAACCCGCCGTACTGGTTCGAGGATCCGAACTGGGCGATGCCGGCCCTGGCGATCGTGGGCCTGTGGGGGATCGGCGGCAACGCCGTGATCTACCTCGCCGGGCTCCAGAACATCCCGCCGCACCTGTACGAGGCGGCATCGATCGACGGCGCCGGCGCGCGCGCGAAGTTCCGCCGGATCACCCTGCCGCTGCTCTCGCCGACGCTGTTCTTCGTGCTCATCAACTCGCTCGTCGATGCGCTGCTCGTGTTCCCGGCCGCGGTGTTCGTCATCTCCGGCGGCACGTTCCGGGGCGGCCCGGACGACTCGCTCCTGTTCGCCATGTACTACATCTACCGCAAGGTGTTCATCGAGGGGCTCATGGGCTATGGCTCGGCGATCGCCTGGCTGCTCACGATCTCCGGCTGCATCGTCGTGTTCGCCGCGTTCCGCCTCGAGAAGCGGTTCGTGTACTACGAGGCCCAGTAGGTGGCCAGCCGCGTCCGGCTCCCGAGCCCGCGCCGGTCGGCCCACGGCGGGGCGGTGTACGTCCTGCTCGTCGCGTTCACGCTGTTCATCCTGCTGCCGATCGGGTGGATGCTCACCGCCGCCCTGAAACCGGACACGGCAACGATCTTCACCTTCCCGCCGGAGTTCTTCCCGACCGAGCACTTCGAGTGGGGCAACTTCGTCGCGTCCCTGACCGCGGAGGGGGAGCCCTACCTGCGGTTCGTCGCCAACACGACGTTCCTCGTGCTGATGAACATGATCGGGGCGGTCGTGTCCAACTCGCTCATCGCCTACCCGTTCGCCCGGCTGCGCTTCCGCGGCCGGAACGTCCTGTTCATCGTCCTGCTCGGCACCCTGCTGCTGCCGGCGCCGGTGCTGCTCATCCCGCAGTTCCTGCTGTTCTTCAACATCGGCTGGTACGGGACCTACCTGCCGCTGATCGTGCCGGCGTTCACCGGCAACGCGTTCTTCGTGTTCCTGCTCCGCCAGTACATGCGCACCATCCCGCGCGAGCTGGACGAGGCGGCGAGGATCGACGGCGCCGGCTACTTCACGGTCTACCGGCGGATCATCCTGCCGCTCACGACCCCGGCCCTGACGGTCGTCGCGGTGTTCACCTTCCTCGGCACCTGGAACGACTTCTTCGGCCCGTTGATCTACCTCCAGGATCCGGAGATGTTCACCGTCGCCGTGGCGCTGGCCACGCAGATCAGCCGGTCGGGCGTCGAGTGGAACTTCCTGATGGCGAGCAACCTGCTGGCGATCATCCCGCCGCTGGTCATCTACTTCTTCGCCCAGAACAAGCTCATCGGCGGCATCGCGTCGGTCGGGATCCGGGGGTGACCGGCCGCGTGAACGGCGCACTCGACCCGCACCGCCCTGTTGCTCCTGCTTGCCGCACGTCGCTCGTCGCGGGCTGCGCCGAGGCCGCGTCGCCCGCACCCTCGGCGGCCGGCTCGCCCGCCGCGTCGGCGTCGGCCTCGGTCGCGGCGCCGTCGTCGAGCCCGGCGTCGCCGTCACCCGCCGCCGGCTACGCGAACCCGGTCATGGTCAACGACGCGCCCGATCCGTCGGTCATCCGTGGCGACGACGGCGCGTTCTATGCCTACACCACGCAGGCCTACCACGACGTCGAGTTCACCACCCTGCCGATCCTGCGCTCCACGGACCTCGTCACCTGGGAGCTGGTCGGCGACGCCTTTGCCGGCGACGCCCGTCCATCCTGGATCGTGCCCGGCAGCGGCAACGGCGACGTCTGGGCGCCGCACATCGCGCGGATCGGTGGGAAGTACCTCCTGTACTACTCGGCAAGCTCCGCGAGCACGCTGTCGTTCGGGATCGGCGTCGCGGTGGCGGACTCGCCGACCGGACCGTTCCGTGACCTGGGCGAGCCGCTGCTCACCGGCCCGGGGTTCACGACGATCGACCCGTTCGTGCTCGACGACGACGGTGACCTCTATCTCTACTGGGGCTCTGCACACGAGCCGATCTGGGTCCAGCCGCTCGCGCCCGACGGGTTGTCGCTGACCGGGGAGCGCACCTCGGTGCTGGAGCCATCGCGGCGCCCGTACGAGTCATTGATCGAAGGTCCGTGGGTGGTCAAGCGCGACGGCTTCTACCACCTCATGTACTCCGGCGACGCCTGCTGCGGGGCGGATCCGAACTACGCCGTGCTCGACGCCCGCGCCACGTCGCCGCTCGGGCCGTTCGAGCGGGATCCCGGCAACCCGGTGCTCGAGGCGAACGACCGCTTCAATGCGCCCGGCCACCACGCCGTCGTCACCGACGACGCCGGCACGGACTGGATGGTCTACCACGCGATGGACCGCGAGGAGGGATCCGGGCTCCGGTTCCTGATGCTCGACCCGATCGACTGGTCGAGCGGCTGGCCCGTGGTGAACGGCGGCAGCCGGCCCGGCCACGAGCTCGTCCGCGGCGCCCGTGATCACGCCCGGCGGCTGACGCCGCGTCCCGCCGGCTGGCCTGGCGTCGGCCGAGCGGCGCCGAGGTGGGTCATGTAAAAGATGATTGACATTGTGTCAGGTAGAGCGTACGTTGCCGATGTCAAACATCTTGTACATCGGAGCGGACCGTGTCCAACGAGGAGAAGGGCCAGTGGGTCTACCTCGTCGTCATCGTGCTCACCTACGTCGCGTACGTCGCCCTCGTCCTGAGCCGGGCGGGCCAGGGTGAGCTGACAGACGTCGACTACGTGCCGCTGATGCTGGGAGCCATCGGCATCGGCATCGCGCTCTCGATCGTCGGCCGCATCGTGGTCGAGATCGCGGGCGGCGGCGACAGCCACGACGCGGACGTCCGTGACCGCGACGTCGGGCGGTTCGGCGAGTACTTCGCCGGGACGGTCCTCGGCGTGGCCATGGTCGTGCCGTTCATCCTCGCCCTGGCCGAGGTCGACTGGTTCTGGATCGCGAACGCGATGTACCTCGCGTTCGTCACCGGTGCCGTCGTCGGCGCGGCGGTCAAGCTCGTCGCCTACCGACGGGGCATCTAGCCGATGGCCAAGCCCACGCGGGTCAGCAACCAGATCCGGCGCTGGCGGTTCGAGCGCGACGAGATGACGCAGGCCGAGCTCGCCGGGCGGGTCGGGGTCACCCGCCAGACGATCATCGCGATCGAGCAGGGCCGCTACTCGCCATCGCTGGAGGTGGCGTTCCAGATCGCCAGGGCGCTCGACGTGACGCTCGACGACGTGTTCCAGTACCACCCGCCCGAAGGAGGCAGGTCATGAGCGCTCCCGAACCCGCGAAGCCCGGGCGCCGGGCGCCGCTGCCGCCGCGCTGGGTCATCCGCACGGCGTGGGCGATCCACCGCGGCATCTTCGCGGTGACCGGCGGGCGGCGAGGGCTGCGCCGCATCGTCACCGGACCGGTGGGGGATGATGCGCCTCGCGACGATCGGCCGCCGCTCCGGCGAGGAGCGCCACGCGATCCTCGGCTACTTCGAGGACGGCCCGAACCTGGTCACGATGGCCATGAACGGCTGGGGCGAGCCCGAGCCGGCGTGGTGGCTCAACCTCCAGGCCCAGCCGGACACCACGGTCGAGCTGCCGGACGGGGCGCGTCTCGTTCGCGGCCGCGCGGCCACCGCGGAGGAGCGCCCCCGGCTGTGGGCTCGCTGGGCGGAGTACGACGGCGAGGAGGCCCTCGCGAGCTGGTCGTCCCGGCGGCCGCGGGAGACCGCCGTCGTCATCCTCGAGCCGCGCACCCCGCCACCCTCGCCAGCCTGACGTCAGCCCTCGTCGCGGGCGTCAACGCCGTTCGGCGGCTCGCCGAACAGCGGCACGAGGCGCGCGGCGAGCACCGTCCGGAACACGTTGACCACGAGCGCGGCCCGGTCGTCGTCGGGCACGGTCGCGTCGAGCAGCGGGTCGATGACCAGGGCCACCTGGCCGCGCCGCTCGTCCGGCGACAGGTCCGGCCGGGCAGTGGCGGCGATGTCCCACAGCTCGTCGTACAGGAACCAGGCGAGGTCGTCGTAGACCAGGCCGGCCTCCACCTCCCACGCCTGGGCCGACTTGAGGGCGGCGCCGACCTCGAGCACCGCGGGGACCGCGCCGTGGACGAGGCCCTGCAGCGCCGCCTCGCGCGTGTTGCCCATCTCGCCGACGCTCACGCTGCCGACGGCCGCGGTCCCGAGGACCGCACCCCAGCGGCTGGCGGTGCGTGACGCGGACTTGCTCTCGAGGTTTCGCAGGCAGCCGTGGAAGGCGCGGGCGACGGCGCGTGCCCGGGCCGCCGGCTCGGTGCCGACCACGAGCAGCGCCTGCTGGAGCGCCCACAGGTCCGCCGGGGACGGGGCGACCATGATCCGATCGAACGATGCCTTCGCCTCGGCCAGCGCGGTCTCGGTCACGTGATCCCCAGTGCAGGACTGTCGGAGCCAGAGTACGCACCGGGGCACACTTGGTGGGTGCAGCCCCACAAGCCGACGACGATGACCTGGCGTGGCGTGACCGCGCGCCGGATGGCCCGCAGCCTGCTGGCCGAGCCGGCGACCGGTGTGCCGCCGGCCGATATCGCCCGCGCGATGTGCGGCGTCCATGCCCAGATCCTCCAAGCCGCGGAGCTCTCGATCGGGCGGCGCAACCGGACGACGCGCTCGGACGTGCAGCGCGCGCTGTGGGTCGATCGCACGCTCGTGAAGACGTTCGGCCCGCGCGGAACCGTCCACCTGCTGGCGACCGCCGACCTGCCGATGTGGACCGGCGCCCTGTCGGCGCTGCCGTCGTCCGCACCGGGGTTTCCCGCGCCGATCCGGTTCACGCCCGAGGAGACCGAGGCCGTCATCGCCGGGATCGGCGCGGCGCTCGCCGACGCGGAGCTGACGATCGACGAGCTCACCGAGGCGCTCCGCGAGCGCGTCGGGCCGTGGGCGGTCGAGGAGAGCATGCCGGCGTTCCAGGTCCTCTGGCCGCGCTGGCGGCAGCTGACGAGCACGGCGGCGCACCGCGGCGTGCTGTGCTTCGGGCACGACCGCGGCCGGAACGTGACCTACACGAACCCGCACCGCTGGCTGCCCGGCTTCGTGCCCGTGGATGGCGCCACCGCGCTGCGCACGCTCGTGCGCGACTACCTCCATGCGTACGGCCCGGCGACGCCGCAGCACTTCGCGAAGTGGCTGAACGTCCCGCCCAAGCGGGCCGTCGAGGCGTTCGAGGGCATGGCGGACGAGCTGGAGCGTGTCGAGCTCGAGGGGACGGCGGCCTGGGTGGTCGCGGGCGACATGTCGGCGCCGGAGCGGCCGGTCACGGGGATCCGCCTGCTGCCCTACTTCGACGCCTACGTCGTCGCCGCGCAACCGCGCGCGTGGCTCTACCCGGGCGCGGCGGGGGCCAGGGCGCTGAGCCCGTCAGGCCAGGCGGGCAACTACCCGGTGATGCTCGTCGACGGCGTCGTGGGCGGCGTGTGGCACCAGAAGCGCACCGGGACGGCGGCTCACGATCACGGTCGAGCCGCTGGTGCCGCTGACGGCGGCGCAGCGGCGGCAGCTCGAGGAGGAGGTCGCGCTCGTCGGCACGGTCATGGAGGCCGACCCGACGCTGGTCATCGGCGAGGTGACGGTCGGTCCCCACGCCTGAGGCGGCTCAGCTGTAGAGCGCGAACCGGATCGCCTGCACCGAACGAGGATCGACGTGCAGGACCTGCGCGCGGCGGGCGAGGTCGCCCATCCGGCGAAGGAGCGAGGCGTGGATCGGGTTGGTGCGGGAGGTGTTCGGCGTCTGCATGATCTGGCTCCCAGTCGCCGTCCCGGTTCGTCCGGAGCGGTCGTCGTGGGTTCCCACGATCGCGCCTGCGCGACCGCCCGCCCGCGGACCCGCGTCCGCAATGAGGGATCGCTCGATGTCGACCACCACCTACGTCATCCGTCCCGAGGGGCGGTGGGTCGGCTCGAGTTGCTAGCCCGCGATCCCTGCCTCCCCGGCGAGCTCGGCCAGTCGCGCGTCAGGGTCGGGACCGCCGGCGGGCGCGGCGAACTCCAGCACGCCGCGGACCGGCATCGTCCCGAAGTACGAATGGAAGTGTGGGTCCAGGGCGTCGGGATCGTCGGCCGCTTCACCGAACACGCCGCCGATGACCGGAGCGAGCTCATGCAGCAAGCGAACGGTTGCCAGACGAGCGTCCGGATGCGCCAGCCAATCCCCCAGTGGCGACGTCCCGTCCAGGGCCGAGGCGAGCCTGTCAGGCGTGACGGCTGTCACCGACACTCGCTCGCGAATGTCCACCGACGACGCGCCGACCAGGATGTCGAAGTCCCCCGGCTCCACGACCCACGAGTGAAGCCGCGTGTCCCAGAACGCGAACGCCCGTGCGTCGAGCGCGATCGCCACGGTCCGCGTCTCGCCTGGTTCGAGGTGGACCTTCTCGAAGCCGCGCAGCTCCTTCTCGGGCCGGGGAACGGATGCCTCGGCATCTCGAACGTAGACCTGCACGACCTCGCTGCCCGCGCGAGGCCCGGTGTTCGTCAAGTCGACGAGCACCGTGACGCCACCGGTGTCACTGACCGTGGGGCCTGACACGCGACCGTTGGCGTAGCTGAACGTCGTGTACGAGAGGCCGTGGCCGAACGGGAACAGCACGGGCGACTGCCGGGTGTCGTACCACCGGTAGCCGATGAACAGTCCCTCGCCATAGCGGACCGTGTCGACTTCGCCAGGAAAGTTGAGGAACGCTGGCGTGTCCTCGAGCCGGAGGGGAAACGTCTCGGCGAGCTTGCCCGATGGGTTGACGACACCGAACAGGATGTCCACCACGGCGCTGCCGGCGGCCTGCCCCGCGTACCACGCCTGCAGCACCGCCGGCACCCGGTCGATCCACTCGGACATGACCACCGCCGAGCCGCTCGACAGGACGACGACCGTTTCAGGCTGGACCTCAGCTACTGCGCGGATCAGCGCGACGTGCTGCGCAGTCAGGTCGAGGTCGGTGCGATCGCTGCCCTCCGACTCCTTGGACAGCGGCAGGGCGATGAAGAGAACCGCAACGTCGGCGCTCCGGGCGTGGTCGACCGCCTCGGTGATGAGGTCCGGCCGAAGGCTGCCGGACTCGTCGTAGCCCGCTGCGAACGTGACCGCCGTTGCGCCGGCGATGCGCTCGATCTCCTCGAGCGGAATGTCGAGTCGGGTCGGCGTCGTCTGCGAGCTTCCTCCGCCCTGGATGCGCGGCGCCTGTGCGGCCTGCCCGATGACGGCGATCCGACCAGATGGCGAGAGCGGCAGGACCGCCTCGTTCTTGAGGAGGACCATGCCGTCCGCGGCGATCCGTCGGGCGAGCGCGTGATGTGCCGCCGTATCGAACGTGCCGCCCTTGGTGGTCGCCGCAGCCATCGAAGCGACACGATGAATCCGTAAGACGGATCGATCGACATCGGCGAGGTCGAGCGTGCCTGCTCGGACAGCATCGACGACGGCTTGCGTGCGTCGCGGCCGGGGCCCCGGCATCTCGAGATCGAGGCCCGCAGCCACGGCCGCCGGACGATCGTGGACGGCCGCCCAATCGGACACCACGACGCCGTCGAACCCCCATTCCTCGCGCAGGATGTCAGTCAGCAGCTCGCGATGCTCGGAGGCGTACGTCCCGTTGACCCGGTTGTAGGCGCACATCACGGTCCACGGCGATGACCCCGTGACCGCCGCCTCGAAGGCCGGGAGGTAGACCTCGCGAAGCGTTCGCTCGTCCACCTCCGCGCTCACCGACATGCGGCGCGACTCCTGGTTGTTCACAGCCAGGTGCTTCAGGGACGCGCCGATCCCCTCGCCCTGGACCCCGTCGATCCAGCCGATCGCGAGCTCGCCGGCGAGGTACGGATCTTCCGAGAAGTACTCGAAGTTGCGACCGCACAGTGGCGAGCGTTTCATGTTCACGCCCGGACCGAGCACGACGTCGACGCCGAGCGCGACCGCCTCACGCCCGATCGCTCGCCCCATCTCACGGAGCAGTTGCCGATCCCAGGTCGCGGCACTGCACGACGCGGTCGGAAAGCACGTCGCGGCGGTCGCTCCAAAGGCCATCGACTCGTCTCGCTGCGTCCGGCGAACTCCATGCGGTCCGTCGGCCATCCGGATGGCCGGGATGCCTTCCTGTGGCAGTGCCCGTGTCGTCCACGCGGTCTCGCCGGTCAGCAGCGACGCCTTGTCCTCGAGCGACATCGCAGCGACGAGGCTCGCGAGGTCGTTGGGGCCGGCCTCAGTATCAGCAGGTTCTGCTGCGGGTGCGACGCCTCTGGGCTGGGAGGCAGTGTCGACTCGGTCCATCGGGAGCTTCTCGCGGACCTCGCGCGGTTGGCGATGGCTGATACGTGTAAACGCACCGCTGACGCTACGGGGCCGAAGTGAGACGCTGTCAACCCCAAAGGTCGTTCAGGGCGCCGATTCGCGGACGATCACCGTGTTCGGGTGCGCGATCGCGTCACCCGTGTCAGTGGCGCCTTGCCTCGCGAGGATCACGAGACGGGCGAGCTCATCCGCGGTCGCGACGTGCCCGGCGTCGACGGTCGTCAAGGTGGGCGTCGAGACCGTGCCAAGCGGATCGTTGTCGACGCCGATGAGGGCAACATCTCGCGGCACGTTCATGCCGTTTCGCTGGAGGCCGGCGAGGGCGGCCAGGGCGACGATGTCGTTGTAGGCCACGACACCCGTGATGGGCTCAGCCCGCTCGATCCACGGCTTGAGCGCGAGCGCGGCGGCTTCGCGGTCGATCGGCACGACGGCGACCTCCATGGGCGGCAGGCCAAGTCGTTCCGCTGCCGCTGCGGCGCCTTGTCGTCGCAGGCGGGCGAACGCTTCGACGCGGGGGTCATCGGGGTATGCATACGCCAACCGACGGCGTCCACTCTGGACGAGATGGTTGACCTGCGTCTCGCCGACCTCGAGCTGGGACTGCGTCAGGGCGCCGGCTCCCTCATCGGTCCCGAGGTTGAGTCGGAAGACGTCGATCCCGGCTGCGTTCATCTCCGCGGCCTCGGCGTCGTTGATGGATTCCATGCCGATCACCGCGCACGGGCCGATCTCCCGCCAGATCCGCGACAGCGGGTTGCCCCGTTCGTTGACGCGGAAGATGACCAGGCTCAGGTCGATGGCGGCCAGGCGCCCCTCGAGCTCGTCGAGCATGAGGTTCAGGGCGTGGCCGACCGGGAGATCCTGGAGCACGAACAGCACGACGTCGCTGCGGCCGCTCTTGAGCGTCCGTCCGGGACCGAACTGGCTGTACCCAAGCTCCGCCGCAGCGTCGAGGACGCGCTCGCGGGTTGCTGGCGTGATCTTGATGTCCGGCACGCCGTTGACCACGTAGCTCACGGTCGCGCGCGAGACGCCGGCCAGCCGCGCCACGTCGGCGCTGGTCACCCGCTTGCTCGTGCCTCGTCGTGCGCCCGTCGGATTGGACTGCATCACATGCGCCTAGGAGGGCCTGACTCGCTGCCGCCGAGGGCGCCTCACCCCTCATTCGAGCGTGAATCCAGCATACGCGTCTGCGGCCGCCGAGCGTTCCCGTCAGCGCCGCCGAGACCCCGTTGGGAATCCCGTCGACTGGTTTCGAATTGGTCGTTCCCCCGCGTGGATTCGAAACCTTGACACCCCCAATGTGCTCCTGTACCGTCACCGACCACCAGCGGTGAAACGTGTAAACGCCGGCATGGCGATGGCGCCTCGAGAAGGCGCGACACGGACACGGAGTACCCACAGGCGTTGAGGAACGGGTAGTCGTTCGAATCAGGCCGAGGCCATGGGTCGAGCACGAACCAACGTGATCGCTCCGTTGCGTCGGAGGAGGATCCGAGAGGAGCGGCATGGCTACTGGACGATTGCGGGTCGGCGCCGTTGGTGTCGTCATGATGTTCGCGGTGATGGCCTGCGGCGGCGGCTTCGGAGGTGCGTCGAGCGCGCCGTCCGAGGCGACGGCGCCGTCCGCGGAGGCGGCCTCGCCATCAGCTGAGGCGAGCCCGAGCGAGGCCACCGAGCCCGTGACGCTCACCATGATGGCGGGCGAGGTCGAGACCACCCAGACGCGGGTCAAGGCGTTGACCGACGCCTACACGGCCCTGCACCCGAACGTCACCTTCGACATCGAGACTTCTCCCAGCGGGACCGAGGGCGACAACCTCGTCAAGACGCGTCTCGCCACCGGCGAGATGGCGGACATCTTCTGGTACAACTCCGGCTCGCTGCTGCAGGCGCTCAACCCGGCGGAGTCGCTGGTCGACCTGTCCGGCGAAGATTTCATCGCCAACCTGGACGAGTCGTTCCTGCCCACCGTGTCTGTCGGCGACGCCATCTTTGGAGTCCCGTACGAGACGGCGATGGGTGGCGGCATCCTCTACAACAAGAAGGTGTTCGCCGACAACGGCCTGTCGGTGCCGAAGTCGTGGGCCGAGTTCGCGGCCAACAACGACAAGCTGAAGGCAGCCGGCGTCGCCCCCGTGGGAGCGACCTGGGGCGGAACCGATACATGGACGTCGCAGCTGTTTGTCCTTGCCGACTACTGCAACGTGGAGATGGCCGTCCCGGGGTTTGCGGATAAGTACACCGCGAACCAAGCGCACTACAGCGACACGCCCGCCGCCCGAAAAGGCTTCGACCGCCTCCAGGAAGGCTTCGAGAAGGGCTGGTGGCAGAAGGACTTCGGCGCGGCGACGTTCGATGACGGGCTGAACATGCTGGCTGCCGGCGAGATCGCGCAGTACCCGATGCTGACCTTCCCGCTGGGGACGATCGCCGAGAACCACCCGGACAACATCCAGGACATCGGGTTCTTCGGGATCCCGGGCGATGACGCGGCCAAGAACTGCGCCACGATCTGGATGCCGGCCGCTATCTACATCCCGAAGACGACGACCACGAACCTGGAGGAAGCCAAGAAGTTCCTGGCATTCGCGGCCTCGGTCGAGGGCACGGAAGCCATGTCGAAGGCCGTCGCCCCGGCCGGGCCGTACGTCATCAAGGGCTCGAAGCTCCCAGATGACGTGCTGCCGGCCGTCCTCGACATCCAGAAGTACCTCGACGACGGCGCCGCCGTCCCGGCCCTTGAGTTCCTGTCGGCGGTCAAGGGCCCGTCCTTGGAGCAGATCACCGTGGCCGTCGGCTCGGGTCTCAGCACCGCCGAGGAAGGGGCCAAGCTATACGACCAGGACGTGGAGAAGCAGGCAAAGCAGCTCGGCCTGCCGGGCTGGTAGAGCTCCACCGAACCCCGCTAGGCTGCACGCCTGATGGGTGCGAAGGAGGCCGGGCCGCGCAACCCGGCCTCCGTCGTCTTTCCGCCGCAACCGGTCGTTGCCAAGAAGCGCCGGACTGCCGGACACAACGCGGCGTCGACCTACCCGCACTGGTTCTACATCCCGGCCGGAGTGGTGTTCGGGGTGATCTTCATCATCCCGACGCTGCTCTCGTTCTACTACAGCCTCACCCGGTGGACGCTGTTCGACACCGAGTTCATCGGGCTCGACAACTTCTTCCAGTTCTTCCGTGAGCCGTCCCTGACATCCGGGGCGCGAAACACGATCATCTACGCGATCGTCACCAGCGGCCTCAAGGTGGTCATCGGGCTGCTGCTGGCGACCCTGCTGACCTCAAGGCTTCGCACGCGCAACATCCTGCGCTCGGTGATCTTCTTTCCGGTGCTCGTCAGCACCGTCGCGATCGGCATCACGTTCGCCGTCCTGATGCACCCGTCCGACGGCTTGATCAACAAGTCGCTCGAGCTCGTCGGCATCGACGGACCAGCCTGGCTCTCCCAGCCGAGCATCGCCCTGCTGTCGGTCGCGTTCGTCGACGTGTGGAAGGGTGTTGGCATTGCCCTTGTCATCTTCATCGCGGGCATCATCTCGATCCCCGAGGAGTTCTTCGACACGGCGCGACTCGAGGGCGGCCAGTGGGTGCGGTTCCGGCACGTCATCGTGCCGCTCAGCCGGAATGCGACCTTCACCGTCATCCTGCTGTCGTTCATCGGCGGCCTCCGCTCGTTCGACCTGATCTGGACGATGACGCGCGGCGGACCGGGCTTCAGCACGGACGTGATCGCCTCGACGATCTACAAGCAGTACCAGGCCGGCTTTTACGGGCTGGCGACGGCGGGCAATGTGCTCCTGTTCATCGCGGTCACAGCCATCGTCTATCCGATGATGCGGTTCTTCAGCCGCCATGAGGTCGAGCTATGACCATCGGGCGCCGGATCAGGTCGTACGGGCTGGAGGTCATCGCGCTCGCGCTCGCGTTCGTCGTTTTCGTCGTGCCGTTCATCTTCATCGTGCTGACGGCGGCCAAGGACCGGCTCGAGGCGTCGCACCTCGACTTCACGTTCCCGGTCACCTGGCAGCTGTTCGAGAACTTCGGGGAGGTCATCGGCACGCGGAACGGCCTGATGGTCACGGCCATGCGCAACAGCCTGATCCTGACGGTCGCGTCGGTGACGCTGATCGTGCTGCTGGCCGCCATGGTCGCCTACGTCCTGCAGCGGCGTCGCGACCGCCTGGGTGACATCGTGAGCGCGCTCATCCTCGCCGGGCTCGTCATCCCGCCAGCGATCGTCCCCACGATCTACGTCCTCCAGTCGATTGGCCTGTACAAGTCGCTGGTGGGCCTGATTCTCGTCGAGGTCGCCTTCCTCCTCCCGTTCTCGGTGCTGATCTTTCGAGCGTTCGTGTCCGCCATTCCGCGCGAGCTCGACGAGGCCGCGATCATCGATGGCGCATCGCCGACGCAGGTCTTCCTCAAGGTCATGTTCCCCCTGATGCGGCCGGCCATCATCACCGTCATCGTCGTCTCGTCTGTGGCGATCTACAACGACTTCGTGAACCCGCTCTACTTCCTGCCGGGAAGCGACAACGCGACGGTCCAGCTGACGCTGTTCGCGTTCCAGAGCCAGTTCAGCACCCGCTGGCACCTGCTGTTCGCCGACGTGCTGCTGATCACGATCCCGCCACTGATCATGTTCATCTTCTTCCAGCGTCAACTTGTGTCCGGGATGACGACGGGCGCCATCAAGGGCTAGGGGGACGGCCGGTCTCCACGGCTGATGTCGTCCGGTTGGGGAGCGTCCGGGTCGACTGCGGAGAGCCGCTCTGTGGCTCAGTCCACGATGACCGGTCTGTCGACGATCAGCCGGTGGAGCCCCGGCTCGAGTGTCACCGGCTGGACGGGATCCGATGCATCGCCGTCGACCGACAGGACGGATGTGGCGGAGGCAGGCGCCGTGAACGTGCCGGTCGTCCCGATCGGCAGCTCCACCTCAGCCAGGAGCCGGTCGCTCTCCAGCCGCCAGGCGATGGCGACGGTCCCGAACGCCGTCTCGATCGAGGCGGCGGCGTGATCGATGCCACGCGCCGGTCGTGGCGCGAACAGGACGTGCGCGTAGCCCGGGACGCGCCTTGTCTGGCGCGAGGCCTGCGACGTGGCGATAGACCCAGTCGATGACGGCCCCGTACGCGTAGTGGTTGAAGGACAGCATGTGGCCGTCCTCGCCGATGCCATCGATCGGCTCCATGGTCCCGGGATGGATCGATCCATCGGGGCGGATCGCATCCCAGCGCTCCCAGACGGTCGTCGCTCCCTGGCGACCTGGTAGAGCCACGATGGCGCGTCCGACCGCAGCAGCATCCGGTAGGCGCTGTCGAAGCGGCCCACGCTGGCGAGCGCGGGCAGCACGAGCGGCGTGCCGAGAAAGCCCGTCGCCACGCGCCCCTCTGCAGCATCCACGAGTGCGGCAAGGGCGGTCCCGACCGCGTGCGCTCGGACTCCGGGGCGATCCGCAGCTGGAGGGCGATCGCGCATCCCGTCTGGGTCTGGAGGGCATGCGCCGCCCACCGGTCCCACGTCAGGCTCGCGATCCGATCGGCGAGCGCCGCATACGTCTCGGCTGCCGCCGGCTCGCCGATGACTCCGGCGGCGTCGGCGAGCAACCGGGCGCTCCACGAGAAGAACGCGTTGGCGATGTAGTCGGCGTCGCACTTGGCGAGCCACGGACGCTCCGGCGGCGCATCGGGATCCAGCCAGTCGCCGAACTGCCACGATGGGACGAGCAACCCGTCCGGGCCGCGCCGGTGCTCGAGCGACCGGACCCAGCGGAGCATGCTCGGGTACTGGCGGCGCAGGATGTCGGGGTCGCCGTACGACTCGTAGACGGCCCACGGGACGATCGTCGCGGCGTCGCCCAGCCCGCGCGACCGAACCGTGCCGTGCCATCGAGGACGACATCGGGCACGACACTTGGAACGCCGAGTTCGTCGTCCTGGTCGAGCTCCAGGTCCCGGAGCCAGCTCTGCCAGAACGCATCGGACTCGACGAGCGTGCAGGCCGTCGGCGCGAATGCCTGCGCATCACCGGTCCATCCGAGGCGTTCATCGCGCTGGGGGCAGTCGGTTGGCAGCGAGACGAAGTTGCCGCGGAGCGACCACAGGACGTTCTCGTGCAGCTTGTTCAGCCGCTCATCGGAGCAGGTGAAGGTCGACCGCCGCCGCAGGTCGCTGCTGATGGCCACCACCTCGGCCCCGAGCACGGCTGCGGTCGTCTCGATCTCCGCGTAGCGGAACCCGTGGAAGGTGAATGGCGGCTCGAGCGTGACGGGATCGCTGCCCGCGAGCGTGTACTCGTCGGTCGCGAGCGCCGATCGGAGCGCCTTCGTGTGGAGCGCCCCATCCGCCTCGAGGACCTCCGCATGCCGGACCCGGACCCGATCACCCGCCTCGCCGCGGACCTCGAGCCGCGTAAATCCCGCCAGGTTCTGCCCGGCATCGAGCAGCACCCTGCCCCCGCTCCGGCGCTCAGAGGTGACGTCGCGCACCTCGACCGTCCGGACCGGCGGCATCGCCCGGGCCTCAAGGATCGCCAGGTCCAGGGGCACGATCTCCGCTGGCTGCCAGCCGGAGTCGTCATGGCCGGCGAGCTGCCAGCCCGGTCGCGCTTCACGCAGGTCGACCTCCGCGCCGTCGTACAGGTCCGCGGACCGGATCTCCGCCGTCGCGGCCCGCCACGTTTCGTCTGTGCAGACCTCTGTGCGCGTCCCGTCGGCCAGCTCGACCTCCAGCTGTGCGAGCAAACCGACCTCGGTGCCGTACCGGCACCGGTCCTCGCCCGGAACCCAACCCAGGCGACCGCGGTACCACCCGTCGCCCAGGACCGCTCCGATCGCGTTGCGACCCGGGCGGAGGAGCGCGGTCACATCGAAGGCGTCGACAAGCAGCCGTTCGCGGTACGTCGTCCAGCCGGGGGCGAGTGTAGCCGTCCCCCACCGGCTCGCCGTTCACGTACAGGACGTGGATCCCGAGTGACGTCACGTAGAGCCGCGCGCGCACGGGCTGCGCCCCGAGGGTGAACTCGGTCCGCAACACCGGCGCAGGCGCGCTCCGGGTGTCGCCCGGGTCGCCGGGAAGCGTGATCGCCGATCCGTGCCACTCGCCCGGGGCAAGAAGTCCTGCCTCCACGCTTATCGGCTCGCTCCAGGCGGTGGTGCCGTGCGTGGTGGCAACGCGTACCCGGTAGTGGCGGATCTCGCGGCTGTCGCAACGGTCCACCGGGTGCAGGCACATGGACCTGACGCACGTCGTGCACCTCACCTGTCGTGGCGAGCTGATTCGCCGAATGTCGGCGACGTCGATGCCTCGATCTCGTATCCGAGCTGCCGCACCTTCGGAACGTCCGCACCGAGGCGCCACGTGAGCCGCGGCGTGGAGCCGTCGGAGGCGAGCACCCCGGCTGGCCCGGTCCGCGCCTAAGGAAACCACGCGCACCGCCGACGTCACTTCGTGCTCGGTCATCAAGGCTGAATCCTTTCGTCGGAGCCGGCATAGGGCTGGGCGTCGTCGGAGCCGGCGTGGCCGCCCTGCGCCGGCGACGTGCTCCGTCGAGACCGTGCGCACGGCGATCCCGCGCGCTCGAAGGGCTCTCGACCATCGATTGCGGAGCGCCGTCGTCAGTGATCACGCCGGTGAGCTGGTCCGTGCGACAGAATGTCGCGAACGCCGAGCGTTCCCACTTCGTGCTGTCGACGATGGCGATGACCTCGCGCGCGGATGCCGTCATCGCCCGCTTGATCTGCGCCTCCTCCTCGGTGGCATCCGAGAGGCCGGTCTCGACGGTGAACCCGGCCGCCCCGAGAAACGCCTTCTGCACGTTGATCCTGCCGAACACCCCGTCGCCGATGTGGCCGACCAGCGAGAGCGCCTCCCAGCGGACGAAGCCGCCGGGCATCGCGACCGTGATCCCCGGCGTCCCGGCCAGCTCCGAGGCGATCCGCAGTCCGTTGGTGAGGATGGTCAGGTGCGTCCACGGGCCTCCCGCGCGGATATGCCGGGCGACGGCGAGCGCGGTAGTGCTCGCGTCGAACGCGATGCTCTCGCCGTCGGTGATCATGCCCGCTCCCAGGCGGCCGATGACGTCCTTCCTGGCCGGCTGTCGCAGCTCGCGAACGTGGAACGTGCCCTCCGTCCGACCGTCGGACCGGAGCCCGCCCAGGGCAATCGCACCGCCGTGCGCCCTGATCAGCCGCCCCTCGTGCTCGAGGAGGACGAGATCCTTGCGAATGGTGACGCGGGAGACGCCAAAGATGGTCGCGAGCTCGCTGACCTGCGCGCGCCCGTGCTCCGCAACGAACGTCGCGATGAGATCCTGACGTTCACGCGAGAAGACCTCGCCCGGCGCGGTCACCACGGGATCGACCAGGCAAGGGAGGAGCGCGGCTTGGGTTGATCGCATGGCAGGCACGACGATAGACACTCCCGTTGAAACGTGTCAACGTGTTTCGCGGTGAAAGCGATCAAAACGATGCGCGCCGGAGCCGTCGAGACAAACGGGGCTCGCCTCGCCTACGTGCGTGCCGGCAACGGGCGATCTCCCACTGGTGCTGCTCCATGGCCTCACGGACGATGGCGCGTGCTGGTCGCGGGCGGCCAACGCCTGGGCACACGAGCTCGACCTCCTCATCCCGGACGCCCGCGGTCACGGACGATCCAGCCGCATCGGCGATGGCGAGCTCACCGTGCCGATCCTCGCACGTGACGTGGCCGGGATCCTGGACGCGCTCGGCATTCGTGACGCCGTGCTCTTCGGGCACTCGATGGGGGCGATCACGGCTGCCGCGGTCGCGGTCGATCGTCCCGATCTCGTCCGCGGCCTCGTGCTTGAGGATCCGCCGCTGGACATCCCGATCGTCGTCGATGACGTTCGGCAGTCGGGCATGCGCGCGGAGATTGCCTACTGGAGCGCGCTCGGCGCCGATGCGCGGCATGCAGCTGCACGAACCGTGCATCCCGAATGGGATCCGATGGAGACGGAGGCGTGGGCCGACGCCAAGACCGCGGTCGATCCAGCGGTCGCGGATCATCTCGGCCTGTTCGACGCATACGACTGGCGCGGCGTGTTCGGCCGTCTCGATCGGCCGGGGATCCTCGTTACCGGCGACCCGGCGTTCGGGGCGATCGTGACCGAGAGCGTCGCCGCCGAGACCATGCGCCTGTGGCCGGCCGGCCGTGTCGTCCACGTTCCGGGTGCCGGCCATTGCATTCACCGCGACGAATGGTCGGAGGCCATGAAGTCGATACGGCCCGTTCTCGAGCAGCAGCCCGACGCCCGGATCTGACGTACCGGCACCTCACGAGCCCCGGTGGCCTCTGGCACCAGATTGCGACCATTCGGTCGACTGGGTCAGCCGAGCGCTACGCCGGACTCGCCGGTGACGATCAGCACGTGCAGGTGGCGGGGTCCGTGCACGCCTTCGACGCGGTTGAGCTCGATGTCGCTCGTCGCGGATGGGCCGCTGATCCAGGTCAGGGGCCGGCGCGGGTCGAGCGCGGCAACGGCGTCCGGGACGTCCGCGACGACCTGGGCCGCGCGGACCACGCACACGTGGTGGTCGGGGACGAGGCTCAGCGCCCGGCGCCCCTGGTCGTCGCCACCGTCGAGCACGATCGTGCCCGTCTCGGCGATGGCGACCGCGCACGCCGGTCACGACGGCATCCACCTGGTCCAGCTCGGCGCTCGACAGCTGCGGCTCATCGGCGACGGCGTCGATCCCGGGCGGCAGCCAGTCGCGTGGCACGCCGGCCGGCACGACGACCCGCGGGCGTGCGAGCCCGGCCAGCACGGCATCGATCGCCTGCCCGATCCCGTCCTCGCCGACGATCACCACCTCCGCCCGGTAGTCGGCGACCCGCTCCGCGAACCGCGCGACGAGCTCGGCGTCCCCGCCGGCACCCGCCCGGCGCCGCGGTAGTCGCGCGGCACGTCGGGAACGACCGGACCGTCCGAGAGCGCCTCGCGGACGGCGCCGAGGATCGCATCGCGGGCAGCGGTCATCGCTCGCGCTCCCGCCACCATCGTCGGAACGAGCGCCGCGCCGGTGCCCGGAGGTCGCGCGCCCGGAACCAGGCGCCGGCCAGCCCGGGCAGCCGCAGCCGGCCGATCCGCCCGTCGCGGGCGACCACCCGAGACGCGGTCCCCGCGACGCGCTCGGCGGCGTCGAGGCGCCCCGCACCAGCGAACGCCGCTCCGAGGGTGCCGATGAGCGCCGACTCCTGCGAGAACCGCCGGGCGCGCCAGCCGTGCTGCTTCACGACCTTCGCCCGCAGGTGCACCAGCACCTCGGGGATGTCGATCATGACCGGGCAGACCTCGTAGCAGGCGCCGCACAGCGAGGATGCATACGGGAGCGAGGCCGTCTGCTCGTCGACGTGGTGCTCGTTGATCCCGCGCAGCTGGGGCGTGAGGATCGCGCCGATCGGCCCCGAGTACGGCGAGCCGTACGCCCGGCCGCCCGTCCGCTCGTAGACCGGGCACACGTTGAGGCAGGCCGAGCACTTGATGCAGCGCAGGGCCTGCCGCCCGACGCTGTCGCGGAGCGTCGAGCTGCGGCCGTTGTCGAGCAGGACGAGGTGGAACGACTGCGGCCCGTCGCCGGCCGTCACGCCGGTCCACATCGAGGTGTACGGGTTCATCCGCTCGGCGGTGGACGACCGCGGCAGCAGCTGGAGGAACACCTCGAGGTCCTGCCAGCGCGGGATGAGCTTCTCGATGCCCATGACCGTGATCAGGACGTCGGGGAGCGTCAGGCACATCCGGCCGTTGCCCTCGGACTCGACCACCATCACGGTGCCGGTCTCGGCGACGGCGAAGTTGGCGCCGGAGATGGCAACGCGGGCGCGCAGGAACTTCTCGCGCAGGTGGAGGCGGGCCGCCTCGGCGAGGTCCGCCGGCTCGTCGGTGAGGCCGTCCGGCGCCGGTCGGCCGGCGAGGCCCATCTCGCGCACGAAGATCTCGCGGATCTCCGTCCGGTTGCGGTGGATCGCCGGCACGAGGAAGTGCGAGGGCAGGTCCCGGCCCAGCTGGACGATGAGCTCCGCGAGGTCCGTCTCCCAGGCCGCGATCCCGGCCTCGGCCAGCGCCTCGTTGAGCTCGATCTCCTGGGTCGCCATCGACTTGACCTTGACGACCTCGTCGGCGCCGGCGTCCTGGACGAGCCCGACGACGATCGCGTTCGCCTCGGCCGCGTCGCGCGCCCAGTGGACCACGCCGCCCGCCGCGACGACGTTCCGCTCCAGCTCGTCGAGCAGCTCCGGCAGCCGCGCCATCGTCTCGTCCTTGATCGCGGCCCCGGCGACGCGGAGCGCCTGCCAGTCGTCGATCTCCGCGACGGCCCTCGCCCGCTTGGTCCGGATCGTGGTCGTGGCCCGGCGGAGGTTCGCCCGCTGCTGCTCGTCGGCAAGCGCGTGGTGCGCGGCCTCCGGAAACGGGGGCGTGCCGGCGAAGCGCGGCGTGGGCGGCGGCAGCTGGCGCGGCGCGGTCACGCGCGTGCCGTCCGCGCGGCGGGCTCGTATCGCTGGAGGTGCTCGCTGCGGCGCACGATCGCGCGCAGCTCGTCGAGGCCGCCGTGGACGAGCCCCAGCGATCGCGCCTGGACGAGGATGTTGCCGATCGCCGTCGCCTCGACCGGCCCGGCCACCACCGTCCGGCCCGTGGCATCCGCGGTGAGCTGGCACAGCAGCGCGTTCTGCGAGCCGCCGCCCACGACGTGGATGACCTCGATCGAGCGGCCGGCCAGGCGGGCGGCGTCGTCGATCGTGCGCGCGTACTCCGCCGCGAGGCTGTCGAGGATGCAACGCACGAGGGCCGGGCGGTCGTCCGGAGCGCCACGCCCCGCCGCCTCGAGCCACGCCACGATCCGTGCCGGCATGTCGCCCGGCGGAAGGAACGAGGCGTCCTGGGGGTCGAACACCGGGCCCGCCAGCCGGCAGCGCCGCGGCGGCCTCGATGAGCGGCGGCGAGCGCCTCCGGCGTCCCCGCTCGCTCCCAGGTGCGCAAGGACTCCTGGAGCAGCCACAGCCCGGTCACGTTGCGCAGGAACCGGATCGTCCCGTCCACGCCACCCTCGTTGGTGAAGTTCGCCTCGCGGCTCGCCTCGGTGAGGATCGGCGCGGCCGTCTCGACGCCGACGAGCGACCACGTGCCCGATGAGATGTAGGCCACATCGTCCGAGGTCGCCGGCATGCCGACCACGGCCGACGCCGTGTCGTGCGACCCAACGAGCGTGACGACGCACCCGTCGGCCAGGCCGGTCGCCGCCAGCACGGACGGCAGCACGGGTCCCCGGACGGTGCCGGGGTCGGCGAGCGGCGGCAGCAGGGCCGGGTCGAGCCCCAGTCGCACGACCAGCTCCTCGTCCCAGCTCCCGGTGCGCGGATCGAGCAGGCCGGTCGTGGACGCATGCGTGCGCTCGGCGACGACGACGCCGGTCAGCCAGTAGCCGAGCAGGTCGGGCAGCGGCAGGATCCGTCGCACGGTCGCGAACGACGGCGTGACCCGGGCCGCCTCGAGCTGGTACAGCGTGTTGATCGACATGAACTGGAGGCCGGTTCGCGCGTACAGGTCCGCCTGGGGGACCCGCGCGTGGACCCGCTCCACGGCCGGCACGTTCCGCGGGTCGCGGTGGTGGACCGGGTTGCCGACGAGCGCCCCGGCCGCATCGAGCATGCCGACGTCCACGCCCCAGGTGTCGATGCCGATGCTCCGCAGGTCGGGCGCGACGCGCGCCGCACGCCGGAGGCCGGTGACGATCTCGTGGTGGAGCCGGAGCGCATCCCAGTACAGCCCGTCGTCCAGCTGGACCGGCTCGTTGGGGAAGCGGTGGACCTCCTCGAGCGACACGCGGCCGTCCGCGACGCGGCCGAGGATGACGCGCCCGCTCGAGGCGCCGAGGTCGACCGCCGCGACGACGCCCTCGCTCATCGCCGGGCCGCCGCCGTCACTGGGCATCGAGGCCCGCGCCGGTACGCCTCGGCCTCCCAGTGCTCGATGAACTGGCGCTCCGCCGGCGCCAGCGCCCGCACGCCGCCGAGCGCGAGCGCCCCGCGTCCCACGCGGACCGCGTCGAGGAAGAGCTGCCGCGCGGTCTCGGCCTGGCGCGGCGCGGCGCCCGTCGCCAGGATGCCGGTGCCCTCCGCGACGACGATGACGGGCGCCGCGCCGGTCCGCGCGACGTGCCCGGCAGCGGCGTGCGGCGACGGCCCGCGGCAGCGCCTCGTCGGGTGCAGCGGCGACGGCTGCATCGAGCCACAGCGGCCATGACCCCGCGTACACGATCTGATCCGGCGTCAGCGGGCCGGCCTCGACGAAGGCGCGACCTTCCGGGGTGCCGGCGATCCAGGCGGCATCCGCCGACGCATCGAACACGACGCTGCGCGCGACGCCGTCCACGCCAAGGGCATCACCGACGGCATGCGAGAGGCGCTCGACCGCCGCCGGGGATGCCGACGCCGACGTGACTGGGTGTGCCTGACGCGTCGCGATCCGCTGCCGGACGGCGGCGACGACCGCCTCCGAGCGCTCGACGATCGCGGCCTCGTCGTCACCGGCCACGATCAGCCCGTGGTTCTGGAGCAGCGTCACCTCGGCCATGCCCGCCGGGCGCCCGTCGCGCGTCACGGCGCCGGCGCGATCTCCCGGGCCAGCGGCAGTCCCGGGTCGGTGTACGGGACCCACAGGGCGTCCTCGCCGAACAGGTCGTGGGCGATCGCCTCGCCGTCGCGCGCGCAGGTCAGGGCGTTGACGGTCGTCGGGTGGGTGTGGATCACGAACCGGCGCGGGATGAGCGCGTGGAACACGCACTCGACGGACGGCCGCCGGGTGCCCTCGTCCCGGAGCCGCGCGGCCATCGCGACCCGCATGACGGGGTCGCTGCCGGCGGCGGCCTCGACGCCGCGCATCCGCGAGCGCCAGCAGCGGGTCCATCGCGAGCGGCATCAGCGAATCGGCGGTCATCGAGGCCAGCGAGACCCCGCTGGGCTTGATGTACAGCGTGCCGCCGTACCTTGACGGAGCTGTTGCCGCCGCCCGCGCGGGCGTACTCCGGGTCCTGCCCGAAGCGCCGGGACAGCCGGGCGCCCGCCTCGAGCAGGTCCGTCGGCGTCGCCGCCGCGTCCACGATCATCGGCGTCCGTACAGCGGCCCGAAGTTGGCGCAGGCGCGGAAGTCGGCGCCCTCGAGGTCCGCCGTCCCGAGGTTCGACCACGCCGATGGCCGGAAGACGTCCTCCTCGGGCACGTTGTGCATGTGGACGGGGATCCGCAGGATCGAGGCCAGGCTGATCAGGTCCGCGCCGATATGGCCGTAGCTGATCGCGCCATGGTTGGCCGCCCAGTTCGCCATCACCGTGTACACGTCGCGGAACGCGCCGCTGCCGGTCGTGCGCGGCACGAACCAGTGGGTCGGCCAGGTCGGGTCGGTCCGCTGGTCGAGGACGTCGTGGACCTCCTGCGGCAGGTCGACGGTCCAGCCCTCCGCGATCTGGAGCACGGGGCCGGTCCCCGAGACGAGGTTGAGGCGCGCCATCGTGACCGGCATGCCGCCTCGGGACACGAACTGGGACGAGAAGCCGCCGCCGCGGAAGTAGCCGCGGTTCGCCGGGTACCAGGTCGTGGCCTCGAGTGCGGCCGCCACGTCGTCCTCGGTGATCTCCCAGAACGGCTTCATCGCCGGCGCGCCGGTGTCGTCAGTCATCGCGCCGGTGGCGTCGAGCGTCGCCGCCCCGGAGTTGATGAGGTGGATGAAGCCATCGGCCGCCTGGCCCTCGGGCCGGTGCCCCGTGACCCGTTCAACCGCGTCCGGGCTCCAGTACGTCCGGACGTCGGCGAAGATCTGGGCCCGGTTGGTGAGCAGGTACATGAGCAGCATCGTCGCGCCGTTGAGCGAGTCGTTCTCGGTCGCGAGCAGGTGCGGGGCGCGGATCCCGTTCCAGTCGAAGCTGGAGTTGAGGATCGCCTCCATGAAGTCGCCGTTGGGGCTGTGGTCGGTCCACTGGCGCTGGCCCTGGAACCCGCCGAGGATCGCGTTGCGACCCATGGCCTCCTCGCCGAAGTCGAGCTCCGCGAGCCGTGGGTTGCCGACCAGCATGTCCCGCGTGATGAGCGCCATCCGGACGACGACCTCCCAGTCGCGGTCCAGCTCCTCGCGGCTCTTCGCCTTGTCGGCCGCGTTGCGGTCCGATCCCTCCCGGCAGTTCGCCTTCGCCCACGCGAGCGCTCGCTCGAACTCGTCGGGATCGAAGATGCCCTCCTCCATCCGGCGGGTGTACTCCGACATGTCGACCGTCTCGACGCGCATCCCCAGGTACCGCTCGAAGAACGGCTGGTCGACGATCGAGCCGGCGATGCCCATCGACACCCCGCCGAGCGACAGGTACGACTTGCCCCGCAGGATCGCCGTGGCCAGGCCGGCGCGCGCGAAGCGCAGGATCCGCCCCTGCACGTCGGGCGGGATCGCCCCGTCGCCCGCGTCCTGCACGTCGCGCCCGTAGATCCCGAACGCCGGCAGGCCCTTCTGGGTGTGCGACGCGAGGACCGCCGCCAGGTAGACCGCGCCGGGGCGCTCCGTGCCGTTGAACCCCCAGACCGCCTTGGGCGTCAGCGGGTCCATGTCCATGGTCTCGGACCCGTAGCACCAGCAGGGCGTGATCGTGATCGAGACGCCGACGCCCTCGAGCCGGAACAGCTCCGCGACCTTGGCCGCCTCGTACACGCCGCCGATGTTGTGGTCCGGGACGACGACCTCGACCGGGGCGCCATCCGGATACCGGAGCGTCGAGCGGATGAGCTCCGCGGTTCGCTCGGCCATCGCCCGCGTCTGGGCGTCGAGCGACTCGCGGATGCCGTGCTGGCGCCCGTCGACCGCGGGCCGGATCCCGATCCTGGGCCAGTCGCCGACGAAGCGGCCGCTCGTGTTCACCGTGGGCATCAGCGATCCTCTCAGGGGCGTGCGGAGGGGTCGATCGCTGCCGTCGGATCGGGCGACGCATCGGGCGACACGACACCGATCGTGAGCAGCAGGTTGGCATAGATCCGGCGCTCGCCGGTGGCGATCGCGAGGGCGACGTCGGCCGCGCTGGCGGCGTCGTAGAAGTCGAACCGGGACAACGGGGACAGCTCGAGCCCGGGCAGCGAGCGCCGGAACTCGGCGAAGACCGGCGGCTCGTCGCCCGTCCCCGGCGTCATGACGTGCGCCGCCTCGACCGGGATGGCGTCGACCAGCACGGATAGCACGTCCGTGACGCGCAGGAGGTCCGGCGCGAGGTTGAGGAACACGTGCCGGGCCCGCGCCGGCGATCGCGTCGCCAGCGGGTAGTTGCCGTCGGCGATGAGCACCCGGGCGCCATGCCCGGCCTCGCCCAGCGCCCGCAGCAGCTCGGGGTGCAGCAGCCGGTACTTCAGCATCGGACTTCCTCTACGAGCTGGGGTCGAACACGATCTTGCGGTGGGTCAGGCGGTGCGCGGCGATCTCGGCGAACAGCTCGGGCGCCTGGGACAGCGGGACGCGGTGGGAGATCATCCCGGCCATGTCCAGGCCGCCGTCGAGGACGGACGCAAGGCCGTCGGTCCACTCGTGACCCGGCCAGGGCGCCGAATACGACATGAAGCAGCCGGCGATGGTGAGCTCCTTGCGCATCAGTCGTTCCACGAACGTCATGGGCAGGCTCGCGTCGATTGGCTGGTTGCCGCCGAGCACGATCGCGCCCCGGGGACGCGCGACGTCGATCGTCTGGCCGAGTGCAGCCGGCGATCCCGTTGCCTCCAGCACCAGGTCCGCGCCTCCATCGGTGAGGCGCACGACCTCGGCCGGGACGTCATCGTGATCGGGGTCCAGGGCGTGATGCGCCCCGAGCGCCAGGGCGGCTTCGCGGTTCCCCGCGACGAGGTCTGTGGCCACGATGAGCCGCGCGCCGACGATCCGCAGCCACTGGACGAGCATAAGGCCGATCGATCCGGCCCCGAGGACGACGGCCGTGTCGCCGGCCCGGAAGCGGCCCAGGTCCAGCATGTGCCGCGCGACGGTCGATGGCTCGATGAGTGCCGCCGCCTCGAACGGCAGCTCGTCCGGAACGAGCAGGAGGTTGCTCGCCGGGAGGGCCACGAGCTGGGCGAAGGCGCCGTCGCGACGTGAGCCGATGAACGAGTAGGCGACGCAGGCGGAGAAGCGTCCGGCACGGCACTGCGCGCAGGCATGGCACGGGACCAGCGGGACGACCGCGGCGTGACGCCCGCGCAGGCTCCCGTCCACGCCCGGCCCGATCGCCGACACGATCCCCGCCGCCTCGTGGCCGAGGATCATCGGGTACGTCCGGTGCCCGCGCAGGTAGCGGTGGATGTCCGAGCCGCACACCGCGCTCGCCCGCACGTCGAGCAGCACCTCGCCGTCCCCGGGCACCGGGTCCGCGACCTCGCGATAGGCGAGCTGGCGCTCGCCCTCGAGGACCACGGCCTTCATCGCGGCACCGCCGCAAGCCGGTCGAATGTCGGCAGCAGCCCGCGGGACAGGTCGTGGTACACCTCGAACAACCCCTGGTAGTGGGCATGCCGCCCTGCATCCGGTTCGAAGGTCGTGCGGTTGGGCAGCAGGCGTTCGACGGTCTCGGCAGCGTCTCCGCCGAGGCCGACCGCCTCCGCCGCGACGGCGAACAGGCCGAGGCCATGACTGCCCTCGCCCCCGTCTGCCCGCCGGGCGACGACCAGCGGCCGCCCGGTCACGTCGGCCTTGATCTGGTTCCACACGGGGCTGCGCGCGGCGCCGCCGGTGGCGAGCCACTCGGTGACACGGACGCCTGTCGCCTCCGCGACCCGGAGGTTGTCGAGGACGGCGAACGCGCAGCCCTCCATGATCGCGCGCAGCATCTCGGCGCGGGTGGTGGCATACGACAGGCCGAGCGAACACGCCGCGCGCCGCGGTGCTCCAGATGGGCGTTCGCTCGCCGGCGAGATACGGCAGGAACACGAGGCCGCCGCTGCCGGCTGGGGCGGACGCTGCCTCCGCGGAGAGCGACTCGAAGGTGGCGTCCGCGAGTCCGAGGACCTGCCGGAACCAGCCCAGGGCACCGCCGCCCACGGTGCCGGCCTGCAGCAGGTACTGCCCGCGGAGGACATGGTGGCTGAAGATGAGCCGTGGCTCGACCACCACCTCCGACACGCTGATGCCCATGCCGCCCGCCTGCCCGCCCTGGTCCTGCGTGCGGCCGGGCCGGGTGACCCCGCCACCGAGCGCGCCGAAGGCGGCATCGAGCCCGCCGACGAGCACCCGCGTGCCCGGCGCGAGACCCGTTCGAGCGGCTGCGGCCTCGCCGACGGAGCCCGCGATCTCCCGCGCCTCGCGGATCGGTGGCAGCCGGTCGAGGGGGATGCCGAGCGCGGCCGCAGCCGGCTCGTCCCACCGCTCGCGCCTGATGTCGAAGCAGTGGAAGCCGTACGCCTGGGTCAGGTCGCAGGTCGCCTCCCCTGTCAGCCGCGCGGTCAGGAATCCGGACGCGGTGAGGAACCAGCGAGTCGCCTCGAAGATCGCCGGCTCGTGCGCCTGGAGCCACGCGAGCTTGGGCGTGATGTACGCGGCATCGAGCGGGTTGGCGACGAGGTCGATGAGCCGGTCGGCCGCAGGTCCGGCCCGAAGGGCCGCCGCCTCGACCTCTGCACGCCGGTCGAGCCAGGTCATCGCCCGCGCCAGCGGCCGGAACGCGCCGTCCACGGGCACCAGCGTCCAGCCGATGCCGTCGACGACGACTGCCGCCACGTCCCGGGCAGCCACGCCGCTCGCCGCCAGGACCTCGGCCACGGTCCCGCACAGCGCGTCCCACCACCGTTCGGGGTCGATCTCCGCGCGGACGGCGTCGGGCCGTTCCAGGTGGTACGTGGCCGTGGCTTCGGCGACCGGGACGCCACCGGAATCCCAGAGCGCGGTCTTCGTGCTCGAGGTCCCCTGGTCAACGGTGACGATGTACACGTTCGCTCGCGTTCGGGGCCGATGCCGCCCGGAGCGGCGCTCCTACGGTGGCGTGATGGTGCCGTCGAGGTCCCACAGGTCCTCCCAGCGCTGGCCGGCCTTCCAGAGGAACACCTGGCCCTTGATCAGGCGGCAGTCGCGGTCGATGCCGGCGATCGCCGACATGTCGGCGTCGTCGAGTGGCTCGCCGGCGGCAGCCCGCAGGTTGGCGTGGTAGTTGGCACGGGTGGTCGAGAACGGGATGGGCACCTGCCCGCGCTGGATGGCCCACTTCACGCAGACCACCGCGGGATGGACACCGAGGCGCTGCGCGATGCCCGCAATCACGGGGTCCTCGACGTCGACGCGTGTCGTCGGGTGTCCGATCCCGATCGGGACGGGCGGGCGAGCCGACGGGCGCGAACCCGATCGGGACCAGGCCGTTGGCACGCACGAATTCGAACAGCTCGGGCTGCTGGAAGTGCGGATGGAGCTCCATCTCGTTGGCGGCGGGCGGGATCCGGGCATCAGCCAGGACGAGGCGGAGCTTGGGGATCGTCATGTTCGACGTCCCGATGTGCCGCACCAGCCCGCGCTCCACGAGCCGTCTCGAGCGCAGCCCAGGTCTCCATGAACCGCTCGTGGCGGTAGGGCTGTGCATGCGAGTCGCGGGAGCCGACGTCGACGCCCGGCTGATGCGTGTTCGGGAATGGCCAGTGGACGAGATACAGGTCGAGGTGGTCGAGGCGCAGATCGCGCAGTGATCGCTCGAGCGCCGGAGCGACCTTGGCCGGCTCGTGGTTGTCGTTCCACAGCTTCGAGGTGATCCACAGCTCGTCGCGCCGGACGCCGTCGGCCATCGCCTGCTCGAGCGACTCGCCGATCAGGTGCTCGTTGCCATAGACCGCCGCGCAGTCGATGTGGCGATAGCCGAGCCGGATGGCGTCGTGGACGGCCGCCGCGACCCGCTCGCCGGGCACGCGGTCGGAGCCGAACGTGCCGAGGCCGATCGCGGGCATCCACGCGCCCCCGGCGAGCGCACGTCGGGGGACGAGCGCGGGATCGATCGGTTCGAGGGCAGGTGGCTGGGTCCCCGTGTCCGACGCTTCAGCCGTCATGGGACGGGGACCTCCTCCAGGCTTCGCTCGCCGCTTCCGGGGCCGGTCGAGGCGGCCGCCAGCGCACGGGTCGGGACCGACGTCTCCCGGACCCGCGGCGTCCCGGTGGACCGCCGCACGATCACCTCGAACGGCAGCACCACCGACTCGCCCGCCGCGGTTCGCTCGCCGACCAGGCGGTCGATCATCATCTCGGCTGCCCGACGCCCGATCTCGTACGCGGGCTGGGCAGCGACGGTCAGGAAGGGGTCGCTCGACCCATTCGACCGGGAGGTCGTCGAACGCGACGACCGAGATGTCCTCGGGCACGCTGAGGCCGAGCTCGCGCAGCGCGCGGACTGCCCCGAACGCGATGAAGTTGTTGGCGGCGAAGATCGCCGTGGGCGGGTCGTCGCTGGCCGCGAGCACCTCCTCCGCCATGTGGCGACCATCGGCGAGGTTGGCGCTGCCGAAGTTGAAGCCGCCGTAGCGGACGAGCGACTCGTCGAGCGCGAGCCCCACCTCGCCGAGTGCCCGGCGGACGCCCGCGACCCGGTCGACCGAGGTCGAGATGCCGCGGCGCCCCGTCAGGACCGCGATCCGCCGGTGGCCGAGCTCGATCAGGTGACGGGCGAGGGCATAGGCCCCGGCCTCGGAGTCGCAGCGCACGTTGTCGACGCGGCGCGAAACGCGCCGGTCGAGGACGACCACCGGGATCTGGTGGGTGCGCAGCAGCCGCAACGAGGCAGCCGCGTTCTCGGCGGGCACAAGCAGGACCCCGTCCACCTGGCGCTCCACGAGCAGCCGCAGGTAGCGGGCTTCCTCATCGCTCGACTCGTCGGTGTTGCAGAACATCACGGCGAAGCCGCGGGCGCTCGCCGCATCCTCGACGCCGCGCGCGATGGTCGTGAAGAACGGGTTGGAGATGTCGGACACGACCAGGGCCAGCATCGTGGTGCGCTTCGAGCGCAGCTGGCGGGCGAGGGCGTTCGGGACGTAGCCCAGCTGCGCGATCGCCTGCTCGACTCGTTGGCGAGTGGCCGCGCTCACGTACCCCGAGTTGTTGACCACCCGGGACACGGTCATCGCCGAGACACCGGCGCGATCCGCCACCTCGCTGATCCTGCTCATGTTCGCGATGCCTGGGTTCGCATCCGGGCCTCGATCTGCGACCGGAGGCTGGCCGCGGGGCGGACAGCCTCCGGAAACGCGTTGCGGGACGGTCGCCTACTTGTAGAGGACCGCCTGGATCTCGGGATCGTCGATGTTCGTCTTGTCGTACCAGTAGAAGCCGGTGTCGATGTTCTTCGGGAGCTCCTTGCCGTTGATCGCGTCGACCGCGGCGTCAACGCACTTGGCGCCGATGCCGACCGGGTTCTGGGTGATGGCGCCGGCCTCGACGCCGCTGGTGATGGCATCGAGCTGCTGCTGGCCGGAGTCGTAGCCGACGGCCACGATCTTGTTCTCGTTGCCGGTCTCCTTGAGCGCGTTGAGGATGCCCTTGATCGAGCCCTCGTTCGCGCCGAAGAAGCCCTTGAGGTCGGGGTTCGCGGTCATCATCGACTTCGCGATGTCGGCCGACTTCACCGGGTCGCCGGCGCCGTACTGGACGTCCACGACCTGGATGTTCGGATGCTTGGCCTTCATCTGGTTGACGAAGCCGTCGCGCCGGGTGATGCCTGTCTGCGAGGTCTGGTCATGGACGATGACCCCGACCTTGCCCGTGTCGCCGATCAGCTCGGCGAGCTTGTCCGCCTCGACGCCCGCGGCGGCGATGTTGTCGGTCGCGACGGTGGTGACGGGGATGTCGCTGTCGACACCCGAGTCGAAGCCGATGACCGGGATGTTGGCGTCCTTCGCCTGCTGCAGGAGGGAACCGGCGGCCTTGCTGTCCAGGGCCGCGAAGCACACCGCGGCCGGGTTGCTGCTCAGGGCCGTCTGGAGCATCGTCAGCTGCTTGTCGACCTCGGACTCCGTCGCCGGGCCCTGGTACGTCGCGGTGACGCCCAGCTTGGCGGCCTCGTCGAGGGCGCCCTTCTTGACGGCCTGCCAGAACTGGTGCTGCTCGCCCTTCGAGATGATCGCGATGGTCTTGCCCGCGGCCGCGCCGGCCTCGGTCGGCGGGGTGTAGTCGGACGCCACGCCGGAGGTGTTGCCGGACGCCGCGGCCGATGCCGCCGGCGAAGCCGTCGTGGATGCGGTGCCGGAGCAGGCGGCTGCCGCGATCGCGACAGTGGCCGTCAGGCCCAGGATGCGCGCGAGTTTCATGAGCTCCTCCATACGAGAACTGCCTTGACCGGTCTGCCCGACCCGCGGTCCGGGTCCGACGTGAGGTCCGCGATGAGCGCCAGCGATCCCTTCCGGCCCTGGGTCAGGCCTGGGCGCGGCGGCGAAGGATGTCGAGGAAGACGGCGCCGATGACGACGAGACCCGTGATCACCGACTTCCATTGGTCCGGGACGCCCGCGACGGACAGGCCGATCCGCAGGGTGCTGATGAGGAAGGCGCCGATGACGGTCCCGACGATGCTGCCCTCCCCGCCGGAGAGGGAGGTGCCGCCGATGACGGCAGCGGCGATCGCATCGAGCTCGTAGCCCACGCCCAGACCCGGCTGCGCCGAGTTCATGCGCGAGGCGATGATGATGCCGGCGAGGCCCACGAACAGGCCCTCCACCGCATACACGGTGATCTTCCAGCGGTCGACGTTGACGCCGGACAGCCGCGTCGCCTCCTCGTTGGAGCCGAGCGCGAACGTGTAGCGCCCGAAGGTCGTCTTGTTGAGCAGGATCCAGGCGATCGCGGCGGCGCCCAGCATCACCCACACGATGTTGGGGATGCCGAACACGGCCTTGCTCATGAAGAACGCCTGGAAGCCGGGCTGCGTCGACTCGAAGTAGATGGGGCGGACGTCGGAGAGCACCTGGGCCAGGCCCAGCGTGACGTAGAGCATCCCCAGCGTGGCGATGAACGGCGGCAGCTTGGCCTTCGCGATCAGGCTGCCGTTGACGATGCCCACCAGGGACTCCGGTCACCAGTGCGGCGAGCAGCCCGAGCGGCAGCGGCAGCCCGAGGCTGACGGAGACGAGGCCTGCCACGACCGAACACAAGGTCATGGCGGTCCCGACCGACAGGTCGATGCCGCCGGTGATGATCACGAGGGTGACGCCGACGGCGAGCACGCCGTTGACCGCGGTCGCGGTCAGGATGTCGATGTAGTTGTTGGTGCTCGCGAAGTGGGGGACGGTGATCGAGAAGAAGACCAGCAGGATGACGAGGGCGGCGAGGGCCAGCAGTCGCTGGACCGACTCGCCCGTCGCGATCGACCGAACGCGCGAAGGTGCGGCGCCGGAGGCTTGCATCAGATCGCTCCTACAGGCATGACCGGGACGGTCGGGGGGTTCATGCGGCGGCCACCGAATTCGCGCTGGGTCGCGAGCGTCATGATCCGCTCCTGGGTCGCCTCGGCCGACGCCAGCTCGCCGGTGATCCGTCCCTCGCACATGACGAGGATCCGGTGGCTCATGCGCAGGATCTCCGGCAGCTCGGAGCTGATCATGATCACGGCCTTGCCCTGTCGAGCGAGGTCGTTCAGCAGCTTGTAGATCTCGCTCTTCGCGCCGACGTCGATGCCGCGGGTCGGCTCGTCGAAGATGAGGATCTGCGTGTCGGCGATCAGCCATTTCGCGATGACCACCTTCTGCTGGTTGCCACCGGACAGGTTCTTCACCCGCTGGGTGACGCGTGGGGTCTTGATCGCCAGCGTGCTCGACGAGCTCCTCGGCCTTCTGCCGGGTGGCTGCCGTCTTGACCCAGCCGAATCGATTGGTGAACCGTCCGAGGGATGCGAGGACGGCATTGATCTCGACGTCCATCCCGAGCGCGAGCCCGTACCGCTTGCGGTCCTCGGAGAGGTAGGCGATCCCATGGCTGACGGCATCAGCCGGCGTCCGGATCGTGACCGGCTCCCCGTTGACGAGGATCTCGCCGGACTCCGGCAGGTCCGCCGCGAAGATCGCGCGGACCACCTCGGTGCGGCCGGCGCCGACGAGACCCGCGATCCCGAGGATCTCGCCCCGGTGCAGCTGGAAGCTGATGTCCCGCACCTGCCGCCCGCGATTGAGGTGCCGGACCTCGAGCATGACCGTCGGATCGGGCGTGCTCCGGCAGCTCCGGCGTCGCCTCGAAGACGGTCCGGCCGACCATCATGCTGATGATCTCCTGGGTCGTTGCCTCGGCCGTGTTGACCGTCTTGATGTAGCGCCCGTCGCGCATGACCGTGACCCGGTCGGTGATCTGCTTGAGCTCTTCCAGCCGGTGGGAGATGTGGACGATCCCGTGGCCCCGCTCGCGGAGGTGGCGGGTGATCCGGAACAGCTCGTCGATCTCGGTGTCGGTGAGGGTCGCCGTCGGCTCGTCCATGACCAGGACGTCCGAGTTGTAGGACAGGGCCTTCGCGATCTCGACCATCTGCTGCTGGGCCACGGCAAGCCGGGACACGCGGGTACGCGGATCCAGGTGGATGTGGAGATCCTCGAACAGCTTCGCGGTCTTCCGGTTGAGCGCCTTCTCGTCGAGCAGGATTCCCGCGGCGCGGCTCCCGGCCGATGAACACGTTCTGGGCCACCGTCAGGTGCCCCATCAGGTTCAGCTCCTGGTGGATGATGCTGATCCCGAGGTCCTGGGCCGCCCGGGGGGAGGTGATCTCCTGTTCCTCGCCACGGACTCGGATCACGCCCGCATCGCGGCGGTAGATCCCGGCGAGGATCTTCATCAGGGTCGACTTCCCCGCGCCGTTCTCCCCGACCAGGCCGTGGACCTCGCCCGGGCGCAGATCGAACTGCGCGTTCTCGAGCGCCCGGACGCCCGGAAAGCTCTTGGCGATATCGACCATCTCGACCAGCAGCGCATCCACGTCGAGCTTCTCCAATCGGCAAGGACGGAGTCGGGCGGTTCGCTTGGGGTTTCGTGACGGCGGAGGCTTCGGGACCGGTGCTCCGGTCGCAGGCAACCCGGTTACCGATAACCCAGTTACCGATAACACATCCGGACTCACACGCTACTCCACGTGTCAAGCAGTCGACGCAACGCGAGTGGGGCACGATCTGGTGGCGAACGGACAGCGCCGCGCATCGCCGGCCGGCGCCGGCAGGATGGGCGACCCGAACCGCCAGTCCTTCCCGTGGTCGGCGTTCGCTGCTAGTCCGGACGGTCGCCGGCGAGGATCTCGGCGAGATGCATGACCCGCGTGGAGGAGGATGCCCGGGCCAGCATCCCGCCGAGGTGGAGGAGGCACGAGGTGTCGGATGCCGTGAGGACGTCCGCGCCGCTGGCGGCGATCGCGTCGAGCTTGTCCGCGCCCATCGCCACCGAGACGTCGGCGTTCTTGATCGCGAACGTGCCGCCGAAGCCGCAGCACTCGTCGGCGCCCGGCAGGTCGACCACGCGGACCCCGTCCACGGCGCCGAGCAGGCGCTGTGGCCGGTCGCCGATCTCCAGCAGCCGGAGCGAGTGGCACGTCGGATGCAGGGCGACCGCCCCCTCGAACCGCGCGCCGACATCGGTCACGCCGAGGTCGTCGACCAGCAGCTCCGTGAGCTCGCGGACACGTGGAACGAGCGCCGCGACCTGCGCCTGGAGCTCGGCGTCGCCCGAGTCGGCCGCGAGAACGGGGTGATGGAACCGGATCATCGCGGCGCACGACGCCGAGGGCGTGACGACCCGGTCGTAGGCCTCGAACTGGCGCACGAACCGGCGGACCATCGGCAGCGCCTGGTCGCGGTAGCCGGTGTTGAAGTGCATCTGGCCGCAGCAGGTCTGGTCGGCGGGAAACTCGACCTCGACGCCCAGCCGCTCCAGCAGCCGGACGGTCGCCTCTCCGACCTGCGGGAACAGCAGGTCGTTGAAGCAGGTGATGAACAGGGCGACGCGCATCGGCCGACCGTCCATGGCCGGCACCGGTCCGGCGCTCACCGCAGGAACGCGGCCGCCACCCCGGCGTCGACCGGGATGTGGAGCCCGGTCGTCTGCGACAGGTCGCCGCCGACGATCGCGAACACCGCGGCCGCGACGTGCTCCGGCAGGACCTCCTTCTTGAGCAGGGTCCGCTGGGCGTAGAACTCGCCGAGCTTGTCCTCGGCGACGCCGTAGGTTCGGGCGCGGTCGGCGCCCCAGCCCTTGGCGAAGATCCCGGACCCGCGCACGACCCCGTCGGGGTTGATGCCGTTCACCCGGATGCCGAACTCCCCGAGCTCGGCCGCCAGGAGCCGCACCTGGTGGGCCTGGTCCGCCTTGGCCGCGCCGTAGGCGACGTTGTTGGGACCCGCGAAGAATGCGTTCTTGCTGACGATGTAGACGATGTCGCCGCCCATCGCCTGGTCGCGCATGACGCGGGCGAACTCGCGGGTGACGAGGAACGATCCACGGGCCATCACGTCGTGCTGGAGGTCCCAGTCGCGGGCGTCGGTGTCGAACACCGACTTCGAGATCGACAGGCCGGCGTTGTTCACGACGATGTCGACGCCGCCGAACGCGAGCACGGCCGCCTCGACGGCGTCGGCGATCTGCCGTTCGTCGGTCACGTCGCACACGACGCTCACGGCCTGCGTCGGTCGCGCCGATCTCGCGGGCCACGGCCTCCGCGTTGCCGGCGTCGATGTCGGCCACGACGACGCAGGCGCCCTCGGACGCGAGACGGAGCGCGATCGCCCGCCCGATCCCGGAGCCGCCGCCGGTCACGAACGCGACCCGCGTCGCGAGCGGCTTCGGCCTTCGGCAGCCGCTGGAGCTTCGCCTCCTCGAGCGCCCAGTACTCGATCCGGAACTTCTCGGACTCCGGGATCGGGGCGTACGTGGACATGGCCTCCGCCCCGCGCATCACGTTGATCGCGTTGACGTAGAACTCGCCGGCGACGCGGGCCGTCTGCTTGTTGGCGCCGAAGCTGAACATGCCGACGCCGGGCACGAGGACGATCGCCGGGTCCGCGCCGCGCATCGGCGGGCTGTCCGGCGTCGCGTGGCGCTCGTAGTAGGCGCGGTATTCGTCGCGGTACGCGGCATGGAGCTCGGCGAGCCGGGCGACGACGTCCTCCAGCGGGGCCGTCGGCGGCAGGTCGAGCACGAGCGGCCGTACCTTGGTGCGCAGGAAGTGGTCCGGACAGGACGTGCCGAGCGCCGCCAGCCGCGGGTGCGCCTCGCGGGCGAGGAAGTCGAGCACGACGTCGCTGTCGGTGAAGTGGCCGACCTGCGGGCGATCGGTGGAGGCCAGGCCACGGACGACCGGGAGGAGCACAGCCGCCCGTGCCCGGCGCTCCGCCGATGGGAGTGGGTTGTAGTCGGGGATCGCCGCGCCGAACGGATCGGGTCGGCCGTGCTCCGCGATGTACCGCTCGGCCGTCCGGATGATCTCGAGCGAGTTCGCCTCGCACGCGTCGGACGTCTCGCCCCAGGCCGTGATCCCGTGGCCGCCCAGGACCGCGCCGATCGCATCCGGGTTGGCGCGCTGGATGGCGGCGAGGTCGAGGCCCAGCTGGAACCCGGGGCGCCGCCAGGGGACCCAGGCGACACGGTCGCCGAAGCAGGCGCGGGTGAGGGCCTCGCCGTCGGCCGCCGTCGCGAACGCGATCCCGCTGTCCGGGTGGAGGTGGTCGACGTGGGCCGCCTCGACCAGCCCGTGCATCGCGGTGTCGATCGACGGCGCCGCCCCGCCCCTCCCGTGGAGGCAGTAGTCGAACGCGGCGACCATCTCGTCCTCGCGATCGACGCCCGGGTAGACGTCGACCATCGCGCGCAGCCGGTCGAGCCGCAGCACGGACAGGCCGGCCTCGGTCAGCGTCCCGAGATCGCCGCCTGACCCCTTGACCCACAGCAGCTCGGCCGGCCGGCCGGTCACCGGATCGATCGACCGATCCCTTCGCCGACGTGTTGCCGCCGGCGTAGTTCGTGTTGCGCGGGTCCGCACCCAGCCGGTTCGAGCGCTCGATGAGCTCCTGCGCCGGGGTCCGCGTGGTCGTGGTCATGCGCCCCAGCCTGCCTGGGCGCCGCCCACGCGATCGGCCGCGATCCGCTCGAAGTACCCCGATCGCGCGTACGCGGCCATGGGTCCTCGTCGAGGCCCATGTCGCGCCGGAGGTCGGCGAGCAGCGGCCGCACGTCGGTGTTGTACGCGTCCATCAGGACCGCGTTCGCGCCGAGCACGTCACCCGCGGCCTGCGCCTCGGCGAGCGCCGCCTGGTCCACGAGCAGCGCCTTCGCCGTCGCCTCCTGGACGTTCATGCACCGACCGGATCTGGCCCGGGATCCTGGGCTCGATGTTGTGGCACTGGTCGAGCATGAACGCGACGCCCGAGCGGGGCGTCCAGGGCGCCCCCCTTCACGCACTCGTGCATGATCCGGAACAGCTGGAACGGGTCCGCCGACCCGACCATCAGGTCGTCGTCCGCGTAGAACCGCGAGTTGAAGTCGAACCCGCCGAGCTTGTCCAGCGCGCAGCAGCGCCGCGACGATGAACTCGATGTTCGTCCCCGGCGCGTGGTGGCCGGTGTCCACGACGACCTTGCCTTCGGGCCCAGTGCGACGCAGTGGACGAGCGACGTGCCCCAGTCCGGCACGTCCATCGTGTAGAACGACGGCTCGAACAGCTTGTACTCGAGCACCATCCGCTGGTCCGGCCCCAGCCGGTCGTAGACGGTGCGCGAGCGACTCGGCCAGGCGGTCCTGGCGGCCGCGGATGTCGTCCTGGCCCGGGTAGTTCGTCCCGTCCGCGAACCACAGCTTGAGGTCGCGCGACCCGGTGGCGTCCATGATGTCGATGCACTCGAGCAGATGATCGACGGCCTTGCGCCGGACGCGCGCGTCCGGATGGCAGACGCTGCCGAGCATGTAGTCGTTGTCCTGGAACGTGTTGGAGTTGATCGTCCCGAGGGCGACGCCGAGCTCGCGGGCGTGGTCGCGCGAGCTCGCCGAAGTCGTCGACCTTGTCCCACGGGATGTGGAGCGCGACCGTCGGCGCGACGCCCGTATAGCGGTGGACCTGCGCCGCGTCGGCGATCTTCTCGAACGGATCCCGCGGCACGCCCTGCTGGGCGAACACCTTGAACCGCGTCCCCGAGTTGCCGAACGCCCACGAGGGGAGCTCGATCCGCTGGGTCCGCAGCACCGCCTGCGCGTCCGTTGACCGGGTTGACATCGTGTCCATGCGGCGGGCCTCCTGCCCCGTGGCGGGCAGCATGCCACGGGTTTCGAATGGTTTCAATCACCTTGTTGACATTTCGATTGGCGGTCCCGTACCGTGCGAACCCGCAACCCCGCCGGACCCGCTCCCCGTCCAGCACAGGTGCCCGTGACCATCCAGCCGACCCGCGGCGACGTGTTCGCCGAGGAGCGCCAGCAGCACATCGCGCGGATCGTCGAGGAGCACGGCCGCGCCCGCGTCGCCGAGCTGAGCCGCCTGTTCGGCGTGTCGGGGTCACGATCCGCAAGGACCTCGACCTGCTCGAGCAGCAGGGCCGCCTCGTCCGGACGCACGGCGGCGCGGTGGTCGCGCCCGCGGACGGTGCCGGAGCGCGCGTTCGACATCCGCGAGCGCCTCCAGCGCCACGAGAAGGACGCGATCGGCCGCGCGGCCGCGGCGATGGTCGTCGACGGCGAGAGCATCGCGCTCGACGCCAGCACCACGGCGCTGGCGATGGCCCGCCACCTCAAGGCGCGCGGCGGCTGGCTCCACCTGACCGTCATCACCAACGGCCTGCGGATCGCCGCCGAGCTCGCCGGCCATCCCGGGCATCACCGTCGCCATGCCCGCCGGCGTCGTCCGCTGGGAGGCGCTCAGCCTCGTCGGGCCCGCTGAGCGAGGGCCTGTTCGACAAGGTCAACATCCAGCGGGCGTTCATGGGCGCGGCGGGGTTCTCGCTCGACGCCGGCCTCACCGACGCGACCGAGGAGGAGGCGCAGATCAAGCGCCTGTTCGTCACGGCGCGCCACGCGAGGTCGTGGGCCTCGTCGACCACACGAAGTGGGAGCGCGCCGCGTTCGCGACGTTCTGCCCCACGGCGTCGCTCGCCGCGGTCGTCGCGGACGCAGCCGCCCCGCAGGCGATGGCCGAGTCGCTCCGGAGTCGAGGCATCGGCCTGCATCTCGTCGACGCCGCCGAGCCGTCATCGGCGCGCGATCGACCGCGCCGACGACGACGGCGGAGCGATGCGCGTGGTGACCGAGCCCACGCGGCGACGATGGACGAGACCGGCCCCGCCGGCGCGTCGCGCTGCGCGGCGTGTCGAAGCGCTTCCTCGCGACGCAGGCGCTGTCCGACGTGACGCCTCGAGCTGCGGGCCGGCAGCGTCCACGCGCTGGTCGGCGAGAACGGCGCGGGCAAGAGCACGCTGGTCAAGATGCTGGCCGGGATCCACGCGCCCGACACGGGGACGGTCGAGCTCAACGGCGATCCGATCACCCTCCACGGACCGGCGCACGCTCGCGCGCTCGGCATCGCCGTCGTGCACCAGGAGCCGAGGCTGTTCCCGGACCTGACCGTCGCCGAGAACGTGTTCATGGGCCACGCGCCGAAGACCACGCTGCGCACGATCGACTGGCGGACGATGCAGCGGCCAGACGACGGCGATCTTCGAGGGGCTCGACGTCCGGATCGACCCGTCGGCGATCGTCCGCGGCCTGTCGATGGCGGACCAGCAGCTGATCGAGATCGCGAAGTCGCTGTCGCTCGAGGCCAGCGTCCTCATCCTCGACGAGCCCACCGCGTCGCTGTCCGCGCACGAGGTCGACCGGCTGTTCACGATCGTCCGCCAGACGCGCGACCGGGGCGTCGCCGTGCTGTTCGTGAGCCATCGGCTCGACGAGGTCTTCACGCTGTGCGACGTCGCGACCGTGTTCCGCGACGGCAAGCACGTCATCACCGCGCCCACCAGCGAGCTCACGCCGGCCGCGCTCGTCCGGCACATGGTGGGCCGCTCCGTCGAGCTGTTCCCGAAGGTCGAGATCGCCGGTCGGCGACGTGCTCCTCGAGGTCCGCGGCCTGTCGCGTGGCGACGCGTTCCGCGACGTCTCGTTCGCCCTGCGGCGAGGCGAGATCCTCGGCATGGCGGGCCTGGTCGGTGCCGGCCGCACCGAAGTCGCCCGCGTCCTGTTCGGGATCGACCGCGCCGACTTCGGGAGCGTGCACCTCGACGGCACACCGGTGGCGTTCTCCTCGCCGTCCGAGGCCATGAGCGGGGGCATCGCCTACGTCCCCGAGGACCGGCATCAGGACGGCCTCGTGCTCGACTTCTCGATCGCCGAGAACGTGTCGCTGCCGATCCTGCGGCGGCTGTTCCCCCGGCTGTTCGTCCGTGAATCCGTCGAGCGGACCCTCGCCGACCGCTACGCGACGCAGTTCAGCGTGCGCACGACGGGCGTCGGCCAGGAGGTCAAGGCGCTGTCGGGCGGGAACCAGCAGAAGGTCGTCATCGCCAAGTGGCTCGCGACCGACCCGCGCGTGCTCATCCTCGACGAGCCGACCCGCGGCATCGACATCGGCGCGAAGGTCGAGGTCCACCGGCTGGTCGCCGAGCTCGCGGCGGGCGGCCTCGCGATCATCCTGATCTCGAGCGACCTGCCCGAGGTGCTGGCGATGTCCGACCGGATCCTCGTGATGCACGAGGGCCGGATCGCGGCAGAGATCGGGCGCGACGAGGCGTCCGAGGAGCGGGTCATGTTCGCGGCGACCGGCCAGGTCGACGGCGACGAGCCGGTGGTTGCCCATGGCTGACACGGCGCTCCCCGCGACCCTGACCGGCGGCTCGTCGTCGATCGCGCGGTTCCTGCGGGCAATCGCCCAGCAGCGCGAGCTGAGCCTCGTCGCGGTGATGGTCCTCCTCGGCGGCTACGTGTACACGCAGGCGCCGCAGCTCCTGTCGGCCTCCAACCTGACCCAGGTGACGGCGCACGCCTCGATCATCGCCGTGGCGGCGGTCGGGCAGGCGATCGTCGTGATCACCCGCAACGTCGATCTCTCGGTCGAGGCGATCATCGGCCTCGTCGCGTTCGCCGTCGCCGACCTCATGGCGACAAGACACTCGATGCCCCGGCCGCCGTGGCGGCGGCGTGCTGCTGGGCCTCGTGCTCGGGATCGTGAACGGCGTCCTCGTGGCGATCCTGCGGGTGCCCGCGATCATCGCCACGCTCGGCACGCTGTCGGCGTACCGCGGGCTGACGCTGTTCCTCGCGGGCGGCAAGCAGGTGACGCTGACCCAGCTGCCGGCGGGCTATACGGACTGGGCGCGCGCCAACGTGGCCGGGATCCCGCTGTTCGTCATCATCGCGATCGTGGTCGTGGTGATCGCCGCGATCGTCCTCCGCTGGACCACGTTCGGGCGCCAGGTCTACGCCGTCGGCAGCAACCCGGAGGCGGCGGCGATCCTCGGCATCCCGGCCCGCTTCGTGACCATCGTCGCGTTCGCGTCGTGCGGGCTGCTGTCCGGGGTCGCGGGCGTCATGTGGGGCATGGAGTTCGGGACGATCAACGCCACGGCCGCGACGGGGGTCACGCTCCAGGTCATCGCGGCGGTCGTCGTGGGTGGCGTGAACATCAACGGGGGATCCGGCACCGTCGTCGGGTGCGGCGCTCGGCGCGCTGTTCCTGGCGTTCATCCAGAACGCGCTGATCCTCTCCGCCTGTCGCAGTTCTGGCTCCAGGCCATCTACGGCCTCGTGATCCTGCTCGCGGTGATCCTCGACGGCGCGCTGCTGCGCGGCGGTCCAGCGCTCACGCAGCCGGCGGTCGCAGCCGTGAGCGCCGGCGATGCGGTCGCTCGTCCGGTGGGAGACGCTGCTGTTCGTCGTCCTGCTCATCCTCGTCGTGGGCGGCACGGCGGCGTCGCCGGTGTTCCTCAGCGGCCGCAACTTCACGAACCTGACCGCGGCCGTGATCGAGGTCTCGATCATGGCGCTGCCGATGGCGCTCGTCATCATCGCGGGCGAGATCGACCTGTCGGTCGAGTCCATGGCCGGGCTGTCGTGCGCCGTCGTCGGGTGGCTGTTCATGAACGGCGTGCCCGTCGAGGTCGCGATCCCGCTCGCGCTCGTCGCTCGGCGCGGCCGGCGGGCTGCTCAACGGCGTGCTCGTCACCGGCTTCGGCCTGCCGTCGCTCGTCGTCACCCTCGGGCACGCTCGCCCTCTACCGCGGCCTCGCGCTCGTCGTCCTCGGCTCGGAGGGCGTGAGCGGGTTCCCCGACTGGTTCACGTCGTTCGGGTTCGGGACCGTGCCCGGCACGCCGATCCCATGGCCGCTGCTCATCTTCGTCGGGCTTGCGATCGTGCTCGGCGTCGTCCTCCATGCCATGTGGCCCGGGCGCCAGCTGTTCGCGCTCGGCAAGAATGCGAGCGCGGCCCGGTTCTCGGGCGTCCGGGTGGCCCGCGGGAAGCTGCTCCTGTTCGTCCTCAACGGCACGATTGCCGCCCTGGCCGGGGTGATCCTCACGGCGCGCTTCGCGAGCTCCCGTGCGGACATCGGCCAGGGCCTGACGCTGACCGTCATCACGATCGTCCTGCTCGGTGGCGTGAACATCTTCGGCGGCCGGGGGACGATCCCGGGCGTCGTGCTCGCGGCCGCGGTGCTTGCCGTCCTCGGCAACGTCCTGCGGCTGACCAACGTCTCGGCCGAGATCCAGAGCATCGCCGTCGGCCTGCTCCTCATCGTCTCGGTCGTCATCCCCAACTTCGCTCACCAGATCGGCACGGGTCTCCGGCGTGGTCCCAAGGTCGGACGAGGGTCCGCCGCCACCGCCGGCGCTGGTGGGTGCCGGCAGTCCATAGCTCACTACGGAGGAGGGATCACCTTGATCATCGACCGCGTGCGGCCCATCGCCGCACTGTCCCTGGCGGCGGCGTTCGCCGTCGCCGCCTGCGGCGGCGGGGGTGCCACCACGGCGCCGTCGGCCGCGGCATCCGCCGCGCCGCCCGAGAGCGCGTCCGCCAGCGCCGCCTGCCGGCCTCGCCGTCCGCTTCCGCCGCGGACCTCAACGTCGTGTTCATCCCGAAGGCGATCAACAACCCGTACTTCGATGCCGCGGCGGAGGGCGCCCAGAAGGCGGCCACCGAGCTCGGCGGGCAGTTCACGCAGATCGGCTCGCAGGGCTCCACCGCGGCCGAGCAGATCCCGTTCATCCAGGACGCCACGACCCAGGGCTTCAAGGCCATCGCCGTCTCCGCGACCGGCGCGGACGAGGTCGCGCCCGCCCTCAAGGCGGCGCGGGACGCGGGCATCAAGGTCGTCGGCTACGACTCCAGCCCGGCCGAAGGCGCCTACGACGTCTTCGTCAACCAGACCGACTTCAGCCTATCGGCAGCTCGATGGCCCAGTGGACCTGCGACATCGTCCCCGACTGCTCGGGCGAGATCGCGATCCTGTCGGCGACGGCCACCGCGACCAACCAGAACGCGTGGATCGAGGACTTCAACAAGGTCCTCACGACCGACCCCAAGTACGCGAACCTCAAGCTCGTCGACACCGTCTACGGCGATGACGACGCGACCAAGAGCACCAACGAGGCCAACGGCCTCCTGCAGAAGTACCCGGACCTCAAGGCGATCGTGGCCCCGACGACCGTCGGCATCCTCGCGGCCGCCCAGGTCGTGAAGCAGGCGGGCAGCGCGGTCAAGGTGACCGGCCTCGGCCTTCCGAACGACATGAAGGCGTTCGTGGCCGACGGCACCTCGCCCAAGTTCGGCCTGTGGAGCGTCCCGGATCTCGGCTTCCTCACCTACCACGTCGCGGCGAAGCTGATCTCCGGCGAGATCACCGGCGCGCCGGGCGAGTCGTTCAGCGTCCCGGGCCTGAACGGCGACCAGCCGTACACGATCGGCGAGAAGTCCGTCGTGATCCTCGGCCCGCCGTTCGAGTTCAACGCGGACAACATCGACCAGTTCAACTTCTAGGCGGCAGCTCCTCCGCCGCCGACGCTGAGGCCCCGGGTGCACACCCGGGGCCTCGCGCCCTCTGGTGCACGACCATGCAGCGCATCGGGTTCCTCATGCGACTCCGGCCCGGGGCCGAGGCCGAGTACCGCCGCCGCCACGCCGCCGTGTGGCCGGAGATGCTCGCCGAGCTCACGGCGGCCGGCGCCTCGAACTACTCGATCTTCCTCCGCGGCGACGACCTGTTCGGCTACCTCGAGGTCGAGGAGCTGCGCCGCTTTCAGGACCACATGGCCGCCAGCGAGGTCAACGCCCGCTGGCAGGCGGACATGGGCGACCTCATCGACCCGCTGACCGACCCCGCGACCGGGTTCCACCGGCAGCTCGACGAGGTCTTCCACCTCGAGTAGGTCGCCGACGGCGCGCCAGCAGGCCCAATTCTCGATCTCGGCCATACTGCCCGGAGTCATGCGCCGCCACGTCCCTGCCCTCGCTGCTCGTGCTCGCGCTGCTCGCTGCGTGCGTGCCCGCCGAGGGCATCGAGCCGACGGCGCCCGCCGCGACCATCGCAGCCTCGCCGCCGCGCCGTCCGCGAGCGCCGCCCCGACACCGACCGCGCGCGCGACGCCGCGTCCCACCCCGGCCCCGACCGCGACGCCCGCGCCGACCGCGACGCCGACCCCCGAGCCGACCGCGTCGCCCGAGCCGAAGCCGTACGCGATCAACCTTGCGAGCGCCGCGGACTTCGTCCCGCAGTACACGTTCGAGTGGTGCGTCGGGGCGAGCATCATGATGGCCCGCTCGATCATCACGGACAGCCGCAACGAGTCGAGGTCGTCGCAGCGCCGCCTGTGGGAGCGGGCCCGCGACCTGACGATCGGCAGTCCCTACGGCGGCGCGAATCCGGCGGGCTGGACGGCTGCGCTCAACGAGCTCGACCTCGGACGCTACCGGCTGGTCAGCCTGCCGACGTTCGACGCGGCCGTGGATCGGGCGGCCCTCGCGCTCGCGGAGACGAAGCGGCCGGTCGGGCTCGTCATGTGGGCCGGCCGGCACGCCTGGGTGATGACCGGGTTCAAGGCGACGGCCGACCCGCGGAAGCACGACGAGCGCGCGGGTGACGCGGGTACGCGTGATGGATCCGCTCTACCCGCACGGCTCCCGGTGGGGCGCGAGCCCGGCGCCGAACCGCCTGATCACCCTGAAGACCCTTGCGAAGCAGTTCGTGAAGCGCGACCGGCCCGAGTACGACTTCGGCGTCGACCCCGGCTGGCTGCTGGTGCTGCCGGTCGACTGACGCGGCACACGAAGAAGACGCCGCCCCCCTGAGGGGACGGCGCCTTCGCGATCCGGTTGCCGCCGAGCAGTCGGCATCCGATCACTGCGGGAAGCGAGTGCCATTCGAGCCGCCCTGTCCGGTCGTGGTGCCCACGACGCCGACGGGCTGCAGATTGCCGGGGGCGAGGCGGAACTCGCCGGGGGCCGGCACGATGCCGGTCGTGACGATGCCGGGCGCGGGGTACGGGATGCCCGTGTAGAGGATCCCGCCGTTCTGGGTAGCGACGACGAGGCCCTTGGCCTGCGGGAAGGTGACGTACGGGACCGACGGGGGCCGACACGATGCCGGTCGCGACGGGGGCGCTGGCCTGCGGGAAGGTGACGTACGGGATTCCCGTGTACTGGATCCCGCCGTTGGCGGTGCTGACGACGAGGTTCTGCGACCCGGCGCTGGAGCTCCAGCCGTGGTCGTGGTTGACCGTCGCGGGAGCGACGGCCGAGGTCGCCTCGAACGACGACTGCTGGCTGATGGTCACCGCGACCAGGAGCGCGACGGCGAGGATGAGCGCGCCGACCGCGGCCAGGAGCTGGCGAAGGTCGGGAGCGTTCGAGATGGTGCGGGGAGTCGCTGCGGACATCTGGGTCCTCCTTCGGCGCCGGCCGGGTCCCTCTGTGGGGCCGCTGTGTCCGGCGTCTCGTGATGTCCCGCATGCTCGACTCCGGCGCCGCTCGCGCCATCGGGCTGGTGTCTACCTTCGGTGGGGTCAGGTACCTCAAACATCGCAGGGGACGTTGCCCCCTGCCTTAAGCCCAGGGCGCGAGGAGCGGCCGTTACGGCCTCGACCTGTTCCTCGACACGATCTCGTGTCGATCGGCGTCAGCGCCGGCTGACGCGCCTCACGCCGCTCGGGCTGCGGCTCGCCGGTGTAGAACGCGGTCGTCGCGGCGACGTTGCGCTCGACGACCTCGGGATCGACGCCGGCAGCGAGGCTCGCGGCCCCCCATCCCTCGCTGCACCCCTTCGAGTAGGCGCGGCCCTCCTCGGACAGCTGCCACGCCTCGGGGTCGTCGACCGTGGAGCCGGTGCGGAGGTAGAGCGAGAGGCCGAACGCGCCCTGCTCCCAGCCCACGCCGACGGCCCCCGGGCCGAACGTGTCCCACATCTCGTCGGGGACGACCGCGGTGTGCACCAGCTCGAGCACGGTCGCCTCGGCGCCGGACGGCGTGAGGCGGATCTCGAGATCGGACGCACCCTCGTCGGTGTCGCTCGGCGGGTAGACCCACGTGACCTGGAGGCGGTTCGGCCGCTCGCAGGCGACGATCGAGCCGCCGGCCTGGCCCTCGAACTGGTACCGCCCGCCGAGGCGGAAGTCGCCGCTCAGCGGGAGGAACCAGCGGCTGATGCGCTCCGGCGTGGTGAGGGCGTCCCACACGTCGTCGATGGCGGCGTCATAGGTGCGCCGCAAGCCGGACGACCTTGGCCTCACCGGCGGCGAGCCGGCCGCTGCCGACCTCGCGCTCCACGGCCTCGATCTCGCGGACGATGTCGATCATCGGGATGTCTCCTTCGTGTCGGTGGCGGCGGCAAGGCGGCGTTCGCGCTTGCCGCGGGCGAGCTCGGTCGCGAGCGAGTCGAGCCGCTGGTCCCAGAACCGGCGGAAGTGGTCGAGCCAGGCGTCGACCTCCTGGAGCGGCGCCGAGTCCACGGCGTACAGGCGCCTGGCGCCCTGCGGCCGGACCGTGGCGAACCCGCTGTCGCGCAGGACCTTGAGGTGCTGCGAGACGGCCGGCTGCGTGATGCCGAACTCGGTCTGCACGACGTCGCCGATCGCGCCGGACGGGAGCTCGCCATCGGCGAGGAGCTCCAGGATCCGGCGCCGGACGGGGTCGCCCAGGACATCGAACGCGTGCATGGCGCGAGGATATGCGACGTGGCTTATATAAGTCAAGCCTGCAGCGATTAGCATGGCGTCGTGCTGATCGTCGCCCCGCCGTCGGAGTCGAAGCGCCCACCGCCGGAGGCCGGCCCGCCGGTCGACCTGGCGGCGCTCTCGTTCCCGGCGCTCACGCCGCTCCGCCTCGAGATCCTCGACGCGCTCGAGGTGACGAGCGCCGCCCCCGACGCGTTCCGGCGGCTGCAGGTGCGGCCCGACGAAGGCGCACGAGGTGGCGCGCAACACGGTCGTCCGCGAGCTCCCGACGCGCCCCGTCCTCGACGTGTACTCCGGGCCGCTCCACGAGGGCCTCGACGCGGCGTCGCTGTCGCCCGAGGCACGGGCGCGGGCCGACGACCGGCTCGTCGTCGCGTCCTCGCTGTGGGGCGCGCTCCGGCCCGTCGACCGCATCCCGCCCTACCGCCTCCACATCTGCTCGCACCTGTACGGGATGGACCGGCTCGAGCCGACCTGGCGGACCGTCCTGCCCGGCGTGCTCGCCGAGGCGGCCGGCGACCGCGGGCTGGTCGTCGACCTGCGCTCGCCGGGCTACCAGGCGATCGGGATGCCCGCGGGCCTCGCCGAGCGGACGGTCACGCTGCGGATCGAGCAGCGCACGGCGGGCGGGCGGATCGGGGATGTCGTCGCGAAGCGGATGCGCGGCCAGGCGGCGCAGGCTCCTGCTCGAGGAGGACGCCGATCCCGACGACCCGGCGGAGCTGGCCGCGATCCTCGGCGAGCGATGGCCGGTCGCGCTCGAGTCGCCGGCCCGGCCCGGCGCCACGCACCGCCTGACGCTGTACGTGACGGACTGAGCTTCCGCGGACTGCCGTCTCGACTGCTATGGATACCGGTGGTACTATGCTTTCCGTAGCACTACGTGCCACCGTCCATCCAGCCACCACGAGCGATCCAAGGACATCCCCGCAGCCATGCAGTTCGGCATCTTCACCGTCGGTGACGTGACCACCGACCCGACCACCGGTCGCACCCCCACCGAGCACGAGCGGATCAAGGCCCAGGTCGAGATCGCCAAGCGTGCCGACGCCGTCGGGCTCGACGTCGTCGCCTTCGGCCAGCACCACAACCCGCCGTTCGTCGCGTCCTCGCCCACCACGACGATGGCCTGGGTCGCCGCCCAGACGTCGCGGATCATCCTGTCCACCGCGACCACGCTCATCACGACGACCGACCCGGTCCGGATCGCGGAGGACTACGCGACCCTCCAGCACCTCACCGACGGGCGGATGGACCTCATGCTCGGGCGGGGCAACACCGGCCCGGTCTACCCGTGGTTCGGCAAGGACATCCGCAAGGGCGTCGAGCTCGCCGTCGAGCACTACGCGCTGCTCCACCGGCTGTGGCGCGAGGACGTCGTCAACTGGCAGGGCCAGTTCCGGACGCCGCTCCAGGGCTTCACCTCGACGCCACGCCCGCTCGACGGCCTGCCGCCGTTCGTGTGGCACGGCTCGATCCGGACCCCGGAGATCGCCGAGCAGGCCGCGTACTACGGCGACGGGTTCTTCGCGAACCACATCTTCTGGCCGCCCGAGCACACGAAGCAGATGATCGGGCTCTACCGCGAGCGGTTCGAGCACTACGGCCACGGCACGGCCGACCAGGCGATCGTCGGCCTCGGCGGGCAGGTGTTCATGCGGCCGAACAGCCAGGACGCGATCCGCGAGTTCCGGCCGTACTTCGACCGGGCGCCGGTCTACGGCGGCGGCCCCAGCCTCGAGTCGTTCAGCCGCGAGACGCCGCTCACCGTCGGCAGCCCGCAGGAGGTCATCGACCGCACGCTGGGCTTCCGGGACTACGTCGGCGACTACCAGCGCCAGCTGTTCCTCGTCGATCACGCCGGCCTGCCCGTCGAGACCGTCCTGGAGCAGGTCGAGCTGCTGGGCACCGAGGTCGTGCCCGTGCTGCGGCGCGAGTTCGAGGCGCTGCGGCCGGCGCACGTGCCGGACGCCCCGACGCATGCGTCGAGGCTCGCCGCGGCCCGCGCGGCGGGGGATGGCGCGGCCACGCCGGAACCGACGCCGCCCCGGTCGCCGTCGACCGTCGTCACCGGCACCCGGGCCGAGGACGCCGGCGCCGCGGCGCTCCGCTGACGGCGAGGATCCCACCGATGACCCATCGAACCCTCACCGTCATCAGCGGCGGACTCCGCTCGCCGTCGTCGACGCGGCTGCTCGCGGACCAGCTGGGCGAGGCGGCCCGCGCGGCGATCGAGGCGCGGGGCGACACGGTGGACCTCCGCGTCGTCGACCTGCGCGAGCACGCCCACCCGATCACCGACGCGCTGCTCACGGGCTTCCCGACCGGGTCGCGCTCCGCGACGCGCTCGCGGACGTGACCGGCGCCGACGCGCTGGTGGCGGTCACGCCCACGTTCCAGGGCTCGTACAGCGGGCTGTTCAAGTCGTTCCTCGACCTGATCGAGGCGGGGTCGCTGCGCGGCGTGCCCGTGCTCCTCGCCGCGACCGGCGGCACGGAGCGTCACTCGCTCGTCATCGAGCACGCGCTGCGGCCGCTGTTCTCGTACCTCGGTGCGCTGACCGTCCCGACCGGCGTCTACGCGGCGACGGCCGACTTCGGCGGGGAGGGGAGCGCGGCGCTCGCCGCGCGCGTCGACCGCGCGGCGGCCGAGCTGGCGGCGCTCCTCGCGAGCGGCCCGGGCCGGCCGGCGGCCGAGCCAGCGGTCACCCCGTTCGCGGACCTGCTCGCGGCCACGTCGCGCGGCGAGCCGGAGCCGGGTGGAGGGCACGAGCCGTGGACGTGAAGCCGGTGACAGGCGAGTGCTCCACGATCGAGGGCGTGATGGGCATCCTCGGCCGGGCGTGGGCCGGCGCGGTGATCCAGGCGATCCTCGACGGCAACGAGCGGTTCAACGACATCGCGCGCGCGATCCCCGGGGTCACCGACGGGATGCTGTCCGCGCGCCTGCGCGAGCTGTGCGCCCGCGGGCTCGTGGAGCGGCTCGTGGAGCCCGGGCCGCCCGTCGTCGTGACCTACCGGCTCACCGAGGCCGGCACGGACGTCGCGCCGGTGCTCGACGCGGTCCGGGCGTTCGGCCGGACGCACCCCGAGGTGCTGGAGGCCTGACCGGGCGCTACGGGCCCTCGAACCAGGTGCTCGCCTGGTCGTTGTCGGGATAGCCGGTCGTGCCGGCGACGACACGCGTGCGGACGCACCCGTGACTCGACGTGCCGCCCTCCCTGGTCGGCGCTCGCCGTCATCGGTGCCGGCGCCGTCCTCCAGCCGGGTCGTGCGCCTGGCTCGTGCCGCGACACGCCGCCGGCTGCCGTGGAGCACGGTGATCCTCGTCGCGGTGCTCGGTGCCGCGATCGCCTGGATCCCGCTCGACCTGCTCGTGCCGTCGCCGAGCGGCGTCACCCGTCTCGTCGTCGGGCTCGTCGGCGCGGTCGTCCTCGTGGCAGGGGCAACGGTCGTCATCCTCGCGCGCGAGCGGCGGCGCGCACGCGGCGCGCCCGACCGCACCGTCGGTGGCGCAGATCGCGGCTGGGGAGGGCGAGCGCGTCGAACGCAAGTCCACCGCCAGGGTGAACATCCGGACCGGCGAGCCGGACCCGCGCCTCGAGGAGGAGATCGTCCTGACGGTCGCCGGGTTCACGTGCCGCCGGCGTCCGACACCCATGCGGCCGCGGCCGGACCGCGACGCCCGACCACGACCCGCCGGTCGCCGTCGGCCGCGACGCCGAGCGCGGCCGTGTCCTCGCCCGGCTCGAACCCACGGCTCCGGCGTCCACGCCGCGCCGTCCGTCGAGCGATAGGCCACGGCCTCCGACGGCGGCAGCTGGAGCCCGACGGCAAGCAGCCCGTCGCTCGTCGCCGCGACCGCGGTCATGAGGCTCGCCTCGACGGCGTGGCACGGCGAGCACTGGGCGCCCGCCGTGCTGCCGGGCGCGATCTCCACGACGTCGGGCGGCAGCTTCCATCGCTGCTCGTGACCACGCGAACGACGCCGGGAGCGACGCGGGAGCGGGCGACGCCGCCTCGCCACATGCGACGAGCGCGACGCCGAGCGCGAGGGCAAGGGCGACGGGGCGAGCTCGGCGGGGCATCGACCCAAGGGTATCGGGGACGCCCGAGGCGGCTAGCCGCCGGCGCCAAGCGCCGCGACGAGCGCCGCCGCGCCCGACTCGATCGGCTCGCCGTGCCCGACCAGCAGCGTCTCGAACGCGAGGTTCCCGAGCTTCACGACCGACGCCTTCGCCTCGTCCATGTCCGCGGTGAACTGGGCGCCCGGGAACGACGGCGTGCCGCCGCTGGTGCCCATCGCGTCGCCCACGACGAGGATCCCGCCCGCCGCCGGGTCGAGCACCGCGATGCTGCCGGCCGTGTGACCCGGGGCGGTGATCACCTGGAGGTCGAACACCGTGTCGCCGTCCTGGACCGGCGTGAGCGCCCGCGGCACGGTGATCCCGGCGATGTCCTCGGCGCCGGCATACCCGGTCGCATCGGCGGCGCGGTCCAGGACGTCCGCGGCGCTGCCCGCGTGGTCGCCGTGGTTGTGGGTCAGGATCACGTGGGCGACCGCGGGCCAGTCGAGGCCGATCCCGGTCAGGGCCGCCGCGATCGCGTCGCCGCTGCCCTCGACGCCGGTGTCCACGATCGCCGCCTCGCCGCCGTGGACGAGGATGTACGCGGAGACGAAGCCGAGGTTGACTCGGGCCCAGGCGGGGGCGCCGGCCCCGGCACTCTCGCTCGCGGCGGCCGAGGCCGACGCCGCCGGGCTCGCGCTCGCCGATGCATCAGGCGAGGCGCCGCCGCTCGCCGCGAGGCTCCTGGACGGGGCGGCGCTGCCGGTCGCGGCCGGGGCGCAGCCCGCGATGCCCAGGACCGCGAGGGCGAGGCTCCCGCGACCGAGGTCGACGACGAACGTGCGGCGATCGAGGGTTCGGGACAGGTTCACGGCGTGCCTCCTCGGGCGCATCGACGACCGGTACAGGGTCGCATACGCTTCGGAGGACGGCCCCGGATGCCGTCGAGGGGATCCGATGACGTTGTCGACGGCCGAGCTGGCGGCTCGAGAGCTCGCGAACCTGATCGGCGGCTGGCGGGTCGAGCCTCGGCCTCCACCCCGAGGCCCGCTTCGAACGTCACGGGTCGGTGGTGTGGTTCTCGTCCGCGATCGACCTCCCCTTCGTCAACGGGATCATCACCGACGGCCCCGACGTGGCCCCGGGCGTCGCTCGAGCGTGTCGTGCGGCGAGCTGCGTGCCCGTGGCCGCCCGTTCGTCGCGCGGGTCCGGGTCGGGGAGGACGACGCCGTTGCGGACGAGCTCGAGCGGCTCGGCATGCGCGACGAGCGAGGCGAGACGCTCCCCGCGCATGGCCCTCCACCCGATCGACGTTCGCCGGATCCGCCTGCCGTGCCGGACGGGCTCGTCATCCGGCGCGTGGCGGACGAGGCGGGCCTCGATGACCACTACACGATCGTCGTGGAGGGGTTCGGGCTGCCGCTCGAGTTCGCCCGCGGCGTGATGCCCGTCGAAGCGCTCGCGCACGAGGCGCTGTACGTCGGGTACGTCGACGGTGAGCCCGTCGCGACGGCGCTGACCTACACCGGCGACGCGACGGTGGGCGTCTACAACGTCGCGACCCGCGAGGCGTGGCGGCGGCGTGGCTACGGGGCTGCCGTCACCCGCCACGCGATCCTCGACGCGGCGGCGGCGGGCGCGACCGTTGCGATCCTCCAGTCGTCGGCGGCGGGCCGGGGCGTGTACGAGTCGCTCGGCTTCCGCGAGGTCATGCAGTACCGGATCCTCGTCGACGCCGCGGGCGAGGCCTTGGACGGCACCTCCGGCTAGCGACCGGCAGACGATCAGGCGGGCGCGGGCACGGCGCAGCAGGCGCAGGTGCCCTCGGCGGTGCCGACGACCGCGCCGGCGGCATCGCAGCAGGGCGCGGATGCCTGGTCGAGCACCGCCAGGGTTCGCCGCGGCCGGTCGAGGTGGCGCTCGAGCGCCGCGAGCCGGTCGTCGAGCGCGCGCAGGCTCGCGATCCGCTCCTCGATGGCGGCCCGCCGCGCGGCGATGAGGGCCGGCAGTGCTGCGTTCGTGTCGAGGCAGTGGCCGGAGTGGCACCAGGTCGCGATCTGCGCCGCGTCGGCGGGGGCGATGTCGAGCCGCCGCAGGTCGATCAGCAGCCGCAGGTGCTCGGCGTCCTCGGTCGTGTACTCGCGGTACGTGTTCGTCGCGCCGGGCTGGCCGTGGCAGCCAGCCCGATCGCTCGTAGAACCGGATGGTGTCGGCCGACACCCCGACCCGGTCCGCAAGCTCGCCGATCCGCATGTGCGCAGCACACTCCCGCGCGGGGCCGATGTCAACTCGCGGGGGGCGGCTCCAGCAGTGCCCGCAGCCGCTCCAGCTCCCGTGCTTCGCCCGCTCTCGCCTCCGCCGCGAACAGGGGCTCGAGGAGCCGCAGGGGCCCGCGAAAGCCCATCTCGCCCGACCACGTGACGCGCGTCGCGTCGGCGGACAGGGCCTCAAGCTCCAGGTGCCCGGCAGCCCGCAGGGCACCGCCGCCCACCGTCCGCCAGGCGATCCGCCGGCCGGGCTCGGCGTCGGCCACCTCCAGCTCGTAGCGCAGCCTGACCGGTCCCAGCCGCATCGTCTGCCGGGCGCGCGAGCCGGAGCTCGCGCCGTCGCCGCTGGTCACGACCGACTCGGTGATGTCCATCCACTCCGCGTGGCGTGCCAGGTCGGCGGCAGTCGACCAGACGTCGGCCGCTCCCCGGGCAATCGTGGTCGTCGACGTGAACGGGATCATCTCGTCACCTCCGCCCCCTGCAGGACCGCGATGCCGCGGCCCATGACCTGTCGCAGCCGGCCCAGCGCCGCCTCCGTGTCGTGTCGCGCCATCTCAGCGGCCGCAGCGTCGGCCGGCGGCATATGCGCACCGCCAGCGGACAGTGAGCCGCGTCCCGCCGCCCGACCGCCTCGAGGTCGTGGCTCGTCTCGACCGCGCCGATGCCCGGCACGGCGACGCGCCGGCCGACGTGCTCGTACGGCACCCAGTCCACGATCTCCTCGATCGTGGCCAGCCGGCCGGTGACGCAGCGCGCGGTCCCCCCGACGCCGCGCATCCCGTCGACCAGCGTCTCCGTGATCTCGAGCGGGCCCTCCCAGGCGGGACGCAGCGTCGGGCGACGTGAGCTGCGCCCAGACGTCGGCGGGAGCCGCGTCGAGGTCGACCGTGATCGCGAACAGCGGCGTCCCCGCCGTGTCGGTTACGCGGCGCGCCGCCGTCTCGGCCGTCCAGCGCTCCTCGAGATCGAGGGTCAGCGTCGCGACGTCGCCAAGGTGCTCGATCGATTCGCTGCCTGCGACCAGGGTCCCCGTCCGGTGATCGAGCCCGAGCGCCTCGGCCGCCGCCACCGTGAACAGCACGAAGCCGCGGCCGGCCGCACTCGCGGCGCCGGCGCCCTTGAGGAGCCGGTGGGCGACGATGACGTCGGCGCCCGACAGCTCGTCCCTGCCGGCGATCGTGCTCCGCAGGTAGTCGCCGTAGTGGACGAACGCCTTGAGGTCGAGACGCGGCGCGAGGGCGCACGCCTTGCAGTCGCACGCGCTGGCGGCCTCGATGCTCCGCAGGCGCCGGCGGAACGCCAGGTACGACGCGACGATCGCGTCCAGCAGCAGGGCCGGCTCCGCGCGTCCCTCCTCGGCGAACAGGAACGCGGCGTCGCCTTCGAGCTTGGCCAGCCGGAACGGGGGCTCCAGCCGCCCGACCACGGTCTCCAGCAGGTCGCCGGCGATGACCGGGGCGTGCGCGAGCTCGCCGCGGGCGAGGTAGGAGGTGTAGCCGGTGAGGTCGGCGAGGAGGAGGAATCCGCGTTCGACGGTTGCCATGGCGCGACGCTAGACCTTGGAGCCGCTCCAATGTCAACAGGTGACTTGGGGTCCCTCGCTTCCAGGGCACGACGGACCGAACGGCGGCCAGGTATCGGGCCGTCCGCCACTGGTGCCCCGTCGCGCGGCAGCCGATGGTCCATGGGCCAGCAACGCGAGGAGGTCTCAGATGCAACGAGTGCTGATCGTGCACGCAAGCCGCCACGGCGGCACGGCGGGCATCGCGGATCGGATCGGAGCGGTCATGCGATCCGCCGGTGTCGACGCAGCTGTGGCGACGGCCGCAGACATGCCGGACCCCCAGGGCTTCGACGGCTGCCTCGTCGGCGCCGGGGTCTACATGGGCAGCTGGGTGAAGGAGGGCACCGACTTCCTCGACCGATACTCCGCGACCCTGGCCGGCATGCCGGTCTGGCTGTTCAGCAGCGGTCCGCTGCCCGGGTCGTCGAAGGAGGTCGCGGATGTCGACCCCATCGAGAACGCGCTCGGGCCGGCAGAGGGGCCGGGCAGCGGTGGCCGCCGCAGGATCGAAGGGCTGGCCGAGGTCATCCAGCCGAGGGAGCACCGCGTCTTCCAGGGCGTGTTCGATCCGGCCGACTCCCCGAAGACGCTGCCGGAGCGCGTCGTCAGGATGATGCCCGGCGCGAAGGGCATCCTGCCGGCGGGCGACTTCCGTGAGTGGCCGGTCATCGAGCAGTGGGCGCGCGAGATCGCGGAGCAGCTCCGGACGCCGGTCGCCGCGGGCTGAGCGCGCCCAAGGGCAGGCGCGCCGGCGACGGGGAGCTCGATCAGCCGGGGGGCGGGTCCACGACGACCCGGCCGAACGGCCGGGCGGTGGGCGAGTGCCACACGCCCTCGAGCGTGTAGACGTCCTCCTCGATGATCGCGAGCACCTCGTCGGCGGTCGCCCCGCGCATGAGCAGGACCGCCTTGCTCCAGTCCTGGGCGCCGCCCGCCTCGATCACCGTCCCGTCGCGGATCAGCGTCGCGATCCGGCCCGAGGTGGACCTGCCGGTGCAGCGGCCGCCGCTCCGGCGCCTCGGGCGTGTACGGGACCTCGACCAGCCACACCGTCTCGACCGAGACGCCGTCCGGGATGTCCGTCACGCGGCGCCCTCCGCGAACCCGTCGATGACCTCGTACATGGCTTCACCTCCCCGGCATGTGGCGGATCGCCGCGCCCGCCCGGCCTCGTTCCCATCCTTGCACAGGTCATCCGGGCGGGAGCCAGGTCGTCCTTGACGCCCGCGGTGGCGGTCGGCAGCATCGATCGCGCCGCCCGGGCCGGACGACGACGTCCGAGCCGAGTGCGTCGCGCCCCGCCCAGGTGAGCTGCCCGTGGACCTGCCCAGCTACCCGAAGCCGGCTCGATGACGTCCGACGGAGCGTCAGTCACGCCCGGCGCCCGGCCGCGACCGCGCCCCCCGGCACGCCGCCTGTCGCGATGCCGGCCGCATCGTCCGCCCGCCAGCTGCTGGCGCTCGTGCTGCCGGGCATCGTCGTCGGCGTCGGATCGGCGATCGCGCTGCTCGTGCTGTCGGTCGTCGCCGGGCAGCTGGAGGACGTCCTGTGGACGTGGCTCCCGCAGCAGGTCGGCATCGACGGGACGTCACCCGCCTGGACGATCGGGATGCTCACGGCCGTCGGCCTCGCCGCCGGGCTGGTCGTGACGTTCGTGCCCGGCCATGCCGGCCCCGACCCGGCGACGACGGAGCTCACCGCGCCGCCGCTTCGCGCCTCGGTGCTGCCCGGGCTCGCCGTCGCGGTCCTGATCACGCTGGCCGGCGGCGTCAGCCTCGGGCCCGAGAACCCGATCATCGCGATCAACGTCGGGCTGGCGGTCGCGCTCGGGGCGCGGCTGCTCCCCGTGATGCCGGTGCCGGCCTGGGCCGGGCTGGCCGTCGCCGGCACGCTCGGCGCGATGTTCGGGACGCCGGTCGCGGCCGCGCTCGCCCTGAGCGAGATGGCCGCCGCCTCGCCGCGCCCGCTGTGGGACCGGATCTTCGGGCCGCTCGTCGCCGCGGCCGCGGGCTCGATCACGATGCTCGCGCTGTCGGCCGAGTCGATGGTGCTCACGATCGACTCCTACCCGCAGCCGGCGTTCATCGACCTGTTCACGGGCGGCACGATCGCGGCCGGGTCCGCGGCCCTCGCGATGCTCGCGATCTACGCGTTCCCCGTGGTGCACGCCGCGTTCCAGCGCCTCGGCTCGCCGCTCGTCGCGCTCGTCGTCGGGCGGCTTCGTCCTCGGCGTCCTCGGCGCGATCGGCGGGCCGCTGACGATGTTCAAGGGCCTCGACCAGATGAAGGAGCTGACCGACACGTCGGGCGACTACAGCGCCCTGCAGCTGGGCTCGATGTTCCTGGTCAAGATGATCGCGGTCGTCATCGCCGGCACGTGCGGCTTCCGCGGCGGCCGCATCTTCCCGTCGGTGTTCGCGGCGGTCGCCCTCGGCCTCGCGATCAACACCCTGTTCCCGGCCATTCCCGAGGCGGTCGCGCTCGCCGGCGCGCTCATGGGCATCCTCGTCGCGGTGACCCGGAGCGGCTGGCTGTCGATCTTCATGGTGGGGCTGATGCTCGGCTCGCCGGCGATGATCCCGCTCGCCGTCGTGCTGGTGCTGCCGGCCTGGCTGGTGGTGACCGGGCGGCCGGAGATGGTCGTCAAGCCGTCGGAGCCGCCCACGGCCGTGCCCTCGCCTGCCTGATCGTCAACCGGCCCTGTCGATTCCGGGGTCGGCGGTTCGTCGTGATGGTGCACGGGTGGCGTTCGTCGCCCGCAGGGACGGCAGCGCGAGCGTCGCTGCCCGATGGAGGTGCTTCGGCATGGCGAACTTCCTGCTCACGTTCCACGGCGGCTCGATGCCCGACTCGAAGGAGGAACAGGACCAGGCGATCCAGGCCTGGAACAGCTGGTTCGGGACCCTCGGCGACGCGCTCGTCGACGGCGGCAACCCGATCTCCCACGCGAAGGCGATCACGCCCGACGGCTCGGTCATGGACGCGACGTCCGCCCCGAGCGGCTACTCGGTCATCAAGGCCGACTCGCTCGACGCGGCCGTTGACCCTCGCCAAGGGCTGCCCGGTCCTCGCCGGCGGCGCGAACGTCCTCGTCTCGGAGACGATCCCGGCCATGTAGCCAGTCGCGCGGTATCGTCGGACGGTGAGCCCGTCCGGCGCCGCCCGCGCCGCAACCTCCACGCCCGCGATCGACGAGCCGACGCGGGCGTGGCTGCTCGACCCGGCATCGCCGACGACCCGCCGGCTCGCGATCGCGCGGCTCGGGCTCGACGCGACGACGGCGATCCGCACCCGACCGCCGACGAGCCCTGGATCCGCACGCTGCTCGGCGGCGCGCCCGACGACGAGACGGCCGCGCTCCACCCGTACCACAAGTGGCGCGGCGTCCACTGGCGCCTCGTCGCGCTCGCGGAGCTCGACGCCGACGTGACCGAGCCGGCGATCGCGGCCGCCGTCGCCGAGGGCTTCGACCGGGTCAGCGCCTGGGTCAGCGGCACCAACCGGATCCATGCGTCACGGGCCATCGATGGCCGCGTGCGGCAGTGTGCGTCGATGGACGGCAATGCCGCGTGGGCCGCGACCCGCCTGGGTCTCGGCGATGACCCACGGGTCGCCGCGATCGTGGAGCGGCTCGTCGCGTGGCAGTGGCCGGACGGCGGCTGGAACTGCGACAAGCGGCCGGGCTGCGAGCACGCCTCGTTCAACGAGAGCCTGCCGCCGTTGCGCGCCCTTGCCATGTGGTCGAACGGGCGCCGCAGCGCGCTGGCCCGTGACGCGCGGGCCGCCGCCGATCGCGCGGCCGAGTTCCTCCTCGTCCACCACGTCGACCGGTCGCACCGCACGCTCGAGCTCGCCCATCCCGCGCTCGATCGCCTGCGCTGGCCGCCGTTCTGGCACTACGACCGCCTGCAGGGCCTGCGCGCGCTGCGCGAGGCGGGCCGGCTGGACGATCCCCGGACGACGGACGCGCTCGCGTCGCTCGCCGACGCACGCCGCCGACGGGCGCTGGCACGCCGACGGCCGCTACTGGCGAGGGCCGGGAGCGTCGGGGACCGGCGTCGAGGCCGTAGCCTGGGGCGCGGACGGCGAGGCCCGGATGCTCACGATCCAGGCGCTCGAGGTCCTCCGCGCGGCCCGCTGACCGGCGGCCGCGCCTCCGGGCCGTCCCCCGTGCCAGCAGGCTCAGGCTGGCGCCGAGCGCCTCGCGGATCTGCGCGATCGCGGCACCCTCGATCTCCGAGGTGCCGCCGCCCTTCGCGTTCGCCACCGCGTCCGAGAGCCCGAGGACGAGCGTCCGGTACGGCTCGACCTCGTCCGGGAACTTCGCCTGGAGCAGCGCCACGGACGCGCGCAGGGCGTCCATCGTCTCGGTGCGCACCGTCTCGGGCGATCGTCGTCAGCCCGAAGCCCGTGCCCTTCGTCTTCGCGACCTCGCGCACGAAGTCCGTGGCACCCGCGACCTGCTGCCCGGCCAGGAACTTGCCGAGCGCGCTCGCCTCGCCGAACGAGTCGGTGAAGTCACGGTCGCTGAGCGACACGAGCATCCCGCTGCCGGTCACGCCCCGCTGGAGCGCCTCCCATTCCTCGTCGCTGAAGTCCTGCCTCGTGGCCATGCGTGTCCTCCGGTGGGGCTGCGGGTGGGGTCGCTCGATCATATCGGCTGGTCACGCCGGTTCTTTTGGTGTACGGTGCGACATATGTTGACCGTGCTCGGGCGCAACAGCGAGCGGATCGGGCGCGACAACCTGTCGGCCGTCCTGCGCGAGGTCCATCGCCACGGCGCGGTGTCGCGCTCCGAGCTCGCGGAACGGACCGGCCTCTACCGCCAGACGATCCGGTCGCTCGTCGGCCAGCTCGCGGAGCGCGGCCTCGTCGACGAGGACGGCACGCCGACGGCGGGCACGCGCGGGCGGCCGTCGCTCGTCGTCCGGCCGCGGACGGACACGGTTCGCGTGCTCGCGCTGGACGTCGAGGTCGATTCGCTCGCGGCCGCGGTCGTGAGCCTGGGCGGCACGGTCCTGCGCTCCGTGCGGGTGGCGCGGCCACGGGACGTCGCCGACCCCGCGGCGACGATCGACGCCCTTGCCGCGGCGGCCGAGATGGTCCTGCGCTCAGGTCCGCGCGACGCGCAGGGCGTCCTCGGGATCGGCGTGGCGGTCGTGGGGCTCGTCCGCCGTGACGACGGCCTCGTCCGGCTGGCCCCGAACCTCGGCTGGACGGACGTGCCCCTCGCGGACCTCGTCGCCGCCCGCCTCGCGCTCGGCGTCCCGGTCGCCGTCGGCAACGAGGCCGACCTCGGGGGCATGGCGGAGCACCTCCGGGGCGCCGCGGACGGCGCGCGCGACGTCCTGTACGTGTCGGGCGAGGTCGGCATCGGCGGCGGGCTGATCGTCGACGGCCGGCCGCTCGACGGGCACCGTGGCTACGCGGGCGAGATCGGCCACCTCGCCGTCAACCCCGATGGCCGGCGCTGTGGCTGTGGCGCGACCGGCTGCTGGGAGACCGAGGTCGGGGAGGCGGCGCTCGTCCGCCGGGCGGGGATCGCGGACGCCGACGCGGGCGAGTCCGCGGTGGCGCGCGTGCTCGAGGCGGCCGATGCCGGCGACGAGACCGCGCGCCGGGCGATCGCGGACGTCGGACGCTGGACGGGGATCGGCCTCGCGAGCCTGGTCAACGTCCTCAACCCCGAGGTCGTCGTCCTCGGCGGGCTGCTCGCCCGCCTCCACCCGCGGATCGCGGACGTCGTCGACGACGAGCTCCGCCGCCGCGCGACGACGGCCCTGCGCGAGGGGCTCACGGTCCGGCCGGCCCGGTTCGGCGCCGACGCCCCGCTGCTGGGCGCCGCGGAGCTGGCGCTCGAGCCGTGTCTCGCCGATCCCGGGTCGCTGCCCGTCGTCCCGATCGCCGCCGCGACCCTCGCGCCGGCACCCGCCCGCAGCGCGTAGGAGGCTCCATGCACTCGGCGTACCTCGGCATCGACTGCGGCACCCAGTCCACGAAGGCGCTGCTGCTCGACGCCGACACGGGCGAGGAGCTGGCCGTCGGCCGTGCCGACCACGAGCTCATCGCCGAGGCGGATGGCACGCGCGAGCAGGACCCGGCCTGGTGGCTGGACGCGCTGCAGGCGGCGGTCCGGGCGGCGCTCGCGGCCGCGCCAGGGACGGAGGTCGCGGGGCATCGGCGTGTCCGGGCAGCAGCACGGGCTCGTGGCCCTCGACGCCAGCGACCGCCCGGTGCGCCCGGCCAAGCTGTGGAACGACACGACGACCGCCGCCGACTGCGTGACGCTCACCGAGCGGATGGGCGGCGAGGCCGCGGTCCACGCCGCGACCGGCAACGTGTTCCTGCCCGGCTACACCGCCCCCAAGGTCGAGTGGCTGCGGCGGGTGGAGCCGGAGCGGTACGCGGCAGCGCGCCGGTTCGGGCTTCCGCACGACTACCTCAATCTCTGGCTCACCGGGACGTTCGCGACCGAGGCCGGCGACGCGTCCGGCACGGCGTACCTCGACGTGCGCACGCGCGCCTATGCCCCGGCCGCGCTCGCGGCCATCGACGACGCCCGCGACTGGGATGCGGCGCTGCCGCCGGTGCTCGACGCGGGCGCGGTGCTGGGCACGCTGCGCGCCGAGGCCGCCGAGGCGCTCGGGCTGCCGGCCGGGATCCCGGTCTCCGTGGGCGGCGGCGACAACATGTGCGCCGCGATCGGCGTCGGGGCGGTCGTGCCGGGCGTCGCGGTGATGAGCCTCGGGACGTCGGGGACGGTGTTCGGGCACGCCACGGCGCCCGCGATCGATCCCCTGCGCGAGGTCTCGGCGTTCTGCGACTCGACCGGCGGCTGGCTGCCGCTCGCGTGCGTGCTCAACTGCACGCTCCCGCTCGAGTGGGCACGCGACCTGTTCGGCCTCGACCACGCCGGGTTCGACGCGCTCGTGGCGGGCGTCCCGGCCGGCGCGCGCGGCCTCACCTTCGTCCCGTACCTGGACGGCGAGCGCACCCCGAACCGGCCCGACGCGAGCGGCGAGCTGCTCGGCCTCCGCACCCACCACGGCGCCGGCGAGGTGTCGACGGGCCGTGCTCGAGGGCGTCACCGCCGGCCTCGCCCACGCGCTGCGTGCCTTCCGCCGCACCGGCACCGCCGCCGATGAGCTCCTGCTCGTGGGTGGCGCCGCGCGCAGCGAGGTCTGGGGCCAGCTGCTCGCCGACTGGCTGGAGCTGCCCATCGCCCGGCCGTCCGTCGCCGAGGCCGCCGCCCGCGGCGCCGCGATCCAGGCGGCGCACGTCGTCGGCGGCGGCCCGATTCATCGCCCCGTCGCGACCGACGCCCGCTGGGAGCCGCGCGCCGGCACCGGCGTGGCCGAGATCGCCGCCGCCTACGCCACCCGCTGACCCGCCACCGAGCCCACCAACCGAGCCCGCCGACCGAGCCCAACCGAGGAGATCCACGATGGCCGACCCGTTCTTCACCGGCGTCCCCGACCGCATCCCGTTCGGGGGCAGCGACTCGACCGACCCGCTCGCGTTCAAGGCGTACGAGCCCGAGCGTGTCGTGCTCGGCAAGCGGATGGTCGACTGGCTGCGCCCGGGCGTCTGCTTCTGGCACTCGTTCGCCTGGGACGGCCGCGACATGTTCGGGGTCGGGACGCTCGACCGGCCGTGGAACGCCGCGGGGCTGGACCCGATGGCCGCCGCGCGCCAGAAGATGGCCGCCGCGTTCGAGTTCTTCACCAAGCTCGGCACGCCGTACTACTGCTTCCACGACACGGACGTCGCGCCGGGCGACACGTTCCGCGAGCTCAAGGCGAACCTCGACGCCCTCGCCGACGACGCCGCGGGCTACCAGGAGCGGACCGGCGTCACGCTCCTGTGGGGCACGGCGAACCTGTTCACGAACCCGCGCTACCAGGCGGGTGCCTCGACCAACCCCGATCCCGAGGTGTTCGCGTACGCGGCCGCGCAGGTCACCAACATGCTCGCCGTCACCAAGCGGCTGGGTGGCACGAACTACGTCCTGTGGGGCGGCCGCGAGGGCTACGACTCGCTGCTCAACACCGACCTCAAGCGCGAGGGCGAGCAGCTGGCCCGGTTCCTGACCCTCGTCGTCGAGGAGAAGCACCGGATCGGCTTCGAGGGCACGCTGCTCATCGAGCCCAAGCCGATGGAGCCGACCAAGCACCAGTACGACCACGACGTCGCCGTCGTCCACGGCTTCCTCGCCCGGCACGGCCTCGACGGCGAGTACCGCACGAACATCGAGGCGAACCACGCGACGCTCGCCGGGTACTCGTTCCACCACGAGGTCGCGTACGCGGCCGCCAACGGGATGCTCGGCTCGATCGACGCCAACCGGGGCGACCCGCAGAACGGCTGGGACACGGACCAGTTCCCCAACTCGGTCGAGGACCTCGTGATGCCGATCTACGAGATCCTGCGGGCCGGCGGGCTGGGCACGGGTGGCTTCAACTTCGACGCGAAGCTGCGCCGCCAGTCGATCGACCGGGCCGACCTGTTCCACGCCCACATCGGCGGCCTCGACACGCTCGCCCGCGCGCTGCTCGTCGCGGCGCGCCTGGTCGAGGAGGGGACGCTGGGCTCGATGAAGGACGCGCGCTACGCGGGCTGGGACGGCGAGCTGGGCGCGGCGATCACGGGCGGCGGCGTCACGCTCGCCGACCTCGCCGCGCGCGTGGAAGCGGGGGAGATCACCCCCGAGCGCCACTCCGGCCAGCAGGAGCTGTACGAGAACGTCGTCAACGCCGCGCTGTGGGCCGACCGCTGACGATCGCGCCGGCGGAGGATCGCCCAGATCGTGTGATGGCACGTCGGGGCGGGGCTGATGGACAATGTGCCTCGACCTCGCCCCTCCGCGCAGCCGCGCGCCCGTCATCCGGAGGTCGCCTGGGAGCCCGCGACCGTGCATAGAGCCCTCCTCGCCCTCGTCATCCTCGCCGCCTCGCTCGCCGGCTGCGGCGTCGCCTCTGACGAGGACCAGCTGGTCGACACGCACTGGCGGCTCGCCGCGTTCACCGAGGTGACCCCCGCGTTCCAGGGCGTCGTCCCGGCCGAGGAGCAGGCCAACTACACGATCGACTTCCTGGCGAACGACGCGTTCGCGGCCAAGGCCGACTGCAACCTGGTCGCCGGCGCCTACACCGCCCGGCGCTCGAACCTGACGATCACCCCCGGGCCGACCACGATGGCGTTCTGCGGGGAGGAGTCGTACGGCGAGCTGTACGTCCACATGCTCAGCCGCGCCTCCACGTACGAGATCCGGCGCGACCAGCTCACGATCACGCTCAGGGGCGGCGCGAACCTGACGTTCACGGCCCTCCCGGAACCCAGCGCGTCGGCCAGCGCCGAGGCCGCGGCGAGCGGCGATGCGGCAACCGCGACGCCGGAGGCGACCGAGAAGCCCACCGACAAGCCGACCGAGAAGCCCACGGCCAAGCCGACCGAGAAGCCGACGGCCAAGCCGACCGCCGCGCCCACCGCCAAGCCCTCGGCCGCGCCGACCGCGAAGCCATCGGCCGCGCCGAGCGCGAGCCCGGGCCGGACGCCGCCGCCCGCCTCGCAGGGCCTGCTCGGCTACAGCTGGCAGCTCGCCTCGATCAGCGAGAAGAACCCGGCCTTCCAGGGCGAGATCCCGGCCGACCAGCGGTCGAAGTACACGCTCGAGCTCGCGCAGGACGGCACGTTCAGCGCCCTGGCCGACTGCAACACGGTCACCGGGACGTACACGACGGCCGACGCCACCGCGGCGTCGGGCAACCTGACGATCACGCCGGGTGCCGGCAGCGCCACGGCCTGCCCGGACGGCTCGTTCGGTGACCTGTACACGTACGGCCTGGGCAACGTGACGAGCTACGCGATCGCGAGCGGCAAGCTGACGCTCACGCTGCTGGACGACGGCCAGCTGGTGTTCGAGTAGGCGAGGCTACCCCGCAGCGGGCGGGTCGGCGGGGGCGGATGCGCCCTCGCCGGCCGACGGCGCCGCGACCGGCAGCCCGGTCGCCGGGTCGATGTGCCCCGGCGGGATGCGGTGCTTCGCGACCTCGGAGGCGAACGCCGCCACGATGCCGATCCCGGTCAGGATGTAGCCGATCGTGAAGATCTTCGCGATGTCCGTCGTGGGGTGGAGGTCGCCGTAGCCGACGGTCGCGAGGGTGACGACCGAGAAGTACAGCGAGTCCAGCAGGCTCCAGCCCTCGAGGATCGAGTACACGACCGTCCCGACCGCGAGCAGCACCGCGACGCTCGCGAGGATGACCTTCCCCTCGGGGTCGTGGAACACGGCCCGGATCGGCCGGAACAGCCGCCGCTCCCGGGGCGCCGGTGCGGGTTGGTCGTGCTGCGTGGTCACACGCGCATGATGCGCTACGCGAGGGTCAGTCGAGGCGCTCGTAGGCGACGATCTCCATCCCCGCGTGCAGCTCGTTGAGCTCCGGCTGGAGGCCCTGGTGGACCTCGCTCACCCGCCACGCGACCGCCTGGTCGGGCTGCTCCCAGCGGAAGATCATCTGGTAGCGGGCCGGCTGCTCGATCTCGCGCAGGAGGCTGCACTCGATGAGGCCCGGCATCTCGAGCACGGGCGGCCGGTACGACTCGGCGAAGAACCGCTCGAAGTCGGCCGTGCGGTCGGGGTGCACGGCGAACGTGATGTGCCGCTCGATCATCGGGAGTCGCTCCGCCTTCGCTACAGTGCTCTGACCAGTTCCCCGACCATATCGCGTCGCGGCCCGCCGGGGGCCCCGATGCTGATCTCGCCGCTCCCCGATCTCCCCACGGAGGAATCCGCGTGACCGTCACCAGCTACGTCCTCCCGACGTCCGTCGCCGAGGCGGTCGGGCTGCTCGGGGCCCACGGCCCGGACCTGCTCGTCCTCGCCGGCGGGACGGTCGCGATGCCGCTCGTCAACGAGGGCGTCACGCGGCCGACGCGGGTGATGGGCCTGCGCCGCGCCGGGATGGACGGCATCGAGCCGGGCGACGGCGGGCTGCGGATCGGCGCGACGACGACGCTCACCGCGCTCGCGGCACAGGACGCCGTGCCGCTGCTCGCGACGGCCGCCCGGCGGACCGCGAGCTGGGCGGTGCGCAACATGGCGACGGTCGGCGGCAACCTGTTCTCGGCGCCGCGCGGCGGCGACGTCGCGACCGCGCTCCTGGCCCTCGACGCCGTGGTCGAGGCGACCGGGCCGGGCGGCACCCGCTCGATCCCGATCGAGGCGTTCTTCACCGGCCTGATGACGACGGCCCTCGCGCCCGACGAGCTCGTCACGGCCATCGTCGTCCCGCAGGCGACCGGGGCGAGCACGTTCATCAAGCTCGGCCGCCGCCTGGAGAACACGCCGGCGGTCGTGACCGTCGCCGCCCGGCTCGTGACCGACGGCGGGTCGGTGACCGACGCCCGGGTCGCGATCTCCGGCGCCGGACCGCACCCGCGACGGATGGCCGCCGCCGAGGCCGCGCTCGCCGGCCGGCCGTTGGACGAGGCGTCGATCGGCGCCGCGGCCCAGGCCGCGACGGACGCCGCCGACCCGCTCGCCGACGCCGTCGCGAGCGACTGGTATCGCCGCCGGATGGTCGGCGTCGTCGTCCGCCGCGCGCTCGAGGAGCTGGCGCAGGGCGTTTCCGGGAGGGCCGCGTAGATGGCATCGAGCGTCGTCGCGTTCGAGCTCGGCGAGCACGAGGTGGAGGTCCTCGTCGCGCCGCTCACCACGCTCCAGGCCGTGCTCCGGACCCAGCTCGGCCAGACGTCGGTCAAGGACGGCTGCCGCCAGGGCGGCTGCGGCAGCTGCACGGTCCTCGTCGATGGCGAGCCGGTGCTGTCCTGCCTCCTCCCCGTCGAGGATGTCGACGGGCGCCGCGTGACGACCCTCGAGGCGCTCACGCCGGCGGAGGGCCTCCACCCGATCCAGCGGGCGTTCCTCGATGCCAACGGCTTCCAGTGCGGCTACTGCACGCCGGGCATGGAGATGCTCGCCGCGGCGTTCCTCGACCACCACCCGGACCCGAGCCGCGACGAGATCGTCGATGCGCTGGCGGGCAACGTCTGCCGGTGCACGGGCTACGAGCCGATCGTCGACGCGATCGCCGCGGCCGCGGAGGCGGGCCGATGACGGCGGACCTCAACGTCGTCGGCCAGTCGGTCGAGCGCAGCGACGGCGTCGGCTTCGTCACCGGGCGCGCGGCGTACACCGCCGACCTCACCTTCCCCGGGATGCTCCACCTGCGGATGGTCCGCAGCCCGCTCCACCACGCGCGGATCCTCGGCGTCGACCTGTCCGGCGCCGAGCGGGTCAAGGGCTTCGTCCGGGCGCTGACCCACGAGGACGTGCCGCACAACGTGTACACGATCCTCGGCCTGATCGGCGTCGAGCCCGAGGAGGAGTTCGTCCTCGCCGTCGACCGCGTGCGCTACATGGGCGAGCCGATCGTCGCGATCCTCGCCGAGACGGAGGCAGCCGCGATCGAGGCGGCCGCCGCGGTGCGCCTCGACCTCGAGGAGCTGCCCGCCGTGTTCGACCTGGAGGAGGCGCTCGCGCCGGGCGCCCCGGTCGTCACGCACTGGGGCTCGAACACGTTCATCTACGAGGGCGACACGAAGCGCAAGGTGCGGCTGGGCGACGTCGAGGCCGGGTTCGCCCAGGCCGATCACGTCATCGAGCACGTCTACCGCACGAGCCCGATCGAGCACGCGCCGATCGAGACCACCGGCTGCATCGCCGTCCCGGAGGCCAACGGCCGGTTCACCGTCTACACCAACACCCAGGCGATCTACTTCAGCCTCGACAACACCTCGATCATCCTCCAGCTCCAGGCCAACCGGCTGCGGTTCATCGGCGGCATGGTCGGCGGCGGGTTCGGCGGCAAGGTGGACGTCATCGTCGAGCCGCTGGCGACGCTGGGCGCGATGAAGACCGGGCGCCCGGTGCGCTACGTCTACACCCGGACCGAGGAGATGCAGGTCAGCTCCACGCGCAGCGCCGAGATCATCACGATCAAGGACGGGATCATGGCCGACGGCACGATCGTCGCCCGCAAGGTCACGGCCCTCGTGGACTGCGGCGCGTACAGCCGCCAGACGCCGTACGCGATCACGAAGCTCGCCGCCAATGCCGCCGGCCCGTACCGCATCCCGAACGTCTGGATCGACGCCTACTGCGTGTACACCAACCGCACGCCGACATCCGCGATGCGCGGGTTCGGCGTGACCTGGGTCACGTTCGCGCACGAGGTCCAGATGGACCGGATCGCGGAGCTCGTCGGGCTCGACCCGTGGACCGTCCGGTTCCTGAACGCGCACCGCAACGGCGACACCAAGCCGCACCGCAAGATCGTCGCCGATGCCACGCTGATCGAGACGATGCAGGCGGCGGCCGAGCTGGTCGGCCACGAGCTGCCCGCGGACCTGCGGGCGATGACGTCCGCGCCACGGACGCCGGCCGAGGGAGGGCGCTGACGATGGCGAAGCTGCGCGGCACGGGCATGGCCGCCGTCAACTACCCGACCGGCATGAACCTCGGCGGCGACCCGTCGCAGGCGCTCATCCACGCGACGACGAGCGGCTCGTTCAACGTCGTGCTCGCCGCGACCGACCTCGGCCAGGGGCTCAAGACCGTCGTGGCCCAGATCGCGGCCGAGACGCTGGGCGTGCCGTACGAGGAGATCGTCGTCCAGACGGCCGACACGGACACGGGACCGCACGACATGGGCACGTTCGCGAGCCGCGGCACCCACCGGGTGGGCAACGCGGTCAAGGTCGCGGCGGCCGAGGCCCTGGAGCTGATCCTCCAGCTCGCGTCGGAGGAGCTGGAGGTCGCGGTCAGGGACCTCGAGCTCGACGGCAAGGGCAGCGTCCGCGTCGTCGGCTCGCCCGACAAGTCGCTGGGCATCGCGGACCTCGCGTCGCGGGCCCAGTTCCAGTACGGCCGGACGATCGCCGGGCGCGGGATCTGGATGAAGCCCAAGAGCGGGGTCGACCCGGACACGGGCGCGATGGACCCCGACTCGACCCAGGCGTACGCGTGCACCGTGGCGGAGGTCGAGGTCGACACCGAGACCGGCATCGTGACCGTGCTCCGGATCCGCAGCGCGTACGAGGTCGGCCGGCAGATGAACCCCGCGCTCGTGCAGGGCCAGATCCTCGGCGGGGCCTGGATGGCCGTCTCGCACGCGCTGTACGAGACGACCGAGCCGTACTACCCGGTCCGCGACCACCGCCCCCACGACTTCGGGGAGTACCTGATGCCCGGCCCGGCCGACATGCCCGAGGTCGAGTCGGTCGTGCTCGAGGTGCCGTCCGTCGAACGGGCCGTACGGCGCGAAGGGCGTCGGCGAGATGACCGCCAACTCGCCGATCCCGGCGATCGTCAACGCGATCCACGACGCGTGCGGCGTCCGGATCGACACCCTGCCCGTCACGCCCGAGGCGATCCTCCGGGCCCTCGACGCGAAAGCAGCCGCGGAGGCATCGGCATGAGCCAGATCACGAGCTGGGACGAGTTCCCGACGGTCGAGTACGTGAAGGGCGTCCACCGCCAGACCGTGTCCGGCGAGAAGGTGATGATGACCCGGATCGTGTACCGCGACGGGGTGGTCATCCCGGAGCACAGCCACGAGGCGGAGCAGATCATGCTGCTCGTGTCCGGCCGGCTGTGGGCGAAGGTCGCGGACGAGGAGAAGGAGGTCGGCCCCGGCGACCTGCTGATCATCCCGTCGAACTGGATCCACGCCTTCCGCCAGCTCGGCGACGAGGACGTCGTGTTCTACGAGGCGTTCGCGCCGATCCGGCTCGAGTACCTCGTCGGGTTCAAGGGCCCCGACCCGTCGCTGGGGATGATGCACGCGTCGTTCGACGCGACCGGCGAGACCGACCGGAAGGTCTGACGATGCCCGACGGCGTCACGCGCGACCCGGCCGCCGTGGTCGAGGCGCTGCGCGCGGCGCGGGTCGTCCCCGTCGTCACGATCGAGGACGCGTGCGGGCGCGGTGCCGCTCGCCGAGGCGCTCGTCGCGGGCGGGCTGCCGGCGATCGAGATCACGCTCCGGACGCCCGCCGGCCTCGAGGCGCTGCGCGCGGCCGCGGCCGGCGTGCCCGGCGCGCTCGTCGGCGCGGGCACGGTGCTGCGCGCGGAGGCGGCCGAGGCCGCGATCGACGCCGGGGCACGGTTCATCGTCTCGCCAGGGCTCGTCGAGGCCGTGGTCGAGGTGTGCCGTCGCCGGGGCGTCCTCGCGCTGCCGGGGATCGCGACGCCGACGGAGCTCCTGCGAGCGCTGGACCTCGGCTGCCGGACCGTCAAGCTGTTCCCGGCGGCGGTGCTCGGCGGCCCGGCGCTCATCCGCACCCTGACGGCGCTCGGCACGGGCGCGACGTTCGTGCCCACCGGCGGCATCACGCTGGAGACGGCGCCCGGCTACCTGGCGATCCCGGAGGTCGTCGCCGTCGGCGGCAGCTGGATGGTCCCCGCCGACCGGATCGCGACGGGTGACTGGGACGGGATCCGCGGCCTCGCCGCCGCGTGCGACGCGCTCCGGTCGCCCGCCGGCTGACCGCGCTGGCCCGTTGCGCCCGGTCCGCGGTAGGGTGGCGGCGAGGACGGATCGACCCGGCACGGCCACGCACGGAGCGATCGCATGCGCACGCTTGTCGTCATCGAGTTCCTGTCCCTCGACGGGGTCATGCAGTCGCTGGGCGGCCCCGACGAGGACACGGAGGGCGGGTTCCGGCACGGGGGCTGGTCGCAGCCCTACATGGACGACGTGCTGATGCGGTCGTCGATGGAGGGCCTCAAGTCGACGGACGCCTACCTGTTCGGCCGCCGGACGTACGAGAAGTTCGTCGCGTACTGGCCGACGCAGCCCGACGAGAACCCGATGGCCGCGCACCTCAACGCGACGCCGAAGTACGTCGCGTCGCGGACGCTCGACACGGTCGACTGGCGGAACGCCCGGCTGCTCGACGGCGACGTGCCCGAGGCCGTCCGCGACCTCAAGGCACAGGACGGCGGCTCGATCGCGGTGCTCGGCAGCGGCGTCCTCGTGCAGACGCTGTTCGAGCACGACCTGGTGGACGAGCTGGAGCTGTTCATCCACCCGCTGATCATCGGCAGCGGCAAGCGGCTGTTCCCCGAGTCGCCCGAGATGCGCCCGCTGGAGCTCGTCGACGTCAAGCCGACGACGACCGGCGTGCTGCTGGCCCGCTACCGCGTCAGCTGACCCGGCGCGACCCGGTCAGGCGGCGACCGCCTCCGCCTCGTCGTCCGGGTTCCGGTCGGCGGCCGCGGCCGCGGCGAGCGTCACGAGGACGCCCGCCACGAGCCAGCCGAGCAGGACGATCGCGTCGATCGCGAGCGACCCGCCCGCCCCGACGACCGCGCCACGGAACGCGTCGGTCGCCGCGGTCAGCGGGAGCAGCGGCCGGATCGCGGCGAGCGGCCCCGGGACCGCGGCCGCGTCCATGCCGATCCCCGACGCCGCGATCCCCAGGACGAGGAGCAGCAGCGCCGCGAGCCAGCCGCGGGTGCCGAACGTGGCGACGAGCGCCTGGATCACCGCGGTGAACGAGAGCGCGGCGAGGACCGCGAACACGAGCAGCGTGCCCGGGCTCGCGACGCTCACGCCGAGGAGCAGGTCGAGGACGATGACCATGAGCACCGTCCCGCCGATCGCGATGGCGCTCGCGCCACCGAACGAGCGGCAGGGCGGCGAGCCACCAGCGACGGTCGTCGCCGCGCCGCCACATGGCGGGCAGGACGAGGAACGCGCCGAGCGCGCCGAGCCAGGCGGCGATGGCCATGAACGCCGGGGCGAAGCCGCTCTCGGCGCCCGCGACCGGGTTGGCGCGCGTGGCGTCGACCGCGACCGGGTTCGCGGCGAGGTCGCCGATCCGGTCCCGGGTCGCCTGATCGTAGGTGGCGAGGCCATCCGCCGACGTCCCGAGCCCGGACGCGAGGTCCGAGACCCGGTCCGCGAGCGAGTCGCCGTCGTCGGCGAGGCCGTCGACCTGCGCCTCGACGAGCGCGGCGCCATCGGCGGCCGCGGCCATCGCGTCGGTGAGCTGGCCGATGCCGCCGGCCGCGGTCGCCGTCCCGTCGGCGAGGCGGTCGGCCCCGGCGGCGGTCTGGCGGGCGCCGCCGGCGAGGGCCGAGGTGCCGTCCGCGAGCCGGTCGATGCCGCCCGCGACGCTCGACGCGCCGTCCGCGAGCGAGTCGCCGCCGTCCGCAGCCCGGGCGATGCCGGCCGCGAGGGCGGGCATGCCGTCCGCGAGCTGCTGCGTGCCACCGGCGAGCTGCTGGGCGCCGGTCGACAGGTCGGAGGCGCCCGACGCGAGGTCCGTTGCCCCGTCCGCGGCGTCGGCGATGCCCGACTCGAGGGCGCCGAGCGATGCCGCGAGCGGCTGCGTGCCGTCGTGGACGCCGTCCGCGCCCGCGACGATCCCGTCCATCCCCTCGGCGACTCCGGTGGCCCCCGCCTGGGTGCCGGCGGCGCCGCTCGCGACGCCGTCGGCGGCCGCTGTGAGCGTGCCGCCGCCGCGGCGATCGTCGTGAGCTGGTCGCACACGGCCGCCGAGCCACCGAGCGTGAGGCAGTCGGTTGCCAGCGCCGTGACGTCGCCGGTGTACGAGGCGGCATCCGAGGCCAGCGCATCCGCCGAACCGGAGACATCGGCCGCGCCCGCGGCGACCGAGTCCGCAGTGTCGCGCAGGTCGCGCGCGCCGGACTCGAGCGAGGCCGCGCCGTCGTTGAGCGCCGTGGCGGACGCGCCGAGGCCGTCCGTCTGGCTTGCCATGGTGTCGAGGCCGTCGGCGAGCTGCTGCGCGCCCGATCGCCACGCCGGCGGCGCCGGTCGCGACGCCCGACGCGCCATCGGCGAGCTGCCCCACCTGGTCGGGCAGATCCGCGGTCTGGTCCGCGAGCGTGTCGAGGCCATCCGCGAGCGAGCCCGCGCCCGTGGCGAGGGACGCAGCCCCGTCCGCGGCGCCGCGGGCCCCCGTCGCGAGCGAGCGTGCCCCGTCCGCGAGGGTTGCCGCGCCGGTCGCGAGCTGCCGGGTCCCGGTCACGAGCTGGGTCGTGCCGTCGGCCGCGGACGACGCGCCGTCAGCGAGCTGGCGCAGGCCGGCGCTCACGGTGTCCGCGACGGCCCCGACGCCACGGGCGTTGTCGGCGAGCGAGGTGCCGTCGTCGGCGAGCGACCCGGCGTCCGACGCCGCGCCCGTGAGCGCCTCGTGGGCCGAGGAGATGCGGACGAGCACGTCGTCCACGTACGAGGCCGTGACGTCCTGGCTGGTCGTCGTGCCGATCGCGTCGGTCACGGCGCGCGCGACGGTGCCCAGCGCATAGCCCGAGCCGTCGTCGGTCGAGACGCGGAGCGCGGCCTTGGGCGCCGTGCCGGTCGTGTCGGTGCGGATCGCGGCCACGGTCCGGGAGAAGTCGGCGGGGATGGTGAGCACGGCGGCGTAGCTGCCGTTGGCGAGGCCGGACTCGGCGCCCGCGGCATCCTCGGTACCCAGGTGAAGCCACCGTCGTCGCCGTTCGTCAGCGCGTCGGTGAGGGTGCTGCCGAGCGCGAGGAGCTGGACGCTCCCGTCGACCGCCGGCACGCTGCCGCCCTCGTCGAGGTTGACGACGGCGGCCTGGACCGAGGCGAGGTTGCCCGAGGCACTGCCGAACGACCAGGTGAGCAGGCCGCCGACGAGCACCGGAATGAGCACGACGAGGCCGATCCGCGATGGCGAGCCGGCGTCGGGAGCGCGGACCGGCCGCCGCCGCGCCGAGCGCGGCTTCCGAGGCGAGGGGCATCAGCGGCGCGGCGCGGTTGCAGCCGCGACGGGTACGCCGGACGGCGCTTCCTGCGGTGCCGCGACGGCCCGCGACCGGCGACCGGACGGCCACCAGGCCCAGTCGCCGACGAGCGTCGTGATCGCCGGCACGAGGATCGAGCGCACGAGGAACGTGTCGATCAGGACCCCGATCGCCACGGCGACGCCGACCTGGAACAGGATCATCAGCGAGGCCGTCGCCATCGAGCCGAACGTGCCCGCGAGGATCAGGCCGGCCGAGGTGATGACGGAGCCGGTGTGGCCGGACGCGATCCGGACCGCGTCGCGCATCGGGCGGGTCTCCGCCTCCTCGCGGACGCGGTGCATGAGGAAGATGTTGTAGTCCGAGCCGAGCGCGACGAGCAGCACGAACACCATCAGCGGCAGGTACGGGCTGATGCCGGGCTGGCCCAGCACCTCCTGGAACAGGAACGCCGAGATGCCGAGCGTCGAGCCGTACGAGATGAGCACGGTCGCGACGAGGTACAGCGGCGCGACGATCGCCCGCAGCAGCACGATCAGCACCAGCAGGATGCCGATGACGGTGATCAGGCCGACCTTCTGGAAGTCGGCGGCAAGCGTGTCCTGGACGTCGGCGAACTGCGCGGTGGGGCCGCCGATGTGCCCGCTCGCCGCCGGGCCGAACGCCGGGGCGGCGTCGGCGAGCATCGTCCGCACGTCCTTGATCGTCGTGAACGCGCTGCCGCTGTAGGGGTCGCTGGCCGAGGTCAGGTAGAAGCGGGTGGCGGTATGGTCCGCGGCCACGAAGGCGTCGATCGCGTCCTGGACCTTGGCGCCGTCCTCGCCGGTGAGCGTGGTCGGGATCCAGATGTCGTCCGGGCGCGAGGCGAACGCCGCCGACAGGGCACCGAGCTGGCCCGGCAGGTCGCCGAACACCTGCTCGGCCTCGGCCTTGAGCGCCTTCGCGCTCGCGGTCCCGGCCAGGCTCTCCGGGGAGAGGCGGGCATCGGGCTGGTCCTCGAAGTGGTCGGCGAGCCGGTCGAAGGCGGCGGACAGGGAGAGGGCCGCGCCGACCGAGGCGTCGCGCTCGAGCGAGCGCGCGGACCGCACGGCGTCGCGGTAGGCGTCGAGCGACGTCACCTCGGGGAACGCCGCGCCGAGCTCCGCGAGGTAGTCGGTCATGAGCGTGGAGTCGCTGTCCCCGCCCGCGGCGTTCGCCGGCGAGGTGATCGACGAGGACAGGGTCCGGAGCTGGGTCGACAGGACGCTCTGGTCGCGGACCCGCTCGACGATGCCGAGCGCGTCCTCGAGCCCGCCGCTCGCCTCGCGGAACGCCGTCCCCGCGGCGACGTCCGGGAACGCGACGCCGACGCCGTTGACGTAGTCGAGCGACTGGTTGAGGCCGTCGCGAACCTCGTCGTCGAGGAACGACGCGCTGTCGGCGGCGTCGCCGCCGCCGTCGCCGCGCGAACCCGTCGGCCATCTCCTGCAGCGTCGCGCTGGGCCGGAAGCCGTCCGGGACCGTCGTGTCGCCGTCGGGCGTGATGAGGCTGGTGGTCGTGGCGATGCCGCCCGATTCGTGGAGCGCGACGAGGGTGTCGTGGAGCTTCGCCAGCTGGGCCGGCGCGAGCATGTCGGTGCCACCGCCGGCGTCGATGAGCCCGGTCGACTGGACGAGCTTGTCCTCGCCCAGGTGCTCGGCGATCGCCTCGTAGCCCAGCCGCGAGTCGGCCTCGGTCGGCAGGTCCGTCAGGACGTCGAAGTTCGTCTTCATCTGCGGCACGTACAGGACAGGCACCAGGAGCAGGACGAGCAGTGCCACCGTCACCAGGGCCGGGCGGCGCGAGACGGCGGAGGCGAGGCTCGCGAAGAAGCCGCGCGGCTCGCCCTCGGGGGCCTTCCGGGTATGGAGCGGCCAGAACAGGTAGTGGCCGAAGATCGACAGCAGCGCCGGGGCGAGCGTGAGGCCCGCGACGAGCGTCACGGCGACCGCGATGGCGATGCCGGGCCCCATCGAGGCGATCATCTTGAAGTCGCCGACGCCCATCGCGAGCATGCCCACGATGACCGTGCCGGCGCTGGCGGTGATGACGGCGCCGATCCGGCGCACGGTGGTCCGCGCGGCATCGTGCCAGTCGCCCCCGCTCGAGACCTCCTCGCGGTAGCGGCTGATGAGGAAGATCGCGTAGTCGGTGCCGACGCCGAACACCATCACGACGAGGAACGTGGCGAGGGTCGAGCTGACCTGCCAGCCCGCCGCGGCGAGGAACCCGAGCACGCCGGTCGAGACGACATACGCCCCGCCGATCGTGATCAGCGGGATGAGGGCGGCGAGCGGCGCGCGGTAGATCGCGAGCAGGACGACGACGACGAGGATGATCGTCACGACGGTCGTGCTGTCGGTGCCGACCTTGACCGCCTCGAGGTAGTCGGAGCTGATCGCGGCCGCGCCCGTGACGTGGGTCTCGAGGCCGGCCGGCGTGGTCGCGACGAGATGCTCGCGGAGCTGCTCTACGACGGCCGTCGCCTTGTCGCCGGCGTCGGCGACGTCGAGGTTGATGACGAGGATCTCGAACGAGCCGTCCTCGCTCCGGAGCAGCGTCTCGAGCTCGGGGCGGGAATTCGGCGGTCTCGGTCTCGGTGGCCGCGGCGTGGAGCTCGGCCGGTGCCTCGTCGCTGGTCGCCCACGCGGCGTACGCGTCGCGATACGCGAGGTCCTCGGCGGTCAGGCCGCCGGCACGGTGGAGGGTGATCGTCGCCGATGACGCGGAGGTGCTGCCGGGGAAGGCGCGTTCGAGCGCCTCCTGGGCCGCCTTCGACGGCGCGCCATCGGGGAGGAATGACGTCTGGTCGGTCGAGCCGGCGCCGGCGAGGCTGGGGGCGAACAGCCCCATGAACACGCCCGCGATGACCCAGGCGATGACGATGAGGAACCGGAACCGGTAGGTCCAGGAGCCGAGACGCTCGAACACGGGCGTGCCTCCGCGGGACGGGCGTGGGACGCGCGACCCGGTATGAAACTGGCGATGGGTGTGGCGGCGGCGACGCGGAGGAGTTGCGTGCCGCCGCCGCGAGACGTACGATACAGGTGTGTATCGGATACGTCAATGTATCGAATACACCGATGTATCGAAAGGAGCCGCCCGTCGATGGTGATCGAGGAGCCTCGTTCCGCGCGTCGTGAGGCGACCCGCCAGCGGATCCTCGATGCGGCGCGCGTCGTGTTCGCCGAGAAGGGCGTCTTCGGCGCCTCGATCGAGGACATCTGCGAGCAGGCCGGCTTCACCCGCGGCGCCGTCTACTCCAACTTCGCGGACAAGGACGCCATCCTGCGCGAGGTGATCGAGCGCGAGCACCAGGCGCTGCTGGACCACATCGCGAGCTCGATCGACATCGTGGACGAGGAGCTGGCCACGGCCCCGAGCCTGGAGGCTGCCGTCGCGTCGCTCGTCAACCGGATCGTGCGCACGATCCCGTCCGAGCGCGAGGTGACGCTCATCTCGACGGAGCTGGAGATCGTCGCCGTCCGGCGGCCGGAGCTTGCCGCGTCGTTCCTCACGGTCAACAATGCGTTCCGGCAGGGACTCGCCGCGTTCCTCGTCGCGGCGCTGGAGCGGGTCGGCCGCGAGCCGACGATCGATCCGCTGGACGTGATCGACGCGGTGAAGGCGATCGGGGAGCGGAGCGTGCGCCGGGCGCTGATCGAGGGACCGGGGCGGATCCCGATGCCCTCTCCGAGAGCGTCCTGCCGGCGCTCCTCCTGTCGCTCTCCAGGCCGATCGCCGCCGACTGACCGGCGGGCAGTGCCGCGCTCCGGCAGGCGAATGATACTGGCGTGGCACCCACCACCGCGGACGTCGTCGTCATCGGTGCCGGCATCGTCGGCGCGGCGTGCGCGCATGCGCTGACCGCGGCCGGGCTGCGGGTCGCCGTCGTGGACCGGGGCGGCATCGCGGGCGGCACGACGAGCGCCGGGGAGGGGAACATCCTCGTCTCGGACAAGGCGCCGGGCGCCGAGCTGACGCTCGCCCTCCGGTCGGCGGCACGCTGGCGGGCGCTGGCCGACGAGCTGGGCGAGGACGCGCTCGAGTACGAGCCGAAGGGCGGCGTCGTCGTGGCCCGGGAGGCGGCGACGCTGGGCGCGCTGGGCACGCTCGCCACGGCGCAGCGGGCCGCCGGCGTGGCCGTCGAGGCGGTCGACGCGGCCGGCCTCGCGGCGCTCGAGCCGAACCTGACCCGCGACGTGGCGGGCGGCGCCTGGTACCCGCAGGACGCCCAGGTCCAGCCGATGCTCGCGACGGCCGCGCTCCTGCGGCGGGCGCGCGAGGCCGGCGCCACGATCCACCTCGGGACGTCGGTCACGGCGATCGACCGCGACGCGGCCGGCGAGGTGACGGGCGTGCGGACCGACGCGGCCGACGAGCCCGCGATCGGCGCGCCGTTCGTGATCAACGCCGCCGGGACGTGGGCCGGCGAGGTCGCGGCGCTCGCCGGTGCGCCGATCCCGGTCCTGCCGCGGCGGGGGTTCATCCTCGTCACGGAGCCGCTGCCCCGCGTCGTCCGGCACAAGGTCTACACGGCCGACTACGTCGCGAACGTCGCCTCGTCGGACGCGGGCCTCGAGACGTCGGTCGTGATCGAGGGCACGCGCGGCGGGACGGTGCTCATCGGCGCCAGCCGGGAGCGCGTCGGCTTCGACCGGACGGTGAGCCTGCCGGTCGTCCGCCGGCTCGCGGCGCAGGCCGTCGGGCTGTTCCCGTTCCTCGCCGACGTCACGCTGCTGCGGACGTACCTCGGGTTCCGGCCCTACTGCCCGGACCACCTGCCGATCATCGGCGAGGACCCGCGGGCGCCGGGGCTGCTCCACGCGTGCGGCCACGAGGGCGCGGGCATCGGGCTGGCCGCCGCGACGGCCGCGCTGCTCGCCCAGCACGTGACCGGCGCGGACGCCCGACCTCGACCTCGACGCCGTTCCGCCCGGACCGGTTCGACGAGGCGACGCTCGCCGCCGGGATCCCCGCGTGACGGAGGACACCCGCACGACGTTCACGATCGAGCTCGACGGGCAGGCGATCGAGGTCGAGCCGGGCCAGAGCGTCGCCGCCGCGCTCATCGCGGCCGGGACCCGGTCGTGGCGGCGGACCCGGACCGGCGACCGGCCGCGCGGCGTGTTCTGCGGCATCGGCGTCTGCTTCGACTGCCTGGCGACGATCAACGGCAGGCCGAACCAGCGGGCGTGCCTCGTCGAGGCGGCGCCCGGCGACGTCGTCACGACCCAGCACGGGACGGGGCATGACGACCGGGCCGTCTGAGATCCCCGCGTCCGGCGTCGGCCCCACGACCGGCGTGACGGGCGCCGCCACGGCCCCTGCCGATGTCGCCGAGGCGGACGACGGCGGCTGGTTCGACACCGGCGGGGCACCGGCCGCGCCGTTCGACGTCGCGGTGATCGGGGCCGGCCCGGCAGGCCTCGCCGCGGCCGTCGCGGCGGTCGCGGGCGACGCGCGGGTCGTGCTGCTCGACGGCGCGCCGCGCCTCGGCGGGCAGTACTGGCGGCATCGCCCCGGCGACGACGGCACCCGGCACCACGACTGGCAGGCCTTCGCGAGCCTGCGCGACGCCGCCGGGACCGCGGTCGCGGCGGGCACGCTCGTCCACCTCGCCGGCGTCCAGGTGTGGCACGTGACGCGCGGACGCCGACGGGTTCGTCGTCCACGCGCCTGGACGGCGGCCGGAGCCGCGAGGTCCGGGCGCGCACGGTCGTCCTCGCCACCGGCGCGTACGACCGCCAGCTCCCGTTCCCGGGCTGGACGCTGCCCGGCGTCTACACCGCCGGCGCGGCGCAGGCGCTGCTCAAGGGGCACGGCGTCGTGGTGGGGCAGCGCATCGTCGTGGCGGGGACCGGGCCGTTCCTGCTGCCGGTCGCGACCGGGCTGGCCGAGGCCGGCGCGACGGTCGTCGGCGTGTTCGAGGCCGGGCGGCCGACCGCCTTCGCGCGTCACCCGCTGACGGTGCTGCGGAACGCGGCGAAGCTGCGCGAGGGCGCCGGCTACCTGCGGGCGCTGCGCGCACACCGCGTCCCGTACCGCACCCGCTCGACCGTCATCGAGGCCATCGGCGACGAGGTGGTCACCGGCGTCCGCGTCGCCCGGCTGGACGCCGGCTGGCGCATCGTCCCGGGCTCGGAGGAGGCGCTCGAGTGCGACGCGGTCGCGGTCGGGTACGGGTTCACGCCCCAGCCCGAGCTCGCGCTCCAGCTCGGCTGCGCGCACGTCCTCGACGCCGATGGCAGCCTCGTGGCCACGGTCGACGACGACCAGGCGAGCACCGTGGCCGGCGTGTTCGTGGCGGGCGAGGCGACCGGCGTCGGCGGGGCGGACCTGGCGCAGGCGGAGGGCGAGATCGCGGGCGCTCGCGGCCGCGGCGACCGCGCTGCGGCGGACCATCGATCGAGGCGCGACGCGACAGGCCCGCGGTCGACGGGACCGCGGCCGCGCGTTCGCCGCGGCCCTCCAGGAGGCGTTCCCGGTGCCCGCGCGGCTGGCTCGGCTGGCTGACGCCGGAGACGATCGTCTGCCGCTGCGAGGAGGTCACCGCCGGCCGGGTCGACGAGGCGATGACCGACCTCGGCGCCACGGACGCCCGGACGGTCAAGCTGCTCGCCCGGCCCGGCATGGGCCTGTGCCAGGGCCGCGTCTGCGGCTACGCGACGGCGTGCCTCGTCGCGGACCGGGCCGGACGGGCGGTCACCGCGGCGGACGTCGCCGGCCTCGCCGCCCGACCGATCGCCCAGCCGGTCCCGCTCGGCGTGCTCGCGGCGGGCGACGACGCGAGCTGACCCCTTGCATCCGCGCTCAGTACCATGTAACATTGCACTGCGACGACGACGGACCGACTGCTCGAGGAGACACGCCATGACCCCGATGACGACGCCCTGGCACGGGATCCTCGTCGCGACCGCCCTGCCGATGCGCCCGGACGCCCGTGGCGAGCTCCAGCCCGACTTCGACGCCTACGCGGACCACGTCCGCTGGCTGGCCGACAACGGGTCCCACGGCGTCGTCCCCAACGGCTCGCTCGGGGAGTACCAGACGCTGAGCGCCGCGGACCGCGCGCCGCGTCGTGACGACGGCCGTCGAGGCGTCGCCCGCCGGGTTCACCGTCATGCCCGGCGTCGCGGCGTACGGCGCCGACGAGGCGCGCCGGTGGGCCGAGCAGGCCGCCGAGGCCGGCGCCCAGTGCGTGATGCTCCTGCCGCCCAACAGCTACCGCGCCGACCCGCGCGCGGTCGTCGCCCACTACCGCGAGGTCGCGAAGGCCGGGCTGCCGATCATGGCCTACAACAACCCGTTCGACACGAAGGTCGACCTCGTCCCGGAGCTGCTCGCGGAGCTGTGGCACGAGGGCCTGATCGTCGCGGTCAAGGAGTTCAGCGGCGACGTGCGCCGGATCTACCAGGTCAACGAGCTCGCCCCGGGCCTCGACGTCGTGTGCGGCTCGGACGACGTCGTCCTGGAGCTCGCGATCGCGGGCGCGCCGGGCTGGGTCGCCGGCTATCCCAACGCGTTCCCGCGCGCGTGTGCGGACCTGTGGGCCGCGGCGACCGCGCGCGACCTCGACACCGCGCTGCCGCTCTACCGCCAGCTGCATCCGCTCCTCCGCTGGGACTCGAAGACCGAGTTCGTGCAGGCGATCAAGCTGTCGATGGACCTCGTCGGCCGGTACGGCGGCCCGTGCCGCCCGCCGCGCGAGCCGCTCACCGCGGAGCAGGACGCCCGGGTCCGCGCGCGACACGGAGGCCGCGATCGCGGCCGGCCTCGCCCCGGAGCGCACCCCGGCCGGCGTCGCCTGACCCGATGCGCACGAAGCGCGTCTTCCACGCGGTCGACTCGCACACCGAGGGCATGCCGACCCGCGTGATCACGGGCGGGATCGGCGTGATCCCGGGCGCCTCGATGTTCGAGCGCCGGCGGTACTTCCTCGAGCACCTGGACCACGTCCGGAAGCTGCTCATGTACGAGCCGCGCGGCCACGCGTCGATGAGCGGCGCGATCCTCCAGCCGCCGACCCGGCCCGACGCCGACTTCGGGGTGCTGTTCATCGAGGTGTCGGGCTGCCTGCCGATGTGCGGGCACGGCACGATCGGCGTCGCCACCGTCCTCGTCGAGACCGGCATGGTCGAGGTCACGGAGCCCGTGACGACGATCCGCCTCGAGACGCCGGCCGGGCTGGTCGTCGTCGACGTCGCGGTCGAGGACGGCGCGCGCGATGTCGGTCACGCTCCGCAACGTGCCGTCGTTCTGCGTCGCGACGGACCGCGATCGCGAACGTCCCGGGGTTCGGCGACGTGCGCTACGACCTCGCGTACGGCGGCAACTTCTACGCGCTGGTCGAGCTCGACGACCTCGGCCTGCCGTTCGACCGCGCGCGCAAGGACGACCTGCTCGACGCCGGGCTCGAGATCATGGCCGCGATCAACGCCGTCCGCGCCGCCCGTCCATCCCGAGAACCCGCGAGATCGCCGGCGTCCACCACGTGTATCTCGCCGCGCCCGGCTCCGACGCCCGCCACAGCCGCCACGCGATGGCCATCCACCCCGGCTGGTTCGACCGCTCGCCGTGCGGCACGGGGACGTCCGCGCGGATGGCCCAGCTCCACGCCCGCGGCCTGCTGCCGCTGCACCAGGACTTCCGCAACGACTCGTTCATCGGCACGACGTTCATCGGCCGGCTGGTCGAGGAGACGCAGGTCGGCGGGGTGCCGGCGGTCGTGCCGACGATCACCGGCCGGGCCTGGGTCACGGGCACCGCCCAGTACATGCTCGACCCGCGCGACCCGTTCCCGGAGGGCTTCGAGCTGTGACCGCCGCCGGGCTGCCGTCCCTCCGCGGGCGCCGCAGCCTGCGCGAGGAGATCACGGAGCTGCTGCGCGCCGCCGTCATGGCCGGCGAGCTCGAGCCCGGCGTCACGTACTCCGCGCCCAGCCTCGCCGAGCAGTTCGGCGTCTCGGCGACGCCCGTCCGCGAGGCGATGCTCGACCTCGAGAAGGAAGGGCTCGTCGAGATCGTGCGCAACAAGGGCTTCCGGGTCACGAGCCCGTCGCCCGAGGAGCTCGACGACGTGACCGAGCTGCGGGCGCTCGTCGAGGTGCCCACGATCCGCGCGCTCGCCGAGCGCGGCGTGTCCGGCCGCCGACCTCGACGCGACTCCGGCCGCTCACCGACGAGATCGAGGAGGCGGCGTCGCGGCGTGACTTCGTCGCCCACGTCGCGCTCGACCTCGAGTTCCATCTCGCGCTGCTCGAGCTCGCGGGCAACCCGCGGATCGTCGAGCTCGTCCGCTCGCTGCGGATGCACTCCCGGCTCTACGGCCTGCGCGACGAGTCGCACCGCGACGCGCTGTTCGCCTCGTGGCACGAGCACGCGGAGCTCCTCGACCGCATCGAGGCTCGCGACGGGCCCGGCGCGGAGGCGGTGATGCGCTCGCACATCGGGCACGTCCGCGGGCTGTGGGCGGAGCAGCCCGCCTAGCGACGCGCGGGTCCCGAGGCCCCGGTGGCCGTCGTCCCCGCCGCCGTCAGGAGCCGATCGTGAAGGTCACGCTCTTCTTGGTCACGTGGCCCGCCACGTCGCGCACCGACCAGGTGAGCGTGTGCGTCCCCGTCGAGAGCGACGCGGCGTCGACCGTGTACCGCCGCGTGTCGCCGGTCACGTTGAGGTCGTAGGACCAGCCGGACTTCGTCGAGCCGTCGATCTGCACCGAGCCGTCCGAGAGGCGGAAGCCGTCGCCGAAGCTGGCGCTGAACGTCGCCTTGTCGGTGCGCCGCAGCGAGTCGTCGCCGGACAGGCTGCCGACGGACGGCGCAGCTGCCGTCGATCGGCTTGGGGCCGCCCTTGGCGAAGATGCAGGCGAAGTACTTCTGCCCGTCGCTGCGATTCCACGCCGCGCAGCCGAACCGGTCGTAGCCGGCCAGGATGTTGTAGCGGTGACCCGAGCTGCGCATCCACATCTTCTGGACGGTCGCCACCGGCGCGGTGCTCGTGGTCGTGCCGTCGCAGCCCGACCCGGACGACGAGCAGCCGAACTTGTAGGTCGCGCCGGTGTCCGGCCAGTTGTTGACGCCGATGTTCTCGCCCGTGTAGGTCGAGTAGCCGTGCTTGCGCAGGATCGTCTGGATCGTGAACGGGGAGCCGTTCTTCTTGCGGCACCCCTTGACCGAGTGGCTCATGTAGTCGCGGACGGCCATGTCCCGGGCGCGGCCGCGGTACGTGTTGCCGTTGGACGGGCACTTGAACTCGCGGTCACGGGCGAGCGACACGAGGAACTGGTCGACCTTGAGCGAGGACTTGCCGAGGGCACGCCGGTCGAGGTTCGTCAGGCGCATCAGCTCCTCGGACGCGAAGTCCGTGTAGAAGCCGGTCAGGTCCGCGGCCTTCGCAGGCGGCGGCGCGAACAGCGGCGCGAGCGTGGCCGCCACGGCGAGGGCGAGGGCGGCGCGACGCAGGGCGGTAGCGAGGGGGAAGTGCACGACAGCTCTCCGACAGGACGAGGAGGGTTGCTCCTGGTCCACACCGTAGGCACCGGCTTCGATCCGAGCCACGGGAAGAACGTCCCACTGGTGCCCCGATGCACCCTCACCCGGATGGCCCACCCGGGGTGGTGCGGGGACGCACCACGGGCCGCCGTCCCCGTTCAGATCCCGGCGCTGCGGGGTCCTGTTCCGTCGTAACCGACACCGGATCGCAACGCTCGACCGCTGGTGGGGTCCCGTATAGTCCCGCCCATGTCCACCCCGGTCCGCCTGAGCCCGTGTCGCACGTGTCCCATGTGCATGTGTCCGGCCGGGCTGTCCGGCGAGGCGTCGAGGGACTGACCCCTCCGCTTCGCCCGCCCGGCCTCCAGACCACCTGAGGCCGGTACCGCACCCAGGGCCCGGCCTCGATCCATCGAGGTATCCGTGCCCCTGCAATCCGCCTCCCGCCTCGCCGCGATCGCCTGGTCGGATGACGCCCCCGTCATCGTGGACCAGCGCCGCCTGCCCGACGCGCTCGTCGAGTGGCGCCTCGGCACGGTCGACGAGGTCGTGGACGCGATCCGGACGCTCGCGGTCCGCGGCGCTCCGGCGATCGGCATCGCGGGGGCGTACGGCGTCGCGCTCGGGCTGCGCAGCGCGGCGTTCGCGGATGCGCCGGCGGCGCGGGCCGAGACGCCGCCGGCTGGCGGACCGCATCGGCGACGCCCGGCCGACGGCGGTCAACCTCCGCTGGGCGGTCGAGCGGGTGGCCGGTGCCGTCGCCGCCGCCCCGGACGACGTCGATGCGATCCGCGACGCGGCCCTGGCCGAGGCACGGGCGATCCACGCCGAGGACGCGGCCGCCTGCGCGGCGATCGCCGCCGCACGGCGGTCGCCTACCTCGAGGGCCCGCGCCGGATCCTTACCCACTGCAACACGGGCCGGCTCGCGACCGGCGGCGACGGGACCGCGCTCGCCATCGTGTACGCGCTCCATGCCGCCGGTCGCCTCGACGGGGTCATCGCGACGGAAGCCCGGCCGCTCCTCCAGGGCGGCCGCCTGACGGCCTGGGAGCTGGCCCAGGCCGGCATTCCCGCCCGGCTCGTCGTCGATGGCGCGGCCGGCGCGGCGATGGCGACCGGGCAGGTCGACGCCGTCATCGTGGGCTGCGACCGGGTTGCCGCGAACGGGGACACCGCCAACAAGATCGGCACCTACGGGCTGGCGGTCCTCGCCCGCCACCACGGCATCCCGTTCCTCGTGGCCGGGCCGCGCAGCACGTTCGACACGAGCCTCCCCGACGGCGCCGCGATCGTCGTCGAGGAGCGCGACGGCGACGAGGTCAGGGCGCTCGGCGGCCGGCGGGTCGCCCCCGAGGCGATCGACGTCTGGAACCCGGCCTTCGACGTCACCCCGGCCGGGCTCATCACCGCGTTCGTCACCGACGGCGGCGTGCTCGAGCCGCCGTTCGGGCCCGCGATCGCCCGGCTGGTCGGCCGATGACCGGCGAGCAGCAGACCCGCGAGATCCTCGTCGAGCTCCTCCGGGAGTTCCACGGCCGCGGCTGGGTCTCCGGCACGGGCGGCGGGATCTGCGGCCCGGCCGACGACGGCGGCCTGCTCCTCGCCCCGACCGGCGTCCTCAAGGAGCGCGTCCGGCCCGAGCGAGTTCTTCGTCGTCGACCCGCAGGACGGGCACGTCATCCGGCCGGCCGACGACCCGAGCCTCCGCCCCAGCGAGTGCAACGCGATCTTCGGCCTGACGCATCGGAAGCGCGCCGCGTGGAGCGTCGTCCACTCGCATGCCCTCACCGCGGTCCTCGCGGCGGACCTCGTGACCAACCGCGGCGACCACCTCGAGATCCGCGACCTGGAGATGCTCAAGGGCATCCCGGGCGTGGGCAACCAGGACGTCCACCTCGTGCCGGTGATCCGGAACACGCCGCGCGAGGCGGAGCTCGTGGAGCAGCTGACCGCGGTGTTCGAGGACCCGCGGTTCGCCACGGCGTGCGCCGTCCTCGTCCGCGACCACGGCGCCTACATCTGGGGCGACGGGGTATGGGACGCGAAGCGCCACACCGAGGTCTACCACTTCCTGTTCGAAGCCACGGTCGCGCGTCGCGGCCACCAGCGGGAGGACTGATCCCATGACCCACGGCCACGACGGCGAGGACGCCGAGCACCGCCACCTGTGCCCCACCTGCCAGCAGGCGCTCCCGTTGACGAAGGTCGACTTCGTCGACGTCGCCAGGGCGGTCGAGGCGGACAAGCTGACCGACGCCGACGTGTTCAGGCGGACCTACATCGGGCACGGCACCCAGTCCAGCGTGTTCGTGTTCCAGGGCCACGCGGGGCCGTTCCGCAGCCACGTCCACGTCACCCACGACGAGATCGGCTACGTGCTCGAGGGCAGCGGCTCGGTCACCGTCGGTGGCGTGACCCGGCCGGTCAAGCAGGGCGACGTCTGGGTCATCCCGGCCAACACGCCCCACGGCGGCCAGTTCGACACGCCGCCCCAGGTGCTGTTCATCTCGTCGCCGATCGACGATCCCGACAACCAGGACCGGGTGTGGATCGACTGACCGTCCCGGACGGCTACGAGCCGCTCGAGGCGGGTGCCGTCGAGGCGTACCTCGACGGTCGCCCTGACCTGCGTGCGCGGCTGCCCGCCGGCCCGCTGACGGTGCGCGAGGTGGGGGACGGGAACCTCAACCTCGTGTTCATCGTGCGCTCGGCGGCCGAGCCCGACGTGCCGGGCATCGTGCTCAAGCAGTCGCTGCCGTGGGTGCGGGTGTTCGGCGAGGGGTGGCCGCTCACCGTGGAGCGGGCGGTCAGCGAGGCGCATGCCTACGAGGCGTACACGCCGGTCGCGGGCGAGGCGCTGCCGGCCTATCTCGGCTTCGACGAGGCCCGCTACGTCATCGCGCTCGAGGACCTCGGCGACCTGCGCGTGTGGCGCGGCGCGCTCAACGACGGCGAGATCCACCAGGGCGCGGCGGGCACGATCGGCGGTTCGTCGCGCGGGTCGCGTTCTGGACCTCGGACTTCGGGCTCCAGCCGGAGGAGCGCAAGGCGCGCCTCGTGGCCTCGAGCAACCCGGAGCTGTGCCGGATCACCGAGGACCTGGTCCTCACCGAGCCGTACCTCGAGCACGAGCACAACTGGCACCACCCGCCGCTCGACGGGCTCGTCGCGGAGCTGCGCGCCGACGCGGGGCTGCGGCGCGAGGTCGGCCTCCTCAAGCACGTGTTCCGGACCCACGCCGAGGCGCTCATCCACGGCGACCTCCACACGGGCTCGGTGATGGTCGGCGGCGGCCGGACGGTCGTGATCGACCCCGAGTTCGCGTTCTACGGGCCGGTCGCGTTCGACCTCGGCGCCCTGTGGGCCAACGCGGCGATCGCCGATGCCCGCGCCGCCCGCCTCGGCCGCCCGGAGCCGTTCCGCGCGCACCTCGCCTCGATCGTCCGCGCCTCGTGGGACGCGTTCCGGATGGAGCTCGCCCGCCTGTGGCCCGAGCGGGCCGACCCGTTCCTCGACGACGGGTTCCGCGAGGCATGGGTGCGGGACGTCTGGCGCGACGCCGTGGGCTTCGCCGGGACCAAGGCGATCCGCCGGATGATCGGGTTCGCCCACGTGAGCGACATCGAGACGCTCGACGAGCCGGACCGGTCCGTCGCCGCGGCCGCCGTGCTCCGCTTCGGCCGCCGGTTCGTCCTGGAGCGGGCGGCGATCGACGGCCCGACCGACCTCTGGACCATCGTCCAGGACGAGCTCCGCGAGCCCACGGCGGCGTCCCGGTGACCCGGCGTGCGCGGGTCCCGATGCGGTGTACCCGGCGAGTGCGACCGCGGTCCTCCTGACGGAGCACCGACCCGGCCGGCCTCGCGTCCCCGCCATGCCCGGCCCGACCGGGCGCCTTCCCGACACATCGACCAGGAGTCCCATCCCATGACCACGTCCCGCACACCTCGGAGGCTCGCCTTCGCGAGCCTCACCGCACTCTCCTTGTTCGTCGCCGCCTGCTCGCAGGGCGGCACCGCAAGCCCGAGCGCCTCCGCCGCGAGCGAGGCCCCCTCGGCCGCCGCCAGCGAGTCGGCCGCGGCCAGCGAGTCGGCATCCGCCGGCGCCGCCGTTCCCGCGCCGTTCGACGCCCCGCCCGTCCAGGTCGCGCTCGTCCGCCAGCTCGGCTCGGGCGACTACTTCGAGCAGTGGCTCGCCGGCGCCGAGGCGCAGGCCGAGAAGCTGGGCATCGAGCTCCTCACCTCGGACGCCCGCGGCGACAACGCCGCCCAGGCGACCAACCTCGAGACCGCGATCAACCAGGGCGTCAAGGCGATCATCATCGACCACGGCCAGACCGAGACCCTGACGCCGGGCATCGAGAAGGCGCTCGCCGCCAACATCCCGGTCGTCGCGTTCGACGCCAACGCGAACAACCCCAAGGTCCCGCAGATCGAGCAGTCGGACGCCCAGCTCGCCCAGCTGGCCCTCGACCAGCTCCTGACCGACACCGGCGGCGAGGGTGACATCGCCTACGTGTACGTCGCCGGCTTCGCGCCGCTCGACCGCCGCAACGAGGTGTTCGAGGAGGTGCTCGCCGCGAACCCGGGCCTCAAGAACGTCGCGACGTTCGGCACCGTGAGCGACTCCACCGCCGCCGAGGTCCAGACCCAGGCCGCGGCCGTCCTCACGGCCAACCCGGGCATCAAGGCGATCTTCGCCCCGTACGACGAGTTCGCCAAGGGCGCCGTCCTCGCCGTCGAGGCAGCCGGGCTCCAGGACTCGGTCAAGGTGTACGGCGCCGACATCTCCACGGCCGACATCGCGGTGCTCACCGCGGAGAACAGCCCGTGGGTCGCGACCGCCGGCACCGATCCGGGCAACGTGGGCCGGGTCGCGGTCCGCGCCGCCGCCCTGTTGCCGCAGGCGAGACGGTCGATCCCCAGATCGTCGTCAACCCCGCGCTCATCACCCAGCAGTTCCTGCGCGACAACTCGATCACCACGATCGAGGAGCTCGGCCAGCAGCTGCCCGCGCTCGACACGCCGGAGCTCGTGACGGCGCCCTGGTTCGAGTCGCTCGGCCAGTGACCTCCGGCCACCCGGACGCCGCGGACCACCCCGCGGCGTCCGGGGCCGTGGTCACGCTCCACGGCCTGCACAAGCACTACGCCGCGACCCAGGCGCTGGCCGGGGTCGACCTCGAGCTGCGGGCCGGGGAGGTCTACGGGCTCGTCGGCGCCAACGGCGCCGGCAAGTCCACGCTCATCCGGATCCTCGCCGGCGCCGTGGTGCCCGACGCGGGCGAGGTGCGGGTCGCGGGCGTGCCGCTCCGGCTCGGCAGCCCGCTCGTCGCCCTGCAGGCCGGGATCGCGACCGTCCACCAGCAGATCGACGCCGGGATCCTGCCCGGCCACTCCGTCGCGGAGAACCTCGCCCTCGACCTGCTCGGCAGCCGCTCGACCGGCCCGCTGTACCGGCCGCGGGAGGTGACGGCGCGGGCGCGGGTCATCGCGGACCGCGCCGGCCTCGACCTGCCGCTCGACGCGCCCGTCGACCGGCTGGGCTCCAGCGATCGCCAGCAGATCGTCCTCGCGCGTGCCCTCGCGAGCGAGCCTCGGGTCCTCGTCCTCGACGAGCCCACCTCGGCGCTGTCCGATCGCGAGACCCAGCGCCTGTTCGCGACGATCCGGCGCATGATCGGGCTCGGCGTGGGCGTGCTCTACGTCTCGCACCGGCTGCCGGAGGTCGCGGGTCTCGCGGCGCGCGTCGGCGTGCTGCGCGACGGCCGCCTCGTGCGCGAGTTCAGCGGGACCACCTCCGCCCGCGAGATCGGCGCGGCGATCCTCGGCACGGCGCTCCGGCCGGCGTCCGAGGCCACGACCGTCGTGCAGCCCGAGCCCACGCCATCGACGACCCGCCTCCCGGCCTCGAGCGCCCCGGACCTCGTGACCCCCGACGGCCGGCCGCCGGTCCTCGTCCTGCGCGGCGTGCGGACCCGGACCGGCCGGCACGCCGCTCGACCTCGTCGTGGGCGAGGGCGAGATCGTCGCGCTGTTCGGGCTCGTCGGGGCCGGCAAGACGTCGCTCCTCGAGGCGCTGTTCGGCGTCCGGCCGTTCGCCGGCGGCGAGGCGTTGCTCGGCGGACGCCCGCTCGCCGCCCGCTCCCCGCGCGAGGCGATCGACCGCGGCGTCCACCTCGTCCCCGAGGACCGCGCCGCGCAGGCCGTGCTGCCCGAGTGGTCGATCGCGGCCAACCTGAGCCTCCCGTTCCTGCGGCTGGTCGGCCGGCGTGGGTTCCTCGACCCACGCGCCGAGCGACGCCGTGCCACCGCGGCGATCGGCGACCTCGGCATCGTCGCCGCGGGACCGGCCGCCCCGCTTCGCTCGCTGTCGGGCGGCAACCAGCAGAAGGTGGTGGTCGCGCGGTGGCTCGGGCCGTCGGCGCGCCTGCTGCTCCTCGACGAGCCGTTCCGCGGCGTCGACCTCGGCGCGCGGGCCGACATCGGCCGCCGCCTGCGGGCGAGCCGCGAGGGCCGGGCGACGCTCGTCGCCTCGGCCGACATCGACGAGCTGCTGGAGCTCGCCGACCGGATCGTCGTGCTCCACGACGGCGCGGTCGTGTACGACGGCCCCATGGCCGGCGCCGACCGTGAGCGCCTCGTGCACCTCGCGGCGGGTGGCGTGGAGACGGCGGCATGACGGCCGGCGAGCTGGTCCGCCGCGGCTGGCTGTTCGCGCTCATCCTCGGGCTGATCGTGTTCTTCACGCTGACCCAGCCGGCGTTCGCCTCGGTCGCGAACGGGTTCGCCATCCTGCGCGGCATCTCGATCGTCACGATCATCGCCTGCGCCGTGACGATCAGCCTCGTCGTCGCCGGGTTCGACCTCTCGGTCGGGGCGAACGCGGGCCTGGCGATGATGCTGTCGGCGATCAGCCTCGTGATCTTCCGGCTCGATGCGCCGTCGGCGATCGCGATCGCCCTCATCGGCGGGTTCCTCGTCGGGTCGCTCAACGTGCTCCTGATCGTCCGCTTCGGGATCCCGGACCTGCTGGCGACGCTCGCGACGCTGTTCGTCATCCAGGGCTTCCAGCTCGTCATCACCGGGGGCCGCTCGGTCGCGACCGGGTTCCGCCTGCCGGACGCCACCGCGGCGACCGGCGTGTTCACGCCGGAGTTCCTCGCCATCGGCCGCGGCGTGCTGGGCCCCGTCCCGGCGCCGGTGCTCCTCACCGCGGGCGTCGTGATCGCGCTCCAGCTGTTCCTCACGGCGACGCGCTACGGGCGCCAGCTCGAGGCGGTCGGCGCCAACGCCGAGGTCTCGCACCTCGCGGGGATCGGCGTGGGCCGGTCACGTGCCACGGCGTACCTGGTCTCGGGCGTCCTGGCCGCGCTCGGCGGCGTCGTCCTCGCGTCGCAGGTCGGCCGGGGCGACGTGAACGCGGGCGGCGCCTACCTGCTCGACGCGGTGGCGGCGGCGCTCATCGGCCTGGCGGCGTTCGGCACCAACCGGCCGAGCGCGGTCGGGACCGCGCTGGGTGCCGTGTTCGTGGGGATCCTGCTCAACGGGCTGACGATGGCCAACCTGCCGTACTACGCGCAGGACCTCGTCAAGGGCCTCGTGCTGGCCGTCGCGCTCGTCGTCACGTTCGCGCCCCGGCGGCGTCCTCGCTGACCACGTCCCCGCCCTGCCGCCCGTCGGCGAGCACCCAGGTCGACCCGCCGGACCCGTCACGCACCTCCACCCCGGCCGCGGCCAGGCGGTCGCGGATCCGGTCGGCGGTCGCGAAGTCGCGGTTCGCCCGGGCGGTGTCGCGCGCCTCGACGAGCCCGCCGACGAGCTCGTCGATCACCTGCGTCTCCGCTCCCGCCGCGGCGCCGTCGCCGAGCCGCACGATGAGCGACCGGAACATCGCGCTCGCGCTGTCGAGGTCGGGGCTGTCCTCGCCCTGGCGGAGGCGGGCGGCGATCGCCGAGTCGAGGTCCAGCAGCGCCGCGACGGCCTCGCGCGTCTCGCCGTGCTCGAGCGCGCGCGACGAACGTGCCCTCGAGGTCGGCCATCGCGTCCCGCAGTGGCGGGGCGGCCGTCGCCCGCGGTCTCCGCCGGGCTGCCCGCGAGCGCCGCGTCGTGGACCGCCTCGGTCGCGTCGCCCGCCGCGAGGGCCCGCGCCGCCTCACCCAGCGCCTCGATCGAGAGCGCCGAGCCGGCCCCGAACCGCGTGCTGCGGCCGGCCACGCGGACCGTGACGCCGCCCAGGCCGGCGATGCTCGCCTCGCCGGTCTCGAGGTCCAGGACGAGCGCGGTGTGGCTGTCCACGCCGAGCACGAACGCCCCGTCGGGAAGCATCGCCTCGAGGGTCCGCAGCCGGCGCTCGCCCATGTAGCAGAAGCGGGTGTCGTGGGTGCCGCCCTCGGCGTTGTCGTAGTGGGGCACGACGGCGGCCCGCAGCCCGGTCGCCGTGCCCAGCAGGTCCAGCCCCTCGAGCCAGGTCGGGTCGTCGCCGACCTTGTAGATCTCGTAGACCGGGATCGTCACGACGCCCAGCGTCAGCGCCGCCGCGCTCGCCATCGTCAGGATCCCGCCCCCGGCGAGCTTCTCACCGAGCGCGTCGGGGATGCCCGTCCCCGCCCATTGCCGCAGGGCGTAGCTGGGGCTGCCGGGCCCGGCCATGACATAGCGGGCCTCGCGGAGCCGGGCGACCGCGGTGGCGGCCGTGACGGCGTCCTCGGCGGCGGACCGGAACGAGGCGACCTCGACCGGGTTGCCGACGCTGGTCGCGAAGAACTCCAGCGTGCGGGCCGAGAGCTCGTCCGCGTTCTCCTGGAAGCCGTACGGGGTGTCGACGATCGCCGCCGGCACCGTCCGCGCCTCGAACCGGTCGAACAGCGCCCGGTGGACCTTGGCCATCGTGGGCGCCGTCTCGCCGGACCCCATCACGGCGAGGACGCGGGGGCTGCTCATGCGAGGAACCCGTCCGCGACCTGGTCCAGCATCACGTCCGCCAGCTCGACGGGGTGCTGGGCGTGGATGTCGTGGTCGGCGACGAACCAGCGCTCCCGGACGTGGGGCAGGCCGGCCATCGCCTGCGCGACGCCCTCGCGCTTGTCGGTGGCGCGGGCGAGCTCGCCGGTGTCCGCGGGAACGAGCAGCACCGGCACCGTGACCCGGGCGTAGATCTCGGACGGCCGGTGGTCCCACAGGCCCTGGAGCACCGCGATGTGGCGGTCGAACGTGAGCCACGGGGCGATCGTCCCGTCGTCGCGGACCTCGAAGTTCGCGAGCGCGCCCTGGACGCCGGTCTCCGGCCAGTCGGCGTGGGCCGAGCGGATGTAGCCCTCGATCTCCTCGCGGTGGAGTCCGGCCAGCCGCGGCGGGGCGAGCGTCTCGCGGCACGCCTCCCAGCTGGGGAACGCGGCGCACGGCTCGAGCCAGCCACCATCGACGCACACGATCCCGCGCACGAGCTCCGGGCTGCGGAGGGCGAGCTCCAGGACGACGTTGCCGCCCCACGACTGGCCCGCGACCACCGGCCGGTCGAGCCCGAGCTCGCGGATCAGCGCGGCCACGTCGTCCGCGACGGTCGCCATGTCGTACGGGCCGTCGGGCTTGGCGGAGCGGCCGTGGCCGCGGAGGTCGACGGTGACGGCGAGGTGGCCACGGTCGCTGAGCTCGCACGCGACGCCGTCCCACATCCGGGCGTTCGACGCGAGCCCGTGGACGAGCACGAACGGCACCGCGTCGCGGCGGGGCGTCGCGGGCTCCCACGTGTCGACGGCCAGCTCGACGCCCGGCGCGACGGGCAGACGCTGCGTGTGCATCGGATGAGTATCGCCGAGGCGGTGCCGCGCGAGCCGCGGTGCGCGGACGCGTCAGCCCTCGTCGTGGGCGAGCGGCAGGCGGAAGCGGAACGCGGCGCCGCGGTCGCCGTTGGTCCCGGCCGAGATCGACGAGCCCATCGCCTGGAGCAGCTGGCTCGAGACATACAGCCCGATCCCCGTGCCCGATGCCCGCTTCGCGGTGTGCGGGGCGCGGTAGAACAGCGCGAACAGGGCGGCGGGATCGTCGCCCGGACCGGGCCCCTGGTCGAGGACCGCCACGTCGACGACGTCGCCGACCGGCGTCGCCTCGACCGTGATCGGCCCTTCGGCACCGGCGTACTTGGCGGCGTTGCTGAGCAGGTTGTAGAGCACCTGCCGGAGCGCCGTCGTGTCCGCGACGACCGCGGGCAGCGACGCGGGCACCTGGATGTCGAAGGTGGCGTTGGGATACCGGCGGCTGACGTCGGCGATCGGCTCGCGGAGCGCACGCTGGAGCATCACGGGCTCGGGCGCGAGCTGGATCAGGCCGCGTTCGACACCGGACAGCACCAGCAGGTCGTCGGTGATCCGGCGCAGCCGTTCCGCCTCGTCGACGATGTCCGCCACCAGCTCCCCGACGTCCTCCCGGTGCGGGTCGCGGGCGATGACGGTCGCGGTCCCGTAGATGCTCGTGATCGGCGTCCGGAGCTCGTGGGACATGACGGCGAGGAACGCCTCGGCCGCCTCGCGGGCCCGACGCTCGCGCTCGAGCTGGGCCGCCTGGTCGTGCTCGTGGTCGCGCTCGGGCGTGACGTCGCGGTTGGTCCCGATGAGGCGCACCGGCCGGCCGGACGGGTCGGTCAGCACCCGGGCACGCGACAGCACGTGGTGCACGGAGCCGTCCGGATAGACGACCCGGTAGGCGAGCGCGAACGTGCCGCCGGCCGCGACGCCGGCGCCGATGTCCCGCTCCACCGCCGCGAGATCCTCGGGGTGGATCGAGCGTGCGCTGCGCGTCCTGCACGTCCACGTCGCCCGGCGGCAGGCCCACGATCTCCGCACCGCGCAGCGTCCATCTCCCCTTCGCCCGTCACGAGGTTCCACGACCAGGTGCCGAGCTCCGCGACGTCGAGGGCGAGCGCCAGGCGCGCCTCCCGCTCGCGCAGCGCCGCCTCGACGGCGTGGTGGTCCGTGACGTCGTGGAACACGATCGCTGCCCGCTCGCCGCCGATCGGGGTGATGGTGCAGTCGAACCAGCGGGTGCCGTCGGCGGACGGCTGGTCGGCGCGCTGCGGCTCGCCCGTGCGGATGGCCCGGTCCCACTGCTCGAGCCACGACGCCTCGAGCGGCGAGGCGAGCTCGGTCAGCCGGCGGCCGGCGAGCGGGGACACGCCGAACAGCGCGGCGGCGGCAGGATTGGCCTCGAGGAACCGGAGGTCGACGGCTCGGTCGCCGTCACGCACCAGCTCCGCTTCGAGGTAGCCCTCCCTCGTGAGGGTGGCGTGTCGGGCATCCGCCGGATCGACCGGCATGGTGGGCACTCGCATGTCTCCGGGTGTGCGGACGATGAATCTCCGGGACAAGGGGAAATCCCGTCAAGCGCGAACGGCATACTCGGCGCTTGGAGGACTGCCGTTCATGACCACCCCGTCCGCCCCCGACGCCGCCCCCCGCGCCTTCGACGACCTCGAGCCGAGCCTCGTCGCGGACCCCGCGCTCGCCGCCCAGGGCGAGTGGCGGGTCGCCTGGGCCCGCGCCCACATGCCGGTCCTCGGCCGGCTGCGCGCGGAGATGGAGCGCGAGCGCCCGCTCGCCGGGCACCGGATCGGGATGTGCCTCCACGTCGAGGCGAAGACGGCGGTCCTCGTCGAGACGCTGCTCGCGGGCGGCGCCGAGATCGCCTGGACCGGCAGCCCCTCGACGACCGACGACGGCGTGGCGGCCGCGATGACGGCCCGCCCGAACCTCCGGATCTACGCCACGCAAGGCGGACGACACGCGGAGCCCACCACGAGCACATCGCGCGCGTCCTCGCGAGCGACCCGGACATGCTGCTGGACAACGGCGCCGACCTCATCGCCGGGACGGTGGAGGCCGGCGGGTCACGCGTCTTCGCCGCGACCGAGGAGACGACCTCGGGCCGCCTCCGCCTGACCGGGGAGCTGGCCGGCCGCGTCCCGTACCCGGTCATCGTGATCAACGACTCGCCGATCAAGCTCTCGTTCGAGAGCGAGCGCGGCATCGGCCCCGCCACCGTCGACGGGTTCTTCCGCGCCACGAACACGTTCGTCGCCGGCAAGACGTTCGCGGTCGTCGGCTTCGGCTGGTGCGGGCGGAGCCTCGCCCGGACGCTGCGTGCCCTGGGCGCGGTCGTGCTCGTCGTGGAGATCGACCCGGTGCGGGCGCTCGAGGCGGCGTACGAGGGGATGCTCGTCACGACGATCGAGAAGGCCGCGGCCCGCGCGGACACCGTGATCACCGTCACGGGCCGCCCCGGCGTCCTGCGCCGCGAGCACCTGGCGCTGCTCAAGGACGGCGCGATGCTCGGCAACATGGGCCACTTCTCCACCGAGATCGACACCGCGGCGCTGCGCGAGATCGCCGTCGGCCACGAGCAGGTCAACACCCACGTCGAGGCGTTCGACCTCGCGAACGGGCGCCGGGTCAACCTCCTCGCCCGCGGCGAGATGCTCAACCTCAGCGCGGCGACCGGGCACCAGATCGAGGTGATGGACCTCGGGTTCGCGCTCCAGGCGCACTCGATGCGCATCCTCGCCACGGACGCGGCGAGCTTCGCACCCGGCTACCAGCCGGTGCCCGAGGCCGTGAACCGCGCGATCGCCGAGCACGGGCTGCGGACGATGTCGACCGTGGACCTCGACCCGGCGTGACCGGCGCCGGCCCGGCCGCCGACGGCGCCGCCGCCGGCCTGACGCTCCTGTTCGACGGCGACGACACGCTGTGGCCCGAACAACCACATCTTCGAGACCGCGATCGAGCGGTTCGTGCGGGTCGTGGGCGGTGGCGCCTGGACCGACGAGGCGGTCCGCGACGAGCTCGACCGGGTGGAGGAGGCCGCGTGGAGCGTCCGCGGCGGGGGCACGACCGCGTTCCGCCACAACCTCGAGGAGACGGCCCGCGCGATCGTCGAGCCCGAGCGGCTGCCGGTCGTCGTGGACGCGCTGGACGCGATCGTGCGCGAGATGCCGATCGCCGAGGCGGAGCCGCTCCCCGGCGTGGAGGCCACGCTCGAGGTGCTCGGCGCGCGGCACGTGCTGGGGCTCGTGACCCGCGGCGACCCGGCCGAGCAGTGGGCGAAGATCGACGCGTCGGGCCTGCGCGGCCGGTTCCGGCACATCGAGGTCGTGCGCGACAAGGACGAGGCGACCTACCGCCGGCTCATCGACGACGTGGTCGCTGGAGCCGTCGAGCACATGGATGATCGGCAACTCGCCGCGCTCCGACATCGCGCCGGCGCGGGCCGCGGGCCTGGGCGCGGTCCACATCCCGAGCGCGTCGACCTGGCGGCTCGAGCTCGCCGACCTCGACCCGGACGACGCGCGGATCGTGCGCCTGGAATCATTCGCGGACCTCACCCGCCTGTTCTGACGGGGAGGTCCGCGTGGTGACGGGGGACCGGGCGGGGCTCGACCGCCCGGGCGGGGATCAGGGGAAGCGGTTGAACCACAGGGCGGCGAGCCCGCCGCCGAGGACCACCAGCAGCAGGGCGCCCGCGGCGAACCACTGGGTGACCTCCTGGACCTGCTCGGTGTAGCCGACCTTGGAGCCGAGGCTCTCGTAGACGGCCGCGAGGTCCTCCGCCGTGGGGGCGTCGAAGTACCGGCCGCCGGTCATCTCGGCGACCTGCTGCAGCGTCTCCGTGTCCGGCGGGACCTGGAGCTGCTGCGTCTGGCCGAACTGGTCCTGGACCTCGACCACGCCGTCGGGCGTGCCGAGCGCGATGGTGTAGATCGGCATCCCCGCGTCCGCGGCCTCCTGGGCCGCGTCGAGCGGCTCGGCCTGGCCGGTCGAGTTGGCGCCATCGGACAGGAGGATCGTGGCGGTGACGGGCGTCCCGTCGCCCGCGCCGGGATCGGCCGAGGCGTCGGGACTCGCGGAGGCGTTCGGGTCGGGGCTCGCCTCGGGCGCGGCGGACGGCGAGGCCGACGGGTCGGCGGCGCCGGTGTCGGTCTCGGACGGTGACGCTGCGGGCGTCGGCGGTGGCGTCGACCGACAGCGCGATGGCGTCGCCCAGGGCCGTGCCGCCGTCCGGGTTGAGGCTGTCGATCGCGTCGCGGACCTGGCCGCGGTCGGTCGTGGGCTGCACGATGAGGCGGGCGTCGGTGGAGAACGCGACGAGCCCGATGCGGAACGCGGCGGGCAGGCTGTCGACGAAGCCCGTGGCGGCGGCCTTGGCGGCCGCGAGCCGGGTCGGGTCGACGTCGGTGGCGGTCATCGAGCGCGAGACGTCCATCGTGAGCATCACGGTCGCCTCCTCGCGCGGGACCTGGAGCGTCATCGACGGCCGGGCGAGGGCGACGACGAGGAACGTCATCGCGCCGAGGTACAGGGCGGTCGGCACGTGCCGGCGCAGGCCGGGCGTGCGCGGCACGAGGTTCGTGAGCAGGTCCACGTTGGTGAACCGGACCACGTACCGGGAGCGCCGGCGCTGGACGAGGATGTAGGCGCCCAGCGCGAGCGGGACGAGGAGCAGGCCCGCCAGCAGGAGGGGCTCGGCGAAGGTCATGGCAGCAATCCCTGGATGCGGAGCTGATCGGCGAACGAGCGCAGCCAGCCGCCGGACGTGGACAGGACGACGTGACGGACGCGGAGGCGGCGCAGCTCGCTTGCCACGTGGGCGCGATCGCGGGCGGCGGCCTCGGCGAACTTCGTGCGGAGGGTCGAGGAGCCGGTGTCGACACGGACCTCGCGGCCGGTCTCGGCGTCGACGAGGGTGAGGTCGCCGACGTCGGGGAGCTCGTCCTCGCGCGGGTCGCGGACCTCGACGACGAGGACCGCGTGGCGCTGGGCGACGGCCCCCAGCTGGGGCAGCCACTCGAGCGGCCCGCGGAGGTCGGTCACGAGGACGACCTGGCCGCCGGGCGGCGTGCCGCGGGCGACGAAGCGGAGCGCCGCCTCGGGCGTGCGCGCCTCGTCGGGGAGCGGCTGGACGTCGCGCGATCGGGACCGCGAGCCGTCGCCGGCCGCCTCGGCCGCGCCGTCGAGCTCCGCGTCGAGCAGCGTCGCGAGGAGCGCCGCCCGGCCGGTGCGCGGCGGGACGGTGCGATCCACCGCGCCGCCGAACGTGACGACGCCGAGGCGGTTGCCGCGCTGCGAGGACAGATGGGCCATCGCGATCGACACGCCCTCGGCCACGTCGGCCTTGCGGCGGTCGGCGGTGCCGAACTGCATCGACGGCGAGCAGTCGAGCACGAGCCACGTCGTGAGCGCCCGCTCCGGGACGTGGATCCGGACGTGCGGGACCTGCATCCGGGCGGTGACGTTCCAGTCGATCCGCCGGACGTCGTCGCCCGGCTCGTACGGCCGGACCTGGGCGAGCTCCGTGCCGCCGCCGAGGTCGCGCGCCCGGTAGTCCCCGGCGACGAGGCCGCGGATCTGGCGCGCGATCGACAGCTCGAGCGCGCGGAGCAGCGCCTCGGGCGTCGGGCCGGGGCCGGGCCGGGCCGGCGTGCGGGTGCGGCCCCGCGAGCCGTCCCGTGCCGGCGTGGCGAGCGTCATGCCGTCCGCTCCTCCGTGATCTGGCGCGGCGCCGGCACGGCCGGCAGGATGCGGGCGAGGATCGAGTCGGCCGTGACCTCCTCGGCGAGGGCCGTGAAGGACGGGACGATGCGGTGGCGCAGGACGTCCGGGGCCAGCTCGTAGATGTCGGCGGGGATGACGTACCGGCGGCCGCGCAGGAGGGCGAGCGCCCGGGCCGCGTGGATGAGGTTGATCGAGCCGCGCGGGCTGGCGCCGAACGAGATGTACTTCGCGAGGTCCGGCTGGCCGGCGAGCGCGGGCTCGCGGGTCGCGGCCACGATCGAGACCGCGTAGGCGACGAGGACCGGGTCGACGTAGATCTCGGGGACGGCGGCCTGCAGCAGCTCCAGCTGGGCGGCGTCGAGGACGCGGCGGACGGGCTGGGCCGGGCGGAGCGAGCGCTCGACGACGACCTGCTCCTCGGCGGCGGTCGGGTAGCCGACGACGACCTTCATCATGAACCGGTCGACCTGGGCCTCCGGCAGCGGGTACGTGCCCTCGGACTCGATCGGGTTCTGGGTGGCCATCACGAGGAACGGCTTCGGGACGGCGAACGTCTCGCGGCCGATCGTGACCTGGCGCTCCTGCATCACCTCGAGCAGCGCGGACTGGACCTTGGCCGGCGCGCGGTTGATCTCGTCGGCGAGGAGGAAGTTGCAGAACACCGGGCCGAGCTCGGTCTCGAACGTGGCCGTGTTGGGGCGGTACATGCGGGTGCCGACGAGGTCGGCAGGGACGAGGTCGGGGGTGAACTGGATCCGGCGGAAGGACGCGTCGAGCGCGTCGGCGAGGGTCCGGATCGTGAGCGTCTTGGCGAGGCCGGGGACGCCCTCGAGGAGGAGGTGGCCGCCCGCGAGGAGCGCCACGAGCACCCGCTCGAGCATCTCGTCCTGGCCGACGATGACGCGCCGGATCTCGTACAGGACCGCCTCGGCGGTGGTGCGCGGGTCGAGGGCGTCGATCGCGGACGCGGGATGGATCGGCTGCGGTGCGTCGCTGGCGAGGGTCATGCGGTCCTCCGTGCCCGCTGGGCGGGCGGATCGGGTCGTCGGGGTGTGCCGCACGACGGCCGTGCGGGTGCTGTCACCCGATCCTTCGGAGGGTCGATGAGAGATTGCTTAGAGCCGGCCGTTGGTGGACGAACCTTCATCCAAGCGCAACCGTTCCGCGTGGACCGGCCCGCATGCGCGATCATCCCCGTCGGGTGATGCCCGTCCCCGATCCATTGCGTTTGATGGGCGATGGAGGTGAGGCATGACCGAACAGGCGGCATCCGCAGCGGGCTCGACGGACGCCGCGCGCGCATGGCACGGGATGACGGTGGAGGAGGCGCTCGCCGCCCAGGGCGTGGACGCGGCGAACGGCCTGTCCGACGCCGAGGTCGAGGCCCGCCGCGCGAAGTTCGGCTCCAACAAGTTCGCCGAGGCGGAGAAGGAGCCGCGCCTGCGCGCGTTCCTCCGCCAGTACAGGGACCCGATGCAGATCGTGCTCCTGGTGGCGGGCATCGTGAGCATGTTCCTGCCCGGCCAGTTCGCGACCGGCGTGGTCCTCGTGTTCCTCACCCTGCTCAACGCGTTCCTGGGCCTCAACCAGGAGGGCAAGGCCGAGGCGAGCGTCGCCGCGCTCCAGAAGATGATGATCGTCCAGGCCAAGGTCCGGCGCGGCGGCGAGGTCCGCCAGATCCCGATGGAGGAGCTGGTCCCGGGCGACATCGTCAACATCGAGGCCGGTGACCTCGTCCCGGCCGACGGCCGGATCATCCGCGCCGCGACCCTCGAGATCGACGAATCGGCGCTGACCGGCGAGAGCGCGCCCGTCCCCAAGAGCATCGACGCGGTCAAGGCCGACGCGGCCCTCGGCGACCGGGTGGACATGGCGTTCATGAACAACCAGGTCACCCGCGGCGCGGCGACGTTCGTCGTCACCTCGACCGGCATGGGGACCGAGGTCGGCCACATCTCCAACATGCTCCAGCAGACGACGGCCGAGGTCACGCCGCTCACCAAGCAGCTGAACACGCTGACCAACCAGATCCTCGTCATCGCCGGGGTCGCGCTGGTCATCTCGATCGGCCTCGGGCTGTACCGCGACCAGCCGTTCCAGCTGCTGTTCCTCACCGCCGTCGCGTTCTCGGTCTCGGCGATCCCCACCGGCCTGCCGGCCGTGGTGACGACGATCCTCGCCAACGGCACCTCGACGCTGGCCAAGGCGGGCGCGATCGTGAAGCGGCTGCGCTCGGTCGAGACGCTCGGCTCGACCTCGGCGATCAACTCCGACAAGACGGGCACCCTCACGCTCAACCAGATGACCGCCGTGCAGATGGCGATCGCCGGCCAGCGGTTCTCGATCAGCGGCGAGGGGTACTCGACGGTCGGCAACATCCAGGGCGAGGCGGGCCGCGGCGAGGTGCCGCTGGAGCGCTACCTGCTGCCGATGGCGCTGTGCGCCGACGCCGTCGCCAAGGACGGGCAGCTGGTCGGCGACCCGACCGAGGGCGCGCTCGTCGTGCTCGCCGCCAAGGGCGGCGTCGACCCGGTGCTCACCCGCGAGAAGTTCCCGCGGATCGCCGAGGTCCCGTTCGACGCCGCGTACAAGTTCATGGCCACGTTCCACGAGATGCAGGACGAGGCCGGCAAGCCGGTCATCCGGGCGTACGTCAAGGGCGCCCCGGACCAGCTCCTCGCCCGGGCCGCCAACGCGATCCGCCCCGACGGCGGCACCGCGCCGATCGCCGATGTCCGCGAGCCGTACCTGGCCGAGAACGACCGGCTCGGGTCGCAGGGCCTGCGGGTGATGGCGACGGGCTACCGCGACTTCGACCCGGCGACGTTCGACCGCACCGCGGCCGACCAGCTGCCGCTCGTCCAGGACCTCACGCTGCTGGCGCTCGTCGGCATCGTCGACCCGCCGCGCCCCGAGGCGCGCGACGCGATCGCGATCGCCCACGCGGCCGGCATCCAGGTCCGGATGATCACCGGCGACCATGCCGTGACCGCCGAGGCGATCGCCCGCCAGCTGGGCATCACCGGGCGGGCGATCACGGGCGCCGAGTTCGCCGCCATGGACGACGACACGCTGCGGCGCGAGATCGACGGCATCGGCGTCATCGCGCGCGTCGCGCCGGAGGACAAGGTCCACCTCGTCGACATCCTCAAGTCGAAGGGCCACATCGTCGCCATGACCGGCGACGGCGTGAACGACGCCCCGGCGCTCAAGAAGGCCGACATCGGCGTCGCGATGGGCATCACGGGCACCGAGGTCTCGAAGGAGGCCGCGGTGATGATCCTCACCGACGACAACTTCGCGACCATCGTCAAGGCGGTCGAGCTCGGCCGGGCGCTGTACGACAACCTCGTGCGCTACATCCGGTTCCAGATGGCGGGCCTGTTCGGGTTCATCGGCACGTTCCTCGGCGCGGCGATCCTGTTCATCGCGCAGGGCATGCCGTTCCTGCCGCTCCAGACGCTGTGGGTGAACTTCACCGTCCAGGTGTTCCTCGCCATCGGCCTCGGCTACGGCAAGGCGCGCGAGGGGCTGATGAAGGACGCGCCGCGATCGCCGACCGTCCCGATCCTCGGCACCAAGCTGCTCGTCTACCTCGTGTTCATCGGCGTCGTCATCTCGGCGCTGACGCTGGCGGTCATCGCCTGGGCGACGCCGGTGTTCGGCGAGACCGTCGCCCGGACGATGGGCCTCACGACGTTCGCGTTCACGAACATCTGGTTCGCGCTCGAGACCGTGGACGAGGACGCGTCGATGTTCTCGGCCAAGGTCCTCGGCAACGCGGTGCTGCTCAAGACGGCCGGCCTCGCGCTCGTCGCGACGCTCGTCATGTCCGAGCTGGGGCTGCTCAACCGGATCCTCGACACGGTGAACCTGACCACCGACCAGTGGCTGATCGCGTTCGGCGTGTCGCTCGTGGTGATCGTCGTCGCCGAGGTGAAGAAGCTGCTCAAGATCCAGACCGCGGAGATCCCGCCCCTCGCGGCCGTTCCCGCCGACGCCGCCCCGGCGGCCCCGGCCGCCGCCTAGCGGCTGTCGGGCGGCGGCTCGGCGTCGGCCGGGCCGCCTGCCGCGCCGCGGAACGCGCGCAGCTCGTCGCGGATCGCCTCGAGCTCGCCCTGGATCGCCGTGAGGCGCTGGTCGAGCTCCGCCTTGTCGTCGCTGCCGGCGGCCGTCGCGGCCGCGGCCTGCTCGTCGGGCGAGGGCACGAGGACGCTGGCCAGGATGCTGGCGAGGGCGCCGATGAGCCCGATGCCGGCCGCCATCACGGCGACGCCGGTGATGCGGCCCAGCGTGGTCACCGGGTAGTAGTCGCCGTAGCCGACGGTGGTCAGCGTGACGAACGCCCACCACAGCGCGTCGCCGCCGGTGACGATGTTCGCGTCCGGGCGAGCGGGACTCGAACTGGAGCACGAGGACCGTCCCCGTGGACAGGACGATGAACGTCGAGCAGCAGCGACACGAACAGCGCGTACTGGCCGCGGTTCTTGACGATGTCGTCGATCAGCTCGCGCTTGTGCTGCCCGCTGAGCAATCGCATGATCCGGGCCAGCCGCGACAGCCGGGCGAGGCGGAACAGCGCCGTGAACCGGAAGAATGCCGAGGGTCGGGATCGAGCCCAGCAGGTCCAGCCAGCCCCGGCGGCGGATGAAGTACTCGCTGCGGGGCGACGAGCCGGTGATGTTGTACAGGAAGTCGGCCGAGGAACACGAAGCAGATCGCGTTGTCGAACCACAGCAGCGTCTCGTGCGTCGCCGGGCTGAGCGGCAGGATCACCAGCGCCATCACGATCAGCGACATCACCGTCAGGACGAGGATGAAGATCTCGTAGGCGTTGCCGTGGCTGCGGACAGTCGGCGCGGCGGCTGCGGCGGTCATCGAGGCTCCTGCGTGGATCGGGTCGTCAGGACGCGGGGCTGCGCGGGGTCGTGCTGCGCAGGGACTCGAGGCCCGGGATACGGCTCGAGGAGGCCGAGCTCCACGGCCCGCTCGACGGCCTCGCCGCGGGACGAGGCCCACAGCTTCCCGTAGATCGACATCGCGTGCGTCTTCACGGTGTTGCGCGAGATGCTCAGCCGGTCCGCGATCTCGGGGAACGAGAGGTACGTCGGCAGGAACGGCAGGATCCGCAGCTCCGCCGAGGTGAGCGCGGACGACCCGACGAGCGCCGTCGCCGCGCCGCTGAGGTAGCGGCGGACCTCGATCAGCTCGTCGGTGAGGATGCCCAGCGCCGGTGTGCGGCGGACGATCTCCTCGGCCTCGCGCACGACGATCTGCGCGCCGGCGGGGTCGGACATCGCGAGGTAGGCGCGGGCGAGCTCGACCAGGCTCCCGACGGAGTACGTCGGCGAGGCGCGGGTGGCGAGCGGCCGGACGAGCTGCGCCTTGACGAGCGCCTCGCGGGCGGCGTGCACCTCGCCCCGGTGGGCGGCGATGCGGGCCTCCAGCGCGTACACGCCGAGGCTCATGACGAGGTAGCTGTAGCCGAACTGCTCCAGCCGGCCGGACGCCTCGCGCACGAGCTGCTCGGCGCCGGCCCAGTCCTGGCGGCGGATCCGGATGCTCGCGAGCAGGGAGAGCGGCGCGAGGTTCGGGCTGTCGATCGCCATGGCCTCGCGCGTCGACGCGTGGAGCGCCGCCTCGGCGGCGTCGAGGTCGCCCAGCAGGTAGTGGGCGGAGCCCAGCAGCCACAGGGCGTGGGTCAGCCAGCGGCCGCTCGCGGGCTCCCGGGCCACCGCCAGCTCCGCGTCGGCGAGCATCGCGCGCGGCCCCCGCCGGCACAGCACGGCGCGGGCCATCGCGCGTCGCGACTCGAACGACCACGCCGTGGCGGGATCCATGTCGTCGACCGAGACGCGGTCGGCGACCTCGGCCAGCCGGATCGCGTCATCCCCGCGGCCGGTGATCCCGAACACCCACGTCCCGAGGAGCGCGAGCTGCGGCTGGGCCTCGAAGTCCTCGGTGTCGAACGCGCCGAGCCAGCGCTCCAGCGTCACGAGGTCGCCGGCCTGGAACGCCGCGACCCCGTGCGTCGCGACGAGCTGCGCCGCGTCCGCCCGGTCGCCCGCGGCGAGGTCGTGGTGGATCGCCAGCTCGATCGCGCCCGCGCCCGCGGCCCACGTCGCCGCCGAGCGGTGGAGCGTGACGGTCATGCCCGGCTCGCGTCGCTCGAGCTCGGCGAGGAGGAAGTCCCGGAGCAGCTTGTGATAGCGGAACGAGCGCCCATCGCGCCCCACCGCCTGGATGAACAGGTTCTGCGCCGCCAGCGCCTCGAGGCGGTCGGCGGCGTCGGCACGTCCCGTGACGGCCTCGACCGCGCGCGGCTCGAGCAGCTCGAGGATGGCGGACCGGGTCAGGATGGTCATGTCGTCGTCGTCGATCCGGTGCCCGACCTCGGACCGCAGGTAGTCGGCGATCGGCTCGTCGACGCCGGACACGGCCGTCGTCCAGTCCGCATCCGGCTCGCCCCGTTCGTGGGCGAGCGTCGCGAGGTAGATGCCGGCCGCCCAGCCCTCGGTGCGGGCCACGAGCGCCGACGCGTCGTCGGTCGACAGCGGCCAGCCCGCCGCGGCGGTGAGGGCCGCGGTCTCCCGCGCGTCGAGCGCGAGGGTCGCGGCGTCGATCTCGAGCACCTTGCGCTCGGCCCGGAGACGGGCGACCGGCAGGCGCGGCGCGACCCGGCCCGCGACGGCGAGGTGGAAGCCCGGCGGCAGGTGGCTCGCGAACGTCGCCAGCGCGTCCAGGGACGTGGCGTCGGTCAGCCGGTGCGCGTCATCGATGACCAGCACCGCCGGCTGCGGCCAGCGGTGGATGTCCGCGAGCAGGCGGGGAACCGCGAACGAGAGGATCCGGCTGCGGGCCATCGTCGTGCCGCCGAGGAGCGACCCGTCGATGTCGCCGATGCGCGAGAGCGCGGAGGCGAGGTACGCCACGAACACCGTGGGGTCGTTGTCGGAGGCGTCGACGGTCAGCCACGCGACGGGCCGGGCCTCGCGCTCGACCCACTGCGCGAGCACGGTCGTCTTGCCATAGCCGGCAGGCGCCGCCAGCGTCACGAGCATCGGTGCGTCCGGATCGAGCAGCCGGTCGACGATCCGGCTCCGGTCGACCGAGCCGCGCGCGGCCGTGACCGGGTGGACCTTGGCCTCGATGATCGGCAACGCCTCGAGGCGGCTCCCCCGTGCGATCGTCATGCCGATGGACCCCCGGTTGCGTGGCGTGCGCATGCCCCGGTCGGCGTGCCAGCGCCCGCCGACGGGTGTGCCGCGTTCGGATCTGCCCGTGGATCGGGACGCAGGGTGAGCTCCAGAGGTGCGCGTTGTGCGTGGTCGAAGCTCCACAATACATGCCACCTGCCACCCTGAAGCCCGTGATTGCAAGGTCGTTGCAGTCCGCGCCCGTGCGTGTCTCACCCGAAGCGGGCGACGCACAGCGTGCCCGGCCCGGTGACCATGCGAGCAGGATCGCGGAGGAGTGGATGGCAAGCGGCGCACGCTGGGAATGGCGCACGTTCGGGGCGGGCGCGGAGGCCGGGGCCCCGGCGTTCGAAGGACGCACGCCGACGCGGCACGGCCGACAGCGACGAGCGCTACCTCCTGTCGGCCGGCGGCACCACCGTCAAGATCCGCGACGGGCTGATGGACGTGAAGGCGCTGCTCGCCGTGGACGCGAACGGGCTCCAGCAATGGCGGCCCGTCCTCAAGGTTGCCTTCCCGATCGACGGAGAGGCGATTCGCGCCGTGTGGGAGGCGCTGCGGCTCCCGGCGCCCGCCCTCGCGCGCGAGACCTACACGGCGGAGCAGCTTGAGGCCGAGCTGACCGGGCCGGGCACCGGCGTGCGCGCCGTGGCGGTCCACAAGCATCGCGTGCGCTACGTGATCGACGGCTGCACCTCGGAGCTCACCGACGTCGTCGCCGACGGCCGGACGACGCGGACGATCGCGGTCGAGACGGAGGATCCGGCGCTGGTGACCGCGGCCGTCCGGACGCTGGGCCTCGCCGACTACCGCAACACCGCGTACCCGCCGGGCCTCGCCGCGCTGCTCGACGGCGTGCCGCCTCGCTACGCGGTCATCGACGCCGGCACGAACTCGATCAAGTTCCACGTGGCGGAACGGGACGACGGCGGGTTCCGGACGCTGGTCGACCGCGCCGAGCTCACCCGCCTGGGCGAGGGACTGGAGGCGGGCGGGGTGGTGACGCCGGACGCGCTCGCTCGCACGCGTGACGCGATCGCCGGCATGGTCCGCGAGGCGGACGAGCTGCACGCCGTCGCGATCGTGGCGGTCGGCACGGCCGGGCTGCGGATCGCGACCAACGGCGACGACGTCGTCCAGGCCGTCGCCGAGGCGACCGGCGTGCGGATCGAGGTCATCTCGGGGGAGGACGAGGCACGCCTCGCGTACCTCGCGGTCCTCGCCGGGCTCGGGCTGCCGGACGCGTCGCTGGCGGTGTTCGACACGGGCGGCGGCAGCACCCAGCTCACGTTCGGCACGGGGACCGAGGTCTCGGAGCGGTTCAGCGTCGACGTCGGCGCCGTGCGGTTCACGGAGCGGTTCGGCCTCGACGGCCCCGTCTCGACCGAGGTGCTGGCGGAGGCGCTGGCCGCCATCCGCGCCGACCTGTCGCGGCTCGACGGCCGCGACCCGGTGGACCGGCTGGTCGGGATGGGCGGCGCGGTCACGAACATCGCCGCCGTGTCCCACGGCATGACGACGTACGACCCGGACGTCATCCAGGGCAGCGTCCTCGAGCGCTCGGAGCTCGGACGCCAGCTCGAGCTGTACCGGACCCTCCCCGCCGCCGAGCGGCGCGCGATCCCGGGGCTCCAGCCCAAGCGCGCGGACGTGATCCTCGCCGGGGCGTGCGTCGTGGCATCGGTGATGGACGCGCTCGGCGCCGACCGGCTGACGGTCAGCGACCGTGGCCTCCGGCACGGCGTCCTGGCAACGCGGTTCGGCGTCACCCAGACCGCATCGGAGGTATCGAGATGAGTCCCACGAAGGCGAAGACCGCGGCGGCAACCGCGGCGCCCGGCCACCACCGGCGGCACCAGCCGCCTGTCCGACGCGCAGGTCGGCGAGGTGCTCAAGCTCATCCGCGGTGCGGACAGCGTCGAGCTCAAGGCGACCGTGCCCGGTCGACCAGCATCGGGCGACGATCCAGGGCCTCCCGCTCGACCCCGTCGAGGCGCAGCCCCGGCAGGTCTACTTCTTCGACACCCCGGACCTGACCCTCAACAAGGCCGGGCTCGTCGTGCGCGCTCGACGCACGCAGGGCGGGCGTGGCGACACGGTGATCAAGCTCCGGCCCGTCGAGCCCGCGGACCTGCCCGCCTCCCTCCGGCGCCAGGCCGACTTCAACGTCGAGGTCGACGTCCTGCCCGGCGGCTTCGTGTGCTCGGCGTCGCTCAAGGGCCGCACGACCGGCGACGAGGTCCGCGAGGCGGCGACCGGCGCACGCCCCGCTGCGCCGCCTGTTCTCGAAGTCGCAGCGCGAGTTCTACCGGGCGCACGCGCCCGAGGGCATCGCGCTCGACGATCTCGAGCCGCTCGGGCCGACGTTCCTGCTCAAGTCCCGCTTCGACGTCCAGCTCGGCGTGACGAAGCGCTCGATCCAGTCGCTTGTCGCGGAGGTGTGGTTCTACCCGGACGGCTCGCGGATCCTCGAGCTGTCGACGAAGTGCCTGCCCGAGGACGCGCTCAAGATCGCAGGCGAGACGCGCGCCTACCTCGTGGAGCGCGGGATCAACCTCGACGGCGAGCAGCAGACCAAGACGAAGACCGCGCTCGAGTTCTACGCCGGCGGCAGCACGCCGTCCGGCAGCTGACGAATCCCGGCTAGCCTGATCACGTCGCCTGCGGGCGACACCACCAGGAAAGGAGGACGGGATGCGCCGGTTCATCGTCGAGGCCCTGGCGGATGCGCTCGTCCTCCTGGTCATCATCCTGCTGCTGAGCATCCCGACGGTCTCGCAGCCGTTCCCGTTCGGGCCCGACAGCGCGCCGATCCTCCAGCTCCGTGGCGCCGGGATCGTCCCGTTCCTCGTCGCGGCGATGTTCCTCGTGCTGACCGAGCGCTTCGTGCGACCGGTCATCGTGGCGTTCACCGGCCGGCTGATCCTGTCGACGATGGGCCTGTTCCTCATCGCGGCCAACACGCTCGTGCTGTGGATCGCCTCGCTGCTCGCGCCCGACATCGCCGTCATCGCCCAGCCCGCCCTGCTGTGGTTCGTCGTGACGGCCGCCCTGTACACGATCCTGACCTCGGTCCTCGACGCGGTGCTCGGGCTGAACCGGCCGCGGATCACCCCGGACGGCCCGACGGCCGCGATCTGGCGGTTCCTCGAGTCGCTGCCCACCCCGCGCCGCAACCTGATCATCGAGAACCTGCGGCTGCAGCAGGTCTACGACGCGATCTACGCGGCCGTCCTCGACTCGGTGCTCCAGAAGACGCCGGTCGGCCGCTTCCGGATCTGGTTCGGGCAGCGGATCCTCCACGAGGAGGACCAGCTCGTCGGGACGTCGGGCGCCGTCCGCTTCCGGCTGCTGCTCCAGCAGCTCGGCCCGACATACGTGAAGATCGGCCAGATGATCGCCAGCCGCGGCGACGTCCTGCCGGCCGACCTCATCACGGAGCTGTCGAAGCTCCAGAGCGACGCGGCGCCGTTCCCGTGGGAGGAGGCGCGCGCCGTCATCCGCGGCGAGCTCGGCCGTGACCCGGAGGAGCTGTTCGCGACGATCGACCCGGTGCCGTTCGCGGCCGCGTCGACGGCCCAGGTCCACAAGGCGACGCTCCACGACGGGACGGTCGTCGCGGTCAAGGTCCAGCGGCCGCAGATCGTCGCCAAGACCAAGGCGGACCTCGGCGTCATCACGGAGCTCGCCTCGATCGCCGAGCGGCGGCTCGCGATCGCCCGGAAGATCAGCGCCCGCGCGCTCGTCAACGAGTTCGCCGGCGGGCGTGCTGCGCGAGCTCGACTACACGAACGAGGCGTACCACGCGAAGCGGCTCGCGGACAACATGGCCCGCTTCCCCGAGATCACCGTGCCCCGGATCCACGACCAGCTGTCGGGCGTGCGGGTCCTGACCATGGACTTCATCGCGGGCATCAAGATCTCGCACGCGGACGAGCTGCGGGCGGCGGGCTTCGACACGACGGCGCTGGCGGGCACGTTCATCCAGGCGGTCATCAAGCAGGTGCTCATCGACGGGTTCTTCCACGGCGACCCGCACCCGGGCAACCTGATGGCCGACCCGGCGACGAAGCGGCTCGTGTTCCTCGACATGGGGCTCGTCGGGCCAGCTGAACAGCACGCAGCGGGTCGACCTCCTGGGCCTGATCTACGCCGTCAAGGAGATCGACATCCCGGCCATCGCCGACGGGCTCCTGGCGCTGGGCACGCCGATGAAGGGCTTCGACGAGGCGCAGTTCCGCGCCGACATCGACCGCCTCGCGCGGCGCTACCTCGTCTACGGCGGGGTGCAGTCGATGGGCGGCGCCCTGACCGGCTTCATGAGCGCCGTGTTCGACAACGGGCTGCGGCTCGACAGCAGCCTGACGCTCGCGATCAAGGCGACCGTCCAGGCGGAGGAGACCGCCCGCAACCTGTCGCCCGACGTCGACGTCGCGTCGGCGGCGATCACCGAGGCCAAGGCGGCGTTCCTCGAGCAGCTCGAGCCGGAGAAGCTGACCCGCCAGCTGCAGTCGACGGGCGTCCGCCTGTCCAAGGAGCTCGCCCGCCGCGCGCCGACGCTGGAAGCGGCGGCGTTCAAGTGGCTGGACGTGGTGAACAAGGGCGGGCTGACCGTCGAGCTCGACACGTCGGACCTCAACGAGTCGATCGGGCGGATCGAGGGGATGGGCCGCCAGGCGACCGGCGGGATCATCGTCGTGGGCCAGCTCATCGGCACGGCGATCGCGATGACGATCCTGCTCCAGCCGCAGCTCGCCGCGTTCACCGGGCTCGCCTACATCGCGATCATCGTGTTCGGGGTCACGCTGCTGGTGAGCTTCTTCGTCCTGTTCCGCCTCGTGTTCGGCGGCGACGACTGACGATCGTGCCCGGGGCCGGGTTCTCGCGCCCAGTGCTCTCGACCGCTGGCTCCGGGCCGTGGATCCGCCGGCGTTCCAGCTGCCGGGATCCGCTCCACGCGGGACGCCGCGCGGCCCGGATGCACCTGCGACGGCTGGAACGCCCGGCGATCCAGGTGGCGCCGGAGCGCTCAGTGGACGCCGGGCGACCCGGCCAGGCGACGCGTCCGGGTCGCCGCAGGCCCCCGGAATCGATCGAGGCGCACCCTCGCGGATGCGCCTCGATGTCGTGCAGGTGGCCGGCCGAGCCGGCCGTGGGTCAGGCCACCGAGGACGGCTCCCCGATGCCGAACGCGACTTCACCTCGCGGGTCATCAGGTAGATGATGATGATCCGGGGAGGATCATCATGCCGAGGCCGATGCCGCTGCCCGCGTACTGGATCATGTACAGGACGGCCTCGAAGATCGCGAAGCCCGCGACGATCATGGCGAACGTCCATGCCCAGGGCTGGAGGGACCACAGGCCGAACGAGGCGAGCAGCCAGGCGATGCCACCGGCGATCGCCAGCCAGCCCCAGAGGCCCGCCGACTCGAACGCCGGGACGTCACCCAGCGCGCCGAACCAGTCGAAGCCGAGCAGCCGGAGGCCGAAGAACAGCCAGGCGAAGCCGGCCATGGCCCCGAAGAAGCCGAGAACGGAGATGAGAATGGGCGGGTTCTTCATGTAGGTCGATCTCCCTCAGTGCGGATCTGTCGGTCGCTCGTCGCGTGCGCGACGGTGGGCGCGACCCGGGTCAGCCCAGCAGCTTCGCCTTCGCCGCGGCGAACTCCTCGTCGGTGAGGACGCCCGCGGCGTGGAGATCCCCCAGCTGCTTGAGCTGCGCCATGTCGATGCCCGCCGGCGGCGCGGCTGCCGGCGCGGCGGCGGGAGCGGGTGCAGGCTGAGCCTCGGCGGCGCCCTGCTGGTACGCCTGCTCGTACTCCGCCTGCTGCTGGGCAGCCTGGTTGGCGTACTTGGTTTCCTGGTGGTGACGGACGGCTCCGGCGGTGCCGGCGACGACCGCTGTGGTGGCGGCGGCACGCATGAGCGGCCGGCCGCGACGACGCATCATCATCGATAGGTCCTCCTCGATCGCAATGGTGACTGGTGGCGACGTTCAGCGAAGCGCGTCAGGCGACACCGGCCTCCAGCTGCGCAGCATAGGCCTCGAGCTCGGCGGAGGCCTCCTCGAGGATCTCCGGCGGGATCACCGACCGGGCGATCAGCACGCCGCCCGCGTTCTGGATCGCCTCCTTGACGCGCACGGCCCAGCGATGCTCGAACAGCAGCACGAGCGCCGAGGTCTCGGCGGGGATGCCCTCGGCGAGCGTCGCGAGGTCCTCGGGCGTGAACAGCCCCATGCGGCCCTCGAGCAGCGGCGCGATCGACGCGAACCGCTCATCGCTCTTGGCATCGATCTCGACGATGGCAACTTCGCCCTCGGCGTCCTTGATGATCGCGACCGCGTCCACGATGCGGATGGTGCCGTTCTCGACGACCCGCCCGATCTCGTCCGCGATGCTGCCATCGAAGTTGTTGCCAGCGAAGCCGATGACGGTGTATTCCAGCGGCCCCAAAGTCACGGTCGTTCCTCCTCTAGATGTCCAGACGTTCATGCAACTGCTCAACGGTACCCCCCAGCATCACCCGGTCAAGGTGATTCACCCGCGGCGGGTGATGCGCGCCACCGCCGTGGGCCATTCACTGCGGCCTACGACGGACGTACAACCGCCGGAGACGACGAGGGGTTCTGGTGAGGCATGCCGCGCGCGGATGAAGCCTTCCGACGACTGACGATCGGCGATCCCCTGCTGCTCGCGGAGATCGTCGACCGACGCGACCCGGACCGGACCGCGCCGCACCTCGACGCGCGCACCGAGGCGCTCCTCCAGGTGGCCGCCCTGATCGCCCTCGATGCCCCGCCGTCCTCGTTCCGTTCCGCGGTCGGCGCGGCCCAGCGGACGGGCGCCCGGCTCGAGGACCTGCTGGCCGCCGTGTACGCCGTCGCCGGCACGGTCGGCTCGGCGAGGGTCATCGCCGCGGCTCCCCGGATCGCGCTCGCGGCCGGGTACGACGTCGAGGCGGCGCTGGAGTAACGCGCTCAGGCGTCCGTCGCCGTCGTCGGCCGGCCGCGCGACGTCCGTCGTCGACGTCGCGACCACGATCCCGCCCGTCTCCGGCACCAGGTCCGGCAGCCCCGGCCGCTCGTCGAGCCGGTTGCGCAGCAGGGCCGCGATCCGCGCCCCCGACGGGTACGCCTCGAGGATCGCGACGAGGCCCACCGTGAGCGGCACCGCGAGCAGCGCCCCGGCCGGGCCGAGGATCCACGCCCACGCGAGCACCGACAGGAACACGACGAGGGGGGTGAGGTTGAGCTCGGAGCCCATGACGACCGGCTGCAGGAAGTGGTCCTGGGCGAAGTTGATCAGCGTGTAGCCGACGACGACGGCGACCGCCGGCAGCGACCCCGCCCCCGAGCAGCGCGAGGATCGCCGGCGGGACGACCGCGATGAACGTGCCGATGTTGGGGATGAACGACGCCGCGAACACGAGGAACGCCCACAGCAGCGGGAACGGCACGTTGAGGACCCACAGGAGGATCGCCGACAGCACAGCCGCGAACACGCCCAGCTGCGCCCGGACGAGCAGGTACTTCCGCAGGTCGGCGCCGAACTGCTCGATCCCCGACAGGAGCTTGCCCTCGGCCCCGAACGTCGCCTCGGCGCGTGCCTGAAGCGAGCTGCCCCCGGCGAGCGCGTAGACCATCGTGAGCGTGAGCACGAGCAACCCCAGCCCGGTCGCGGACGCGGCCGACGCGACGGGCCGCAGCCAGGACAGCACCTGGCTCACCGACACGACCGACGCGATCGCCTCGGGGTCGACCGTGACGCCGAAGCCCGCGAGCAGCTCCTGGGCGGCGGTGACGAGGGCCCGGAACCGGTCCTCGTAGCGGGGCACCTGGAGCACGAGCTCCGCGATCGAGAACGCGACGACGAGCGCCACGACGAGGACGATCGCGAGCACGACGAGGAGCGTCGCGGTCAGCGCGACGGCGTGGCGGCTCCCGCGGGCCTCGAGCCGCCCGACCAGCGGCCACGCGACGAGGGCGAGGAACAGGCCGAACAGGACCGGGCACGACGAGCGAGGCGATCTCGCGCAGCGCGAGCGCCGCGACCATCACCAGCACGATCGCGAGGAGCGGCGTCAGCGGTCCCGCGCCCAGCCGGGCGGTGGGCGGCGGGGTGCCGGACGGTCCGTCGGTCATCTGCATGCCCGCATTGTGCGGGCAGGACGTCCCGCGCGATCATCCAAGGCGGGGGATGACCGGCGCTTGCGCTCGTTCGTATCATCCGCGCAGAGACCGGAACAGAACATCCGGTCGACGGAGGGAGTCTGGATGCAACTGGTCATCGCGATCCTGGCAGTGGTTCTCGGGGCGTTGTTCGCCTTCGGAGGGTGGAGGTTCTTCCTGATCCTGCTGCCGTTCTGGGGCTTTTTCGTGGGCTTCAACCTCGGCACCGAGGGGGTGCGGGCGCTCATCGGGGATGGGACGTTCGCGACACTCACGAGCTGGGCGATCGGCATCGTCCTCGCGCTCGTGTTCGCCATCTTCGCCTATCTCTACTACTACGCGGCGATCGCCGTCCTCGCGGGCACGGTCGGGTTCATCATCGGCTCCAGCCTGTGGGGCCTGATCGGCAGCGACGACGGGCTCATCGCGTTCATCCTGGGCATCGCGCTCGGCGCGGTGTTCGCGATCGCGACGCTGATGCTCAACGTGCCCAAGTACCTCGTCATCGCGCTCACCGCGATCGGCGGGGCGGCGTTGGTCGTCGGCGGCTGGTTCATCCTGACCGGCGCGATCCCGACCGACAACATCACCTGGTTCGCCATCGGCAACGAGATCGCCGACAGCTTCATCTGGCTGGTCGTCTGGCTGGGGATCGCCGTCGTCGGGTTCATCGCCCAGATGGCGACGGGGACCTTCGGGCCCCGACAGCTACGAGCTGGACCGGGAGTACTATCGGTACGGTTCGTCCTGACCCAGGGCTGAACGACGCCGGGTCGCGACGAGGGGTCGCGGCCCGGCGTCTTCATGTCGCGGGGCCGGATGTCTGCGCGCACGCGATGGCGTAGCTGCGCGTCAGGCCCGGGCGCCCGCCTCGGCCGGCGCCGGCGGCGACACGCCCGAGCTGGCGGAACATCCCGGCCAGGTCGGCCACGTGCCAGTGCTCGCGGATCCGCCCGTCGGCGATCCGGAACCAGTGCATCTCCTCGATCTCGTACGAGCGGCCGGTCGCGGGCATGCCCATCAGCTCGCCGGTCTGCCGCGCGCGGCTCGTCGAGCCGGACCGCGACCCGGTCGCCCTCGGCGACGGTGTCCTCGACCTCCATCGCGACGTCGGACAGGCCGGCGTTGATCCGCTCGATCGCGTCGTGGAGAAACGAGCGGTCGACCGGCTCGGGACCCCACGTGTGGCCGACGAAGTCCTCGTGGAGCAGGGTCTCGATCGCGTCCTCGCGGCGCGCGACGAACACCTCGTCGATGAACCGGCGGACGAGCGCCGTGTTGGCCTCGAGCGTCATGGTCAGGCCTCCTTGGACCCCGACCCTAGCCCGCGCCGCGCCACCGATCCCTTGCGAACCGCCGCCGGGGGCTTTCGCCGGTGCGACGGGCCGCGCTGTGGCACGATCCGCGGCATGACCGCCCGGTTCGTCGCCGCGGATCCGACCACCGTCCTCGAGGACGTCGAGCTCGAACGCGCCGTCCTCGCGCCGCGCTGGATCGTGATCGTCTGGAACGACCCGATCAACCTCATGACGTACGTCACGTTCGTGTTCCGCAAGCTGTTCGGCTACAGCCAGGCCCACGCGCAGGAGCTGATGCTCAAGGTGCACTACGAGGGCCGGGCCGTCGTCTCCGGCGGGACCCAGGAACGGTGCGAGCACGACGTCACCCGCCTCCACGCCCACGGCCTGTGGGCGACGATGCAGGAGGAGTAGCGGTGGCGACGGTGCGCCTCAGCGTCGTGCGGCTCCCCGACGGCGCGATCCTCCTGCGGATGACGCCCAACGAGCGGGCGATCCTGCGCGCGCTCGTGGACGACCTGCGCTCGATCGTGGGCGACGAGACGCCCACGCCCGGCCTGTGGGAGGCCGACGACCCGCCACCGGCACCGGGGCCGGACGCGACGCCGCCGAGGCTGGTGAGGGCGGCGAGAGCGCGTGGGCCGAGCGGACCCCGTGATCGCCCGGCTGTACCCGGACGTCCGGCCCGACGACCCGGCCTGGAGCGCCGGGTTCCGCGACCTCGTGCGCGGCGATCTCGACGACGCGCGGCGGGAGCACATCGCGGCGGTCGAGGCATCGCTCGACGCCCGGACGATCGACGACTCGGACGCCGAGGCGTGGCTCCACGTGCTCAACGACCTGCGGCTCGTGCTCGGGACGCGGCTCGGGCGTGATCGATGACGGCGACGACGCCTCGTTCGACCCGGAGGATCCCGATGCCGCCGCGAAGGTCGTGTACGCCTACACGGGCTTCCTCGAGGCGCAGTTCATCGACGTGCTCGCGGACGCGCTCCCTGACGTGGGTGACGAGGATGCGCCGGCGGCCGATCCGGACGAGGGGCTCGACGCGGACGATTCCTGAGCGGCTGCGGGGTCAGTCGCCGGCCGGCGCGGGTACGACCTCGGCCTCGGCGTCACGCTGCGCCGCCTGGAGGGCCTCGAGGAACAGCTCCGCCGGCTGGGCGCCGGAGATCCCGTAGCGCCGGTCGAGGACGAAGAACGGGACGCCGTTGACGCCGATCGCGCGGGCCTCCTCGATGTCCGCCCTGACCTCGGCGGCGTACGCGTCCGACGCCAGCACGCGGCGCGTCTCGGCCTCGGGGACGCCGACCTCGGCGGCCAGCCGGGCGAGCGTGTCCGGGTCATCGAGGATCTCGCCCTCGACGAGCTGCGCGCGCAGGAACCGCTCGTGGATCGGCAGCCCCAGCCCGAGCGCCTTCGCCAGGTGGGTGACCCGGTGGGCATCGAACGTGTTCACCGTGACGTATGTCTCGAAGTGGTAGTCCAGGCCCTCGGCCGCCGCGAGCGCCACGACTCGCTCGTTGAGCTGCTCGACCTGGGCCGGCGTCACGCCGAGCTTGTGGGCCAGGTACGCGTCGTGTGTCTCGCGCGATCCGACGGGTAGTCGGGGTTGAGCTGGAAGCTGCGCCACGTGATCTCGACCGTGTCGGCCGCCTCGAACCGGTGCGAGCGCCGCCTCGAACCGCCGCTTCCCGATGTAGCACCACGGGCAGACGACGTCGGACCAGATCTCGACCTTCACCGAATGGCTGCGGCCGTGCCGCCGAGGACGAACCCAGCTGCGCGGCAGTCTTCCGCGAAGGCGGCCTGGCCGTCCGGCGACGGATCCCAGCGGCCCGGGAAGCAGCACGATCCGGTCCAGCTCCGTCTCGCGCAGCGTGGCGAGCGCGTCGACCCGCGCCGGTCCCGGCCGCATCTCTTCGTCGCGGACGTACATCGAGAAGCGGAGCGTCGAACGGGTCGCGGCCGTCCGCCTCGCACCGCCCACGGACCTCGGCGATGCGGTCCTTGAGCTGCGCGGGCGGCAGGAACACGTAGTTGAGCTCGTCGGCGAACTTGACGGCATAGCCGGCGGTGCGCCGCCGGCCGTTGCCCCCGACGATCACCGGGATGTGGCGCTGGACGCCCTTCGGCTCGTTGATCGCCCCGTCGACCTCGGCGTAGCGGCCCGCGAAGGTCGCCCGTCCCGGCCCGAGCATCCGCGAGATGCCTCGAGGTGGTCGCCCAGCTGGCCGAGCCGCTCGCCCACCGGCGGGAAGCCGTAGCCGTACGCGAGCCACTCGTGCTCGTACCAGCCGGCGCCGATGCCCAGCTCGAACCGGCCGCCGGAGATGACGTCGATGGTCGAGGCCAGCTTCGCCGTGAGCGCCGGGATTGCGGAACGCCGGTGCAGACGACCATGTGCCCGATCCGCACCCGGCTGGTGACCATGGCCAGCGCCGCGAGGCATCGAGAACGACTCGAACGTGATCTCGTCCGTCGGCTCGGGGACAGTGTGGAAGTGGTCGAACACCCACAGCGACTCGAACCCGAGCGCCTCGGCCTGCTGCGCCAGCTCGACGGTGTGCGCCCAGGCCGCCGGCCGGATCCCAGCCGTCGTACTCGCCCTTCCAGCCCTGCGGGGCCAACAATCCGACCTGCATCGCGGTCTCCCGGTTCGTCGTCGCCAGGCATCGAGGGTACGCCCGGTGCACGGCACGAGCGGGTCTCAGGCGCCTTGCACCGCGAATGCGCCGCGCTCCCGCGTCAGCCGCCCGAGCCCGGACCCGGAACCGGCGCCATCCGGGCCCGCGCCGACCCGAGCCCGTCCCGGTGCCGTCGCGGCGGCGGAGCTCGGCGGCCAGCACGACGCCGGCCCCGACGATGATGGCGATCCCCGCGCCCGCCCAGAACAGCGTGCCGCTCATGCCGGTGCCGCCGATGACCCCGAGCCCCTGCAGGGTCCAGACGGCGCCGACGAGGGCGAGCAGGATGGCGATGACGACGCGGGCAGGACGCACGGGATGACTCCGATCGACGAGCTGGCGGGACCAGGCGGGAACGCGGCCCATTCCAGCGTACGCGGCAACGATCGCGTGGTTTCGGCAGCCGAGCGCGGTCATGGCATGCCCACGCTCGAGGACTACCCGCGCACGAACCTCCGCTTCGGGCTCGACCGCCGCCGCCTCGACCGTGACCGACCGCGGGCAGGCAGGCGCGAGACTGAACTCCGGGCTCGCCTACGGCGGCAACAAGGTCCGGCTCGAGTACCTCGTCGCCGACGCGCTTGCCACGGGCTGCGACACGCTCGTGTCCGCGGCGGCGTCCAGTCACCACACCCGCCAGGTCTCGGGCGTCGCCGCGTCGCAGGGCCTCGGCTGCGTCCTCGTGCAGGAGCACTGGGTCGAGTGGCCGGACGTCATCGACCGACCGGCAACATCCTCCTGAGCCCGCCTGATGGGCGCTGCCGGCGGCCGATGGTCGTCCGGCTCCATCGGGTTCCGGGACAGCTGGAAGCGGCCCTGCCGACGTCGAGGCTGGAGGACGCACGCGATCCCCGCCGGCGCCGGATCCCCGGGCGGCGGCTTCGCGGGCTGGGCGTTCGAGGTCGCCGAGCAGGAGGCGGTCGGCGTCTTCTTCGACACGATCGTCGTGTGCCCGGCAGGTCGACCGCAGGCCGGGATGATCGCGGGCTTCGCGGTGCCGGGGACGCCGGCGGGCGGCCGCGGCGGGTCATCGTGTCGACGGCAGCGCGACAGCCCGCGGAGACGCGAGCCCAACTGGCGCGCATCGCCCGCCGGACGGCCGGCGCATCGGCCTCGACCGCGACTGCGCGAGGACGAGATCATCCTCGACGAGCGCTACCACGCGGGCACGTACGGCATCCCGGACGCGGCGACGCTGGAAGCCATGCGCCTCGCCGGAAGGCTCGAGGGGATGATCACGGACCCGGTCTACGAGGGGAAGTCGATGGCGGGCCTGATCGACCTCGTGACGCGCGGCGAGATCGACCGCTCGTCGACCGTCCTGTACGCGCATCTCGGCGGGCAGCCCGCCCTCAACGCGTACGCCTCGCTGTTCGCCTAGCGGGTCGCCGGCCCGCCGCGACCGTCTCGTCGAACGCGGCGTCGAGGGCCGCGAGGCCGCCGCGGAGCTCGTCCGTGGACGGCCAGCCGTAGCCCAGCCGGAAGTGCGCCCGCGGCTGCTCGAACCAGTGCCCGGGCCCGACGACGGTGCCGTGGCGGTCGAACAGCGTGGCGTAGAACCGGTCGAGGTCGAGGCGCCCCGCCCATTCGGGCCGGACGCGCGGGAAGCCCACGACGCCGCCACGGGGCGCAACCCACTCGAAGCGGGGGTTGCCGTCGAGCCACCCGGCGGTGATGTCGAACGCCTCGGCGATGCGGGCCGCGGATCGCCGGCAGCCAGGTCGGGCGGCGCCGGAGCGCGGCGAGCGCGATCGTCTCGTCCACGAGCGAGCCGCTGATCAGGACCTGCTCCTTCGCGGCGAGCAGCTCCTCCGCGAGCGCCGCGTCGCGCGTCACGAGCCATCCGACGCGGATGCCCGGCAGGCCGTATGTCTTCGACAGGCTGGTCACGCTGATCACCCGGTCGGACAGGGTCGCGGCGACGGGGAGCGGCTCGCCGAACGTCATCTCGCGGTACGTCTCGTCGACGAGGAGGCGCGCCGTGCCGTGCCGCTCGACGAGCGCGATCACCGCGTCCAGCGCCGCGCGGTCGAGCGTGGTGCCGGTCGGGTTGTGCGGCGTCGTGAGGCTGACGAGCCGCGTCTCGGGCCGGAGGAGCGCGGCGATCCGGTCGGGGTCCACCGCCCAGCCGTCCTCGTACGCGAGGTCGAGGAACGACACGTCGGCGCCGATCGCCCGCGGCGTCTCGACGTTGGTGGCGTAGTTGGGCCGGGCGACGACGACGTGCGAGCCCGCCTCCAGCAGCGTCGTGTGGATGAGGAACAGCGCCGTGACCGCGCCCGGCGTGACGAGCACGTCGTCCGGGTCGAGCCCGGCCCCGTCGGCGGCGATCTCGGCACGCAGCTCCGGCAGGCCGAGATGGTCGCCGTACTGGAGCACCAGGCCGCCGAGATCGACCCCGAGATCCGCCAGGGCGGCGTCGGTGACCGAGCTCTCCGCGAGGTTGTGGCGGATCCGGCCATAGCCCAGCTGCTCGGGGGACTCGACCTCGATCGGCATCCGCCGGTAGCGCACGTGGCCTCCTCGTCGTGGACGGCGACCCGCTGGCGCCGAGGGCCGATTGTGCTCGCCGCCGGCCGAAGCCGTGGCACGATCCGGTGATGGACGCCCGCGCCTTCCGGTCCGCGCTCGACGCCGGCGAGCGAATCGTGCTCGACGGCGGGCTCGCCACGCAGCTCGAGGCGCAGGGCGCCGACCTGTCGGACGCGCTGTGGTCGGCGCGGCTGCTGGTCGAGGACCCGGCCGCGATCGTCGACGCGCATCTCGCCTACTACCGCGCGGGCGCGCAGGTCGCGACGACCGCCTCCTACCAGGCGACGTTCGAGGGCTTCGCGCGGCAGGGGATCGGGCGGGTCGCAGGCTGCACAGCTCCTTCGCCGGTCGGTCGAGCTGGCCGCCGAGGCGCGGGACAGGGTCGTGGCGGAGTCGCCCGGCGGGCCGCAGCGCTTCGTCGCGGCGTCGATCGGACCGTACGGGGCGATGCTCGCCGACGGGTCCGAGTACCGCGGCCGGTACGGGCTCACCGTCACGCAGCTCAAGGACTTCCATCGCGACCGGCTCCGCGTCCTCGCCGGAACGGATGCCGACGTCCTCGCGGTCGAGACGATCCCCGAGGTGGAGGAGGCGGCCGCCGTGGCGGCGCTGCTCGCCGAGACGCCGGGTGCCGCGGCGTGGGTGTCGTTCTCGTGTGCCGACGGGCAGCGGATCCGGAGCGGCGCCCCGATCGAGGAGGCCGTCGCCGCCGTCGCAACGACACCCGCGGTGCTCGCGGTCGGCATCAACTGCACGGCCCCCGAGCACGTGCCGGAGCTCATCGGGCGGATCGCCGCCGTGACCGCCCTGCCCGTCGTCGTGTACCCCAACAGCGGCGAGGCGTGGGACGCGGCCGGCCGCGCGTGGACCGGCAGCGCCAGGCACCGGCGTCGATGGCGAGGCCGCCCGCGCGTGGATCGCCGCGCGGCGCCCGGCTCGTGGGCGGGTGCTGCCGCGTGACGCCCGACCAGATCGCGTCGATCGCGGCGCGCTCGCCGCGCCGTAGCATCCGCCCATGGCCGACCCGCCGCTCCCGTTCGACGTCGAAGGACCCGTCAAGGCCGAGGTCTACCTCGTCTGGCTCGCGGACGGGTCGATCCGGCTCGGCGGACCCGACGGACCGCGTGCCTGGGAGCTCGAGGTCGGCGCCGGTGAGCACCCCGTCGAGGCCGTCGATCGCATCGTGCGTGACGTCGTCGGGGAGCCGCTCCTCGTCCACTCGACGTCGTGGCGGCGGGACCGCGACGCGGTCGTCCTGTCGTTCCTCGTCGTCGTCGACCCGGCGCTGGTCGCCGGCCAGCCGTCGGTTGAGCGTCGGTCGCGAGGACCTCGCCCGCTCGTCCGCCCGGGCCGCGCCGGCGGCGATCGCGACGAGCCAGGTCCTCGAGCATGCCTTGCGCCACCTCGCCTGGCTGGCGGAGGATGACGACGTCGTGCGGCACGAGCTCTCGGACGAATGGCGCGCGGCGCTCGCGGGCTACGTGCCGGAGCCGTTCCGCAGCCTCGGCTAGGAGGAGCCATGGGTCAGCAGCTTCGCACCAGCTGCGTGTGCGGCTGGGAGTCGACCGGATCCGAGGACGAGGTCGTCGCGGCGACCCTCGACCACGGCCGCACGGTGCACAACATGGGTGGCACCCGCGACGAGGTCCTCGCGCGCGCCGAGCGCCTGCCCGCCCCGGCCGACGCGCCGACTGACGCCCGGGGCTAGGTGGACCCGCGCCCGGACGCCGCGCGGCCGCGCGTCCTCGCGCTCGTCCCGGGCTACGAGGAGGGGCCGCGGATCGCGCGCGTCGTCGAGGGCGCGCTGCGGCACCTGCCCGTGCTCGTCGTGGACGACGGCTCGACCGACGACACTGCCGCGAACGCCGAGGCCGCGGGAGCGGAGGTGATCCGCCAGGTCCCCAATCAGGGCAAGGGCGCGGCGCTCCGGGCGGGCTTCCGGCAGGCGCTCGACGAGGGCTACGACGCCGTCCTCACGCTCGACGCGGACGGCCAGCACGACCCGGACGAGATCCCCCGCTTCGTCGCCGCGTACGGCGCGCCGGGCGCCGGCGGGCCGCGGCCGGAGCTGATCATCGGCCGCCGCGACTTCGCCCGGATGCCGCCCGTCCGGCGGCTGTCGAACACGCTCGGGACCGCGGCCTTCTCGTGGGCCGTCGGGCAGCACGTCCCCGACAACCAGTCCGGCTACCGGCTGCTCGGCCGGCGGCTCATGGCCGCGACGCTGGACAGCGCACGAGACCGGCTTCGAGTTCGAGGTCGAGATGATCGCCGTCTGCCTGCGCAACGGCTGGACCCTCGCGTGGGTGCCGATCTCCACGATCTACGCCGGCGAGCCGAGCCACGTCCGGCCGGTCGCGCACCTCCGCCACTTCGTGCGCGCCACCCGCGCGGCCCGCCGCCTCATGCGCGAGGGCACCTGACCGCGCCAGCGCCCGCCGGCCGCGCGACCCGCGGCACGCGGCCGCGCCATCGTCATCCGTCCATCACGCGCCGCGCCGCCCGTCCACGCGGGCTGGCCATCGGCGTCCGGTGGCGTACGCCCGGCCTCGACCCGAGCATGGCCCCATCGTCCTCGTCTTCCTCGAGCGACCTGAAGGAGCCCTGATCCCGATGACCGCACCCGTCGCCGGCGCCCCCGCCGTCCTCCGCTCCGCTCCCGCCTCCGCCCCGAGCCCGCTCGCCCCCGTCGACCTGCGCGCCCTGCGCGACGCGATCCGCGGCGAGGTCATCGTCGACGGCGACGCGACGTACGACGCGACCCGCGGCATCCACAACACGCACTTCGACAAGAAGCCGGGCGTCATCGTCCGCCCTGCCGACGCGATCGACGTGTCGCGGGTGGTCCTCACGGCACGCGAGCTCGGCCTCGAGCTGGCGGTCAAGAGCGGCGGCCACAGCGTGGCCGGGTTCTCGGCGACGGACGGCGGCCTGCTGCTCGACATGCGCTCGCTCAACGCGGTCGACATCGACCCGATCCGCTGGATCGGCTCCGCCCAGGGCGGCGCGACGGCCGGCGAGTACACGATGGCCGCGCACACGTACGGGATGGCCACGCCGTTCGGCGACACGCTGTCGGTCGGCCTCGGCGGCCTGACGCTCGGCGGCGGCATCGGCTGGCTCGCCCGCAAGCACGGGATGGCCATCGACAACCTGATCGAGGCGGACCTCGTGATGGCCGACGGCTCGCTCGTCACGGTCTCGGCCGAGGCGGATCCCGACCTGTTCTGGGCGATCCGCGGTGGCGGCGGCAACTTCGGCATCGTCACCCGCTTCCGCTACAACCTGCACCCGGTCGAGATGGTCACCGGCGGGGCGCTGTTCCTGCCGCTCACCCGCGAGGTCCTGCGCGGCCTCGTCGAGGCCTCGGTCGAGGCGCCGGACGAGCTGACCCAGATCTCGATCGTCATGCCCATCCCGCCGGCGCCGTTCGTGCCGCCGGAGCTCGTCGGCACGCCGGCGGTGGTCGTCATGCCGGTCCATGCCGGCCCGCTCGACGAGGGCGCCGCGGCGATGGCCCCGTTCCGTGCGCTGGCGACGCCGCTGATCGACATGGTCGGCCCGATGCCCTACCCGGCGATGTACCAGCTGACCGCCGAGGGCGAGCATCCCGGCCCGGGCGTCCTCCGGTCGTCGTTCGCGCCCGACCTCAGCGAGCGGGCGATCGACGCGATCGTCGAGCGCCACTCCACGCCGCAGCCGGTCATGGGCTTCACCCAGCTGCGGGTCCTGGGCGGCGCGATGGGCCGCGTGCCGGGCAATGCCACGGCGTTCGCGCACCGCGACGCGGTCGTCATGGCCACGGTCATCGCCGGCAGCAGCGAGGCCCGCTACGACGAGGCCGTCGCGTGGGCGGACGCCTACCAGGCCGACCTGTCGGACGGCGCGACGGGCGTGTACTCGAACTTCCTCGCGGACGAGGGCGCGGCCCGGCTGCACCAGGCCTACCCGGGCGCGACCTACGAGCGGCTCGTCCAGGTCAAGCGCCGGGTCGACCCGGAGAACCTGTTCCGCGGCAACCACAACATCCGGCCCGACTGACCGGATCCCGAGGCGGGCTCCACCCGCTCGCATCGCCGCTCCCCGCACCTCCGACGGCTCGCCGCCGGAGGTGCATCTGCGTGCTCCGACACGGACCATCCGTGCATCCGCGCCGGCCCGCGGGCGAAGGGTTGGTCAAGGAAACGTCATCGGTCCACCACCCGCCCTGAAGCCGGAGCCGTCATGCTGGACGCCAGCCGACACTGGCTCACCGTGTGCCCGACAGCCCGAAAGATCCCATGACCGACTCCTCCGACCGCGCCCCGGCGTCCCATCCGGCCGCCCCCGGCGACGCGCCCCTGCCCTTCATCCCGCCCGCGCCACCTGCGCCCGGCGCCGATGCCACCCTCCAGCCGTCCGCGTTCGGCGAGGCTCGTCCCGCCGCCGCCACCCATGGACGGCCCCGGGTTCGCCGTCCCGGCGACGCCGGTCTCGAGCCTCGGCTCGGGCACGACCGCCGTCCCCGTCGTCCGGCGGCTGGGGCCGCTGGCTGTGGGTCGTCGTCATCCCGGTCATCGCGCTCATCACCTTCTCCGGTGGCGTGGCGATGGGCCAGAGCGGCATCCTCGGCCCGTCGGCGATCGTCGCCGAGTCGCCGACCCCGGCCACCGCGACCGCGGACATGGCGCTGATCCAGGAGGCGTGGGACACGATCCACGAGAACTACGTCGACGCCAAGAACCTCGACGACCAGGACCTCGCCTACGGCGCGATCCGGGGCATGACCGAGGCCGTCGGCGACGAGGGCCACACGAGCTTCCTCACCGCCGACGAGGCGCGCGCGGCCGACCAGTCGCTGTCCGGCACGTTCGTCGGCATCGGCGTCCAGATCAACACCGAGCAGGAGGACGGCGGACCGCCGATCGTCAGCTCGATCATCCCCAACACGCCGGCCGAGGAGTCCGACCTCAAGCGCGGCGACCGGATCATCTCGGTCGACGGCTGGGCGACCGAGGGTCACACCGTCGAGGAGGTCGTGTCCCGCGTGCGCGGCCCGGAGGGCGAGCCCGTCACGCTCACGATCGGCCGCGACGGCCGCGACGACTTCGACGTCACGATCACCCGCCGCCAGTTCGACCTGCCGCTCGTCACGTGGTCGATGGTCCCGGGTCGCGACAACGTCGCCATGATCCGGCTGGAGCAGTTCGCCACCGGCGCGACGAAGGCGGTCGAGGGCGCCATCAACGACGCCAAGACGGCCGGCGCGACGGAGATCATCCTCGACCTCCGGGGCAACCCCGGCGGGTACGTGAACGAGGCGATCGGGGTCGCCAGCCAGTTCGTCGGCGACGGGATCGTGTACCAGAGCATCGACGCGTCGGGCGTCAGCAAGGACGCGCCGGTCACGCCGGGCGGGGCCTGGACGTCGGGGCCGCTCGTCGTGCTCGCCGACGGCAGCTCCGCCAGCTCCGCGGAGATCGTCACTGGCGCCATCCAGGACGCGGCGCGCGGCACGGTGGTCGGGGAGAAGACGTTCGGCACCGGGACGGTGCTGGGCCGCTTCGACCTCGCCGACGGGTCATCGATGCGCATCGGTGTCGAGCGCTGGCTCACCCGCGGCGGCCGGCCGATCTGGCACGAGGGCCTCGAGCCCGACGTGAAGGTCGTCCTCGCCGACGATGCGACGCCCATCCGCCCGGACGACCTCCGGGGCATGACCGCCGCCGAGCTCGCCAAGGCGACCGACACCCAGGTGCTCAAGGCGCTCGAGGAGCTCAAGGCCGGGCGCTGATCCCGGTCCCCGAATCGAAACGACCGCCGGCGGTGCCGGCGGTCGTCTGCGTTTGTCGGGAGAAGCGGTGCTACTTGCCTCGGCTTGCCGCCACGTGACGGCTCCAATCGGAGGTTCGCCCGTCGGGCGACTCCGAGCTGCCGACCCAGCCACACACGCAGGTCACTTCCTGCGACTTGTGGCGGTACTCCGCGATGACGTGCTTGCGCTCGTCAACGGCGGGGGCGGGTCGGCGGGGAGGGAGCCCGTTGCCGGGGCGCCGGGGCTCGGTCATGCCGCTGTGTTCCCCCTGTCGCTGGGTCAGGCGCGGCGCTGCGCGAAGCAGGCGCTGCAGTAGACGGGCTTGCCGGAGGTCGGCCGGAACGGGACCTCGGTCTCCTGCCCGCAGGACGAGCAGGTGGCCGGGAACATCTCGCGCGGGCCGCGCGAGCCGCCGCCGCCGCCGCCACTGCGGTTGTACCCGCCGCCGCTGGAATATCCACCGGCGCTGTAGCTGCCGCCGGCGCCGTAGCTGCCGGCACCCTGGCTCTCGGAATAACCACCGCCATCGGCGTTGCGCTGGGCCTTGCGGGCGGCGCGGCAGCTGCCACAGCGGCGGGGCTCGGTGAAGCCACGCTCGGCGTAGAAGTCCTGCTCGCTGGCGGTAAAGGTGAACTCCTGGCCGCAGTCGGCGCAGGTGAGCGTCTTGTCGACGTTCATGTCGGTATCCACTTCCTCGTGGTTGCGACGGTTTCCGCGATCTTCCTCGAGCGGGAACCGTGAGGGAGTGGATCGAGTCGGCCGTTCCAGAATGCGCCCATCCGTTCGGGCGTCCGCGGATGATACGCCAAATTGGCCCTTCGCGCCGAGAATCATTGCCGATTGGTTGCGATCGTCCCCTTGACACCGGCCGCAGCGGGTCTATATTACGTCCCACGATATATCGTCGAACGTAATAGTGGAGTCCCATGAACCAGCCACAGATCCCCGAGCTCGGCCGGTTCGCCGAGCCTGCGCTCCTCATCCTCGTCAGCCTGAGCGACGGGCCGAAGCACGGCTACGCGATCATGGGTGACGTGGAGGCCGGCACCGGCCGGCCGATGGGCCCGGGGACGCTGTACGCCGCGCTCGCCCGTCTCGAGGAGCGCGGCCTCGTCGAGGCGCTGCCGCCGGTGGACCGCCGCCGGCCGTATCGCCTGAGTGGTCTCGGTGCCACGGTTCTCGCCGATCAGCTTCGTGACCTCGCCGCCTTTGCGGCGCTCGGGCTGCGGCGGCTGGAAGGGTCGTCGGGCTGACGCCGCGATGCGCCCCGCCGCCTCGCTCCTCGTCCGCGCCTATCCGGCCCGCTGGCGGGCTCGCTACGGGGACGAGTTCCTCAGCGTGCTCGAGGAACGGCCACTCGGCCCGTTCGACGTCGCCGACGTCCTGCTCGGCGCGCTCGACGCCCACCTGCATCTCCGCGGCCTCGGGGCCGCCTCTGAACACAGCAAGGGGTTTGCCATGACGCTCCGCCTCGGGGGGTACGCCGCGATCCTCGGCGGCTTCCTGTTCTTCATCGGCCTCGCTGCCGCGTCCGCACTCGGGGACGCGGGTGGGGTCTTCCTCCTCGCGTTCGCAGCCGGCGGGGCCGCGCTGCTGGTCGCGCTCGCCGGGCTCAGCGCATTCCAGGCCCGCCGCTACCCGAAGCTCGTGTGGGCCGCGTTCGTCCTGCCTGCCATGGGGGCCGTGATCGCGGTCATCGGTGCCCTGGGCATGGTGTTCGTCGGCGATGGGCTGTTCATCGGCCAGTGGTCCGCGTGGGCCGTCTGGTTCCTGGGGCTCGCCGCGCTGATCATCGGGTCGGGCCTGTTCGCGGTCGCGACGTACCTCACCCACACCCTGTCCCGGCCAGCGGCGATCGTGCTCGTCGTGGCGTCGCTGGGCCTCGTTCCGCTGGGGATCGGGATGAACGTCCTGCCGTTCATCCCGGAGGCGTTCGCGCCGATCGCGATCGGGGCGTGTGGGCCCTCCTGTTCAGCCTCGGCTGGGTCGCGCTCGGCGTCAGCGCCATCCGCCTCGACAACCCCGGCCGCATCGCACCCCAAGGAGTGTCGTGATGCCCCGCCTGTCCCTCGCCGCTGGCCACCGGCCTCGTCCTCGCGGCTGCTCGTCGCCGCGCCGGTCGCCGCCAACCACGGCCACGTCATGGCGCTCGGCAACGGCGAGTGCGTGCTCCTCGCCGCGCACGGCGGCGAGGACGAGGTCGAGCTCCCGCTCGTCGTGTTCGACGCCAACCCGAACGTCGACATCGCGCCCGGCGCCGACCGGCTGCACCCGCTCCACGTGCTTGTCCACCAGGGCGTGCCGGGCGAGCACAACGCGATCGCCGTCGCCGGCACGCCGGCCGCGACCGCCCTGTGCCCCGATGGCATCGTCAACGACTGACCCGCGGCCGGCGGGCGGGGTGTCGCCTCCGCCCGCCCGCCGGCCCATCGTCGCCCCGGGCCGGGCGCTCCCGTCGCCGTGCCGTCCGCGCCGCGGGCGTCCTGGGATTCGTCGGCGGCGTCGTGCTGCTCGCCGCGTTCGTCGTCCCGCATCGAGGCAGGACGCCAACACGATCCGCCTGCTCGCTGTTCGCTGCGGGGCTCGCCGCGACCGGCGCCGGCCTGTGGACGGTCCACGCGCCCCGGGATCCGCGGCTGGCGATCGCGGGCAGCGTTCCCGTCATCGCCGCAACCGGCGCGTTCGCGCGTCTGGCTGCTCGCGGCGCAGGGCGTCGAGCGGCCGTTCGCGGGCGACTTCGGGCTGCGTGGGCTTCTGGATCGCGATCGCGATGTGGCTGGCGCGCGGCGTGGCTCGGGATCGTGGCCGTTCGCGCTTCGGCCGCGCGCCCCGCGTCGCCTCGTGGCTGCTCGCCGTCGGCGCCATCCTCACGATCACGGGCGTCGACCGGCTGGAGCTGCGAGCGCGACTCGGCGCGGCCCTCATCGACGCTGTCTCGCTGGCCGGGATCGCGATGCTCGGCATCGCGCTGGTGCTGCTCGGCTGGTTCCTGGTCCGCCGCAACGCCTGAGGGTCGCCCAGCGGGCGTCCGGTCGCACGACGCCACGATGTGGTCGCCGGGCGCGTGACGGATCGCATCGCGGACGTACGCGGCGCCACGCCCGATCGCCAAGCGATCGGAACGTCGCAGCGTGCGACCGTAGAACCGCCGGGTGCGGAGCGCACGACAGCCCGGCCGGCCTTGATTCGCGATGGCCGTGCGGCAGCCCTTCGGGCGGAGCGATCCCGCGAAGGCGAATGCGCGCGCGAGCCAGCCGTCGAGCGCCGCGTCGTCGGCGACGACCGCCGGCGGCAGCGCGCCCCAGCCCTTCATCGAGCGGCCGGGCATCGGGCTGGAACGGCCTGCCGCCGGCCGCGAGCAGGGCGCCTTGAGGTCCTGCGCTCGTCCCGAGGCGCTGACGACCCACGACTCCTCGTACAGGCCGGTCGCGTAGTTGCCGCCGATGAACAGCGCGCGGGTAGCCCGAACATCGGCTTGCGCGCGGGCCTGCCGGTGCCGAGCGGCGACGGCCGCGAGCATCAGCGCGACGAGCGGCGCGAGGCGGCGACGGGCGCGCGCGACGGATTCCATCGTGTGGCGGAGGATACGACGGCTCGTCACGAAGGGTTCTCGAACGCGTCCTCCGCGAGGTTCGGCGCGAGCCACCGCGCGGCATCCTCGACCGGCATCCCGGCCCGGCGCGCGTAGTCGGCCAGCTGGTCCGCGCCCATCCGCCCGATCCCGAAGTAGTGGCTCTCGGGGTGCCACAGGTAGATCCCGGACACCGCCGCCGTGGGCAGCATCGCCATCGATTCGGTGAGGTGGATGTCCGCCTGCGCCTCGGCATCGAGGAGCTCGAACAGCGTCGCCTTGGCGAGGTGGTCGGGCGTGGCCGGGTAGCCCGGCGCGGGGCGGATGCCCTGGTAGCGCTCGGCGATGAGCTCGTCGTTGCTGAGCGCCTCGTCGGCCGCGTAGCCCCACAGCTCGCGTCGCACGCGCTCGTGCATCCGCTCCGCGAGCGCCTCCGCGAGCCGGTCGGCGAGCGCCTTGGCCATGATCGCGGAGTAGTCGTCGTTGGCCGTCTCGAACTGCCGGACGAGCTCGTCCGTGCCGTGTCCGGCGGTCACGGCGAAGGCGCCGATGTAGTCCTCGACCCCGGCCGGCCCGACGAAGTCCGCGACGGACACGTTCGGCCGCCCGTCGTTCTTCGCCATCTGCTGCCGCAGCGCGTGGAGGCGGCCCGCCTCGGCCGACCGCGACTCGTCGGCCCACAGGACGATGTCGTCGTCGGGGGTGGCGTTCGCCGGCCAGAACCCGACGACGGCACGCGCCCGCAGCAGCCGCTCGCGCGACGATCCGGTCGAGGAGCGCGCGGGCGTCGCGGTAGAGGTCGCTCGCCGCCGGCCCGACGCGCGCGTCGTCGAGGATCGCCGGGTACGCGCCCCGGAGCTCCCACGTGGCGAAGAACGGCGTCCAGTCGATGCGCTCGACGAGCTCGTCGAGCGGATAGTGTCGAACGCCCGGACGCCGAGGAACGTCGGCCGCGGCGGCGTGATCGACCAGTCCACCTTGACGCGGTTCGCGCGCGCGTCGGCGATCGACAGCCTGGTCTCGCGCGCGTCACGGCCGGCCCGCTCGCGGCGGACCGTCTCGTACTCGGTGCGGACGCCGGCGGCGAACGCCTCGCGGGCGCCGGCGTCCACGAGCGCGCCCGCGACGCCCACGGCCCGCGACGCGTCCGCGACGTGGATGACCGGCATCGAATAGGCCGGCGCGATCTTCACCGCCGTGTGGACGCGGGACGTCGTCGCGCCGCCGATGAGCAGCGGCGTCGTCATCCCCTCGCGCTCCATGAGCGTCGCGACGTGGACCATCTCGTCGAGGCTGGGCGTGATCAGGCCGCTGAGGCCGATGATGTCCGCGTCGCGCTCGCGGGCGGCCTCGAGGATCCGGGCGGCGGGCACCATCACCCCGAGGTCGATCACCTCGTAGTCGTTGCAGCCCAGCACGACGCCCACGATGTTCTTGCCGATGTCGTGGACGTCGCCCTTGACGGTCGCCATGACGATCGTGCCCGCCCGCCGGCCGGTGCCCTCGCGCTGCGCCTCGAGGTACGGGACGAGGTGGGCGACGGCCTTCTTCATCACCCGGGCGCTCTTCACGACCTGGGGCAGGAACATCCGGCCGGACCCGAACCGGTCCCCGACGATGTTCATGCCGGCCATGAGCGGGCCCTCGATCACGTCCAGCGGGCGGGTCGCGGCCTGCCGTGCCTCCTCGGTGTCCTCGACGATCCACGCGTCCATGCCCTCGACGAGCGCGTGGGTGAGGCGCTCGTTCACGGGCAGCTCGCGCCACGCGAGATCCTCGCCCGCCCGCTCCACGGCCTCGCCGCCGGCGTAGCGCGGCGCGATCTCGAGCAGGCGATCGGTCGCGTCCGCACGCCGGTTGAGGACCACGTCCTCGACCCGCTCCTTGAGCTCGGGCTCGATGTCGTCGTACTGCGGGATGACCCCGGCGTTGACGATCGCCATGTCCAGCCCGGCGTGGATCGCGTGGTACAGGAACACCGCGTGGATCGCCTCGCGGACGCGGTCGTTGCCGCGGAACGCGAACGACACGTTCGAGACGCCGCCGCTCACCCGCGCGTGGGGGATCGTCGCCTTGACCCGCCGCGTCGCCTCGAAGAACGAGTTCGCGTAGTCCGCGTGCTCCTCCATGCCGGTCGCGATCGCGAAGATGTTGGGGTCGAGGATGATGTCCTCGGGCGCGAACCCGACCTCCCTCGTCAGCAGGCCGTGCGCGCGCGTGAGCACGGCGACGCGTCGCTCGACGCTGTCCGCCTGGCCCTGCTCGTCGAACGCCATCACCACGACCGAGGCGCCATAGCGCCGGCACAGCCGGGCCTGGCGCAGGAACTCCTCCTCGCCCTCCTTGAGGCTGATCGAGTTGACGACGCCGCGGCCCTGCAGCTGCTGGAGCCCGGCCTCGATCACGCCCCAGCGCGAGCTGTCGACCATGACCGGGATCTTCGCCACGTCCGGCTCCGTGGCGAGGCGGCGCAGGAAGCGGGTCATCGCCTCGACGCCGTCGAGCATCGCCTCGTCCATGTTCACGTCGAGGATCACGGCGCCGTTGACGACCTGGTCGCGCGCGACCTCGACCGCCTTGTCCTCGCCGGATCGGCCGGCCGCCATCAGGCGCGCGAACTCGCGCGAGCCGGTGACGTTGGTCCGCTCCCCGATGTTGACGAACGCGCCGCCGGGCATCGGGATCACGAGCGGCTCGAGGCCGGACAGGAGCGTGACCGGCGGGACCTCGGGGATGACCCGCGGCGGGATGCCCGCCACCGCGTCCGCGATCGCGCGCGTGTGCTCGGGCGTGGACCCGCAGCACGACCCCGCGACGTTGATGAGGCCGGCCCGCGCCCACTCGCCGAGCGCCGTCGCGGTGACCGGTGGCGTCTCGTCGTAGCCGCCGAGCTCGTTGGGCAGCCCGGCGTTGGGGTACGCCGCGAGCGGCAGGTCCGCGATCCGGCCCAGCTCCTCGACGTGCTCGCGGAGCTGCTTCGCCCCGAGCGCGCAGTTGAGCCCCACGAGCAGCGGCTTCGCGTGGCGGATGCTCGCCCAGAACGCCTCGACCGTCTGGCCGCTGAGCGTGCGGCCGCTGGCATCGGTGATCGTCCCGGAGATGACGAGCGGCAGCCGGACGCCGGTTGCCTCGAACGCCTCCTCCAGCCCGACGATCGCGGCCTTCGCGTTGAGCGTGTCGAAGATCGTCTCGACCAGCAGGATGTCCGCGCCGCCGGCGATCAGCCCCTCGGCGGACTCGCGGTACGCCGCGACGAGCTCGGGGAACGTGACGTTGCGGGCGGCGGGGTCGTTGACGTCGGGCGAGATCGACGCCGTCCGGTTGGTCGGGCCCACCGAGCCACCGACGTAGCGCGGCCGGCCGTCGCGGGCCTCGGCCTCGTCAGCCGCCTCGCGCGCCAGGCGGGCCGCGGCCTCGTTGATCTCGCCCGCGACGTCCGACAGGCCGTAGTCGGCCTGGGCGATCCGGGTCGCGGTGAACGAGTTGGTGCTGACGACGTCCGCACCGGCCGCGAGATATGCCGCGTGGATGTCGCGGACGATCGCGGGCTGGGTGAGGCACAGGAGGTCGCTGTTGCCGCGGAGGTCGCGCGGATGGTCCGCGAACCGGGCGCCCCGGAAATCCTCCTCCGTCAGCTGGTGCCGCTGGAGCATCGTCCCCATCGCGCCGTCGAGCACGAGGATCCGCTCCTGGAGGAGGCCCTCGAGGCGGGCAAGTCGGCTGGTGCGGGTGAACGGCGCGCCCGCGGCGGTCGGGGTCATCGGAGCGCCGAGTGTAACCCCGGTTTCAGCCGGGCCTAAGGCCGCTTGAAGGGCGTGGGACGAGGATGCCGTCAACAGCACCGCCACCCAGCGGCCCGGATCCCCGGACCGCCCGCCTGAAGGACACCACCCGATGCTCGCCTACGACGACCTCCGAACCGGCTTCCGCCCCTTCTTCCGCCGGGCACGCGCCGCCCGCCTCGCCTCGCCGGCGATGCACCTGACCGACATCGGGGAGCCCGCCGCGTTCCCGACCGCCCGGCCGCTCGCGGCCCTCGCGCCGACCGGCGACGCACGCCTCCTGCGGCGCCTGCGGCACGTCGTCCGCCGGCGCGTGAAGGTCGAGCTGGACGGGCTCGTCCAGGCATCGGTCAGCGACGGCGAGATCGAGCTCACGATCCGCACCGTCTCGGCCCGCGACCCGCACGTCGTGGAGTGGAGCTCCGACCGGCTCGTGGCCCTCGTCGTCCTCCATGACGGCTGCGGCGCCCGGGTCATCGGTGGCGGCGGGCTGATGGGCCGCCTCGAGCTGCCGTCGATCGCCTGCGCCGGCGCGTTCCTGGCCTTCTGCTACGACGGCGAAGCCGGCGTGGCGCTCTCCTGACAGCCCGTCCCGATCGCTTTAAGAGCACCTGAAGGACGATGGCGATGCTGTATCCCGTGGACACCTTCGTGATCCGGCTCTGGAGCCCGGCCGACCATGCCGCTGACACCGGCGACAGCCCTCGAGGCGTCGCACGGCACGTGGGAACAGGTCGAGCCGCGGCGTTCAGGGACGGCGACGAGCTGATCGCGCTGCTCCGGGACCTCCCGGGTCGCGACGACGAGTCCACCCTCGACGAGCCCGCACCCGATGGAGCCCCGCACGATGACTGACGCCTCGACGATCCTCCTCCTGGTCGCCAGCGTCGTCGTGATGGCCGGCTTCTCGATCGACAACCTCCTCGTCCGGTCCCGGCGCAACGGGTGACGCGCCGGATCCGGTGATCCGATCCATCGCACGCAGCGAACTGACTGGTACCGGGGGCCCGCGCTTCCTCCCGCGGAACCTCGCACACGACCCTGACCCGTCCAGACCGGGTCGGGGTCGTCCTGTGTCTGCGATCATCTCGCCCGGGCGCCGACGCTCGTCGGCCATCGCGGGTGAGGACTGGCCTTGGGCATGCGGATCCTGGTCATCGGCGCGGGTGGCGTCGGCAGCGCCGCGGTGGGGATCGCGGACCGGCGAGCGTTCTTCGAGCACCTCGTGGTCGCGGACTACGACCCCGCCCGGGTGACGGCGGCGCTCGCCCAGGTCGAGGGCGACGCCCGGTTCTCGGGTGCGCGCGTGGACGCATCGGATCGCGCGGCGATCGTCGCGCTCATCCGCGAGCACCGGATCAGCCATGTCCTCAACGCGGTCGACCCGCGGTTCGTGATGCCGATCTTCGATGCCTGCTTCGAGGCGGGCGTCACCTACCTCGACATGGCGATGTCGCTGTCCCGCCCGCACCCCGAGCGGCCGCACGAGCTGCCCGGCGAGAAGCTGGGCGACGCGCAGTTCGCCGTGGCGGGCGAATGGGAGGCACGCGGCCAGTTGGCCTTGGTCGGCATCGGCGTGGAGCCCGGGCTGTCCGACGTCTTCGCGCGCTATGCGCAGGACGAGCTGTTCAGCGAGATCCACGAGGCCGGCGTGCGCGACGGGGCGAACCTCACCGTCGACGGCTACGAGTTCGCGCCCTCGTTCTCGATCTGGACGACGATCGAGGAGTGCCTCAACCCGCCGGTCATCTGGGAGGACGGGCGGTGGTTCACGACGCCGCCGTTCAGCGAGCCCGAGGTGTTCGACTTCCCGGAGGGCATCGGGCCGGTCGAGTGCGTGAACGTCGAGCACGAGGAAGTCCTCCTCATCCCGCGCTGGGTGGACGCCAAGCGGGTCACGTTCAAGTACGGCCTGGGCAACGAGTTCATCGAGGTCCTGCGGACGCTCCACAAGCTGGGCCTCGACTCGACGACGCCGGTGCGGGTCAAGGGGGTCGAGGTCTCGCCGCGGGACGTCGTGGCGGCGTGCCTGCCGGACCCGGCCGGCCTCGGCGACCGGATGCACGGCAAGACGTGCGCCGGGACGTGGGTCACCGGGCTGGGCAAGGACGGACAGCCGCGGCAGGTCTACCTCTACCACGTGGTCGACAACGCGACGACGATGGCCGAGTACGGCTCGCAGGCGGTCGTGTGGCAGACGGCGATCAACCCGATCGTGGCGCTGGAGCTGCTCGCGCGCGGGACGTGGAGCGGCGCCGGGGTGCTGGGGCCCGAGGCGTTCGCGCCGGTGCCGTTCCTCGACCTGCTCGTCGAGTACGGGTCGCCATGGGGGATGCGCGAGGAGACGCCCGCCGCGGCCGGCTAGATGTCCGCGATGCGGCGCGACGCCAGCCGCGGACCGTAGCGCGGGCGCCGCGATCCCGGCGAGCTCCAGGTAGCGCGTCACCCGCGCCCGCTGGCCCCGGTACGGCTCGAGGAGCTCGAGCATCCGCTCGTCCGTGCCGCGTGGCTCGCGCGCGAGCGCCCAGCACACCATGTTCGGGATGTGGAAGTCGCCCACGCTCACCGCGTCCGCATCGCCGAACGCCCGGAACCCGACCTCGGCCGCGGTCCACGGGCCGATCCCCGGGAACGCCCGGAGCGCGTCGTAGGCCGAGGCCAGGGCTGCCGCGCGCGCCTCCCCGTGCGACGCCGTCGCGACCGCGATCGCGTGCCGCTCCAGCCGCGGCGCCTCGCGCGCAACGACCCGGATGAGCTCCGCGCGACGGCGTTCCAGCCCCAGCGGATGGAACGCGTGGTAGGGGAGCGGCGCCAGCGTCTCGGGCGTCGGCGGCAGGCGCAGGCCCGGCGGCCCGGGCGCGTCCTCGCCGTACGCGCGCACGAGGGCCCGGTACGTGCGCCGCGCCTCCTCGCCGGTGATCTTCTGCTCGAGGATCGCCGGGACGAGCGCCTCCCAGACCGCGCCGGATCGCCCGATCCGGATCCCGCGTCCGCGTCGGGCGCCCTCGGCGACGGCCGGGTGCTGCGGGACGAGCGCCGTCGGGTCGTCCTCCGCGCCGAGCAGCGCCGGCGCGGCCTCCACCGCGAGAGCCGCGCCCGGCCCCCACGCCCGCACCCGGACGCCGCCGACCGCCGGCTGGAGGAACAGGGTCACCGGGCCGTCGGCCGTCCTCGTCGCGCGCCACACCGCGCCCGACGCCTCGACCCGGTGCGCCGGATCGCCCGACCCGCGGCGGTGCGTCGAGAGCGTCCGGGCGAGGTCGTACGGGGCGGGGATCGCCACGAATGTCTCGGCGTCGGCCACGCCGGCCGTCCGTACCGCACCCTCGTTCGTCACGCGGCTGAGCGTAGCGCGGTGCGTCCGTGCATCGCCCGCGTTGACACGCTCCGGTAGGCTGGCGGCTCGTGCGAACCAGACTCGTCGTCGCGTTCGCGGCTCTCATGGCCGCGTCCGCCCTGGTCGCCGTACCGGCACCCGCGGGCTCCCGAGCACCGAGCCCCGACCGGCCAGTCGATCCGGCGCAGCTCAGCGCCGTCTCGATCGGCCTGGCCGCAGGGTCCCTGTCGGCGTCGTCGACCCACGAAGCCGACACGGCGGCGGGCTCCACCTCGACGGTGGCGCCCGATTCGGCGTTCGTCGAGCCCGGCCGCGACGCGTCCTCGACCGGCCGCCCGGACGTCCGCCAGCCCGCCGCCCCGCGGGGCTCGATCGAGAAGAACTACTGGCGCTTCGACCCCGACATCAGCTGGTACGGGCCCGGCCTCTACGGCAACGGCACCGCGTGCGGGCAGAAGATGACCCCGGAGCTGGTGGGCGTCGCGCACAAGACGCTGCCGTGCGGGACCATGGTCACCTTCCGCTACAACGGCAAGATCGTGAGCGCCCCCGTGATCGACCGCGGGCCGTTCGTCGCCGGCCGGACGTGGGACCTGAGCAAGGGCCTGTGCACGCTGCTCGACCACTGCTTCACCGGCACGATCGAGTGGAAGCTCGGCGGCTGACCCGCCGCTGACAACGGGCGGCGAGCGCTCGGGGCCGCGCCACGGCGAGCATACGGCGCGGCCGGCGGCCGGCCGCGCCACACTGCGCACATGGCCGATCTCACCGCGCGCCACCTCGTGCTCGTCGGGCTGATGGGGACGGGCAAGACGACGACGGGGCGCATCCTCGCGGCGAGGCTCGGCTGGCCCCTGCGCGACTCGGACGAGGAGATCGAGGCCCTGACCGGCCGATCCGTGCGCGAGCTCCGCGACGAGCTCGGGACGGACCCGATGCACGACCTCGAGGCGCAGGCGCTGCTGCGGGCGCTGGCCGACGCCGGGCCGGACGTCGTGGGCGCGGCGGCATCGGTCGTCGACCGCGAGGATTGCCGCTCGGCGCTCCGGGGCGACGGCGTCGCCGTGGCGTGGCTCACGGTCTCCCCCGCGACCGAGGCGAAGCGGTTCACCTCCGGCACCCATCGGCCGTGGTACGGCGACGATCCCCGCGCGTTCCTGGCGCGCCAGGCGCGGGAGCGGGACCCGGCCTTTCGGTCGCTCGACCCGGTCATCGTCGCGACCGACGACCGCGCGCCCGAGGCGGTTGCCGACGCGATCCTCGACGGGCTCGGCGCACGGGGGATCGAGCTGGGCTGAAGTCCGTTCTGCGCCCGCCCCCGGTGCCCAATCCAGCGATTAAAACGAGAGCGTGCCGCCGCCATCCGGAACGCCTGGCGGTCCGCGCGCGGCGGTCGTCCCAGCTCGAATGGATGAGGGTCCAATCGCCGTCAGGACGCGTCCCTTGGGCCGCTTGGCGATCCTCGTGGCGGGCTCGAGTCGGTTCGAGGCCGAAGCCGGTGCCCGCGTCCTCGGTTCCGATCAGTCCTCGTCCATGACGTCCTCCGTCGTCGTGCCGCGGCCACGGGTCCGCGCCGGGCCCGGCTCCACGTCGGCGCGCTGGCCGCGACCGCCGTGATCGCCGGCGCGATCACGCTCTCGCGGTGCAGGTCGGCCGGGGGCTACTCTCCGGGGGATGGACCGGCGACCGTCACCCGCCGCCTCGTGACCGGGGCCGCGATCGTCCTCGTCGCGCTCGTCGCCCTCTCGGCCCGCCTGATCGCGGTCGAGCGCCTGCCGATCGACTTCGACGAGGACGACTACCTGCGGGCCGGCCAGCAGATCGCGACCGGCCTCCAGGAGGGCGACCCGGGCGTCGTCATCCGCGACAACTACCGGCCCGAGCACCCGCCGCTCACGAAGGTCGCCACTGGCCTCGCGATCGCGCCGCTCCCGCCGCGCCCGAGATCCCCGACCGCCCGACGACCGCGCCGCCGGCGGACGGCCTGCCCGAGCCGCAGCTGACCGTCGCGCGGCTCGCCAACGCGGTGTTCGGCGTCGCTCGGCCGTGCTGCTCGCGCTCGTGTCACCGCTCGGCGGGCTGTCCCTGGCCGTCCACACCTGGACCATCAAGTACACGAGCCAGGTCATGCTCGAGTCGGTCCCGGCGTTCCTCGCGCTGCTGGCGTCGTGTGCGCGTCGCGGGCGTGGCGGCACGGACGCTGCGCGGCGCCGGAGCGCGCGTGGCTCGTCGCGGCCGCCGTCGCGTTCGGGATCGCCTGCGCGAGCAAGTACCTCTACGGCGTCGCGGGCCTCGCGATCGTCGTCGACTGGCTGTGGCGGACGCGCGCGACACCAGGCCGACGGCGCCCGCGGACGGCCCGCGGCGTCGCCCGGTGGCTCGCCCCGGTCGCCGGCTGGCTCGCGATCGGCGCGGTCGCGTTCCTCGCCGCGGATCCGTACCTGTGGCCCGACCCGGTCGGCCGGCTCGCGTAATCGATCGGCTACCACGGCGGCTACGCGACGAGCGCCGCCGTCCAGGAGACTGGCTGGCCGTCCTGGCAGCCGCTCGTCTGGCTGATGGGCTCGGTGCCGTTCCACGACGCGGGCACCTTCATCGTCACCGCTGACCTCGTCATCACCGGCGCTCGCGCTCGTCGGGCTCGGCGGCTGTGGCGGGAGCAGCGGCGTTCGCGCTGTGGCTCGTCATCGGGCTCGCGTTCCTGCTCGTGTGGCCGACGAAGTGGCCGCAGTACGTGCTCGTCGTGTCGGCGCCGCTGTCGCCTCGCGGCGGGCCTCGGGCCGGATCGCTGCTCCTGCCGCGCGCGCCCGGCTCGCGGGTCTTCGACCCCGTCGCGACCCGCGGCGGCCCCGTCCGCGCGGGGTCCGCGGCAGCCTCCGCGACCTCCGCCACGCGCTCGCCGTGGCTCCTCCCGGGCGTCGTCGGCCTTGCGGTCCTGGCGGCGATCCCGATCGCGTACGAGTTCCTCCTGTCGCTCACGGACCTCCGGCTCGCAACCTCCGCGATGGGCTCCAGGGCGGCGTCATCCGGGAGGCCCTCGGCGGGCTCGCCGGCCGGATCCCGGCTGTCCCGTTCGACTTCGACGGGGCGGCGCGGGAGTCGTCTACGTCGGCGCGGACCTGCTCACCGGCTTCCGGCAGGGGTTCTGGCTCGGCGAGAACACTCGGCCGCGGTGATCACCTTCTCGATCATCTGGATGGTGCTCTCGGTCGCCTCCAGGCGGTGGTGGGCATCTCGGTCGCGCTCGTGCTCGAGCGGCCGGGCGTCCGGTTCGCGAACGCGTGGCGGATCCTGTTCATCCTGCCGTGGGCGATCCCGGAGGCCGTGGGCGCGATCGCGTGGATGGACATCGCCCACCCGCAGCAGGGCCTGCTCGCCCAGCTCATCGGGATCGCGGTGCCGTGGCGCGTCAGCCCGGAGCTGTCGCTCCTGGTCCTGCTGCTCGCCGCGACGTGGATGGGCTGCCCGCTGTGGATGCTGGTCGCGACCGCCGGGCTGCGGACGATCCCTCGCTCGGTCGGCGAGGCCGCCGCGCTCGAGGGGGCGTCGCGCTGGCGCGCCGTTCGCGCAGGTGACGCTGCCGCTGCTGCTGCCGCTGCTGCCGGCCGCGTTCGTCGTCCGGGGGGTCGCCACGTTCAACCAGTTCTACCTGTTCTGGGTGCTGGGGCCGAACGACCACACGACGACGCTGTCGACGTTCAGCTACTCGCTGTTCACTCGAGGGTCAGGGCCCGGCCTCTTCTCCGTCAGCGCGGCGATCAACGTCGTCACCCTCGTCGCGCTGGCCATCGTGGTCGCCTGGTTCCTGCGCTGGCGGCAGCGCGCGGAGCGGGTGGCGTTCGCGATGAGCCGGCTCGCCGCTCCCCGGCCAGCTCCTCCGCCAGGCGTTCCTCGTGCCGTCGGCGCTTCGTCCTGGTGCCGATCTGGGTCCTGACCTGATGGCGACCGACAGCTCGTTGCCGGCTACCCTCGGGCTTTCACCCGATCCCCGTCAAGCCGACCCTCGACCGGTTCGGCGACGCGTTCTCGGCCCGACCGGTGCTCGACTACTTGGGCCTGCTGCGCAACAGCCTGCTCGTCTCCGGGTCGTCGGCCGCCGTCGCGCTCGTGTTCGGCGCGTCCATGGCCTACGCGTTCGCCCGGCTCCGCTTCCCGGGCCGCGAGGTCGGGCTCCTCGCCGTCCTGCTCGGCGTGTTCCTGCCGCCGGTCGCGCTCGCCTGCCGCTGTTCATCCTGTTCATCGCGTTCGAGCTCAACGTCCCGGCGCTCAAGGAGTTGGGGTTCCGGGACTCGACGCTCGCGCTCTCGATCATGTATGCATCGTTCTCGTTGCCGCTCGCCTCTGGCTGATGCGGGCCGCGTTCCGGGCGACCCCCGTGGATCTCGAGGAGGCGGCCTTCGTCGACGGCGCGTCCCGGTTCACCGCCTTCCGCAGGATCACGCTGCCGATCGCGATGCCGTCGCTGCTGGTCGCGGCCCTGGTCGCCTTCCTGCTCGCCTACACCGAGTTCGCGCTCGCCTGGCTGTTCATCACCTCCGACGACAACGTCACCCTCGCGATGGTGCTGGCCGAGGCCCAGACGGGCTTCTACTCCGCCAACTGGGGCCTGACCGCCGCCCACGCGCTCCTGATGACCGTGCCCGTCGTCGTCCTGTTCATCGTCCTCCAGCGTGCCTTGCTGCGGGGCGCGCTCGCCGGGGCGGTCGGCGACTGAGCGAGGACACGCACTCCGTACCCTGCCTGCCATGTGCCGCAGCATCCGCCAGCTCCGCAAGGCCGACGAGGCCGGGCCCGCCACCACCGGCGAGGCCGAGGCCGCCGCCCTCCAGTACGTCCGCAAGATCAGCGGCTTCCGGGCCCCGTCCGCGAAGAACGCCGAGGCGTTCGAGGACGCGGTCCACGAGATCGCGCACGCCACCGAGCGCCTCCTGCAGGCGCTGGGAACGAGCGTCGCCGACGGGCCCGACCCGTTCGCGGACCCCATCACACGCAGGGCGATCCTCGCCGCTCGACCGCCCCGGCTCGCGCATCCCCCCCTCCCGCGCCCGCGCGTGACCGCGGAGGTCGAGCCGGCCCGCGCGACGGCCGCGCCCCACCTGGTGGCGCCGCCCCGGGCTGGACGTCGTCGACCGCCGCCTCGCGCTGGACGGCGCCGACCTCGGAGCGCTCCTCCGCGAGCACGGCGCGCCCCTGTTCGTCTACGACCTAGAGCGGCCCCGGGAGAACGTGCGGGCCCTCCAGGGCGCGCTGAGGCGCGCCGGCGTGGAGCACGTCGTCCGCTTCGCGCTCAAGGCCTGCCCTGACCCGCGGATCCTCGCGGTCCTGCGCGGGCTCGGCGCGCCTGGGCTCGCGAGGCGTCGGCATCGATGCCTGCTCGCCGGGCGAGGTGACGCACGCGCTCGCCAACGGCTGGGAGCCCGAGGAGATCAGCCACACGGGGACCAACGTCTCCGAGCGGGACCTGGACGTCCTGCTCGCCCACCCGATCCGGATCAACCTCGATGGCGTCAGCCAGCTCGAGCGGCTGGGGCGGCGGGCGCCCGGGCGCCGTGGGGATCCGGGTCAACCCCGGCGCCGGGGCGGGCTACACCGAGCACCTGGCCTACGCCGGCGAGCGGCCCACGAAGTTCGGCGTCACCGAGGACCGCCTCGACGACGCCATCGACGCGTGCCGCCGCCACGGGCTCGTCGTGGACACGCTCCACTTCCACGCGGGCTCCGGCTGGCTGGGCGACCAGCTCGACGGGTTCGAGCGGGCCCTCGTGCGCGCCACCCGCTTCATCGACCGCCTGGCCGACGCCGGCTTCGCGATCCGCGAGGTCAACGTGGGCGGCGGGCTTGGCCCGCCGGCACGCCAGGACGAGCGGCCGGTGGACCTCGACGCGTACGCGCAGTGTCGGCCGCCACCTCGGCCCGTACGGCGTCATGGCGGCCTTCGAGCCCGGCGACTTCGTGATGAAGGACGCCGGGGTGCTCCTGGGCGAGGTCGTGAGCGTCGAGCGGCGTGGCGACACGACGTTCGTCGGGCTCGACATCGGCTGGAACGTCAACTGCGCGTACTTCATCTACCGGTTCGCCCAGGAGATCCTCCCGGTGCGCGACCCGCTCCGGCCGCGGACGCAGCTCGTCACGGTCGCGGGCCACATCAACGAGGCCGGCGACGTGTTCGCGGAGGACTACCCGTTCCCCGAGGTCGACGAGGGCGAGCCCATCGCCATCCTCAACCCGGGCGGCTATGTCCAGGCGATGTCGATGAACCACTGCCTGCGGCCGATGGGCACGGCCGTGTATCTCGAGCGGGAGGACGTCAAGGGTGATCGAGGAAGCGTTCGAGGCCACGTCCCCGTGGATGGCGGCCCGCTGTGGGCGGAGTGGGCCGGCGAGGGCTCCGGGGTTGTGCTCGTCCACGCCGGGATCGCCGACGCGCGCAGTGGGACCCGCAGTGGGACGCCCTGTCCGCCAGCACCGGACGGCGCGCTACGACACCCGTGGCTTCAACCGGACCGACGACCGAGGACGTCCCGTTCTCCAACCGCGCGGACGTGATCGCGGTGATGGACGCGGCGGGGATCGAGCGCGCCGTGCTCGTCGGCTGCTCGCGGGCCGGGTCGATCGCGCTCGACACGGCGCTCGAGTACCCGGACCGGGTCTCGGGCCTCGTCTGGGTCTGTGGCGGGTCTCGGGCGCCGAGGTGGAGACCACCCGGAGGCGACGGCCGCGTTCGACCGCGAGGAGGCGCTGTACGAGACGAAGGACTGGGCGGCGATGGCCGACCTCGACGTGAGTCTGGATCGACGGCGTCGGCCAGCCCGCAGGTCGGGCAGCGGAGTCGGTGCGGGAGCTGGTCCGGCAGATGTGCCTCGAGACCTACCTCGAAGGAGCCCGAGGGGGCCACCGTCGTGCTCGACCCGCCGGCCGTGGGGCGGCTCGGCGAGCTGCGCGTCCCGGTGCTCGCGATCGTCGGCCTGCTCGACCTGCCGGGACCTCGACGTCGGGCAGCTGCTCGTGGAGGCGCGCCGAACGCGCGGCGGATCGACCTGCCCGACGTCGCCCACCTGCCCAGCCTCGAGCGGCCGACTGGTTCACCGAGACGCTGCGCGCGTTCCTCGACGAGGTGGACGCGGCCGGCTAGTCCGGCGCGCGCCTCGAGCGTGCCCCAGGCGACGACGCGGTCGATCGCGAACCGGACGATCGGCGAGCGTCGATCGCCTGGCTCGCGTACTGCGGGTACTTCGAGCGAAGCGCAGCGATGCCGCGGCGTGCTCCTCGACCTCGCGTGGCTCGGCTCCAGCACCCCACCGGTCCCGTAGAGGCGGACCCAGCCGAGCTTCGTCCAGTCCTCGTCCCAGCGGTCGACGAGGAGCGTCGCCTGCGGCAGCACGAGCAGGTCGCGTACCCGCGCGAGGTTGTGCGGGTCGGCGTCGCGCTTCGGCTTCTCGTCGAGCGGCATGTACAGCAGCGGGCGCCCGACGGCGTCGTCGTCGGGGGCGAGGACGTGGCAGATCGGGACGAGCCGCGGGCGGCCGTCGGGCGCGGTGGTGGCGAGCGTCGCGCGACGCGCCTCGGCGACGAACGCGCGCTGCGCGGGGTCGAGGACGGGCGGATGGGTCATGCGGCGGAGTATGGGCGGCGAGCCTTGCAGCCGCGAGGGTCCGCAGCTGCGCCCGGGTACGATCCGCATCATGACCGTCCACCGGCGACCTGCCGACCCGGAGCCGCCCTCGATCGAGCGGCAAGCGACCCGCGTCCGCGTCACGGCGTACCGCGGCGGGACGGTCGAGGAGCGCGATGACCGGCTGAGTGGCGAGGAGCCGCTCGCGATCCGCGCGGCCGGACCGGATGAGGCGCCGGTCGACATCGCGGTCACGATGCGCACGCCCGGGCACGAGCGCGAGCTGGCCGCCGGCTTCCTGCGCACCGAGGGCCTCATCGACGACTCGACGCCGATCGACGGCTTCACGTTCGCGGACCCGGCGACGAACAGCCGCCCCGACGACGAGATCACCGTCCACCTCGCCCACCCGTTCGACGCGAGCACCGTCGCCGAGCGCCACTTCGTCGCCACGGCCTCGTGCGGGATCTGCGGCAAGGCAAGCCTGGACGAGGTGGAGGTCCGCGCCGACCCGATCCCGCCCGGCCCGCTCGTCGAGCCTGCGACGCTGCTGTCCCTGCCCGACACGCTGCGCGCCGCACAGGCGGTGTTCGAGCACACCGGCGGCCTGCACGCAGCCGGCCTGTTCGACCCGCACGGCTCGCTCATCGTGCTGCGTGAGGACGTCGGGCGGCATAACGCGCTCGACAAGCTCGTCGGGAGCCAGCTGCTCGCGGGCGCCCTGCCGCTCCATGACCGGATCGTCCTCGTGAGCGGCCGGGCGAGCTTCGAGCTCGTCCAGAAGGCAGCGGTTGCCGGCGTGCCGATCCTCGCCGCCGTCAGCGCGCCGTCGGACCTCGCGGTCCAGGCCGCGGATCGCCTGGGCGTCACCCTCGTCGGGTTCCTCGGGGCGACGGGTTCAACGTCTACGCGCACCCGGACCGGATCGCGACCGGACCTGCCCGCTAGTCGGCATCGGGCACGTCCACGACCGCCGTCACGCGGCAGTGATCACCTGGAAGCGAGCAGTCCTCGGTGATCGCGACCGGCTGGATCGCCGCCCCGGCGAGGACGTGGTCGATCCGCAGCAGCCCGAGGTCGAGCGCCTCGAGGAACGCCGGGCGCCACGTGAACCCGGTCCCGCTCGCGACCTCGGCGTGGACATCGTGCAGCCCATCGGCAACTGCGGCGAAGCCGGGCTCGAGCGGGGTCGTGTTGAGATCGCCGACGAGGATGACGCGCTCGGGATCCGCGGTACGGTCGAGCGCACCGCGCAGGTACGCGAGGTCGAGGTCCCGCTGCCGCGTATCGAGGCCCGATGGGACGCCGGCGATGGTCGAGATCTTTGGTGGCAGCGGATGCGCGTTAGGATGTCGAGCCGCGACCCATCGGGCATCAGGATGCGGCGCCGAGGAACATCGGGTACACGCCCGGAATCGCCGTCGACCAGCGGGATCGTGCTGAGGAGCCCCATGCCGAGCACGCCATCGCGCGGCCGCAGGATCCGGTACGGGAACCGCTCGTCGATCTCGTCGCTCGAATCGAGCGCGTCGGCGACGTCGGGCGTCAGCTCCTGGAGCGCCACGACCTGCGGGCGGCGCGGCTGGCGGACGTCCAGGATGCCGTCGACGACGTCCTGCGGCGACTTCGATTTCGACCTCCAGTTCCAGCTCATGATCGCGAGCCGCGTCTCGGACGCCAGGGGTTCGCCGCGGGCGCGGTTGTCGTCCGGCGACCACCACTCGCCGCCGACCTGAACCAGCGCGACGACGATGACGGCGATCGCGATCACCCGATCCGCGACGCCTGCGCGTTCCGGTCGTTGATCGTCACGAGCAGCGCGATCGCACCGCACGCGGCCCCGATCGCGAGCAGGTGCGGCTCGAACACGGCGAGCAGCGCGGGGGGCCCGACCTGGGGCCGATGACGCGGTTGACCACGAACTCGACCAGCGCGAGGACCGCGATACCTGCGAGAAGCAGGATCACTCGCGCGGCGAACCCTTGGGGAGGAGCTGAACGAACTCGAACCCGAAGCGGCCCTTCACGCACAGGTGTCCGCTCGTCACCGACGACTCCATGGGCGAGGTGACCTTCACTATCGGGTTGTCCTGGACGTCGAGCGACAGGGTGCAGCCGACGCCGCAGTACGGGCAGATGGTCTCGGTGACGGTCTGTCCTCGGGCTGCCACGTGTCGGCGGCCCGCATGTCGTGCTCCGAGCGGAACATGAGGCGCCGGTGCACACGCCGATGCAGTTGCCGCAGTAGACGCAGGCGGACTCGGGCAGCGGGACGTCGAACTCGGTGGAGATGCGGGCGTCGAAGCCGCGCCCCGCGACGGCGATCGCGAACGTGTTCTGGGCGTCCTCGCCGCACGCCTCGACGCACTTGTAGCAGAGGATGCAGCGCGGGTAGTCCCGGACGTAGAGGTCGTTGTCGACCTTGACCGGCTGCGCGACGGTCTCGGCGACCGGCTCGGCCGCGGGCTCGTGGTGATGGCCGGGCTGGCGCGCATCGCGCTCGCCGGTGGCCGCGGCCGGGGCGGGCGGGCCGAAGCGCGTGGCGTCGGCCGCGTAGCGTTCCGCGTAACGCGCCAGGTCGCCGTCCGGGGCCACGGGCCCGGCCAGCGACAGGTCGACCGACGAGCCCAGGAGCTCGAGCACGAGCTTGCGCGAGTGGCGGACGCGCTCGCTGTCGGTCTGGATCTCCATTCCGGCCTCGACCTTGCGCGAGCAGGCCGGCGCGAGGACGCGCGACCCGGTGACCTCCACGACGCACACCCGGCACCCGTTCACCGGGGTGAGGTTCCGACGTAGCACAGGGTCGGCGTGTCGATGCCGAGCGAGCGGGCGCCTCGAGGATCGTCGATCCGGTGGGGACGCTGACGGCCGTGCCGTCGATGGCGAGCTCCATGGTGTCGACGAGGCGGTCCGGCGGCGCGGCCGGGACGTTCGTCGGCCGGGCCGGCGGGTCGAACGGGATGTGGTCGATCGCCATCAGGCGGCCGCCCCGACGAATTGCACGAGCCCGAGCCGCAGCGCGCTCTCGATCGCCGAGGACGCCGTCTGGCCGAGCCCGCAGATCGAGGCGTCGCGCATCGCCTGGCGCGAGATCGGCGAAGCAGGGCGAGCTCGCCGTCGACGGAGTCGAGCGGCGCCCCGCCGGCGAGCCGCGCGAGCAGCTCCTCCTGGCGCACGGTCCCGACCCGGCACGGGACGCACTGGCCGCACGACTCGTCGCGGAAGAACGCGGCGATCCGCCGCAGCGCGTCGGGCAGGTCCGCGGTCTCGTCGAACACCATGACGACGCCCGAGCCGAGCGTCGCGCCGACGGCGCGCGTCCCCTCGAACGTGAGCGGCGTGTCGAGCCGGTCGGGGCCGACGAACGCGCCCGCCGCGCCGCCGAGGAGGATCGCCTGGATCGGTGCGCCCGCCCGGGACGCCGCCGGCCAGCGCGAGCAGCCCGCCCAGCGTCGTCGCCGAACGTGACCTCGTAGACGCCCGGGCGTCGTGACGTGGCCGGACAGGCAGAACAGCTTCGGGCCGGTGGAGCCCTCGGTGCCGATCTGCGGCGTACGCCGCGCGCGCCCATGCGCAGGATCAGCGGGCACGTTGACCAGCGTCTCGACGTTGTTCACCGCCGTGGGCTTGCCGAACAGGCCGTACCTCCACGGGGAACGGCGGCTTGTTGCGCGGCTCGCGCGCGGCCGCCCTCGATCGACTCGAACAGGGCCGTCTCCTCGCCGCACGATGTAGGCGCCGGCGCCGATCCGCAGCTCGATGTCGAAGGCCCAGCCGGATCCCTGCACGTCGTCGCCGAGCAGGCCGGCGGCGCGCGCCTCGCGCGATCGCGTGCTCGCAGCCGCTCGCGCGCCAGCGGGTACTCGCCGCGGAGGTACAGGTAGCCGCGCGACGCGCCGACGGCGAAGCCCTCGATCGTCATCGCCTCGACGAGCGCGAACGGGTCCTCCTCGAGGATGCAGCCGATCCTTGAACGTGCCCGGGCTCGGACTCGTCCGCGTTGCACACGACGTAGTGCGGCGTGCGCGGGCTGCGCCGCGACCGCGGCCCACTTGCGGCCGGTGGGGAACGCGGCCCCGCCGCGGCCGACGAGCTTCGCGGCGGTGACCTCGTCGATGACCGCCTGCGCGCCCGAGCTCGAGCGCGCGCGCGAGCGCCTCGTAGCCGCCGGAGGCGCGGTAGGCGTCGAGCGACGTCGGGATCGACGCGCCCGACCCGGGCGAGCAGCAGCAGCCCGTCGTCGCCCGCCTGGGGCGCGAGGCTCCGGACCCACTCGAGCGGCTCCGCGGGGGCGTCGCGCAGCTCGGCGCGGACCCGCGCCGGACCCTCCATCGCCACCTCGGCGGCCCAGCCCAGCGTGTCCACCACGGCATCGGCGTCCTCGAGCTCGCCGACGACCAGCCCGCCCGGCTCCTCCCCGGCGACCGTGACGAGGACCGCGCGGGCGCCCGCTCGCACTGGCCGAGGCACGGGCTCGGCAGCCACGTCGTCCCGCTGTCGCCGAGCTCGGCGCCCGCCGGCCCGACCGACGCCTCGAGCGCCTGCGTGATCCGGCGCCGCGCCCGCGAGGCGGCACGCGATGTCGTCGCACACGTGGGCGACGATCGGGCGGCCGCGGCGTCGTCGGCGTGAGGGCGTAGAACGACGCGACGCCGTACGCCTCGGCCGGGGGCACGGCGAGCCGCTTCGAGATGTGGTTGAGGGCGCCGCGGCTCACCCAGCCCGCGCGCCCGGCCGTGGCGTTGAGCGCGGGGAGCAGCAGGTCCCGGCGCGCCCGGGCGTCGTGCCCGCCATGCGCCGCGTGGCCCTCGGTCGCGATGTCACGGACGCCGCCGTCCCAGCCGCCGCGCGCGGGCCCGATCTCGGGGTCGAGGACGGCGTCGATCGCGGCTCGCTCGTCCGGGGTCGCGGCGGGGCCGACGACGTGGAGGTCCATCGGCGCCGAGTGTAACCGTGCGGCACCCGCACGGCGGGAGCGGCCCGGCCTTCGGTTGCGTCCCGCGCTCAGCCCTTGACCGCGCCGCCGAGCCCGCCGCCGCCCAGGAACAGCCGCTGGAACACCAGGAAGATCGCGATGGGGATGAGCGTCGAGATCGCCAGCGCGGCGAGGAACACGTCCAGCTCGGTCGCCGCCTGGAGCGTCGGCAGGCGCACCGACAGCGGCTGGATGTCCGGGTCGGGCAGCACCAGCAGCGGCCACAGGTAGTCCTTCCAGGTCGCGATGACCGCGAACACCGACACCACGCCGAGCACCGGCTTGCGACATCGGCAGCACGATCGACCAGAACAGCCGGAACGGCCCGGCGCCGTCGATCCGCGCCGCCTCGAACACCTCGCGCGGCAGGTTGTCGAAGAACCGCTTGACGAGGATGACGTTGAACGCGCTGGCGCCCGCCGGCAGCCAGACCGCCCAGAAGCTGTTGATCAGCGCCAGTGGACGAGCGGCAGGTCGAGGACGGTCAGGTACAGCGGCACCAGCAGCACCACGGCGGGCACGAACAGCGTCGCCAGCACCAGGCCGGTGAGGATCGCGCGTACCGCGGCCGCAGCACGGACAGCGCGTAGCCCGCCGGTCGTCGCGACCACGATCTGGACGAGCCACGCGCCGGCCGCGATGCACGACCGTGTTGAAGAAGTAGCGGTCGATGTGGACCCGGTTCCAGGCCGCCGCGAGGTTGTCGCAGGTCGATGCCGTTGGGCCACAGCGCCATCGGCATGCGCAGGGTGTCCTGCGTCGGGCGTGATCGCGGACTTGGCGAGCCACAGGATCGGCCCGAGGCCGACGACGAGCAGGAACAACGAGCATCGCGATCGTGCACCGCGCGCAGCCGCAGCGCACGCCGCGGGTCGGCGCCAGTCGGCCGTCGACACGAGGCCGCGCTCGGTCGCGTCGGCGCTCGGCTCGCGGCGGCACGCGCTGCCGCGCGGCGACGGCAGCCATCACGATGTCGTCGCCCACGACCGGGTGAGCCGGAAGTAGACGGCCGAGAGCACCGCGAGGAACAGCGCCAGCATCAGGCTCAGCGCGGTCGCCGCGCCGTAGTCGCCGCCCAGGCTGTTCTGGAAGGCGTACTTGTAGATGAGCAGCAGCACGGTCATCGTCGCGTTCGCCGGGCCGCCGCCGGTGAACAGGAACGGCTCGAGGAACACCTGCGCGGTGCCGATGATCTGGAGGATGAGCGTGATCAGCAGCACGCCCCGCAGCTGCGGCAGGGTCACGTGCCAGACCTTGCGCCAGACGACGCGCCGTCCACCTCCGCCGCGTCGTACAGCTCGGGCGGCACCGCGACGAGCGCCGCCAGATAGATGATCACGGTGCCGCCCGCGGCCGCCCAGGTCGCCTCGAGGACCAGCGACGGCATCGCCGTGTCGCGGCTCTGGAGCCACGGCTGGGGCCGACGCCGAACCAGCCCAGGATGGTGTTGAAGACGCCGGTCGGGCTGCCGTCGTAGAAGAACTTCCACAGCAGCACGGCGACGACCGGCGGCACGACGACCGGCAGGTACGCGAGCGCGCTGTAAGCCCGCGGCGCCGGCGGACCGTGCTCATGAGCACCGCGAGGACGAGCGGCACCGGGTAGCCGAAGACGAGCGCCAGCAGCGCGAACCAGACGGTGTTGCGGACGGCGGTCCAGAACAGCGGGTCGTCCAGCACCCGCGCGAAGTTGTCGAGGCCCACGAACACCGGGTCGGTCACGAGGTTCGTGTCCTGGACGCTCATGACCACCGCCCGCACGATCGGCAGCCACGAGAACACCCCGAAGATGACCAGCAGCGGCAGCAGGAACAGGAACGTGCCGAGCCCTCGCGCGTCACCCGACGGCCGTGCGCCGCGGGCGCGCAGGCCGCGTCCGGTGCCGCGTCGCCGGTCCGCTCGGTCATGGCGTGCCCATGCGCTCCCCTCGCACGTCGGGGCTGGTCCGGCCGGTGCCGTCGGAGACGATGACGGGGCCGCCCGGCGGACGGACCCCGTCGGTGCCGGGAGCCTACTGCGCCGGCGGCTCAGCCCGCGTCGATGAGCGCCTGGACCTGGCCTCGCGCGTCGGTCAGGAGCGCATCGATGTCCGCGTTCTCGTCGGTGAGCACGGCCTGCACGACCGTGTCGAGGATCGCGTACATCTCCTGGGTGTGCTGCGCGGCTCGGGGACGAGCGGCTGCTCGAAGATGCCGGTCGTGAAGCCGGTCATCTGGTCGAGCGGCACGTTGATGTAGTCCTTGATCCACTCCTGGGACTGCTCGAAGGTGGCCTGGTCGAAGATGGGCATCGCCGGGGTGCCGACCGGCTGGCCGTCGGCGGCGAGGGTCTGGGCGTCGGCGACCGCGCGCGTCCTGGTCGAGCAGCTTCTGCATGTAGTAGAAGTCGATCCACCTGACCGCGGCCGCCTGCTCCTCGGGTCGTCGACTTGACGTTGACCGCGGCGATGTCGCCGCCGCCAGCACGCCCGCGTTCGGGTCCTCGTCAGCGGGATGCGTCGTCAGGCCGTAGATGGCCGGGTCGATCTGGTTCGTCTGGACCAGGCGCGTGTAGACGTCCGAGCCGCTGGTGTACATGCCGATCTGGCCGGCGGCGAACGCCTGGTTGCTGGTGCCCCAGTCGAAGCGGAAGTTCGAGCCCATCGAGTCGTCCTCCCAGCGGAGGGCCTTGAGGAACTCGAGCGCCGCCTTGGTGGCCGGGTTGTTGACGGTCGAGGTGACGGTGCCGTCCTCGGCGACCTCTCCATCGCCCGCCGCGCGCGTAGGTCGCGATGGTCGACTGCCAGCCACCGGTGTTGCTCTGGCTCATCTGGACGTAGCCGGCCTGGCCGGTCTTCTCGGCGATCTGCTTGGCCGCGGCCCGGACCTCGTCCCACGTCGTGGGCGGCTGGTCGGGGTCGAGGCCGGCCTGCTCGAACAGCTGGCGGTTGTACTGCAGGCCGATGCCGTAGGCCTGCGGTCGGCACGCCGTAGATGTTGCCCTCGTCGTCCTGGCCGTGGCGAGGACGTTCGGGTTGAACTTGTCGGCGTAGGGCAGCGTCGTTACGAGCTCGCGTGATGTCGGCGAGCTGGCCCTGCTCGATGAGCGACTTGCCGTCGGTGAACGGGATCGTGAACACGTCGGGCAGCGTGCCGCCGGCGAGCATCGCGGCGAACGTCGGGCCGGTCCAGTTGTACTCGTGGGCGCGATGTCGATGTCCGGGTTTGGCCGCCTCGAACTGGGTGACCTGGGCGTCGAACGCATGGAACGCCTCCTCGGTGTCGCCCGGCCGCAGGCTCGACGACGATCGTGACCGGCTCCTGTCGCGGCGCTGCGGCGGGGCCGCCGAGGCCCGCGACCAGCATGGCCGACGCTCGGCGGTGCGCCGCGAGGCGCGACCATCGAGCGGCGCGCGCGCCGGTCGCTGCGTGCGGTCGTCGAGTGTGTCCTCATCGTGGTCTCCTCGCTTGCTCGGTGCGTCGCTGACGCGTCGGGTCGTGCCGCGCCGTGTGGAACGCGATGCCGCGCTCACCTCATCCGCGCCCCTCCTCCCGGCTCGCGGGCGAGCCGGGCCGCAGCCACGCCGTCGCGTCGACGGCAGCCGGCCGTCCGTGACGGGCGCGCTGGCGAGCAGCATGCTCGCTGCCGGCGGGCAGGGACACGGGTCGCGGCGAGAGGTTGGTGATGCAGACGAACCGTCGCCGCGCTCGAACGCGAGCACACCGTCGGGCGCCGGCAGCCAGCGCGATCGGCCCGTCGCGCAGGTCCGGCTCGGCGCGGCGGATGCGCGAGCGCCGACCGGTAGAGCGAGAGCATCGAGCCCGGGTCGGCGGCCTGGGCCTCGACGGTCAGGGCGGCCCAGCGCGCGGGCTGGCGGCAGCCAGGGCTCTGCCGACGCCGCCGCCGGGCTGAACCCGAACGGCGGCGCGCTCGCCCGACCAGGGCAGCGGCACCCGGCAGCCGTCGCGGCCGGGGTCGACGCCACCGGAGCGGTGGTACATCGGGTCCTCGACTGCGCTCGACGGGCAGGTCGGCGACCTCGTCGAGGCCGAGCTCGTCGCCCTGGTAGATGTACAGCGACCCGGGCAGCGCCGCCACGAGCAGCGCCGCGGCCCGTGCCCGGCGGCGCCCGAGGTCGAGGTCGGTGGGCACGCCCTGCCGCTTGCGAGGAACGCGAAGGAGCTGTCCTCCCGGCCGTAGCGGGTCACCGGCCGGGTCACGTCGTGGTTGGACAGGACCCATGTCGCCGGCGCGCCGACCGGCGCGTGCGCCGCGAGCGTGCGTCGATCGACGCGCGCAGCGCGGCGGCGTCCCAGGGCCGGGCCAGGAAGTCGAAGTTGAAGGCGGTGTGGAGCTCGTCCGGGCGCAGGTAGCGCGCGAACCGCTCGGCGTCGGGCAGCCAGACCTCGCCGACGAGGACGCGCGTGCCCGGCGTAGCCGTCGGCGATCGCGCGCCAGCTGCGATAGATGTCGTGGAGCTCGTCGCGGTCGGTGTTGGGATGCTCGCCGGGCGCCGGCTGCGTCCGGCACCTCGGGCAGCGCGGCGTCCTTCACGAGCAGCGCCGCGGAGTCGATGCGCACGCCGGCCGACGCCGCGGTCGAACCAGAACCGGAGGATGTCCTCGTGCTCGCGCGGACGTCGGGGTGGTCCCAGTTGAGGTCCGGCTGCCGGCGGAGAACAGGTGCAGGTACCACTCGCCGGGCGTGCCGTCCGCGTCCGTCGTGCGCGTCCACGTGGTGCCCGAGAAGTTGATGCGCCAGCCGGTGGGCATGCTCGACGCCGTCGGCGCCGCGTGCCCGGGCGGAACCAGAACCGGGCGCGCTCCGGGGAGCCCGGGCCGGCGGCGAGCGCCGCCTGGAACCACGGGTGCTCGTCGGACACGTGGTTGGGGACGACGTCGACGATCGTCCGGATGCCCAGCGTCGAGCGCCTCGGCGATGAGCGCCTCCGCCTCGGTCGAGCGTCCCGAAGCGCCGGGTCGATGGCCCGGTAGTCGGCCACGTCGTAGCCGCCGTCGGCGAGGGGCGAGACGTACCAGGGGTGAACCAGATGGCGTCGATGCCGAGGTCGCGCGAGGTAGCGGCAGCCGCGACCGCACCCCGGCGAGGTCGCCGATGCCGTCGCCGTTCGCGTCGGCGAAGCTCCGCGGATAGACCTCGTAGATGACCGCGCCGCGCCACCACGTCGGGTCGTCATCGGGCGGTGCCACGGCGGTCAGCGCGCGGCCGCGTCGGTCCGGGCGGCGAGGCTGGCCGCGCGGGTCCGGCGGTCGGTGCTCCGCCACGGCACTCCGTCCTGCCGGCTCCGGCGCTACCGAACGTGCAAGCCTGCAGGAGCTGAGCCGGAACGTACCATGACGCGACAGGAAGAACGCAAGAACTTGACAGCATCGCGCATGAGCTGCGCGGGCGGACGCGTGCAGGTCAGGCGGTGCGGACGGGTCCCGTCGACCCCCGCACCACCAGCTCGGGCTCGAAGCGCAGCTCGTCGAGCGGCGACCGCCGCGCCGTCCATCTGGCCGACGAGCAGCTCGATGACCATGCGGCCCATCGCCTCGATGGGCTGGCGGACCGTGGTCAGCGGCGGCTCGGTGCAGTTCATGAGCGCCGAGTCGTCGTAGCCGACGACCGAGACGTCGGCCGGCACCGCGAGCCCGGCGCGGCGCGCGGCGCGGATGGCACCCAGCGCCATCGGGTCGCTCGCGCAGACGATGCCCGTGACGCCCGCGCCGAGCAGCCGGAGCGCCGCCGCCTGGGCCGCCTCGAGCGAGTACAGCGAGCGCACGACGTGCGTCGACGGCAGCGGCGAGCCCGCCGTGCGCCAGCGACCGCGCGCGGCCTCCAGCTTGCGGTTCGAGGGCACGTGGTCGGGCGGCCCCAGCAGCAGCCCGATCCGCGTGTGGCCGAGCGAGATCGAGGTGGCCCATCGCCTGCTCCACGGCCACCGCGTCGTCGCACGCGACGCACGGGAAGCCGAGGCCGTCGATGGCCGCGTTGACCAGCACGGTCGGCAGCTTCCGCTCGCGCAAGCGCGCGCGTAGTGGCCGTGGGGCGCGTCGGCCTGGGCGTAGAGGCCACCCGCGAACACGACGCCCGTGACCTGGTGCTGGAGGAGCAGCTCGATGTAGTCGGCCTCGGTCACGCCGCCCGCCTCTGGGTGCACAGCACCGCGGTGTAGCCCTGCTGGGCGAGGGCTCCGCCGACCACCTCCGCGAACGCCGGGAAGATCGGGTTCTGCAGCTCCGGCAGGACGAGCCCGACCAGGCGCGCGCGCTCGCCACGCAGCTTGGTCGGCCGCTCGTAGCCCAGGACGTCCAGCGCGGTGAGCACCGCCTGGCGGGTGGCCTCCTGACACCCGGGCTTGCCGTTGAGCACCCGGCTGACCGTCGCCTCGCTCACCCCGACCTTCCGTGCCACCTCAGCCAGCCGTCGTGCCATGCCGCAAGTCTAGCGCAAGCGATCGCAAGGAATTGCGCAATCGCGCGCCAAGCGGCGCAGCGAAGCGCCGCGACCGCAGGAGCGCCCGGCCCGGAACGCTCAGCCGGGGACGGGCGCCGGCAGCTTCTCGACCCGGATCGCCGTGGCCTTGAACTCGGCGGTGCCGGACTTCGGGTCCGTCGCGTCGATCGTCAGGTTGTTGGTCTGGACCTCGTCCTGGAAGTGGAGCGTCATGAACGCGAGCCCCGCCGAGCCCGGATCGACGCGACGGCACCTCGACCGAGCCCCGCCGCGACACGACCCGGACCCGCTCGCCCTCGGCGAGCCCCACGCTCCACGTCCTCGGGCGACAGGTCCAGCGTCTCGCCGCTGCGGAGCGGGGAGTTGTAGCCGCCGGACTGGACCCCGGTGTTGTACGACTCCAGGCGGCGGCCGGTGGTCAGGCGGATCGGGAAGTCGTCGTCCAGCTTGTCGACCGGCGGGTCGTGATCGACGGCCACGAACGGCGCGCGGTGCCCGGCACCGGGTCCTCCCACAGCCGCGAGTGCAGGAACAGCTCGCCCGGGTGCTGCTCGTCGCAGCACGGCCACTGGAGCCCGCCCTCGGCCTCGAGCCGCGCGTAGGTCATCCCGCGGTGGACGGGCGACATCGCGCGGACCTCGTCCCAGATCTTCTCGGCGGACGGCCTCGCCCCAGTCGGGGCCCAGCCGCCGCGCGAGCTCGTAGATGATCCCCAGGTCGTCCCGCGCCTCGCCCGGCGGGTCCATCGCCTTGCGGACCCGCTGGACGCGCCGCTCGCAGTTGGTGACGGTGCCCTCGGTCTCGGACCACGCGGCCGCGGCCGGCAGGACGACGTCGGCGATCTCGGCCGTCGCGGTGAGGAAGATGTCCTGGACGACCATGAAGTCGAGGCCCCGCAGCAGGCGCTCGGTGCGGTGGCGGTCGGCCTCCGACTGCAGCGGGTTCTCGCCGATCACGTACAGGGCCGTGAGCTCGCCGCGCTCCATCGCCTCGAACATGCCGGACAGGTGCCAGCCGCGGTTGGGCGGGACCCGGCGCCCCAGCGCTGCTCGCACCGGTCGCGCAGCGCGTCGTTCTCGACGTGCTGGAACCCGGGCAGCCGGTCGGGAAGCGCGCCCATGTCGCCGCCGCCCTGGACGTTGTTCTGGCCGCGCAGCGGGTTGAGGCCGGCCCTTACCGCCCGACGTGGCCGGTCAGCAGCGCGAGGTTGATCAGCGCGAGCACGTTGTCGACGGCGTTGTGGTGCTCGGTGATGCCCAGCGTCCAGCAGATCATCGCCCGCCGGCCTCCGCGTAGGCGTGCGCGTCCTCGCGGATCTCCGCCGCCGGCACGCCGGTCTCGCGCTCCGCGTACTCGAGCGTGTACGGCTCGACCGCCCGCCGGTACGCGTCGAAGCCCTTCGTCGCCCGGCCGATGAACTCGTCGTGCGCGAGTCCGGCGTGGATGATCTCGCGGGCCATCGCGTTGGCCAGGGCGATGTCGGAGCCCACGTCCAGGCCCAGCCACAGGTCGGCCCACCGGCGGAGGTCGTCCGGCGCGGATCGACCGCGATCAGCCGCGCACCGCGACGCACCCCCTTCAGCAGGTGGTGGAAGAAGATCGGATGCGTCTCCCGGGTGTTGCTGCCCCACAGGAGGACGACGTCCGTCTCCTCGGCCTCACGTATGAGCCGGTGCCGCCGCCAGCGCCGAACACGGTCGCCAGACCGGCGACCGAGGGGGCGTGTCAGGTCCGGTTGCAGCTGTCGATGTTGTTGCTGCCGATGACGGCGCGCAGAACTTCTGGGCCGCGAAGTTCACCTCGTTGGTCGACTTGCTGCAGCTGAACATCCCGTACGTCTTCGAGCCGTGCGCCTCGCGCGCCGCCTTCAGCCCGGCGGCCACCCGGTCCAGCGCCTCGTCCCAGGTCGCGGGACGGAGGACACCGGTCGAAGCGGTCGCCGTCGCGGACGAGCGGCGTGGTGAGGCGGACGTACGCCTTCGGCACTCGCGTACCTCGGGTGCGATGTCCGATGCGGCTGAGTCTAGGCCGATGCGCCAGCGCCGTCGCGTGGCGTTGCGTGGCAGGCTGCGTGGCAGGCTGCGTGGCCGTGCTGCCGTCGCCTGTCGCGCCCGCGCCCCTGGGACGCAGGGATCGTTGGGATGCCGCTCGTCGTGCGTCCCGCGCACGATTCCGTGGGCGCGCATCGGTCGCGGACGATGCGCGCCACGCACGGTTCCGGGCCGTCTGCGGGTCGCATGCCCGCCGAAACTGCGTCGAACTCCGTGCGTCGGCACGCATGAGATGCAGCCGATCGAGCGCCCTGAATCGTGCTGCCGGACGCACGCTGTCCCGGATCCGCAACGGCGCGCTGACCAGGCGAACCGGGCGTACGCTCACGGCCGATGCCTGTGCCGTCACCTTCCAAGCGTCCCGGGATGGGCGCCGTCCCGTACCGCGGCGGGACCACGTTCCGCGTCTGGGCGCCGCATGCGGAGGCCGTGTTCGTCACCGGCACGTTCGACGAGTGGGCCATGGACGCGACGCCGCTCGCCCGCGACGGCGACGGCACGACCGGCTTCTGGTCGGCCGACGTCAAGGGCGTCGAGGCCGGCGCCGAGTACAAGTTCACGATCCGCACGCCCGACGGCGACCTGTCGCGGATCGACCCCTACGCCCGCCAGATGACCAGCTCGGGGCGGGCAACTGCGTCGTCTACGACCCCAACTCCGTTCGACTCGGGAGACCACGACTTCCCGTATGCCGTCGTGGGACGACGTCGTCATCTACGAGCTCCACGTGGGCACCTTCTCAGGCGACGGGCGAGAAGCGCGGGAACTTCGACCTCGCGCCCGATCGCCGGCTCGAGCACCTGCGCGACCTCGGGGTCTCCGTCATCGAGGTCATGCCGCCGTTCGAGTACGCCGGCGACATCTCCTGGGGCTACAACCCGAGCCACCTGTTCGCCGTGGAGTCCGGCTACGGCGGGCCCGACCGCCTTCAAGCAGTTCATCAAGGGCGGCGCACTAGAGCAGGGGATGGCCGTCATCGTCGACGTCGTCCACAACCACATCGGCCCCTCGGACCTCGACCTGTGGCGCTTCGACGGCTGGTCCGAGGGCGACGGCGGCGGCATCTACTTCTACAACGACGAGCGTGCCCGAGACGCCGTGGGGCGCCACTCGTCCCGACTACGGACGGCCCGAGGTGCGGCGCTTCCTGCGCGACAGCGCCATGCTCTGGCTCGAGGAGTTCCGTTGCGACGGGCTGCGGTTCGACGCGACGAACTACATCCGGTCGGTCCACGGGCGGCACGTGGGCACGGCGGCGCCGCCATCCCCGCGACGGCCCGCCGAATACCTCGGCTGGCTGACCGAGCGAGATCCGGGGCCAGCCAGCCGTGGAGCTTCCTCATTGCCGAGGACCTCCAGCTACGACCCCGCGGTCCATCGCCTCCCCCGGACGACGGCGGGCTCGGTTTCCACGCCCAGTGGGACGCCGGCCTTCGTGCACCCGCGTGCGCGAGGCACTCACCGAGCTGAGCGACGAGCGCAGGGCATGGTGGCGGTCGCCGAGGCCGTCTCGTCGGCGAGGGCCGGGGCCCGTCGGGCTCACCCGCGTCATCTACACCGAGTCGCATGACGAGGTCGCCAACGGCAAGACCCACGTCTGCCCGAGGCCGTGGCCCCCGGCGACGCCCGACTCCTGGGTGGCCAAGAAGCGGGCCGCGCTCGGCTTCGTCACCGTGATGTGCGCCCCCGGCCTGCCGATGCTGTTCCAGGGGCAGGAGTTCCTCGAGGACCGGTGGTTCGACGACTCCGTCGCGCTCGACTGGGGCAAGTTCGACCTCCACTCCGGCATCGTCGCGCTGCACCGGGACCTCATCCCGCCTGCGCCGCAACGCCCGACCGGCCCCGTCACGTCGCGGGCTGCGAGGTGCCGGGCATCCACCCGCTCTGCGTGGACGCACCAGTTCCAACCTCATCGCCCCTGCACCGCTGGGCCGAGGGTGGCGTCCACGACGACACGGTGGTCGTCCGCACCTTCTCCCACCGAGGCGCACCACGAGCTCGCGGTGGGGCTGCCGGCACCGGGCCTGTGGAAGGTGCGCTTCAACTCGGACTCGCCCTGTCTATGCGCCCGAGTTCGGTGGCGTCGACGCCTTCGACGTCGAGGCCACCGGTCCGGCGATGGACGGGTGCGAGCAGAGCGGGCTCGTGTCGGTCGGGCCGTACTCCGTCGTCGTCCTCTCCCGCGAGGACTAACGTTCAGCCTGCCGGACGCGGGACGGATCGATGTCTCGCCTGGCTGGTGTGCGGTCACCCAGGAGCAGAGGAGAGCGCCGTGGGCAAGGTGGTCATGTACGCCTCGGTGTCGGTGGACGGCTTCATCGCTGACGAGGGTGACCAGCCCGGACCGCTGTTCGACTGGTTGACCAGCGGTGACGTCCCGTTGGACGAGAGCGGCTTCGTGGAGGTTCGCAGACCTCCTTCGAGTACACCCGGGCGTACTGGGACCAGATCGGGGTGACAATCGCCGGCCGCCACGTCTTCGACATGACGGACGGCTGGGACGGGAAGCATCCGGCCGGGATCGACCACGTGGTCGTCGTGACCAACCGGCCGCCGCCCGAGGGCTGGGACCCCGAGGCTCCGTTTCACTTCGTCGGCGGCGTCGAGGCAGCCATGGCCAAGGCGCAGGAGCTTGCGGGTGACCGCATCGTCGAGGTCGCCGCTGGTGACGTCGGTGGCCAGATGCTTGCCGCGGGCCTGGTCGACGAGGTGCGCATGGACGTCGTACCCGTCGTGCTCGGGTCCGGCAAGCGCTTCTTCGGGTCGGTCGACGCACAGCACCTGTTGGAGGATCCCGACGTGGCGATCCAGGGCAACCGGGTGCTTCACCTGCGCTATCCGGTGCGCCGCTGACCCTCCTCGATCGCTACGCCCGGCTGAACGTCTCGGCGGGTGTGTCGTAGAGCGCGAGGAGGCGATCGCGGACGCCCGCCTGGCCGCCGATCAGCTCGAGGAAGTTCTCGCCTGACATCGAGAACAGGCGGCCGCCGGTCTCGGCCGTGACCGTCGCCGACCGCGGTGAGCGGGCGAGGAGCCCGCGTTCGCCGAACACGTCGTCCTGGCTGAGCGTCCGGAGGACGCGCTCGACGCCGCTGCCGTCGACCTGCGTCACCCGGAACGTCCCGCCGCAGATCACGTAGAAGCGATCGGCGACATCGCCCTGGCGGACGATGACGTCACCCGCGACCGCCTCCAGCGGGTCCAGCCGTCGGAGCGCGGTCTCGATGCGGGCGGGTGACAGGCCGCCGAACAGTGGCAGTCGGGCGATGCGCTTGAGGTCGCTGTCGTACGGGCCGGGGGTGAGGTCCGCGGCGCCGCCGATCATCGCCACCGCGACGACCGTCGCTGCCACCGCGAACGTCCCGAGGACCGCGAACGTGACGCCGAACCCGAACAGCGTGGCGAGGACCGGGACGGTCAGGGTGCCGAGGGTTTCCGCGGTCACCTGGCCGGTCATAATCACGCCGCCGAACCGGCCGCGATACGCATCGGGGACCGCGCGCTGGAAGATCGTCGTCCCGGTGACGTCGGTGACGAGGTTGCCGACCGACAACACGGTGATCGCGATGAACGCGGCGAACAGCGAATTCGCGACGCCGAGCGCGAGCGTCGAGGCCCCGACGGAGGGCGCCCAACAGCAGCGGCCGCCCGAGGCGCGGCCGGAGCACGAGCGCCCCGGCGAGCAGCGCCCCGATGGTCCCGCCGACGCCGATCGCGGCGTTGAGGTACCCCGTCGCCGCGTCCCCGCCCGCGAACACGTCCGTCGCGATGACGACGATGAGGATCCCGACGCCGCCGAACACGAACCAGCTGACCGACGAGACGAGCGTGACCCCCCCGACGGCGCCCAGCTTGATGCCGGCAGCCCGGAGTTCGTCGAAACGGCCAGGACTCACCTTCGTCGCGTCGGCTTCGTCGTCGGGCTTCGGCGCCGCACCGGGGCGAGGCTTCAACGCCGGCAGCGTCCACAGGATCACGGCGATCAGCAGGAACGAGACCGCGTTCAGGGCGAAGGCGAGGCCGATGTCGCCGGTTACGAGCAGCAGGCCGGCGATCCCGGGGCCGACGATCCAGGCGAAGTTGTCGAGCGTTGCCTACGCGCTGTTCGCGGGCCCGAACTCCCGCTCGTCGCGGACGAGGCTCGGGAGCAGCGCGCCGATCACCAGGTAGAAGAACGTCGAGAAGCAGGCCGCGAGCATCGCGACCACCGTGATCGCCCACAGCGGCCCGTCGATCGCGACGAGGATCGCCAGCACGACCATGCACCAGGCGCGCGCGAGGTCCGAGACGAGGAGCACGTACCGCCGGTCGAAGCGGTCCGTGATGATCCCCGCCGGGATGCTCAAGAAGATGTACGGGAGCATCCGGACCGCGCCGACGATGCCGAGGATGATCGGGTCCTCGGTCTCGCGGTAGACGAGGACGACGAGCGCGACGAGGTACAGCCAGTCGCCGATGGACGACACGAACTCGCCGATGAGCAGCCGCGCCAGCGGGCCGTTCCGCAGCAGCTCGCGATAGGTTCGCAGGACGTCCATCGCGGGGACACTAGCGGCTGCCCGGCGGCGCTACACCGTCGTTCCGCCGACAGGCAGAATGCGTGGAACGCTCGTGCGATCGAAGGAGGGGAGATGCGCGTCGCTGCGGGGCTGCTCGCCATCACGGCCGCGGCGCCCATGCTCGCGGCGTGCGGCCCGGCGGCGCCATCGACCAACGCCCCGGCCGCATCGGATGCGCTGCCTCCTGATGGCGAGGCGGCTCTGCGGTATACCTGCGGCGTCATCCCCTTCGCCGCGGCGGCCATCGATGGGAACCGCTTTGACGAGCTCGCCGAGGATCCGATGGCAGCGGCGCTGCGCGCGCATCTCGCCAAGGCGGACCCCGACATCGACTGGCTGCCCGACAGCGGATGGACATTCGTCGGCCGCGACGCCACGCACGCCGAATACGTCGCCACGGGAGGCGACCAGGGCTTCTTCTCCGTCACCCTGGCCAACGACGCCGGCCCGTGGCAGGTCACCGGCTGGGGCGGCTGCACGCCCAGGCGCGTGCTGCCCGGAGGGCTCGGGGAGGCGACATGGGTGCTCGCGCCGGGTCAGGCGCCCGGCCCTACGACGATGCAGGTCGAGGCACTCGTCACCGAGCAGGCGTGCGCCTCAGGCCGTTCGGCTGAGGGGCGGATTGTCGGCCCCGAGATCCTCGAGCTCGATGACAAGGTGCTGGTGACGTTCGGCGTCCGCCCGCTCCCAGGCGATCAGGAGTGCCCCAGCAACCCGCCGACCCCAGTCCTCGTCGTCCTGCCCGAGCCGCTCGGCGATCGACAGCTCCTGGACGGGGCAACGCTGCCGCCGCGCCAGCCGGTCGCGGAGCCATAGCGATATCACAACATCAACAACAAATCCACAGCTACAGATCAACAGATCAAAACCACGATATCACACATCAAACACATCAATACATCAAACAAGTTAATGATAATAAATGAAAACAACAAACATAAACATGATACAACGAAGAACAAAGCGCAACATCGTACGAGGGGAGACGGGCGGGCGACGCTCAACGGTAAAGCACGCGAGGCGATATCGTACATAATCGAGACACGATACAGGAAGTTACAAACGCGCATCAATACAGATAGAACGAAGAAATCAAAAGCAACTTCGAACGGGTCGAGATATCGCTTAAAATGAAGAAAATCGTACTTAACAACAACGTCGAGAAAATAATAAATACATACACGTTCGAAGCGATCGATCGCGACAGCGACGTGATAATCAACGAGACGCGGCGAGGCAAAGTTCGCGGCGGACGTGATCGAGGTGGGCGGTAACGTCGATAACGATAACACGACGCGTGCGCGATCGCGCGGCTCGGCGTCATCGCGATGGTGGTCGCGATCACTGCGTCGTTGGTCGTGTTAAAAAGATCGGATGATACGCATGGTGATCACGTTGAAATCATCGGTTACGTCATGACGAGAGAGACGCGGGGAGCAGGCGGCGCCGGCGGCGCGAACAGGACGCCGCGACGCGGCCCATGAACCCGCGCGCTCGGTCATCGCGTCACGCCTCCAGGGCGACGCCGTCGCCCGCATGCACGCCGCCGACGCGCCACGCGGCGACCCCGGCGGCCGCGAGGTCGGATTCGACGGCGTCGACCTGGTCGGCCGGAACGGCGGCCAGCAGGCCGCCCGAGGTCTGCGGGTCGTGCGCGAGCGCGACGAGCTCGGGGCGACACCCGCGCCCACCTCCAGCGACGGCGCGGTGAACCGGCGGTTGTGGCCGGCGCCGCCGGTCTCGACGCCGGCCCTGGCGAGGTCCAGCGCGCCGTCGAGCGCGGGCAGCGCCGCCGCCTCGAACACGAGCCGCGCCCCAGACGCCCTCGCCATCTCGAGCCCGTGGCCGAGCAGCCCGAAGCCCGTGACGTCGGTCGCGCCGCGGATCCCGTGCCGGACGAGGACCTCGGACGCGGCCCGGTTGAGCGTGCGCATCTGGTCGATCGCGGCGTCGAGGTCGGCGTCGGTCGTCCGGCCCTGGCGCCGCCCGCTCACGAGGAAGCCCGTCCCGAGCCGCTTCGTCAGCAGCAGGACGTCGCCCGGTCGCGCGCCGCCCTTGCGGAACAGCCGGTCGGGATGCGCGGCGCCGATGACGGCAAGCCCGTACTTCGGCTCGGGGTCGCGGATCGTGTGGCCGCCGGCGAGGATGCCGCCCGCCTCGCGGACCTTCGCGGCCGCAGCCTCGAACACCGCCGCGAGCGCCGGCTTCGGAAAGTCCTCGGGAAACGCGGCGATCGACAGCGCGAACAGCACGCGGCCGCCCATCGCGAACACGTCGGACAGCGCGTTGGCCGCGGCGATCTCGCCGTACGCGACCGGGTCGTCGACGAGCGGCGGAAAGAAGTCGAGCGTGCCGAGGATCGCCAGGTCGTCCGAGACGCGGTACGCGGCGGCATCGTCGGGCGGCTCGAGGCCGGCGATCAGCGCAGGGTCGTTGTCCGTGCCCGCGCCGAGCCCGGACAGCGCATCGGCCAGCAAGTCCGCGCCAAGCTTCGCTGCACAGCCGCCGCACTCGGTGAGCTCGGTGAGGCGGATCGGGGGGAGCTCGCCGAGGCGCGAAGCGGTCGTCATCGACCGATCATAGGCCGACCCGGGAACGGGCTACGATCACCGTTCCGCGGGAGCGGAGGGGTCCCGGTGGGCTCCCCGGTCTTCAACACCGGTGGCGCGGCGCCCGGCGTCGCGCGGTGGGTTCGACTCCCATGCGCTCCCGCCACCGAACGCGCTACTCCGAGCCGTCGAAGCGCCAGCGGGTGGCACCGCCGGGCCCCGACGAGAGGACGCCGTAGACCGTGGTCGGCGTGACCTCGTACAGGTACCAGGGCGGCGGGCCGGCGCTCGGGGCGCTGTAGTCGTGGGTGAACGCCTGGTCCTCGACGCGGGCCGGCCAGCCCTGGTCGCCGTAGAGCTTCGCCACGCGCTGCAGGGTCGCGTCGTCGGTCACGCGCTCGGCGGTGCCTTCGATCACGAGGTCGATGCCGTCGTACGCCATCGAGATCGCGCAGTTGGGGTTCGCCGCGAGGTTCTGGCTCTTGCGCGTGTCGGGTCCACTGACGATGTAGGCCCTGCCGTCCTGCCACAGCGCCCCGACGCCGGTGAGGTGCGGCCGGCCGTCGGGTCGCGTGGTGGCGAGGAACGTCGTCTGCTTCTGCGGCTCGCCCAATTCGAGGGCCTTCCGCGCGCGCTCCCACGGGATCGGCGGGAGGTCGTACAGCTCGGCGAGGTTCTTCGTTTCCATGCGGAGGCTCCCTTCGCGTTCGTGCAGTCCGCCCATTGACGCCGATCGACCGCGTCGCCCGCAACGGCGTTCCGGGTCGGTGGTGGCATCCGTGTCGCATCGCCATACTGCGCGGAATGTCAGCCGACGAGGTCCCCGAACGCTGCGCGCCACCGCCCGACTGGCCCGCCTACTACCGCCACTCATCGGGGCGTGAGCCGCGACCGCTGTTCGTGAAGGGCATGTCGCTCTCGGCTGAGGCGGGTGTCGAGCCCGGGCAGGCCATCGAGATCGGGTTCGGCGACGGGACCGAATCGCTCGCGCTGCTCGCGGCCGGTTGGCGGGTGCTTGCCGTCGATCCCACGCCGCAGGCGGCCGAGTACCTCCTCGAACAGGCGCCGCCCGATGCCCTCGAACGGCTCGAGATCCTGACGGCGCCCGCCCAGGCGGTGGAGCTGCCGCCGTTCGATCTGCTGTACGCCGGCTACGCGCTGTCGTTCCTCGAGACCAGTGACTTCCGCCGGTTCTGGACGGGCGTTCGGGCCGCCCTCCGGCCGGGCGGCGTGATCATCGTCAACGTGTTCGGCGTCCGAGACACCTGGGCGGGCGACCCGTTCATGACGTTCCTGGAGCGTGACGCCGTGGAGCGGATGGCCGCCGGCCTCGAGGTCCTCGCGCTCGACGAGGAGGACGTCGACGGCGACTCGTTCGTCGGTCGCAAGCACTGGCACGTGTTCGACCTCGTCGCGCGACGGCCCGCCGGCTGACCCGTCTCGATGCCGCGGGTCGCGGAGCCTGCGATGATCGGCGGGTGAGCGTCGAGACGTCCCGAGCGAGGCCACCCAGCGTCGAGCGCGTGCTCGCGGTCGTGCGCGCGACGGCGGGGGATCGCGATCCCGATGCACTCCTCGCGGTCGCGCGCGCGGTGGTCGACGAGGAGCGGGCCCGGCTCGCCGTTGCCGAGGCGGGCGCGGCGCGATCGCCGGAGGAGCTCGGTGCCGACGTGCTCGCCCGGCTCGCGGCGTTCGAGGGTGGGGCAGGCCCGACGCGCGTGCTCAACGGGACGGGCGTGATCGTCCACACGAACCTCGGGCGTGCACCGTGGCCGGAGGCCGCGATCCGGGCTGCCGCCGATGCCGCCGCGGGGACGCTGTTCCTCGAGCTTGATCGCGCGACGGGTCGCCGTGGCCGCCGATATCGCGAGGCCGAGGACCATCTCGATCGCGCTCACCGGCGCCGAGGACGCGCTGGTCGTGACGAACAACGCGGCGGCGCTCGCGCTCGCGGTCGGGCTGGCTGGGCGCGGCGGCGTCGCGGTCAGCCGCGGCGAGCTGGTCGAGATCGGCGGCGGCGTGCGGATTCCCGAGATCGTCCGGCGGGCAGGCGCGAAGCTGGTCGAGGTCGGGACGACGAACCGGACCCGCGTCGCGGACTTCGAGGAGGTGCTCGCCGCCGGCAAGGCCCGGCTGGTCCTCCGCGTGCACCCGTCGAACTTCCGGCAGGAAGGGTTCACCGAGGCGCCCGATCCCGCGGCACTGGCCACCGCGGCGCACGCGCACGGCGCGATCGTCGTCGACGACCTTGGCTCCGGGGCGCTGCTGGACACGGCCGCGTTCGGGCTGGCGCACGAGCCCACGCCGGCCGAGCGGCTCGCCGCGGGCGCAGACCTCGTGACGTTCAGCGGCGACAAGCTCGTCGGCGGGCCACAGGCCGGGTTCGTCGTCGGACGGGCGGACCTGGTGGCGAAGCTGCGGCGCGATCCGCTGGCCCGCGCGATGCGGCCGGACAAGACGATCCTCGCAGCGGTCGCGGCGACGCTCGGGCTGTACCGGGCCGGCGTCGCGGTGCGCGAGATCCCGGTCTGGCGGCAGATCGCCGTCCCGGTCGACACGCTCGACACGCGAGCCCGGCGGATTGCGGAGGCCGTCGATGGCGTCCGCGTGGTCGAGATCGAGGCGACGGTCGGCGGCGGCTCGCTGCCGGGGGAGACCCTGCCGTCGCGCGGCGTCGCGCTCCCGGGACGCGCGACGACGGTCCTGGCCCGGCTCCGGGCCGGCTCGCCGGCGGTCGTCGGGCGGATCGAGCGCGACGAGGTCATCGTGGACCTGCGAACCATCGAGCCCGCGGACGACGACGCGCTGATCGGCGCGCTCCGCGCCGCCGTCGCCGGTGGCTGACGACGCCGCCCGTCCCGCCGCCAGCCTCGTCGTCGGCACGGCCGGGCACATCGACCACGGCAAGACGACGCTCCTGCGCGCGCTCACCGGCATCGACGCGGACCGGCTGCCCGAGGAACGGCGGCGCGGGATGACGATCGATGTCGGGTACGCGCACCTGGCCCTCGAAGACGGGCGGGTGATCGATTTCGTCGACGTGCCGGGCCACGATCGGCTGGTCGGCAACATGCTCGTCGGCGCGGGCGAGATCGACGCGGCGCTGATGGTCGTGGCCGCAGACGACGGGCCGAACGCCCAGACGCTCGAGCACCTCGAGCTGCTCGACGCGCTCGGGATCCGGCGCGGGCTGGCGGTCGTGACGAAGGCGGACCTCGCGCCCGATGCCACGCGGCGGGACGAGCTGCGCACCGACGTCCAGGCGCTGGTCGCGCGGACGACGCTGGCGGGCGTGCCGGTGCTGCTCGCGTCCGCGCTGACGGGCGAGGGGATCGACGACGTTCGGGACGCGCTCGCCGCGCTCGTCGTCGACGCCGACGGCCCGTCCGCCCGCGCTCGACTGGCGATCGACCGGGTCTTCGCGGTGCGTGGCCGGGGCACCGTCGTGACCGGCAGCCTTCGGGGCGGAGCGGTCGCGCCCGGCGACACGCTGCGGCTCGTGCCCGGTGACCGCGACGTACGCATCCGCGAGGTCCAGGTGCGCTCGGCGACGGTCGAGGCGGCGACGGGTGGCCGGACGGCGCTGCTTCTCGCCGGCGTCGAGGCGGGCGACATCGAGCGCGGCGCCGTCCTTACCGCCGATCCGCGATGTGGTCTCGACATCCCGGATCCTCGTCGCGCTCCGCGCGTCCGGCCGGGCTTGCCGCGCGTGCCACGCCCGCCATCCCCGCCGACCGCGATCGGCTCCGGCTGCACCTCGGGACCGACCAGGCCGACGCGCTCGTCGTCCGCGGGCCGCGCGAGTCGATCGACCTCCCGGATGGCGCGTCGCTCGCGATCCTCCGCCTCGCCCGGCCGATCGCGGCCGCGGCCGGCGACCGGTTCGCGCTCCGGCAGCCGTCGCCCGGCTCGACCGCGGGTGGCGGCGTGGTCCTCGACCCGCTCCCGCCGCGCGGGATCTCGCGCCGACGCCTCACGCCCGAGCGCGCAGCGGCGCTCGCCGCGGGCGATCCGGGAGCCCGGCTCGACCTCCACGGCGCGCTCGTCGAGGGCGATGCCGTCCGTCTCGCGCCGGACGTGGCCGCGTCGCTCCGCCAGGCGGCGATCGACGCCGTCCGGGCGCACCACGCCGCCGAGCCCTCGTCGCCCGGCCTCGCGCTGCCCGCCCTCCGCACGACCCTCGCGATCCGCGCCCGTCGCCTCGCGACGCTGGACCGGACGGCGGCCGAGCGCGTCGCCCGGCACGTCGTCGACCAGGCGATCGCCGGTCGGGGTGCTTGCCCGGGACGGCGACCGGCTCCGCGACCCGGACCGCGCGCGCCGGGCTGCCACCGGACGTCCTCGCGGCGATGGACCGGCTCGAGGCCGCGCTCGCCGTCGCCGCCCCACCGTCGCTGTCCGCCGCGGCCCGGGACGCCGGCTGCCCGCCCGACGGCGTGAAGGCGCTCGAACGCGACAAGCGGATCGTCCGCCTCGAGGACGACCTCGCCTGGTCGACCACGACGTGGCAGGACCTCACGCCGCGCGCACTGGAGCTGGCGGCGAAGGCGCCGCTCACCCCGGCCGCGTTCCGCGACGAGACCGGCACGAGCCGGCGCTACGTCCTCGTGCTGCTCGAGGACCTCGACCGGCGCGGGATCCTCCGCCGGACGGACGCCGGCCACGTCCTCGGCCCGAAGACGCTGGAGCGGATGCGCGCGCACGTCGCCGCGACCGCCGACACGCCGTGACGCGACCCGTCGGGATCGTCCTCGCCGGCGGCGCGTCAAGCCGCTTCGGCACCGACAAGGTGACGACCCCATTCGACGGCCGCCCGCTCGTCCACCATGCCCTCGAGCGCATCGCGCAGTGCGTCGACGAGATCGTCCTCGTCCTCGCGCCGGACGCGGACGTGCCGCCACTCCCGCCCGACCTCGCCGACCGCATCACGATCGCGCGGGATCCGGCCGCGCACGGCGGACCGCTCGCGGGCCTCGCGACCGGGCTCGATGCGATCACGGACGCACGCCCGCCATCGCGCTCATCGTCGGCGCCGACATGCCGCGCCTCGCGCCCGCGGTCATGCAGCTGCTCGTCGCGATGCTCGAGGACGAGCCGGCCACCGGCGCCGCCGTCCTCGAGGCCGACCCACCCGCGACGCTCCCGATGGCGCTCGCGACAGACCTCGCTCGCCTCGCCGCCAACGCGCTCCTCGCCGAGAACCGCCGCTCGCTCCACGCGCTGCTCGATGCGCTCCACGCGACCACGATCCCCTCGACGACCTGGCGGGCGCTCGACCCGGACGGTCACACCCTCGACGACATCGACCTGCCCACCGATCGCTGATCCGCCCGGTTAACGCAAAGACGCCCGTCCCTGGGAGGGCAGACGGGCGTCTCGCGTGATGTGCGCCGGGTCGTCGGGGAGGAGTCCGGTGACCCGGTGGATGCAGCCGGGCGGGGAGGAGGCCGCCGGCCGGGTTGTCGAGGAAGGAGCGTGGCGTCGAGGAAGGAGCGAGGAGCTTGCTCAGGAGCCTGCGAGGGCCTTCGTGGGGCCTGCGATCGCGACTGAGCGGCGACCGGCGAAGCGGGAGGTCAGGAACGCGAACCGGCTGGTCTTCGGCCGTCGAGGCCTTCGCCTCGTTCACCAGCCGCTCGTTGGCCGCCTGGGCCATCAGATCGCCGAGGTGCTCATTGATGCTGTAGATCGCCAGGACGTGCATCGCGGTGACCTCCTTTCCGCGGCAGCTGGGGCTTCGTGTGGTGTGGTGCCTGCCGCTGCGAGAAGTGTCGTCGCGAGCCCCGTCCGCCGAAGTGGACGGCCGATCTCGATCCGGCTACGTCATCCGTCGGGTGCGGGCGCCGACCTCAGTCGAGGCCGGGCAGCTCGTGGACCGCGACCCCGTCGACGAACGTGGCGAGGACCGTCGTGTCGCCGATCGGCCCGGCTCCCTCGTCGAACAGGTCGCGGTCGAGGATCGCGAGGTCCGCGAGCTTGCCGACGGCGAGCGTGCCCGTCTCGTCGAGGTGGTTCGCGTACGCCGAGCCGGCCGTGAACGCCGTCAGCGCATCGACGAGCTCGATCCGCTCGTGGGGGAGGAACACCTCGCCGGTCTCGCGCATGTCGGGCGAGATGCGGGTCACCGCGACCTCCATCTCGAGGAACGGGTCGGGCGTCGAGACGCTCCAGTCGGAGCCCATCACGAGCGTCGCGCCGTGCCGGCGCAGCGAGCGCCACGGGTACTGGCGGGCGCTGACCTCCTCGCCCGAGGACCGGCAGCGTGAGCTCCGTCATCTGCTCCTCGAGCACGGCCCACAGCGGCTGGGCGTTGGCGAGCGCGCCGAGCTTCGCGAACCGCGGGATGTCGTCGGGGTGGACGACCTGGAGGTGGGCGAGGTGCGGCCGCGTGTCGGACCAGCCGTTCGTGCGTCGCGCGGCCTCGACCGCGTCGAGGGCATGGCGCACCGCCCGGTCGCCCAGCGCGTGGAAGTGGGCCTGGAACCCGAGCGCATCGAGCTTCACGACGGCCTCGGTCAGCGTCTCGGCATCGATGAAGTCCAGGCCGGCGTTGTCCGTGGCGGGCCGTCCGTCGCGAAGTACGGCTGGAGCATCGCCGCCGTCTGGTTCTCGATGACCCCGTCGAGCATGAGCTTGACGCTCGTGCCCTGGTAGCGGCCGACCCGGCCTGCGGCGCGCCGCTCGACGATCTCGTCGATCTGCTCGATGCCTCGGGAGCGGTCCCACCACAGCGCCCCGATGACCCGCGCCGTGAGCTCGCCTGACTCGGCGAGCGCGACGTAGGCGGCCTGGTCGCCCGGCGCCACCCAGGCATCCTGCCACGCCGTGATCCCGAGGCTGTGGAGGTAGCGCTGTCCCTCGAGCAGGCCCGTGCGGAAGTCCTCGACCGTGGTCTCCGGGACCAGCCGCTGGACGAGGTCCGCCGCGCCCTCGTGGAGCGTTCCGATCGGCGTGCCGTCGGGGTCGCGGGCGATCCGGCCGTCGTCGGGATCGGGCGTGTCAGCGGTGATCCCGGCGAGCTCGAGCGCCCGGGAGTTGACCCAGACATCGTGGCCGTCGCGGTTGGGGAGGATGACCGGCCGGTCGGGGACGACCCGGTCGAGGTCCTCGCGCCGGGGCAGGCCACCGGGGAAGTCGGCGAGCGACCAGCCCCCGCCGAGGATCCACTCGCGGTCCGGGTTGGCCGCCGCGTACTCGGCGACGATGCGCAGGTACTCGTCCTTGCCGCGGGACTCGTGGAGCTCGCACCGGATGCGGGCGAGGCCGCCGTGGGTCGGGTGGACGTGCGCGTCCTGGAAGCCCGCGGTGACGGTCCGTCCCCGCAGCTCGATGACGCGGGTGCTGCTCCCGATGAGCGGCTTGACGTCGGCGTCGGACCCGACGGCGACGATCCGGTTGCCGCGGACGGCGAGCGCCTGCGCCCACGTCTTGGCGGCGTCGCCGGTGAAGATGCGGCCCCCGGTGAGGACGAGATCGGCGGTGTCATTCGGCATGCGGCGGAGGATCGCACCGGAGCGGGGTTTCGGGCCATCGTTTCGTCCTTCGCGCCCGTCTCGTGACCGGGAGCGCGCCGGTCTACGCTCCGCGCATGACGTCTGTCCACCTGCTCCACGCCGGGTATGCCGGCGACCGCGTCGGCTCGTCGGTTGTCCTCGTCCGCGACGGCGACGCGCTGATCGTCGTCGATCCCGGGATGGTCGCGCGGCGCTCGCTGATCCTCGACCCGCTGCGCGAGCTGGGCGTCGCGCCCGAGGCCATCACGCACGTCTTCCTGTCGCACCACCACCCCGACCACACGATGAACGTGGCGCTGTTCCCCGAGGCCGAGGTGTTCGACTACTGGGCGCGCTACAAGGACGACCTGTGGCTGGACCACGACGGCGACGGCACGAAGCTCGGGCCGCGGTCGACGATGTGGCTGACCCCCGGCCACACGCCGGAGGACGCGACGCTCGTCGTCGAGGCGGACGACGCCGTGTACGCGATGACGCACCTGTGGTGGCGCGAGGATCGGACGCCCGAGGTCGACCCGATCGGCGACCAGGCGTTCATCGAGCCGAACCGCGCGCGGGTGCTCGCCGCGGCCGACATCGTGATCCCGGGCCACGGCGGCCCGTTCCGGGTGGAACGCTAGGCGGACGTCGCCCCCGGATCAGCGGGCGCGGGTCGCGAGGATGTTGAGGCGGACGTAGTCGATCGTCGCGTCCGGGAGCCGCTCTGCGACGGCGTCGACGAGCGCGTCGCGCTCCGCGTCGGTCGCCAGCCGCTCGAGGTGCGCGCCCAGCACGACGGTCCGCAGGTACTCCCGGAACGGGGCTCCGGGCTCGAACGTCTCGAGCTCGTCGTTGAGCCAGGTCTCGATCTCGATGAACCCGGCGGCCTCGAGGCGCACGCGGGTCTCCTCGGGCGTGGCGAAGGTCCACGGCCCGGGCCACCCGTCGCCGGTCGCCGGGCAGCACCGCGAGCACGCGGCCGATGTTCCCCGCGCCGCCGCACTGCGCCACGAGCCGGCCGCCCGGCCGCACGACGCGGGCGAGGTTCGCGAACAGCGCGTCGTGGTCGGGGACCCAGTGGAACGTCGCGGTCGACAGGATCGCGTCGACCGACCCGTCGGCCAGCGGCAGCGGGCGGCCCAGGTCCGCCACCGCGTAGGACACCCGATCCCCGAACCGCGTCAGCCGCTCGCGTGCGGCCTCGACCATCGACGGCGACGCATCGAGCGCGACCACGTGCCCGTCGGGGAGGCGACTCGGCCAGCTGCTCGGTCACGCGACCGGAGCCGCAGCCGGCGTCGAGCACGGTCTCGTCGCCGCGGAGCGGGAGCCGGTCGAGGACGTTCGAGCCCCAGCGGGTCATCGGGTGGGCGACGCGGTCGTACGAGGCGCCGTCCCAGTCGTGCGGTGTGCGCGCGTCGCGCGGCTCAGCCAACGGCCGCGGGCTCCGTCGACGTCCGGCTCTCGCGTTCCCGGCGCACCGGGTTCGGCCTCCTCGCCGCCCTGCGACTTCAGCCCGATGCCGTTGGTCAGCGCGCCCGCCGCGAGCAGCGCCGCGCACACGATGACCGCCAGGTGCAGCGCATCGACCGAGGCCTCCGTCGCCGCCTGCGCGACGTCCGGCGGCGTCCCCTCGGCCGGCGGGTTGAGCGGCTGGACCTGCGCCCGGAGCTGCGGGTCGTTCGGGTCGACGCCCGGCACGTCCGCGGCGAGCGACGCGTAGAACGACCCGGACACGACGACGAAGATCACCGCCGCCAGGAGCGGCTGCCCGACCCGCGAGATCGAGTTGTTGATCGCCGACGCGAGGCCCGCGTTGCCCACCGGCACGGACGACATCAGCGTGCTCGTCAACGGCGCCACGACGAGCGACAGCCCGAACCCGAACAGCAGGATCATCGGCAGGATGTCGACAGCGTCGACGCCGGCGGCAGGTAGGTCGTCGGGTCGGCGATCGCGAGCTGCCAGGGCGCCGTGTCGGCGGGAACGCGCGCGAGCCACAGCAGGCCGAGCGCCATGAGGATCGGCCCGGCGACCAGGAACCGGCGCGCGCCGTGGCGGCCGGCCAGCGTCCCGATCCGGGCCGAGAGCAGCGTGAGCATGATCCCGGTGGGCACGCCGATCAGCCCGGCCGCGGTCGCCGTGTAGCCGACGACGCCCTGCAGGAACAGGCCCTGGATGTAGAGCACGGTGTACAGGGCGCCGTAGATCAGGAGCGTCGAGAGGTTGATCGTCGCGAAGTGCCGGCGGCGGAACAGGCCCAGCGGCACGAGCGGGTTCGGCCGGCGCGCCATGAGGAACGGGAAGGCGACGAGCGCGATGGCGCCGATGGCGAGCGAGATCCACGCGATCGGGTCCTGCCAGTTGCGGTCCGTGCCGCGGATCGCCCCGAACGCGAGCCCGCCGACCGCGATCACGGCGACCGCCGCGCCGAGCCAGTCGAACGTTGCCGGTTGCCTCCTCGGAGCGCGTCTCGGGCATGTAGCGGATGGTCGCGAACAGGGCGAGCGGACCAGCGGCACGTTGATGAGGAACGCCGCGCGCCAGCTGACGCCGTCGACGAGCAGCCCGCCGATGACGGGGCCGAGGAGCGTCGTCGCCGATGTCGCCGACGCCCAGATGCCGATCGCGCGGGCGCGGGCCGGGCCTTCGAACAGCGCCGTGAGGATCGCGAGGCTGCCCGGCACGAGCAGCGCGCCGGCCGCGCCCTGGAGGAGCCGGGCGACGACGAGCAGCTCGAGCGTCGGGGCCAGGCCGCACAGGACCGAGGTGATGCCGAAGCCGGTGAGGCCGATCGCGAAGATCCGGCGACGGCCGTAGTAGTCGCCCAGCGCGCCGGCGAGGATGAGCAGCGCGGCGAGGATCGCGAGGTAGCCGCTGACCGCGTAGGTCTGGCCCTCGAGCCTCGAGAAGATCGTGCCCGGCAGCTCCTCGCCGATACGCGGCAGGGCGAGGTTCATGATCGTGCCGTCGAGGAAGACCATCGACGTGCCCAGGATGGCCGCGACCATGGTCCAACGCTCGAAGGTCTTCATCCACGGCCGAGTGTTGCAGGGGCGGCGGGGAGCGTCCAACTGGGCGCCGGCCGTGCTCGTCCGCCCCGAATCGGGCGAGGCCGTATGCTGCCGCCGTGCCCGGTCCCGTGGCGCTCGTCGGCGCCGGAGAGTTCCTCGCCCCCATGGCCGAATTCGATCGAGGGCTCCTCGAGGCGACCGGCCGATCCCGGCCGCGCGTCGCGATCCTTCCGACCGCCTCCGCGGTCGACGGCGAGGAGACGTTCCTCGCCTGGGCGGAGATGGGCGTGCAGCACTTCTCGGCGCTCGGCGCGGAGGTCGAGCCGGTGCTCGTCCGGACCGCCGCGGACGGCCACGATGGCGCCGCGCTCCAGGCGATCGGCGAGGCCGACCTGATCTACATCTCGGGCGGGCATCCCCGGCACCTGCTCGACGTGCTGCGCGGTTCGCCGCTGGGGGCGGCGATTGCCCAGGCGAACGCGCGCGGGGCGGTCGTCGCCGGCTGCTCGGCCGGGGCGATGTCGCTGGTCGGCCGGACGATGGACTTCCGGCAGATCCCGAAGCTGAAGATCCCGCTGCCCTTTCCGATCCGCTGGCCCGAGGGGCTGTCGCTGGTCAACGGCATCGCGGTCCTGCCGCACTACGACGCATGGCCCGAGCCGCTCACCGCGCTCGTCGCGCTGCAGGCGCCGCGGTCCGCCGTGATCGTGGGCATCGACGAGGACACGGCGGTCGTCGGGCGCAACGGCGCGTGGCAGGTCCACGGCCGCGGCCGCGTGACGGTCTGGCGGGGGCGCCGCCGCGAGCGCTTCCGCAAGGGCGAGGCGTTCCGGATCTGAGCGGTCGGTGTCAGATGCTCACGGGGAGAGCACTGGACGCCGCGGGCGACGATGCGGCTGGCGTCTGCTCGGCCGCGCCACGCACGTGGCGGCGGCACTCGATGCTCATACGCTCACCACGGGAGCGTTAGTCGCGCCGATGGCCGGGATCCCCGCGTAACGCTCACCAGGGGAGCGTATGAGCCCCGACGATGGGTCCGAGGCCGATAACGCTCACCGTGTGAGCGTCTGACGCCACGACGGTGTCGAGTGCTCTCCCGGGGAGCGTTAGGCAGGAACGCGCGGGAGCCGCCGCCGCGCCGCGGCCCGGGCCGCCGCGGGCGACGCCCGGACGGCCGCGCGACGCCGCGGACGACCCTAGTCCGGCTTGATCTCGCGGAAGCAGTCCGAGCAGTAGACCGGCTTGTCCATGCGCGGCTTGAACGGCACCTGCGCCTGGTTGCCGCACGACGTGCAGATCGCGGCGAAGTACTCGCGCGGGGACCGCTCCTCGGTGCGCTCGTAGCCGCGCGGGCCGCCGATCGAGTGGGCGTCGTAGTGCCGCCGTCGCGGGTCGCGCGGCGATAGGCGCGGCACGACGCGCACCGCTTGGGATCCGACGTGAACCCCTTCTGCGTGTAGTACTCCTGATCGGCGGCGGAGTGGATGAACTCCACGCCGCAGTCGACGCAGTTGAGGGTCCGGTCGACGAAGGTCACCAAAATGCTCCTCCCGGGCGCGCGAAGACGCGGGTGGTAGCTCGTGGGGGGACCGACACCGAAGTCGGGAGGGGCGGCGGGGAGTCAGACCGGAGGCCGCCCGACCAGGTGCCGTATCTCGGAGCCCCCGTACGGGCCACCGGGTTGGTTCCAGTGGCTCCACCCTATACCGGGGCTTTCGGAAGCGGCCATTACACAGGCGTTGCATTTGCCATCACGACCCCGAAACGCCCAGATTCCACTCGCGTCGCCCGTGACACTCGACCTGTCACAATGGCGGCCGAGGCTCGACATGTCGAACCGGGAGCGATGGGGGCGCCCGGGTCGGCACCGGGTCCCGGGGGCGACCGACCCGGTCCTCCAGTCGAACCCGAGACCGTGCCAGGTCGGAGGGGAGGAGGGCCAGCAGGTGCGGCCGCTCGCGGGTCCCGGTCGGCATGTCGAGCGGGCACGGGGACCGACCACGGGCGTCAAGCGACGCACGGGTGGACGGAGACAGGGAGGCAGCCCACCGCATGCTCCGCTTGCTGCACACCGCCGACGTGCATCTCGGCGCCCGTCACGCCGACCTCGGGGACGCCGCGGCCGCCCAGCGCGAGCGCCAGTTCGCCGCGTTCAAGGCCAGCGTGGACCTCGCGATCAGCGAGCAGGTCGACCTGTTCCTCGTCGCGGGCGACCTGTTCGACTCGAACGTCCAGCCCAAGCGCTCGGTCGAGCGCGTGGCCGCGGAGCTCGGGCGGCTCGCGAAGGCGCGGATCCGCTCCGTCCTCGTCCCCGGCACCCACGACGTCTACGACCGCTCGTCGGTCTACCGCGCGTACGACATCGCGACCCTCGCGGGCAGCCGGCCCGCAGGACGAGCTGATCGTCGTCCTGACGCCGGACCATCCGTGGATCCACCTCCAGGCGCTGGACGTCGTCGTCCACGGGCCGTGCTTCCCCACGAAGCGCGCCCCGTACAGCCCGCTCCGCGACCTCGCCGCGCTCGAGGTCCCGCAGGCGACCTGGAAGGTCGGCGTCCTCCATGCCGCGGTCGCGATCCCGGGTCGCACGGACGGCGACGAGGTCGTCGTCACGGTCGAGGAGATCGCCGCGACCGGCCTCGACTACCTCGCGCTCGGCCACTGGCACAGCGCGCAGGTCGCGAAGACGAAGGGCATCACGTACGCCTACGCGGGCGCCCCCGAGGCGATCGCCGTCGACCAGGACAAGGCCGGCAAGGTGCTGCTCGTGACGCTCGACGAGAAGGCCGGCGCCCACACCGTCCACGTCGAGGAGCGGAGCGTCGGCAGGACGTCGTTCGCGCGCCAGGAGCTCGACGCGTCGACGATCGGGTCGCAGCCCGCGTTCATCGAGAAGCTCAAGGCCCAGGCGAACCCGGACCTCGTGCTCGACGTCCGGCTCATCGGCGTCCGGCCGGACGAGCTGGACCTCGAGCCGGAGGAGGTCGAGGCCGCGCTCAAGGCGAGCTTCCTCAAGGTCCGCATCCGGGACGCCAGCCAGCCCGCCCTGACCGAGGGCGCGATCCCCTCCGCCGAGACGATCACCGGCGCGTTCATCCGCAACGTCGAGGGCCGGATCGCCGACCTCGAGGCGTCCGGCGACACGATGGCCGTGCGCGAGGCGGAGGAGCTGCGCGACGTGCTCCGCCTCGGTCGCCTCCTGCTCGCGGGCCACGAGGTGACGCTGTGAGGATCACGAGCCTCGCCCTCCAGAACGTCCGCCGCTACAAGGACGCCGCCTTCGAGCTCTCGCCCGGGCTGACGGTCATCCGCGGCCCCAACGAGGCCGGCAAGTCGACGCTCCAGCGCGCGATCGAGCTCGCCCTGACCCGCAAGGTCACGAGCTCCGCGGGCGACCTCGACGGCCTCGTGCCGTGGGACGGCGACGCCGACTCGCGGAGCGCGATCGCCCTCGTGTTCACGTACGAGGACGAGGACGGCGGCACCCACGAGGGCCGCCTCGAGAAGTCGTTCCGCGGCTCCAAGGGCCAGGTCCGCCTGGAGCTCGACGGCGAGGTCATCACCGATCCCGCCCGCGCCGACGAGGCGCTCGCCGAGCTGTCGGGCCTCCCGACCGAGAACTTCTACCGCTCGACAGCCTCGATCCGCCACCAGGAGCTGGCCGAGGTCCAGCGCGACGAGGGCGCCCTCCGCGACCGCCTCCAGGCGTCGATCAGCGGCGCCGACCGCGGCACGAGCCGCGCCCGCAAGAAGCTCGACCGCGCGCTGTACGCGCTCCAGACGAAGGGGACGAAGAACCCGGGCCGCCTCAAGGTCGCGGACGACGCGGTGACCGATGCCACCGCCAAGCTGCAGGCCGGCGAGGACGCGCTCGGCCGCCTCGAGCGCGACCGCGACGCACTGGCCGTCGCCCGCGAGCGGCGTGCCGAGACCGAGACGGCCCTGACCGAGCGGCGGGCGATGCTCGAGAAGGCGCGCCAGGCCGAGCGGCTCAACGCCGAGAAGACCCAGGCCCAGGAGCGCTACGAGCGCTACCGGACCGCGGTCATCGTGCGCGACGAGATCACCGAGCTCGACCGGACGCATCCGTCACCCACGCCGCTCCCCGTGCTCCGCTCGACGGTCGAGCGGCTGCGCGCCGTGGATCGCCAGATCGCGACCCTCCAGGCGCTGCTCGAGGGCGAGGTCCAGGTCAGCTTCGAGGTCCCGCCCGAGGTCCGCTGGCGCCCGCTGTCGCGCTGGGCGCTGATCCTCGTCGTGGTCGGGATCGTCATCGCGCGTCGCCGCCTTCGCCGCCGACCTGCTCGGGGTCGTGGACCTCGGCACCGCCCCGCTGTTCATCGGCGGCGCGATCGCGGCGATCGGCCTCGCGCTCGCCGTGGTCGGGTTCTGGCTGCGGCGCGGCGACAGGGTCCAGACCCAGCTCAAGGACGCCGAGGTCAACCGCCGGCTCCGCGGCCGCTCGGAGATCGAGCAGGAGCTGCGCGAGGCCACCGGCGAGCGGGACGACCTGCTGGCCCGCCTCGGGCTCGAGACGAGCGAGGAGGCCGAGGCCCGGCTGACCGAGGAGGAGTCGCACGTCGCGGAGATCGAGACGCGGCGCGCCCGCCTGTCGGGCCTGATCGGGGAGGAGCCGCTGGAGGCCCTGCCCGGGCGCCGCGACGCGGCCGCGCTCGAGATCGAGCAGAAGACCGCGGCGCTCGAGGCCCTCGGGCCGATCGCCAAGGAGCCCCGGGCCCGCGAGCGGCTCGAGGTCGAGGTCGCCGACGCCGAGAAGGCGCTGGACCGGGCACGCGACGACGAGGCAACGGCCCGGGCCCGCGTGGAGCAGAACCCGGTCGATGCCGAGGAGGTCGCGGGCCTCGCCGAGCGGCTGGCCAGCTGGAAGGACGAGCTCGCCGCGCTCCGCCGTCGCGAGCGGATCTACGCCCGGACGCTGCAGGAGATCAACTCGGCCGAGCAGGCGACGATGAAGCGCGCGACGCGCTACCTCGAGAAGCGCATGGTCCCGGACGTGGCCCGGGTGACCGGCGGCCGCTACAAGCGCGTCCGGATCGACGACACGAACCTCGGCATCGAGGTGTTCTCGCCCGAGCGCAACGACTGGGTGTCGGTGAGCGAGCTGTCGCAGGGCACGCTCGACACCGTCTACCTCGCCGCGCGGCTCGGCCTCGTCCGGCTCGTGACCGGCGACCGGCGGCCGCCGCTGGTCCTCGACGACCCGTTCGTGACGCTCGACGACGAGCGCGCGCCGCGCGCGCTCGAGCTGCTGCGCGAGGTCTCGACCGACTTCCAGGTCATCTACCTCACGACCTCGGACCGCTACGACGCGCTCGCCGACTCGGTGGTCGTGCTCGAGGGCCCGACCGCCGTCGATGACCACGTGGAGCCGGAGGTCGTCGCTCCTGCCTGACGTCCTCGGGGCGGCGGGCTCGTCGGTCATCCTGCTCGGGCTCATCTCGGCGCTCGCCTGGGGCGCAGGCGACTTCGGCGGCGGGACGCTCGCCCGCCGCGCGCCGCTGCTCGGCGTCGTGCTCGGCACGCAGCTCGTGGGGCTCGTCCTCGCGCTCGCCATCGGCCTCGCCCGCGGCGAGCGGTTTCCGCAGGGCGCCGACCTCGGCTGGGCCGTCGCGGCGGGCGTCGCCGGCGTCATCGGCATCTCCTCGCTCTATCGCGGCCTCGCCGTCGGCCGGATGGGTGTCGTCGCGCCCGACGACGGGCGTCCTCGCGGCGGTCATCCCGGTCGTCGTCGGGTTCGTGACGGAGGGCATCCCGGACCGGATGGTCGTGGTCGGGATCGTCGTCGCGCTGATCGCGGTCGTGCTCGTCACCCGGGCGCCCGGGCACGTCGACGACGACCGGCCGTCGGGCATCGGGTGGGCGCTCCTCGGCGGCACGATGATCGGGCTGTTCAACGTGTGCGTCGGCCAGTTCTCCGGCGACGGGGCGCTGCTGCCGCTGGTCGTCGTGCGCCTCGTGCAGTCGCTGCTCCTCGTGGCGGCGATCGTGCTTGCTCCGGCAGCCGTGGCGGATGAGCACCGACCTGCTGCCGAAGCTGGTCGTCGTCGGCGTGCTCGACATGGTCGGCAACGCCGCGTTCATCCTCGCCGCGCAGACCGGCCAGCTCGCGATCGCGGCGGTGCTCTCGTCGCTGTACCCGGTGACGACGGTCATCCTCGCGATCACGATCCTCCGCGAACGGGTGACGCGGAGCCACCTCGTGGGGATCGCGCTGACCGCGCTCGCGATCGTCCTCATCGGCGTGGGCAGCGCTACGCTCTGACGATGACCGACACCCCCGACCACGCGATCGAGCCCGCCTGGTTCGTCGAGTGCACCTATGCCCCGGACGCGGCGGAGACGCGCGTCCCGTTCCGCGCCGCCCACCTCGCCCGCGCCGCCGAGCTGAAGCGCCAGGGCGTGATCATCGAGGTCGGCGCCTACGCCGACGTGTCCGCATCGGTGCTCATCATCCGCGCGGCGACCGAGGCCGACGCGCTCGAGGTCTGCCGCCAGGACGTCTACATGCAGAACGGCGTCTGGGTGGAGCTCCGCGCCAAGGCGTTCGGCCGCCTGCGGCTCGCCGAGGAGGCGTCGGCCTAGTCCAGCGCGACGCGGCGCACCACCGCCGCGTCGACCTCGGCCGGTGTGCGCAGGCGGTGGACGGCGGCGAACCCTGACCAGGCGATCGCCGGGTCGGCGGCGAAGGTCGCCGCGAGCGCATCGAGCTGCGCCCGGACCGCCGGCTCCGGGACGGCGGCAGCCCCGGGCCGGGCGGCGTTCCGCGCCAGGACGACGTCCGGCGGCAGGTCGAGGACGATCGCGACGCATCGGGACGCCGGCCTCCGCAGCCCGGGCGACGAGCGACCGCCGGGCGTGCGGCTGGACGTTGGTCGCGTCGATCACGGTGAGCCGCCGCGACCGCAGCCGCGCGACGACGGCCCGGTGGAGGGCCGCGAACGCGGGCTTCGTGGCCGCCTGGTTGGCCGGGTCGCCGCTGATCAAGGCCCGGAACGCGTCCGATGACAGGACCTCGTCGGGGGCGAAGTGGCGCGCGGCGAACGTCGACTTGCCGGACCCCGCGGCCCCGACGAGCACGACGAGCGATGGATCCGGCACGTCGAGCACCGGCGGGTCGGGCAGGGACGGGATGGTCACCACGCGATGATGACGCGCGAAGGGAGCCCCATGCCGAGCACCGCGATCGTCTGGTTCCGCCGCGACCTCCGGGTGCACGACCACCCCGCGCTCACCGCGGCCATCGCGGCGGCCGACGTCGTGGTGCCGCTGTTCGTGTTCGACGAGCCGCTGCTCAACGGCCGATGGCCGTCCGCGAACCGGACGTGGTTCATGCGCGAGAGCGTCGTGGCGCTGGCCGGGTCGCTCGCCGAGCGGGGTGCACTGCTCCGCGTCGTGTCCGGGCGGCCAGCGGACATCGTGCCCGGCGCTCGCCCGGGAGCTCGGTGCGGGCGAGGTGTACGTCACGCGGGATGCGGCGCCGTACGGCCGGCGGCGGGATCGGGCGGTCGCGGATCGCCTCGCGGCGGACGGCATCGCGTTCCGTCAGAAGCGCGGCCTGTACGTGCACGAACCCGACGAGGTGCGCAAGGCCGACGGCGGGCCGTTCACGGTCTACTCGCCGTTCCGCCGCGCGTGGCAGGCGCTCGACCGGCGGCCCGTGCTGCCCGCCCCGGATCGGATCCCGGGCCCGAACGGCGCCGCCGGCCGCGGCTCGCGGCTCGACCCGGTGCCCGAGGTCCCGCCGCCCACCGCCGACCCCGCGCTCATCCCCGCGCCGGGCGAGGACGCCGCTCGTGACCGGCTTGCGCGCTGGCTCGACGGCCCGATCGCCTCGTACGCGACGTCCCGGAACCGCCTGGACCGCGACGGCACCTCGCGGCTGTCGCAGGACCTGCGCTGGGGCCTGCTGTCGCCGAACGAGGTCGCCGACCGGGCCGAGGGGGCGGGGGAGGGCCGCCGCGTCTTCCTGCAGGAGCTCGTCTGGCGCGAGTTCTACGCGCACGTCCTGTGGCATCACCCGCGCGTGCTGCGCGAGCCGTTCCAGCCGGCGTTCGCGGCCCTTGCCTGGGCGGACGACGAAGACGGCTTCCGCGCGTGGGCCGAGGGGCGGACCGGCTACCCGATCGTGGACGCGGCCATGCGCCAGCTCCGGGCATCGGGCTTCGTGCACAACCGGGCACGCATGATCGCGGCATCGTTCCTGACCAAGGACCTGCTGCTCGACTGGCGGCTCGGCGAGGCCGAGTTCATGCGCCACCTGACCGACGGCGACGTCGCGTCGAACAACGGCGGCTGGCAGTGGACCGCCTCGACCGGCACAGACCCGCAGCCGTACTTCCGGATCTTCAACCCGGTCCTGCAGGGGAAGCGCTTCGATCCCGACGGCGACTACGTCCGCCGCTGGGTCCCGGAGCTGGCGCACGTGCCGCCGCACCGGATCCACGAGCCGTGGACGATGACGACCGACGAACAGGCGACAGCCCGCTGCCGGATCGGCACGGACTACCCGGCGCCGATCGTCGATCACGCCGGAGCGCGCGAGCGGGCGCTCGCCGCGTTCGCCGTGCGAAGGAGCACGCGGGCTGAACGCCGCGACCCCCGACCTTCGTTCGGTTCCCGGTGTTCGCACACGTGCGCTACGATCCGCCCATGCGGACCGGAGTTCCCCCAAGTGCCGAACATGCTGCTGCGACCGCGGTTTCGCGGAGCACGTCCCGGCGCGCTCGACGGGTCCCTCGACGCCCTCGGGGCTGACGAGTCCCAGCCCGACGTCATCACGGCGTCCGGCGTCCGCTGGCTGCACCTCGAGCGCCCCCGCGAGGCGGATCGCGACTGGCTCGAGGCCGAGTTCGGGTTCCACCCCCTCGCGATCGAGGACGTCGCCTCGCGCAACCAGCGCCCCAAGCTGGACGCGTACGACGACTACCTGTTCATCGTTCTCCACTTCCCGGTGTTCGACAAGGCGAGCGGCCGCCTCCTCACCGCGGAGCTGGACCTGTTCGTCGGTCCCGACTTCCTGATCACGCTGCCGGATCAGACGCTGCCCCCGCTGGCGGCGATGTTCGAGCGCTACCGGGAGCGCGAGGAGGTCCGCGAGGGCATCTTCTCGAAGGGCACCGGGTACCTGCTGTACAAGATCGTCGACACGATCGTGGACGCCTCGTTCCCGATGCTGCGCAAGATGGGCGCCAAGCTCGACCAGCTCGAGGACGACATCTTCGAGGGCCGGTCGGCGAAGATCGTCGAGGAGATCTCCAACGCGAAGCAGGAGATCATCAACTTCCGGCGCGTCGTGCGACCCATGCGCGCCGTGCTCCGCGACCTCGAGCGCACGAAGCAGCGCTACCTCCAGGAAGACCTGGACATCTACTTCGACGACATCACCGATGCCGCCGAGCGGATCTGGGACGTCCTCGAGAACTACAAGGAAGTGGCCGAGGCGCTGGAGGACTCGAACGAGTCGGTGCTCTCCCACCGCCTGAACGAGTCGCTGCGGGTCCTCACCGCGTTCAGCGTCGCGATGCTGCCGCTCACGCTGCTCGCGTCCGTGTTCGGCATGAACGTGCCGCTCCCCGGGCAGGAGGGCAGCCCGACCGAGTTCTGGGTGATCGTCGCCCTCATGGCCACGATCCTGATCAGCGTCCTGCTGTTCTTCCGCCGCCGCGGCTACCTCTAGCCGGGGTGGATCCGGCAAGCAGGCAGGCGGTCGTCAATGACGCCTCGGTCGAGCGTGCGCACGCCGACCGCGCGTCCGCGGTCTACGGCTCCCTGCTCGTCACCGCGCTCGTCGCCGCGCAGGCGCGGAGCGACGCCATCCCGGAGTTCATCGCCGCGACGCTCGTCGTCGGCGTCGGCGTGTTCTGGCTGACCGAGGTCTGGACGGAGCTCATCGCGATCCGGACCCGCGGCCCGATCGCGCGCGGCGAGGTCCTGGCGATCGCCCGCGCCGAGCTGCCGATGCTGAGCGCGGCGGTCATCCCGACGATCCTGCTGCTCACGGCCATCGTTCGGCATCACCACGCCCGATCAGGCCGCGAACCTCGCGATGGCGGCGGGGATCGTGCAGCTGTTCGCGTGGGGCCTGGTCGTCGGCCTGGCGATGCGCCGCGGCTGGCTGCCGGCGCTGCTCGTCGCGCTCGTCGACGTCGGGCTGGGCCTCGTGATCGTCACGCTCAAGGTCGCGGTGCTGCACTAGCGCCGCGGATGTCGGGGCGGCCCTTCGCGTCTTCGCCCACGGTGAACGACATCGCCGGCAAGCCTGCCAAGCGTCCCTCGATCAGGCGCCGGTGTTCGTTCGAGGCGAAGAAATCGTGCGTATCGGTGGGCCTGGCGACCCTTCGACCCCAACGCGTTCACCCGCAGCGAACCGATCGCAACGACAGCGTTGGTCGCCGGCAGCGACCAGTTGGCATTCGACCGCCGGGTCGACGCGGCCAGCAGCCTTCTCGGTCGCTGCGAGCGACCAGCAGTGGGTGGACCCCGGGCCGCGAGCCGCCTGGGGTCGAACGTGGTCGGTGCTGGCGACCGCGCGAGACGCGGGGGCGGAGGCGCACGTCTGCGGGCGGCTTCCGGTCGATCGTGGTCGCTCGTGGCGACCGCGCCGATGATGCGTCGCACGCCCGCCGCGACGCCGCCCGCAGGCGGTCGCGCCGCGTTACGCCTCGGCGAGCGGGCGCTCTCCGGGGCCGACGTACTTGACGTCGGGGCGGATCAGCCGGTTGTTGGCGCCCTGCTCGATCGCGTGGGCGGTCCAGCCGGCGTGCCGCGCGAGGGCGAACGTGGCCGGGAACAGGTCCGGCGTGAGGCCGACGCCCATCAGCACCGGTGCCGCGTAGAACTCGACGTTGGTCTTGAGGGGCCGGTCCGGATGCTTCTCCGCGAGGACCTTGAGCGCGACGTCCTCGACCGACATCGCCAGCTCCAGCCAGTCGGGCTTGTGCTCCATCGACTCCGCGACCTCGCGCAGGGCCGCGGCCCGCGGGTCGTACGCGCGGTACACGCGGTGGCCGAAGCCCATCAGCCGGTCGCCGCGCCCGATCGTCTCGCGGACCCACGCCTCGGCCCGCTCGGGGGAGCCGACCTCGTGGATCTGCTCCACGACCTCGGACGGGGCGCCGCCGTGGAGCGGCCCCTTCATCGCGCCGATCGCCCCGCAGACCGCCGACGCGAGGTCGGCGCGGGTCGAGGTGATGACGCGCGCGGTGAAGGTCGAGGCGTTGAACCCGTGCTCCGCGCCGACGATGAAGTACGCGTCGAGCGCCCGGGCGGTCTCGGCGTCGGGCTTCGTGCCGTTGATCTGGTACAGGAACCCGGCCACGAGGTCGAGGTCGGGGTCCGGCGCGACGGGCTCGAGCCCCTGGCGCAGCCGGGCGAACGCCGCGAGCGCCGAGGGCGACGTCGCCGTGAGCTCGCGCGCCTCGTCGGGCGTCGGCGGCCACGACGGATCGTGCACGGCGCCCCACGCGGAGACCGCGGTCCGGAGCGCGTCCATCGGCTTGGCCGTCTTCGGCAGCGCGCGGATCGCCTCGAGGACGGGCGCCGGGACCGGGCGGCAGGCGAGCTTCGCGTCCGGGTCCCAGTCGCCGGTCCACAGCAGCTCCGCGACGCTCGCGTAGGAGCCGTGGCGGACGAGGTCGCCGATCGGGTAGCCGCGGTACAGCAGGCGCCCGCGCTCGCCGTCGATGTACGACAGGGCGGTCTCGCCGGCGATGACCCCCTCGAGGCCCGGGGAGTACGGACGGGTGTCGGCAGGTGCCGCGGCCAGCTCGCTCATGCGGACGATGGTAGCCCGACCGCACGGACCGTGATGCGGCTCGGGTCCGCCCGGGTGCTCAGCCGGTGACGAACGTCTCCACGAGGGCCAGGAGCTCCGCCGGGTGGCTGTGATGGGCGGCGTGGCGGGCACCCTCGATGATCACGAGCCGCCCGTCGGCGAGCCGCGCGTCGAGGGCCGCGGCGGCCTGCCGGAACGAGGACGGCGACGCGGAGCCGGCGACCTGGAGAACCGGGACGCGGACCATCGCGAGCGCGTCCATCGACACCTCCGGGGCGGCGTCGGCGGCGTCGAGCTCGCGGACGATCGTGGGTGCCGCGGCCGACCGCAGCGGCCAGATCGGGTCCGCCCGGAACGCCGCGAGGTCGGCCGGCGGCATCCCGACCGCATCGGTCATGAACCGGGCGAGCAGCGCGTCGTTGTCGCCGCGGGCGAGGTCGTCACGGAGCGCGTCGAGGAGCTCGTCGCGTTCGCCCGGCGCGCGCAGCGTGGAGCCGGGCGCGCTCTCGTACGCGATCACCCGCCGGATCGACGGCGTCCGGAGTGACGCGCCGAGGGCGATCCGCCCGCCCAGCGAGTGACCCAGCACGTCGACCGGGTCCGCCGGTCTCCGCGGCGAGCGCGTCGGCAACGGCGGCGAGGTCGTCCAGCTCGAGCCCGATCGAGTACGGCGCCGTCGCCGTCGCCCGAGTCGCCGCGGCCACGCCGGTCGATCGCGTGGATCGCGTGCCGGGGCGCGAGCATCGGCCCGAGCACCCGCCACGTCCGGTGATCGGCGGTGGTCCCGTGGACGAGGATCAGCGCGGGTCCGGATCCCGCGGAGAACACCGCGATCGGCGTCCCGTCGGACGAGCGGACGTGGCGCGACGGGCGATCGGGGAACGTGTCCGGCATGGCAGGCAGCGTAGCCCGCGCGTCGGGCCTCAGGCGGCGGGGAGGCGGACCGTGAACCGCGCGCCGGGCTGCCCGCCGCCGCGGTTCGACGCCTGGATCGTGCCCCCGTGGCGCTCGGCGATCCAGCGCGCGATCGCGAGGCCCAGGCCGGTCCCGCCGGTCGGCGCGTCCGGCGCCCGCCAGAACCGCTCGAACACCTGGTCCAGGTGCGCCGGATCGATGCCCGGTCCCTCGTCCTCGACGCTCAGCCACGCCCCGGGCCCGGCCGTCACCGTCACGCGGCCACCCGACGGGCGAGTGGCGGATCGCGTTGTCCACGAGGATCGCCGCCAGCTGGCGCAGCCGCGCCTCGTCGCCGCGGACGGGGGCCGGCACGACCTCGAGCACGAGCCGCACGCCGCGTTGGGCGGCCACGGGCTCCAGCGACTCGGTCGCCTCGGCCGCGGCGTTGGCGAGGTCGGTGTCGGCCATCGCGAGCTCGACCGCCTCGGCATCGGTCCGCGCGAGCAGCAGCAGGTCCGCGACGAGGTGCTCCATCCGGGCGGCGCCGGCGTCGAGGTCGTCGATCGCCCGGTCGACCGTCGCCGGGTCGTCGCGTCCGCGGCGCAGCTCCGCGATCGCGGCCCGGGTGATCGCGAGCGGCGTCCGGAGCTCGTGGCTCGCGTCCGCCGCGAACTCGCGCTGTCGTTCGAGCGACTCGCGGATCGGCACCAGCGCCCGGCCGGCGTACACGTAGCCCACCGCGACGGACGCGGCGAGGACGGCGAGCCCGCCGCCGAGCAGGACGAGGAGCAGCGTGCGGAGCGTGTCGAGCTCGGCCGTCCGGTCCGCCATGACGAACGCGACGAGCCGGCCGGCCGGCGTCTCGATGGGCTGCGCGAGGACGCGGACCGGCGCGTTGCCGATCGTCGTCTCGACGATCACCCGCTGGCCCTCGGCGATCGCCGCCATCGTCAGCTCATCCGGACGGAACGCCTCCACGAGCCCCGGCCCCGGCACCGCGACCCCGTTGCCGAACGGCATCTCCGGCGCCAGCTGCTGGTTGACGACGAAGCCGATCGTCCCCGAGGTCGCGCCGCCGATCACGACGCCCGGCTGCGAGGGGTCGTTGGTCACCGTGAGCATCCGCTCGCCGGCACCCGCCAGCTGGGCCCGGAACGCGACGTTGGTCATCTCGACCGCCCTTGCCTCGAGCTGCGCCTCGCCGGTTGCGGCGAGGCTGGACGCGGCCGCGGCGTAGATCGCCACCCCGAGGACGACCAGGACGACGAACGTGCTGCCGGCGCTCCACGCGATGAGCCGCCGGCGCGTGCGGCGGAGGACCGGCGCCTCGGGCGTCGACGCGGGCCGGCTGCGGCGCGCGGTCATCGTCGCGCCGCTCATGCCGCCGCCCGGTAGCCCATGCCGCGCACGGTCTCGATCGAGCCGCCCGCGACCGGCCCCAGCTTGCGCCGCAGGAAGTAGACGTAGGTGTCGACGATCGCGGGCGTGACCTCGGTGTCGTAGGGCCAGGCGTGGTCGAGCAGCTGGTCGCGGCTGAGCACCCGGCCGCGGTGGCGGAGCAGGCACTCGAGCAGGGCGAACTCGCGCGGGCTGAGATCGACCCGCAGCCCGTCGACGGTGACGATGCGGGTCGCCTCGTCGAGCTGGATCGGCCCCGCGCCGAGCGTCGTCTGCGCGCCGGCGCCGCGGCCCCGGCGGCCCAGCGCCCGCACCCGCGCCGCGAGCTCCTCGATCGCGAACGGCTTGACGAGGTAGTCGTCCGCCCCGGAGTCCAGGCCGGCGACGCGGTCCGAGACGCTGTCGCGAGCGGTGAGCATGAGGATCGGCACCTCGGAGCCGCGATCGCGGAGCGTGCGGGCGACCTCGAACCCGGACAGGTCCGGCAGGCCCACGTCGAGCACGATCGCGTCGATCCCCGGCCCGCCCGCGAGCTCGAGCGCGGCGGCGCCCGTCGTGGCGCGCTCGACGAGATGCCGCTCGCCGCCGAGCAGCCGCGCGACGAGATCGGCGAGGCGAGGGTCGTCCTCGACCAGGAGGAGGTGCATCGGCCCTGTGTACCTGCCGAAGATCAAAGGTTTCTGAAAGCGCGCTTGAGCCGCCTTTGACCCGTGGCGGCGACAACGGACGGACACCGGCGGGGAGTCGGCCCCGCCTTCGAAGGAGGTCTCGTCCATGACAACCGCATCCGGTCGGCGGCGACGCGCATCTGCGCTGCTCGCCCTGACCGCGCTCCTCGCGCTTGCCGCGGTCCTCGCGGCCTGCAGCGCCGGTCCCGCCTCGAGCGGCGTCATCAGCCTCGCGACGCCCAGCCCGTCCACGGATGCGTCCGCCGCGCCGAGCGCGTCGATCGACCCGGAGCTCGCCATCGCGGACTTCGAGGCGTGCATGAAGGAGCACGGCGTCGATGTCCAGATCGCGATCGCGGGGGACGGCGATGGCGGCCCCAGCACCGGCGAGTTCCGCGCCCCGACGAACGCGGGCGAGGCACAGCCCAACGGCGGGAACGCCGGGGAGCGGCCCGACTAGAAGGCGCTCGAGGAGGCGGACCAGGCGTGCCGCCACCTGCTGCCGTCGGGAATGATGGGCGACCCGGACGCGACGATGGACCCCGAGATGGCCGACCAGCTGCTCGACTTCTCGAAGTGCATGCGCGACCACGGGATCGACTTCCCCGACCCGCAGTTCGAGGGCGGCGGCGTCCGGATCCAGATGGACGAGGGCATGGATCCCGACGTCGCAGGCGTTCAAGGACGCCCAGGAGGCGTGCGGCGACATGCTCCCGGGCGGCGGCCCGGGACGGTCAGCGGCGGTGGCCCGGTCACCGAGTCGAAGCCGTGAGGGGGCTGCTTGTCGCCGGCGGCGTGCTCGTGCTCGTCGTCGCCGGCGGTGCGGCCGCCGCCTCCTCCGGCGTCCTGCCCGCCGTGCCCGGCCTGACGCCGGCGTCCGAGGCGGCGTCGGCCGCCCCGGAGGACGAGATCCGGACCGCCGACATCGAGCAGCGGACGATGCAGACCGCGGCCGACCTCGACGGCACCCTCGGCTACGAGGACGGCAGCGACGTCGCGGCCGGCGCCGACGGCACGCTCACCCGGCTGCCCGCGGAGGGCACGGTCATCGAGCGCGGCGGCGTCCTGTACGAGCTCGACGGCCGGGTCCGGCCGCGGCTGCTCTACGGCAACCGCCCGCTGTGGCGCCCGCTCGGCGCGGGCGTGACCGACGGCGCGGACGTCCTCCAGCTGGAGCGCAACCTCAAGGCGATGGGCTTCGCGCCGAAGGGCATGAAGGTCGATCGCCACTGGAGCAACAAGACGACGCGCGCGGTCAAGCGCTGGCAGAAGTCGATCAACCGGACGCGCGACGGCACGCTCGACGCCTCCGACATCGCGTTCCTGCCCGGGCCGATCCGCGTCGCCGGCCATGCGGCGACGCTCGGGAGCCACGTCGGTCCGGGCGCGCCCGTGCTCGACGCGTCGAGCGCCTCGCGCGTCGTGACCCTCGACCTCTCGGCGAGCCGCCAGGACCTGGCGACGCCGGGCCAGGCCGTCTCGGTGGAGCTGCCCGACGGGACGCTCGTCGACGGCACGATCCGCGAGGTCGGCCGCGTCGCGACCGTCGACCAGGACAGCGGGTCGGCGACCGTGCCCGTGACGATCGACCTCGACCCGGCGGCGACGCTGCCGGAGCTCGACGCGGCGCCGGTCACCGTCCACGCCGTGGTCACCCGCCACGACGACGTCCTCGCCGTGCCGGTCAGCGCGCTCGTCGCGCTGCTCGAGGGCGGCTATGCCGTGGAGGTCGTCGATGACGACTGGGTCGCGGCGCTACGTCGCCGTCGAGACCGACCTGTTCGACGACGGCTGGGTCGAGATCCGTGGCGATGGCCTCGCCGCGGGGATGGCCGTGGTGGTCGCCCGATGACGGGGGTTGTCGCCACCGACCGCGTCATCGAGCTGCGGGGCGTCGGGCGTCGCTATCCCGGGGAGACGCCCGTGGACGCGCTGCGCGACGTCGACCTCGAGATCGACGCCGGGGAGCTGCTCGCGATCGTCGGGCCATCGGGGTCCGGCAAGACGACGCTGCTCCACGTGCTCGGGCACGCTCGACCGGGCGACGAGCGGCGAGGTCACCGTCGCCGGCGAGCGGGTCGACCGCCTGTCGGACCGGTCGCTGTCCGCGCTGCGGGCGTGGCGGATCGGGTTCGTGTTCCAGCACTTCCACCTGCTGGGTGGCGAGACGGCGCTCGACAACGTCGCCGACGGGCTGCTCTACCGCGGGGTCTCGGGCAAGGAACGGCGGCGCGCGGCGGCCGTGCGCTGGACCGGGTGGGGCTCGGGCATCGCGCCCGGCACCGCCCGGGCCAGCTGTCGGGCGGGGAGCGGCAGCGGGTCGCCGTCGCGCGGGCGCTCGTCGGCCGGCCGGCCATCGTCCTCGCCGACGAGCCGACCGGCAACCTCGACTCGGCGACCGGCGCCGCGCTCGTGGACCTGTTCCGGGACCTCAACGCGACCGACGGCGCGACGATCGCCGTCATCACCCACGACCGCGACCTGGCGGCGTCCCTGCCGCGCCGGGTCGAGCTGCACGACGGCCGGATCGTCGCGGACCACCGGGACCCGGTCGCCGCGACCGGCGCCCTCGCGGCGACGCACCCCGCGCACCCCGTGCTCGCGGGAGCCGTCTCGTGACCACGCTCGTCGCGCACGGTCCCGGCCCGATCGAGGTCGGCCGGATCGCGCTCCGCGGGCTGGGCGGCCGGCGGCTCCGGTCGGCGCTCACCGCCGTCGGGATCGCCATCGGCATCGCGGCGATGGTCGCGGTGCTCGCGATCTCCGACGCGAGCCGGGCGTCGCTGCTCGCCGTCCTCGACAAGCTCGGGACGAACATGCTCACGGTCGCGCCGGGGCAGTCGTTCCTCGGCGACGACGTCTCGCTGCCCGACGACGCGGTGGCGATGATCCGGCGCATCGGCCCGGTCGAGGCCGCCAGCCCGGTCACGGTGCTCCAGGCGTCGGTCCGCCGGAATGACGTGATCCCGGCGGGGGAGACGGGCGGGCTGTCGGTCCAGGCCGTCGACCCGACGCTGCTCGACACGCTGGGTGGCTCGGTCCGCGTCGGCCGGTTCCTCGACGCGGCGCTTGCCCGCTACCCGGCGGTGGTGCTCGGCGACGTCGCCGCGGAGCGCCTCGGGCATCTACGACCTCGATGCGCCCGTCCAGGTGTTCATCGGTGGCCGCTGGTTCACGGTCGTCGGCATCATCGACGCCCTGCCGCTCGCCCCGGAGCTGGACCGCGCGGCGCTCATCGGGACGGAGGCGGCCGAGACGTACCTCGACGCCGACGTCTCCCCGACCAGCGTCTACGTCCGCGCGGACCCGGTCCACGTCGACGAGGTCCGGGCGGTCCTCGGCGCCACGGCCAACCCGGAGCGGCCCGAGGCGGTCACCGTCCAGCGGCCGTCGGACGCGATCGAGGCCAAGGCCGCCGCCGCGACCGCGTTCACCGCGCTGTTCCTCGGGCTCGCGCTGGTCGCGCTCGCGGTCGGGGCGCTGGGCATCGCGAACGTCATGCTCATCGCCGTCCTCGAGCGCCGCTCGGAGATCGGCCTCCGCCGCGCGCTGGGGGCGACCCGCGGCGCCATCGCGGGCCAGTTCTTCGGGGAGGCGCTGCTGCTCGCCGCGCTCGGCGGCGCGCTCGGCGTCACCGTGGGGCTCGCGATCGGCGGCGCCTACGCGACGACGCAGGCGTGGCCGGTCGTGGTGTCGCCGCTCGCGATCGGGGTCGCCATCGGGGCGACGGCGTTCGTGGGCGCGGTCGCCGGGCTGTACCCGGCGCTGCGGGCCGCGAACGTCCCGCCGACGGACGCGCTCCGGTCCGCCTGACCGGGCCCGGGCTGCCGCGGGCTCAGTCCCGCGGCAGGTCCGCGGCGGCCGCCTCGTCGATGATCCAGGTCGCGTTCGGGATCCGCGCGGCGCGGATCGGCAGCTCGCGCACGTCGTCGCCGGTCCAGGCGTGGGCGAGCTTGCCGGCCTTCGAGGCGCCGCTCGTCACGAGGAGCACGCGACGCGCGGCGGCGATCACGCGCGGGTGCATCGTCACCCGGGGCAGGTGCGGCTCGACGTGGGTCGGCGCCGGCACCCCGACGACGAGCTCCGGGCCGATCCCAGACCGCCGAGTCCGGGAACACCGACAGGAGATGCCCGTCCGGCCCGACGCCGAGCAGGTAGACGTCGAACACGGGCACGCCGTCCGCCCCGCGGGGCACGTGCGTCCCGATCTCGGCGGCGTAGGCCGCGGCGGCGCCCTCGGTCCCCGTCGCGTGCGCGATCGCCGCGCTGACCGGCGTCGGGTGGAGCTGGTCCGCATGGAGCACGACGCCGAACCCGTGCCCGTAGGCGTCCGCGTTCTGGGTGCCGGACGCGGCCTCGTCCCCGCCGGTCACGAGCAGGATCTGCTCGAGCGGCATGACGTTGGACTCGGGATGGTCCGTCGGCACGAATCGGTCGTCGCCCCACCACACGTGGACCTTCGACCAGTCCACCCGCTCGCGCAGCGGCGACGTCCCGAGGTGGCGGTAGATCGGCGGCGCCGCCGAGCCGCCGGTCGTCGACCAGTGCGCGATGCCCCGCTCCGCGATCGCGGCCCGGAGGCCCTCGGCGATCTCGATCGCGGCCGCCTCGGCCACGGCGTCGGGGTCGGGCAGGACGCGCAGCTCGGGCAGGGCGGGGTCGGTGGGCATCGGTGGCAGCCTCGGCTTCAGCGGAACGGGTGGGTCAGTGCTCGGGCCCGATGAGCTGGGCCGCCTTGCGGATCGTGTCGACGGCGAGCGGGTCGCGCCCGCCGGTCTCGAGCGCCTCGCCCAGCAGGTCGACCTCGCCCCGGCGCGGGGCCTTGAACGTGCGGTCGATCGCCTGGACGCCGTCGAGCCAGGTGTGGACATGGACGTTGTCGGCCTCGGCGGTGACGTCGGTGCGCAGCTCGCTCCCGCGTCGCTCGGCGAGGATCTCGACCCGCAGCGTCGTGCCGGCGGGCATCGTCGAGGCGATCGGCCGCATGACGACGGCCACCTCGCCGCCCGACCCGCGGAGCTTCCCGGCGAGCCCGCGGTGGAGCGGCACCTTGTCGCCGGGCCGCGTGCGCGCCGCCGGGCTCTTGAGCTCGACCGGCGCCAGCGGGACCGTCACCCGCATCCCCAGCCGGGAGGCGAGCCACGCGACGTGGTACAGCGGCTTGACGACGTTGGTCGTGCCGGGGGCGCCGGTCTCGTCGTGGGTCCCGTACGTGACGGCGATCCGCCGGATCGAGCCGAGGAACGGCGTGAAGTCCGGCAGGTCGTAGACCGAGGCGATCGCCTCCCGCCAGCGCGACTGGCGGACGAGCGCGAAGTCCCGGATCGCCAGGCGCGGGAACGCGTCGTACAGCGCCGGCCAGCTGGTACAGCCGCCGGAGCCCGTCGCCGGACCAGACCGAGCCGTCGATGACGAGCCGGTCGGTGCCCTCGAGCAGGTCGCGCGCGGGCTCGCGGTCGAGCGGCGGCTCGCCGGGCCACCACACGGTCACCGGCAGGTCGTGCACGAGCAGCGGCTCCACGAGCGCGGTGAGGTGGCGGCCGGTCTCGCCGCCGGCGGTCAGGAAGATCAGCTCGGTGCACGTCTCGGGCGCGTCCTCGCGGGGCAGGACGCAGTGCGCCTGGATCCGTGCCTCGAGCCACGGCGGGCCGTCCGGGTCCGCCGACAGGACGATGAGCGTCCGCGAGGGGTGGCGGCCGGTCAGCCGCTGGATCGTCTCGGCGGCGCGCTCGCCGACCTCCGGCTGCCGCGCGACGACGACGAGGTTCATCACCGACGTCCGCGCGGCGATGTGCCGGCCCGGCGCCTTGCCCTCCTGGCCGATCAGGAGGTTGGGCTGCGCCCAGATCCGGTTGAGCTCGGACTCGATCTCGTCGATCGAGTGCGCGTGCGAGAGCCAGCGCATCGTCGGCTCGCCGGGCTTCGGCGGGTCCGCCAGCTCGATCCGGCCGCCGCCGGCGGGACGCGTCCCGACCGCGATGATCTCGCCGAACTCGCGGCCGCCCGCGTTCGGGCCGCTCTCCGCGGGATCGGCGGTCCGCGGGATCGCCTCGCCGCCCTCCGGGGCGAGCTGGATGTCCGCCGAGGCAGCCCGCCGCGCCCGCGCCTCACCGGTCATCGGGTCAGATCCGGCGCCAGCGCCGACCGTCGCGGGCGAGCAGGTCTTCGGCCGCCTCGGGACCCCACGAGCCGGCCTCGTAGTTGGGGAACTCGGGCGGCGCCATCTCGGCCCAGGCGGCGATGATCGGGTCGACGATGCCCCATGCCTCCTCGACCTCGTCCGCGCGGGTGAACAGCGACGCGTCGCCGAGCAGCACGTCGAGGATCAGCGTCTCGTAGGCGTCGGGGCTGTCGACCTGGAACGCCGAGCCGTAGGTGAAGTCCATGGTCACGTTGCGGACGTCGATGCCGAGGCCCGGGACCTTGGCGCCGAAGCGGAGCATGATCCCCTCGTCCGGCTGGATGCGCATCGCGAGCAGGTTCGCCTCGGGGTCCGTCGCGCTGTCCTTGAACAGCTGGTGCGGGACCTCCTTGAACTGGATCGCGATCTCGGTCGCACCGCTTGGGCAGCCGCTTGCCCATCCGGAGGTAGAACGGGACGCCGGACCAGCGCCAGTCGTCGATCGTGAGCCGGGCCGCGATGAACGTCTCGGTCTCCGACTGCGGGTCCACCTCGGGCTCGTCGCGGTAGCCGTGGACCGGCTTGGCGCCGACCCAGCCCGCGCCGTACTGGCCGCGGATGACGTCCGTCCGGATCTGCTCCGGCGACAGCTCGGTCGACGGCGCGGATGACCTTGACCTTCTCGTCGCGCAGCGCATCGGCATCGAACGTCGCCGGCGGCTCCATCGCGACGAGGCTCAGCAGCTGGAGCAGGTGGTTCTGGAGGAAGTCGCGGCTGGCGCCGGTCTCCTCGTAGAACGAGCCGCGGTTCTCGATCCCGATCGACTCCGCCACCGTGATCTGCACGTGGTCGATGTGGCGGCGGTTCCAGATGGGCTCGAAGATCCCGTTGCCGAACCGGAACACGAGCAGGTTCCGGACGGTCTCCTTGCCCAGGTAGTGGTCGATGCGGTAGACCTGCCGCTCCCGGAAGACCTTGCCCACCTCGCGGTTGAGGCGGACGGCCGAGTCGAGGTCGTGGCCGAACGGCTTCTCGATGACGACCCGCCGCCAGCCGCCGTCGTGGCGCTCGTGGTCGAGGCCCACCTTGCCCAGGTGCTGGACGATCTCGGGGAACGCCGACGGCTGGGTCGCGAGGTAGAACAGGCGGTTGCCGCGGGTCGCCTTGTCCTCGTCCAGCGTGTCCAGGCGCTCGGCGAGCGCGCTGTAGGTCTTCGGGTCGTTGAAGTCGCCGCGGTGGTAGACGATCCGCTCGGCGAGCTCGTCCCACGTCTCCTGGTCCACGGGCTGGACGCGGCTGTACTTGTCGAGCGCGCCCTTGAGCTCGTCGCGGAAGGCGGCGTCCGTGTAGGGACGCCGCCCGACCGCCACGATCGTGAACTCGTGGGGGAGCAGGTGCGTCCGCCACAGCTGGAACAGCGCCGGGACGACCTTCCGATGCGCGAGGTCGCCGGTCGCGCCGAACAGCACGAAGATCCCGGGGTCCGGGACGCGCTCGAGGCGCAGGCCCTCCCGGAGCGGGTTCTCGAGCGGCTTCGACGCGGACGCCCGGCGCTTCGTCTCCGTCGCGAGCCGGAGGTCGCGCATCGTGCGCGGGGCATCCTTCTTCGCCGGCGTCGTCGCGGGCGCGGCGGGCGCAGGCGGGGCGGCGACCTTGGCCTTCGTCTTCGTCGTCATCGCGAGGTCGCCGCTCGTCCGGGCTAGTCGGTCTTGACCGCGTGGCCGCCGAACTCGTTGCGCAGCGCGGCGAGCACCTTGGCCCCGTACGAGTCGTCCTGCCGGGAGCGGAACCGGGTCAGCAGGCTGAGCGTGATGACCGGCGCCGGCACGTCGTGGTCGATGGCCTCCTGCACGGTCCAGCGTCCCTCGCCCGAGTCCGCGACCCAGCCCTTGAGGTGCTGGAGGTCCTGGCCCTGGCTCTTGAACGCCCGCACCGCGAGCTCCAGCAGCCACGACCGCACCACCGAGCCGTGCATCCACATCTCGGCGATCGAGCCGAGGTCCAGCTCGTAGTCGCTCGCGTGCATGATCTCGAAGCCCTCGGCGTACGCCTGCATCAGGCCGTACTCGATGCCGTTGTGGACCATCTTCACGTAGTGGCCCGCACCCGGGCCGCCGACGTGCAGGTAGCCGCCCTCCGGCGCGAGCGAGAGGAACAGGGGCTCGAGCGGCTTCACGGCCGCGTCCTCGCCGCCGACCATCAGGCAGTAGCCGACCTGGAGGCCCCAGATCCCGCCCGAGGTCCCGGCGTCGACGTACTGGATTCCCTTCTCGGCGAGCGCCTTGTGCCGGCGGACGTCGTCGTGGAAGTTCGTGTTGCCGCCGTCGATGATCGTGTCGCCGGGCTCGAGGTGCTCGAGCAGCTCCTCGATCTGGGCCTCGGTGGCGTCACCGGCCGGGACCATGATCCAGACCGCGCGCGGCTTCTCGAGCTTGCCGACGAGCTCCTCGATGCTGAACGCCGCCTCCGCGCCCTCGCCGGCGATCTCCTTGGTCTTCTCCGGGGTCCGGTTGTAGGCGACGATCTCGTGGCCGTCGCGCAAGGAGCGGCGAACCATGTTCGCGCCCATCCGGCCGAGGCCGATGAAACCGATGCGCATGGGGGCGATCTCCGTTGGGCCGGCGGGAAATCAGGGGTCAGTGGGTAGAGCATAGGCGCCACGGTTGACCGTGGCGATCCCACATCGGCAGCCGCGCCGGGCTCGCGTTGATCGTCGAACCCTGTTAGACCTCACACGACCGGGGTCCCGTCCGCGTGCGCGTCGCCGAGGAGGAGCCGATGATCCAGCGGCGCCAACGCCCGCCAGCGCGTGCCTTGCTCGGCCGTTGCGATCGTGATCGTCATCGCCGGCTGCGCGGGCGGCAACCAGCCGTCGGGACCCGCGGCGACCGGCACGGCAGCGGCTGCCACAGCTGCCGGATCTGCCGGCACTGGACCGGTTGCCACTGCGGCCGGATCGGCCGGCACATCGCCGGATGTCAGCCGCCGGCGCCATCGACGGCCTGTTCGAGGTCGAGGACGGGCGAAGCCTGTTCCTGCGGTGCACCGGGGAGGGCTCGCCCACGGTGATCCTGGAGGGAGGCGACGGCGACTCCAAGGCGTCATACGCGTTCGCTGAGTCAACGCTCGCGACCGGGACGCGAACGTGCGTCTACGACCGGGCCAACCTCGGGCTGAGCGATCCGGCATCCGGGCCGCGCGGGCTGGACGAGCTCGTGGGCGATCTCGAGCGCCTGCTCGAGGTCGCTGGCGTCGAACCTCCATACGTGCTGGTCGGGACCTCGGGCGGCGGCTACATCACGGCCGGCTATGCCTACCGGCATCCCGACGACGTTGCCGGCCTCGTCTTCGTCGACACCGGTGCGCCGTTCCTGGATCCGCCGCCCGAGGTCGTCAAGGAGACGACCTGGAACGATCCATCCAACGTCGAGCAGCGTGACTACCTGCAGGTCGAGAAGGACGCCTGGAACGCACGCGCGGAGATCGGTGACATCCCCGTGTCCGTCGTCACCGTGGAGTACTCGGCGTCCGACATCGAGGACGCGGAGTTCGACGCGGAGCGGGAGGGCATGCGGGACAACGTCGAGGCGCAGCAGGGATGGCTCGTCCTCAGCCCGCAGGCGGAGCAGATCGTCGTGCACACCGGGCACGCGGTGGAAGAGGACGATCCCCAGCTCGTGATCGACGTGATCCGCGACGTCGTGGCGGCGGCCCGGCGGTAGGCCGACCCGTCAGGCGGATGCGTCGTCCGGTTCGCGGCTGAGGGTCAGGTCGCGGTGGATGCGCCACGTGCCGTCGGCGCCGCGATGCCACCGCTCGGCGAACGTGCCGCGCTCGCGGATCGTGGCGCCGGCGTTCGGGCCGTCGATGGGGACGAAGGCGATCCGCCAGCGCCCGGCGGCGTGGGCGACGTCCGGGACCAGGCCGTCGGCCTTGGCCCAGTCGGTGTCGATCGCGAACGTGACGTCGCGCAGGTTCGCCGCGCCCCAGGCGAGCATCTCGCGCAGCTGGTCGTGCCCCAGCGCGTCGCGCGACGAGCCGTCGACGATCCCGCCGTCCTGCCTCGAACAGCGCGAGGAGCGCGTCGGCGTCCGAGGCGGCGAACGCCTCGGCGTAGCGGTCGTTGAGCGCGCGGATCGTGGCGAGGATGTCCTCGTCGCTGGCTCATGCGTCGGTCGCCGGGCTCGCCGCCCATCGAGGCGGCCTCGATCGCGAGCACCTTGTCCAGCCGCCGCTGGTGGCGCGGCTCGCCGCTGAACGTCGCGCCGAGGAAGGCGAGCGAGCACTCGACCGCCGGCTCGATGCCGATCACCCGCGCACCCAGCGTGAGGACGTTCATGTCGTCGTGCTCGACGCCCTGGTGCGCGCTGTACGTGTCGTGGCAGACCGCCGTCCGGATGCCGCGCATCTTGTTCGCCGCGACCGATGCGCCCACGCCCGACCCGCAGATGAGGATCCCGCGGTCGGCCTGGCCGTCCTGGATCGCGAGCCCCAGCCGCTGGGCGAAGTCGGGGTAGTCGTCCTGGGGGTCGGAGCCGTCCCCGCCGAGGTCGATCAGCTCGTGCTCGCCCGCGGTCTGCGAGGCGAGCCGCTGGAGCAGCTCCTGCTTGAACGTGGCGCCGGCGTGGTCGGCGGCGAAGGCGACGCGCATCGCTCAGCCCTCCGTGGGTCAGTCGTGGCCCGGGTCGGAGCCGGGCGTCCGGTCCACGCCGGGATCGCCGTGCTCGAGCGTCGGGTGCTCGCCGTGGGGCGTCGACAGCGTCTTGAGCCGGCCGTGGAGGCCCTCGCGGACCACCCGCCGCCCGACGTCCGCGACGCGATCGGTGGTGAACCCGAACTCCTTGAAGATCGTGCCCGCCGGGGCGCTCGCGCCGAAGTGGTCGATGCCGATGATCGCGCCCTCGTCGCCGACCCAGCGCTCCCAGCCGAAGGACACGCCCGCCTCCACCGAGACGCGCTTCTTCACGGCCGGCGGCAGCACGCGGTCGCGGTATGCCTGGTCCTGGGCGTCGAAGCGCTCCCAGCACGGCAGGCTCACGACGCGGGTCGGGATCCCGTCGGCCTCGAGCGCCTCGGCGGCGGTGAAGCACAGCTGGAGCTCCGAGCCCGTGCCGATGAGGATCAGCTGCGGCGCACCGCCGCTCGCCTCGCGCAGGATGTAGCCGCCGCGACGCACGCCCTCGCGCGCGTGCTCCTTCGTGCCTGGCAGGGTCGGCAGCTTCTGGCGGGTGAACGCCAGCGCGACCGGGCCGCCCGCGGCGCCGGCGATCGCCGGCCGCTCCACGGCGAGGGCCCACGCGGCCGCGGCCTCGTTGCCGTCGCCGGGCCGGACGAACCACAGGTTGGGGATCGCGCGCAGGGCCGCGTAGTGCTCCACGGGCTGGTGGGTGGGGCCGTCCTCGCCGAGGCCCACCGAGTCGTGGGTCCAGACGTAGGTGACGTGGAGCCCGCTCAGCGACGCCAGCCGGACGGCGCCCCGCATGTAGTCGCTGAACGTGAGGAACGTCGCGGCGTAGGGGAGGAAGCCGCCGTGGTAGGCGATGCCGTTGACGATGCCGCCCATCGCGTGCTCGCGGACGCCGAACCGGAGGTTGCGCCCGGCGTGGTCCGGCTCGAAGTGGTCGTGGCCGTTGGCCTTGACGTCGGTGAGGTTCGACTCCGAGAGGTCGGCCGAGCCGCCGAACAGCTCCGGCAGGGCGGCGGCGAGGAGCTGGATCGCGTCCTGGCTCGCGTTGCGGGTCGCCACCTCGGTGCCGTCGTCCCAGCTCGGCAGGCCGGCGTCCCAGCCGTCGGGGAGCCGGCCCGCGACGCGGCGCTTGAGCTCGGCCGCGTCGCCCGGGTACGCCTCGGTGAACGCCGCCAGCTGCGACTCCCAGTCGGCGACCCGGGTCTTGCCCTCGTCGATCGCCCGGCGGAACAGGTCGCGCGCCTCGTCGGGGACGTAGAACGTCTTGTCCGGATCCCAGCCGTACGCCTCCTTGGTGAGGCGCACCTCGTCCGGCCCGAGCGGCGCGCCGTGCGCCTTCTGCGTCCCGGCCTTGTTGGGCGAGCCGTAGCCGATGACCGTCCGCACGGCGATGATCGACGGGCGGTCGTCCGCCTCGGCGGCGGTGATCGCGGCGTCGATCGCGGCGAGGTCCGTCCCGTCCTCGACCTGCTGGACGTGCCAGCCGTACGCCGCGAACCGCCCGAGGACGTCCTCCGTGAACGCCCAGGCCGTCGGGCCGTCGAGCTGGATCCGGTTGTCGTCGTAGAGCGCGATCAGCTTGCCCAGCTTGAGGTGCCCGGCGAGCGAGCTCGCCTCCGAGGCGACGCCCTCCTGGAGGTCGCCGTCCGAGCAGATGACGTACGTCCGGTGGTCGATCAGCTCGTGGCCGTCGCGGTTGAACTCGGCCGCCAGCCGGCGCTCGGCGATCGCCATCCCCACGGCGTTGGTGAGGCCCTGGCCGAGCGGTCCGGTCGTCGCCTCGACGCCGGGCGTGAGCCCGTACTCCGGGTGGCCGGGCGTGATCGAGCCCCACTGCCGGAACGACTCGACGTCCTCGAGGCTCACGCCATACCCCGTGAGGTGGAGCATCGAGTACAGGAGCATCGACGCGTGGCCGGCGCTCAGGACGAAGCGGTCGCGGTTCGGCCAGGCGGGGTTCGTCGGGGCGTGGCGGAGGTGGCGGGTCCACAGCGCGTAGGTCATCGGCGCCATGCCCATCGGCGCGCCCGGATGCCCGGAGTTCGCCTGCTGGACGCCGTCGATCGAGAGGGTGCGGATCGTGTCGACCGCCAGTTGGTCGAGCTGGTCCGTGGCGATGGTCATCGCTGTCTCCGGGGTGCGCGGGACGCTCGTCGGGACCGGCGCGTCGGGGTGGGTCGCGCGCGGCGCGGCGCGTACGGCCGCGAGGGTCCATCGTAGCGCGCCCCGTTCGCGGCGCCGACGCCCCGTGCCGCGCCGGTCGTCGTCCGGCGCCCTCGCCCCGTTCGCCCAGCGCGCCGTTGGCCCTGTGGCCACCCACCGCGCCGGCCCGTTGCCCTCGGCCACCCACCGCGCGTTGCGACGAAGGCGCTCGTCATTGCGCCACCCTGGTGCGCGGATCGCGCGTCCCGCGTCGTCCCATGCCGGGTGCTGCCACTCGGAGTGGCCAGATCGCGAAGGGCTTCGTCGGGAGGCGCACCACGGTGGTCGCGCGACCCCACCGGCTCGTGCGTTCGCCCAGCGCACGATGCGACGCGTCCTGCGTCAGGGTGCGCACCAGGCGCGCAGGACGATGAACGTCGGTCGCCGGCTGCGCGCCAGGCGCGCACGACGATGAACGGGCACATCGCACGTGCGCTCATCGAACAGCGCGGCGCGCGCAACCGGCGCGGCGCAGGGAGCACCACGGGCCGCCGCACCGTGCGCTTGACGCTCGCGCGCGTCGCTAGACTCCGCTGATGCCCAGCCTCCCCGCGCCCCGGCGCCTCTCGACCCCGCGCCGACCCCGTCGGACCGCCCAGCGCGGCCCGTCGATCGTCGTCGTCGGCGACCTCGTCCTCGACGTCGTCCTCGCCCCGGCCCTGGACCTCGAGCGCGGCACCGACGTCCCGGGCCGCGTCCGCCTCCGGCAGGGCGGCAGCGCGACGACGACCGCGCGCTGGCTCGGCCGGCTCGGGGCGAGGAGCAGCCTCGTGTGCGCGGTCGGCCGCGACGCGATCGGCCGGTCGCTCGTCGCGGCCGTCTCCGGCGACGGGGTCCAGGTCCGCGCGGTCCGGGTCGCCGGCGCGCCGACGGGCCGCATCGGCGTGCTCGTCGAGCCCGGCGGCGAGCGCAGCTTCGTCCAGGATCGCGGCGCCGCGCTCAGGCTCCGGCCCGAGGACCTCAAGCCCGAGTGGTTCGAGGGCGCGGACGCCGTCCACCTCCCGGCCTACTCGCTGCTCGACCAGCCGCTGGGGCTCGCCGGCATGGCCGCGACCCGCCTCGCCCGCGACGCCGGCGCGCTCGTGACGGTCGATCTCAGCTCCACCGCACCGCTGCTGGCGAAGGGGCGCCGCGCGGCGCTGGCGATGCTCGAGGAGGTGCACCCCGACCTCGTGTTCGCCACGCGCGACGAGTCGCGGGCGCTGGTCGGGTCGAAGCACGACGACGAGGGCCTCATCGAGGTCGCCCCGATCGCGGTCGTCAAGCGCGGACGCAAGGGCGCGACGGTCCTGATGCGCGACGGCAAGCGCGTGCTGCGGTTCGAGGTCGCGACGTCGCCCATCCGTGCCGCCGACACGACCGGCGCCGGCGACGCGTTCAGCGCCGGGTTCCTCCACGGCTGGCTCGACGCCCGGCGCCGCGGCAGCGCGCCATCGGCGGCCCTCCAGCGCGGCGCCGTCGCAGGCAACCGCGCCGCCCTGCGCCACCTGTCGACCGCCCCCGCCGAGCTCCCGCTGGGCTGACGCGCCTCGACGCGTCGCCGACGCCGGCGCCGCGCCCGCGTACCCTCAGGCCATGATCTCCGCCGACCGCCTCGCCATCGCCCCCGAGGTCGCCGACGCGCTCGCCTCGGGCACGCCCGTCGTCGCCCTCGAGTCCACGCTCATCAGCCACGGGCTCGCGTACCCGCACAACGTCGAGGTGGCGACCGCGTCCGAGGCGGCGATCCGGTCGACCGGCGCGGTGCCGGCAACCGTCGCGCTCAACGAGGGCCGGCTGCTGGTCGGGCTGTCGCGCGACGAGCTCGAGGCGCTTGCGACCGCGCCCAAGGGCTCCGTCCGCAAGGTGTCGCGGCCGAACCTCGGCGCGGCGATCGCGTCCGGCGGCTGGGGCGCGACGACCGTGGCCGCGACGATGATCGCCGCCGAGTCGGCGGGCATCCGGGTGTTCTCGACCGGCGGCATCGGCGGCGTCCATCGCGGCGCGCTCGGGTCGAGTGGGGGAGCGCCGGCATCGTTCGACATCTCGGCCGACCTCGACGAGCTCGCCCGCACGCCGGTCGCGGTCGTGTGCGCCGGCCCGAAGGCGATCCTCGACGTGCCGCTCACGCTCGAGTATCTCGAGACCCGTGGCGTGCCGGTCGTCGCCGTGGGCATCGACGAGGTGCCGGGGTTCTACAGCCGGCGGTCGGGACTGCCGGCGCCGGTCTCGGTGCCGGACGTCGAGGCGGCCGCGGCGGTCATCCGGGCCCACGAGGCGCTCGGGCTCCGGTCCGGCGTGGTCGTGTGCAACCCGGTCCCCGAGGCGGACGCGCTGGACGAGGACGTCGCCCGCGAGGCGATCGAACGCGCGCTCCGCGAGGCCGACGAGGCGGGCATCACCGGTGCCGCCGTGACGCCCTGGCTCCTGGCGAGGGTCGCGGCCATCACCGAAGGCGCATCGGTCACGGCGAACGTGGCCCTGATCGTGGACAACGCCCGCGTGGGCGGGCTGCTGGCCGCCGCGCTGCTGCGCTGACGCGGCACAGGCGCACCGAGCCGCCGACTCGGCGGCAGACACGGATGCGCCGGCCCGGCGGATGCCGGACCGGCGCTGGGTCGCGAACGTCACCCGGCCCCGGAGGCCGGCGCGGTCACCGAACGGCGACGCCGATCGGCTGCTGATTGCCCGGGGCGAGGCGGAACTCGCCTGCCGCGGGTGCCGGGATCGTCACGCGGACGACGCCGGGGGCCGGGTCGTTGCCGGGGCCGATGCGGAACTCGCCGACGACCGGGACGGCGGCCGCGAAGGTCGGCCGGCACGACCGTGGCGGGCGTGACCTTGGCGGCCCCGCCGCCGATGTCGACGGGCAGCGGCGCGTCTGCGGTCGAGGCGACGGTGCCCGACGTCGCGACGCCGCCGATGACGTAGCCGATGACGAGCAGGGCGGCCGCGCCGAGCAGCGTGACCGCGTTGCCGATCCCGCCCTCGTCCGTGCGCTGGACGTGGCTGTGGTCGCCGACCGACTGGAGGGAGAGGAAGTGGAAGGTGGTAGTCCGACTCGATCGGGATTGCTGGCGAGCATGATGTGCAGGTCTCCTGGGGTGTCCGGTCGTAGTCAGTACGACCGGTCGTGCTAAGTTCGCTGTCGCCAATGTACGAACGATCGTGCTAAGTTCCGCATGGACGGTGGGCGGCAAGTCGCTGGAGACAAACGACGTATGCCGGTGAAGGCGCTCAAGGGCACGCGCAGCGACGGGGAGCGGACCCGGCGCGACATCCTCCAGACCGCGGCGCGCCTGGCGACGGTGGAGGGCATCCGCCACCTCTCGATCGCGCGCCTCGCCGACGAGGTCGGCATGAGCAAGAGCGGCCTGTACGCGCACTTCGGGTCGAAGGAGGAGCTCCAGCTCGCGACGATCGACACGGCCGAGGAGATCTACGAGCGCGACGTCTACGACAAGCTCGCGACCATCGCGCCGGGCATCGACGGCGTGATCGCCCTCGCCGACACCCACCTCGACCACCTCCGGCGGCGGGTGTTTCCCGGCGGCTGCTTCTTCGACGCGGCGGCCGGCGACCTGGCGCTCGAGCGGGGGATCGTCCGCGACCGCGTCGTGACGTTCCAGTCGGGCTGGGTCCGCCGCCTCCGCGAGAACCTCGACGCCGCGGTGGCGAACGGCGAGCTGCCGGCCGACACGGACGTCGACCAGCTGACCTACGACCTCACGGCGTTCCTCGTCCTCGCCCATTCGCGGCTCGTGTTCGACGGCAACGACAGCGGCCTCGCGGCAGCCGCGCGGGCCGTCCGGATCCGCCTCGGCCGGGCCTGACCCGAGGCACGCGGCGCCCGACCAACGCGCGGCCCTTCGGTGTTCGATGCTTCTCACGCCCGTGTAAGATCGCCATCTTCCATCCGGCGGGTGATCCGTGCTACGCTCCCGCACCCCGCAACCCCCGTCGAGGGAGGCCCATGTCCGTCGTCGACCAGGCCGCATCGTCCCTGCCGCCCGCCATCTCCGCCCACGGCGTCCGCCGCGTCTACGACGCGAAGCCGGAGCCCGTGACCGCGCTCGCCGGTGTCGACCTCGAGGTTGCGCCCGGGCGAGTTCTTCGGGCTGCTCGGGACCGAACGGCGCGGGCAAGACGACGCTCATCAAGATCCTCACGACGCTCCTCCTCCCGACCAGCGGCGAGGCGCGGATCTTCGGCTTCGACGTCGCGACCGACACGCGCCGGATCCGCCGGATCATGAACATGGTCGCGGGCGGCGAGCAGTCCGGCTACGGGATCCTCACCGTGCGCGAGCAGCTGTGGATGTTCAGCCAGTTCTACGGGCTGCCGTCGCGCGAGGGCTGGACCCGCGTCGACCAGCTGATCGAGGCGGTCGGGCTGAGCGAGCAGCGGCTCCAGCGCGTCAGCACCCTGTCCACCGGGCAGCGCCAGAAGATGAACATGGCCCGCGGCCTGCTCAACGACCCGTGGATCCTGTTCCTCGACGAGCCGACGCTGGGCCTGGACGTCGCCGCGGCGCGGTCGATCCGCGAGCTCGTCCTCGACTGGAAGGCGGCCGTGCCCGGCCGCACCGTCCTGCTCACGACCCACTACATGGCCGAGGCCGACGAGCTGTGCGAGCGGATCGCGATCGTCGACCGCGGCCGGATCCTCGCGATCGGCACGCCCGACGAGCTGAAGCGGCGGGTCCAGCGCGAGTCGATCTTCCGGCTCGAGCTCGACCGCCTCGACGGCGGCGTCGCGCAGCTCGCACGGCTGCCCGGCGTCGAGTCCGCCGCGCTCGCCGCCGATACCGACGCGGAGTCCCAGCGGGTCGCCGTCAACCTCGTCCTCACCGACGACGCGGCGCTCGGCGGCGTCGTCACCGCGCTGGGCGGCACGGGGTCGCACATCCTCGCCCTCCGCAAGTCGGAGCCGACGCTCGAGGACGTGTTCGTCGAGCTCGTCGGGCGCGGCTTCGGCGACGAGGTCGGACCACGACCAGCAGCGAGCGGCCCGGGCGACCGCGACGGCGACGGGACGCACACCATCGAGGAGCCCGACATCGAGAACGCGGAGGCCCACGAGCCGGCGGAGGTCGCCTGATGGCCGCCGCCCCGCCCCGCCAACCCGGTGTTCGCCACCACCCGCAACGGCAGCGATCCCCGGACCGCGTCCGACTGGACGCAGCGCCAGGTCATCGCGAGCAACGCCAGGGCGATGGTCGGGCGCGCCTACCCGCGCGTCCGGGGCATGGTCCGCGAGCCGAGCTGGCTGTTCTTCGAGATCCTGCTGCCGTTCCTGACGACCGCGGCGTTCGTCCTCGTCTACCGCGCGCTCCAGGCGCCCGAGGCGTACGTCGGGTTCGTCGTGCTGGGCGGGGCGATGGCCGCGTTCTGGCTCAACGTCGTGTGGATGATGGCGAGCCAGCTGTACTGGGAGAAGAGCCAGGGCAACCTCGAGCTCTACTTCGCGGCGCCCATGAACCTGATGGCGATCCTGCTCGGCATGGCGGTCGGCGGGCTCGTGATGAGCACGACCCGGGCCGCGGCGATCCTGATCGTCTCGACCGCGATCTTCGGCGTCACCTTCAACGTCGAGCAGTGGGGGCTCGTGATCATCGTGTTCGCCCTCACGCTGTCCGCGCTGTACGGCATGGGGATGATCCTCGCCAGCCTGTTCCTCCTGTGGGGCCGCGAGGCGTTCCACATGACCCAGCTCGTGATCGAGCCCGTGTACTTCGTGTCCGGGCTCAACTTCCCGGTCGGGCGGCTCGGCGCGCTGGGCGCGCTCGCGATCGCGACGATCCCGTTCGCGGTCGGGCCTCGATGCGATGCGCCAGCTCGTGTTCGCCGGCCAGCCGTACATCACCGGCACGCCGTCGCCCGAGGTCGAGGCGCTGATCCTCGTCGCGATGACCGTCGTGTTCACGCTGCTCGCCCGCTGGATGATCCGGCGCATCGAGCGGATGGCCCGCAGCCGCGGCAGCCTGTCGGTGCGCTGGCAGTGACCGACCACACCGGCTCCCCAGGGCGGCCTCGTCTTCGACCGCACGCCGTTCGACCCGGCGCGGGCGGAGGGCCTGGGCCTCGCCGACACGCGCCGCAGCCTGCGCACCGCGCTGCATGCTCGGCTGGCGGGTCGAGTCGAACTGGACCGATCCGGTCCTGTTCGTGATCTACACCGTCGCCAAGCCGATCGCGTCGCTGCTGCTGCTGGTCGTCATGATCCAGATCATCGGCGCCGGCGGCACCGGGCAGAGCGACGAGACGGTCATGACGTTCGTGGTGCTCGGCTCGGCGCTGTGGGCGACGATCGTGGCCGGGATCGCGGGACCGGCCTGGTCGGTCCTCGAGGACCGCGAGCGCTACCGGATGCTCAAGTACCTGTACGTCGCCCCGTCGACGTTCCTCGTCCTGCTCATCGGGCGCGGCTCGGCACGGCTCATCGCCGGCGCGGCCGGGACGGTCGTCGCGCTCGTGTTCGCCGCGATCTTCCTCGGCGTCCGGATCGACATCACGGCGATCGCCTGGCCGCTGTTCGTCACGTCGCTCGTGCTGGGCATCGTCCCGATCCTCGGGATCGGCGTGCTGCTGGCCGCGGTCTGCCTCCAGACGCGCCAGGAGAGCTGGTCGTACCCGGAGGCGTTCGCGGGCGCGATGTTCCTCGTCAGCGGGGTCGTGTTCCCGCTCGCGATCCTGCCCGACCCGCTGGAGTGGCTCGGCCTCGTCAACCCGATCACCTGGTGGGTCGAGGGCATGCGCCAGGCGCTGCTGCCCGGCAGCCCGACCGCGATCGGCGGGCCGGGATCGGTGTGGACAGCTGTCACCGGAACCACCGCGCCGGACGGCGCGACGATCGTGCTCGCCTTGTTCGTGACCGGGGCGCTGGCTACACTCGCCGCGATCGCCATCTTCCGGCGCAGCGAGCACCGCGCACGAGACCTGGGGCTGCTCGACCGGACGACTGGCTCGTAACGGCCCGGGCGTTCCGGGGGCGGTGGCGTCGCAGAGGGAGCAGCCATGCGGATCTACGACGGAAGCCCGCGGCAGGACTTCGAGGAGGTCTTCCGCTCGATCGGCGCCTTCCTCGATGCCCGCGGGATGCGCGACATCCTGATGCTCGAGGTCTCCGACGGCTTCGTCGTCCAGGGGCTGGTCAGCGCGGGCGCGTCGGCCGGCGCCTGGTCGGACACGATCGGGACGGTGTCCAAGGAGACGCTCCAGTTCCTCGACGACGACATCGCGAAGTTCATGGAGGAGGCGGTCGCCCGTCGCGGGCGGGGCACGCCGGATGGGCCCGGCGCGGGCGTCCACGAGCGCGCCCTGCGCGTGGTCGGCCGCTGGATGGACGAGCAGAAGCCGCGTGACGTGTTCCTGTTCGAGCAGGACGGCGCGTACGTCGTCCGCCTCCACGTCGCGGGCCAGGCGGGCTCGCACCACATGCTGGCCGAGTTCACGAAGGACGACATCAACGCCCTCGTGAGCCAGGGTCCGACGCTCCGCGTGGCCGGCCAGGGCAGCCCCAGTGGCCAGGCGGCCGCGGCCGCCGCCGCGCCTGCCGCACCCCCGCCGCCCGCGGCACCGGCGACCGCCGGACTCGGCCGGCTCCGCGACGCCGAGCGGCGGCCACCCCGGCTGGGGCGATCCCACCGGCTGATGCTGTCGCGACTGCGCATCGACACCGGGCCCGGGCCCGGGCACAATCTCCGTCTGACGTCGTAGCCCAAGGAGGTCCCGACCATGAAGGCCCTGCGGACCGTTGCCATTGCGCTGGGGGTGACCCTCGGCGCGCTCATCGTGATCCCGCTCGTCGTGCTCGCCGGACTGTTCGTCTGGCTCAAGCTCACCGAGGAGGACGACGAGGAGGCGCTGGAGCTCGAGCAGGAAGGCATCTGATCGACGGCCCCCGGCCACCGGGCTCCGCGCCCGATGGCTCGCCCGAGCCCAGCACGACGCCCGCCGGCGAGGCGGGCGTCTCCGTGTTCGCCGCTGTCGACCCCGGCACGCCCCACGCAGATGCGACGCCCCACGCCGACGCCCCGCCCCACGACCACGTCCGGTCGACCGCCCGCGAGCGGCGGCTGGCCGAGGCCGGCGTGCTGGCCGTCGTCGTCATCTGGTCGGCGAACTTCGTCGTCGTCAAGGCAGCGATCACCGAGCTCGGGCCGTTCACGTTCACCTCGCTGCGGTACGTCGTCGCGGCGCTGACGCTGCTGGCGATCCTCCGCTGGCGGACCGGGTCGATGCGCTGGCCCGCCGGGTACGGCCGCCAGCTGTTCCTGATGGGCGCGCTCGGGTTCGGGGCGTACCAGCTCCTGTGGTCGCTGGGCCTGACCCAGATCACCGCCGGTGACTCCGCCCTCCTGATCGCGGCCTCGCCCGTGTTCACCGCGCTGCTCGCCGGCGCGGTCGGCATGGACCGCCTCACCACGCCCAAGCTGGCGGGCGCGCTCATCGCGTTCGCCGGCGTCGCCGTGGTCATCGCCGGCGGCCACGAGCTCTCGCTGGGGGCGTCGCTCGTGGGCGACCTGCTGACGCTGGGCGCGGCCGGGCTGTGGGCCGTGTACACGACCGCCGGGGCCCGGATCCTGCGCACGGTCGACCCGCTGCCGGCGACGACGTGGACCGTCGTGGCGGGCGCGATCGTGCTCGCGCCGTTCGGCCTGTGGGAAGCCGCGAACGCCGAGCCCGATCATGTTCACGCCGGAAGTCGTGCTCGCGATCGTCTATGCGGGCGCGCTGGCGGCGGGCATCGCCAACGTGTTCGTGTTCAACGCCATCCGGCTCGTCGGCCCCACGCGCGTCACGGCGACCCAGTTCCTCGTGCCGGCCGGCGCGGTCATCCTCGGCGCGTGGTTCCTCAACGAGCCGATCGGCCTCGGCCAGGTGATCGGCGGCGCGATCATCGTCCTCGGCGTGTGGCTCACCCGCCGGCCGTCGGTGATGCCGCGCAAGGTCCGTGCCCGCCTGTCCGAGAGCGGCGCGAGCCGATGACGACGTCGCGTCCCGGCCCGTTGCCGGACCCGCCGATCGAGCCCGCCGGCGACCCCGCCCCGGTGCCGGTGCTGGAGCCGGGCAGCCCCGCCGCTCGCGCTGCTCATCGACTACGACGGGACGATCGCGCAGACCGACGTCAGCGACACGCTCATGGCGGAGTTCGTGACCGCGGACTGGGAGTCGTACGTCGCCGCGTACGACGAGGGCATCGTCGGGTCGCGCAAGCTCATGCACTGGGAGGTGGGCCTGATCACGGCGGACCCGGCCCTGCTCATGGCCAAGGCCGCCGCGCAGCCGCACGACCCCGGGTTCGTCGCGTTCGCGGAGGCCGCGCGCGGGGCCGGGATCCCGGTCGAGGTCGTGTCGGACGGGTTCGGCTTCTTCATCGAGCCGGCGCTGGCGGCGCTCGGGGTCCCGTGGATCCCGGTCGTGACCGCCGACACGCGGTTCGACGGGCCCGTCCCGACCATCGCCTTCCCCAACGGCAATCCCGCCTGCTTCGTGTGCGGCACCTGCAAGCGGAACCGGGTGCTCGCCCACCAGGCCGCCGGCCGGCAGGTCGTGTTCATCGGTGACGGCGAGTCGGACCGCTACGCCGCGGGGTATGCGGACGTCGTGTTCGCGAAGGCACTCGCTCGCGCAGTTCTGCCTCGAGCGCGGCTGGCCGTACGAGCCGTGGGCGACGTTCGCGGAGATCCATCGCTGGCTGGACGAGCAGCTGGCGGCGTTCGCCGCGGACCCGTCGTCGCTCGCCGGCCCGGTCGCGCGGCGCCCGTTCTGCGGCGCCGAGGTCTGGGGCCCGGACCGCGTGGACCCGCCCGCGTCCGACGCGCTGCCGCCGCACGAAGGCCGCGTCCCGGGCTGAGCCGAGGCCCAAGTCAGGTTCGCCGCAACAAAGATCGAACGATTCGCCCCGTTTCGACGTCATTAAGAGCAGGACGGGAGAGGGGGCCCGTCCGACTCCTCCCTCGTCACGTAACCCGTCACGCCCCCGCGATCCGTCACGCATCTCCCGCGGGCAGCCCCAGGCTCCTCCACGGCAGCCCGCATCCCCACGTCGGCCGGTGCCCATGCTCGGTGGCACCGGCCGACGGTTTCATGCCCGGTCCGGTGTCCAGCGATCCCAGCGGGCGAAGTCCTCGAACGGCACCCAGCCACGCTTCAGGCTCGGCGACCGGACGTCCGGCAACGGCCTGCCCACCGGCATGACGCCGATCGGCGTGAACTCGGCAGGCAGCTCGAGGAACGCGCGGATCTCATCCACGTCGCCGCCGGCGAACCCGGAGCCCAGGCCCTCGTCCACGGCCGCGAGCATGATCGTCTGCATCGTCGCGCCGACGTCGATCCACCAGAACGGCACGGGCCACTCGATCTCGTTGCCGTCCTCGTCGACCTTGTCCGCCTCCTGGTAGCGGCGGTGGTAGATCGCCTCGCTCACGCACGGGACGAACTGCGCGGCGCACTCGCTGATCCAGGGGCCCATGCCGAGGTCGTCGTACGCCTCCTCGCCGCAGATCCGGGCGAGCTCCCTGCGCCGGGACGGATCCGTGACGACGACCAGCCGCTGGCCCTGGCTGAACCCGGCGGACGGCGTCCGCTGGGCGAGCCGCGCGATCCGCTCGATGACCTCGTGCTCGACCCCACCGTCCTCGAACCGCCGGACGGCACGGCGCTTCATCACGACCCTGGCGAACTCCATGGGCGCCTCCCTTCACGGTCGATCCTCGCACGGGACGGTTCGACTTGCGCCCGCTGGGACACTTGCGACCCTTGGCGCATCTACCTCGCATGACCGACCTCACGATCGGCGACGCACCGGCGGCCGACGCCACCGTCCGCCTCGCGGCGAGCGGCGACGAGACGGCCTTCGCGCGCCTCGTGGAGCGGCATCACGGGTCGATGGCCAGGGTGGCCTACGCGGTGTGCGGCGACGCGGAGGCCGCGCGCGACGCGGTCCAGGGTGCGTGGACGATCGCCTGGCGCCGGCTCCCGACGCTTCGCGACCCCGCCCAGGTGCGGGCGTGGCTGGTGGCGATCGCTGCGAACGAGGCCCGCCAGGCGGTCCGCAAGCGTGGCCACCGGACGATCGTCGACATCAGCGAGTCGCTCGACGCGGCGCCCGGTGGCGACCCCGCGGACGGGATCGGCATCGTCGACCTCGCCCGGGCCCTCGCCGGCCTCAAGCCCGACGACCGCGCGCTCCTGGCGCTCCGGTTCGTGGCAGGCCTCGACTCCACCGAGATCGCCGCCCAGCTGGGGATGTCCGCGTCGGGCGTCCGCAGCCGGCTGTCCCGGCTCATCGAGCGTCTCCGGAAGGAGCTCGACCATGGCTGAGCGTGACCCGATGTCCTTCGAGGCCCGCCTCGCCGACGCCTTCGACCGGTACGTCACGGCCGGAGCGCCAGTCGCAGTCGACGCCCGGACGATCGGTGCGGCCCTGGCCGGAATCACCCGGCCATCGCCGCGCGCCACGTGGGTTGCCCGCACCGTCCGGGTGCGAGGCGTTCGTCTCGGTCTCGTGCTCGGGCTCCTCGCGCTGGCCGCGACCGCAGCGCTCGTCGCCGGATCGATGCTGCTCCGGCAAGCACAGCCGCTTGGCGGCGGTGGGCGGATCCTCGTGACGTATCCCTCCGGACCGGGCTGGCTGTTCGAGATTGGCGGCGAGGGCGTGCACGAGCGCAAGGTGGCGCTCCGGGGGTGTCCGCGGGTCGTCGGCAACGCCGACGCAGTCGCCACGAACACGCGGTTCGTCGGCATCCGGTACCAGGGGTTCGAGGGGCCGGTGTCGAACCCGATCTCGACCAATTACACCGGTGGCGAGCGCTGGTCACCGGACAGTCGCACGCTGGCGCTGTTGAACTTCGGCGATGGCTCCGTGACGTTCGTGTCCCTCGCCGCTGGGGACGTCGAGCACCCGGTCCAGGTCCGCGTGCCACTCGACCTGCGCGGAATCCCGCTGTCGTCGGACGGGATCGTCTACTTCGACGGCTCGTTCTCGCCCGACGGCCGATGGTTCCTGGTGGTCACCGACCTGGTGGGCGACGGACCACGCGGCGCCTCGATCTCCTCGACGTCAGGGGCGGCAACCCGCGACAGCTTGCGACGCTGCCCGCCGTGGCGCCGGGGGTCGATGAGCAGGCGTTGGGCGTGATCTGGACGGCCGACCATGGCGCGGTCGCGCTGGTGAGCGAGGCGGATGGCACGCGCCGGGTGGCGACGGTCTCGACGACAACCGGCGTCGTCCGGTGGCTCGACGACGCCGAGACGGCACCTGCAAGCGCGGACCTGGTGGTTCAGGCATGGTCGCCCGACGGCTCGCGCATCTACGCGTGGGCGGACGGGTACCTGTGGTACGTCGACATCGGGTCGGGCGAGTGGCACCGGACGGCGCTCACGCAGCGCTCGCCGATGACATTCGCCGTGGCGGACGATGGCCGCCGGGCTGCGATGGTGAGCGGTACGACGCTGTGGGTCGTCGACTCGATCACCGGGGCGATCGCCCGGCAATTCGCTGGGGAGCACCATCAGCGCCTGGTCGCCCGACCGCAGCGCGCTCGCGGTTCTCGAGTCGTCCGGGACCGACGATGTCGTCCGGGCGTGGGACCCGTGGTCGGCGTCGGGTCCGTCAGTCGCCGCAACGGTCCCGGTCGAAGCGCCACCGGTGGGCCCTGCCGGCGCGGACGGCCCATGCCTCCAGTGGCTCCCCGAGGTGCAATCGTGATGCGGTTCGTCCTGTCGATCATCGTCGGGGTGCTCGTCGCCGGCTGTGCCAGCGCCCCACCCGCTCCAACGTCGGAGCCCTCCGTGGAGCAACCCGCGCAGTCCAGCCCGGCGGCATCACCCGCAGCCACCGACGGGCCGACGCCCACCGCCACGCCCGACCTGGCCACCCGGATCAGGACGCTCCTGGGCCCTGACTTCAACGGATCGGCGCTGGTCAGCAAGGGCGACGAGGTCCTGTTCGCCGAGGGCCTCGGCATGGCGGACGATGCGAACGGCATCGCGAACACGCCGGAGACCCGGTTCCGCATCGGCTCGATGACGAAGCAGTTCACGGCGATGGCCATCCTCATGCTCGCCCTGGACGGGCGGCTCGAGACGACCGACCCGGTCTGCGACTACGTCGACGCCTGCCCCGACGGGGTGGGACGCGATCACGATCGAACACCTGCTGGGCCACTCGTCCGGCATCGCCGAGGTCACCGAGCAGCCGGACTTCGATCCCCTGCAGGCGGCCACGCCCGCGGAGACGGTGGCGAGTGTCGCCGACGTCCCGCTGGCGTTCACGCCCGGGGAGTCGTTCTCGTACAGCAACACGGGGTACATCCTGCTCGGGATGGTGGTCGAGCGCGCGTCCGGGATGGGCTACGAGGCCTTCCTCCGGCAGCGCATCTTCGAGCCACTGGGCATGGCGGACTCCGGGTACGAGGACGGCGACACCCCGGGCCTCGCCGTCGGCTACGCGGACGGGTTCAACGAAGCGGCAGCGCTCGACATGTCCGTGCCGTACGCCGCCGGCGGCCTGTACTCGACGGTCCTCGACCTGCGGCGCTGGTCCGATGCGCTCGCCACCAACGCCGTCGTCGACGCGGATGCGATGCGCCGCTTCGACAGCCCGCTCCAGGACACCACCGACCGATGGCCATTCGGATACGCCTATGGCGAGTACGTCGGCGAGGAGGACGGGCACCAGGTTGCCTGGCACTCGGGCGGGATCAACGGATTCGTCTCGAACATGGCCCGCTACCCCGACGATGCCCTCACGGTCGTGCTGCTCACCAACCGCGAGGATGCAGGCGACGTCGAGCGGCTGACCGCGAGCGTCGCCCGCCTCGTGCTCGACAACCCCTAGTCGACCCGGACACGTGCCCGGTACCTGTCAGGTCCCGACGCCATCGAGGTGCACCATGCCGTCATGCGCGACGACATTCCGGCCGAGTTCCTCCTGGACGGCTTCCCCCCGGCGATCCGCGACACCGGTCGAACCCTCCGGTCGCTGATCTTCGCGACCGTGCCGGGCACGGTGGAGGCGGTCCGGTCCGGCTGGCGCTGGATCGCCTACTCGCTCCCGGAGAAGGGAAGGGTCCGCAACTTCGCCTGGATCGGTCCCGAGCGGAAGCACATCCATCTCGGCTTCGAGCACGGGACGCTGCTCGCAGACCCGGAGCAGATCCTCCACGGCGCCGAAGAGAAGCTGCGCAAGTTCCGCTACCTGACCTTCGAGCCGGAGATCGACATCGACGAGGCGATCCTCGTCGACTACCTGCGGCGTGCCGCGGACCTGGCCCTCATGCCGGCGGCTGCCCGTCGTGCGCCGCGGGTGTCGGCCGCGGGCGAGCCGGTCGTCGGCAGGCTCGCCGATGTCCCGCCGGACTGGGAGCTCGTCGTGCCCGAGGAGTCACGACGGGAGACGCGAGGATCGAGCTGAACGGCCGGGAGCGACCTGCCGCACGAACGCCGCGGCACCGACGTCGCACCCCGCCAGGTCGCCGAATCCCATTGCCGGAGGCGTCCCGATTCGATAGCATTGGAAAAACCCCGGAGGACCTGACCCATGGCGAAGTATGTCTTTGTGACCGGTGGAGTGACCTCCTCCCTCGGCAAGGGCATCACCGCCGCCAGCGCCGGCCGCCTGTTCAAGGCACGGGGGCTCAAGGTCTCCATCCTCAAGCTCGACCCGTATATCAACGTGGACCCGGGCACGATGTCGCCGTACCAGCACGGCGAGGTGTTCGTCACGGACGACGGGGCGGAGACGGACCTCGACCTCGGGCACTACGAGCGGTTCATCGACGAGAACCTGACCCAGGGGTCGAACGTCACGACCGGCCGCATCTACCAGGCGGTCATCGCCAAGGAGCGGCGGGGCGACTACCTCGGCGGCACGGTCCAGGTGATCCCGCACATCACCAACGAGATCAAGGAGCGGATCGCGCGCGTCGCCCGCGACGGCGACCCGGACGTCGTGATCGTCGAGGTCGGCGGGACCGTCGGCGACATCGAGAGCCTGCCGTTCCTCGAGGCCATCCGCCAGATGCGCAAGGACGTCGGGCGCGCGAACGTGCTGTACGTGCACGTGACGCTGCTGCCGGCCCTCGCGGCGACGGGCGAGCTCAAGACGAAGCCCACCCAGCACTCGGTCAAGGAGCTGCGCGGGATCGGCATCCAGCCGGACGTCATCGTCCTGCGCTCGGACTCCGACGTGCCGGACGAGATCCGCGAGAAGATCGCGCTGTTCTGCGACGTCGATGTCGATGCGGTCGTGCCGGCCCCCACGGCGTCGACGATCTACGAGGTCCCGCTCCAGTTCGAGGCGTTCGGGTTCGGGCGGCTGCTCGTCCGGGAGCTCGGGCTGGGCGACCCCGAGGCCGAGCCGGACCTCGCCGGCTGGCGTGCGCTCGTCGAGCGGATCAAGGCGCCCAAGCCGACGCTCGAGATCGCGCTCGTCGGCAAGTACGTGGAGCTGCCGGACGCCTACCTGTCCGTGACCGAGGCCCTGCGCCACGCGGCGTGGGCGAACGGCGTGGACGCGAAGGTCCGCTGGGTCGACAGCGAGCAGCTCACCACGGACAACGTCGGTGACCGGCTTGCGGGAGCGGCCGGCGTCCTCGTGCCGGGCGGGTTCGGCCACCGGGGGATCGAGGGCAAGGTCCTCGCCGCCCACTGGGCGCGCGACACCGGGCTGCCGTACCTCGGGCTGTGCCTCGGCCTCCAGTGCGCGGTGATCGAGTTCGCCCGCGACATCCTCGGCAGCCAGGACGTGAACTCCACCGAGTTCGACATGTTCACCACCAACCCGGTGATCGACTTCATGCCCGACCAGCGCGACCTCGAGGACAAGGGCGGCACGATGCGCCTGGGGCTCTACCCGGCCAAGCTGCTCGCCGGCTCGAAGGCGCGGGCGGTGTACGGGGCCGAGGTCATCTACGAGCGGCACCGCCACCGGTTCGAGGTCAACAACCGCTACCGCCAGACGCTCGAGGGCGCGGGCATGCTCCTGTCCGGCGTCTCGCCCGACAGCCGGCTCGTGGAGATCGTCGAGCTGCGCGACCACCCGTGGTTCGTCGCCAGCCAGTTCCACCCCGAGTTCAAGTCGCGGCCGGAGCGCCCGCACCCGCTGTTCCACGGGTTCGTGGCGACGGCCCTCGCCCTGCGCGACGGGGTCGAGCCGCGACTGACCGCCGTCGGGCCGGGCCCGGACGTCGACGTCCAGGCGCGCCTCGACGACCTGTCCACGGAGACCGCACCCGCCACGTGACCCCACAGCCCGCCGCCACCGTGCCGGCGGGGGATGGCGTGCGCATGCCCGGGGCGTTACCGTCCGCGATGCCGTGAGCGTGTCATCGACGCCGTCCACCGCGCCATCGAGGGAGGCGGATCCGGCTGCCCCGTCCCTGTTGCGTCGGGCCGGCACGGCCATCCCCGTCGCGCTGCTCGCCGGCGCGATCCTCGGGGCGCTCGCCTGGCTCAGCGACGACCTTGGCTATCCGACCGGCCTGCTGATCCCCGCCAACCTCGTCGGCGTCTGGGGCCTCGTGGCGTTCGGCGCGGGGGCCGGTGCGCGGTCCGTCCTCGGCGGCGCGGGTCGCGGGCTGTTCGCGCTGCTCGCGGCGGTCGCCGTGTACTACCTCGCCTACGGGCTGCTGGGCGAAGGATGGCGGGTCGCCGGAGCCGGCCGGGCGGCGATGATCTGGGGATCCGTGGCGCTGCTCGCCGGGCCCACGCTCGGCCTCGCCGGCAGCGCATGGCGGCACCGGGAGGGGACGGTCCGCAGCCTCGCGATCGCCGTGCCCGCGGGCGTGCTCATCGCCGAGGGGCTGCTGTTCGGCGCCCAGGTCGCCAACGACCCGGCGGCCCGATCGCTGCTCACCTTCGAGGCGCTGGTCGGCCTCGCACTGCCGCTGTTCCTCGTGCGCGGGATGCGCGCCCGGGCGATCGCGCTCGGTGCCGCGATCATCGTCGCGATCCTGACCCTCGTCGGGCTGCTCGTCGTGCTCCCGGCGCTCCGGGCGGCCGCCGACACGTTCTAGCGCGCGGCCGGTTCCAGGTGGCCGCTCGCGGATCATTGACGACGCCGCGGCGGGTCCGATATGCTCCGCCCATCCCCAACGGCCGCGCGCGACGGTACGCCGATTCTGCGCGACGCACGGCCCTTGGCGCGCCTGTTCCCTTTCCGCCCGGATCCGCCGGGCCGGTCCCTACCTTTCCCGAGGTTCGCCCACTCCCATGCCGAACGGCCCCGACCAGCGCGCAAACCGGAATCGCCGGCCGCGCCGTCGATCCCAGTCCACCAACCGCCTGCCGGTGACCGAGCAGGACGAGGTTGCCGAGCTCGAAGCCGCCCGCGAGCGAAACGACCTGGACATCAGCGACCTGCGCGAGATGTCCGTCAAGGAGCTCGAGCAGGTCGGCGCCAAGCTGGACATCGAGGGCGGCGCCCGCCGCGATGAGCTGGTCGACCAGATCCTCCAGGCCCAGACCGAGCGCTCCGGGCTCGAGTACGCCTTCGGCATCCTCGACGTGGTCGACGACGGCTACGGCTTCATGCGCCGCCACGGCCTCCTGCCGAGCGCGGACGACGTCTACGTCTCGAGCTCGCAGGTCCGCCGCTTCGGCCTGCGCATCGGCGACCGCGTCACCGGTGCCGTCCGCGCCCCTCGCGAGGGGGAGAAGTTCTACGGCCTGATCCGGGTCGACAGCGTCAACGGCGTCGACACCGAGACCGCCCGCCGGCGGCCGGTGTTCAACGACCTGACCCCGATCCACCCGATCGAGCTGATCAACCTCGAGTCGGACCCGAAGAACCTGTCGCAGCGGCTGGTCAACCTCGTCAACCCGCTGGGCAAGGGGCAGCGCGCGCTCATCGTGAGCCCGCCCAAGGCCGGCAAGACGATGCTGCTCAAGAACATCGCCAACGGCATCAGCTCCAACTACCCGGACATCCTGCTCATGGTCGCCCTCATCGGCGAGCGGCCGGAGGAGGTCACGGACATGCGCCGGTCGGTGCACGGCGAGGTCATCAGCTCGACCTTCGACGAGCCGACCGAGAACCACACCCACGTCGCCGAGATGGCGCTCGAGATCGCCAAGCGCCAGGTCGAGACCGGCCGGGACGTCGTGATCCTGCTCGACTCGATCACCCGCCTCGCCCGCGCGTACAACCTCGCGCTGCCGCCGTCGGGCCGGACGCTGTCGGGTGGCATCGACCCGATCGCGCTGTATCCGCCCAAGCGCTTCTTCGGCGCCGCCCGCAAGATCGAGGAGGGCGGCTCGCTCACGATCATCGCGACCTGCCTCGTCGACACCGGCTCGCGCATGGACGACGTCATCTACGAGGAGTTCAAGGGCACCGGCAACTCCGAGCTCATCCTCGACCGGAAGCTCGCGGAGAAGCGGATCTTCCCGGCCATCGACGTCCAGCGCTCGGGCACCCGCCGCGAGGAGCTGCTCCTCGAGGAGGGGACGCTCAAGATGGTCTGGACGATGCGCCGGATGCTGTCCGCGGTCGGGACCAACGAGGGCATCGAGCTGCTGCTCAACCGGATCGCGAAGACCGAGAACAACGCGCAGTTCCTCGGCACGCTGACCAAGAGCCTCGACTGACGCCCGTCGTTCCCCGGCCCGCGACAGCCCCGGAAGATTCACCCAGAATCGGCGCGAACAGCGGGACTGAACGGCGCCGGGAACGTTCCCGCGAGCGTGGGTGGTTTGCGCCATTCGCAACAATTCTGGTACGGTTGGAGCGAGTTAACGGGTCGGCCCGAGAGCGGGATCGGCCTCGGGGGACAGCAACCGAGCACCGAGAGCGCCGACCCCGGAATGGCAGTGCGTGTCCAGGCGAGGACACACGCCCGCACCGCGCATTCCCGCCAGGAGACCGTATTGCAGCAGCCCACGGGCGGTACACCGCGTCCTGACGCGGACAGCACCGACCGCGACCAGGCCCCGGCGAACCCTCCGATCCAGCGTCTCAGCGGCCGCGCCTCGCGCGCCCTGCGGGATCGGGTGCGGTCACGCGCAGCCGCCGTCGGCGACGTCCTCCGGACGGCGCTACGCCCGTTCACCTCCGCCGAGCGCGCCCTCCCGATCGCCGTTGCGTCGATCGTGGCGGTCGCTGCGCTCCTCGCGTTCCTGCCCACCATGCCGCAGGGCGCCGTCGTCGGCATCCAGGGATCCGCCGCCACGAACCCGCGCCTGGCGGTCAACGGCGGGATCTCCCGCGACCAGCAGCTCGCCTCCGCGCTCGGCGCCCTCAACGCGGCCGAAGGCGGATCCGGCAACAAGGTCACCCGTCAGCACGCCGGACCCGTCATTCGAGTCCCTCGTCATCCCCAACGAGACCGCGGTCGTCGCCCCGACCACCGGCCCGGAGCCGACCAGCGGCCCCCTCGCCAACGTCAGCGCGCCCCAGCCGAGCACCGGGCCGGCGGCGACGCCCGTGGCCGAGAGCGCCCTGATCGACGACGGCACGCTGATCGTCGGCCCCGCGCCCGACACGCGCGTCGAGGATGGCTCGGACCTCGTCCGGAGCTACACCGTCCAGAAGGGCGACACGGTCCGCAGCGTCGCGAAGAAGTTCGGCGTGTCGTCGATGACCCTGTGGTGGGCCAACAAGCTCAAGAAGTCGAGCCTCAAGGTCGGCGCTGGAGATCAAGATCCCGCCGGTGTCGGGCCTCGTGTACACGGTCAAGGACACCGACACGCTGGACACGGTCGCCAAGCGGTTCAAGATCGACAGCGCGAAGGTCGTCGAGCTCAACGGGCTCGAGGACCCGACGCTCGTCGTCGGCCAGGTGCTCATCCTGCCCGGGGCGAAGGGGCCGCCGAAGCCCACGCCGAAGCCGACCCCGAAGCCCAGCTCCAGCGTCAAGGTCGCGGCGGCGGTGGCGGGCGTCGTCTCCGGCGGACCCGCGCAGCTACTCCGGTGGCTCGATGCGCTGGCCGGTCATCGGCGGCGACAACTACATCAGCCAGTACTTCCACTACGGGCACTACGCGATCGACATCGCGGCGGACTACGGCGCCAAGGTCGTCTCGACGGCGTCCGGCAAGGTGATCTTCGCCGGCTGGAAGTCGAACGGCGGCGGGTACCAGGTGTGGATCTCCCACGGCTCCGGGATCTACACGACGTACAACCACATGTCGGCGATCACCGCGTCCCGCGGCGAGAACGTGTCCCGCGGCGAGCAGGTCGGGCGCGTCGGCGCCAGCGGCCTCGCCACCGGCCCGCACCTCCACTTCGAGGTCTGGAGCGGCCGGGTCTGGGACGGCGGCACGCGCGTCAACCCGCTGAAGTACTTCTAGGCCCGGACCACCGGCCGGGCCCGAGGCCCGTGCGACAATCGACCTGATGTTCCTCGACGATGTCCGGATCTTCGTGCGCGCCGGCGCGGGCGGCGACGGAGCGGCGACGATGCGGCGCGAGGCCCACGTCCCCCGCGGCGGACCCGACGGCGGCGATGGCGGCCGCGGCGGCTCCATCTACCTCCGCGTCGACGCCGGGCAGACGGCGCTCCACGACTTCCGCTTCAAGCACCACTTCCACGCGACGCCCGGCGGACGCGGCGAGCGCCAGAAGCGGCACGGCAAGGCCGGCGACGACCTGTACCTCGCGGTCCCGCCGGGCACGGCCGTCCTCGACGGCGAGACCGGGGCGCTGCTCGCGGACCTGGTCGCGGTCGGGCAGGAGGTCATGGTCGCGAAGGCGGGGCGCGGCGGGCTGGGCAACACGCACTTCGCGACCGCGGTCCACCAGGCCCCCAAGCACGCCCAGCGCGGCGAGCCCGGTGAGGAGCGCTGGCTGCGACTGGAGCTCCGGCTCATCGCGGACGTCGGGCTGGTCGGCCTCCCGAATGCCGGCAAGTCGACGCTGCTCGCGGCGCTGACGGCCGCGCGACCGAAGATCGCCGCCTACCCGTTCACGACGCTCGAGCCGAACCTGGGCGTCATGGACCTCGGGATCGACGACGGCCGCCGCCCGACGATCGCCGACGTGCCCGGGCTGATCGAGGGCGCGTCGTCCGGTGCCGGCCTCGGGCACGCGTTCCTCCGCCACGTCGAGCGGACGCGGGTGCTGCTGCACATCGTCGACGGCGCGGCGAAGGATCCCGGCGTGGGACCACGGCGTGATCCGCGAGGAGCTCGAGGCGCACGACCCGGCCCTGCTCGCGAAGCCGATGCTCACGGTGTTCAACAAGCTCGACCTGCCCGCCGCGCAGGAGGCGTGGCCGGCGTTCCGCGATGCGATGGACCGCGCGTCGCTGCCCGTGCTCGCGATCAGCGCCGACAGCGGCGAGGGCCTCGACGCGCTGCGCCTCGCGGTGGGGGACCTGCTGCCGGACGCCGAGGCGTTCGATGCGCCGCCCGATCCGGCCGGCGTCGTCGTCCATCGGCTCGAGGCGGCGGGCGACGGCTACACCGTGGAGCTCGAGGACGGCGCGTACCGGGTGCGCGGCAAGCGCATCGAGCGGCTCACCAACCAGACGAACTTCGAGAACGAGGAATCGGCCGAGCGGTTCCAGCGCGAGCTGGTCAGGACGGGTGTCGACGCCTCGCTGCGCAAGGCCGGGATCCGGCCCGGCGACTGGGTCCGGATCGCGGCGCACGAGCTGGAGTGGGAGCCGCCGGAGGGCGACGAGTGACCGATCCGGCTGCCGTGGCCGGGGAGCGTGTGGCCACGCCCGCGGCCGTCGTGCCGGGCTCGCTCGGCGTGTTCGGGGGGACCTTCGACCCGATCCACCACGGGCACCTCGCCATCGCCGAGGAGGCCCGCGAGTCACTCGGCCTCGAACGGGTGCTGTTCGTCCCGGCCGCGGCGTCGCCGTTCAAGTCGGACCGCCCGGCGACCGATCCCGCGCACCGGCTCGCGATGGTCGAGGCGGCGATCGAGGGCAACCCGGCGTTCTCGTGCTCGCGCCTCGAGCTCGACTCGGCCTGCGCCCGTCGTACACCGTCGACACGCTCGCCGCGCTCGCGACGGACGGGACCGGCCCCGACGCGCTGTGGCTGATCCTCTCCTCCGAGGCGCTCGCCGGCCTGCCGCGGTGGCACGAGCCGGGCCGGATCCTGGACCTCGCCCGGCTCGCCGTCGTGCCGCGCGCCGGTCACGACCCGCTGGGGCCCGGCTGGGCCCGCGAGGCATTCCCCGGTCGCGAGGACCGGTTCGCGTTCCTGTCGGGGCCTCTTCTGCCGATCTCCGGTAGCGTGGTCCGTCGCCGGGCGGCCGCGGGCCGCTCCGTGCGCTACCTCGTCCCGGACGCGGTTGCGCGGTACATCAAGATGTACGGGTTGTACTCGAACCCTGCCTGAGGATCCTGCCCACGTGACCGAACGCGCATCGTCCACCGCCCCCCGACCGGACGGCCTGCCGGCCCGCGACACCGCGGCGCCCGCGTCCGACCGCGCCCCGCTCGACCTCGCGCGGCGCATCGTCGAGCTCGCGGAGGACAAGAAGGCGGCGGACATCGTGCTCCTCGACCTCGGCGAGCTGACGACCGTCGCGGACGCGTTCGTCATCTGCTCGGGTGGCTCGGAGCGGCAGATCGCGGCCATCGCGGACGGCATCCTGCAGGCGCTCCGCGACGAGGGCGTCAAGCCGTACGGCCGCGAGGGCACGCCCGAGAGCCACTGGGTGCTCGTCGACTTCGGCAGCGTGATCGTCCACGTGTTCACGCCGCCCGAGCGCGACTACTACGAGCTCGAGAAGCACTGGTCCGGCGCGAAGGTGATCCTCCGCGTGCAGTAGACGACGCCACGTCTGGTACCTCCGGTGGAGGTACCCCTGGGTCATGTCCTGCGCGCACCACCTTCCATAGCATCCGGTCAGGTCGTCGGCCAGTGGGGTCGGCGCCACCCCCGGAGATGGACCCGATGTCGGGCCTTCGAGATCGCTGCCCCAGCTGCAGCAGACGACTCATCATCACGCGCTTCGATACGACCTTCCGGCTGCCGGACCGCTCCGAGCGGCTGTGCTTCGGGATCCCGGGCGGGTTGTGCGAGGACTGTCACCAGCTCTACATCGACCCGGAGCTGATCGAGCTCCTGGACCTCTCCGACGGACGCTGCGTGTTCGCCATCGAGAGCGACGTGGTGCTCCAGGAGGAGGCCTGGTCCTCCGCCGACTGACGGACCGTCACCCGTCACGGCATTCGGCGTCGCGCGAGCGGCGCCGTTTCGATTCCCGGGCCGCGGTTGCCTGTCAGCGGCGGCGCGGCGCCACGCGCTCGCCGATCCACAGCGCGAAGGCGAGCCGGCGCTGCCGGTCGGTCGAGCCCGAGTCGGGCGCGCCCTTGACCATCGCGTCGAGGTCCATCACGCCCTCGAGCGCGTCCTCGAGCTCGTCGACCGTCCACGCGCGGGCCTGCTCGGCCAGCTTCTGGGCACGGAACGGATGGCCGCCGATCGCCTTGACGATGTCCGCCGGCCGGGCACGCTGCGAGGTGAGGTCCGCGGCGATGAGCAGCTCGCGCAGCCGGCGATGGAGCTGGACCGTGATGACCGGCTCGGGCGTCGTCTCGAGCAGGCGGTCCAGCGCGGGGCCGGCCCGGTCCACCCGGCGCTCCGCGACGGCGTCGAGGAACGCCCACGTCGAGTCGGGGACGACCTCGGCGACGAGCGCCTTGACGTCGTCCTCGCTCACCGGCTCGTATGGCCGGTACAGCGCGAGCTTGTCGAGCTCGCCGACCGCGAGGGCGCCCATCCGCTGGCGGTCGACGTCACCCTCGCTGACGAAGCCGCCGACCCGCCGGGCGAGCTCCTTCGCGGCGCCCGGCTGGAGCTGCATCTCGCGCTCGGTGGCGCGGGCGGTGATCCAGCCGGCGAGCTCGCCGGCCTTGGGCGCCTTGAACGCCCGTGCCTCGCCGCCGGCCTTGAGCACCGCCGCCTCGAGGCCCTGCAGCGCCGCGGAGCGCTTCGACCCGGCGTCACCCTGCTCGATGAACACGAGCGCGTTGCCGGGCGCGACCGTCGCGATCGACGCCTCGAGTGCCTCGCGATCGGCCTTCGCCCGCAGGAGCGGCGCGGGATCGACGACGACGGCGACCGTGCCGCCGCCGAACAGCGGCGCCGTCGCGACACGCTCGCCGATCGCGCCGGCGTTCGTCTCGGCACCCGGCACCCGCCATCGGTCCGGACGCGCGCCGGTGTCCGCCTCGATCCGCCGGGCGATCTGGTCGGCCGCCCGGTCGAGCGACCAGCCGTCGTCGCCGCGGTAGTAGGCGAGGATCGGGACGTCGCTCATGCCGCGGCCGCCGCGAGCGCGTCGCGCGACCAGCGCAGGCGGCGGACGTCGTCCGGGCGGACGCCGGCCGCGCCGCACACCTCCGCCTCGAGCGTCCGTGCCCGCTCCCGGACGGTCGCCTCGGTCGACGCGTCCCAGCCCGACGGGTAGCGCCGCCGCCACGACGCGAACCGGGCGTCCATCGACTCCAGGCGCTGCCCGCCCCGCTTGTCGGCATAGGCGACGATCCGCGCCTCGAGCGACGCGCCGGCGAGCCAGGCGTCGAACGACGGCGACTCGAGCCGCGTGACGGGATGGTCACGGACCACGGCCCGAGCTCCGGGTAGCCCCGTTCGGTCAGCCAGGTCGCCGACCCATCGCCATGGCGGGTGCCGGGAACGGCGGCGCGCGGCAGCTTGTCGACGTCGTGGAGCAGCGCGCCCGACTCCACCAGCGAGCGATCCACCTCGTGCCCCCGGTCCGCGGTGCGGGCCGCAAGCCACGCCGCCACGTCCGCGACGACGGTCGCGTGCCGCACGAACCACGCGGGCGGCTCCAGGGAGCACAGCAGGCGGGCGGCCTCGCGGCGATCGGGGATCGTCATGGTCACGATCGTATCCGGTGGGCACGGCCCAGTCGCCGGTGCCGGGATCGCTAGCCGGCGGCGAGCCCGCGGGTCGCTCGTGGTCCGCGCGACGGCCGCGAGCGGCGACCCGGCCGGGATCGGGATCGCGCACGCGAAGGCGGCCGCGCCCGGGCGACGCCGCCCGTGCCGACGCGACGCCGGCCGCGGCGTCGCCGGATCGAGCGGCCGCGGCATCCCGCCGCGCCGCACGCCGCGGGCCGCTCGTCCGGACGGTCAGGCCGGCCTCCGCCAGCTCGATCGTCACCGAGCCGTCCTGGTCCGTCCGCAGGGTCCGTGCCCCGGCGTCGCGCAGCCGTGCGAGCGTCGCCGGCGCCGGGTGCCCGTACGTGTTGCCGGCGCCGGCCGAGGCGACCGCGACCCGCGGCCGGACCGCGTCGACGAACGCCTGGGTGGTCGCGGTCCGGCTGCCGTGGTGGGCGACCTTGAGCAGGTCGACGCGCGGCAGGCCGCGCTCGAGGAGCGCCGGATCGATGCCCTCCTCGACGTCGCCGGCGAGGAGGAACCGCCGACCGTTCGCCTCGCCCAGCAGCACGACCGAGACGTTGTTGACCGCGGTCCCGGTGTCCGGCGGCTCGGCCGGCACGGTGCCCGGATCGGGCCACAGGACCTGCATCGAGACCTCGCCCAGGCGCAGCCGCGCGCCGGTTGCGAGGACGCCGTGCGGTGGCCCGTCGCGGAGGACCGCGCTCCAGGCCGCCCAGCCCGGGCCCGGTCCCCGCATGCCGGGCTCGTACACGCGCCCGACGGCGTACCGCTCGAGGATCCGGGCGAGGCCCGCGACGTGGTCCTCGTGGGGGTGGGTCAGGACGACGACGTCCAGCCGCCGGTCCCACGGCGGGATCCGCTCGTCGAGCGCGACGAGGACCCGGTTCGGGTCGGGACCGCCGTCGACGAGCATCCTGGCGCCGGTCCGGGTCTCGAGGAGGATCGCGTCGCCCTGCCCGACGTCCAGCACGGTGATCCGGGTGGCGCGTCCGGTCGCCTCGCCGACGGCCGCGCCGCCGAGCGCGACGACGATCGCGCCGACGACGAGCGTCGCCCGGCCCGCGGGCGTGACGGGTGACCCGCGTCCGGGCGCGGGTGCGGACGGCCGGCTCGGCCGCGCGCGGTCGTTGCGGCCCGACGACGTCGCAGCCGGCGGAGCGCGCCCGGGGCGGCGAGGAGCGCCAGTCGCCGCGAGCGCCGCAGCGGGGAGCGCCGCCTCCGGCGGCAGCGTGATCGCCGCGAACGGGACCGCCGCGCCGATCCGGACGAGCGCGATGACGACGTGCAGCACGAGCCAGTCCGGGCAGGCCGAGCAGCGTGGCCACGGCCGCGGGCGCCCCGACGGCGGCGATCGCACCGCCCGCCAGCGCCAGCACGCCGCCCACCATCGCGACCGGCACCAGGGGCACGACCGCCAGGTTCACGACCGGCGACACGAGCGACAGCCGCCCGAACGTCGCGACGACGTCGGGCAGCGTCGCGGCCTGCGCCGCGAGCGAGATCCCGAGGCTCTCCGCGAGCCACCGTGGCATCGCGTCCGCCGCCCAGCCCGCCGAGCCACGCCCCGATCGGGTTCGCCCATGCCAGCAGCCCCGCCTGTCGCCAGCACCGAGAGGCGGAAGCCCGCGTCGCCGATCAGCGCCGGATCGACGAGCAGCAGCAGCACGGCCGCCGCCCCGAGCGCCGCCGCGGCACGCCCGGCCCGTCCCGACTCGCGCGCGAGCAGCACCACGCCGGCCATGACGGCCGCGCGCACCACCGACGGCGACCCGCCCGCCGCGATCACGTACGCGATGACCGTCCCCAGCACGGCGACGGTGACGACCCGCCGGTGGCGTCCCCGGAGCACTGCCCCGACGAGCCCGGCGACGATCGCGATGTTCCAGCCCGAGATCGCGACGACGTGGCTCACGCCGGCCGTCGCGAAGTCCGCGGCGAGCGTCCTGTCGACCCGCTCGCGCAGCCCGATGAGGATCCCGGCGGCGAGCCCGGCCTCGGGCTCCGGCAGCGACTGCCGCAGGGCGTCGCCGGCGGCGTCGCGTGCCACCTGGAGCGAGAGCCCGGGCGTCTCGATGACCCGCAGCTCGCGCGCATCGAGGCTGCCCGACGCGCCGGTGCGGCGCAGGTACGCGCCGTACGGGTCGTCGTCCGGCGGTGGTCGCAGCCGGCCACCGACCTCGACGATGGCCCCGGCGGTCACCACCGGGTAGGCGGGCAGCGTCGCCGCAACGACGACCGACCTGTCCCCCGTCTCGAGCCGGAGGCGCGCGACCTGGTCGCCGTCGCGCGGCGACCCGACCGACTCGACCGTCGCCGTCCATGGCCCACCATCCTCGGGGAGCGACGTGGGAACGGGCGCGGCCGGCCCGACGAGCGACCCGGATCGCCACCAGCCCGGCTCCGATGCCGGCCGCGAGGAGCGGCATGCGCACGCGCGCGACGCGAACGTCCGGCATCGAACCCGACAGCGATCAGCACCAGCCCTGCGACGAGGCTCGCGACGGCGGGCATCCCGGCCGCAGCCCATGCCGCCCCGAGTGCGACGCCGACCGCGGCCCAGCCCGCTCCGCGGCAGGCGCGGCATCATGGCCCGACCGTGACCAGGTCCCGGATCTTCTCGAGCGTCGCGGGACCGACGACCTTGCGCGTGCCCAGCTCCTCGACCGAGGCGAAGGGCTGCTCCTCCCGGGCGGCGATGATCTTCGCGGCCGTCGCCGGGCCGATCCCGGGCAGCGTGTCGAGCGCCTCGGCCGTCGCGTGGTTGACGTCGATGGGCCGCCGGCCACCCTCGCCGGGCCGCCACCCGCCGACCCCGGCGACGCCGCCGCGACCTCGCCCCGCGCGGGCACGTGGATCTCGTCCCCGTCACGCACCGGCGCCGCGAGATTGAGCCGCCGGTCCGCCTCGGTCGCGTCGACGCGGTGGCCCGAACCCGCCTGCCGCATCGACCGCGTCGAGCACGCGGGCGCCCGCCGGCAGCCGGTACACGCCGGGATGGAGCACGGCGCCTCCGACCTCGACGAGGACCTCGCCGGGCGTGGCCGCCGGACCCGCCGCCCCGGTTCCCCCCTCGGCGGCGAGTCCGGCCTCCACGTCCACCGCGCCGTCGATCTCGACCCCCGGGTCCGGTCGCGCGGCGAGCAGGATGGCCGAGCCCGCGACCACGAGGGCGATGAGCACCGCGCCGATCGCGACCCACGGCAGGTCGTGACCGGGAGCGGTCGCGCCGGGCGACGGGGACTCGTCCGACTCGGGTTCGACGATGCGCCACGGCGCGCTTGACGGCTCCACGGATGGGGAACTCCCCGGCGGGCCGCGGCGGGCGGTGGAAGGAACGCCAGCTCCGTTGGGGGCACTTCCGACGGAGCTGGCGTCCTGGAACGCAGGCTAGCGAGGGCCGCTTATCTGCGGCTTACGTGGATCCCCGCAACGGCGGCTACGCGCCCTCGGCGACGGATTCGACCGCGAGCTCCTTCTGGGCGACGGTCTTCGGGACCAGCCCGCGCGCGATGCGCTCGGCCTCCGCGGACAGCTCGATCAGCTCCGGATCGTCGGCGGCCAGCGCCTGCTTGCGCTCCTCGATCACACGGAGCCGCTCGGCGTCCGCCGCGACGTCCTCGCTCGTCGCTCGCAGGTCGTCACCGGCATCGGTCACGATCAGCCCTCCTCGATGCGGGTGCTCGGCACCCAGGACCCCTCGCGGTACACATACCACACCGCGGTGCGCTCGCTGGAGAGGTCACGCGGCCTGACGACGGCCAGCGGATACCGCTCCCGGAGCTTCCCCTGCAGCTCCTGCGCGTCGAGCGCGCCATTGTCGACCAGCTCTTCCGCGTACGCGGCGAACCCGTTGTCGTCCCTGGGGTTGAGGATGAGGACTGGTCGCTGAGACATCCAACTTCGTCCAGGGCGAGCGTCGCCGGGGGCGGGCGAGCCGCATCGGCAGGCTACGGCAATGTCCATTGCAGGGACGTAAACGGCGGCTGCGAGACACGACCGCTACGATCGGCGCATGACGCACGACCCGTTCCCCCGCGAGCGCGTGGCCGCGATGGTCCGCCGGATGCCCGCCTACCTGCGGCTGTCGTGGCGCCTCGGCAAGGACCCGCTGCTGTCCAAGGCGCGGCGTGCCGCGGTCATCGGCGCGGCCGGCTACCTCGCCTCGCCCGTCGATCTCGTCCCGGGCGTGATCCCGGTCCTCGGCCAGCTGGACGACATCGCGGTCGCGCTCGCGGCCCTCCGGCTCGCGCTCGGCGGCCTCGACCCGGAGCGACGCCGCGTCCACCTCGAGGCCGTCGGCCTGGAGGACGGCCATCTCGCCGCCGACCTGCGGACCGTCGGCGCCACCACCGGCTGGATCGGGCGGGCCGGCTACCGGACGACGAAGAGGGCCGCGGTCGCCGGGGGTCGTGCCGCGGGTGCGGCCGCGAGGACGACCCGCGCGGCGGCGGACAAGGCAACGCCGGCGGCGAAGGCCGCGGCCGCGAAGGCGGCTCCAGCCGCGCGGGCGGTGGCCGACAGGGCGGCACCGGTGACCGGCGCGGCGGCTCCGGCCGCCCGTGCGGTGGCGGATCGCGCGGCGCCGGCCGTGAAGGCGACGGGCCGCGCCGCGAAGGGCGCCGGGACCACGGCGGCCCGGACCGGCAGGCGCGTCGCCGGCGCGGCGAGCGCCGCGATCTCGCGGGTCTCGCGCCCCGGTGGGGGCAAGCCGACGATCACCGTCCGCCACGTGGACGTGCCCCTCCTCCCGCCGGGCGAGGTCCGCGAGGACTGACCGCGCGACCCGCGGGTGGTGCCTGCGCGCACCCCCGGGGCGACCATCGTCCGGGGTCGGCCGGTCCCCATGGGCCGGTGCGTGCGCCGAGCGTGACCGGCACATTCGGGGCATGCGCTCCACCGCCCGCGTCCTCGGCTCCCTCATGCTCCTCGCCGGCCTGCTCACGTCGGCCGTGCGGCATCGCCCGTTGCGGCGTGGACCGCGAACGAGGACGAGTACGCGACCCACGACTGGCTCGTCGACCAGGCGGTCCGCGTTCTCGACGGCCGCGTCGACTGGCTGGACGTCGAGGCGGCGATCCTGTCCTCGGACGACCCGGACGCCGACAAGAGCGCGGTCCTGAATCATTCGTATCGCGAGACCGGGATCCGCGGCAGCGCGGTCCAGGAGACCGCCGAGCACTACCACAAGGCGTTCGTGCTGGTCGGGCAGGCACGGGCGGCCGCAGACGCCGGACACGCGCCCGAGGCCGAGGACCTGTACCACGACGCGAGCGTCGAGATCGGCCTCATGTCGCACTTCATCACCGACGTCCTGCAGCCGTTCCACGCGGCGTATGCCGGGCTCGACGACCCGCACAACTACCACCACGCGTACGAGATGCTCGTCGGCAACGGGATGTGGCGAGGGAAGGACTGGCGGCCCGAGTGGCAGCCGACGTCACGCTCGGTCTCGGCGATCTCGAACAGCCGGACCGTCGCGATCAGCGCCGCCGCCTACTCGCGCTCCCTGTTCCCGTCACTCATGAGCCACCTCGAAGCGAACCGCGCGGCCTCGCTCGACGACCGCGAGAAGGACATCACGCGGGCCGTCTTCCGCCGCGCCGCCCAGGACCTCGCGAACCTCATCTGGTCGATCGACCAGCAGGTCGGCGACGCGCCGATGGCGACCCTGTCGCTGACCGTGACCCATCGCTACGCGGGCGGCCGTGTCGCCGTCACGACCAAGGCGACGGCGCCGAGCGGCAAGGCGATCGAGGGCCTCGTGCTCGAGATCACCGCACCGAAGGCCGGTGGCGGCACCGTCACCCGGTCGCGGGCGACCGGCCCCGACGGCACGGCGGTCAACTGGTTCGACGCGGTCGGCTCGTACTACAACAAGCAGCCGCTCACGGTGAAGGCCATCTCGCTCGGGACGACGATCCTGCAGAAGACCTGGTACATGCGCACGCCGTCGCTGGCCTCGTTCTCGCTCCGGATGGCGGACTACTCGCTGGCGGAGGGACAGACGGCCCGCGCGGCTGCGGTGGCCAAGGACGGCTCCGGCCGGCCGGTCCACGACATCCTCGTCTCGTTCCGCTGGAGCGACGGCGTGACGACGAAGGCCTACACGGACGACACCGGCAAGGCCGTCACGACGCGCGTCGTCACGAAGGCCGGCAGCTACACGATCCGCGCCCGCGCGGAGTCCGGCGGCCACACCTACACGCGGTATCGCGACTTCACCCAGCGCTGACGCGGGCGCCGCGGACGGTCAGGCGGCCTCGAGGCGCGCCCACTCCACCCAGCGGGTCCCGTTCCAGTAGCGGTGCCAGGCGCTGCCCGTCCACGCCGGTCGCGAACACGTCGAGCCGGTCGGCGCCCCACGAGCTCGCCGCGGGTGTCATGCCGGTCGCGAGCTGGCCGCCGAGCGATTCCCAGGCATGCCACGAGGCGCCGTCCCAGTAGCGGTTCCACAGCGCCCCGTCGGGGAACACCGCGAACACCTCCATCCGGTCCGGCGCCCACGCGGTCACGGCCGGGCCCGAAGCCAGCGACCCGCCGAGCGACTCCGCGGCGCCCCAGGCGATGCCGTCGAACGCCCTGTGCCACAGCGCGTCGTCGTCGTCGCGCCAGAACAGGTCGATCCGACCCTCGCCCCAGGACACCGCCGCCTCGTCACGCATCGCCCACCTCCGGGACGGACGTTACGCCGTCCGGTGGTCGAGACGCGTGGCGGCGTCGCACGCCGCATCACTGATCGAGCCGAACAGGCCGGACGCCGCTCGGAGCGTGGCGGCGACCGCCAGCCGCAGGCGGCTGGGCCGGGGGAGCGGCCCGTGGAGCCGCGCCTCGTTGGCTGCCTGCTGGCGGGCCTGTGCCGCCAGCGAGTTGTGGCGCGCTTCCTCGGCACGCTCGCGCGCGAGGTCGAGCGCCATCTGCGCGTGGATCTGCCACATGGGGCACCTCCTCAGTCGTTACGGGTGTCGAGCGGCGACAGCGGGTCGAGCCTGCCGTCGCGGTCGAAGCCGTCGCGGCTCTCGACGCCGGCGATGGCGGCGACGGTGCCGAGGACGGCCAGGATGGACAGGGCGAAGGGGATCAGGACGTCCATCGTGGGTCTCCCGTGGCTCCGATCTCGTAACCGGAATAATCCTTTAGAACAGTTACTGCAGTCTACCCGCTTGCGCGTAACCCGTCAAGGCGCTTATATTGGTTACGAGGCATCCATGACCATCACCACCACCCCTGCGAGCGTGCATCCGGTCGACCACGACCACGTGGCCGACCTCGACGCATGTCTCGCCTTCATCAACACGCTCGAGCTGGACGGCACGGACGGCCTGCCCGATGACCACATCCCGACGCTGGATGACGCGATCGGCTGGTTCGCCGCCCGGTCACCTCGCCCACGAGGCGGCGCTCCGCACGCAGGCCGAGCGCGACCCTGACGCCTGGCTCGCGCGTGTCGGCACCGCCCGTGGCGCGCTGCGCGAGATCTGGGACGCCACCGTCGAGGGGCGATCGGCCGACCCGGCCGCCGTCGGCCTCGTCAACGACCTGCTCGGCCACGTGGCGCCGCCCGAGCTCCGCCCGACGCTGGCGGGCATCGCCGTCGGCCACCGGCACGAGGCCGCAGACCCGCTCGGCGAGGCGCTCGCCCGGGTGGCGGAGGCGCTCGCCGAGGCGCTCGCCGACGGCGACACGACCCGGTTCCGGATCTGCGCCAACGACGCCTGTCGCTGGGTGTTCGAGGACACGTCGCGCGGCGGCCGCCGCCGCTGGTGCGACATGCAGTCATGCGGCAACCGCGCGAAGGTCCGCCGGTTCCGCTCCCGCCAGCGGGCCGAGGATCGCCGGTGGCGCTGTCGCGCACCGGCGGCGCACACGCCACGCCGCGCGCCGGCGAGTCCGCCGGGGCGTGAGCCTCAGCCGCGCTCGAGCAGCGGCTTGACCTCCGTCGCGAAGCGGACCATCGACTCCTCGTCGTACATCGCGGGCATGCCCGCGATGAGGTGCCGGTAGCCGAGCGCCACCTTGGGCGCGAGCTTCTCGACGACGTCCTCGACCGTGCCGACCGGCTGATCCGTCCAGTGGCGGACGACCCGGTTGCGCTCGAACGCCTCGCGGAACAGGCGCTCCGCCTCCGCCCGGTCGTCGCGGATGAACACCGTGCCGATGCCGGTCGTCCGCTCGATCTCGGACGGGTCGCGCCCGACCGTCTCGCAGTGCCGGAGGAGCACCTCCTCCTTGTGCCGCAGCTCGTCGACCGTGCCGCCCACGTTGTTCATGTCGCCGTACGTTCGCGACGAGCTTGAGGGTCACCTGCTCGCCGCCCCCGCCGATGCAGATCGGGAGGTGGCGCTGGAGCGGCGCCGGCAGGTTGCGCGTGTCCTGCGACGTGTAGTGCGGGCCGCGGGCCGTCGGCTCGGTGCCGTCGAGCATGCCGCGCATCACCGGGAGCGCCTCGCCCAGCCAGCGCAGGCGCTCGGGGAAGCCGGACCCGAAGTCGAGCCCGAAGTCCTCGTGCTCCTCCCCGAACCACGCGCCGCCGATGCCGAGGATCGCGCGGCCGCCGCTGATGTGGTCGAGCGTCGTCGCCATCTTCGCCGTGAGCGTTGGCGCACGGAACCCGTTCGCCCCGACCATCAGCCCGACGGTGACGCGCTTCGTCGCCTGGGCCCAGGCCGTGATCGTCAGCCAGCCCTCGTAGTTCGGCCCCGTCGAGTCGCCGACGATCGGGTACAGGTGGTCCCACGTCCACAGGCTGTCGTAGCCCACCTCGTCGGCGCGGATGCCCGCCTGGAGCAGGCTGGGCCAGTCCGCGTACTGGTTCCAGCACAGGGCACCGATCTTGATCGTGGGCATGGGGTCTCCGGAGGCGGGCAGGGCACGGGGGATGGCCCGATGGTATCCCGGGCGGCGGCCGCTCATCCCGATCGCACGATGCCGCCCGCCGACGCGCGCGGCTATCGTCCGCTGCGTCGCCGGCTGCCAGGCCGCCGGCCCGACACGAGGAGGACGCCGTGGCCGATCGAGGTCGCACCGGACGTGGGCGCCGAGGGCTCGCCCCGTGGCTCGTCGCCGTCGTGGCGCTCCTGCTGACGATCACGGCCAGCGGCTGCTCGATCCTCACCGACGGGCTGGCCGGCTACACGTGGGCGCTGACCGCCATCACCGAGCAGCAGCCGCGGATCGACCACGTGGTGGAGCCCGGCAACGTCGGCCGCTACGCCATCGAGTTCATGAATGACGGCACCGCGACGATCACCGCCGACTGCAACCAGGTCACTGCCACCTACACGACGACGCCGGGCGGCGGCATCGAGATCGTCCCGGGCGCGTCGACGATGGCCATGTGCCCGGACGACTCGCTCGCCCAGCCGTTCGTCGGCGCGCTGTCACTCGCCAGCAGCTACAACGTCCATGGCAACACGCTGACGATGTACCTCGGCAACGAGGGGCACCTGGACTTCCGCCTCAGTCGAGTGACGTCGGGAGCCGCCGGCGCCCGGTGACCGGCTAGCCGCGCAGGACGATGTTGACGAGCCTGCCGCCGCCCGCGTGGATGACCCGCGCCACGTGCGCGTCGCCGATCGCCGCCGCGACCTTGTCGCGCGCCATCACGATCTGCTCGAGCTCGATCTCCGAGATCCCGACGGGCACGGTGACCTTGTCGCGCAGCTTGCCGTTGACCTGGATCGGGATCTCGCGCGTCTGCTCGATGACGGCCCGCTCGTCCAGCGTCGGCCACGCCTGGACGTGGATCGACGCCCACGGCTCGCCCCGGGCCTCGAGGCGGCGTGACCACAGCTCCTCGGTGATGTGCGGCGCCGCCGGCGCGAGCATCAGGAGCAGCAGCGAGACGGCCTCGTCCCACTCGGGCAGCTCCACCGCCTCGGTCCCGCGGTAGCGGAACAGCGTGTTCGAGAGCTCCATGAGCTTCGCGATCATCGTGTTCCAGCGGAACGACTCGTAGTCCTCGGTCACGTCGCGCAGCGTCCGGTGGGCCGCGGCGCGCAGCGCGTCACGGACGGCGCGCTCGTTGGCCTCGGTCACGGACGCCGCCCCGTCGCCGCTCTCGGTGCCGTTCGGGTCGGTCGCGATCGCCCACACCCGGTTGAGGAACTTCGCGACGCCGCCGATGCCGGTCGGGCTCCACGGCCCGCCCTGGTCCCACGGGCCCATGAACATCAGGAACAGCCGGACCGTGTCGGCGCCGTAGCGCGCGACCAGCTCGTCCGGGTCCTGGACGTTGCCCCGGCTCTTGCTCATCCGCTCACCGTCGGCGCCCAGGATCTGGCCCTGGTTGAACAGCTTGCGGAACGGCTCGCTCTCGGTGACCAGGCCGAGGTCGCGCATCGCCTTGGTGAAGAACCGGCTGTACAGCAGGTGCATCACGGCGTGCTCGGCGCCGCCCGTGTACTGGTCGACCGGCGACCACTCGCGGACCATCTCGGTGTCGACCGGCCCGTCCGACTTGTGCGGCGACAGGTAGCGGAACCAGTACCACGACGAGTCGATGAACGTGTCGAGGGTGTCGGTCTCGCGCTTCGCCGGCCCGCCGCACCGCGGGCACTCGACGTTGAGGAACGCCTCGTCGCGGTTGAGCGGGTTCTCGCCGCTGCCCCGGTAGTCGACCTCGTCGGGCAGCAGGACCGGCAGGTCCGACTCGGGCACGGGGACCGGGCCGTCGGTCGGGCAGTGGATGACCGGGATCGGCGTGCCCCAGTAGCGCTGCCGGCTGACCAGCCAGTCACGCAGGCGGTAGGTGACCGCGTTCTTGCCCTTGCCCCGCGCCTCGAGCGCCTCGACGATCCCGCCCCAGGCCTCGATCGCCGGCTTCCCGTCCCACGGCCCGGAGTTGACCATCACGAGCTCGCGGGCGGCGTCCGTGCCCTTGTTGATGAGCGCGATGTCCTCCAGCCAGCCGTGCTTGCGGTCATCGGCCGGGGCCTCGTCGACCGCCTTGTTCACGAACGCCTCGGTCAGCACCTCGTCCGGGTCGCCGTCGCGGGGCATGATCACGCGCACGATCGGCAGGCCGTACCTCGTCGCGAACGCGAAGTCGCGCTCGTCGTGGGCCGGGACGGCCATGATCGCGCCGGTCCCGTACGAGCCCAGGACGTAGTCGGCGACGAAGATCGGGATCCGCTCCCCGTTGACCGGGTTGATCGCGTCGGCCCCGATCGGCACGCCGGTCTTCTCGCGGTCGGTCGACAGGCGATCGACCTCGGTCTTCTCCTCGGTCGCCTTGACGTAGGCCTCGACGTCGGCCTTGCGATCCGGGGCCGTCAGCTCCTTGACCAGCGGGTGCTCCGGAGCGACGACCATGAACGTCGCGCCGTACAGCGTGTCGGGGCGGGTCGTGAACACCCGCAGCTCCTGGCCGCCCGCGTGGTGCGCCGAGGGCGCCGTCTCGAACACGATCTCCGCGCCGCTCGAGCGCCCGATCCAGTTCGTCTGCATGCGCCGGATGGGCTCGGGCCAGTCGATGCCCGTGAAGTCCAGCAGCTCGTCGGCGTAGTTCGTCGTCCTGAAGTACCACTGCGCGAGCTCGCGCTTCTCGACCTTCGCGCCGCAGCGCCAGCAGCGACGGTCAGTCCCCTCGACCTGCTCGCGCGCGAGGGTGCCGTCGTTGGGGCACCAGTCGACGGGCGAGACGGCGCGGTAGGCGAGGCCCGCCTCCAGGAACTGCAGGAACAGCCACTGGTTCCAGACGTAGAACTCGGGCTCGCAGGTCACGACCTCGCTGTCCCACGCGAAGCTCGCGCCCATCGACCGCAGCTGGCCGCGCATCTTCTCGAGGTTGGCCATGGTCCACTCGCGGGGGTTGATCCCGTTCTTGATCGCGGCGTTCTCGGCCGGCAGCCCGTACGCGTCGAACCCGATGGGGAAGAAGACGTTGTCGCCGTGCATCCGCCGGTAGCGGGCGATCGCGTCCGTCGGCGTCTTGATGTACCAGTGCCCGATGTGCAGCGCGCCCGAGGGATACGGGTACATCGTCAGCACGTAGAACCGCGGCCGCGAGTCGTCCCGCGAGGTCCGTGTCGTACATCCGGAGCTCGGCCCAGCGCGCCTGCCAGCGCGGCTCGATGGCGCCCGGGTTGTAGCGCTCGGCCCGGGCTCGACCGTCCCGGGGGGTGGCGTCGGGTGTCGTGCTGTCGCTCGTCGTCACGGGTCGTCCCAGTCGCTGGATGAAACGAACCCCCCGCCGGTCCCGGCGAGGGGTCAGGTATCGGCGTTAGCGGGGTGTTGGTGGAGCTAAAGGGATTCGAACCCTTGACCTTCTGAATGCCATTCAGACGCTCTCCCAGCTGAGCTATAGCCCCACGCCGGACCGGGAGTATAGCAAGGCGCGGGTCCGGCCCGGGATCGTCCGGCGGTGGTGCATTCCGGCAACCTCCCGCGTCCCTCGCGCACCGGCGCGCACGCCCCCGAACCGCACCCGCATCGACGGGACGATCGGTGCCCTCGCGCACCCACCTTGCGCGACCTTCGTACTATGCTCGGGCCGCTTCCGGGGCACAGGCACCCCGGGAGAGCCGTCGGGCGGACGATCTCGGGGAGACCAGACATGTCGCTGATGCAGCGGGTCGAGCGGGCCCAGCAGGCCCAGCAGGCCCAGCAGGCCCAGCAGGAGGGGGGCGAGCCCGCGCCGCCCAACGCCCTCGTCCGGTACCGGTCCCGCCGCCGGTCAACGTGGCGAGCCGCAACCTGCGCGAGGACATGCTGCGCGACCTGCGGATCAGCATGCTCGAGCGAGGTCGTGCGCGCCTTCGACGCGATCCTCGACGCGCCACCGGACGAGATCGGGAGTCGGATCGAGGGCGTCGTCGATCGCGTGCTCAGCGAGAACGCCGCAGCGGTGACCCGCGACGAGCGGATGCGCCTCGTCCAGGAGCTGCTCGACGAGGTCCGCGGCTTCGGCCCGATCGAGCCGTTCCTCCACGACGAGACCGTGACCGAGGTCATGGTCAACGGGCCCGCAGCACATCTACATCGAGCGCGCGGGCAAGATCACGCGCGTCGACAGCTACTTCCTCAACGACGAGCACGTGCTGCGGATCATCGACCGCATCATCACGCCGCTCGGCCGGCGCATCGACGAGACCTCCCCGCGCGTCGACGCCCGCCTCCCCGATGGCTCGCGCGTCAACGCGATCATCGAGCCGCTGTCGCTCATCGGCCCGGTCATCACCGTCCGCAAGTTCTCGGCCCGCCCGTACACCGTCGAGGACCTCGTCCGGTTCGGGACGGCCTCGCCCGAGATGTTCGAGTTCCTCCACGCCTGCATCGAGGCCCGCCTCAACGTGTTCGTCTCGGGCGGGACGGGCTCGGGCAAGACGACGACCCTCAACGTGCTGTCGTCGTTCATCCCCAACGGCGAGCGGATCGTCACGATCGAGGACGCCGCCGAGCTCCAGCTCCGCCAGGACCACGTGCTCACGCTCGAGGCGCGCCCGGCGAACCTCGAGGGCGAGGGCGAGATCACGATCCGCGACCTGCTGCGCAACGCGATGCACATGCGGCCCGACCGGATCATCGTCGGCGAGTGCCGCTCCGGCGAGGCGCTGGACATGATCCAGGCGATGACGACCGGTCACGACGGCTCGCTCTCGACCGGCCACGCCAACAGCCCGAACGACATGCTCCGCCGCCTCGAGACCATGGTCCTGATGACCGGCTACGAGCTGCCGCTGCGCGCGATCCGCGAGCAGATCGCCTCGGCCGTCGACATCATCGTCCACACCGCCCGCCTCAAGGACGGGTCGCGCCGGATCACGAACATCACGGAGATCTACGGGATCGAGGAGGACGAGATCCTCACCCAGGACATCTTCGCGTTCGAGCAGACGGGCATCGAGGACGGCAAGATCCAGGGCGCGCTGAAGCCGACCGGCGTCCGCCCGACGTTCATGGACCAGTTCGTCGTCAACGGCGTCGAGCTGCCGCCCGACCAGTTCGGGATCCCGAAGGTCGCGCCGCCCTCCCAGCGCACGACGAAGCCGATGAAGTCCCGCTGGGGCGGCGACGGCGCGAACGCCATGGCCGACCTCCCGAAGGGGACCGGCAAGGTCGTCGAGGCCGGCGGGATGCTGTACATCACGACGGTCGGACCGGTCGATCCGGCGACCGGATCGCTCGCGGGCCAGGGCCTCAAGGAGCAGACCCGCCAGTGCCTGCAGAACCTCAGGGCGCTGCTCGAGACGTCCGGGAGCTCGCTGGACAAGATCGTGTGGGCCAACTGGTGCCTCCGCGACCAGGGCGACTTCGACTCGTTCAACGAGGAGTGGATCAAGGTGTTCCCCGGTGACGCCCCGATCGGGCAGGGGACGCTGATGCCGCCGCTCCAGCGCCGGGCCGGGTTCCGCGTCTCGCTCGGGGTGATCGCGCAGCAGTAGCGGCCGGCACCCTGCCGACCGTCCCGAGGCTACGATCGGTCCATGGCCTTCGACCTCGTGCTCCGCGGCGGGACGCTCGTCGACGGCTCGGGCGGTCCGGCACGCATGGCCGACGTCGGCGTGCGCGGCGACCGGATCACCGCGGTCGGTGACCTGTCCGCGGTCCCCGAGGGCGACGTCCCGGTCGTGCTCGACGTCACGGGCCTCGTCGTGGCGCCCGGGTTCGTCGATCCGCACGGGCATTCGGACGGGACGCTGTTCATCGACGGCGCCCTGGCGAGCCACCTCCACCAGGGCTACACGACCCAGCTGTCGGGCAACTGCGGCTACACGTACGCGCCGCTCGACGCGCGGTCCCTGCCCGGCCTCGCGCCGGACCTGGAGGCGCTGGGCCTCGTCCCGGACTGGGCCTCGTTCGGCGACTACCTCGACGCGGTGGACCGGGTCGACGCTCGGCCTCAACGTCGCGTTCCTCGTCGGGCACGGGACGGTCCGCGCGTCCGTGCTCGGGCCGGACGACCGCGCCCCGGACGACGCCGGGCTCGCGGCGATGGTCCGCCACGTGGACGAGGCGCTCGAGGCCGGCGCGATCGGCGTCTCGACGGGCCTCATCTACGCGCCGGGGATGCACGGCTCGCCCGAGGAGGTCGCGGCGCTCGTCGCGGCCGCGTACCGGCGGGACGCGCTCTATGCCACCCACATGCGCAACGAGTCGGACGGCGTGCACGGGGCCATCGACGAGGCGATCACGACCGCGCGCCGCGCGAGCGAGGCGGCAGGTCGCCCGGGCCGGCTCCAGGTCTCGCATCTCAAGGCCGGCGCGAAGGCCGTCTGGGGCCAGGGAGCGGCCCTCGTCGAGCGGATCGAGCGCGCCCGCGCCGCCGGCCTCGACGTCGAGGCGGACCAGTATCCCTACACGGCAGCCTCGACGACGCTCGCCACGCTGCTCCCGCCGGCGATCCTCGCCCTCGACCCCGAGGACGCGGCGGCCGCCATCCGCGAGCCCGCGACGCGCACGCGGATCCGCGAGGCCCAGGCGACCGGTCTCAGCGGCTGGGAGAACGTGGCCGCCGACCCGGGCTGGGACGGCATCGTCATCGCGCGCAGCACGGCGCGGCCCGAGTGGAGCGGCCGCAGCCTCGCCACGATCGCCGACGCGCTCGGCGGCGACCCGTTCGAGCTCGCGCTCGACGTCCTCGCCGAGGATCGCCTCAACACCGACATCGTGCTCCACTGCATGGCCGAGCCCGACCTCGAGGCGATCATGCGCGTGCCCTGGATCGCGGTCTGCACCGACGCGGCCGGCCGCCGGCCGGGCCACCCGGTCCTCGACGACGGCGTCCCGCACCCGCGTGGCTACGGCTCGACCGCGCGCGTCCTCGGCCGCTACGGGCGCGACCGGGGCGTGCTCCCGCTCGAGACCGCGGTCGCGAAGCTGAGCGCCGTTCCGGCCGCCCGGCTGGGCCTCACCGATCGCGGCCTCGTCCGCGAGGGCTGGGCGGCGGACCTCGTGGCGTTCGACCCGGCAACGGTCCTCGACGTGGCGACCTACGAGCAGCCGGCGCGCTACCCGACCGGCATCCCGCACGTGGTCGTCAACGGCGCGCTCGCGATCCGCGACGGCGTCGAGACCGGCGCGCGGCCCGGCCGGCTGCTGCGGCGGGCCGGATGACGCGTGCCGCGGCGGGTCCGCCGCCGGTCGTCGAGACGGTGGTCGTCGCGCGGCTGCCCGGCGGCGACCTCGAGTACACGCTCCGACGCTCGTCGCGCGCCCGCCGCCTGCGGGTGACGATCCACCCGGAGCGTGGCGTCGTCGTGTCGCTGCCGGTCGCGGCGCGGCGCGGGTGGGGACGCCCGGAGGCGCTCGTCGACCGGTTCCTCGCCGAGCGCGAGGACTGGATCCGCGGCCACCTCGACCGCCAGGAGGCGACCCGCGCGCGCCTCGACGACCGGCCGACGATCGACGACGGGCGCCTCGTGCCGTTCCTCGGCGAGACCCACCGGATCCGGGTCGTGGACGCGCCTGCCGGCCTTCGGAGCCAGCCGCGTGTCACGCGTGGGTGGCGACGAGGACGACGAGCTGCTCGTGGAGCGGACTGCCCGCGAGCGGCGCGACACCGCCACGATCCTCGAGGCGTGGTTCCGCGCCCGCGCCCGCCAGCTGATCGACGCCGCGGTGCTGCGTCATGCCGACGCGCTCGGTGTCACCCCGCGGAGCATCACGATCCGCGACACGACGTCGCGCTGGGGGAGCTGCTCGCGGCGCGGCGCGCTGTCGTTCTCGTGGCGCCTCGTCCTCGCCCCGCCGCCGGCGCTCGAGGCCGTCGTCGCCCACGAGCTGTGCCACCTCCGCGTGTTCGGGCACTCGCGGGCGTTCTGGGCCCTGCTCGAGACCCGGGTCCCCGACCATGCCGCCTGGCGCCGCTGGCTGCGGACGCATGCACCCGGAGCTGCATGCCGCGCTCGACTGACCCGCGGAACGGGTCGCTCGTCCCGCGCGGTCATGGACGTTTGACGGTCGAAAATCCCGCGGCCGCGGGGGAACCATTCGGGTGCGCCCAGTCGTCATAGCAGGTAGCACCACCCGGCCAGCGCCGTCACCGTTCCCGAGGTCCCATGTCCCCGCGGTTCGCGCCCATCGCCGCAGCCCTCGTCCTCCTCGTCGTCGCCGCCTGCGCGGCCCCGACCGCGGTGGCGCCGTCGCCCGTCGCGCCGGTCGCTGTCGCACCGACACCAGCCCAGCCGACGCCGACGCCGGTCCCGACGACCGATGCGCCCACGCCGCCCCTGACCGGCCCCACGTCGACCTCGACGCCGAACGCCGGCCAGGTCGACGGCTCGGGCACGGGCCCCCAGCTCACCGTCGAGTTCCCCGGCGACCGGCTGGTCGACGTGACGCTCGAGGACGCGGAGGCCCGGGCCTGGCGCGTCGTCGTCGCCGGGACCGGGGCGCTCGCCGAGGACAGGTTCGAGATCGTCGTCGAGGCGGGCGACGTCGGGCCGGTGATCACCGCGACCGAGATCCGTGGCGGCGAGGTCGTCGACGCGATCGACCTCAGCTTCTACGGCGAGGAGACCGCCGCCGCGGGCGGCTGCCACCGGACCCTCGAGGTGTGCGTCGACTCGTCGTCGTTCACGTTCGCGGACGACGGCACCGGCCGGCTCCGGACCCGGCTCAACATGCCCGACCCGTCGCGCGGCGTGCTCATGATCACCGGCGGCACGGCCGGCTGGCCCGGCGAGCCGTTCGTGCTCGGGCCGTGGTCGGCCACCGAGGCGTTCGCCTGGGGCGGCTGACCGAGCCACCCGCCGGACACGATGACGCCCGTCTCGAACGAGACGGGCGTTTCGATGCGTGCGTTTTGGTGGGCCGGGGCAGAATTGAACTGCCACAGCCGAAGGCGAGGGTTTTACAGACCCTTGGGCTCACCACCTGCCCAACCGACCCACGGAAGTGGTGGAGATGAGGGGACTCGAACCCCTGACCCCCGCGATGCGAACGCGGTGCTCTCCCAGCTGAGCTACATCCCCACGGCAGCCGCACCCGCTCAATTCGGGTCGACCGGCCGGAGAGTGTAGCACGCAACGTGCCCCCAGCCGCCCTCCCGGGTCCCTAGACTCCGTCGATGCCAAGCGGTCTCGGATTCGGTCTCCTGGCCTCGCTGGCGTGGGGGGTGACCGACCTCTCCGGGGCCCTCGCAGCCCGCCGCGTGGGCAGCGTCGGCGTGCTCGCGGGGGCGCAGCTGACCAGCCTCGCGGTGCTCCTCGTGATCGCCGCCGCGAACAGCACGCTGCTCGACGCGGGCACCCTGCCGGGCGTCGCGATGGGGCTGTTCCTCGGGATGTTCGCCGCCGTCGCCTACCTCGCGTTCTACGCGGCGCTGCGGATCGGCCCGATCAGCGTCGTGTCGCCGGTCGTCGCGGCGTACGGCGGGCTCACGGTCGTGCTCGCGGTCATGTTCCGCGGCGAGTCGCTGGCGCCGGTCCAGGCGCTGGGCGCCGCGGTCGCGACGCTGGGCATCGTGCTCACCGGCCTCGTCCTCGGCGGGTCGATCCGGGAGACGCGGATCGTGGGCCCGGGCGTGCTGGTGGCGCTCGTGACGATGGCGCTGTTCGCGATCCTCACGGTCGCCCTCGCCGGCCCGATCAAGGAGTACGGCTGGCTGCCGGTGATGCTCGGGTCGCGGGTCTCGAACACGGGCGTCGGCGTGCTCCTCCTCGTGCTCGCGCTCGCCCGGCGCGAGGGGCCGCTCGGGGCGCTGCTGGGGCCGCCGGGCGGCTTCGGGCGACGGGCGCTGGCGCTCGTGTTGGTCGCCGGCGTGTGCGACCTGCTGGGGTTCGTCGCGTACACGATCGGGCTCGAGGTCGCCGAGACGTGGCTCGTCGGCCTGGCGAGCTCGTTCGGGCCGGCGCTCGTCGTGCTCGTCGCGGTCGCGTTCCTCGGCGAGCGGCTGCGGCCGTCGCAGTGGGTCGGGCTCGGGATGCTCGCCGCGGGGCTGGTGGTCCTGGCGTTCGCCGGGTAGGGCGCGGGTGCAAGGCACCTGCCGCGCGGTTGTGACACGACCCTGCGGGCGGGATGTCGGCCCTCGACGGCCGCACGCGCAGGCTGGACGCTCACACGGAGGAACACGCCATGCGCACGATCACGCCCTGCCTGTGGTTCGACCACAACGCCGAGCAGGCCGCCGAGCGGTACACGTCGCTGTTCCCGGACAGCCGGATCGACCGCGTCAGCCGCGCCCCCGCCGACTTCCCGAGCGGGAAGGAAGGCGACGTGCTGACCGTCGACTTCACGCTCATGGGCCGGCCATTCCAGGGCATCAACGGCGGCCCCGACTTCCAGTTCACGGAGGCGGTCTCGTTCGTCGTCGAGTGCGACGACCAGGCCGAGGTCGACCGGTACTGGGAGGCGCTGCTCGAGGGCGGCGAGGAGAGCCAGTGCGGCTGGCTGAAGGATCGCTTCGGGCTGTCGTGGCAGATCGTCCCCAAGCGCCTCCAGGAGCTCCTCGACGGGCCGGATCCGGCCGGTGCGAAGCGGGCGATGGAGGCGATGCTGGGCATGGTCAAGCTCGATGTCGCGGCCCTCGAGGCGGCCTACGCGGATCGCGCCGCCTAGCCTCGACGACGCCCCCGACGCCGCGGATGCGCGGCTCGCGGGACCTTGACTGAGTAGAACATCCGTTCTATTATTCGACGTCCGATGAGCCGCGCATCCGACGTTTCCGAGGCGCTCGCGACGCTCCAGGCGCGCTGGGGGAGCGCCGCCCCGAGGTCCGGTGGCGAGCTCGGCCTGGCCGCCCGGACGCACGGCCAGGCGCCCGTCTACGAGACGGACGGGGCGCTCGCCCGGGCCGTCCAGCCGCTGCCGGTCGAGGCGCCCGAGGCGGACGATCCGCTCCCCGGCCCGGTCGCGCTCCCCGGCACGTCGCCCTTCGCGCCCGCCCCGTCCCGGCCCGGCCGGCCCGCAGATGATGCCGACGGCCGGGTCGTCCCGACCGGGTTCGCCGCGCTGGACGCCATCCTGGGAACCGGCGGGCTGCCCCGGTCCGCCACCGTCGCGCTGCGCGGGGACGCGAGCTCGGGCAAGACGACGCTCGCGCTGCGGCTCGCCGCGGAGGCGCAGGCCGCGGGCTCGATCGTCGCGTGGCTGGACCTCGCCCGTGCCTTCGACCCCGTCGAGGCCGTGAGCCGCGGCGTGCGCCCGGAGTGGCTCGTCGTGCTCATGCCCGCGGACCTCGAGGAGGCGCTCGCGATGGCGGGCTCGCTCCTGGCGGCACGGACCGTGGACCTGCTGGTCGTCGACCTGCCCGAGGGGCGGGACCCGGCGGTCGCGCGGGCACGGGTGGGGGACCGGCTCGGCCGGCTCGCCGCGCTCGCCCGGCGGGCGGGGACGCTGCTCGTGCTGCTCGAGCCGGTGGCGCTCGGGCGGTCGCTCGCGGCCGCGGTCGAGGAGGCGAGCGGGCTCCGGCTGGAGCTCCGCCCCGATGGCTGGATCCGGCTCGGCCGGGACGTCGTCGGCCGCCGGAGCGAGGTCACGGTCGCCCGCAACCGCTACGGCCCACCGGGCCGCCGGGCGGACCTCGAGATCCTCTACGCGGACGGGGGCGTGCGCGACGCGTGCCTCCGCCGGGACGGGCTCCTCGTCGGGGTCGCGGAACCGCTCGCGCCGCCGGGCGGCATCCCGCCGGCCATCGGGGACGCGGCACCGTCCCCGACCGCACCGGCAGCCGCGCCACCACCACCGATCACCCGCCTGAAAGGCCCCCACGTATCGACTGATTCCGATGCGCCTGCTGCACCTGCTCTGGCCTCACCTGCCCCTCCGCCTGGCGAAGCGTCGCCTGGAGACCCCGTCGCCGGACGGCACCTCCGGCTTGTGGCCGCCCGGCCCGATCGTCCTCGGCGGCCAGCCATGGACGGACGGGATCGTCCTCGACGCGGACCCGCTCGCGCGGGCGCTCGGTGTGCGTCGCGGGCTGCCGCTCGGGAGCGCCCACCGGCTGGCACCCGAGGCGACCTTCCTCGATCCCGACCCTGACGCGGACCGCGACGCGGTCGAGGCCGCGTGCGAGCGGCTCGCGGGGTTCAGCCCGGGCATCGCCGGGACGAGCGACGTCGCCGACCAGGCGTTCGGGCGGCTCGCCGTCCACGTCGACGGGCTGACCCGCCTGTGGGGGATCGAGGAGCGGCTCGTCGCCCGGATCGGGGAGGCGCTGACGCCGGTCCTCCCGGGCGCGCCACGGGCGGGGATCGCGGGGACGAGCTTCGCGGCGAGCGTCGCGGCCGCGCATGCCCCCGAGGGCGGCGCTCCGCTGCTCGTCCCGCCCGGCGACGACGCCCGGTTCCTCGCGCCGTACCCGGCCCGCCTGCTGACCCGGGACGCGGAGATCCGGGCGCGGCTCGCGCGCTTCGGGCTGCGGACGATCGGATCGGTGGCGGAGCTGCCGCGGTCCGCGGTCGTCGCCCGGTTCGGCGACGAGGGCGCGCGACTCCATGCCCGGGCCCGCGGCGAGGAGACGGAGCGCTTCCGGCCGCGCCGGACGCCGGAGCGGATGCTGCTCGGGCTGCCGCTCGAGCCACCGGCCGAGGGGCTGGAGGCGATCCGGTTCGTCCTCCGCCGCCTGTCGGCCGCGCTCGCCGACCAGCTCCAGGCCCGCGGCCAGGCGGCCGGGCTCGCCCGCCTCGTCGTCACCCACGACCTCGCGTTCGCCCGCCGCGGGACGCCGGAGACGCTGCGCTTCGAGCAGCGCTTCCCGGAGCCGACCGCGGACCCCGAGGCGATCGAGCGGCTGCTCGTGGCCCGGCTCGAGAAGCAGCCCCCGCCGGCGGCCGTCGCGCGGCTGGAGCTGGAGCTCGGGCTCGTGGAGGCCGCGGCCGGCACGCAGCTGCCGCTGTTCGTCCCGCAGGCCGCCCGCGACGCCCGGCTCGCGTGGCAGCTCGCCCGGCTCGCGATCGCGTTCGGGGCGGACAAGGTGCGGCGCGTGGAGCTGGCCGATCCCGAGGCGCCGCTGCCCGAGACGCGCTGGCGATGGGCGCCGGTCGCGGGCGCCGAGGTCACCGGTGAAGAGCCCTGGGAGGGATACCGGTGACCCGGCTGCTGCGCGAGCACCCCGCGATCGACGCGGAGCTGGACGAGACCGGGCGGCTGGTGGCGTTCTCGTGGAACGGGCGCCGGGAGCCGGTCGACGTGTGCAACCGCTGGCGGGTGGAGGAGTCGTGGTGGCGGGAGCCGATCGCCCGCGACTACTTCAAGGTCGTCGGCCGGAGCTGGCTCGCGCTCGTCTACCTCGACCGGGTGGCCGGCACGTGGCATTTGGAACGGCTGTACGACTAGGGATGGCGCCGACCGGCCGGATCGCGGAACCGATGCGTCGGTCGCGCGGACGCGGGCACGCGCAGGGTCGTCGAACAGCGGGCACCGACCTCGGGCCCGGGACGCGACGATGGACCGTCAGCGGATGGCTGGCGATCCGAGCGTGATCGACATCACGAACAGTACGAGGAACACGCCCACGACGAGGGCAAGCGCCCCGAGGTCTCGCGGTCGAGCAGACTGCACCGCTGCGATTCCCCACTCCAGTGACCGGACTCCCGGCCGGTCGGCAGGAGCATAGACGGCGCAGTGACGCGATGTGTTGCGGAATCGCGCCGATGGCGCCGGATCGCAACCGTCAGCTCGGCAGCGCGGCCATCACGATGAGCACCACGAGCACGACCAGCACGAGGGCCAGCAGCCCCGCGCCCAGGACGTCGCTCCGCTTCGGCTTCATGCGTGCCTCTCCTCGAGCTCGTCAGCCGGTGCCGGTCGCGCACGCCGACGCGACGAGCACGGTCATGATCGTCGATCCGTCCGCCGGCCGGAACGTGATCTGGATCCGGCACTCCGGCAGGTCCGCGGCCACGTCCATCACCCGGCTGCCGTCCTCGAGCGCCGTGCCCGTGTCGATGGCATAGCCGCGCTCGGTGAACGTGTCGGTGTACCAGGCGACCAGCGCGTCCACGTCGGCCGGCGCCTCGAACGAGCCGCTCACCACCTCGTCGGGCACCTCGGCGACGCCCGCGTCCGGGAAGAGCGGGAACGAGGCAGGGAGGTCGTCGAGGATCTCGCCCCAGTCGGTCTGCGTGGTCGGGATCAGCGTCCCCACCGGTCCCGGGCCGTTGGACTGCCCACCCGGGACGGGGGTGAGCGACGGCGCCGGGGCGGTCGACGGCTCCGGCGAGGCGGACGAGGACGAGACGGCGACCGCGGTCGGTGCGGGCGAGGCCGAGGCGTTGTCGCAGCCGGCGACGAGCGCACCCGCGACGACCGCCGCGAGCGCGAGGGTGGCGACGGGGCGGGTCGTGACGGCACGCATCGAGCGCCATCGTAGCCCGGAAAGAGAGGACCCCCGCCGCCCCAGCGACGAGGGTCCTCGACGGGCGCCGGACTGCCCAGGTCCGGTGCCGAGGTCGGCGGTCGTCCATCGCGAACGGCCGCCGCCGGTTCGTTCCTGCTTGGCCCCCGGCCGCGGAACGGTTGGTGATGCGCCTACCCCGCCGTGTCGGCGATCACGGGCAGGATCCAGAGGACCAGCACCGCGACCGCGGCGATCTCGACGACCCGGAGGACGACCTCGAGGGCGACGAACCGGCGCGGGTGGAGCGTGGGATCGGCGAGCACGCGCATCAGACGCGCGATGGCCCGTTCCGGTTGCGTCGGCGCGCATCGATTTCGGCGGTTTCGCTGGCACGAACCGAACATCTGTTCTACGATCTGCGCCCGCCCCCCGGAGACCCGTCTCGTGGCCGGATACGCCGAGCTCCACTGTCACAGCCACTTCTCGTTCCTCGACGGCGCATCGGCGCCCGACGACCTCGTCGCGCGGGCGGTCGAGCTCGGGATGCCGTCGCTCGGGATCACCGACCACCAGGGCCTGTACGGCGCGGTCCGGTTCTCGACCGCGGCCGAGGCCGCCGGCCTGCACCCGGTCCTCGGGCTCGAGATCGAGCTGCTCGATGCCGGCGTCCCGGACCCGGGCGGCATCGTCGTGCCCGCCAGCCGCCCATGGCGTCCGGGCCGCCGGCCGCCGGTCCGCGAGGAGCCGCGGCTCGTCACCGATGGCCGGCCGCAGCGCCCGCGCCCCGAGCGTGCCCGGCTCCCCGGCCATCGCCGGGTCGTCAAGGAGGACCACCGCGGCGTCGGCGAGCCGCAGCGCGGGCCGCACCTCCTCCTGCTCGCCCGGGACGCGGCCGGCTGGCGGTCGCTGTGCCGGCTCGTGTCACGCGCGAACCTCGCCGGGACGAAGGCCGTGCCCGCGTTCACCCACGAGCTGCTGGAGGCGAACCACGAGGGGGTCGTCGCGCTGTCCGGCTGCCGCGACGGCGAGCTCGCACGGCGGCTGCGGGCGGGGGATCGCGAGGGCGCCCGCGCGCTGGCCGAGCGCTACGCGGCGCTGTTCGGGACGGGGGAGTCGGCGGCGACGTCGGGCTTCGTGCTCGAGCTGGCGCACCACCTCCTGCCCGACGACGACTGGCTCGCCTCGGAGACCGCCCGGCTGGCCGACGAGCTGGGGCTGCCGGTCGTGGTCACCAACGACGTCCACTACGCGCACCCGGAGGGCCGCGAGCTCCAGGACGTCCTGGCGGCGATCCGGCACGGCCGGTCGCTGGGCGAGCTCGCCGACCTGCGGCGGCCGGACGGCGAGTCGTACCTCAAGGGCGAGGCCGAGCTGCTCGCGCTGCCGCCCGCCGACCCGTCGACCGCCGAGGCGGACCCGGTGCTCGCCCGCCGCTGGCGCGAGGGGATCGCGGCCTCGGTCGAGATCGCGGCGGCCTGCCGCGTCGACCTCGCCTTCGAGCGCTACCGGTTCCCGGGCTTTCCCGTGCCCAAGGGCGAGACCGCGTTCAGCTACCTGTCCACGCTGTGCTGGGACGGCGCCCGGCGCCGCTATCACCCGCTGACGTCGGCGGTCGTCAACCGGCTTGCGCACGAGCTCGATGTCATCGAGCGGGTCGGCCTTGCCGAGTTCTTCCTCATCTGCTGGGACCTGATGCGGTTCGCGAAGGAGCAGGGGATCCCGGCCCAGGGACGTGGCAGCGCGACCAGCTCGATCGTGTCCTACACGCTGGGGATCAGCCGGGTCGAGCCCATCGGACACAACCTGCTGTTCGAGCGGTTCATCAACGAGGGCCGGACGACGTACCCGGACGTCGACATCGACTTCAGCTCCGAGCGACGGGAGGAGGTCATCCAGTACGTCTACGAGCGCTACGGCGAGGAGCACACCGGGATGGTCTGCAACCTCGTCACGTACCGGGCGAGGTCGGCGGTTCGGGAGGTGGGCTACGCGCTGGGGTTCCCACGACCGCTCGTGGACCGGGTGGCCAAGGCGCTCGAGACCTATGACAGCGTGATGGTCCGGCGGGACCTGGAGGCGGAAGGCGGCTTCGCCGAGTTCTTCAAGCGGCCGAGCGAGCTCGGGCCGGTCGTCCCCACCGAGGCCCGGGGTCTCACCGATGACATGGGCCAGCTGAACCACGCCCGAGGGGGCGAGGCGCGTGCGGCCCATGGATCCTCCGACGGAGGGCGCGACGATGACGGAGCCGTCCTGGGCGAGGGCCTCATCGACGGCATGGGCCAGCTGAACACCCGGATGCCGCTCGTCGGCAAGGTGCCGCCCTGGCGCCAGGCCCCGACGCCGGAGGACCCGAACGCGCCCCGGCCGTTCGCGTGGTTGCGGGACACGCCGCTGGGCGCGGAGGCGGGCGCGGACCTCGGGCGCACCGACCGGGTCGCCAGGCTCGCGCCCGGCGACGACGAGGGCGGGCCGGGTGACTCGGCGGTGAGCGTGCGCTGGATCCAGGAGGGGGCGCCGACACGCGAGCAGGAGCGCTGGCGTGACTGGCGGGCGGCACGCACGGGGCCGGTGGTCGAGGTCGATCCCGAGTCGGGGCTGCCCGTGCCTGCGCCACGCCGGGTCGACCTGCCGATCGGCGGCCCGAGCGTGCTCGACCGGCCGATCGATCGCGGGGTCGGCGGCCAGGACGAGGGCGGCCCGGGCGATGAGACCGCCGCCGCTCGCCGGTGGGCGCAGGCGCAGATCGCATCCCGCGCCGAGCGGCGCACCAGCGTGGCGCGGCTCGAGCCCGAGGCCACGATCGATGGCGAGCCGCATCGGGGCAGCGTGGCGCACCTGTCGGACTGGGAACGGTGGCTGGAGATGTGCGCCCGGATCGACGGCTTCCCGCGCCACCTCTCGATCCATTCGGGCGGGATGCTCGTGACAGCGGCACCGCTCATCGACGTCGCGCCGATCGAGCGCGCGACGATGCCCGGCCGGGTCGTCGTCCAGTACGACAAGCGCGACGTCGAGACGATGAAGCTGATCAAGCTCGACCTGCTGGGCCTCGGGATGCTCGCCGCGATCGACGAGACGCTCCAGCTCGTCGAGCATGACTGCGCCGTCTGCCTCGATCTCGACCGCCTGCCCGAGACCATCCCCGAGGTGTTCGACATGCTCCAGGCGGCCGACACGGTCGGGGTGTTCCAGGTCGAGAGCCGGGCGCAGATGCAGACGCTGCCGAAGTCCCGGCCGACCACCCTCGACGACCTCGTCGTGGAGGTCGCGATCATCCGCCCGGGTCCGATCCAGGGCAACGCGGTGCACCCCTACCTGCGCCGGAAGCAGGGGATCGAGCCCGTCCAGTACCTCCATCCGAGTCTCGAGCCGATCCTGCGCGACAGCCTGGGCGTGATCCTCTACCAGGAGCAGGTCATGCGGATCGCGATCGACGTCGCGGGGTTCACGCCGGCGGGGTCGGACGCGTTCCGGCGGGCCATGGGCACGTGGCGCTCGACGGCCGAGATGGAGAAGCTCCACGTCGAGTTCGTCGAGGGCTGCATCACGACCCAGGGCGTGCCGCGCGACGATGCCGAGGAGCTGTTCCGGCAGTGCGCGGCGTTCGCGTCGTTCGGGTTTGCCAAGTCGCATGCGGCGGCGTTCGCCCGGACGGCGTACGAGAGCTCGTTCCTCAAGCTGTTCTACCCGGCGCAGTTCCTCGTGGGGCTGATCAACGCCCAGCCGATGGGCTTCTACCCGGTCGAGGTGCTGATCAACGACGCGAAGCGGCACGGCGTCGCGATCCTGCCGGTGGACATGAACCGTTCCGCCTACAAGACGACGACCGAGTGGGTCGGGCGGCCGGGCTGGGCGATGGCGGGCGCCGAGGGTGACGACGGGTCGCACGACGCGGATCCGGGCGAGGCGCTGCCGGACGGGGTGGGCATCGACGAGCGGCCGCGACCGGTGCGCTCGTCCGCGTGCGTGATCCCGGGCGCGGTCGCGCGCGATCGCTGGGCCGCGGAATCGGTAAGCGGCTGGGGCGTGCGGCTCGGGCTCCAGCTCGTGAAGGGGATCGGCGAGGAGCACAAGGCGCGGCTCGACGAGGAGCTCGTGCGCGGCCCGTACACGAGCCTCGCCGACGTCGTGGAGCGGACCGGGCTGTCCGAGGAGGTCGTGGAGCGGCTGATCCGGGTCGGCGCGCTGGACTCGCTCGGGCGGCCGCGGCGCGAGCTCCTGTGGCAGCTGCGCGAGGTGGCCGGGGCGACGAAGGGCCGGGTCGACGGCAAGACCCGCGGCACGAAGGGGATCACCCGGGCGGCGGGCCGGCCGATGGACCTCCGGCTGCCGGCGACCGATGCGCCGCCGCTCCCCGCCCTCACCGAGCCGGAGCGGCTGGGCGACGCCTACGCGGTCGTGGGCCTCGATGCGCGACGCCAGGCCGTGTCGCTGTTCCGGGACGCGCTGGACCGGCTGGAGGCGGTGCCCAACGCCGCGCTCGCCGACCGGCGGCCGGGTCCGGTGCGCATCGGCGGGCTGGTCGTCACGCGGCAGCACCCGATGACCGCTCGCGGGACGGTGTTCCTCGCGCTCGAGGACGAGACCGGGATGGTCAACGTCACGCTCTGGCCGGACACGTGGCAGCGGCTGCGGTCGACGATCCGCCGGCACGCGCTGCTCCTCGTCGAGGGCGACCTCCAGCGCGAGGGCAACGTGGTCAACGTCATCGCCCGCAGCGTCCGGCCGCTGGTCGAGGCCGCGAACGACGTCGGCGGCCCGGCCTCACCGGCCGGCGTCCGGCAGATGGGGCAGGCCGGCATGCGGCGGCTGGGCTAGGCGCGAGCCGTCCCGGCGGTCAGTGGCTGAGGCGGTCCCGCTTGATGTCGCCACGGCCCTGCTGCGGCTTGGCCGGCTGCGCCTTGCGCTGGCTCCGGTTCGGGTTCGCCAGGTTGAGGAACCGGCGATACCAGGCCGCGGCCGAGGCGAACAGCGAGGCGCCGATCGGCGCGACGAGGAAGCCCTGGAGGGCGAGCGCCTGGAGATCGACGCCGGGGCTCGTCTGGGTGAGCGTCGCGGAGACCGACTGGAGGACGATCGCGAAGCAGGCGGCCGAGAGCACGCCGAGGATCAGGCCGATCAGCCACGAGGCGCGCTTCGCGCCGAAGCCGGCGATGAACGCCGAGCCGGCCGGGGCGGGCAGCGGGAACACGAACATCTGGAACGCGAGGTTCACCCCGACCCACATCATGTCCTGCGGCGTGTCCGCGGTACGGCCCTGCGACGCGTAGATGTAGACGACAGTCGTCGCGATGGTCGCGAGCGCCGGGCCCCAGAACGACCAGTGGATGAGGAGCCGCGGCAGCGCCCGCAGGTCGTCGGCGAAGTGCACCTGCCGGAACGAGCCGCGGAACGCGTCCTTGACGCTGGGTCGGGCCGGCTGCCCCGGCTGACCGGCCCTGGAACCGGCGGTCGATCCCGCGCTCGTGGCCCCCGCGGTCGCGAGCGCCGCGCCCTCGCTCGTGACGGCGGCCTGCTCCGCCCGGGTACGCCGGCGGGCTTCGGTGCGATCGGTGCGCTTGGCGCGGGCCAACGGACTCCTCCTGTGAGATGGACCGGGCGCGGGATGGGCGCAGCGGCCGCTGCATGGTACCCGGGAACCCGCGCCGCGGTGAGTGGCCGGTAAGTGGCGGCGCGTAGGATGCCGATCGCCTGCCCCAGGCGTGCCCGCCGCCGTTGATCCCACCCGCCGCCGACGACTCCCGCCCGGAGGTCCTCGATGGCGCGTGCCCGACTCGCGGCGATTGCCGCGATGCTCATCGTCCTGCTCGGCGGCCCGGCCGGACCCGCGGTGGTTCCCCGGCTGGCCGCGGATCCCGTGGCGGCGGTCGCGTGGCCGCCGTCCAGCGGCCTGGTCGTCGCGGAGATCGTGACCGGCGGCGCCTCCGCGTCCGACGAGTACGTCGAGCTCAGCAACGCGTCCGCGGCGCCGCTGGATCTCGCCGGGCTGGAGGTCGCGTACGTCACGAGCTCCGGCGCCACGGTCACGAAGAAGGCGGGCTGGACCTCGACGACCATCGTCGAACCGGGCCGGCACGTCCTGCTCGCGAACAGCCTCGGGGTCTACGCCGCCGCGGCGGACGTCCAGTACTCGGGCGGGCTCGCGGGCACCGGCGGCGCGATCGTGCTCCGCCCGACCGGCGGGACGGCGATCGACGCCATCGGCTGGGGCGACGCGACGAACACGTTCGTCGAAGGGCACGGCGGCACCCGCGCCGGCCGCCGGCTCGTCGATCGAGCGCCGGCCGGGTGGCGCCGGCGGGAACGTCCAGGACACGAACGACAACGTCGTGGACCTCGTGGTCAACGCGGCGCCCGTCGCCCAGAACCTCGCCGCCTCGCCGGTGCCCGGGCCGGGGCCGAGCCCGACGCCGACGGCCGTGCCGACCGCGAGTCCCACGCCACAGCCGCGCCGACGGCGACGCCCGACGCCGAGCCCGACGCCCGGTGCCGACGCCGACGCCGACCGCGACGCCGGCCCCGACCGCGACGCCGGCACCCGACGGCGACGCCGGCCCGACGCCGACCGCGACGCCGGTACCCACGCCGACGCCGACCGCGACGCCGCAGCCGACGGCGCGCCGAGCCCGACACCGACCCCGACCCGGTCGCCGACGCCCGAGCCGACGGTCGCGCCGTCGCCGACGCCAGCACCCACGGCAACCCTCGCACCGAGCCCCGACCCGACGCCGACGGCCACCCCGGGACCGACCCCGACGCCGACCGTCGCGCCGACCCCGTCGCCCGTGGCCGGCGCTCACCATCGAGGTCGCGAGGCAGCTCGCCGACGAGGCGCCGGCACTGATCGAGGGCACCCTCACCACGGCGCTCGGATCGCTCGAGAGCGCGCGCAGCGGCTTCGTCCAGGACGGCACGGCCGGCATCGCGCTCTACCTCGACGCGGCGTTCGAGAGCCCGCTGCCCGCCGGCACGACGATCCGCGTCGCCGGCGTGCTCGACACCCGGTACGGCCAGCGGACGCTGCGGGTCGCGCCGGACGACATCGAGATCACCGGCAGCGCGGCGATCCCCGTCGCGCTTGGCTGCCGCCACCGGCGAGGCGTCGGAGCCGCTCGAGGGCCTGCGCCTCGAGCTCACCGGATCGGTCGTCGAGGCGCCGGCCGCCCTGTCCGACGGGCTCGGGATCACGATCGACGATGGCACCGGACCGGTACGGGTCATCGCCGGTCCGGATGCGCTCGGGACGCTCGCCATCGCGAAGGGGGACATCGTCGTCGCCCGGGGACCCGCTCGGCCAGCGCGACAGCTCGGGCACCGGCACGACCGGCTACCGCCTCCACGCGACGCTGCCGGGCGAGCTCGAGCGCCAGGCGGCGCCCACGCCGACGCCGAGCCCGGTCCCGACGGCATCACCGACCCCCGGCGCCGACGGCCACGCCGGCACCGAGCGCGAGTGCATCCGCCACGCCGAACCCCTCGCCGACTGCCGTCCCGACGGCCAGCCCGACGCCCGTCGCCGTCGCCGTCGTCCGGCACGACGCCGCTGACGATCGCCGGTGCCAGGGCCGTGGCGGTGGAGCACCAGGCGTTCACCCGCGGCGTCGTCGTTGCCGAGGCCGGGCGACTTGGCACGCCGCGTGTCCTGGCGATCGCTCGACGCCACCGGCGGGATCGCCGTGCGGGTGCCGGACGGCGTCGCCGCTGCCGGCGCGGGGCACGCTCCTCGAGGTGCGCGGCCTGATGGCCGACCCGTACGGCCAGCTCGAGCTCCGCCCGACGGCGACCGGCATCACCATCGTGGGTACGGCGTCGCTGCCCGCGCCGATGACGATCGGGCCGGGCCAGGCGGGCGAATCCACGCGAGGGCCGCCTCGCGACGGTCCGCGGCACGGTCGCGGCCGCGCCGACCAAGGCGACCAGCGGCGACATCACGTTCACGATCACGGGGTCGGATGGCGCGACGCTGCGCCTCCTGGCCGACGCCAGCGCCAACCTCGACGCCTCCATCCTGCGCAAGGGAACCGTCGCGACGTTCACCGGGATCGTCGGCCAGCGCGCCACGCGCAAGGGCGTCCTCGACGGCTACCGGCTGTGGGTCCGCGATCGCGCCGACATCGCCAGCGTCACGCAGCCCGGACCGGCGTCATCCGCGACGCCGAAGCCGTCCGGATCCGCGGGCAGCGGCGCGGCGTCGGTCGTGTCGATCGCGACGGCCAAGGCCCGCGACGGCAAGTCGGTCACGATCGAGGGCGTCCTGACGACGAGTCGCACGCTGCTCGATGCCAGCGGCCGGCGGGCGATCGTCGAGGACCGGAGCGGCGCCATCGAGGCCTACCTGCCCGAGGCGGACGGCCGGCTGAAGCTCGGGACGCGAGTCCGGCTGACCGGCACCGTGGGCAAGGCGTGGGGCGCGCCGCGGCTCAAGGTCACCGACGTCGCGGGTCCTCGGATCCGCCAGCCCTTCGCCGTCGACCCTCCGCGGGACGCCGACCGCGGCGGTCGAATGGCGGCTCGTGCGGGCCACCGGCACGATCGCGAACGTCAAGAAGAGCGGCGACCGCTGGACCGCCGAGCTCGTGCATGTCGGGGTCGACGCGGATCGCCCTCGCCGGCCTCGCGGGGAGCGGCATCCCGAGCACCGCCGTCACCGAGGGTCGGAGCTGCGACGGTCACCGGCATCGTCAAGCGCCCGTATCCCACGGCGACGGACCGCCGCTTCGCGATCGCCCCGCGGCAGGCGCGGGACATCGCCCTCGGCGCCGTGTCGTCGACCGGCGCGCCCTCGGGCGCACCGGGCGCGTCCGCGGGCCCCGGGCAGCAGCGCGACGACGGCGACCGGCGCCTCACCGGGCGCGGCCGCGATGCCGGCCGACGTCGACCTGCGGGACCTCGCCGCGCACGTCGGCGCGCGGGTCCGGGTCGGCGGGCTCGTCACGACCCTCGAGGCGGACGGCTTCCGGCTCGACGACGGCACGGCGATCGGCAGGGTCGTCCTCGCGGATGGCGCGGCATCGCTGCTCGAGGTGCTCGCCCCGGGCGACGCCCTCAACGCGACCGGCACCCCGGAGCAGCGCGACGAGCTCGTGCTGGTGATCGGCGATGCCGCGGACGTCGAGCTCGTCGGCGATCTCGGCGCCGCAGCCGCGGCCGACCCGTCGACCGTCGACGTGCCCGCGAGCGTCGATCCGGACCGCGCCGCACGCGCCGCCTCGCTCGGGCGGGGCATGGGCGTCGATCCCGCGTCCGCGGGTGTCGGCACCCTCGCCCTCGTCACGGCGCTGTCGATCGCCGTGACGCTGGCGCGACGCCACCGGGCGCAACGGGTGCTTCGGCAGCGGATCGTCGCGCGGCTCGAGGCGATCGGCCGTGGCGGCGACGCCGCCGTGGACGCTCCGCCGGCACCGCATCCCGGCGGAGGCGATGGCGACCGTGCCGGCCGACACGCTGGAGGCGAGGCTCCTTCGGCGGGAGCCGCCCGTGTGAGCCGTCGGAGCCCCGCATCGGGCCGACGGGACCGGGGCTCGCCTGCCCCGGTCCGCCGGCCCGCGCGTCCGCCGCCCGCCGCCGCCCCGATCGGGCCGCGTTCGAGGGCCCCGCCCGTCCCGAACACGGCCCGAACGTGGGCCGATCGGCCCGCGGGGCCATGCACGGGCCGAGCGTGCGCGGATCGGCTTGACGCTCGCAGAATCGCGCCCCTATGCTCGGCTCCAGCCACGCTCAATCGAGCGTGCGCTGAACAGGAGCGAGTCCTTGCCACACGCGGATTCCCGCGTCGCAGTCCCCACCGGCGAACGGCAGTACCACATCGGGCTTGGCCCGGGTGAGCTGGCCGATTACATCCTCCTCCCCGGGGACCAGGACCGCGTCGAGCGGATCGCCGCCCACTTCGACACCGTCGAGCGGACGCATCGCCACCGCGAGTTCGCGAGCGCGACCGGCGAGTACAAGGGCCTCCGGGTCACCGCGCTGTCGACCGGCATCGGCACCGACAACGTCGAGATCGTGCTCGCGGAGATCCTCCAGATCAGCGAGCACCCCACGTTCATCCGGATCGGATCGTGCGGTGCGCTCCAGGACGGGATGGCGCTGGGGGACCTCGTCATCTCCACCGGCAGCGTCCGCCTCGAGACGACGACCAGCTGGTTCGTCCACGAGGGCTACCCCGCGGTCGCCCACTACGAGTGCGTGCTGGCGCTCGAGGAGGCGGCGACGCGCCTCGGACACCCCCATCACCAGGGCTTGACCGCCACTGCGCCCGGGTTCTACGGCGCGCAGGGACGCCCGATCGAGCGACTTCCCATCCGCTACCCTGACCTCGCGGAGGAGATGACGCGCCAGGGCATCCTGAACTTCGAGATGGAAGCCTCCGCATTGCTCGTGCTCGCGGGTCTCGGGGGCTGCCGTGCCGGCGTCATCTGCGCCGTGTACGCGAACCGTCGCACCGGTGAGTTCGTCACCGGTGACAGCAAGGACCGGGCGGAGGCCGCCGCGGTGGAGACGGGACTCGAGAGTCTCGTCATCCTCGCGGAGCTCGACCGCCAGAAAGCCAAGGCCGGGGCGGCGCGCTGGCGCCCGTCACTCTGGTCTCCCGGTTGAGCGCCAGACCCAGCGACCCCCGCGGACCCGAGAGGCGTGCTCTCGTGACGCGGCCTGCGTGAGGAGGAGCGAGATGGCAGAGGCCTACTGCGTGAAGGACAAGAAGAAGGTCGAAGTCCAGAATCCGCAGCAGATCACGATGAAGAACGGCAAGCCCGCGCTCCAGGGCACGTGCCCCGAGTGCGGCGGCAAGGTCTTCAAGATCGGCGGCTGACCACCCGTCACACGAACACGACGAGCCCCCTCCGGCCCAGCCGGAGGGGGCTCGTTGGCGTCCGGCGCCGGTCCAGGCGACCCGGACCACGCGGGCCACTCGTCACAGGGCCGTGCGGGGACGTTTGCTAGGATTCAGGGGTCACGCACTTCCCGAATCCCATCCGAGGTTCCGTCCTGTCCGCATCCACGGCACCGGCGCCTGACCTCGGCACCGATCCGTCACCTCGTCACTCACCCGTCGACCGGCATGCCTGCCCGGGCGTCCGCCGCCGACGCGTTCCCGATCAAGGAGATCCATCGATGACCGTTCGCGTGGGCATCAACGGCTTCGGCCGCATCGGCCGCCAGTCCCTCAAGGCGCTCATCGAGCGCGCGCCGGACGTCGAGGTCGTCGCCGTCAACGACCTCGTCGACACGAAGACGAACGCGCACCTGTTCAAGCACGACTCGACCTACGGCGCCTACCCGGGCGAGGTCAGCCACACCGACGACGGGATCGTCATCGACGGGCACGAGATCAAGGTCCTCCAGTTCAAGGACCCGGCCCAGCTGCCGTGGGGCGACCTGGGCGTCGACATCGTCGTCGAGTCGACCGGCATCTTCACCGACGCCGACAAGGCGGGCGCCCACCTCCAGGCGGGCGCGAAGAAGGTCATCATCTCCGCCCCGGCGAAGAACGAGGACATCACGATCGTCCTCGGCGTCAACGAGGGCAAGTACGACCCGGCCAGCCACCACATCATCAGCAACGCGTCGTGCACGACGAACTGCCTCGCGCCCGCCGCGAAGGTGGTCCACGACCGGTGGACGATCCGCCGCGGCCTGATGAACACGATCCACAGCTACACCAACGACCAGCGGATCCTGGACGTCGCCCACAAGGACCCGCGCCGCGCCCGCGCCGCCGGCCTGAACATCATCCCGACGACGACCGGCGCCGCGAAGGCGCTCGCGCTCGTCATCCCGGACCTCAAGGGCAAGTTCGACGGGTTCAGCCTGCGCGTCCCGACGCCCACCGTGTCCGTCGTGGACTTCACCGCGGAGCTCGACAAGGACGTCACCCTGGACGAGCTCAACGCCGCGTTCCGCGAGGAGGCCGAGGGATCGCTCAAGGGCATCCTCGGCGCGAGCGACGAGCCGCTCGTCTCGACCGACTTCCGGGGCGACTCCCGCAGCTCGATCATCGACCTCGACTCGAACATGGTGCTGGGCGGGAACTTCGTGAAGGTCATCGCCTGGTACGACAACGAGTGGGGCTACAGCTGCCGCGTCGCCGACCTGACGAAGTTCGTCGCGGACCGGCTCGCCTGACCACGGCCTGACGGTGCCGGCGCCAGCCGGCTCCCGGAGGAATCGAACATGGACAAGCTCACGGTCCAGGACCTGGACGCCGCGGGCAAGCGCGTCTTCGTGCGGGTCGACTTCAACGTCCCGCTCCAGGACGGCAAGGTCACCGACGACACCCGGATCCGGGCGGCGCTGCCGACGATCAGGCACCTCCAGGCGCAGGGCGCGACGGTGATCCTCGCGAGCCACCTCGGGCGCCCGGACGGCAAGGTCACCGACAGCCTCCGGCTGCGGCCTGTGGGCCAGCGCCTCGGGCCAGCTGATGGGCAAGACCGTCCCGGTGACGGGCGATGCCCTCGGCGCCGGGACGCGCGACGCCGTCGACCGGCTCCGTCCCGGCGAGGTCATCCTGCTCGAGAACCTCCGCTTCCACGTCGAGGAGGAGCAGAACGACCCGGAGTTCGCCGCGGCGCTCGCGTCGTACGCGGACGTCTACGTCAACGACGCCTTCGGGACCGCGCATCGGGCGCACGCATCGACCGTCGGCATCGCGAAGCTCCTGCCGGCGTACGCCGGCCTCCTGATGGAGAAGGAGCTCGCCAACCTCGGCAAGATCGTCACCAACCCCGAGCGCCCGTTCGCGGCGATCATCGGCGGGGCCAAGGTGAGCGACAAGATCAAGGTCCTCAAGAACCTCGTCGACAAGGCGGACGTGCTCGTCATCGGCGGGGGCATGGCGAACACGTTCCTCCTCGCCCAGGGCAAGGCCGTCGGCAAGAGCCTCGCCGAGCCGGACCGCGTCGAGGATGCCCGCGAGATCATGGCCAAGGCCGAGGCCAAGGGCGCGCGCGTCGTGCTGCCCGTCGACGTCGTGATCGCCAAGGAGGTCACCCGCGGGCACCGAGTACAAGACCGTCTCGACCGAGAAGGTCCCGGCGAGCTGGCACATCGTCGACGTCGGCAAGCAGAGCCTCGAGCTCATCGAGGAGGCGCTGACCGGCGTCAAGACCGTCCTCTGGAACGGCCCGCTGGGCGTGTTCGAGATCCCGAGCTTCGCGCACGGGACCAAGGCGATCGCGCGCTTCCTCGCGGATCGTGCCGAGCACGGCGCCCAGATCGTGATCGGCGGCGGCGACTCGGTCGCGGCGATCACGCAGCAGGGCCTCGCCGACAAGATGACCCACATCAGCACCGGCGGCGGTGCGAGCCTCGAGTTCCTCGAAGGCCGCGAGCTGCCGGGCGTGACGGTCCTGCTGGACCGGAAGCCGGAGACAGCCAAGTGAGCGACACCACCATCGCCTGGGTCGACGCGAGGGAGATCCTCGACTCCCGGGGCAACCCCACCGTCGAGGTCGACGTCGTCACGGAGGACGGCTCGCTGGGCCGGGCCGCCGTCCCGTCCGGCGCCAGCACCGGCGTCCACGAGGCCGTCGAGCTGCGTGACGGCGACAAGGCACGCTACGGCGGCAAGGGCGTCCTGACGGCCGTCGCGAACGTCACCGAGCGGATCGGGCCGAGCCTGCTGGGCTTCGACGCGGCCGACCAGGCCGGCATCGACGACGTGCTGCTCGAGCTCGACGGCACGCCCAACAAGGGCGAGCTGGGCGCGAACGCGATCCTCGGCGTGTCGCTCGCGTGCGCGCATGCGGCCGCCTCGTCCCACGAGCTGCCGCTCTACCGCTGGCTGGGTGGCGTGGGCGCGCGCGTCCTGCCCGTCCCGATGTTCAACATCCTCAACGGCGGCAAGCACGCGCAGGACTCGACGGACTTCCAGGAGTTCATGGTGATGCCGGTCGGCGTCGCGTCGTTCGGCGACGCGCTCCGGGCCGGGGCCGAGATCTTCCACGCGCTGCGCAAGATCCTCCACGACGAGGGCCTCGCCACGGGCCAGGGCGACGAGGGCGGCTTCGCGCCGTCGCTGCCGTCGAACCAGGCGGCGGTCGAGGTGATCCTGCGCGCGATCGAGGCAGCGGGGTACAAGCCGGGCGACGAGATCGCGATCGCGCTCGACCCCGCGGTGAGCGAGCTGGTCGAGGAGGGGAGCGGCGGCGATGGCACGGCCACCCGCTACGTCCTCGCCCGCGAGAGCCGGACCCTCGAGTCCGGCGAGATGATCGACCTGTGGGCCGACTGGGTGGCGCGCTACCCGATCGTCTCGATCGAGGACGGCCTGGCCGAGGACGACTGGGCCGGCTGGACGCAGCTCAACGAGCGCCTCGGCTCGAAGGTCCAGCTCGTGGGCGACGACCTGCTGGTCACGAACGTCGCAGCGCATCCGACGCGCGATCGACGAGCGTGCCGCGAACGCCGTGCTGATCAAGCTCAACCAGATCGGGACGCTGACCGAGACGATCGACTCGATCGAGCTCGCGCGCCGGGCCGGCTGGTCGGCGATCGTCTCGCACCGCTCGGGCGAGACCGAGGACACGACGATCAGCGACCTCGTGGTCGCGATGGGCACCGGGCAGATCAAGACCGGCGCCCCGTCGCGCTCGGAGCGGGTCGCGAAGTACAACCGGCTGCTGCGGATCGCCGACGAGCTGGGCGACGACGCCCGCTATCTCGGCCGAGCCGCGCTGTCGGGCGCCGCGCTGCGCGGGGAGTTCTAGCCCTGCGCTCCGCCGCCGGCCGCGTCCCCGGAGCCCGTCGATGAGCCGGTTCTTCGACCGCGGCGCGATCACCGCGGCGTGGGTCGGCGTCGGCATGGCCGTCACGATCGGCCTGTCGTTCCTGCTGGTCATCCCGATCGAGGCGATCTACACCGGCATCATCGCGCCGGGCTTTCCGGTCGCCTGGCTGGCCGGCCTCACGATCGGCTACTACGCGAACGGCCGCTCGAACCGCCACGGCGGGCCGTGGGGCCGGATCATCGCCAACGCGCTGCTCGCCGGTGCGGCGACAGCGGTCACGTTCGCGCTCCTGTTCCTCGGCGTGAAGGCCCTGTTCTTCGCCGCGGACAACGGGTATCGCGACGCGTCGACGGGCGGTTCGCTCACCTGCACCCCGGGCGCCGACTGCGTCTACCAGCGCTACGTCGAGCTCCAGCCCGAGGTGCTTGCCGCGGCCGGGATCACGAACGCCGACGAGTTCAGCGCCTTCTACTGGAACCAGCAGCTCAACACGGCGCTGGGCCTCGTGATCGCCACCGTCGTCGCGTCGGCCGCGGGCGGCGTCGTGTTCCGCCTCACCAACTCGACCAGGCCCGCGACGAGCGTGACCGGCGGCGCCCCCGCCGCCTGACCCACCCGGGAATTCGAAACGCCCCGGTCGGTGACCGGGGCGTCGGGGTGAAGCGAGGGTTCGAGGACTACTCGGCCTTCTTGGCCTTGGTCGTCTTCGCTGCCGTCGTCTTGGCGGCGGTCGCCTTCGGAGCGGCCTTGGCGGTGGAGGCCTTGGCCTTCGTCGCCGTTGACTTCGAGGCGGCGGCCTTCGTTGTCGACTTGGCCGGGGCCTTGGTCGTCTTCGGGGCGGTGGTGGTCGCCTCGGCCGCTGCCGCCGGAGCAGCGGTCTCGGCGCGGGTCGTCTTCGACAGCGCTGCGCGGGCCTTGCCGGCCGCGGTCTGCGCGCCCTTCGCCTTCGTCGCCTTGCCGGCGGCGATGCGGGCCTTGGCGGCCTTGGTCGCCTGGGCCTTGGACGTGCTCTTCGCGACGTGGCCGGCCACGACGGCGTTGCCACCGACCGCGGCGTTGACCTTGCGGGTCAGGCGCGACTTGCGGCGGGCCGCGGCGTTCGGGTGGATCGCGCCGGCCTTCGCCGCGCGGTCGAGCGCCGAGACGGCCTCCGCGAGCGTGGCCGCGATGTCCTGGCCCTCTTCCTGCGCCTGGGCGACCGTGACGGCCTTGGCGACCAGCGTCTTCGCGACGGACCGCCGGGGCTGCAGGATGGCCCGCCGGCGCTCGGCCTGGCGGACGCGCTTCAGCCCGGACGGGGTGCGAGCGCCCTGCCATTTCCGGGGGGTTCTAGCCACGGTGGCTGATCTCCAATCGATCTGAGTTCGGTGTCTGAACGGCGCGCGCGAGCGTAGCCTGCCCCGGGCGCGACGGCGAATGGTAGCAGAGCCACCGACGAAACGGCCAGCGCCCCGCCCGGTGACGCCGGCGTGGTGCCGGACGCGGCGGGCTCAGGCTTCCGGCCGGACCCGCCGGGCCCGGAAGCGGGCGATGAGGGCCGACGTCGACGGGTCGTGGTCGGCGGCCACCGGCTCGTCCTCCGCGAGGAGCTCGCCCGCGATCCGCTGCGCCAGGACCTTGCCCAGCTCCACGCCCCACTGGTCGAACGAGTCGATCCCCCAGATCACGCCCTGGACGAACACCTTGTGCTCGTACAGCGCGACCAGCGTGCCCAGGATCCGCGGCGTCAGCCGGTCCGCGAGGATGACGCTGGTGGGCCGGTTGCCCTCGAACACCCGGGCGTTGACCTGGGCCTTCGGCACCCCGGCCGCCTCGACCTCCGCGCGCGTCCTGCCGAACGCCAGCGCCTCGGCCTGCGCGAACAGGTTCGCCATCAGCAGGTCCTGGTGCTCGCCGATCTCGGTCGTCGCGTTGACGAAGCCGATGAGGTCCGCGGGCACGATCCGGGTGCCCTGGTGGAGGAGCTGGTAGTAGGCGTGCTGGCCGTTGGTGCCGGCGGTGCCCCACACGATCGGGCCCGTGTCGTAGGTCACGCGCGTGCCGTCGAGGCGCACGGACTTGCCGTTCGACTCCATGTCGAGCTGCTGCAGGTAGGCCGGGAACCGGGCGAGCTCCTGGCTGTACGGCAGCACGGCGTGGGTCTCGAACCCGAACGCGTTGCCGTACCAGATGCCGAGCAGGCCCATGAGCACCGGCAGGTTCCGCTCGAGCGGCGTCCGCAGGAAGTGCTCGTCCATCGCCCGGAAGCCCGCGAGCATCTCGCGGAAGTCGTCCGGCCCGATCGCGATCATCAGGCTGAGCCCGATCGCCGAGTCCATCGAGTAGCGGCCGCCGACCCAGTCCCAGAACCCGAACATGTTGGCGGTGTCGATGCCGAACGCGGCGACCTGCTCGGCGTTGGTGGACACGGCGACGAAGTGCTTCGCCACGGCCTCGTCGCCGGCCCCGAGGCCCTCCAGCAGCCAGTCGCGCGCGGTCCGGGCGTTGGTCAGCGTCTCGAGGGTGGTGAACGTCTTGCTCGCGACGATGAACAGCGTCTCCTCGGGGTCGAGGTCCGCGGTCGCGTCCCGGATGTCGGTGCCGTCGATGTTGGACACGAACCGGAAGCGCATCGAGCGCTCGCTGAAGTGGACGAGCGCCTGGGTCGCCATCGCGGGCCCGAGGTCGCTGCCGCCGATGCCGATGTTGATGACGTTGCGGATGCGCTTGCCGGTCGAGCCCGTCCAGTCGCCGCTGCGGATCCGGAGCGCGAAGGCCGCCATCCGGTCCAGGACCTCGTGGACGTCTCGCGCGACGTCCTGGTCGTCGACGCGGAGCGAGTCGGTCGCGGGCAGGCGGAGGGCGGTGTGGAGGACCGCGCGGTCCTCGGTGGCGTTGATGTGCCGCCCGGCGAACATCGCGGTCCGCCGCTCCTCGACGCGCGCGGCCTTCGCGACGCCCAGCAGGAGCTCCACGGTCTCGTCGGTGATCCGGTGCTTCGAGTAGTCGAGGAACAGGTTCGCGCCTTCGGCCGTGAACCGCGTCGCGCGCTCCGGGTCCTCCGCGAACAGGTCGCGCAGGTGGACGTCCTTGACGGCCGCGTGATGGGCGACGAGTGGCCTGCCACTCGGGCGTCTGGTCGATGGGCGGGCGGGCGGTCGATCGGGTGGGCATCGGGCCGAGCGTACTCCTGCGGGATGCGTGCGTCAGGGCACGGCCCGACAGGGCACTGTTGGCAGCGTGCACCGGATGCTCGCCGGCGGTCCCGACGGAGGCTGGAATCGCAGGCGTGCGTCGCTATACTCGCCGCGCCCCGGAGCACAATTGAGGACCCGGTGCGCCCGCCTCGGGCGGCCGGCTGCAACGTGTGGGGCAACGGGAGCACAGTGATCGACGCCACAGCCCGGATCCACCGCACGGCCGACCTCGAGTCGGACGTCAGCGTCGGCCCGCGCACCGAGCATCTGGCATCGCGCCCAGGTCCGGGCCGGCGCCCGGATCGGCGCAGACTGCGTCATCGGCCGGGATGCCTTCATCGACGAGGGCGTCGTCGCTCGGCGATCGCGTGAAGGTCCAGAATCTCGCGCTCGTGTACCACGGCGTGACAGTCGAGGATGGCGTGTTCATCGGCCCGAACGCGATCCTCACCAACGACCGCTATCCACGCGCCATTACCGCCACGGGCGAGGTCGCACGCGCCGATGACTGGACGGTCTCGCCGATCGTGCTGCGGCACGGGTGCTCCGTCGGGGCCGGGGCGGTCGTCGTCGCGGGCACCGACGTGGGACCGTTCGCCACGGTCGGCGCCGGCGCCGTCGTGACCAGGGACGTCCCGGCGCATGCGCTCGTCGTCGGCAGCCCGGCGCGCCGGATCGGGTGGGTCTGCGCCTGTGGCGCGCGGCTCGTGGCACGAGTGACGCAGCGCCCGGCTGCCGGCAGACCACGAGGGAGAGGCCACCTGTCCAGCCTGCGAGCGAGCCTACGAGATCACCGCCGGCGGCGTGTTCCGCGATCGCCCACGAGGCCGCCCGATGATCCCGATCTCGCGCCCGGACATCGGCGCCGCCGAGGAGGCCGCCGTCCTCGAGGTGCTCCGCTCCGGCATGCTGGCCATGGGGCCACGGACCCAGGCCTTCGAGGCGGCGTGGGCGTCCTACTGCGGTGTGGGCACACGCGATCCTCATGAGCAACGGCACTGTTGCCCAGGAGGCGGTGCTGCATGGGCTCGGCATCGGACCGGGTGACGAGGTCATCACGGTCTCGTTCTCGTTCAACGCGACGGTCAGCGTCATCCTGCGGGTCGGCGCCCGTCCGGTGTTCGTCGACGTCCGCGAGGACGACTTCTGCATGGATCCCGCCCTGGTCGAGGCGGCGATCACGCCGCGAACCAGGGCGATCATGCCGGTGCATCTCTATGGGCTCATGGCGGACATGGATCCGCTCGTCGAGATCGCCCGCCGTCACGGCCTCGCGATCATCGAGGACGCGGCCCAGGCGCACGGCGCCACCTACCGTGGCAGGCGGGCCGGCCAGTTCGGGCCGGCGATGTTCAGCCTGTACGCGACGAAGAACCTGATGACGGGCGAAGGCGGCTTCGCGACGACGGACGACGAGGAGCTCGCGGACCGCATCCGCCTGTTCCGCAACCACGGCATGCGCGTCCGCTACCACCACGAGGAGCTCGGGACGAACTTCAAGCCAACGGACCTCGCGGCGGCGATCGGCCTCGCCCAGCTCGGGCGCCTCGACGAGCGGACCGAGCGGCGCCGCAGGAACGCGGCATCCCTCTCGGCGGGACTGGCCGACGACTACCTCGTGCCGACGCGTCCCGGATGGACGCGAGCACGTCTGGCACCAGTTCGTGATGCGCTTTCCCGGGCGAGCGCCAGGCGGTGATCGACGGGCTTGCGGCACGCGGCGTGGGCAGCCTCATCTACTACCCGATCCCGATCCACCGCCAGTCGTACCTGCAGGCCTACGTCCCGGGCGCGGCCGCGCTGCCACTCCCGGTCACCGACCGCCTTGCGGAAGAGGTCCTCGCGATCCCGGTGCATCCGCTGCTCACCGACGACGAGCTGGCGACGATCGTGGGCGCCGTGCGCGGACACCGCCACGCCGGTGCGCCGATGACCGCGCCGGTGCGCATCGGGCTCGTCGGGCTCGGCTCGATGGGTCGCAACCACGTGCGCGTGATCTCGAACTCCGCCGTGGCGACGCCTCGACGCGGTCGCGGATCCGGACGCCGAAGCCGTCGCGGCCGCGGTCGCCCAGTCCGGCGCACAGGCGTGGTCCGACCCGCTTGCGATGATCCGCGAGGCGCCCGTGGATGCCATCGTCATCGCCGCGCCGACAACGTTCCACGGTCCGCTCGCTCACGCCGCCATCGAACGCGGCCTGCCGGTGCTCGTCGAGAAGCCGCTCGCGGCGACGCACGCTGAGGCGCTCGAGATCGTCGCGCGCCGGGCATGCGGCGGGCGTTCCGGTCCAGGTCGGCCACGTCGAGCGCTACAACCCGGCCGTGCTCCGCCTCGGCGAGCTGCTCCGCGACGGCTGGCTCACGACCCTGTACTCGATCGTCAGCCGGCGCGCCGGGCCGTTTCCGGCCCGGATCCGCGATGTCGGCGTCACGATCGACCTCGCGACGCACGACGCGGACATGCTGTCGTGGATCGCCGGCGAGCGGCCGACGCGCGTCTACGCGGAGCTGGCCCAGCGGAAGCACGCGGCGCACGAGGACCTACTGTTCGGGCTGCTGCACTTCCCGTCGGGCACGTCGGGCATGCTCGACGTGAACTGGCTGACGCCCGCCAAGCGCCGCCAGCTGAGCGTCGTCGGGGAGGAGGGCATGTTCGAGCTGGACTACCTCACCCAGCGCCTGACCTTCACCCGCTCGACCTCGCGGGCCGCAGGTTGATCGCCGGCTATGCCCCGACCTTCGCCGGGCGACGTCGTCGACATCGAGGTCGACACCCACGAGCCGCTCCAGGCCCAGCTCGACGCCTTCGTCCGGACCGTCCGCACGGGCGCGCGCGCCGTATGTCGACGGCGAGGACGGGGCGTGGGCCGTGCGGATCGCCACGGCGCTGCTCGAGGCCGCCTCCACCGTGCGTCCGGTGAGCCTCATCGACGAGGACGTGCGGACGTGACCGTCGTCCGCCGGCCCTCGGGCGGCGCCTCGCTCTACGGAGGCTCGATCCGCCTTCCGCCGAATCCCTGCACGCATGGGCCCGCCACACGCGTCGCGGCCCTGGACCGGTGAGCGAGGGCACCGCCGGGACCGTCGCGGTCGTCGGCGCGGGCAAGATGGGCCTTCCGCTCGCCGCCCAGTTCGCGTCCCATGACTGGGACGTGATCGCCGTCGACGTCAACCCTGACGTCGTGGACGCGATCAACGCCGGCCGGTCGCACGTCGACGACGAGCCCGGACTCGCAGCGCTCGTGGCGCAGGTCCACTCGGCGGGACGGCTGCGCGCGACGCTCGACGCGGCCGCGGCGGCGCGCGAGGCGGACGTCGTCGTCGCTGATCGTGCCGGTCATGCTCGACGACGCCAACCGACCGGACTACCGCTACATGGACCCGGCGGTCGAGGCGATCGCCCCGGGTATCCACGCCGGTTCCACCGTCATCTTCGAGACGACCCTGCCGATCGGTGCCACGCGGACCCGCTTCGCCCCCGCGCTGGAGCGCGCATCCGGCCTCGCAGGCCGACCGCGACCTGTTCGTCGCGTTCTCGCCGGAGCGCCTGTTCTCGGGCGCCGTCCTCGCCAACCTCGCGACGTACCCCAAGCTGGTGGGCGGCGTCGGCACGGCGTCGACCGATCGCGCCGCGACGGTTCTACGCATCGGTCCTGGATGCCGAGGTCGTCGCCATGTCCTCGGCTGAGGCCGCGGAGTTCAGCAAGCTCGCCGACACCACGTATCGCGACGTGAACATCGCCCTGGCCAACGAGTTTGCCGCCGCAGCCGACGCGCACGGGATCGACGTCCAGGAAGTCATCGCCGCGGCGAACAGCCAGCCCTACAGTCACATCCACCAGCCCGGCATCGGCGTCGGCGGCCACTGCATCCCGGTTTACCCGCACCTGCTCCTCGCGGGCTCTCCGGGCCTGCGGATCGTCGAGGCTGCACGGGAGGTGAACGACGGGCAGGTCGATCGCGCGGTTGCGACCCTGGACGCCGTCCTCGGCGGACTCGCCGGCGTGCCGGTACTCGTCCTCGGGCTCACGTATCGCGAGCGCGTCAAGGAGCTCGCATACAGCCGGGCGCTGCCGTTGCTCGACCGGCTCCGTGCCGCCGGGGCATCGGTCTCGGCCTTCGACCCGCTGCTCGACGACGACGAGATCCAGGAGCTCGGCGCCACGCCGTGGCGATGGGGCGAGCCGGGCACCGTTCCGCGCCGTCGTCACCCAGACGGGCGACCCGACGTTCGCCACGCTCGACCCGGCGTGGTTCCCGGCGCTCGAGGTCGTGTTCGACGGGCGCAACAGCCTTCGAGCCCTCGCCCTGCCCGTCGGGCGTGACGTACGTGGGCGTCGGAGTGCAGGCCGCGACTCGCGACGGCGCGGCGTAGGCCGCGGGACGCAGCGCGAGCATGCGCATCGTCACGGTCGTCGGGACACGCGCCCGCAGCTGATCAAGGAGGCCGCCCTCGGGCCTGCCCTTCGGGCCCGGCACGCCGTGACGCTGGTCGACACCGGCCAGCACTGGGACGAGGCGATGGCCGGCGCCTTCTTCCGGGAGCTGCATCTCCCGCAGCCGGATCATTCGCTCGGCGTGGGTGGCGGCACCCATGCGCCAGCAGACGGCGCGCATGCTCGAGCGCCTCGAGCCGATCCTGGTCGACCGGACGCCGGACGCGGTCCTCGTCTATGGCGACACGAACTCCACCCTCGTGGGGGCGCTCGCGGCGGCCAAGCTGGGCATCCCGATCGCCCACGTCGAGGCCGGCCTCCGCAGCTTCGACCGGCGGATGCCCGAGGAGCAGAACCGGGTCGTTGCGGACCACCTCTCGACCTGGCTGTTCGCGCCGACCGACACGGCGGTCACGAACCTTGCCGCGGAGGGTGTGCGCCGCGGCGTGACCCTCGTGGGCGACCTCATGCAGGACCTCGCGGCGCGGGTCTCAGGCGAGATCCGGGACCCGTCGACCCCGCTCGCCATCGGAGCGGCGCTGGGGCTGCCGTTGCGAGCCGGCGGATACGTGTTCGCGACGGTGCACCGCGCCGAGAATCGGCAGCCCGATGCCATGCGAGCCTGGACGGCAATCCTCGGCGCAGCGTCTGCTGCGCGGCCTGTCGTCCTTGCCCTCCATCCGGGGACCGCCGCGTCCCTCGCGGAGGCCGGCGTGATCGATGCCCGCGGGCGTCCATGTCGTCGCGCCCCAGGGCTATCGCACGACCCTCGCGCTGCAGCTGCATGCGGCCGCCGTGCTCACCGACTCGGGTGGCATCCAGCGCGAGAGCGCCGTGGCTGGGCGTGCCCTGCCTGGTGCTGCGCGACCGGACGGAGTGGGTGGAGGCCGTGGAGCGTTCCGGGGGCGGATGGTCGTCGTCGGCCTCGACCTCGAACGCACGGCCCAGGTGCTGCGATCGGCTGGCGGATCCCGCGGATGCCCCGCGGCTCGCTGAGGAGCGCGCGAGATCGCTCGACCTCCGACCCGCTGGCGCCGCCGACGCGATCGTCCGGGCCCTCGACGCACTCCCCGGGTCGTCGCACGGCGCCTGACGGCGGTCGTCAGGGGACCGGGTGCCAGCCGTCCGGCGAGAGCTGGTGGAGCTCGCCAAGCGCGATGTCGTACCAGCAACCGGCCAGGCGCAGGCTCCCGGCGCGTTGACGGGATCGGATCCACGGGAAGGTCTCGAGATTGACGAGCGACTGCTCGACCGACCGGTGCTCGAGCGCGCGGTGGGCACGCGCCGGGTCCGTCCAGTCGGCGGGCTCGAGGTCCTCGGCGAGATCACGCAGGCCCTGCGTCCAGGAGCCGATGAAGTCGGTGCTCGAGAGCGGCGTGCCTTCGCCCAGCGCTGCGGCCACGCCGCCACATCGGCCGTGGCCCATCACGACGATCGAGGTCACCCCGAGCTCGAGCACGGCGTACTCGAGCGCGGCGCTCGCGGCGTGGCTGCGGGTGTCCGGCGCGTAGACCGGCACGAGCCCGCCGACGTTGCGCACGACGAACAGCTCACCTGGCAGCGAGTCGAACACCACCTCGGGCCCCGACCGGGAGTCCGAGCAGCCGATGAGCATCGTCTTGGGACGCTGGCCGCGCTCGACGAGCAGCTGGTACCGCTCGCGCTCCTGCTGGTAGCGGGTCGATCGGAACCGGCGGAAGCCATCGAGCAGCGCATCGGGCATCGGGTCGGGGGCGGGCACGGCAACCTCTGGGCTGGGGGTCGATGGCGTCCGTTGCCAATCCTAGCGGCCGGGACGATCACTCCGGAGCACGCGATAGACGGACGCGACGACGACCTCGCGATCCTCGAGGGTCGTGGTCGTCCGGACGTCGTACCGGGCGAGGCGCTCGAAGCCGGCCTCGGCCGGGTCCGGGAGGTAGGCGCGACCCGGGTCGCCGACGAGCACGGTGGCGCCGGCGTCGGCCGCCTCGCGCAGCCAGGGCAGGATCCGGTCCGCGAGCGGTCCCTCGTACCAGGTGTCCGCGGCGAGGAGCACGTCGACCGCCGGCGGCGCGTCCTCGAGCAGGTCACGGCGCACGAACGTGACGTGCTGGTGGTTCGCATGGGCGTTCATCCGCACGGCCGCCTCGGCGAACGGGTCGATGTCGGCCGCGTCGACATGGGTCGCGCCCGCCCGCGCCGCCACGAGCGCGACCAGGCCGCTCCCCGTGGCCATGTCGAGGACCTCGCGGCCGGCGACGGTATCCGGGTGCTCGTCGACGTAGCGCGCGAGCGCGAGCGCCGCCTGCCCACGCGAAGGCCCAGAACGGGATCGGCGCCCCGTCCACCCCGGTCGCCTCCTCGGTCGCGCGCCAGACGGGCTCGACCTCGTCGGCGAGATGGAGGCGGATCCCCGGCACGCCGTCCACCGGGCGCAGGCGCGTGTGCCGGGCGACGAACGCCCGCCGGTGCGAGAGCGGGAGCGCGCGCGGCCGGTCGCGGGTCGACATCGCCGCTGAGGATCGCACGCGATCGCGCCATGGACACTCGTGCGGCGCGGCCCGGACCCGGTCAGCGCTGCGTGACGACGAGCGTGCCCGTCATCCCGTACGCCTCGTGGCCCGGGAGGTGGCAGATGAAGGTGTAGGCCCCCGGCTCGTCGAAGGTCACGACGGTCCGACGGGTCGTGCCGGCGTCGAGGCTGACCTCCGTCGGGCGCGTGTCGTGGACCGGCTCCGTCCCGGTGCGGTGGCGCTCGTGGAGCGCCGCGTCGCCCACGATCCATTCGTGGTCGATCGGGTCCGTGTTCGTGATGACGAACGTGACCGGCCGGCCGGCCGGCACCTCGATGACCGACGGCGCGAACCGGGAGTAGTGGACCTCGATCTCGACCATGACCGGGTCCCGCGCGTCGCCCACGGCGGCGGCGACCATGGCCACCGCACCGAGCCCGGCCACGAGCGCGACGCCGAGCGAGGCGACGACGCGCGTTCCGGTCATCGACGTCCGTCCGCTGCTGTGCCCTGCGCCATCCATCGCCGTCAGCGCCGCTGGTCCCCGGGCCGGAACCCCGCGGCGACGATCACGCCGGCGATGCCGATCAGCGAGACCACCACGGCGAGCAGGGCGCGCTGGACGTCGATCCCCTGCTCGCGGGCGAGCTGGGCGACCTCGGCGGGAGTCGCGAGCGTGAAGCCGGCGTCCACCCGCGACGGGGCGCCCGCCCCGCTGGCGTCGATCGCGAGGTCGTACGACAGGCTCGCGGCATTCGCGTCGATCGCGACCTTGGTGAGCCAGGCTTCGGATGGGATCCACTCCATGCCGCGGTCGCTCCGCAGGTCGTCGAGCAGCGCGGTCGTCGCGGCGGCGCTGTGGTCGAGCCGCATGCCGTCGTCGCCGTCCGGCGCCGGCAGCAGCGCCGGGACCTCGTCGGTGAGCAGGTACACGTCGGCCTCGACGCGCTCCTCGCCCGTCTTGCCCAGGGCGAGGATCCGGAGCGGGACCCACGGGTTGTCGGTGGGGATCGTGACGTGGACCGGGGTCCCGTCGCCGAGCTGCTGGCCACGCTCCGCGGCCGCGTCGCCGTCGAACGCCGCGGCAAGGAAGATCGGGCTGCGGCTCGCGTAGAAGTCGAGCACCTCGGGGGCGTCGGGCGGGAGGCGGAAGCCGTGGTCCTCCGCCCACTGGCCGATGTCGGCGGCGCCGCCCCGGAGGACGGTCACGTCCAGCGCGTCGATGCGGACCTTCATGAGCTCCTCTGCACCGGCGCTGGCCGCCGCAGACGCGCGGACGGACTCTGCGGCGAAGAGGTCGACGGGGGTGGTCTCGCGGACGAGTCGCTGGAGCGTCCAGTCGCCGCCCTTCACGACCTCGCTCGGGACCCCGGGCAGCGGCGTGATGCTCCCGAACGACCCGCCGCCGCCCGCGAACTGGAAGGCGGTGACGTAGTGCTCCTCGCCGTCGTGGTAGCCCGCGAACGTCGTGGTCCGGAGCAGGTTCACGGCCCCGTTCGGGCCGATGAGGCCGCCACAGGCGAGGGTCGGGGCGGCCGCGAGGAGAAGGCCCAGCAGCGCAGCCGGAAGGGTGACAGCGAGTCGTCGCATGGATCGGACTCCTGGAGCGAGGGGACCGGCTCGGGTCCGCGATGCGGCCCAAGACGCCGGCGCTCCGCGACCGGTTCCCGACGGCTCCTCGCCGCCGGCTATGTCCGGGGACGCCGCCAGAGGTCGATCTCGGGCAGGTGGTGGAGCCCGAGCAGCTGCGAGATCTCGCCGGCGTGGAACGCGTCGTGGGTGAACAGCCGGTTGAGCACGGACGCCCGCGTGTGCGAGACGGTGATGCCGCCAAACGTGCGCTCCGTGGCGACACCCAGGTCGTCGGGCGTCCAGCGCTCGAGCGCCTCGCGGACGACGCCGAACGTCGTGTCCAGCGCCCAGGCGAGCTCCTCGCCCGACCGCGGGTGCGACTCGTCGTCCTCCCAGCCCTCGCCGTTCGGGTCCGTGAACGGGGTGCGGTCCGCGCCGGGCTCGCCGAGGATCGCGCACACCCAGTAGACCCGGGCGCCGGCCGCATGGGCGGCGAGCTGCCACAGCGTTCCGTGCTCGGGACCCGCCCGGATCTCGAGCTGCTCGGCCGTGAGGAACCGCACGGCGTCACGCAACCGGGCGTTGTGCTGCGCCCAGTCGGGATACAGGGCGGCGACTGTCCTGACCATGGCCACCAGTATGCGGATACCCCGATCCCGGCGTCCGCCGTTCTGCTGTCGACGACCGCCCGTCAGGCGCTGCTGCGCCCGGTCAGTGGAAGCTGTTGTTCGTGAACGTCACGCCCGGCGGTCTAGTGCCCATCGAGCTGTAGAAGCCGCGGGAGCCGGACCCGGTGGACGTGATGTTGGCGTAGACGATGCCACTTGCGCCCGCCGCCTCGTGCCGCACGGCAAACGACAGCGCGTTCGTGATGTCGGCCCGGTCGAAGGTGATGTTCCGAAGGGTCGAGTCCCACAGGATGATCGCCTGCTGCGTCCCGGTCACGTGGAGACGCCGGACCGTGACGTTCCAGGCGTTCTTGTTGGTGCTGTCGGAATGGAAGAAGTGGAAGGCGGAGGCGAGACCGCCCCTGCCGTCGACGGTGATGTTCTCGAACAGCAGGTCGTGCGGACCGCCGACGGCATAGGAGATGTAGAACGCGTGGTCCCACGCGCCATCGCTCGCCGTCTTGGCTCGTCCCGTGCATGTCCAGCTGATCGTGATGTTGCGCATCGTGATGTGATGCGGTGCCGTCCGCCCGGCATAGCCGCCGATCGTCACGATGCCGGTCGAGATCGCGGCGCCGTTGGCGCATTTGAAGCCGTCCCAGGTCTGGTGGTGTGCGCCCTCGGTGAAGGTGATGCAGCCGAACGACCTGCTGCCGCCGCCGTCAAACACCACGCCGCCCCGGGTCTCGGCCCGGACGGTGACGGCTCGGGTCCGTCCCGCGTACCGTGAGCCGATCCAGAGCGAGTCCGACTGCTGGCTGCCGGCCGGACTGACGTGGTACCTGCCGTTGGCGACCACGATCTCGCCCACCGTGTTGTCGGCCAGGGCCGTCAGCAGGGCGCGGATCGAGGCGACCCGAACGGACTTGGTGCCCGGCGTCGGAGTCGCGGTCGAGGAGAGCCGCTGGAACAGGCTCGACGCGCCGTAGACATAGCTCACGCCGAACCGGGTGCGCACGTCCTTGCCGTTCGCGACCGTGATCTTGTACCAGCTGCTCCCCGCGGCGGTCGTGCCACCGCAAGCGGTGCGCCAGCTGCCGCCCGAGACCTTGTCGACGGCAACGACCTTGTGCCCTCGGACAGCGTCGCGAGCTTGGTGGCGCTGGTGGATGGCCTGGAGCGAAGGGCGACGCCGTCGCACTTCGTCGCGAACGTGCTCAGCGCGAGCGCCGGCGCGGGACGCACGGCTCCAAGCGCGGTCAGCGCGATCGCGAGGCCAGCGACGAGCAGCAGGAGCGGCAGCGTGGCAAGCCGACGTCCGTCGGTGGCGTGGATGACGAGCGCGGAGCCGGGAAACACGGACACGCAACCTCTTCGATGGGGCGGCCAGCGTCGCAGTGCGGCGACGGATGATCTACGGCCCCATGGGCCCAACGCGTACCAGCCTGATGGGGCTAGGTTCGGTTGGGCCCCCCGGCGGACCCGCACCCGCGCACGTCGTTGGCGCGGAATTGACTGGGTTCAGGATCCGTCGCGTCGGGTGCAGCGCCCGCGGATCGTCGACCCGCGCGGATCCGGAGCCTCTTCCATTGTGCCAGTTGTCACCAAACGGGCGCCTGGTCGATCCTCAAGATCCCGGACCGCAGTCGCCGTTTTCCACAGCCCGGCGTCGTGCTGCCGCGAGTCTGGGAGTCGCGCGACCGAAGAAGCCATGCCCGAAGGATGGGCCGGCTACACTCCCGCCTCGTGACCATCCCCCAGTCCCGATTGCGGAACTTCTCGATCATCGCGCACATCGATCACGGGAAGTCCACGCTCGCGGACCGCCTGCTCGAGACGACGCACACCATCGACGCGCGCCAGATGACGAGCCAGGTCCTGGACTCGATGGACCTCGAGAAGGAGAAGGGGATCACGATCAAGGCGCGCGCGGTCCGCCTCGAGTACAAGGCGGCCGACGGGCTCCTCTACGGCCTCAACCTGATCGACACGCCCGGACATGTCGACTTCGCGTACGAGGTCAGCCGCAGCCTCCAGGCGTGCGAGGGCGCGATCCTCGTCGTCGACGCGGCGCAGGGGATCGAGGCCCAGACGCTGGCCAACGTCCACCTCGCGCTGCGCGAGGGCCTCACGATCATCCCGGTCATCAACAAGATCGACCTCCCCTCGGCCGACCCCGAGCTCGTCATGGAGGAGCTCGAGAACGTGCTGGCGATCCCGCGCGAGGAGGTGATCCTCGCGTCCGCCAAGGAGGGCCTCGGCGTCGCCGAGATCCTGGAGGCGATCGTGGCCCGGGTCCCGCCGCCCAAGGGCGACCCGGCGAACGAGCTCCAGGCGCTCGTGTTCGACTCGCACTACGACCCGTACAAGGGCGTGCTGTGCTACATCCGGCTCGCCTCGGGCACGATCCGCAGCCACGACGTCATCCGGCTGATGGCGAGCGGCGCCGAGGCGGAGCTCCTGGAGCTGGGCGTGTTCCGCCCGCAGCTCGTGCCGGTCAAGCAGCTCGTGGCGGGCGAGGTGGGCTACGTCGCGACGGGCCTGAAGAACGTGCGCGAGGCGCAGGTCGGCGACACGGTGACGACCGTCGCGAGGCCGGCGGCCGCGCCCCTGCCGGGGTTCCAGGAGGCGAAGAGCCTCGTGTTCGCCGGGCTGTACCCGCTGAGCGGTCCGGACTACCCGCTGCTGCGCGACGCGCTCGAGAAGCTCCACCTCAACGACGCCTCGTTCACGTACGAGCCGGAGAGCTCGGTCGCGCTCGGGTTCGGGTTCCGCTGCGGCTTCCTCGGCCTGCTCCACATGGAGATCGTCCAGGAGCGCCTCGAGCGGGAGTTCAACCTCGACCTCATCGCGTCGGCGCCGTCGGTCGAGTACCGGGTGCAGCTGACGATGAACCGGGGCTGGGTCACGGTCGACAACCCCGCCAAGTTCCCCGACGTCGGCGAGATCGAGTCGATCGAGGAGCCGTGGGTCAAGCTCGGCATCGTCACGCCGGACCGCTACATCGGCAGCCTCATGGAGCTCACGACCGGCCGCCGCGGCTCGTTCGAGAACATGGAGTACCTCGACCCGCAGCGGGTGCACATGCACTTCGAGCTGCCGCTCGCGGAGCTCATCGTCGACTACTACGACCAGCTCAAGAGCCGGACCCAGGGCTACGCGTCGATGGACTACGAGGAGACCGGCTACCGGTCCGCCAACCTCGTGAAGCTCGACGTCCTCGTCAACGGCGAGCCGGTCGATGCGCTGAGCCTCATCGTCCACCGCGACCGGGCCCAGACGACGGGCCGCCAGCTCACCGACAAGCTCAAGGAGCTCATCCCGCGCCAGATGTTCGAGGTGCCCATCCAGGCGGCCATCGGCAGCCACGTCGTCGCGCGCGAGACGATCAGGGCCATGCGCAAGAACGTCCTCGCGAAGTGCTACGGTGGCGACATCAGCCGCAAGCGCAAGCTGCTCGAGAAGCAGAAGGAAGGAAAGCAGCGGATGAAGCGCGTGGGATCCGTGGAGATCCCGCAGGAAGCCTTCCTCGCGATCCTGAAGATGGGCGAGTCCTCGTGACCCCCGTCCGGCCTTCCGCCGCGCCCGCAGGCTGACCGATGGACTTTGCGGACCTGCCCGGGATCGACAGCGTCCCCGACTTCCTGCGGATGCTGATGACGATCGGCCTCGCCGGGCTGCTCGTGATCCTCCGCTTCGACGCCGAGCGGTTCAACGCCGCCGAGTACAACGACATCGACCGCTGGGGCCGCAAGCCGTCGCTCGCGCGCCGGCTCGCCTGGTACGTGCTGGGGATCGGGCTGATCCTCGTCGTGCTCAAGATCTACCCGGACCCGGTCAACGACCTGTACCTCAGCCTCGGCGACCGGCTGGGCGCGGTCGTCCTGGGCCTCGCCTACGGCGCGATCGGCACGGGGATCGCGCTGGGCATCGCCTTCTACCGCTACCACTACCTGCGGTTCCCGGGCCTCCGCATGTACCCGAGCAACGTCCTCAACGCGGTCGCCACCGCGTTCTTCGACGAGGCGGTGTTCCGCGGGATCCTGCTGGGGCTGCTGCTCATGACCCCGATGAACCCCAACCTCGCGAACCTGACCCAGGCGCTGCTGTACGCGCTGGCGACGCGCCTCGGGGCGCCCGGCCGGCCGTGGTACATGCTCGCGGTGATGATCGCGATCGGCCTGGCCAGCGGCTGGCTGACCGTCATCACCGGCGGCATCGGGGCGGCGTTCATCGGCCACTCGATCACGCGCGTCGCGATCTTCCTGACCACGGGCCACGCCGGCATCCCGAAGGCGAAGGGAACCGAGGACGAGGAGATCGAGCGCCGCCACCGGACGCCCGAGGGCTGGCGGGTCCTCGGCCCGCGGTAGGCCGTCACGGTCGATCTCGCGGCCGCGCCGCGCGCCACGGAACCGGTCGCGCGTCCGCCTGTCGCGCTCTACGTCCACGTCCCGTTCTGCGTCTCGCTGTGCCCGTACTGCGACTTCGTCGTGTACGCGGGGGCGGCGGCGCGCGGGCCCCGGGCACGGGTCGACGCGTTCGTCGAGGCGCTGCTCACCGAGCTTGCGCTCAGGGCGGACGCGGCAGACGCCGCGTTCGGGCCGCCGGGCTCCGCGGCGCGCCCGCCGCTCGAGACGGTGTACCTCGGCGGCGGCACGCCGACGCTGCTGCCCGCCGAGTCGATTGCCGCGGCTCCTCGCGCTCGTCCGCGCGCGCTGGGGCATCGCCGACGGCGCCGAGGTCACGATCGAGAGCAACCCCGGCCCGGACGAGCGGGGTGACGCGGCGGCGCTGGTCGCGGCGGGCGTGAACCGCGTCTCGCTCGGCGCGCAGTCGTTCGATCCCGGGCTGCTGCGGCGCCTCGGGCGACGCCACCGGCCGGCCGATGTCGCCGACGCGGTCGGGGAGGCGCGGGCCGCCGGCGCCTCGGTGTCGGTCGACCTGCTGTACGACGTGCCGGGGCAGTCGCTCGAGACCTGGGCGACGACCCTCGACGCGGCGGTCGCGCTCGGCGTCGACCACGTCTCGGCCTACGCGCTGACGCTCGACGATCCCGATGCGGAGGGGATCACCGGGACCGCTCGGCGACCACCTGCCCACGACGTCCGGCGCCCGGCGCTGGCGCGAGGCGGCGGTCCGCGACCAGGACGACGACCGGGCCGCGACCCAGTACGCGCTGGCGGTCGAGCGGCTGGGCGCCGCCGGCTACCGCGGGCTACGAGATCTCGAACTGGGGCCGGCCCGGCCACGAGAGCCGGCACAACCTCGTCTACTGGCAGCGGCGACCGTACGAGGCCGTGGGCCGGGCGCCCACGCGTTCGATGGCGTGGTCCGGCGCTGGAACGCGGCCCGGCTGGACGGGTACCTGCGGGCGTTGTCGCCCGCGGACGGTGCGCCGCCGGCGGTCCCGCCCGGTGGCTCGGACGAGGTCGATGGCGATGCCGCCGCGGCCGAGGCCGTCATCCTCGCCCTGCGCCTGGACACCGGCCTGGCGGCGGCCGAGGCCGGCCGGGGACCGCTCGCCCCGCACCTGGACTGGGCGCTCGACGCCGGGCTGCTGGAGCCGTTCGACGCGGACGGCCCACGGCTCCGGCTCACGACGCGCGGCCGCCTGCTGTCCAACGAGCTGTTCGCGAGGCTCATCTAGCGACACGGTCTACCGTGTCGAACCCTTGTCATTGACGGCCGGTGCCCACGTCGGCCAGCATCGGAGACCTGACGGCCCGTACCGGCCTGCAGCAGGTCACGTGCCGGGGTCGATAGAGGGGCTGTCATGTCGTTTCCCAGTGCTCGCCGTGGTGCGGCGCTGCTCGTCGCCGCCGCGCTCGCAACAACTGCGATCGCGACGCCGGTCGCCGCCGCCATCGAACAGCCGGGCAACACGATCGTCGTCAACAGCAACGGCGACGCCGGCGTCGACGACGGCACGTGCACCCTGCGCGAGGCGATCATCGCGACCCACGACAACGTCGCCAGCGGCGCCACCGCAGGCGAGTGCGGCGAGGGTTCGCCCGGCGCCGCGGACACGATCACGTTCTCGTCCGCGGTGTCGACCGTGGTGCTCGCGGCGAGCCTGCCGGAGATCGGAGCGAGCGTGATCATCGACGGCGGCGGTGACGTCACCGTCAGCGGCGGCGGCGGGGCACATCGCCCGTTCCTCGTCGTTCCCGGGTACACGCTCACGCTCAAGCGGCTGCGGGTCGCGGACGTGCTCACGACCTCGCTCGGTGGCGCGCTGATCGTCAACGGCACCGCGGTCGTGTCCGATGTCACGTTCTCGAGCACGCGGACCGACTCGTATGGCGGCGCGATCCGCGTCAACGCCGGCGGCACGCTCACCGCGACGCGGCTCGTCATCGAGTTCGCGCGCGGCAACCTCGGCGGCGGCGGCATCTTCAACGCCGGGACGGCGACGCTCACCGACGGGTGGATCGCCGGGTCCGCGGCGGGCAACACCGGCGGCTCGGCCATCCTCAACGACGTCGGCGGCACGTTCACGGTGCTCCGGACCACGATGAACGCCAACCACGGCTCGTCCGGCAACGGTGGGGCGGTCACGAACCTCGGGACCGCGACGATCGGCAACTCGTCGATCGCGTCCAACACGGCGCCCGGGATGGGCGGCGGGGTCTACAACGCCGGGACGCTTGCGCTCATCCACGTGACGCTGGTGGGCAACGGTGCCGACACGGGCGGCGGCGTCGAGAGCGCTGGAGGCGGCTTCACGACGCTCAAGAACACGCTGATCATCGGCAACTTCACCGACAGCGGCGACCCTGACCTCGCGGGCCCGCTCGCCGGCGGCTCGGTCGGCAACTACGTCGGCCTGCCGGTCGGCTGGTCCACGAACGACATCTTCAATGACCCGCTGTGGGGATCGAGCAACAGCTTCGGCCCGACCTCGCCGCCGACGGCAAGCGCCACGAACCCGATCATCGACACCGCCGACGCCGCGACGTGCGCCGCCGCGCCGATCTCGGGCAAGGACCAGCGCGGCATCACCCGGCCGGCGGGTGCGTGCGACATCGGGTCGACGGAGCTGGACAAGGTCGCCCCGACATTCAGCACGAAGCCGACGGCAACGCTCCGCAGCGGCCAGTCGCTTGCGGGATCGGCGTCGAAGGCGAGGATCAGCTGGGCCGCGTCGGACAACAGCGGTGGCTCCGGGATGAGCTACCACCGGCTCCAGTGGAGCGTCGACGGTCTCTCCTACGCCGACGTGAACATCGACGACTGGGACCCGAGCCTCCGCTACCAGGACGTCGAGCTCGCCCGCAACCACACGTATCGCTTCCGGGCGAGCGCCAGGGACAACGACGGCAACTGGTCGGCGTGGGCCTACGGGCCGACGTTCCTCGCCCGGCTCGTCCAGCAGTCGGCCGGCTCGGTCGACTACACGAGGACATGGACGACGACGTCGAACGCCGTCTTCTCCAGCGGCAGCGTCCGCTACAGCAAGACGGCCGGGGCCTCGGTCTCCTACCGGGCGACCGGGCGGGCGTTCGCGTTCGTCACGACGCTGGGCCCGACCCGCGGCAAGGCGCGGATCTACGTCAACGGCGTGCTGAAGGCGACCGTCGACCTCTACTCGGCGACCTCGAAGTACCGGGTCCAGGTCTGGACGAAGCGGTACACCGACTCGGCCGCACGGACGATCAAGGTCGTCGTGCTCGGCACGAGCGGGCGGCCGCGCGTCGACGCCGACGCGTTCGTCGTCCTCAAGTGAGCCGGTAGCCCCTTCCGGCGGCGGCGCCGCTGCCCGACAATGCGGGCACGGCGCCGCACGTCCCGCGCCGGACCATCGGGAGGCGGCATGGGGTTGACGGCGGTCCGGCTGGCGGGTGTCGCGGCGGCGCCCGGCGTGGCGCGCGGGCCGTGGATCCATGTCCGCCGCCGGGAGCTGCCCGTCGGCGGGCGCGTGGCAGCGGATGCCGTCGAGGCGGAGGACGCGCGGCTGCGCGACGCCGCGAACGCCGCCGCCGATGACCTGATGGCCCTGTCCGAGCGGGTCGGCGCGGAGGGGCACGAGGACGAGGCGGCGATCTTCATGGCCCATGCCGCGATGGCCTGGGACCCGACGCTCGTCGAGGGCGCGGCGTCGCGGATCCGGGAGCAGGGGGAGGACGGCGTCGCCGCGATCCTGGCCTCGGGGGCGGCGGCCGCGGCCCAGCTGGCCGCGCTCGATGATCCGCTGCTCGCCGCGCGCGCCGCGGACGTGCTCGATGTCGCGGACCGGATCGCGCGCATCCTCGCCGGCCTCCCGACCGACGAGGTGACGCTGTCCGGGCCGGCGATCGTCGTCGCCGAGGACCTGTCGCCGTCGATGACCGCGACGCTGCCGCGGGAGCACATCCTGGGGATCCTGCTCGAGGGTGGCTCGCCGACCGCCCATGCCGCGATCCTCGCCCGGGCGTACGGGATCCCGGCGGTCGTCGCGGTGCGCGGACGCCCTGGCGACGCTGGCCGCCGCCGGCCCCGACGCCGAGGTCGTGCTCGACGGCGCGACGGGCGAGGTCGTCGTGGCGCCCGACCCCGAGACCGGCGCCGAGTTCGATGCCCGCGCCGCCCGCCACGCTCGCGTCCGCGCGGCGGATGCGTCCGAGGCGTCGCTGCCGGCCGTCACGAGCGACGGCGTCGAGGTCACGCTGCTCGCGAACATCGGCACGCCGGCGGAGGCCGGACCCGCCCGCGCGCTGGGCGCCCGCGGCGTGGGGCTGTTCCGGACGGAGTTCCTGTTCCTCGAACGGACCACGCCGCCGACCGAGGACGAGCAGGCCGCCGCGTACCGCGAGGCGGTCGAGGCGTTCGGGGGCGACCCGGTCACGATCCGCCTGCTCGACATCGGCGGTGACAAGCCGATCCCGTACCTGCCGCTGCCGGCCGAGGAGAACCCGTTCCTCGGCGTCCGCGCGCTGCGGCTGGCCCACGACCGACCCGAGCTGTTCGTCACCCAGCTGCGGGCGTGCTACCGGGCGGCCGTGGCGGGCCCGGTGAAGGTGATGGCGCCGATGGTCGCGGACGCCGGGGACGTGACGCTGCTGCTCGCCCTCGCGGCACGGGCGCGGGCGGAGCTGGCGGAAGCGGGTGTCGCGGTCGGGGCCGTGGACCTCGGCGTGATGCTCGAGATCCCCTCGGCGGTCCTGTCGGCGGACGCCTGGTTCGGCGACGTCGCCTTCGCGAGCCTCGGGACGAACGACCTGACGCAGTACGCGCTGGCGGTCGACCGCGGCAACCCGTCGCTCGAGCGCTACCGCGACGCGATGCACCCCGCGGTCCTGCGGCTCATCGCCATGGCGGCCGACAGCGCCGCGCGGGCGGGGATCAGCCTGTCGGTCTGCGGCGAGATGGGCGGCGACCCGGCGGCGGCGCTCGCGCTGGTCGGGCTCGGCATCCGGCAGCTCTCGATGGGGACGGCCTCGCTGCCCGCGGTCCGGCGCGCGATCCGGGGCGCGGCCGCGGCGACGCTCGCCGAGACCGCCGCGCTGGCCCTCCACGACCGATCCGCCGCGGAGGCGCGAGCCCGCTTCACCGCCCTCCTCCCGGCATGACGCGTCGGCGAGCTGCTCTCGGAGCCGGCGCGGATCTTCGCGGTCGTCTATGCGCTCGCGACGGCCGTCGTCGTGCTGTTCCAGCTCGGCGTCGCGGCGGGCAAGGCGTGGGGCGAGTACACGATGGGCGGCCGCTACCCGGGCCGGCTGCCGGCCGTCATGCGGGTCGCGGCGCATCGTCCAGGCGATCGTGCTGGCGGTGCTGGCGGCGGTCGTGCTCGATGCGGCCGGCCTCGTCGGGCTCGACTGGACGGACGACAAGGCGTGGCTGCCGTTCGTCCCCGTGGTCGTGGCGGCGCTGAGCCTCGTGCTCAACGCGTCGAGCCGGAGCGAGCCCGAGCGCCGGACCTGGACGCCGGTCGCGATCGTGCTGCTCGTGAGCAGCCTCGCGGTCGCGATCCTCACGCGCTAGCCATTCACGGTCCGTTGACACTCATGACGCCCGATTGCTAGACTGCTCGCACCGCAGTTAGCACTCTCACCCTTCGAGTGCTAACCACAATCTGGAGAGGCTCCATGGCGCGTCGCGTGCGCTCCAGCGGCCCCCTTGACCTTCGCTCCCAGGCGATCCTTCGGGCCGTCATCGAGGAATACGTGACCACCGCCCAGCCGGTGGGAAGCCATGCGCTCGTCGAGCGCTATCGGATCGGCGTGTCCAGCGCGACGGTCCGTTCCGTGCTGTCCGAGCTCGAGATGGCCGGCCTGCTGACGCACCCGCACACGAGCGCGGGCCGCATCCCCACCGAGGCGGGCTACCGCTACTACGTCGAGGCGATGATCGACAGCGCGCCGCTGCCCCCGGTCGAGCAGCTGATGATCCGCCACCAGTTCGGCCAGGTCGAGTTCGCGAGCGAGCACTGGTTCCGGCTCGCCGCGACGACCCTCGCGAGCCTCACCCGCGCCGCGGGCATCGCGACGCCGGCCAAGCCGACCACCGCGCACCTCCGTCACCTGGACCTCGTCGCGATCAGCGACCGGCTCGCGAGCCTGATCCTCGTCCTCCGCGAGGGGAGCCTCAAGCAGGTCCTCGTCACCCTCGACGAGCCCACCGAGCAGGCCGAGCTGAGCGCCGTCGCGGCGTTCCTCAACGACCTCCTCGCGGGCCTCACCGCCGCGGACGCCGGTCGCGTGCTCGCCCGCCTGGACGAGGCCGATCCCACCGTGTCGCTCCACCGCCGTGTGGGCGAGCGCGTGGTGCGCAGCCTCCAGGAGTTCGACGCCGACGCGATCGAGGAGCTGTTCAGCGACGGCCTGCTCAACGTGATGGCCGCGCCCGAGTTCGCCCAGAGCGAGAAGCTCCGCCGCGTGTTCGCGGCGCTCGAGAACCGCGTCTACCTCGCCGAGCTCATCAACGGCGTCGCGGGCTCGGACCGCGTCCGCGTCTACATCGGCTCCGAGAACCCGGCCGAGGAGATGGCGGACGTGTCGCTCGTGCTCGCGCCCGTACGGGCGGCCCGGCCGCGCCGTCGGCGTGGTGGGCGTGCTCGGCCCGACCCGCATGGCCTACCCCCAGGCGATCGGCACGGTCCGCTTCGTGAGCGGGCTGATGAACGAGCTGATCGACCACCTCTACGCGTAACGAAGCCCCCGAGACCCGGAGACCCATGACACCCCGCAAGACCCGCGCCGAAGAGCGCATCGAGGAGCTCGACGTCACGCCGGCCGCCCTCATCGCCGAGCTCGACGAGGTGAAGGCCGAGCGCGACGACGCGGCCGCGAAGGCGGACGAGTACCTGTCCGCCCTCCAGCGCGAGCGCGCCGAGTTCACGAACTTCAAGCGCCGCACGGCCGAGGAGCGCGAGCGCGAGCTCGGGCTGGCCGGCGAGGACCTCATCCGCAAGGTCCTCCAGCTGGCCGACGACTTCGATCGCGCGATCGACAACCGCCCGGAGGCGCTCGCGGACGACGCGTGGGCCGAGGGCATCGCGGCGATCGACCGCAAGCTGCGCCTGCTCCTCGAGAGCGAGGGCGTGAAGGCGCTCGAGGCGACGCCCGGCACGCCGTTCGACCCGCGCCGGCACGAGGCGGTCGTGAGCGTCCCCGGCACCGGCCGTGCCGAGGGCGAGATCGTCGAGGAGATCCGCCGGGGCTACACGCTCCGCAACCGGGTCATCCGCCCCGCGCTCGTGGCGGTCGCCGCCGCGGGCGACGACGCGCCGGCCGGCCCCATCAACTGATCCATCCACCACTTCGAACACATTCCGACACCCGAGACCAAGGAGAGACCCGCACATGGGCAAGATCATCGGCATCGACCTCGGGACGACGAACTCCGTCGTCGCCGTGATGGAGGGCGGCGAGCCCACCGTCATCCCGAGCTCGGAAGGCAACCGCACCGTCCCCTCGGTCGTCGGCTTCAGCAAGACCGGCGAGCGGGTCGTGGGCCAGCTGGCGAAGCGCCAGGCGGTGACCAACCCGACCAACACCGTCTACTCCATCAAGCGCTTCATGGGCCGCCGCTGGGACGACCCGGAGGTCCAGCGCTCGAAGGACTTCGTCCCGTACACGGTCGAGAAGGACGCCAAGAGCGACGGCCTCAAGACCGTCGCGGACGGCAAGAGCTACACCCCGCCCGAGATCTCGGCGATGGTGCTCCAGAAGCTCAAGGCCGACGCCGAGGCGTACCTGGGCGAGAAGGTCACCGAGGCGGTCATCACCGTCCCGGCGTACTTCGACGACACCCAGCGCCAGGCGACCAAGGACGCCGGCCGGATCGCCGGCCTCGACGTCAAGCGGATCATCAACGAGCCCACCGCGTCGGCGCTCGCCTACGGCCTGGACAAGAAGGCGGACGAGAAGATCGCCGTCTACGACCTGGGCGGCGGCACGTTCGACATCTCGATCCTCGAGCTGGGCGAGGGCGTGTTCGAGGTCAAGGCGACCAACGGCGACACGCACCTCGGCGGCGACGACTTCGACCAGCGGGTCATCGACTGGCTGCTGGCCGAGTTCAAGAAGGACCAGGGCATCGACCTGTCGAAGGACCAGCAGGCCCTCCAGCGCCTCAAGGAGGCCGCCGAGAAGGCGAAGATCGAGCTGTCCTCGACGTCCTCGACCGAGATCAACCTCCCGTACATCACGGCCGACGCCTCCGGGCCCAAGCACCTCGTGATGAACCTGTCCCGGGCCAAGCTCGAGGACCTCGTCTCGGATCTCATCCAGAAGACGAAGGCCCCGGTGCTCGCCGCGCTCAAGGACGCCGGCCTCAAGCCGGCCGACATCGACGAGGTCATCCTCGTCGGCGGCATGACCCGCATGCCCTCGGTCCAGGAGCTGGTCAAGACGCTGTTCGGCAAGGAGCCCCACAAGGGCGTCAACCCGGACGAGGTCGTCGCGATCGGCGCCGCGATCCAGGCCGGCGTGCTGGGCGGCGAGGTGAAGGACGTCCTCCTCCTCGACGTCACGCCGCTGTCGCTGGGCATCGAGACCCTGGGCGGCGTCATGACCCGGCTCATCGACCGCAACACGACCATCCCGACGTCCAAGTCGCAGGTGTTCTCGACCGCGTCGGACAACCAGAGCCAGGTCGAGATCCACGTCCTCCAGGGCGAGCGCGACTTCGCGAACGACAACAAGACGCTCGGCCGGTTCATCCTCGACGGCATCCCGCCGGCCCCGCGGGGCATCCCGCAGGTCGAGGTCACGTTCGACATCGACGCGAACGGCATCCTCGACGTCAAGGCCAAGGACCGGGCGACCGGCAAGGAGCAGCAGGTCCGGATCACCGCCAGCTCGATGCTGTCCAAGGACGACGTCGACAAGATGGTCCGCGACGCCGAGTCCCACGCGGACGAGGACAAGAAGCGGCGCGAGGAGGTCGAGGTCCGCAACCAGGCGGAGCAGCTGACCTACCAGGCCGAGCGCACGCTCAAGGACCTTGGCGACAAGGTCTCGGCCGAGGACCGCGCCGCGGTCGAAGGCCAGGTGGAGACGCTCCGCGAGGCGCTCAAGGGCTCCGACGTGGACCCGATCCAGACCGGCATGACCGCGCTCGTCGAGACGCTGTCCCGGGTGTCCACCGCGGCCTACCAGGCGGCGGCGGCGTCCGAGGGCTTCTCCGACAACGGCACCGCGCCCGAGGGCGAGGAGGCCCCCGATGCCGAGGCCGCACCCGAGGAGGGCGAGGCCGCCCCGAAGCCCGAGGGCGAGGAGACCGTCGAGGGCGAGTTCAAGGAGGTCTAGGCCTCCGGCCTCGACACACGACAACGGGCCCGCCGGCAGCTGCCGGCGGGCCCGTTCGATTCCTGAGCGCGCGTCAGGGTGCCTGGCGCTGCCACTGCTGCGTGGGCGCGCCCGGCGACGAGATCCGGTCGAGCGCGTGCCACGTGCCCGTCTGCGACGTCGATCACGATGGGGTGTCCGTCGCCCTCGCTCTCGAACGCGAGCAGCGACCGTCCCGTCCGGCGACCACTCGTGGAACAGCCCCTCGCCTTCCGAGGCACTCGCGTCGCCCTCGCTCGGCAGCTGCTCCCGCACCTCGCGTGCCAGCGGGCCGATCTCGGTGACCTCGCCGGTCGCGACGTCGTAGATGCCCGTGGGGCGGGCGACCCATGTGTCGGTGGCGACCCGCTCGTAGCGCGTGAACGCGATCTTCGTCCCGTCCGGCGAGTACTTCGCGTCGATGTCGTACCAGACGCCCGCGGCATTCGTGATCTGGGTCGTGCCGGTGCCGTCGGCGTTGACGACGTAGAGACGTTGCGAGTCGGCGTCCTCGGGCGGCGACGCGTTGTAGACGACCTGTGATCCGTCGCCCGACCACCGGGCCGACCCGAGCTCGTCGCTCGCCGCCTTCGGCAAGCACCGTCTCCGCGCCCGTGGCGACGTCGAGCGCAACGAGTGTCGACAGTGTCCCGGGCTGCCGTCTGATGAGGATCTGCTTCCCGTCCGGCGGCTGGAACGGCCGGAGGTAGAACGAGGTGTCGGTTGCGACGACGGTCCGGGGCGCCACGGTCGTCGCGTCGTAGCGCCAGATCGCCGTGTCACCGGGTGCGTCGACGATGAGCGAGCGGGAATCCGGCGCCCACTCGAACCGGACGTCGTCGACCGGGATCGGCTCAGCTGGTGATGGTCAGCTGGTCGCGTCCCGTCGGCATCCGCCACCACGATGTCCATCTCGGGCGGGTCGGCGCCCTCGACGAAGCGCCCGAACGCGAGGCGCGTCCCGTCGGGCGAGAACACCGGATCGACGTCTTCCTGCGTCCCGGTCACGATCGCAGTCGTCACGCCCGGTGACGGGGTCCGCCGTGTAGATGTCGCCGTCCGCGTACCACGCGATCACGCCGTTGCGGGCGAGCCCGAACGGCGCCGGGACCGGCGTCTGCTGCGTGCCGGAGATCGCCACGGCGGCGGCCAGGAGCACGGCGATGAGGACGAGCGCGAGCCCGATCGCGCGCCACGGGAGCGACGCGGCGAACGCGGGCCGGCTGGTGATGTCGGCCATGGGGAGCCACCTTCCTGGGAAGGTCCACGCGGGGCGCTGTCGGTGCCGGACGGCGTCCGCGACGACCTCGTCTCGATAGTCGGGGACGCGCCCCAGGTAGAGCTCCTCGAGGATCTCGGGGAGCCGGCCGTCGGAACGGATGTCGGCGGTCATGCGACCTGCCCTCCGGTGACGGCCGCCGGGGCGGCCTCTGGCTCGGCGACGACCGGCCGCATCGCCGCGATGGCGTGGTGCAGCCGGGACTTCGCGGTGCCGAGCGGGATGCCCAGGGACGTCGCCACCATCGGCATCGGCATCCCCAGGAGGTAGTGCAGGGCGACCACCGCACGGTGGCCTGGATCGAGCCGGGCAAGCGCGGCGTCGACGAGCTCCCGGTCCGCGAGGGCCGCGGCCGGATCGTCGTGGGCGGGCGAATCCAGCGGGCTGAGCTCGACCTCCATCGGCCGCCGGCGACGGCGACGCACGAGGTCGAGACAGGCGTTGATGGTCAGGCGGTGGAGCCAGGCGTCGAACCGGTCCGGGTCGCGAAGACCCGGGAGGTCACGCCAGGCCCGGATGAGGGCCTCCTGGACCGCGTCGCGCGCGAGCTCCGGGTCCCGGACGACAAGGCGGGCTGCCGCGTCCAGCCGCGCGAGCGCCGGGTGGACGAGGCGCGCGAAGGCGTCATGATCGCCCCGCTGTGCTCGCCCGACGAGGTCTCGCTGGTCCACGGTCGCCTCGGTGAGAGGCCACCACGATGGTGGCTCGACAGCGTATGGCGTCAGTCGAGCGTGAATCGTTCACAGGCCGGCAGGCGGACGCGCGAAGGCCCGGCGACCGCTTTCAGCGGGTAGCGGCCGGGCCTTCGACGACTGATTGCGGTGGATTGTCCGCCGGCTACTGCCTCGCCATCGCGACCCGCAGCCGCTCCTCCGGGGAGATGAAGTGGTCGTTGTCGTCCGTCCCGCGTCCAGCTGGACCCAGCGGATCTTGCCGCTGAACCGGCTGCCGTGGGCGGTGTAGTCGGGCGAGACGGTGGTCCCGGACTCGTAGCCGATGTCGGTCGTCTCGTCGGCGGAGAAGATCATCGGCTGGGTGGCCTCCACGCGTCCGGTGCCGACCGGCGTGCCGTCCGTGAACAGCGTCACCGTGCCGCCCTTGGCGAGCCCGCCGCCGTCGTAGGCGAACTCCATCCGGACCTGGTGCGTGCCCGCCGGCAGCGGCGTGTCGGCCTCGATGGCGAACTCGTGGATCCCGAGCGTGTTGTAGACGAACTTCGCCCGGCCGTCCTTCGCGTACAGCGCCCAGCCGCCGAACCGGCCGCCCTGGGCGATGATCACGCCCGAGGCGCCGCTCGCCGGCACCACGACCTCCGCGGTCACCGAGAACGACTTGTTCTTGATGCCCACGACGCTGTTCTCGGTCAGCCGGCCCATGCCGGGGAAGAACAGCTGCGAGGTGCCGCGGATGAGCGTCGGGCGGCCCGCGAGCTCCGCGTTCAGCCGCTCGCCGGTCCGGTCGTCCATCGGCAGGACGTTGTACCGGGCGGCCTCGATGAGCCACAGCCGCTGGAGGGTGGCGAGCCGCTCGGGCTGCTCGGCGGCGAGGTTGCGGGCCTGGCTGTAGTCCGCCGAGCCGTCGTACAGCTCCCACGCGTCGTCGTCGAACGACTTGGCGTTGGGATCGACGAGCAGCCACGGCGTCTTGTGCTTGGTGACCGCGCTCCAGCCGCGGTGGTAGATGCCGCGGTTGCCGAACATCTCGAAGTACTGGAGGTCGTGGCGCTCCGGCGCCTCGGCGTCGCCGAAGCTGTAGACCATGCTCGTGCCCTCGATGGGCGCCTGGGTCACGCCGTTGACGCTCGCCGGCTCCGGGAGGCCGGCGGCCTCGAGGATCGTCGGGGCGACGTCGATGACGTGGGTGAACTGCGAGCGCAGCCCGCCCCGGTCCGCGATCCCGTCCGGCCAGTGCACGATCGTGCCGTTGCGGGTGCCGCCCCAGTGCGAGGCGACCTGCTTCGTCCACTGGAAGGGCGTGTCCATCGCCCACGCCCAGCCCACCGAGTAGTGGTTGTACGAGCTGGGCGAGCCGAACTCGTCCATCTTGCTGCGCATGAACTCGGGCGTCTCGAGGGCGGCCATCCCGTTGAAGTTGGCCATCTCGTTGAACGCGCCGTTCATCGTGCCCTCGGCCGACGCGCCGTTGTCGCCGATGATCAGGTAGATCAGCGTGTTGTCGAGGATGCCCAGGTCCTCGATCGCGTCGATGACCGTGCCGACGTGGTGGTCGGTGTGCTCGAGGAAGCCCGCGTAGACCTCCATCTGGCGGGCGAGGACCGGCTTGAGGTCGTCCGGCATGTCGTCCCAGGCCGAGATCAGCGGATTGCGGGGGGTCAGCTCCGCATCGGCCGGGATGACGCCCAGCTCCTTCTGGCGGGCGAACGATCCGCTCGCGCTGGACGTCCCAGCCGTCGTCGAATCGGCCCTTGTACTTGTCGGCCCACTCCTTGGGGACGTGGTGGGGCGCATGGGTCGCGCCGGGCGCGAGGTAGACGAAGAACGGGCGATCGGGCATCAGCGCCTTCTGCTGCCGGATCCAGTTCGCCGTCCGGTCCGTGAGGTCCTCGGTGAGGTGGTAGCCCTCCTCGGGCGTGGCCGGCGGCTCGACCGCCGTCGTGCCCTCGTACAGCGCCGGCTCGTACTGGTTGTTCTCGCCGCCGATGAAGCCGTAGAACGTCTCGAACCCGCCGCCGCCGGACGGCCACGCGTCGAACGGCCCGAGCGGCGACGTCTGCCACACCGGGACCTCGTGGCACTTGCCGAACTGCGCGGTCGAGTAGCCGTTGAGCTTGAGCGTCATCGCGAGCGGCGCCTTGGTGTTCGGGCGCAGCGAGCTGTTGCCGGGCGCCGACGTCGCCGTCTCGGTGATGCTGCCCATGCCCACCGAGTGGTGGTTGCGCCCGGTGAGGAGCGCCTGGCGGGTCGGCGCGCACAGGGCCGTGGTGTGGAACCGGTTGTAGCGCAGGCCGCCCGCCGCGAGGCGCTCCGCCGTGGGCGTCGCGCACGGGCCGCCGAATGCGCTCGAGGCGCCGAACCCGACGTCGTCGAGGAGGATGACGAGGACGTTGGGGGCACCCTCGGGCGGCAGCAGCGGCTCGATCGGCGGGAACGCCGTGTCGGGGTCCTTCGCGTCGTACGTGATCAGCCCGGTCGCGGGACGGTCGGGGATCGGCAGCATCGTGCGGGCGTGGCGGTCGGCAGGCATGGGTCCCTCGGCGAGCGTCCGGCGCGCGTGGAGCGCCGGGAGGCCGGAGCCTAGGGGGTTGTCCCCGGGTGCAGCATCGCCCGAATGTGGTGAGGAGCCGCGACGAGCCGCCGCTAGACTCGGCCGGTGGAGCCGAACAGAACCGCGGAGCCCCTGCTCGCGCCCGCGCACGGATCCCGCCCCCGGTCGTTCGTCGTCGACGGGCGCCGGGCCGTGCGCCGGCCGCCACGACGACCCGCGCTGGCGCTCGCCATCGGGTTCCTCGTCCTCATCGCGATCGGGACGGTCTCCTCGCGCTGCCGTTCTCCTCGGCGAACGGCGCCTGGACGCACCCGCTCGACCGCGCTGTTCACGGCGACGTCCGCGGTGTGCGTCACGGGCCTCGTCGTCGTCGACACGGCGGACCTACTGGAGCGGCCGTTCGGCCAGGTGGCGATCCTGGTGATGATCCAGCTCGGCGGCTTCGGGTTCATGACCGGCTCCACGCTGCTCCTGCTGCTCGTCGTCGGCCGGCGGACGGCGCTCAGCGACCGGATCCTCGCCCAGGAGTCGGCCGGCGCTCGCGACCTCGGATCGGTGCGCACCGTGCTGCGGCGCGTGGCGGCGTTCACGCTGATCGCGGAGGGCACTCGGCGCGATCGCGCTCGGCGTCGCCTTCGCGATCCACTACGGCGACGCCGCGAAGGGCGCCTGGTACGGCGTGTTCCACTCGATCTCGGCGTTCAACAACGCGGGCTTCGACCTGATGGGCGGACTTCGACAGCCTGGGCGCGTTTGCGAGCGACCCGCTGGTCCTCGTGCCGCTCGCGGTGCTGATCGTGCTCGGCGGCCTCGGCGTCGCGATCGTGGGCGACATCGTTCGGCGAAGCGCGGCTGGATCCGCCTCGCGCTCGAGACGAAGCTGGTCGTCGTGATGACCATCGCCCTCGTCGTCGGCGGGATGCTCGCCCTGCTCGTCTTCGAGTGGTCGAACCCGGCGACGCTCGGCGCGCTGCCGCCTGCGCAGCGGCCCGCTCAACGCGCTGTTCGAGTCGATCGCGTTCCGCTCCGCCGGGATGACGACGATCCCGATCGGCCAGCTCACCGGCGCGAGCCTGCTCATCGGCATCGCGCTGATGTTCATCGGCACGGCCTCGGGCTCGACCGGCGGCGGCATCAAGCTGACGACGTTCTCGATCCTGCTGGCGTCGATCGTGTCGACCATCTTCGGCCGCCCGCACACGGAGGCGTTCGGCCGGCGCGTGTCCGAGGTCATCGTCTACCGCGCGCTGACGGTCGCGCTGCTGTCGGTCGCGCTCGTGTTCGGCGATGACCCTGCTGCTCCAGGTCACGACCCGGCCGATCGACATCCTGCCGATCGCGTTCGAGACGGTGTCGGCGTTCGGCACCGTCGGCGACTCGACCGGGCTCACGCCGACTCTGCCCGACACCTCGCTGCTGGTGCTCGATCGTCACGATGTTCGTCGGCCGGCTCGGGCCGCTCACCTTCGCCCTCGCGCTCGCGGCGCGCACCCGGGCGGTCACCGTGCGGCCCGCGCTCGAGACGATCCGCATCGGCTGAACCCACACCCAAGGAGCGCACATGAAGACGTCGGTCCTCGTCATCGGTCTCGGGCGGTTCGGCGCGTCCGCGGCCCGCGAGCTGATGGCCCTCGGCCACGAGGTCCTCGCGGTCGACCAGAGCGAGGCGATCGTCAACGAGATCGCGCCGGACGTGACCCACGCCCTGCAGCTCGACGCCGCCGACGAGGCGGCGCTCAGGACGATCGGCGCCGCGGAGTTCGAGCACGCGATCGTGGCGATCTCGTCCGGCGTCGAGGCCAGCGTGTTCGCGGTGATGGCGCTCAAGCAGCTCGGCGTCGGCAACGTCATCGCGAAGGCCGGCTCCGAGCTCCACGGGGCGATCCTCCAGCGGGTGGGCGCCGACCGGGTCGTGTTCGCGGAGCGCGAGATGGGCCAGCGGGTCGCCCACTCGTTCGCGCTCTCGGACGTCGTGGAGTACCTCGACGTCGCGCCGCGGTTCGGCATCGTCAAGGTGCGGCCGCCGGCCCGGTGGGTCGGCCGCCGGCTCGACGACGTCGGCGAGTCGCTGACGCCGGTGGCGCTCCGGCGCGGCGACGCCGTCACGGTCAATCCGCCCCGGGACGAGGTGATCCAGGAGGGGGACGAGGTGATCCTGATCGGGAAGGACGACCTGATCGAGCGGCTGCGCGTCGAGCCGGGGCGCAGCGGCCGCTAGGCGTCCGAGCGGACCTTGTCCGGCAGCAGTCGGCCGATGACGGCGAACGCGATGAGCAGCAGGACCGTCGTCCCGATCCCGAGCAGGTAGAGCCCGAACCCGAACGCCATGCCGATGGCGGCGGCCGACCAGATCCCGGCGGCCGTGGTGAGGCCTTCGACCCGGTCCTTGACCTGGATGATCGTGCCGGCGCCGAGGAAGCCGATGCCGGTGACGATCTGCGCGACGAGCCGCGACACCGGATCGTCCTTGCCATCGAACGCCAGCTCGCCGACGAGCGTGAACAGGCAGGCGCCGATCGCCACCACGGCGAACGTCCGCACGCCGGCCGGCTTGTCCTGCGTCTCGCGCTCCAGCCCGAGGATGCCCCCGGCGGTGGCGGCCAGCACGAGCCGGAGGAGCGCGTCGAGCTGGGCGTCAAGGGGCATGTGCGGCAAGGTTGCCGCGGGACGGCGCCACGGATGCGCATGCGTCGACCCGTGGTCCGCTTGCGGCGCGCCGACAGCCGCGGCGGCAGCCCGTGCGCGGCACTCCGGGCGGCGCACAGGAAACTCGATACGTGCAGGTTGCACGTTTGAACCGCCGTAGAGTAGGATCTGGGCGAACCGACCGACCAGTCGGTCGGTCCCATTCCGAACCGCTCGAGCGCACTGCCAGGACCGCCTCGCCGATGCCCAAGCCCGATCCCACCGAGCAGAGCCGGAGCCGCCGCGAGCGGATCCTCGACGCCGCGTTCCACGCGTTCTCGACGCGCGGCTACCGGGACACGGCGGTCGACGACATCGCCGGCGCCGCCGAGACGTCCAAGGGCGGGATCTACTTCCACTTCCCGACCAAGGAAGCGATCTTCCGCGAGCTGATGGACACGACCGCCGACAAGCTCGTCGGGCGGGTCGAGCGGGCGGTGGCGCTCGAGACCGAGCCGGTCGCCCGGGCCGAGGCGGCGATCCACACCGTGCTCACGACGTTCGCCGGCCATCGGACCATGGCCCGCCTGCTGTTCCTCGACACGATGGGTGCCGGGCGCGTGTTCCAGGCGCAGACGAACGCCCTCCACGCCCGGTTCGCGGCCTTGATCCAGGGCTACCTCGACGATGCGGTCGCGGCCGGCGCGGTCCCGCCGCTCGACACGCGGCTCACCGCGATCGCCTGGTTCGGGGCGATCAACGAGGTCGTCGCGCGCTGGCTGCTCGCGGACGATCCGGCGCGGCTCGAGGACGCGTACCCGGGCCTGCGCGCCGCGCTCCTGCGCTCCGCCGGCGTGCCCGAGGCGAGGATCGGCGACGTGCCGCTGCCCGGCGAGGGCTGGGCGTTCCCGGAGGTCCGGCGATGACCGCGACCCGCGACGCGCGGACGGGGCTCGGGCCCGGGGTGGGGGAGCGCCTGGCCGCGCTGCTCCCGGCGTCGGGCTCCCCTGACACCGCCGGCCCGCTTGCCTCGGCGACGGCCGTCGCGCCGTCGCTCGATCCCATCGCGCTCTACGCCGCTGCCGTCGAGGCCGACCTCGAGGCGGCGCTCTGGCTCCGGCCGTCGGAGGGCACGGCGTTCGTCGGGATCGGCCGCGCGTGGGCGGTCGAGGCGGCAGGCGTGGCGCGGTTCGGGGACGCCGAAGCCGCCTGGTGCGCGCTGCTCGACGGCGCGCGCCTCGACCGGCCGGCCGACGCGCCGCCGGGCGCCGGGCCGGTGCTCCTCGGCGCGATGGGGTTCACCGGGTCGCGAGCCCGCCCCGGACGATGCCTGGGGACCGTTCGGCGCGAGCTCGCTCGTGCTCCCCGAGCTGCTCTTCACCGTCACCCCGCTCGGCGCGTTCGTGACCGCGTCGCTCGTCGACGGGGCGGCTGACGACGCCCGTCGCCTCGACTCGCGCTGGGGACGGCTGGCCGACCGGGCACGGGAGCTGCGGCCGAACCCGAACGGCATCGTGGCGATGCCGGTGTTCGCCCCGCTGCGGATCAGCGAGGAGCAGCCGACCCACGATGAGTGGCGGCGGCTCGTCGGGATGTACGCCGGCGCCGTCGGTCGCGGCCGGATCGACAAGGTCGTGCTCGCGCGCCGGGTGGGCCTCCGGTCGCCGGTCGAGCTCGACGTGCCGAACGCGCTTCGCCGCCTCGCCGCGAGCGCCCCCGAGAGCACGACCTACGCGTACCGGCGCGACGGGCGGACGTTCCTCGGCGCCACGCCCGAGCGTCTCGTCCGGACCGAGGGTCGGACGTTCCGGACGGTCGCCGTCGCGGGCACGATCCGGCGTGGCGCGGATCCGGCCGAGGACGCGCTGCTCGCCCGGCGGCTGCTCGCGTCCGAGAAGGACCGCGAGGAGCACCTGATCGTCGTCGACGCGATCCGCGACCTGCTCGCGCCGGTCGCCGACTCGCTGCAGATCGCGCCCGAGCCCGGCGTCATGACGCTCCGCTTCGTCCAGCACCTCGTGACGGAGATCACCGGCACGGTTCCCGAGGGCCGCGGGCTGCTCGCGCTCGGGGAGCGCCTCCACCCGACGCCGGCGGTCGGCGGCGACCCGCGCGACGTCGCGCTGGCGCTCATCGACGAGCACGAGGGCTTCGACCGTGGCTGGTACGCCGGCCCGATCGGCTGGCTCGGCGCGGACGGCGACGGGGAGCTGTGCGTCGCGCTGCGGTGCGGGATCGTCGACCGGACCCGGGCGACGCTGTTCGCGGGCTGCGGGATCGTCGCCGACTCCGACCCGGACCTCGAGTGGGAGGAGTCGCGGATCAAGCTGCAGGCGGTCATCTCCGCGCTCGGGGTCCCGGAGGACGACGCATGAGCGACGCCCGGCTCCTGCGCGCGTTCGCCGCCGAGCTCGTCGCGGCGGGCGTGACCGATGCCGTCGTCTGCCCCGGGTCGCGCTCGACGCCGCTCGCCCTGGCGCTGCGGACCTCGCCGGGGCTCCGCGTCCGGGTGCTGCTCGACGAGCGCGCCGCGGGCTTCTTCGCGCTCGGCATCGCCCGCACGAGCGGCCGGCCGGTGGTGCTCCTGGCCACGTCGGGGACCGCCGTCGCCGAGTTCCACCCGGCCGTGATCGAGGCCGAGCAGTCGCGGGTGCCGCTGATCGTGCTCAGCGCGGACCGGCCACCCGAGCTGCGTGACCGCGGCGCCCCGCAGACGATCGACCAGGAGCGGATCTTCGGCCGGGCGGCGAAGTGGTACGCGGAGCTGCCGCTGTTCGACGGCGATCCCGCGACCGAGGCGCACGTCCGCTCGCTCGCGGGTCGTGCCGTCGCGACGGCCGCGGCCGGACCCGCCGGCGTGGTCCAGCTCAACGTCCCGTTCCGGGAGCCGCTGCTCCCCGATGCGCCGCTCCTCCCCGAGGACGGCGGGCTGCCCGCGTCGACCGTCTCGACGCCGTTCACCTCGGCCATCGCCGGTCGGCCTGTCCTGGACGAGGAGCTCGTCGCGGACCTGGCGGCGCTGCTCGGCCGCACGCCCCGCGGCCTCATCGTCGCGGGCCCGGACGACGACCCGGAGCTGCCCGCGGCGCTTGCCGGCCTCGCGCTCGCGACCGGCTTCCCGATCCTCGCCGACCCGTTGTCCGGCCTGCGGACGGGGCCGCACGACCGGTCGCGCGTCGTCAGCCGGGCCGACCAGCTCGTCCGACCCGGGCCGTGGATCGACGCCCATCGGCCGGACCTCGTCATCCGGACCGGCGCGATGCCCACGTCGAAGCCGATCCTCCAGCTGCTCGAGCGGGTGCGGCCCGGGCTCGTCGTGATCGACGGGGACGGTGGCTGGCGCGAGCCCGCGCTGCTGCCCGCGACGTTCGTCCACGCGGACGCCGCGGCGACGGCACGCGCGCTGACGGTGCGCCTCGGGTCGAACGTCCGGCGCACGTCGTGGACCCGCGACTGGATGGACGCGGAGCGCACCGCCATGCGGGCGATGGACGGCTGGCTCGCCGCGCTCGACGAGCCGTTCGAAGGCGCACCGTTCCCCGCCCTCGCCGCCGCGTTGCCCGACGGCGCGGTCCTGTGGGCCGGCAACTCCATGCCCGTCCGCGACCTCGACGGCTGGCTGCCGACGACCGAGCGGGCGATCACCGTGCGCTCGAACCGCGGCGCCAACGGGATCGACGGCGTCGTGTCCACGGCGCTGGGCTCCGCCGCGGCATCCGACGGCCCCGTCGCGCTCGTGGTCGGGGACGTCTCGTTCATCCACGACCTCAACGCGCTCGTGATCTCGAAGCTGCACGAGCTGTCCGCGACGATCGTGCTGGTGAACAACGACGGCGGCGGGATCTTCTCGTTCCTGCCCCAGGCCCAGCCCGGCGTGCCGGCCGGCTCCGGCCTGCCCGAGCACTACGAGGAGCTGTTCGGGACGCCGCACGGGGTCGACGTCGCGCCGATCGTCACCGCGCTGGGCGGCGAGCACCGGTGCGTGACGCACGGCGACCTCGAGTCGGCGATCCGGGAGTCGATCGGCCGGCCCGGCGTGCGCGTCCTCGAGCTGCGCACCGACCGGGTGCGGAACGTGGAGCTCCACCGCGAGGCGGCCGCCGCCGTCCAGCGCGCGCTGGCCATGCCCGCCGGCGCCCGGTGAGCGCGATGACCGTGACGCCGTCGATCCGCTGGGCCGTCCGTGACGAGGGCGCCGGGCACCCGGTCCTGCTGCTCCACGGGTTCACCGGCACGAGCGACGCCTGGGACGAGCACGGCGCGGACCTCGTCGAGCGCCACCGGATCCTCGTCCCGTGCCTGCCCGGCCACGGCGGCACGACCGCGCCACCCGAGGCGATGTCCGTCGAGGCGACCGCGGACGCGCTGGCCGCGCTGCTCACCGCGCGCGACGCCGCCCCGGCGCACGTGGTCGGCTACTCGCTCGGGGCTCGCGTGGCGCTGCGGCTCGCGATCGCCCATCCGGAGGTCGTGGATCGCCTCGTGCTCGAGAGCCCGTCCGCCGGGCTGCCGACGGAGGCCGAGCGTGCCGCCCGCCGGGCCGCCGACGAGGCGCTCGCCGCCCGCATCGAGGCCGGCGGCATCGAGCCCTTCGTCGACGAGTGGGAGCGCAACCCCGTGTTCGCCGGCACGTCGCTCGAGCCGGACCGGGCGGCGCAGGTGCGCGAGATGCGCCTCGGCAACGACCCCGCGGGGCTCGCGGCGAGCCTGCGCCTCGCGGGCCAGGGCGCGATGGAGCCGCTGTTCGACCGCCTGCAGACCATCGCCGTCCCGACGCTCGTGATCGCCGGCGAGCTCGACGCCATCGGCCGGCCCCGCGCGGAGCGGGTCGCGGCCGAGATCCCGGGTGCCCGCCTCGCCGTCGTCGACGGCGCCGGCCACACCCCGCACGACGAACGACCCGAGGCGTTCCGCCGCCTCGTCACGACGTTCCTGGAGGAGGAGCCCACCCGATGACGGATACCCCGACGGCAGCCACGTCCGTGACGTGGACGTCCGTCCGCGACTACGAGGACATCCGCTACGAGCACTCCGGGACCGGGATCGCGAAGGTCACGATCAACCGGCCGCGGGTCCACAACGCGTTCCGGCCGAAGACGGTGCGCGAGCTGATCGACGCGTTCCTCCGGATCCGCGACGACGCCTCGATCGGCTGCGTGCTGCTCACCGGCGAGGGCGACAAGGCGTTCTGCAGCGGCGGCGACCAGTCGTACAAGAGCCACGACGGCGGCTACCTCGACGACGACGGCGTCGCCCGCCTCAACGTGCTCGACCTCCAGCGCCAGATCCGGAGCCTGCCGATCCCGGTGATCGCGCTCGTCAACGGCTACGCGATCGGCGGCGGGCACGTCCTCCACGTCGTGTGCGACCTGTCGCTCGCGAGCGACAACGCGATCTTCGGCCAGGTCGGACCGCGGGTCGGGAGCTTCGACGCCGGGTTCGGCATCGGGCTGCTCGCGCGGCTCGTCGGCGACAAGAAGGCGAAGGAGATCTGGTTCCTGTGCCGCCAGTACTCCGCCGATGAGGCGATGGCGATGGGCCTCGTCAACAAGGTCGTGCCGCTGGCGGACCTCGAGGCCGAGGGCGTGCAGTGGGCCAACGAGATCCTCGACATGAGCCCGACGGCGATCCGGTTCCTCAAGTCGGCGTTCCTCGTCGCGACCGACGGGCTCGCCGGCCTCCAGGAGTTCGCGGGCAACGCGACCGGCCTGTACTACACGACCGACGAGGCGCATGAGGGCTCCACCGCGTTCCTCGAGAAGCGGGCGCCCGACTACCGGAAGTACCCGCGCCGCCCATGAGCACGCCCAGCGTTCCGTCGGCGGCCCCGGCCGCGCCCGCCCGCCCGACCGGGTACCGGATCTGGGTCGTCGCGGCGCGTCCCGCGACCCTGCCGGCGGCCGCGGCCGGCGTGGCCGTCGGGCTCGGGGCCGCGCTCGCGGTCGGCACGCCGTTCCGGGTCGACACCGCGATCGGCTGCCTGCTCGTCGCACTCCTGCTCCAGGTCGCCGCGAACTTCGCCAACGACCTGTCCGACTTCCGCCGCGGCGCGGACACGCCGGATCGGGTCGGCCCGCTGCGGGTCGCCGCGGCCGGCCTCGTCACCGAACGCCAGCTGGAGATCGCGATCGCCGTCGTCATCGTGCTCGCCGGGCTGGTGGGGCTGTGGCTGGCGACGATCGGCGGCTGGGTGCTCGTCGGGCTCGGCGCGCTCGCGATCCTCGCGGCGCTCGCGTACACCGGCGGGCCGTTCCCGTATGGCTACCGGGCGCTGGGCGAGGTGTTCGTGTTCGTGTTCTTCGGCCTCGTGGCGGTCGTCGGGACGGCGTACCTCCAGGCGCTGCGGCTCGACCCGGTGTTCCTCGCCGCCGCGATCCCGCCCGGCCTGCTGATCACCGCGATCCTCGTCGTCAACAACCTGCGCGACATCGACACGGACGCCGCCGCGGGCAAGCGGACGCTCGCCGTCGTCATCGGGAAGCGCCGGACGCAGGCCGAGTACGGCGCGCTGCTGGGGATCGCGTACGCGGTGCCGGTCATCCTCGCCGCGGCCTGGGTGCTCGGGGCGCGGCCGGGCGGCGTCCCGTGGGCGGCCGGGTTCGCCGTCGCGCTGCCGCTGTTCACGCTGACCCTCGCCCGGCCGCTGCTGCGGACCGTCGCGACCTTCCGCGAGCCGCGCGAGCTCAACCTCGTCCTCAAGGGGACCGCGCGGCTGTCGCTCGTGTTCGGGCTCCTGTTCGCGGTCGGTCTCGCGATCGGCGGCTCGGCGGGCACGTGAGGCGGTGACGATGACCTCGGCGCTCGGTGTCCGGCGCGTCCGCGTCCCGTTCCGCGTGCCGTTCGAGACGGCGGCGGGCACGTGGGCGGCGCGCGAGTCGCTGATCGTCGAGCTGCGGTCCGAGGCCGGCGCGCGCGGGGTGGGGGAGGCGCCGATCGACCCGGCGCACTCGACGGCGGTCCTCGCGGCCCTCATCCAGCGGCTGCTCGACGGGCCGGACGATGGCGTGCCCGAGGATGTCCGACACGCGTTCGGCGCGGGACTCGGGGGCGCCGTCCTCGACCTCGCCGTGCCGCCCGAGCCGGTCGCGAGCGCGGTGCGTGGCAGGCGTCCGTCGTCAACGCCACGCTCGGCGCGGGCTCCGTCGACGAGACGGTTCGCCGCCGCGGTGGCGGCGACGGCGGCCGGGTACGCGACGCTCAAGCTGAAGGCGGGCGCGCGCGAGGCGGCCCGGACGCTCGTCGACCGGGTCCTGCGAGGTGCGGGCGGCGGTGGGTCCGGGCGTGGCCCTGCGGCTCGACGTGAACGGCACCTGGACGCTGGACGAGGCGACGGCACGCCTCCGGCCGCTCGAGGGCGTGCTCGAGTACGTGGAGCAGCCGCTCCCCGCTCGACGACCGCGGCGGGGCGGTGCGGCTGCGGACGCTGGTCGGCGTCCCGATCGCCGCCGACGAGGCCGTCACCTCCCCGGATGCGGCCAGGGCGCTCGTCGAGGAGGCGGCGGCGGACGTGCTCGTCGTCAAGCCGGCGCGGGTCGGCGGGCCGGTGGCGGTCGCCGAGATCGCGTCGATCGCGGCCGCGCACGGCGTCCCGGTCGTGGTGTCGTCGCTGTTCGAGACGGGGATCGGGCTCGCGGCGGCGATCGCCTGCGCCGCGACGCTCCCCGACGTGCCGGGATGGCCGGCGGCGGATCGGGCGCACGGGCTCGCGACCGTCGGCGTGCTCGAGCACGACCTCCTGGCGCGGCCGCTCGTGGTCGAGGGCGGGCGGATCCACGCGCCGTTCGACGATGGCGCGGGCGGGCTCGGGATCGTCGTGGACGAGGCGGCGCTCGAGCGCTACGGGGTCGACGACGCATGACCTGGCTCCTCGCCGACCGCGTGGCGGAGCTCGCCGCGACACGTCCCGGCGACCTGGCGGTGGTCGATGGCCGGCGCCGGATGACGTGGGCGCGGCTCGCCGGGCGCGCGGACGACATCGTGCGCTCGATGCACTCGCGTGGCGTGCGCGCGGGCGATCGTGCCGCGCTCGCGATGCCGGCGTCCGCCGAGGCCATCGCCGTGGTCGTCGCGCTGCTCCGGATGGGCGCCACGGTCGCGCCCCTGCCCGCCGGGCTCACGACCCGGGAGCGCGAGGCGGCCCTTGCGCTCCTCGACCCGGCGATCGTCGTGGATGGTGGCGTGGTCGCCCCGTTTCCCGCCCGCGCCGTCGCCGCGGAGTCGGGACCCGAGGCACCCGCCATCGTCGTGCTGACCTCGGGCACGACCGGACAGCCGAAGGGCGTCGTGCTGTCGCACCGGGCGATGGCCGCGAGCGCCGATGCGTGGCTCGAGGTCCTGCCGCCCGCGACCGGCTGGGCGCTGCCGCTGGGCATCGGCCACGTGGCCGGCCTGGGCGTCCTGTGGCGCGCGATCCGCGACGGTGTCCCGATCCGGATCCTCCCGCCCGGCGACGCACCGCGCCTGCTCCGCGCGCTCCGGTCGAGCCCGGCGCCCAGCCATGTCTCGCTCGTCCCGTCCCAGCTCGTCCGGCTGCTCGACGCCGCCCATGACGCGCCACCGCCCGCCACGCTCCGCGCGGTGCTGCTCGGGGGCGGGCCGGTGCCGCCGGCGCTCGTCGACCGGGCCGTGCGCGCCGGCTGGCCGGTCGTGCCGACGTACGGCCTGTCCGAGATGGGCTCCGGCGTCACGGCGCTGCCGTCCGCGGAGGCGGTCCGCGCGCCCGGGACGGCGGGCCTGCCCCTCCCCGGGATGACCGTGCGCATCGACGACCCGGGGCCGATGGCGTGGGCGAGATCGTCGTCGCCGGGCCGTCGCGGAGCTCGGGGTACCTCGGCGGGCCGCCGGTCCCCGCCGACGAGCCCGTGCGGACCGGCGATCTCGGCAGGCTCGACGCGGCCGGCCGCCTCGTCGTCGTCGACCGCCGGACGGACCGGATCGTGCGCGGTGGCGAGAACATCGATCCCACGGAGGTCGAGACCGTGCTCGAGCGGCACCCGGCGGTGGCGGAGGCCGCGGTCGTGGGGCGTCCGGACGACGCACTGGGGGCACGTGCCGGTCGCCGCGATCGTGCTCCGGCCGCACGCGACCGACCCCGCCGATGCCGTGCTGACCGCCCACGCCCGCGCGAGCCTGGCCGGGTTCAAGGTCCCGGTCGCCTGGACGCGGCTCGACGTGCTGCCGCGGACGTCCTCCGGCAAGCTGCGCCGGGACGCCGTCCGGGCGCTCGTGGCGGGCGACGCATCGGGCGAGCTCGCGCGACCCGGCGGGGACGCGATCGGCTGGCGCGTCGACGGGACGGGGCCGCGTCACGTGCTCCTGCTCCACGGGACGCTGAGCACCTCGCAGCAGCTCGCGAAGCTGGCCGCGCACCTCGCCGCCCGCGCCGACCTGACCGTGCACTCGCTCGACCGGCGCGGCGCCGGCACCAGCCGCCTGGCCGAGCCGCGCCCGCTCGACGTCGATCTCCACCTGGACGACCTCGTCGCCTACCTCGACGCACGCGCGATCCCGGCCGCGAGCATCGTCGGGATCTCGTTCGGCGGCGTGATCGGGCTGGAGGCGGCGGCGCGGCGGCCGGATCGCATCGGTGCCGTCGTCGCGTACGAGCCGCCGTACGGGCTGGTCGGCGATCGCGCCCAGATCGCGTGGTTCCGCCGCGTCGCACGCGACACGCAGCGGGCGTTCGATGCCGGGGGCAGCCCGGCCGCGGCCGAGACCTTCCTCCGGCACGTGGCCGGCGACGACGCGTGGGACCGCCTGCCGGCCCGGGCCCGGACGTTCCTCGAGCGGGAGGGGACGGGCGCGCTCGCGGACGCGGCGCTGACCGGCCTGGACCCTGACGGCCTGGCCCGGATCACGCAGCCCGTCACGCTGATCACCGGCGACGCGAGCCAGCCGTTCTACGCCCCGATCGCCGACGAGCTCGCCCGCCGCATCCCGGGCGCCGTGCGTGTCCACCTGCCCGGCGCCACCCACACGACCCCGATCACCGACCCGGCGCCCGTCGCCGCGGCCGTCCTCGCCGCGCTGGACGGTGCCGCCGCCGACCCTGAACCCGCCCTTCACGCCCTGGAGCCCGCCCGATGACCGACGCCCTTCCGCCCGATCACACCCCGTCCGGGGCGAGCACCGGCGCCGGCAACGCCGCCGCGCCGACGGAGGTGCGGGTCATGTTCGACCGCATCGCCCGCCGCTACGACCTCATGAACCTGCTGATCTCGGCGTTCCAGGAGCCCCGCTGGCGGCGGCGGCTCGTGACCAGCGCCGGGCTCCGTCCGGGCGACGCGGCGCTCGACGTCGCGACCGGCACCGGCAAGGTCGCGGCGGATCTCCACGCGCGCGTCGCGCCGTTCGGGCGGGTCCTCGGCGTCGACCTCAGCCCGGGGATGATCGACGTCGCCCAGGAGCGCTACCGCGCGCGCACGGGCCTCGGCTTCGTCGTCGGCGACGCACTCGCCCTCCCCACCGAGGACGCGCACCTTCGACGCGGCGACCATCGCCTTCGGCATGCGCAACCTGCCGGACTACCGGCGCGGGTTCGAGGAGCTGGCCCGCTCCGTCCGGCCCGGCGGCCGCGTCCTGTGCCTCGAGATCGCCCGTCCCCGCTCGCGGCTCGCCCGGTTCATGCGCTGGTGGTTCGACCGCATCGTCCCGGTCATCGGCCGGCTCGCGGGACAGGGCGCCGCGTACGGCTACCTCGTGAAGTCCGTCCAGGCGTACCCGTCGCCGGAGCGGATCGCCGAGATCATGGGCGAGGCCGGCCTCACCGACGTCCGCTGGACGCCGTTGACCGGCGGCATCGTCACCCTCCACGAGGGCACCGTCCCGCCGCGTTGACGCGGCCGGCGGCCGCCGGCCGTGGCCGGCGGCGAGTGGCCCCCGCGGGAGGCCACGGCTAGACTGCCGCGATGCCCAATCCCGCCGCGCGCCTGGCCGAGGCGACCGCCCCGTCGCGCCTCGGACGCTCGTTCCGGTGGCTGCTCGCGACGTCCGTCCTGACGAACATCGGGGACGGCGTGGCGCTCGCGGCCGGGCCGCTGCTCGTCGCCTCGCAGACGCGCGACCCGCTGCTCGTCTCGATGGCGCTCCTCGCCCAGAACGTCCCGGTGCTGCTGTTCGGGTTCGCGGCGGGCGTCGTCGCCGACCGGGTCGACCGGATCCGGATCATCGTCGTCGTCAACCTGGCACGCGCGCTGGTGCTCGCGCTCCTCGCCACGACGATCGTCACCGGCAGCGTGAACATCGGGCTGATCCTCGTCGCGCTGTTCCTGCTCGGGACCGCGGAGACGTTCGCCGACGTGGGCGGCGGGAGCCTCCTGCCACGGCTCGTCCGGCGCGAGGACCTGGGCGTCGCGAATGCGCGCCTCGCGGGCGGCGTGCTGCTCACCAACCAGCTGATCGCGCCGCCGATCGGGGCCGCCCTGTTCGTCGTCGGCATGGCCCTGCCGTTCGCCGCGGACGCGGCCTGCTTCGCGCTCGGCGCGCTGCTCATCACGCGCGTCCGCTACTCGACCGTGCCGGAGCCCCAACCCGAGGGCGTGGCCCGCACGACCTGGCGCGCGGACATGGCCGAGGGCATCCGCTGGCTGGCCAACCACCCGCCGATGCGGACGCTGTTCATCACGATCGTCGCGTTCAACGTGACGTTCGGGGCGGCCTGGGCCGTGCTCGTCCTGTATGCCCAGGAGCGGCTGCAGATGAGCGACGTCGGGTTCGGCCTGCTGACCACCGCGATGGCGATCGGCGGGATCATCGGCACCACGATGTACGGCCGCCTCGAGCGGCGGTTCTCGCTCGCGGACATCATGCGCGTCGGCCTCCTGATCGAGACCGGCACCCACCTCGTCCTCGCCCTGACGACCGTGCCGGCCGTCGCGCTCCTGACCTTCGTCGTGTTCGGCATGCACGCGTTCGTGTGGGGGACGACGGCGACCGCGGTCCGCCAGCGAGCGGTCCCCGACGAGCTCCTGGGCCGGGTCACCGGCGTCTACCACGTGGGGGTCATGGCGGGCATCGTCGTGGGCACGCCGATCGGCGGCTGGCTCGCCCAGCAGTACGGGATCACGGCCCCGTTCTGGTTCGGGTTCGTCGGCAGCGCGATCCTCGTGACCGTCCTGTGGCGCAAGTTCGACAACATCGCCCACGCGGGCGATCACGTCCCACATCGGGTGGTCGCGGGTGCGGATTCCTGACGTGACCTGACATGTGCCCGGGGGTACCATGCACCGCCCATGACCTCCCCGACCGACGCCCCGCCGCTCATCCACGCCCGCGGCCTGACGAAGCGGTTCGGCGACTTCACCGCGGTCGACGCCATCGATTTCGACGTCGCCCCCGGCGAGAGCTTCGGCTTCCTCGGCCCCAACGGCGCGGGCAAGACCTCGACCATGCGCATGGTCGCCTGCGTCTCGCCGGTGACCGAGGGCACGCTCCGGATCCTCGACCTCGACCCCAGCGCGGACGGCCCGCGGATCCGCGGCCAGCTGGGCGTCGTGCCCCAGCAGGACACGCTGGACACGGAGCTGTCGGTCAAGGACAACCTCGTCATCTACGGGCGCTACTTCGGGCTGTCGCGGGCCGAGGCGTCGCGGCGCGGCGACGAGCTGCTGGAGTTCGCCCAGCTGACGGATCGGGCGAAGGACAAGGTCGAGCCGCTGTCCGGTGGCATGAAGCGGCGGCTGACCATCGCCCGCTCGCTCATCAACGAGCCGTCGATCCTCCTGCTCGACGAGCCGACGACCGGCCTCGACCCGCAGGCCCGCCACCTGCTGTGGGAGCGGCTGTACCGGCTCAAGCAGCGGGGCGTGACGCTCGTCCTGACGACCCACTACATGGACGAGGCCGAGCAGCTGTGCGACCGGCTCGTCGTCATGGACAAGGCGAAGATCGTCGCCGCGGGCTCGCCGCGCCAGCTGATCGACGAGTACTCGTCGCGCGAGGTGACCGAGCTCCGGTTCCCGGTCGGCGTCCAGGAGACGCTCGACGGGCAGCTCGACGGGCTGGGGGAGCGGATCGAGCACCTGCCGGATCGCGTCCTCGTCTACTCCGGCGACGGCGAGGCCGTCGCGGCCGCGGCGCACCAGCGCGGGCTGGAGCCGGAGACGGTGCTCGTCCGGCGGTCCTCGCTGGAGGACGTGTTCCTGCGCCTCACCGGGCGGAGCCTCATCGACTGATGGCGGTCGCGGGGACGTCGTTCGGATCGGGATCGCTCGTGCCGGCGACGGGCGACGGCGTCCCGCGCCAGAGCGGCGTGCGTGGCGCGCTCGCGGCGTACGAGCACATGTGGCTGCTCTACCGGCGGACGTGGCGCGGCTCGATCTTCGGCTCGTTCGCCCAGCCGGTGCTGTTCCTCGTCGCGATGGGGATCGGCCTCGGCGGCTACGTGGACGCGTCGAACAACGCGGCGATGGGCGGCGTGCCGTACATCGTGTTCCTCGCGCCGGCGCTGCTCGTGTCGACCGTCATGCAGGGCGCCGCGTTCGAGGGCACGTTCCCGATCATCGGCGGCTTCCACTGGAACCGCCGCTACCACGCGATGTTCGCCACCCCGCTGACGCCCGACGCGATCGCGTTCGGCCAGATCGCCTGGACCGCCACCCGGTCGACGATGGTCGGCGCGATCTTCTGCTTCGTGATCATCCTGTTCGGCGCGGCGGGATCGCCCGGGATCCTGTGGTCGATCCCGATCGGCACGCTGACCGGCCTCGCGTTCGCGGCGCCGATCGCCGCCTACATGACGACCCAGCGCGACGTCGTCTCGTTCAACTCGATCTGGCGCTTCGGGATCACCCCGCTGTTCCTGTTCTCGGGCACGTTCTTCCCGATCGACCAGCTGCCCGATGCGATCCGCTGGATCGCGTGGCTGTTCCCGCTGTGGCACGGGGTCGCCCTCGCGCGCGGCGCGAGCCTCGGGACGCTGTCCGAAGAGCCGCTCATCTCGCTCGCGCACCTCGTGATCCTCACCGGCTTCGCCGTGGTCGGGGTCGATCCTGATGTTCCGCATGTTCCGCCGGAAGCTGGCCTCGTGAGCGGCTACGTCGCGCCCCTGCGCGTGCTGCCGATCCGGCTCGGCAGCCGGCGGGCGACGCTGCTCATCGAGCGCAACCTGTACGTCTACAAGTCCGGCTGGATCGTCATCTTCAGCGGGTTCTTCGAGCCGCTGTTCTACCTGCTCTCGGTCGGGCTGGGCATCGGCGGCCTCGTCGGCGACATCCCGGGGCCGAACGGCGTGCCGATCCCGTACCCGCTGTTCGTGGCGCCGGCGCTGCTCGCCTCGGCCTCGATGAACGGCGCGATCGCCGAGTCCACGTTCAACGTGTTCTTCAAGCTCAACTACCAGAAGACATACGACGCGGTGCTCGCGACGCCGCTCGGGCCCGGCGACGTGGCGCTGGGCGAGATCGGCTGGGCGGTCATCCGGTCGACGCTGTACGCACTCGGGTTCATGGTCGTGCTCGTGGTGATGGGGCTGTTCACCTCGCCCTGGGCCGTGCTCGCGGTCCCCGCCGCGACCCTGCTCGCGTTCGCGTTCGCCGCGGTCGGCATGGCCGCGACGACGTTCATGCGCTCGTGGCAGGACTTCGACCTGATCCAGCTCGTCGTGCTGCCGCTGTTCCTGTTCAGCGGCACGTTCTACCCGATCACGTCCTACCCGCCCGCGCTCCAGCTGTTCGTCCAGCTGACGCCGCTGTACCAGGGCGTGACGCTGTGCCGGGCGCTGATCACGGGCGCGGTCGACCCGGGGATCCTCGTCCACGTCGTGTACCTGGCGGTGATGGGCATGATCGGGCTGATCATCGTGTCGCGCCGCCTCGACAAGCTGTTGCTCAAGTGAGCGAGCCCGTGACCGAGACCCAGCCGGCCGCTCCCGCAGCCGGCCGAGACCGACGTGCCCGATCCGTCCGCGACGGCCGAGGCTGACGCACCCGCACTGGAAGCGCCACGTCGGCGCCTTCCTGGGGGGCCAGACGGTCAGCCTGTTCGGCTCGATGCTGGTCCAGTACGCCGTGTTCTGGTACCTCGCGATCCAGTTCCAGTCGGGCGTGATGATGACCCTCGCGGCCGCGTTCGGGTTCCTGCCCCAGGCCGTCGTGTCGCTGTTCGGCGGCGTCTGGGCGGACCGCCACAACCGGAAGTGGCTGATCATCGGCGCCGACGCGGCGATCGCGGCCTCGACGCTGTTCCTGGCCATCGTCATGCTCGCCGGCTTCACCGAGCCGTGGCTGATCTTCGTGGTGCTCGCGGTCCGGTCGGCCGGGGCGGGCGTCCAGATGCCGGCGGTCTCCGCGCTGATCCCCCAGATCGCGCCGCCCACGCAGCTCATCCGCGTGAACGGGTTCCTGGGCTCGATCCAGTCGGCCATGGCGCTCGTCGCGCCGGCCGTGGCCGGGCTGATCTACGCCGCGAACACCGCCGGGCGACGCCTCGCCGCTCGCGATCGTCCCGATCCTGTTCGTCGACGTGGTGACTGCCGCGATCGGCATCGGCCTGCTGTCGACGATCCCGGTCGCGACGATCCGGAGCGGTGCCAGCGCGGCAACCGGCGTCATCGCGGACCTCGTCGAAGGGATCCGGTACATCGGCGATCACGCGTTCGTGCGCTGGGTGCTCGTGCTGTTCGGGATCATCTTCGTGCTCACGGTCGCTCCGGCAAACCTCATGCCGCTGATGCTGGTGCGGTCCTTCCCGTCGGGCGACCAGGGCGACGTCGTGAACCTCGCGATCTTCGAGATGTGCTTCAGCGTGGGCATGGTTCTGGGCGGGATCCTCGTCGCGACGCTCGCGTCGGGCTGGGATCGGGTCCGGCTGATCGCCGCGTCCTCGCTGACGTTCGGGGTGCTCGCGATCGCGCTGGGCCTGGCCCCGAGCCTGATCATCGTGTTCGCGGTGATGTTCCTCATCGGGCTCGCCGTGCCGTTCTTCTCGACCCCGTCGATGACGCTGCTCCAGGAGACCGTCGAGCCCGAGCGTCAGGGCCGGGTGTTCGGCTTCGTGGGGATCGTGATGGCCGTCGGGATGCCGCTCGGGATGCTCGTCTTCGGGCCGCTCGCCGACGTGGTGCGGATCGAGACGATCCTCGTCGCGACCGGCGTCCTCACCTTCGTCGTCGTCGGGCTCGCGTTGTGGCTGCCCGCAGGTCGCCGGGCCGTCGCCGCAGCGCATGAGATGGCACGGGCAACCGGCGCGCCGACGCCCGAGCCCGAGTAGCCGGCTCGCGGCCGCGCCGCGGCTCGCCCGGGCCGCGCTCATCGCCCGCACCTCGCTCGAACGCCGGGCGTTCCAAGCGGAGCGCAGCGGTGTCACGGGAACGAGCAGCGGCCCGCGAGGGGCAGCCGACGACGGTGACGCTGGGCGACCCAACCAGCGTCACGATCCCGTTGGAACGCTGGCCGATCCACGGGCGCAGCGCGCTCGATACGATCGGCTCGATGCCGATCACCGATCCCGCCGACGCAGCCCGCACCGCGACCGACCTCCCGATGCTCGACGCGGCGATCACCGACTGTTTCGCGTGCCCGCGGCTCGTCGCGTGGCGCGAGGAGACGGCCCGCGTCAAGGTCGCCCGGTTCCGCGACGAGACCTACTGGGCCCGGCCCGTCCCCGGCTACGGCGACGCGCGGGCCCGGATCCTCATCGTCGGGCTCGCCCCGGCCGCGCACGGCGGCAACCGCACCGGCCGGGTGTTCACGGGCGACGAGTCCGGCGAGTTCCTGTGGCGGGCGCTCCACGCCCAGGGCCTCAGCGATCGGGCCGTCAGCCGCCGCGCCGGTGACGGGCTCACGCTCCACGACCTGCGGATCGCCGCGGCCGTCCGCTGCGCCCCGCCGGCGAACAAGCCGACGCCGGACGAGCAGCACCGCTGCCGCCCGTACCTCGTCCGCGAGCTCCAGCTCCTGCCCGAGCTGCGGGTGATCCTCCCGCTCGGGATCGATCGGCTGGGACGCGGCGCTGCGGAGCCTGACGGCGATGGGCCACGCGACCCCGAAGCCCAAGCCGCGATTCGGCCACGGCGCGGAGACGAACATCGGCCCGTACACGCTCCTCGGCAGCTACCACCCGAGCCAGCAGAACACGTTCACCGGCAAGCTCACCCAGCCGATGCTCCAGCAGGTCCTCGCGCGCGCCCGCGAGCTCGCCGGGCTGGCTCCCACCCGCCTGACCGGCTCCACGGCGCACCTCCCGTACACTCGTCGTCCCATGACCGCGGAACGAGAACGCGACTACTACGAGGTGCTCGGCGTCGAGCGCGGCGCCGACGATGCCGCGATCAAGCGCGCGTTCCGCAAGGCCGCCCAGCAGTGGCACCCGGACGTCAACACGGACGCCGACGCGCAGGAGCGGTTCAAGGAGATCAACGAGGCCTACCAGGTCCTCAGCGACCCGCAGCGCCGGCAGCAGTACGACATGTTCGGCCGCGCCGGCGTCAACGGCGGCGGCGGTGGCGCCGGTGGATTCGAGGGCGCGGGCTTCGGCGGGTTCTCGGACATCTTCGACGCCTTCTTCGGCGGCTCGATGGGCGGCGCGGCCCGGCGGGCCCGGCCGCAGACCGGCAGCGACCTCCGCTACGACCTCCGGATCACGTTCGAGGAGGCGGTCCTCGGCACCGAGAAGGAGATCGAGTTCCCCGTCCTCGGCCGGTGCGACACGTGCAGCGGCAGCGGCGCCAAGCCCGGTACGCAGCCGGTCGAGTGCCCGCAGTGCAAGGGCCGCGGCGAGCTCCGGTCCATCCGCCAGACGATGCTCGGCCAGATGGTCAGCGCCAGCCCCTGCCCGCGCTGCCGGGGCGAGGGCACGATCGTCGAGGCGCCGTGCGAGACGTGCCACGGCGAGGGCCGCACCGAGCGCCGCCGGTCGCTCCGGGTCACCATCCCGGCGGGCATCGACGAGGGCCACCAGATCCGCCTCTCGAACGAGGGCGAGACCGGTCCCCGCGGCGGAGCGCCCGGCTCGCTCTACGTCGCGGTCCACGTGACCGACCACCCGGAGCTCACCCGCGAGGGCACCGAGCTCTACTTCGACGCCGACCTCACGATCGCGCAGGCGACGCTGGGAACGAAGATCCGCGTCCCCACGGTCGAGGGCGACGACACGGAGATCGAGATCAAGCCCGGCACGCAGCCCGGCACCGAGATCCGCCTCCGTGGCCGCGGCGTCCCGCACCTCCGCCGCTCCTCGTCGCGCGGCGATCTCCACGTCATCGCGAACGTCGTCGTGCCGTCGAAGCTCACGAAGAAGCAGCGCGAGCTGCTGGAAGCGTTCGCGAAGGAGTCGGGCGACACGATCGCCGAGCACCAGGGCCTGCGCGAGAAGCTGGGCCTCGGGTGAGCGACGACCCCCGGGCCGGCGACGACCCGCGGGACGGCGATCCGCTCGCCGGCATCGACCTCGAGCTGGCGGCCCGCGAGCCCGGCTCGTGGCTGGAGCTCGCGGTCTCCGCGGACCACGAGGCGGTCGAGGCGGTGTCCGAGATCCTGTCGCGCGCCGCCCCGGGCGGGACGTCGGTCGAGCCGGCGTTCGAGCTGGTCGAGGAGGGCCTCGCCGCGCGCGTGGACCTGGAGCGGCCCGCGCGGGTCCGCGCCCACCTGCCGCTCACCGACGTCGACGGTGGCACGCGCCGCCGTCGAGCGCGCCGAGCGCGAGCTCGGCCATCTCCAGGCCTTCGGGCTGCGGCCGATCGGCGACCTGACGCTGACCGTCGTCCGCGAGGCGGACTGGGCGAACGCCTGGAAGGCGCACTTCCCGGTGCTCCGCATCGGCCGGCGGATCGTCATCCGCCCGACCTGGCGCCGCCACCGCCGCCAGCCCGATGACGTCGTCCTGGCGCTGGACCCCGGGATGGCCTTCGGGACCGGCCTCCACCCGACCACGCGGCTGTGCCTCGCGTCGCTCGAGTCGCTCGCGGACCGCGGCGTGCTGACGGGCGGCGGCATCGACGGCGGCCCGGCCCGCGTGCTGGACGTCGGCAGCGGGTCCGGGATCCTCGCGATCGCGGCCGGGCTGCTGGGCGCCCGCGAGGTGCTTGCCGTGGACGTCGACCCGATCGCGGTCGAGGCATCGGCCGCGAACGCCCGCCGCAACCGGCTCGGACGGGTGATCACGGCTCGCGAGGGGAGCGCCCCCAGCGGCGAGGGCCCGTTCGACATCGTGCTCGCCAACCTCATCGCCTCGCTGTTGATCCGGCTGGCCGACGGGCTGGTCGAGGACGTCCGGCCCGGTGGCACGCTGCTCGCGTCGGGAATCTTCGAGAACCGCGAGACGGAGGTCGCCGAGGCGTTCGAACAGCGCGGGTTGCGCGTCGCTGAGCGCCGCGCCGAGGGGGACTGGGTCGCGCTGGAGCTGGTGCGTCCCGGCTGATCCGCGGCGTCCCTGCGCTACGATCACGGCCCGAGGGCGCCGCACCTCCCGCGATGCCCGCCCGAACCGACCGATGCCCGACCTGTCGTCCTACTTTCCCCTGATCCTCGGGACGCACATCACGCTCGCGATCGCGCTGTTCCTGCCGAGCCTGCTGCTGCCGTTCACGCTCCGCAACCGGCTGGTCAACCAGGGCTACGACGCGCCGCCGCCGGGCCGGTTCGTCGGGGCGATGCTGTGGCTCCAGGCCCATGGCACGATCGTGATCGGGACCGGCCTCGCCCTCACCGGGCTCGCGATGATCGCCGTCCTCGGCCCGCAGATGCTCCGCCAGCCGTGGCTGCTCGTGAGCCTCGCGACCTACGCGATCACCGCCGTCGTCGCGTTCGCGATCCAGCGGCCGACCCTCCGCCGGCTCGTGCGCCGCGACCAGATCGAGAGCGACGCCGACCGCGCGCGCGTGGCGGGATCGCGCCCGGCGGCAGCGCTACATCGCCTACGCGATCACGACCGCGGTGGGCTTCATCGCGTTCATGATGTCGACGAAGCCGGTCCTGTGGTGATCGAGGTCCGGCCGCGGACGGCGGCCATCGTCAACCTCGGCTGCAAGGTCAACCAGTCCGAGATGGAGGCGGCGGCGCGGCTCCTCCGCCAGGCGTCGATCCCGCTCGTTGACGGGTCCCGCGGCGCGGACCTCGTGCTCGTCAACACGTGCACCGTGACCTCGACCGCCGACGAGAAGTCGCGGGCCGCCGTCCGCCGCGCCCGACGCGCGAACCCCGAGGCGGAGATCGTCGTGACCGGCTGCTCCGTGCAGGTCGGGCCGGAGGCGTTCGAGGCGGTGGACGCGGCCGCCCGCCTGGTCGGCAACGAGGACAAGGCCGCATTCCTGACGGAGCTCGAGGGGCTGCTGCGGCAGCCGGGCGCGCCCGGCGACGGTCGATGCCGATCGATCGCCGCGCTGCCGACGCTGTCCGGGGTCGAGGCGGTCGCCGCCGCTCCGCTCGACGGGGTCGGCGACGACCGTGCCTCGGTCGAGCGGACCCGGGCGTTCGTCAAGGTGCAGGACGGCTGCTCGTTCTACTGCACGTACTGCATCATCCCGCGAGCCCGTGGCGCGGAACGGAGCCTCGCCCCGGACGTCGTGCTCGCGGACGTGCGTCGTGCGCTCGCCGCCGGCCATCGCGAGATCGTCCTGACCGGGATCAACATCGGCACGTACGACGGCGGCTGGTCGGAGCGTGGCGCCCGCGGCTCGCACCTCCGGAGCGCGCTGACCCTCGCCGGCCTCGTCCGCCGGATCCTCAGACGAGACCGCCGTGGAGCGGATCCGCCTCAGCTCGATCGAGCCGCAGCACGTCGACGACGAGCTGCTCGCCACGTGGGTCGACGGCGCGCCGCGGACGCTCCCGCATCTCCACCTGCCGCTCCAGGCCGGCGACGACGGGGTGCTGCGCCGGATGGGCCGCCGCTACCTGACCGCCGACTACGCGCGCGTGGTCCAGCGAGCCCGGGCCGCGATCCCGGGTGTCGCGATCCACGCGGACGTCATCGCCGGCTTCCCGACGGAGGACGACGCGGCGCATGCCGCGTCGCTGGCCTTCATCGAGGGCCTCGAGCCCGCCGGGCTCCACGTGTTCCGCTACTCGGCACGTCCCGGCACGCCCGCGACCCGGATGGCCGGCCACGTCGACGAGCAGACGAAGAAGGCGCGTGCCGCGGACCTGCTCGCCCTGGCCGGCGAGGCGAAGGCACGGTTCGCGCGCGCGAGCGTCGGGACGACGACCCGCGTCCTCCTCGAGCAGCGACTCCCCGACGGGCGCTGGGTCGGCCATGCCGAGGACCACGTCCTCGTCGCGGTGGCGCCGCGCGCCGGCGATCCCGACGACCTCGAGAACGCCATCGTCACGGTCCGCCGGACCGCGGTGGACCCCGACGCCCCCGACCGCGTCATCGGGCAGCCGCTCCACGTCGACCCGGCGCCGCGTACGCTTCGCCGGGCGATCCCCGTCCTCGCCAGCCCATCGCCCGGAGGTGTCCATGCCGGCTGACTGCCTGTTCTGCCGGATCGTCGCCGGCGAGATCCCCTCGACGCGGCTCCACGAGGACGACCTCGTGATCGCGATCCGCGACATCGACCCGCAAGGCGCCGACCCATGTGCTCGTGCTGCCCATGCGCCACATCGCGTCCGCCGCGGACCTCGGCGACGACGATGGCGCGCTGCTCGGGCGCCTGTTCGGCGTGGCGGCGGCGCTCGCGGCCGGCGAGGGCCTCGACAACGGCTGGCGACTCGTCACGAACGTCGGCGAGGACGGCGGCCAGAGCGTCGATCACCTGCACCTCCACCTGCTCGGCGGCCGCGCGATGGCCTGGCCGCCCGGATGACCACGCCGACCTCGTCATCCGCATCGGGCGACGACTCCCGGCCCGCCGGCGGTCCGCCGCCCTGGTCGTCGCGGTGGTCGCGATCGGCACCCTCGTGCTCGGCGCGCTGCTGATCGGCCTCCAGCTGCTCGGCGCTGAACGTCATCGCGCCCGCGCCGAGCCCCACGATCCCGCCCACCGGGCAGGCCGCCCAGCGGACGTGGGACCAGGTCGCCGCGGCGCTCGGGGCGGCGCAGTTCCAGGTCCAGGAGCCGCAGCTCCCGTACCGGCCGGGGGAGAGCCCGGCGCTCGTCGACGTCCCGCGGCGCCTCGTCCAGGCGATCCTGCCCAGCGACCCGGACGGCGGCTTCGTCGTCGTCTACGAGCTGCCGACGAACGGCGACGCGGACCGCGTCGGCCACGAGTTCGCGAGCTATCTCGCCTCGGGCACCGGCGCCGTCCAGTACCCGCGCGACACGCAGTTCGTCCTCCAGCGGGTCGGCCAGACGCTCGTGTTCTTCCCGTGGTCGGCGGAGGCGAACCCGGACCCGCGCCTGCCGGAGCTGGCGGCCGCGCTGCGGACCGTCGGCGAGCCGGTCACGCCGTAGACTCCGAGCCATGCGTCAGACATTCCGCGCCACGATCCAGCAGACGGGCGGCAACGCCGCCGGCATCGAGGTGCCGCGCGAGATCGTCGAGGGCCTCGGTGGGAGCAAGCGCCCCGCGGTCGTCGTCACGCTCGACGACTACACGTATCGCAACACGATCGCGCCGATGGGCGGCGGCTGGTGGGTCGGCGTCAGCCAGGCGCACCGCGAGGCGTCGGGGCTCAAGGGTGGCGACGAGGTCCAGGTGACGCTCGAGCTCGACACGGCGCCGCGCGAGATCGAGGTCCCGCCGGAGCTGGCCGCCGCGCTGGAGGCGGACCCGGTCGCGAAGGCGTTCTTCGACGGCCTCTCGTACAGCAACAAGTCGGTGTTCACGCTCAACGTCGCCGGGACGAAGAACCCCGAGACGAAGGCGCGCCGCGTGGACCAGGCGATCGCGAAGATGCGCGAGGGCCGCGTCCGCTAGCGGTTCGCGCGCCGGCGACGCCCGATCAGTCGCAGTTCGGCGTCGTGCACAGCTCGAGGCCGAGCTGCTCCAGGCCCTCGGCGAGCGGCGTGAACCCGAGCAGGCCACCGAAGCTCCGGCTGGCGACGCCGGCCGGCAGCCCGCGGACGAGGACCGCGCCGCCCGAATCGCCCGTGTTGACCTGGAGACCGGCCGCGATCATGCACGGGAAGTAGTGCCCGTCCTCGGGGAAGTCGTTGGATCCCTTCTCGGCGACCGCGCCGGTGCGGAACAGGCCCTGGCCATTGATCTCGACGGCATCCCCGATCGCGATGTCGTCGCAGCGCAGCGGCTCCGTCCCCGGCGCGAGCTCGCGATAGCCACCGGCACCCATGTCGACGAGGTTGAGCCGACCCCACGGGATCCTGTCCTCCGCGACGACGAGGTAGGTCATGTCCGAGGCCGCGCACGTCTTGCCCGGCCGATCGCAGGTCGCCGCCCGCGCCGAGGGGCCGAACACGCCGCGGACCCCGGTGCCATCCGGGTCGGTGGCGACCGTGCCCTCCGCGGTGCAGTGGCCGGTCGACGTGAGCACGATCGTGTCGCCGCGACGCGCGTAGAAGCCTCCCGAGCACTCGTGCCACAGCGGCTGGCCCGCGAGGACCGGCGGGTCGTAGAGGTCCGTGGTCCGCGGGCCGTAGACGTGCGTGGCCCGGAAGTCCCAGAGCCGGCCGGTGACGAGGATGACGGCGACCACGCCGATCCCCACCAACAGCACGGCGGCAACGAGCCGCGTCGTCAGCCTGATGCCGCCGCTCCTTCCGTCACCGGCAGCGGCGCCTCGTCGGTCGCCCACGCTCGGACCTTGTCGCGCTTGACCTTGAGCGTGTGGGTGCGCGGGAAGTCCGCTCCGGGCCACAGGCGCCAGCCCGTGATCCGCTGGTTCGGGCCGAGCGCCTGGTTCGCGGCCTTGACGGCCGCGTCGATCGTCGCGCGCGCCTCGTCCGTCAGCGCTGGCGCCGGCGTGTCGGCGCTCGCGGCCGGTCCGCCGCCCGGCCCGAGCACGATCGCCTCGATCCGCCCGGGTCGCGTCTCGAGGGCGACCGAGTCGCGGACGCCCGCGACGCGGAGCGCGTTCTCGAGGTCCTCCGGGTACACGTTGAACCCGTTGGGCAGCACGATGATGTCCTTCTTCCGGCCGTGCAGGTGGAGCCGGCCCTTCGCGTCGAGCTGCCCGAGGTCGCCGCTCTTGTACCAGCCGTCGTCGGTGAACGCCGCGGCCGTCGCCTCGGGGTTGTGCCAGTAGCCCTTGAACAGCGTCGGGCCGCGGAACTGGATCTCGCCGTCGTCGGCCATCCGCATCTCGACCGGCGGCGGCGGCCACCCGACGCAGCCCAGCGGGTGGTCGGCCATCGTCGTGGCGCAGCCCGCCGCGGTCTCGGTCGCGCCGTAGCCCTGGAGGACGATCACGCCCATGTCCTCCCACGCCTGCTGGAGCGCGGGCGGCAGGAACGCGCCGGCGGTCGCGAACAGGCGCAGCCCGCCGCCGAGCTGCTTGTGCACGTTGCGGAACAGGAGCCGTCGCGCCCAGTAGGGGAGCCGGCGGGCGACACCGCGCAGGCGTTCGAACGTCGCGGTGCGGCCCTGCTTCTCGACCTCGCGCTCGATCGCGCTCCAGAACAGGTCGAGCACCTGGGGGACGAGGAGCATCGTCGTGACCCGGTGCTCGCGGAGGCTGTCGAAGATGACCCGCGGGTTGCGCGACCGGACGTAGAGGATGTCCGCGCCGACGTCCATCGCGTAGAACAGCGAGACCGCCTGCTCCAGCGAGTGGCTGAGCGGGAGCAGCGAGACGAGCCGGTGGTCCATCGGCTGGATGATCCTGTGGAACGACCCGACCCCCGCGACCACGTTGTCGTGCGCGAGCATCACGCCCTTGGGATTGCCGGTCGTGCCCGACGTGAACACGAGCTGGAACACCTCGTCGGGCTTCGGGCGCTCCCAGGCGGCGACCTGTGCCTCCCAGTCGGCCGGGAACGTGTCGTCCGGCTCCTCGGACAGCGAGTCGACGCTGGTCGTCGGGAAGTCGGCGAGGCCGGCCTCGGCCGGGTCCGGCGCGTCGCGGCCGGTGCCGAGCAGCAGCCGCACGGCGCCCGACGCCTCGATGATGTTGCGGATCGCGTCCGTGCTCATCCGCGAGTCGAGCGGGACGTAGATCAGCCGCGCGTACATCGCGCCGAAGTACGCGGCGGGCAGCGCGGGCGTCGACGGGCTCCACGTGAGCACCCGGTCACCCGGCTGGAGCCCGAGCGCGCGCAGCCGCCACGCCGCGAGCCGCGACCGGCGCCGCACCTCGCGGTAGCTCCAGTGGAACCGCGTCCCGTCGTCGCGGCGCAGGCCCAACGCGCTCCGGTCCCCGTACCGGTCCGCGCAGCCCTCGAGGAGATCGACCAGGGTCTCCATGGTCGCGTGATCCTACCGGGCCGCGAGGGCGACGACGTCGTGGGTGTGCATCGTCCGGCAGACGCGTACCGGATCGGTCGGCGTGACGACCGGCCCGGGTGCGTACGGCCAGGTTGCGGTCGGCCGGAGGGATTGCATCCGCTCGTACACTATTTCCTGACCGTCACGCGACCGCTCCCGCGCCTCTCCGGCCGTCAGCATCCGTCCGCGTACGCGCCCTCTCCCAGTGCCGGCGCCGCTCCCTGCCGCTTGTGGACGACCGGCCGCCACGCTCTCGCGGCTTCGTGAACCGCACGCCGATCCAGCGTTGACGGCTTGCGAGCCCTGCGTGGGCGCGCACTGACAGGGAGGTGGCGCTCATGCGCCTGATCACATCCGCGTCCCGCCTCGTCCGATCCGGCCTCGTTGCCGGCGCCGCGGCCATCCTCGCCGTCAACGCCGGTCGCGTCGGTCGGCACGACGTCGACCGGTCCCAGCTCCAGCGCGTCGCCATACGTCGTCCCGCTCGTGGACGGCGTCGAGACACGATCGATCCTGTCCGTCGGCGACGACGTCAATGGCTACCGGCTTGTCGGCATCCCCGACGGCCTTGGCGTCCTCGGCACCGACGACGGCGCCTTCCGGCTGTTCGTGAACCACGAGCTGTTCGCGGATGTCGGCATCGGCCGCGCGCACGGAGGCACCGGGGGCGCCTTCGTGTCGGACTACACGATCGATGCCACCACCCTCGAGGTGCGGAAGGGCTCCGACCTCGCCGACGCGTAGGCTGGTTCTGGGACGACGTCGAGCGGGCCTACGAACAGCGCACAGGGAGTGACGCGAACCTCAACCGGTTCTGTTCCGCCGACCTGGCCGCGAAGTCCGCCTTCTGGGATCCCGATACCCGCACCGGGTACAACGGCCGGATCTTCATGAATGGTGAGGAGGCAGCCGAGGGCCGGGCCTTCGCCCACCTGGTCACGGGCCGGGAGCACGGGACCGCCTGGGAGCTGCCCGCTCTCGGGAACTTCGCCTGGGAGAACGCAGTGGCGGCACCCGGCGCCGGCCGGGCGACCGTGGTGGTCGGCACCGACGACGTGAACCCCCGCGGCGAGGTCTACGTGTACATCGGCGCCAAGCAGCAGGCCGGCACGCCGATCGAGCGCGCCGGCCTGAGCGGGGGGTCGCTGTACGGGATCAAGGTCGCGGGCGTTCCCAATGAGAGCCGAACGCTGGGCATCAACGCCGAGAGCCTCCCCTTCTCGCTCCACGCCTTCGGGGACGTGACGGGCTGGACCGCCGCGGACCTTCAGGCGGCGTCCACTGCCAACGCGGTGACCACCTTCCTCCGGCCCGAGGACGGCGCATGGGATCCGATGCACCCGAACGACTTCTACTTCGCCACGACCGATCGCTTTGACATGACGGTCGTGGGCAACTCGCGCCTGTGGCGGCTTCGCTTCCAGGACGTGGCCAACCCGGCCGCGGGTGGCACGATCGCGGCCGTCGTCGAGGGCACGGACCCGCCCCAATCGATGGACAACATCGCGATCGACCGGACGGGGCACATCCTGATCCAGGAGGACCCAGGCGTCCGTGAGCACCTGGCGAAGATCTGGTCCTACTCGATCGCCGACGACACGCTGACGGCGATCGCGGAGGCGGATCCTGACCGGTTCGCCACCGGCGGCACGAACTTCCTGACGATCGACGAGGAGACCTCGGGCATCGTGGACGCGTCCGACGTGCTGGGTCCGGGCTGGTTCATCGGGACGGTCCAGGCGGACGTCCCGATCGATGACCCGGAGCTCATCGAGGACGGCCAGGTGTTCGCCATCTACAGCCCCGCCTCTGACCCCGCCCCCTGACGCCACCCGCGGGGCCGCGACCTGGACTCGCCGGGCGGTCGTACGGTCGCGTCAGCCGCCTGGCGGTCGTACGGTGCACGCGCTGCGCGGATGAGCCGCCGTCGGGCGCGTTTGTGCGATGCCGCTCGCTGGAGCGCACCGGTCGACCGCGAGGCGGCGATTCGTGCAGCCGGCGCGCGGTACAGCCGCGTGGGCGGTCCAAGCGCGTGACGGCGCACGCGACGCACCTCCAGCGGCACCGATAGGGCACCTGCCCACGTTTGACCGACCTCGGGGTGCGGCATACACTCCGGCGGCCTGCCGGCAGGATTGGCGTGCCCAGCACGTCGCCAGCCGGGACGCCCCCGCGCCGCAGGGCATCGCGCGCGGGTGGCGGGCGCGAGTTCCCTGCCCGAGGAGGTGAACCGGGATTGGCAGAAGTCCGAGTGGGTGAGAACGAGACGTTCGAGAGCGCCCTCCGCCGCTTCAACAAGAAGATCCAGCAGAGCGGGATCCTCGCCGAGGCTCGTCGTCGTGAGCACTACGAGAAGCCGTCGGTGAAGCGGAAGCGCAAGGAAGCGAAGCGCAAGAAGAACGCACGAGCGAGCCAGGGCTGAGCCACCCGGGGCCGCGGATCAGTCGCCCAGCGACACCGACCGCGCCTGCGTGATCAACCCGCCGCGTCGAACCGGGATCCGTCCCGGCCCCTCCATCGGCGCAGCTCGAGTGCACGGACCCGTCGTCGAGGCACAACCGCGACGACCCCGTGACGCCCGAGGAGCCATCCGGTGACCCTTCGCGAACGATTGCAGGACGACACGACCGCTGCGATGCGGTCGGGTGACGCGCTGCGCCGCGATGTCCTGCGCATGGCCCAGAACTCGATCTACAACATCGAGAAGGCCAAGAAGGTCACGCTGTCCGAGGACGAGATCCTCGGCGTGCTGACGCGCGAGGTGAAGACCCGCCGCGAGAGCGTCGACGCGTTCCGCGCCGGCGGGCGCGAGGACCTCGTGGCGAAGGAGGAGGCCGAGATCGCCATCCTCCAGGACTACCTGCCCCAGCCGCTGACCGAGGACGAGCTGCGCGCGCTCGTCGACGAGGGCGTCTCGGCGACGGGCGCATCCAATGCCCGCGACCTGGGCAAGGTCATGGGCTGGCTCTCACCGCGGACCCGCGGTCGCGCCGATGGCAAGGTCCTGTCCGGGCTCGTCGCCCAGGCCCTTGCCCGCGCCGACCTCGCGGGTCACGACACGGAGCACTGAGCCGTCCCAGCCGGGACGCCAGGGATCCACCACCATGCTGTCCACCTCCGCGGAGCCCGCGAGCACCCAGTTCACCCGGCGTGATGCCGGGCGGCTGGTCGCCGCCTCGGCCCTGCTCGCACTCGCGATGTCGGTGATCCTCGGGCTCGACGTCCTGCCGGCGCAGGAGCAGCTCGAGGTGGCCAAGCCGGCCCCCGCCAACGTCGTCGCGCCGCGCACCGTCGAGTACACGAGCGACGTCCTCACGGAGCAGGCGCGCGAAGCCGCACGGGCCGACATCGACCCGCAATACGACTTCACGATCGCCCGCGGCGCATCCGCGGCCGCGCAGCAGGTGCGGGAGCTCGAGCGCAAGGTCGCGCCGATCGACGCCGCATTTGCCGAGAGCGTCGAGCGCCGAGGACCGCGCCACGCTCCTTCAGGACGTGCTGGTCGGCGCGCTGGGCGCGATGATCGCGCCACGCTGCTGGCGCTGGACGCGGCGCGCTGGCAGGCCGTGCGGACCGAATCCTCCCGGGTTCTCGACACGGTCGAGCGCAGCGAGCTCCGCGACAGCGAGCTCGCGCTCACCCGCGACGGCGTCGAGAACCGGTTCGCCGGCGAGCTCACCGAGGCCGAGACCGCGCTCGGCGCGGCGCTCATCCGCCCGCTCGTCGTGCCCAACTCCTCGTTCTCCACTCGAGCACACGGAGTCCGCCCGGAGCCGCGCGGCGGAGGCGGTCGAGGACGTGATGAAGAGCTGGGAGCGCGGCGAGACGATCGTGCGCGCGGGCGACCGCGTCGACGACGTCGCGTGGGAGGCCGTCGGCTTCCTCCGCCTCAACGAGGGCGGCCTGGACGTCGCCCGGCTGGTCGGGTTCGCCGTGCTGTCGCTGCTCGTGATCGGGCTGCTGCTCACCTGGACGTGGCGGTTCCGGCGCGAGTTCTGGCACCGCAACAACGTCCTGCTGCTGCTGTCGCTCCTCCTGCTGTTCGCGGTGTTCGCGCTCAAGCTCACGGCCGGCCGGCCGTGGCTGCCGTACGCGCTGCCACTGGCGGCGGTCGGGATGATCGTCGCGGTGCTGCTCGACGCGGGCGCGGCGATGGTCATGACCTCGCTCATCGCGCTGCTCGCCGCGGCCGTCACGAGCGCCGCGGCCACGACCGCGGTCGGCACGAGCGCGGGCGTCGAGCTCGCCGCGTACGTGCTGCTGGGCGGGATCGCGGGCATCGTCGCGGTCCGGCGCGGCGACCGGCTGGTCGTGTTCGTCCAGGCCGGGTTCGCGGTGTTCGTCGTGAACGCGCTCGTCATCGCCACGTTCGGGCTGTTCGGCGATCACGACATCCGAGGCGTCGTCGAGCTGTTCGGTGCGGCGGCGGTCTCCGCGGGCGGCGCGGCGGTGGCGACGGTCGGCTCGTTCGCCGTGCTCGGCTCCCTGTTCGGGATCCTCACCGCGTTCCAGCTGCTCGAGCTGGCGAACCCGTCGCAGCCGCTCCTCCGGCGGCTCCTCGTCGAGACCCCGGGCACGTACCACCACAGCCTGATGGTCGGCAACCTCGCGGAGCGCGCGGCCGAGGCGATCGGCGCGGACCCGCTGCTCGCCCGCGTCGCGGCCTACTACCACGACATCGGCAAGCTCGCGAACCCGGTCGCGTTCATCGAGAACCAGGCGGGCGGCGAGAACATCCACGACGTCCTCGATCCCGAGACGTCCGCGCAGCTGCTCAAGAGCCACGTCTCCGAGGGCATCGACATCGCCTACAAGTCGGGCCTGCCGAAGGCGCTCATCGCGTTCATCCCGCAGCACCACGGGACGGCGGTGATGTCCTACTTCTACGCGCGGGCGCGGGAGCAGGCGGCCGAGCCGTACGGCGGGCTCGAGACGGCCGAGGGACGCAAGGCGGCCGACGCCGTCGACATCCGCAAGTTCCGCCACGGCGGCCCGAAGCCCCAGGTCCGCGAGGCCGCGATCATCATGCTCGCCGACTCGGTGGAGGCGTCCGTGCGCTCGCTGTCGTCACGTGACGAGGCCGCGATCCGGGCGATGGTCAGCCGGATCATCGAGGAGCGGATCGCGGACGACCAGTTCGATGAGTGCGACCTCACGCTGCGCGACATCGAGATGATCCGCGAGGCGTTCGTGGCGCAGCTGCTGGGCATGTACCACCAGCGGGTCGCGTACCCCCAGAACAAGGTCGTCGAGCTCGAGAGCCGCCGCGCCGCGTCCGGCGACGAGTAGGGAGGGGTCGGCTCGCGCCGGCCCCGCTCAGGCGCGCGTGCGCGCCACGCACGATTCCGAGCCGCGCCGACCGCCAACGTGCGCGCCACGCACGAACGCCTGCCGTTTCGGCCGCTCGAACCCACGTCGCGTGGTTCGGGCGTGCATGCGACGCACGACCACGGTCGCGGTGCCCGAGAATCCTGCGCCCGACGCACGCCACCGGCGAAGAGCGCCCGGGTAGGATCGGTGGGTGGGCAGTCAGTACCTCGGGCCGTGGCGGATCGACGTCGAGTGGCGCGACGGCGTGGAGCACCTCGTCCCGGCCGCCGCGCTCGCCCGCACGGTCGCTGCCGCGCTCGACGCGGCGGGCGCCCCGCGACCGGCCTCGATCGGCCTGATCCTCGCCGACGACGCGGAGCTGGCCGGACTGAACGCCGAGCACATGGGCAAGGACGGCCCGACGGACGTGCTCTCCTTCCCGCTGCTGCCGCCCGACGCGTTCCCGCCGCATCCCGGCCGGGAGCACCGCCGTCGCAGGAGCCCGGGCTCGCGTTCGCGCTGCCGCCCGGCCGCCGGCCGCATCTCGGGGACATCGTCGTATCGGTCGAGCGGGCCGTCGAGCAGGCGGCCGAGGGTCGCGGCGGCCAGACCGGTGACGTGCGCTGGGACGCCCGCGACGAGCTGCGCCTGCTCGTGACCCACGGCACGCTCCACGTCTGCGGCTGGGACCATGCCGAGCCCGAGGAGGAGGCCGCGATGCGCGCCCTCGAGCGCCGGCTGCTGGGGAAGGGCGCCTAGGCCGGGTCTGCCACCCGGAACCGCTCGAGGCCGTCGAGCAGCAGGTCCAGCCCGAACAGGAACTCCTCGTCAGAGTCACAGCCGCCGAGGCCGCCCTCGTGACTCACGGCGATCGCGAGCCGGGCGACGTGCGGGTGGATCGTGGCGATCGAACGCGCGAACGCGGCGGATGCCTCGGGATCGGCCTCCGGGTCGCCGGCGTCCTCGAACAGGTCCTGGGTGAAGCCGACGACGCGGCTGCCGAGGACGTGGAGGGCATGGTGGGCGAGCGCGGTGGACAGGCCGCCGGCATGGAAGATGCCGAGGACCACGTCGACGTAGGCGATGATCGACGGCCCCTGCGCGCCGGTCCTCCAGCAGGCGCGGCGCCCACGGGTGACGGCGCATCACCTCGCGCGCCCCGAGGGTCTGGCGGCGCATCGCGGCTCGCCAGTCCGGCTCCGGATCGACGACCGGGATCTCGCCCAGGACGACATCGCGCAGCCCGTCGAGCAGGTCGTCCTTGTCGCGGACGTGGCGGTACAGCGCCATGGGATCGACGCCGAGCGCCTGGCCCAGGCGCCGCATGCTCAGCCCTTCGAGCCCGCCCTCGTCGGCGACCGCGACCGCCGCCTCGAGGATCCGCGCGCGGGTCAGCGGCGCACGTGTCGCAGCGGCCTCGGCGGTGTCCACCCGTTCTCGATCCTCCGTGACTGGGGTCTTGACAAGTCTACGCCGTAGCGTCATCGTCTACGGCGTAGACTACACCGTAGACACGAGGCCCCGCGATGACCGAGAAGCAGGCGACGACCCCGACCACGGCGACCGACCCCGTCTCCGGCAGCGGAGAAGGCGCCGCCCCAGGTGCCGCGCTGGCTCGTGCGGACGATCTGGGCCGCCCACCGCGCCGCGTTCCGCCTCACGCGCGGGCGGTTCGGGCTCCGGCCGCCGGCGGCCAATCGGTGGGGGATGCTGCGGCTGACGACCACGGGCCGCCGGAGCGGCAAGACCCGCGTCGCGATCCTCGGCTACATCGAGGACGGGGAGCGGCTGCTCGTCCCGGCGATGAACGGCTGGGCTGACCCGGAGCCGGCCTGGTGGCTCAATCTCCAGGCCACGCCGCGTGCCCGCGTCGTCCTGCCGGGCGGCGTCCGTCGGGACGTCCTCGCACGGGGTGCCGTCGGCGAGGAGCGGGCCGAGCTCTGGCGCCGGTTCGTCGACCTCGGGACGCTCGCCTACACCGACGCGAGCGCCGCCCAGCGCTCGCGGGAGACGGCCATCGTCGTCCTGGAGCCGATCGGTTTCGTGACCGGCTAGCGCCCGCGCTACCATGGCGAGCGAGCCCCGTCGGACCCGGTCCCGGGGCCGTTCGCCGTGTCCGCGCAGGCCCACGCAGCGGAGCGGCACGTTGAGGATGCTGCCCGCTCGTGAAGCTCGTCGTCGGCCTGGGGAACCCGGGCAACCAGTACGCGGAGACCCGCCACAACCTCGCCTGGATGGTGCTCGACCGGATCGCCGACCGGGCCGGGAAGGCCGGGCGTGGCCGCGATCGGGACGCCTCGTCCGTGCTGGAGATCCGCGCCGCCGGCCAGGAGCTCGTGCTCGCCAAGCCCCAGACGTACATGAACGACTCCGGGCGCGCGGTCCGCCGCCTGCTGCAGAGCTACCACGTGCCGCTCGTGGACCTGCTGATCGTCGCGGACGACTTCGCCATCCCGTTCGGCAAGCTGCGGTTCCGCGAGGCCGGCTCGCACGGCGGTCACAACGGCCTGCGCTCGATCATCGGCGACCTCAACAGCGAGAAGTTCAGCCGCCTCCGGGTGGGCATCGGCGAGCCCGGGCGCGGCGCGGTCGACCACGTCCTCAGCCGGTTCACGGCCGATGAGACCGCCCGCCTGCCGATCCTCCTCGATGCCTCCGCCGAGGCCGTCGAGACGTGGGTCCGCCAGGGGACGTCGAAGGCGGCCAACCGGTTCAACGCCTGGGACCTCCAGGCGCCCGCCGCGGCCGACGCGGAGGACGACGCGGACCGGCCAAAGGCGGGCGAGGTCGGCGGACCCGCCGACTCCGACGGGGTCCGCCGGACGAAGACCGGCTGGCGGCGGATCCTGCCCGGCGGCGACGGGGAGGATCGCGCGAAGGGCGGTCGCACGTGAGCGACCGTTACCGCGGCCGCACGACGCGGCAGCGGAACGTCGCCGACAAGGTGGCTCGGGAGTGGGCCGAGCGACGGGCCGCCGCCGAGGTGCGCGAGGAGGCGGTCGATCTCGATGCCGCGTCCGCCGAGGCCGAGGTCGAGCTGCTCGATCCGGCGGCCCGGCCGCCACGCGACGGCGATGGCGCCGCGACCGCACGACGCCCGGCACGCCCGGTCACGGCGAGCCGGCGCGCCGACGGAGCCGCGCCGAAGGCCGGCCGTCGCGTGCCCGACCTCGCGGCCCTCCCGCGCCTCCTCCACGAGACAGGCTCGTACGCCTCGCTGCGGGAGCGGCTCGGCGCGGCGGGCGAGGCGCCGGGCATGCACGGGCGACACGTCGGCCTGACGTCGGTGCCCCACGGCGCGAAGTCGTACCTCGCCGCGGCCCTCGCCCTCGAGACGAGCGGGGAGCGGGTGTGCTGGGTCGCGCGCGACGCGGAGATCGGCGACCGGGTGGCGGAGGAGCTCGGGGCGTGGCTGGGCGACCCGTCGCTCGTGGCCGTCCTCGAGCCGCGGACCTCGCTTGCCTACGAGCGCAGCGAGCTCGTCCCGGATGAGACGGCCGCCCGCGTCGCGGCCCTCGCCGCGTGGCGCTCCGGGACGGCGCGCGTCCTCGTAGCCAGCGTCCAGGCGCTCATCCAGGCGACGCTCGGCCCGAACGACCTCCCGGCGCAGCCGCGGACGCTCAAGGCCGGGACGCGGATCGGGATGGACGCGCTGCTCGCCGAGCTGCTCGAGCGTGGCTACGCGCCCGTCCTCGAGGTCGCGGGGCGGGGCGAGTTCGCGCGCCGCGGCGGCATCGTCGACGTGTTCCCGCCGAGCGCCACCCTGCCGATCCGGATCGAGTTCTTCGGCGACGAGATCGACAGCCTCCGCGCCTTCGACCCGACCGACCAGCGGTCCGTCGGGACGGTGCCCGACCTGACCCTGCTGCCGGCGACCGAGTTCCTGCTGCCGCCCGGCGGCGCGGACGAGTTCCGGTCCCGGCTCGGGCGGCTCGCGTCCAGGCTGCCGGAGCGGCTCGCGCTCGACCTCGCCCGGTTCGCGGGTGACGCGGACCCGGAGCGACCGGACGCAACGCCGACCGCCGGTCGCGCGCTCGCCGCGGGCGACGCGGCCGAGGTCTGGGCCCGGCTCGTGGCGCCGTCGACCGGCCTCGACCACCTCGACCCGGCCACGCTCCTCGTGCTCGATGAGCCCGGCGACCTCGCCGATGCCGGGGCGTTCCTGTGGCGCCAGGCCGAGGAGCGGCACGCCGAGCTCGTGGAGCAGGGCGAGCTGCCGCGCGACTGGCCGACGTCGTTCCTGCCGGCGATCGACTGGAAGCGGCGCCTCCACGGCGCGCGGACGCTGGAGCTCACCTGGCAGTCCGAGGCGGTCGATGCGCAGGGCATGGCCTACGCGTCGAAGAGCCTGACCTCGGGCGACCTGTTCGGCTGGCGGGAGCCCGTCCTGCCGCCCGGGCGGACGGAGCGGCTCGTCGACGGCGTCGAGCACTGGCTCGGCGAGAAGGCCCGCGTCGTGATCGTCAGCGACCAGGCGCCACGGCTCGCGGAGCTGCTCGGCGAAGCAGGGCATCCGGTCGGGATCGTGTCGCGGATCGCGGAGCCGCCGCCGCCCGGCGCGATCGCGCTCGTCGACCGCAGCCTCAACGGCGGGTTCGAGGGCGGCCCGGACGGCATCGCCCTCATCACCGACCGCGAGCTGTTCGGCAGCGTCCGCGTCCGGCGGCCCAAGGCGATGCGCCGGGTCGTGCCGCGCGACATCCTCGAGCGGCTGACGCCCGGCGACCTCGTCGTCCACATCGACCACGGCATCGCGCGCTACGAGCAGATGCTCCGGCGCGGCGAGCCGGGCCAGGAGCGCGACTACCTGGAGCTCTCGTTCGCGGGCACGGACCGGATCTTCGTCCCGGTCGAGCAGATCAACCGCATCTCGCGCTACTCGGGCGGGGAGCGGCCGGCGCTCTCGAAGCTCGGCGGGACGGACTGGCTGCGGACGAAGCAGCGGGTCCGCAAGGCGGTCGCCGACCTCGCCGACGAGCTGCTCGCCCTGTACGCGAAGCGGGAGGCGGCCGAGGGCTTCCCGTACGCGCCGGACTCGCCGTGGCAGATGGAGATGGAGGCGTCGTTCCCGTACGAGGAGACGCCCGACCAGCTGCGGGCGGCGATCGAGGTCAAGGACGACATGGAGACGCGGCGGCCGATGGACCGGCTCGTCGTGGGCGATGTCGGCTATGGCAAGACCGAGGTGGCGCTGCGGGCCGCGTTCAAGGCGACCCAGGACGGCAAGCAGGTGGCCGTGCTGGTGCCTACTACCGTGTTAGCAGGGCAGCACTTCACCACGTTCTCACAGCGATTTGCGGCGTTCCCGATGACGGTCCGGCTGCTGTCGCGGTTCGTGTCGGCCAAGGAGCAGGAGGCGACGATCGCCGGCCTCGCGAACGGGACGGTCGACATCGTGATCGGGACGCACCGGCTCCTGTCGAAGGACGTCGCGTTCAAGGACCTCGGCCTGGTCGTGGTCGACGAGGAGCAGCGGTTCGGCGTCGCGGCGAAGGAGCGGCTCAAGCAGCTGCGGTCCGCGGTCGACGTCCTGACGCTCAGCGCGACGCCGATCCCGCGCACGCTCAACCTCGCGCTGGCCGGGATCCGTGACCTGAGCGTCATCGAGACGCCCCCGGAGGACCGGCTGCCGATCCAGACCCGGGTGGCGGAGGCGTCGGCCGGCCTCGTGCGCGACGCGGTCCTGCGCGAGCTCGACCGCGGCGGCCAGGTGTTCTACGTCCACAACCGGGTCGAGACGATCGAGGCCCAGGCCGAGCAGCTGCGGCGGCTCCTGCCGGGCGCCCGGATCGTCGTCGGCCACGGGCAGATGGGCGAGGGCGCGCTCGAGAAGGTGATGCTCACGTTCGCCGACGGCAACGCCGACATCCTCGTCTGCACCACGATCATCGAGTCCGGGCTGGACATCCCGAACGCGAACACGATCGTCATCGACCGCGCGGACACGCTGGGGCTCGCCCAGCTCTACCAGCTCCGCGGGCGAGTGGGCCGGTCGAGTCGGCGGGCGTATGCCTACCTGCTCTACCGCCGCCGGGAGCGGATGAGCGAGGAGGCACGCAAGCGGCTGCAGGCGATCTTCAACGCCTCGGAGCTCGGCGCCGGGTTCCAGATCGCGCTCGCCGACCTCGAGATCCGGGGCGCGGGGAACATCCTCGGCGGCGAGCAGTCCGGGTTCATGGCCGCGGTCGGCTTCGACCTCTACTCGCGGCTGCTGGCCGAGGCGGTCGAGGAGGCGAAGGCCCGCCGCGAGGACCGGCCGCCGGCTCGCGACGTGCCGCAGGCCGTGGTGGACCTGCCGGTCGATGCCCACCTGCCGGACACCTATGTCCCCGAGGAGGCGCAGAAGCTCGAGCTCTACCGGCGGCTCGCCCGGGCGCGCACGGCCGGCGACATCGCCGCGTTCCGCCAGGAGGTCACGGACCGCTACGGACCGATGCCCACGCCAGTCCTGCGGCTCGTCGAGGTCGCGGAGCTGCGGCTGGCCGCCGAGACCGCCGGCGTCGCGTCGCTCGCGCGCGAGGAGGGCTGGCTCGTCGTTCGCTTCGGCGCGGCGCTCTCGCGGGCGACGGCGATGCAGCTGCTCTCGCCGTCGGGGATCGGCGGCCCGTTGCCCGGCATCCGGCCCGGCGACATGACGTTCGCCTCCAACCAGGTCCGGCTCCGCCTCCCGCGCGACCCGCTCAAGTCGTGGATGCTCACCCAGGCGGTCGTGTCGCGACTCGTCGCAGCTGTCTCGTCGGAGGGTGCGGAGGCGTAGCCGTCCGAGCGCGCCATCCCGCATGATGCGCACGTCGTGTCGCCGGGGCCGAGGAGTGCGCCCGTGCTCGCCGAGTTTCCCGTGTTCCCGATCCTGCTGTCGCTCGACCTCGACGCGAGCCGCGACTTCTACCACGGCGTGCTGGGCCTCGAGATCGCGCGCGAGGACGAGGACGACCGGATCGTGTTCCGCAGCGGCGGCGGGACGCAGATCGCGGTGACGAAGAGCACGATCGGGACGCTCGACAGCCAGACGCAGATGGCCTGGCGCGTGCCGGACATCCGCGCCGCGATCGCCGACCTCCGCGCCCGCGGCGTCCACATCGAGGAGTACCAGGCGCCCGACCCGGTGACGACCGACGGCGTCGCGGACATGGGCCACTCGTGGGCCGCCTGGTTCATCGACCCGAGCCGCAACGTCCTCGCGGTCGTCCAGCCCAAGCCCTGACGCAACCGGATCGGCGGCCGGATGCGTCCGAGGACCGTCGCAACCGACACGGGGAGGATCGCCATGCGAACGACCGGCCGAGGCGCCGCCAGCCTCGTGATGGTGCTCGTGCTTGGGGCATGCGCGGCCCCGATCGACGTCCAGACACCGACCGTCGCGCAGACGCAGGCCGCGCCGCCTTCCGGCCCCGGAGCCGACGCCGGTCATGTCGCCCAGTGCCGTCCCCGCGTCGACGGTCGTGGCCGCAGGCGCTGCGCCGCCGGTCGACTGCGGCGGTGCAGCGGTCTCCACGGCGATCATCGACTACGTCGCGAACGCGCAAGGCGTCCCGGACATCCTCGCCGCCACGCAAGGATTTGTCGGCGTCCTCCCCACGGACACGATCGTCGTCGAGCCGACCGCGACGGTCGTGGTCCGCGACGGTCGCCCGATCTGGCGCGGCGACTGGTTCGACGGCGGGCGCGGCTATCCTGCTGAATACGGCGATGGCCTGCCCGGATGCCGGCATCCGGTCGCATTGACACGCGCGATCGAGCAGGTTCGGAGAAGCCGGCGTGGCGGCGGGCGCCTAGGATCAGGGCACATCACCTCGATCGAAACCCACCCCGGAGGAACCAGCCATGGCAACCAAGGACAAGGCATCCGACGCGTTCACGGCCGAAGAGAAGGCCGCGATGCGGGAGCACGTCAAGGCCGAGAAGGCCGCCGCGCGCAAGGCCGCGAAGGGCGACACCAACCTCGAGCCCGAGGTCCTTGCGAAGATCGCCGACCTGCCCGAGCCCGACCGATCCCTGGCCACTCGCGTTCACGAGATCGTCAAGGCGGCCGCGCCGAACCTCACCCCCCGGCTCTATTACGGGATGCCGGCGTTCGCGACCGAGGCGGGCAAGACGCTGTGCTTCTTCCAGCCGGCGAGCAAGTTCAAGTCGCGCTATTCGACCTTCGGCTTCAACGACGACGCCAAGCTCGACGACGGCTCGATGTGGGCGACCTCGTGGGCGATCACCAAGCTGACCGCCGAGGACGAGAAGAAGCTCACCGCCATCGTGAAGCAGGCGGTGGGCTGATCGACCGCTAGCGGGCCGCCTCGAGGACCCGCTTCAGCCTCGCGAGGTCGGCCTGTACGAGGCCGGCGTCCCGCTCGAAGTCCGCGCCGCTCATCGCGGGCTGGCGGCGGAGCGTGAACACGACCTCGCAGGCGTCGCCGTCGGCAATGACCCGCATCGGGATCGAGACGACCTCGCCTGACGGCAGCGTCACCTCGTGGTCGAGGATGCCGAACGGGTTCGGGGCCGCGAACGCCACCCTGACCCGGCCGTCCCCGATCCCGACGTACCACTCGTCGCCCACGCGCTCGATCGACGTACCGAGCCCCGGCGCCCAGGTCGGGATGTTCGCGGGATCCGCGGCGTACTCGTAGACCTCCTCGGCGCGGCGGTCGATGCGCACGGTGAGATGCTTCGTCTCGGTCGGCATGACCGAATGGTGCCACGCCGTACGGCGACCCCGTCAGGCAGGCGGGGGACCGACCCGCGGGTTCCTCGCCACGAACAGCGCCGCTGATCCGATCGTCCTGAGCTCGACGTGCTCGAACGACGCGGCCAGGATCTCGCGCAGGCCGTCCTCGGTGTCGTCGAGGTTGTCGAACCCGCCCTGGCGGTTGAACGCGGTCAGAAATGCCTCTCGCGACCCGGTTGTGGTCGCCCGATCGGCCGAGGACCGATGCGCCGAACAGGACGCCGGTCGGCGCCAGCACCGCAGCCACGTTCGCCACAGCCCGCGCCTTGCGTTCGAGCGGCCCGGGCAGGCAGTGGATCACGAGGTTGAGTGCGGCGGATTCAAACGGCCCGGCGACCGGCAGCGGCTTGAGCACATCGGCCTCCACGGCCGTGAGGTCGAACGACCGCAGTCGCCGCGACACGTGGCGCAGGACGTTCCGGTTCGGGTCGAGGATCGTGACCCGGCTGCCGGGCGGCAGGCCGGAGTGCTCGAGGAAGTAGCCGGTGCCCGGGCCCACGTCGAGGTGGTTGTCGTGGATGTGGCGGCGATAGGGCTCCAGCAAGCCGCTGGACGGGCAGCGCCAGACGAAGCGCGCGATCGGCCCCAGAACGAGGGGGTCGTACAGCTTGCAGGAGCGGGCCCTTGTAGTCACGCTGGCCGCGGTACGCGGGATCGGTCGGGTCCATCGACCCTCCTCGCACGGACGTCCCGTCGGCGATCGGGGCGGCGACCGAACCATACGCCATGACGGACGGTGTTCAGAACCGGCCGTCACACGCCGCGAGCGACGGTCTAGGATCGTCATCCCACCGGACTGACCAGGAGGCGACCGCGCGATGTTCACGGCCACCAAGGACCTCATGCTCCCGGCGACCGTCACCGGCTCGTGGCCGCGGCCGCGCTGGTACGACGGCGGCCTGTGGGGCCGGCCGCTCGACACCGCGCTGCTCGACGTCCGCTTCCGCGAGCAGTTCCTCGATGCGCACGCCACCGTCATCGCGGACCAGACGCGGGCAGGGCTCGACATCCTGACCAACGGCGACTACCACCTCGACGAGGACTTCGCGGGCCGGTCCTGGCACCACTACCCGCTCCAGCGCTGGAAGGGCCTCGAGCACGAGGAGCTCCAGTACGAGCGGTCGCGCGACTCGCTGCTCGCCTTCCCGCCGGGCACGCTGATGAACGAGATCGAGACGACCTGGCGCTGGCCGCGCGTCGTCGGCAAGGTCGAGCACAACCCCAAGAACCCGCTCGAGTACGCGAAGCTGTGGCGCATCGCCCAGGCACGCGCCGGCAAGCCCGTGAAGTTCGGGACGTGCTCGTCGCAGGTGCTCGCGATCTTCCTCGACAGCCACACGTCCGAGTACGACCTGGACGACAAGAAGCAGCTCATCTGGGACATGGCCACGGCGATGAACCTCGAGCTCCGCCAGCTCGCGGCGGCCGGGGCGAAGGTGATCCAGGTCGAAGAGCCGACGATCCACTTCACCGCGGCGTTCCACCCGGAGGAGACCGAGCTGCTCGACTTCATGGTCGAGGCGTTCAACCACGAGGTCGAGGGCCTCGACGACGTCGAAGTGTGGATCCACACCTGCTGGGGCAACCCGATGATGCAGAAGGTGTACAGCGGGCGAGTCGTACGCGAACTCGATCGACACGTACCTCAACCGCCTGAAGGGCGACGTGTGGACGGTGGAGATGACCGAGCGGGACTTCGCCGAGATCGACCTGTTCAAGCCCTACGCCGGCAACCTCGCGAAGAAGGTCGCGGTGGGCGTCGTCAACCACCGCCAGCTGCAGGCCGACCTGCCGGCGGTCGTGGCGGGACGCGTGCGCCGCGCGCTGGAGGTGATCCCGGCGGACAAGCTGGTGCTCTCGTCGGATTGCGGGTTCGGCCGCCAGGGCTGCAACCGGACCGTCGCGTACTACAAGGCCGCGGCGATCGCCCAGGGCCGGAACATCGTGCTCAAGGAGCTCGGCGTCGAGGAGCGCTACGTCCCGGGGGCGGACCCGGCGCTGCAGACCGACGTCCTGCCCGACCGCGAGCCGCTGACCCACGTGCCGACGCCCTGGCATTGAGCTGGCCGATGGACCACGACGACGCGGTCCGGATGCTGGAAACGATCGCGGCTGGCATTCGACAGCCACGACCTCGACGGGATCATGGGCCACTTCGCGGACGACGCCGTGTTCGACGGACCGCGCGGATCCGAGGCATGGGGCACGCGCTTCACCGGCCGGGAGGCGATCCGCCAGGCGTTCGCGGCCCGCTTCGCCGGGATCCCGGACGTCCGCTACCGGGAGGATTCGCACTTCGTCGACGGCGATCGCGGGGCGTCGGAATGGACGCTGTCCGGGACGACGACGGACGGCGATCGGATCGAGGTCCGCGGCTGCGACCTGTGGACCTTCCGCGACGGCAGGGTCGTGAAGAAGGACTCGTTCTGGAAGATCCGGACCGCCGGCTAGGCGCTCGACATGACGGACGCGATGCGGGTGATCCTCGAGGTCGGCAAGAAGCGGCGGGTCGTCGCCGGGGCGATGGACTGGCCCGGGCTCGACCGCTGGGGCGCAGGCGAAGAGGCGGCGATCGAGCGGCTGTCGACGTACCGGCCGCGCTACGCGGGCGTCGCCGAGCGGGCGGGCCTGGCTCGCGAGTTCGCACGCACCGGAGACGTCGAGGTCGTCGAGCGCGTGCCCGGATCGAGCTCGACCGACTTCTGGGGCATCGCCCACGTGCCCTCGCTTATCGAGGACGAGGTGCTGCCGTCGGCGGAGCTGGAGCGCCGGCTGACGCTCCTCCGCGCGACCTGGGCGTACTTCGACGATGTCGTGGGCGGGGTCGCGGGCGAGCTGCTGCCGTCCGGCCGGACGTACGGGCGCACTCGCGAGCAGATCGCCCGACACGTGTACATCGGCGAGCCCGATCAGCTGTCGCGGAAGGTCGAGGTTCGGACGGACCCCGCGGTCGTGATGACGCCGGACGGCCTGGCGGCACACCGGGAGGCGTACCTCGACGCGATCCGCGCCTGGAACGCGGAGGGCAAGCGGGCCCGGACGTGGCCGATCCAGTTCCTGATCCGCCGGACGGCCCACCACGTGATGGACCACGCCTGGGAGCTCGAAGACCGGGATCCGGACGCGTCGCCGGAGTCGTAGGTCGTCAGCTCGATCCCGTCAGGTCGCGATCCTCCATCTCCCAGGCGTGGTCGAGCATGTGCCACGCGCAGCGGCGGATGAGGAACTGCACGGTCCAGGTCCGAGCCATCACGCCTCGGGCGTTGTAGTCGCGAATGCCATCCACGAAGGCGGCGCGGTACGTGCGCAGGGCCGCCGGGTCCTCGCGGATCTCAGGATCGAACTTGACGCCGACCTTGAGCGCGAGGTCGTAGATCTCCCAGCCGACGACGTGGCGGACGATCACGTCGCGCTCGCGGCCGCCGCCACGCGGACCCTTGCGCAGCTCGGGCGACACCCGTGCCCCCGTCTCGTCGAGAGTGGCCCACGTCGCCTCGAGGAGCGCGATCTTGCGCTCGCACTCGGCGTCGGTCATCTGGTCGTGCTCGGGTGCGGCGGGGACGCCGGACAGGCCGTAGAAGTCGGTCATGCCGATACCCGCGAGGCGCTCGACGACCTCGAACGCTCCCGCCCTGGAGAAGGCGTCGCGCAGGCCGGCGCGCTCGGCAACCCGTGCGTACCGGGGTCGGTACGCCTCGAGCACCTCGAGTGCCGCCTCCTCGGTCTTGCCGCTCCGATCCCAGCCCGGCCAGTCGAACGCAACCGCCACGGAACGCTTCTTCTTGCCGCGCTCGACCATGACGCGAACGGCGTTCGACATGCGCGCCACGCTACCCCGCTCGGCAGCACCGGACAACACACAAGCCTGTCGTGGGCGCGGGTTGATGACCGAATTGGGCGGCGCGTGCGCTAGGGTTTCGGCCATGAGCAACCCCATCCTCGCCGACGCGTTCGGCCACCACACCTGGGCCACGCTCGTCCTGCTCGACGCGTGCGCCGACCTCACCGACGAGCAGCTGGCGACGACCGTTCCGGGCACGTACGGCTCGCTGATCGGCACGCTCCGCCACACGGTGGCGGCGGACGCCGGCTACCTCGACCTCCTTGCGCCGGGCGAGGTGACGAGCATCGACGAGGAGGACGCCCTCGGGATCGCCGAGCTGCGCGCGACGATGGCGGCCTGTGGCGAGGCGTGGGACCGGATGCTGGCCGGCAACCTCGAAGGGACCGTCCCCGTCACCCGCCACCGCGACGACGGCAGCACGAGCACGGCACCGCTGTCGATCCGCCTCGTCCAGGTGATCCACCACGGCACCGACCATCGGTCGCAGGTCTGCACCGCCCTGACGAGCCTCGGCATCGAGCCGCCCGAGATCGATGTCTGGGCCTATGCCTGGAAGGACGACCGGCTCACGGAGACCCCGCCGACGGGCTGACTACTTCTCCGGGCTCATCGGGCCACCGGCGTTCCACACGGTCGGCCCGCCGGGCTGGTCCTTGTTGCCGAGCCACGCCCAGCGCGCGACGGCGACGGGATCGGTCGCCGGGCCCTCGTAGGTCACGAGCACGAAGGGTGGGAGCGTGATCGCGCCGCGTGCCGTGCCGTCGAGGCCGACCTGGCAGGCGCCGCGCTCCGCCAGCGGGGCACCGCCGCCGCCGTCCGGGAGCCACGCCGACTCCGCGACGCCGCCCGCACCGCAGCCCGGCGACGTGTCGCCGATGCGGAGCGAATGGCCCTCGAGCCAGCCGGCGTAGGCACCCAGCATCGCCGCCTGGGTGTCGAACAGGAAGACCGACGCGGCGGACACGGCTGCCCCGGCGGGCGTGCAGGCGACCCCGGCGACGGCAGCGGGCGGCAGCCCGGTCGAGATCGGGGCGCATCGCTCCTGCAGGTCGAGGCGCATGCCTCCGAGCAGGACGGCGGCCTCGGCCGACGGCGACGACGACGGACCGGTGGCGGGTGCCCCCGCGCTGACGGCGGGCACAGGCGCCGTTGGCGATGGCTGGTGCGGCGGTCGACGGCGCGCAGGCAGCCAGTGCGACGGCGAGCGCGAGCCCCGGGATCGCTGCGGCGAGCCTGTGCATCGGACCTCCCGTGCGATTATCTCGGTTCCGAGTGGGAGCGTGTCAGCCGGACGCCCCCGAGCCGCCGGCCGTGACGCCCGCAATCGAAGTGGAGACGCGATGTCCACCCCGAACCCCGAGGTCGACGCCTACATCGCCGCCCTGGCGGAGGACCGGCGTGGCCCGATGACCGACCTGCGCGAGACGATCCGTGCCGCCGCGCCCGATGCGGACGAGGTCATCACCTACAAGATGCCGGGCTTCAAGGCGCACGGCTCGTTCCTCGTCTCGTACGACGCGTTCAAGCAGCACTACAGCCTGTTCCCGTGGAACGACGAGATGGTCGACGAGCTCGGCGACGCGATCCAGCCGTACGTGAAGGGCCGCGGGACGCTGCAGTTCCCGGCCTCGAAGCCGCTGCCGCTCGACCTCATCCGGCAGATCATCGAGATCCGGGTGCGCCAGTCGGAGCCGGGGGCGGCCGGCTGAGCGCCACGCCGCCGGTCCGCGAGGCGACCACCGCCGAGCTGACCGCGGACGAGCTCGCGGGCGATCCGGACGCTGATGGACGCGGCATTCGACGACTTCAGCGACGACGACCTGGACCACGGGCTGGGCGGCACGCACTGGCTCATCGAGGAGGACGGGCGGGTCGTCGCCCACGCGAGCGTCGTCGAGCGCCGGATCGAGCTCGACGGGCGGCCGATGCGGACGGGCTACGTGGAGGCGGTGGCGGTCGAGCCCGCGCGGCAGGCGACCGGGCTCGGGACGCTCGTCATGCGCCGCGCCACCGACCACATCCGCGAACGCTACGAGCTGGGCGTGCTCGGGACCGGGGAGCAGCACTTCTACGAGCGTCTCGGCTGGGAGCGCTGGGCCGGTCGCAGCTTCGTCCGCGGGACCGACGGCGCCGTCACCGCGACCGCCGACGAGGACCCGTGGCTCATGGTCCTGCGCACCGGGCCGTCCGCGACGCTGCCGCTGACCGGCACGCTCACCTGCGAGTGGCGTCCGGGCGACGTCTGGTAGGCGTCGCTCAGCCGACGAGCCGCCCCTTCTCGAGCCTGACCGTCCGCTCCGCGAGCTCGGCCAGCGCCGGCCGGTGGGTGATGACCAGCGTCGTGCGGCCGGCGATGAACGGCCGCAGGGACGCGACGAGCGCCCGCTCCGTGGTCGCGTCGAGGTCGGCGGTCGCCTCGTCGAGGACGAGGATCGGCGCGTCGCGGAGGATCGCCCGCGCGATCGCGAGCCGCCGCCGCTCGCCGCCGCTGAGCCGGACGCCGTTCTCGCCGATCCGCGTGTCGTACCCGGCTGGGAGGGCGGCGATGACGTCGGCGAGCTGCGCGATCCGGCAGGCCTCGTCGAGCTGGGCGTCGGTGACGTCCGGGTCGGCGAGCGCGAGGTTGTCGCGGATCGTCGCGTCGAACAGGTCCACCCGCTGCGACACGACCGCGATCCGGCGCCGGACGTCGTCCGCCCGCATGGCGCGCAGCTCCACGCCGCCGAGCCGGATCTCGCCCGCGTCGTAGTCCCAGAAGCGCAGCAGGAGGTTGACGATCGTCGTCTTGCCCGACCCGCTCGCGCCCACGATCGCGAGGCTGCCGCCGGCCGGGATGTCGAGGCTGACGTCGTCGAGCGCCGCACGGCCGCCCTCGTCGTAGGCGAAGGTCAGGTGATCGATCCGGATCGCAGGCGGCATGGCGATGGATGACGCGGGCGTCGGGTCCGCGGGATCGACGACCGGCGGCGGCGCGTCGACCAGCTCGAACAGCCGGTCGCCCGCCGCGCGGCTCGAATCGAGCTGCTGCACCGAGGTCGTCAGCGGCTGCACGCCCTCGAACGCCGCGATCGCGACCATCGGGATGAGCGCGAGGTACACCGCCTCGATCTGGCCACCGGTGACCAGCGGGATCGCCACCGCGAGCACGACGACCGCGCACAGGCTCGTCAGGCCGGCCGCGAGCCCGCCGCCGAGGCCGCGCACGACGGCCAGCCGATCGCCCAGCCGGTCGACCTCCGCGCCGAGCGCGAGCACCTGCGCCCGATGCGAGTCGGCCCGATCGAGCGCGAGCAGGTCGCCCATGCCCGCGATGACGTCGATCGGTCGACGCGTGGAGGTCGGACCGGGTCCCGATCGAGGCGACGGCGGCGGCGCGCGAGAGCCGGCGCGTCGCGAGCGGCAGGACGACGCCCGTCAGCACGAGGAACGCGAGCAGCACGACCGCGAGGCTCGCGTCGAACGTGCCCAGCAGGAGGCTCGCGAACAGCGTCGTCAGCACGGCGACGATCGGCGGCAGCACGACCCGGACCGGGAAGTCCTCCAGCGTGTCGACATCGGCCACCAGCCGGGCCAGCACGTCGCCGGCGCGGGTCCTCGTCAGCCGGGCCGGCGCGAGCGGCTCGATCGACGCGTACAGCCAGACCCGGAGGTCGGCGAGGATCCGGAGCGTCGCGGCGTGGGTCGCGTAGCGCTCGAGGTAGCGGAACGCCGCGCGGCTGATCGCGAGCACCCGGACGGCGGTCACGACGAGCGCGAGCTCGGCGACGTTGGTCACGAGCGCGGCCTTGCTCACGAGGTACGCGGACATCGCCATCAGCGCGATGTTCGAGCCGATCGCCAGGAAGCCGAGCAGCGCCCCGAGCGCCAGCCAGCCTGCTCGCCCGGTCAGGAGGCCCAGCAGGCGGACGACGGTCGAGCGCGAGCCCGTCATGCCGCGGGATCCTCGCGGGTCTCGGCGTCCCGCAGCGCGGCGAACGCGCCGCCGGACGCGAGCAGCGCCGCCGGCGGTCCGGCCTCGACCAGCCGGCCCTCGTGGAGGACGGCGACGAGGTCCGCGTCCATCGCCAGCCGCAGCCGGTGCGAGATGACGATCACCGTCCGCGAGCCGGCACTGGCCGGCCAGGGTCGCCGCGATCGCCTCCTCCAGCTCGGGATCGAGGTGCGCGGTCGGCTCGTCGAGGAGCAGGAACGGCGCGTCGCGCACGAGCGCGCGGGCGATCGCGATCCGCTGCCGCTCCCCGCCGCTCAGGCGCACGCCGCCCTCGCCGACGGCGGTGTCGATGCCCTCGGGCAGCTCGTCGACGAGCTCGAGCGCCCCCGCGCCCTCGAGCGCGGCGCGCAGCTGGGCGTCCGTCGCGTCCGGCCTCGCGATCCGGAGGTTGTCGGCGATCGTGCCGTGGAACAGGTGCGGCGCCTGCGGGACCCAGCCCGACCCGGGCGCGCCACGCCGCCGGGTCGAGCGCCGCGAGCGGCGTCCCGCCGACGAGGATCGATCCCGCGTCGGGCTCGACGAACCGCATCAGCAGCCGCGCCAGCGTCGTCTTGCCGGCACCGGTCGCCCCGACGATCGCGACCCGGGCGCCCGGCGGGCACGTCGAGCGTCAGCGCGTCCAGGGCGGCGATGCCGCGACCCGCGTAGTGCACGGCGACGCCATCGAACCGGATGGCCTCGGGTGCGGCCGGAACGGGCGAGCGGCCGGCGCATCGACGCGCACCGGCGACGGACGCCGCGGCCGCCTCGCCCGGCACCGCCTCGTCGAGGATCGCGAACACCTCGGTTGCCGCCGTCCGGCCCGCGGACCCGGCGTGGTAGCGCACCGCGAGCTGCCGGAGCGGGAGGAAGAACTCCGGGGTGATGAACAGGACCGCCAGCGCCCGGTCGAACGGGATCGCGTCCGCCATGAGGCGCAGGCCGATCTGCACGGCGACCAGCGCCATCGCGACCGCCCCGCCCCAGTCGAGCACGAGGCCGGTCTGGAACGCCGACCGGAGGACGTCCATCGTCGACATCCGCAGCCGGTCGCTGATCTCGCGCAGGGTGCCTGCCTGCTCGCGGCTCCGCCCGAACGCCCGGAGGGTCGGCAGGCCGTGGAGCAGCTCGACGAAGAACGCGCTCAGCCAGCGCAGCTCGGCGAACCGGCGGTCGCTGATCGCCTGCGTCCGGCTGCCGATCACCGCGAGCAGGAGGAGCAGGACGGGCCCGGTGAAGATGAGGACGAGCGACGACAGGGGGTCGATGAGGACGACGACGAGGAGGACGAGCAGCGGCACCGAGCCCGCCAGGAGCCGGGCCGGCTGGTACGTCGGCCATCCACGCGCCGATCGCATCGAGGCCCGCCGTGAGGACGCTCGCGAGATCGCCCGCCCGGCGCTCCGCGACCCACGCCGGGCCGAGCCGGAACGTCCGGTCGACGAGATCCTCGCGGAGCCGGCCCTGGAGGCGGCCACCCGCCCGCTGCGCGAGGACCTCGAGCAGCCACAGGCCCGCGGCGCGTACGACGGCCGCCACCACGAGGAGGCCGAGCAGCGGCGCGACGGCCTCGACCGGCCGCCCGTCGAGGAACACGCCGGCGATGACCTGGCTCATCAGCCACGCGGCGGCGATCGTGGCGATGGCGGCGACGAACCCCGCCGCCGTCCCGCCGAGGAGGCGCCGCCGTGCTCCCGGGTCGTACCCCAGCAGCCGCGAGTCGATCCGGACGCGCGGCTTAGTAGCCGTCGGCGTCGACCGTCGCCTTGCCCCGGAAGAAGTAGTAGACGCCGGTCGTATAGAGCAGGACGAACGGCATGCCGATCAAGGCGACGACGAGACACACGAACAGGGTGTTGTCCTCGGACGCGGCGTTGGACACGGTGAGGTTGTAGGCCGCATCGGTCGTCGAGATCAGCAGGTTCGGGTAGATCCCGATCGCGCCCGAGATGATCAGCAGCGCGATCATCGCGGCGGAGGAGATGAACGCCTGGAACGGCTCTCCGCGCCGGACGAAGGTCCATGCCCCGACCAGCGCGACGAGCGCTCCGAGCGGGAAGATCACCGGCCAGATGTCCTCCAGGTAGCGGTCCGTGATGTCCTGGCGGAACAGCACCATCGCGATCACGACCAGCGTGTTGAGGACGAAGAACGCGCCCAGCAGCCGCGGCAGCAGCGCTCGATCCGCGCCTGGAGGTCACCCTCCGTCTTCATCACGAGGTAGATCGCCCCGTGAGCCGCGAACATCGCGACGGTCGTCACGCCGACGAGCAGGGCGAACGGCGACAGCATCTCGACCAGGCCGATCGTGATGTTGCCATCGGCGTCGAGCGGGACGCCGCTCAGCGATGTTGCCGAAGGCGACGCCGAGCAGCAGCGCCAGCCCGACCGACGCCAGCCCGAAGACCGTGTCCCAGGCCGATCGCCAGCGGGGCGACGCTTCCTTGCTCCGGAACTCGATCGCGACCGTGCGCAGGATCATCACCAGCAGCACGAGCATGAACGCGAGGTAGAAGCCGGAGAACAGCGAGGCGTACACGAGCGGGAACACGGCGAACAGCACGCCGCCGCGCGAGCACGAGCCAGACCTCGTTGCCGTCCCAGACGGGGCCGATGCTGTTGAGCAGCGTCCGCCGCTCCATGTCCGTCCTGGCGATCGGCAGGTGGAGGATGCCGACGCCCATGTCGAACCCGTCGAGGATCAGGTAGCCCCCGACGATGAGCACGAACAGGACGAACCACACGTCAGCCAGGTTCATGACGTCGTCTCCCACGTCGGCCCGGTCGCGCTTCCTGAACACGTCGCGGAACGTGTCGGGCAGGTTCGCCACCGTCGACCGTCTCGACTTCCTCGAGCGGCTCCGGGCCGTGCTGGATCTTGCCGTTGAGCAGGTACAGGAACAGGACGAGCAGGAGCGCGTACAGGACGAGGAACATCCCCAGCGACGCGACGACGTCGCCCGCGCTCAGCATCGGTGACACGCCGTCCGCTGTGAGCAGGACGTTGTAGACGACCCACGGCTGGCGCCCGATCTCGGCGGTCCACCAGCCGGCGATGATCGCGATCTCGACGAAGAACACGGTGACCACGAACAGCCAGAGCACCGAGCGCGAGATCCGCGAAGATCCGGTCGCCTCTTCCAGCTAGGAAGTAGCAGAGGCCGCCCAGCACCCCGATCGGCCAGCGAACAGCGTTCCCAGGCCGAACATCAGGTGGTAGACCTGGAACAGGAGGTTGATCGGCGGCGACGGCTGGCCCGGGCGAACGAGTTCGATGCCCGGTGACCGTGGCCTGTGGGTTGAAGTACGCCAGGACGCTGAGCAGGCACGGGATGCGAGACGCCGTTCGTCGTCTGCGTCGCCTCGTCGACCCAGCCGAGAGGTACAGCGGCGCGCAGGACGTGCTCTCCCACAGGCCCTCCATCGAAGCGAGCTTGATGCGGCTGCTCGTTGGTGACCTCGATGGCCTGCTTGGCGCCGAAGACAGCACGACGTTCGTGATCGCGAACACGATGAAGAACGGCAGCGCCAAGCGAGAAGTTGGACCGCGCCAGCTCGACGTGCCGCTTCTTGAGCAGGTACCACGCGCTGACGCTCAGCATCAGCGCGGAGCCCGCGGTCCACGACGCCACGAACACGTGGAGGAGCCGGGGCAGGAACGACGGGCGTCCACACGACCTCCCAGAAGTCGGTCATGACCGCCCGGGCCGGGGCCGGATCGTTGACGACCTCGTAGCCCTGGGGCGTCTGCATCCAGGAGTTGGCCATGATGATCCACAGGGCGCTGAAGTGCGCCCCGAACACGACCATGAACGTCGCGAAGAACCACAGCTTCGGGCCGAGCCGGTTGCCGCCGAACAGCATCAGCCCCAGGAAGCCGCCCTCGAGGAAGAAGGCGAACACGCCTTCCGCCGCGAGCAGGCTGCCGAACACGTTGCCCACGAAGCGCGAGTAGTCGGCCCAGTTCATGCCGAACTCGAACTCCTGGACGACGCCGGTCGCGACGCCCAGCGCGAAGATCAGGCCGTAGACCTTGGTCCAGAAGAAGGCGAGCTGGCGCCACTTCGGGTCCTTCGTCCGCAGGTAGACGCCGCTCACGACGAGGAGCATCAGCCCGAGCCCCATCGAGAGGGGCGGGAAGATGAAGTGGAAGCTCGCGGTGAACGCGAACTGGACGCGCGAGAGCAGCTCAGCGTCCATCGTCCTCCCTTCCGGGTCCGATCCCGTGTGCCATCACATGACGCCGACCGGGCCGCCGGGCATCGGCGGGCCGGCCGGTGCCGGCTCGTGCGCCGGGCGGCCGTTGGCCGCGATGTCCAGCGTCCCGCCGCGGCACAAGCAGGTGGGCGACGAGGCCGGTCCAGCCGGTCTGGTGCGAGGCCCCGATCCCCGTCCCGGTGTCGCCGTGGAAGTACTCGTGGAACAGCAGCAGGTCGCGCCACTCCGGGTCGTCGCGCAGCTTCGCCGCGGAGCCCGCCACGGGCCGGTGCCCGGCCGCGTCCGGCAGCCAGATGGACACGAGCCGCTGCGGCGAGGTCCGCGGCCACGTCGCGCAGGCGAAGCCGCGTCCCGGAGCCGGTCGGGTACTCGACCGTGAACGACTCGCCGAGGCCCTCGTCCCAGCGCAGCAGCGACTCGATGAACAGGAAGTTGACGGGGAACCAGACCGGTCCGCGCCAGTTGGAGTTGCCGCCGAACAGGTTGTTGGTCGACTCGCCCGGCTCGTAGTCGATCGAGGCCTCGACCCCCTCGATGGTGATGCTGAACGGCTGGTCGCGGTGGCGCCGCGACAGCGCACGCAGGCCGTACGGCGAGAGGAACTCGTCCTCCGACAGCGCCACGCGCAGGACGCGCTCGAGCTGCACGGGCGGCAGCAGGCTGAGGAGCAGCGACTCGCCCGCCGGCGGCCTGCACGATCGAGCCGCGGGCGCGCACCTGGGCCTCGTGACACGCCGGCGTTCTCGAGGAACCGCGCGAACCGCTTGCCCAGCGCCTGGCCGAGCTCGGCGGCCTGGCGCGGCACCGTCACGGCCGGCAGGATCGGCAGCAGGCCGACCATCGAGTGGATCCGGAGCGGGACGCTCGAGCCGTCGGGCAGCCGCAGCGTGTCGTAGTAGAACCCGTCCTCCTCGTCCCACAGCCCCTGGCGGTTCATGGCCCCGGCGATCCGGACCGCGTGCTCGAGGAACGTGACCATCAGGTCGCGGTACGCCGGGTCACTGCTCCGCGAGCGTCGACGCCATGCGCGAGCATCGACAGGCAGTAGGCGAACATCCACGCCGTCGCGTCGGACTGCTCGAGCCGCCCGGCGACCGGCATGTGCGAGCGGTCGAAGGCGCTCAGGTTGTCGAGGCCGAGGAAGCCGCCCGAGAACAGGTCGTTGCCCTCGGCGTCCTGGCGGTTCAGCCACCACGTGAAGTTGAGCAGCAGCTTGTGGAAGATGCGCTGCGAGGAACTCGGTGTCACGGCTGCCGTCGATCTGCCACACCGCGATCGCGGCCAGGGCGTGGACCGGCGGGTTGACGTCGTCGAACGACCACTCGTAGGCGGGCAGGGCGCCGTTGGGGTGCTGGAACCACTCCCGGCACATGACGAGCAGCTGGTACTTCGCGAACGCCGGGTCGACGTGGGCGAGCGTGACCGCGTGGAACGCGAGGTCCCAGGCGGCGAACCACGGGTACTCCCACGGGTCGGGCATCGACAGGATGTCCGCGGCGTCGAAGTGGCGCCAGCCCGCGTTGCGCCCGGTCAGCCGCTCGGCGCGGCGGCGTGGGCCCGGCCGGGTCGCCGTCGAGCCAGCGGGTCACGTCGTAGGCGTAGTACTGCTTGCTCCACAGCATCCCGGCGAACGCCTGGCGCATGATCATCGCCTCGTCGTCCGTGGCGCCGGGCCGGCGCGAGGTCGGCGTAGAACTCGTCGGCCTCGGCCTGGCGGGCCGCCATCGTGGCCGTCGAAGCCGGTGCCCAGCAGCGCGGCCGGGTCGGCGGCCTCGCCCGGGGCGAGCACCGGCTGCCGCGGGGCGGAGCCGGAGGCGGATCTCCCTCGATCTCGCCCGGCCCGACCTCCAGGCGGTACCACGCGGCCGCCTTGGTGCCGGTCCCGGCCGGGTTGACGGTCGCCGCCCCGCCCACGACGTGGTCGTTGATCCCGTCCTTGGGCCACGGCGTGGTCGCCGGCGAGCCGAAGATCCGCGGGGCGTTGGTCTCGTTCTCGCAGAACAGCAGGTCGGGCGGCACGCCGTCCGGCCCGGCGCCCACGTGGAGCTCGTAGTCGCCGAGCTCGGGATGCGACGCCCGGATCCGCGACCCGTCCGCGGCCGCCTCGAGGGTCGGCCGCGGCCCGCCGGGTCGTACGACCACTCGTTGCGGAACCAGACCGTCGGCAGCACGTGGATCGTCGCCGCCTCCGGGCCCGCGTTGCGGACCGTGATCCTCGCCAGGATGTCGGTCGGGTCGGCCTTCGCGTACTCGACCTCGACGATCCAGTAGCGGTCGTCGTCGAAGATGCCGGTGTCGAGCAGCTCGAACTCCGGGTCCAGCTTCGACCGCCGGGCGTTCTCGTCGATCAGGCGCTCATAGGGAAACGCGGCCTGCGGGTAGTGGTAGCGCCACTTGAGCCACGCGCTGCTGGGGACGGCGTCGAGGTACCACCAGTACTCCTTGACGTCCTCGCCGTGGTTGCCCTGGCTGTTGGTCAGCCCGAACATCCGCTCCTTGAGGATCGGGTCGTTGCCGTTCCACAGCGCGAGCCCCAGGTTGAGCCGGCCGAACACGTCCGAGAGGCCGGCCATCCCGTCCTCGTTCCAGCGGTACGCGCGCGACCGGGCGTGGTCGTGCGGGAACGACGACCACGCGTCGCCGTCGGCGCTGTAGTCCTCGCGCACCGAGCCCCACGCCCGCTCGGAGACGTACGGGCCCCACTGGTACCACGGGCTCGCCGTGTCCAGGCCCTCCTCGAGGTGGCCCGCGTCCGCCATCCGGCGGCGCTCCACGCCGCCGGTGGCCGCCGCTTCCGTCATGCGCACCCTGCTTTCTCTCGCCGGGACTCGCCCGGCAGGCTCGTCGTGCGAACGGTCACGGCTAGAGCCCGACGCTCGCCTGCATCATCCCGCCGTCGACGACGTAGGTCGTCGCCGTGCCGTATGACGCACCGTCCGAGGCGAGGAACGCGACCATGTTCGCGATCTCGGTGGGCTCCGCGACGCGCCCCAGCGGGATCGCGCCCTCGAGCTTCGCGCGCGCGACCGGATCCTTGAGCGTGACGTCGTCGATCGGCGTGTGGACCGCGCCGGGGGCGACGCCCACGACCGTGATCCCGTGCGGCGCGAGCTCCACGCCGGCCGTCCGGGTCAGCATCCGGATGCCGCCCTTGGCCGCGCAGTAGGGCGAGTTGCCGGGCATCGGCCAGTCCTCGTGGATCGACGAGATGTTGATGATCCGGCCGCCGCCGCCCTGCGCGATCATCTGCTTCGCGGCCAGCTGGACCCCGAAGAAGGCGCTCTTGAGGTCGATCGCGATCACGAGGTCGAACTGGTGCTCGGTCGTGTCGAGGGTGGAGGTGCGGGTCTCCATCCCGGCGTTGTTGACCATGATGTCGAGCCGGCCGAAGGCGGCCACCGTCTTGTCGACGAGGTTCTGGATGTCGGCGACCGACGAGACGTCGCCCTGCACGGCCTGGGCCTTGCCGCCGGCGTCGGTGATCGCCTTGACGGTCGCGTCGGCCGCGTCCGCGTTCTTGTGGTAGTTGATCGTCACGGCGGCGCCCTGCCGGCCCAGCTCGAGGCTGATCGCGTGGCCGATCCCGCTGTCGCCGCCGGTCACGATGGCGGCCTTGTTCTCCAACGACACGAGTGACTCCTCTTACCTGTGGATGATGGCCCAGCTGCCTGGGAACGTGGCGACCGGCTCGAACCGGACGGGTGCTTCCTGGGATGATGGTTCGACTGGCGCATCACCGCGCGCCGACCTGCGCACCGGCGAGCTGCGGCTGCCGGCCCACGACCACGATCGCGAGCAGCCCGAGGACGACAGCGACGACGGCCGTCGCCCCGTAGAGCGTGGACAGGCTGATCCCGGCGGCGTCCTGCAGCGGACCCGACGCCGAACGCGGCCACGCCGTAGCCCACCTGGTAGAAGGCGATGATCAGGCCCGCGGCCGACGCGGCGATCGCGGTCAGCCGCTGCTGCCCGAAGCTGATCGTCAGCGGCAGCAGGGCGGAACAGCCGAGGCCGGCGAGGCCGAACGCGCGCGACCCCCGTCGCGGCCGTGCCGCCGCCGGACAGCAGCGCGGTTGCCGCCAGCGCGACGGCGGCGACGAACGGCAGGATCCGGTAGGCGCTCCGCTCCGGCAGCCAGCGCTCGATGGCGGCGAACAGGATGCGCCCGACCGTCACCATCCCCCAGAACGCGGTCAGCGCGAGGGACGCGACGGTGGCCGACGCCCCGAGATCCTCGGTCATGTACACGGTCGCCCAGTTCCCGTTCATCGTCTCGACGACGCCGTAGCAGACGGCGAACGCGGCGAAGATCCAGAACGCCGGCGGGATCCCGAGGCCGCTGCCCTGGGTGGCGGCCGCCGGCGCCCCGGCCTCGAGCGGGAGCTGCCGCGCGAACAGGAGCAGCCCGCCCAGGACCACGGCGACGAGGAGCGGCAGGCCGGACCAGAACCCGAGGCCGACGAACACCGCGACGAGCACCGGCGCGAGCGCCGTTCCCAGCCCCAGCAGCGCGTTGAGATACAGGACCGCCCGGTCCGCGCGCTCCGGGAAGAACGCGGCCGCGAACGTGTTGAGCGACGGCACCGCGAACCCGAACCCGATGCCGAGGCTCGTCGTCGCGATCAGCAGCACGAGATACGGCAGCGGGCCGGCGCCGATGAGGAACTGGCTCACGAACAGCAGGGCCATCGCGAGCAGGTCGCCGGCGAGCCCGACCAGGAGCAGCCGCTTCGGCCCCATCGTGCCGGCGAGCCTCGCCCCGGCCAGCGACGCGGCGATCGCGGCGATCGCCTGCGGCAGGAACAGCCCGCCGTACGCCGTGCTCGACAGGTCGTACCAGTCGGGGCTGGTGAGGATCGAGCTTGCCGCCGGGAACGTGACCAGCGCCACGCCCTGCGCGAGGCCGGCCGCATACACGGCGATGACCTCGCGACGATCGGGCACGGTGGGCATGGTGCGCGAACCTGTGGGCAGCGGGCTCGGGACTCGTCAGGCGGTGGTCACGGCTTCGCGGCCGGCTCGGCGCGCCGGCGGACGCGCCGAGGCGATCCAGCAGGTGGTCACCGACCCGGATGAGCGTTGGCCATCGCGGTCAGCGCCGGGTTCACCGCGCCGATGCTGGGGAAGAAGCTCGTGTCGACGACGTACAGGTTGTCGAGCTCGTGCGCCTTGCAGTTGACGTCGAGGACGGACGTGGCGGGGTCGGTGCCGAAGCGGACCGTGCCCGCCTGGTGCGCGACGCCCGCGATCGGGATGTCGTTCTTGAGGTACGTCGTGCGCGGGATGAGGTGGTCCGGGTGCATGCCGAGGTGCCCGAGCATCGACTTGAGCTTGTTGTACAGCTGCTTCTTCGGCTCCTGGTTGTTGAACGTGTAGCTGAGCGTGACGTTCCCGTCGGCGGCGAGCGTCACCCGGTTCTCCGGCCGCGGCAGGTCCTCGGTCGACAGCCAGAAGTCGACGGCGTGCTTCGCGACCTCGTCCAGCGAGAACGTGGGCGCGAGCTTCGTCTCGAGCGGCTTCTCGCCGCGGAACATCGGCGCGGACGACTTGCCGACCATCTGGATGTTGCCCATCGGGTACTCGAAGCCGGGCATCCCGAAGTAGAAGTCGTTGACGCCCAGCGTCTTCTGGAACCGCGTCGGGTTGGGCTCCTTCGAGATCGCGAGCACGGCCGTGCTGTTGTGGAACATGTAGTTGCGGCCGACCTGGTCGGAGCCGTTGGCGAGCCCGTTCGGGTGCTGGTCGTTGGCCGAGGCGAGCAGCAGCCGCGCCGAGTTCGCCGCGCCGGCGGAGACGACGACGATGTCGCCCCGGAACGTCTTCGGCTCGCCGTCGTGGGTCACCTCGACGCCGGTCACCGTCGAGCCCGCGGCGTCCGTCGTCAGGCGGGTCACCAGCGCGTTGGTCAGCAGCGTGACGTTGGGATGCTCGAGGGCCGGGCGCACCCCGAAGATCTCGGCATCGGACTTGCCCTGGACGAGCGACGGGAAGCCGTCACAGGTCGCGCACCGGATGCACGGGCTGAACGGCATGTTCGTCTCGTGGAGCCGGACGCCGCACGGCGCGTGGAACGGGTGGTAGCCGGCCCGCTCGAGGTCGTCGGACAGCTGCTGGATGCGCGGCTCGTGGGATACGGCCGGGAACGGGTAGTCCGTGCTCGACGTCCCCTCGGTCGGGTCCTCGCCGTGGGTGCCGTGGACCTCGTACAGGTGCTCCGCCCGGGAGTAGTACGGCTCGAGCTCGTCGTACGAGACCGGCCACGCCGGGGAGATGCCGTCGTGGTGCTTGAGCTCCCCGAAGTCCTCGGGCCGCAGCCGGTACAGCGCGGCCCCGTAGAACTTCGTCTGGCCGCCCACGTAGTAGTGGATGCCCGGCGTGAACGGCTTGCCCTTGTCGTCGTACCAGGTGTCCTTGGCGACGTAGCGGTTCTTGACGAAGACCTCGTCCGCGTCCCAGTTCTCCGTCTCGCGGGGCAGCCAGTCGCCCGCGCTCGAGGAGGAGGATCCGCAGGCCCGACGGGGCGAGGTGCCCGGCCAGCGTCCCGCCGCCGGCGCCGCTGCCGATGATGATCACGTCGTAGTCGCTGTCGCTCATGTACCCCGTTCCTCCCACGGCCGCCGGCTCGACGGCCGCGTCCTCTTCCCACACCATCGCGCGGCGTCCCGCTCCGGTCCAGCGCCTGGGGCGCGCGTTCCTTGCCGAAGAAGTCGACCGCCCAGCTCTTGAACGCGTCGACGCGGTTCGCTGCCGCCGGTCATCAGGGCGGCGTGCACGCCGAGCCAGGCCGCGAACGCGAGCTTGCCGTGGAGCTCCACGCCCTTGACCTGGGCGACCGCCGCGCCGCGGCCGATCATCGCCATCGTCCCCTTGTCGAGGTACGAGAACGGCTTGGCCGTCTTCCCGGCGCGGTCCGGCGAGGATCGTCTTCGCGGCGGCGCTGCCGCTCTGGAGCGCGACCGACCCGAGCTGCGGGTGCGTCTTGCCGCCCTTGTCGGGGATGTTGGCGATGTCGCCGATGACGAGCACGCCCGGGAACTCCGGGACCGTGAAGTCCGGGTTCGACGTCGATCCGCCCGCCCTTGCCCTGCGGCAGCCCGGCGGCCGCGGCGACCGGTGCGGCCTTGAGGCCGCCGCCCCAGACTACGCAGCGTGTCTTGAGCACCGACCCGTCGCTGAGCGTCACGTGTCCCGGCCCGATGTCGGTCACGCCCTTGCCCAGCAGCAGCTCCACGCCGTCCTTCCTGAGGACCTCCGCCGCGTAGGCGTGGCCGCTGGTCGGCGAACATCGTGAGCAGCTCCGGCCCGTGATTGACCAGCCGGACCTTGGCCCGCGGGGCGAGGGCCGGGAACTCGTGGGCCATCGTCGTCGCGATCATCTCGGACAGCGCGCCCGCCACCTCGACCCCGGTCGGTCCGCCGCCGACGATGACGAAGTCGATCGCACCCTCGTCGATCAGCGACGGGTCGCGATCCGCCTCCTCGAACGCCTGGATGATCCGGGTGCTGCAGCCGCTCGGCGTCGTCGAGCGAGTAGAGCGGGAACGCGTGCTCGGCCCCGGGCGTGCCGAAGAAGCTGGGCTGCGACCCGGCGGCGAGCACGAGGTAGTCCCCGGCATGCGTCTCACCCGTGTCGGTCGTCGCCGATCGCGCGGCCGGGTCGATCTTGACCACCTCGCCGACGCTTCGCCTCGAAGTCCTTGAACTCCGCCGCGATCTTGCGCAGTGGGATACGCGATGTCGCGCGGGACGAGCATCGATGCCGCGACCTGGTACAGCAGCGGCTGGAACTGGTGGTAGTCGTTCTTGTCGATGAGCGTCACGTGCACGTCGTCGTGCTTCGCCAGCTCGCGGGCACAGGCGACGCCTGCGAACCCGCCACCGACGATGACGACCCTGGTGGTCGGGGAGCCGTTGGT